>NZ_JBVHIL010000001.1:0-1291922 GCF_055560575.1 Streptomyces sp. NPDC023157
AATCCACCCCGAAGGGCTTCATCGTTCGACTTGCATGTGTTAAGCACGCCGCCAGCGTTCGTCCTGAGCCAGGATCAAACTCTCCGTGAATGTTTGCCGGTAATCCGGCGTTACACTCGCGTTGAGCGGAACAGTCATGCCGGAATGTGGCCGACTGTTCACAGCGTCCTCGCTGTGTGCCACCCCGTGGGGTGGACTTTTTCAAAGGAACCTCGACCATCCGAAGATGGACGGGGTATCAACTAATCTGGCGTTGATTTTTGGCACGCTGTTGAGTTCTCAAGGTGCGGACGCTTCCTTTGTACTTACCCTCTCGGGTTTTCCTCCGGGCGCTTCCTTCGTTCTTGCGTTTCCGACTCTATCAGATCTTTCCGATCCGATTTCCTCGGTGCTTTCCGGTCCCGATTTGTTTTTCTCGGGGCCTTCCGGCGTGTCCACTACTTTAGCCGATTTCCCGGGAGGCTCATAATCGAGCCTTTCGAAACGAATTTCGGCATGCCGAAATGAGCCCCGTTGGGATTCGTTGTAAAGGAGTGGGTGGCCGCTCTGGGGAGGCTCAAGTAAGCACTACCCGTCTCAAGCGGCTCGGGCCACACTACGCACCTGTGGCGCCCGAGTCAAGGCGACGCTTCCGCGGCGCGTGCGCCCGGTAGGGGCTCACCGTGCGGTCGCCGTCGATCCAGAAGCGCCAGGGGTGCGGGGCGCCGTCGCCGCCCACGCCGGTGCGGGGGCCGGAGCGGATCCGGTCGGGCGGGGCGGGGGTGCCCGTGAGCAGGGAGAGCGGGGCGTCCGGGCCGCCGCAGGTGTCGGTGCCGTTGAGGGAGAGGGCGACGTCGAGGGCGGTGGCCAGGCGGGCCGGGCCCTTGGCCAGCTCGGTGTCGTACCGGGCCGAGAGGCGCCGCTTCCTGGCCTGTTCCGTACCGCTCAGGATCTCGCCCGCTCGGAGCAGGACCCCGCTCGCGTGTCCTTCCGGGCCGCACACCAGGTTCAGGCAGTGCCACATGCCGTAGGTGAAGTAGACGTACGCGTGTCCGGGCGGGCCGAACATGACGGCGTTGCGGGCGGTGCGGCCCCGGAAGGCGTGGGAGCCGGGGTCGATCGCGCCGGCGTACGCCTCCACCTCGGTGAGGCGCAGCTCGATGCGCCCGTCCGGGGCGTTCCTCACGAGGGTGCGGCCCAGGAGATCGGGGGCGACCTCCAGTACGGGGCGGTCGAAGAAGGCCCGCGGGAGCGGCGTACGGTCGGGGCTCTCGCTCATGGCGTCCGAGCGTAGTGGGGAACCGACTACGGTCGTCACGCGTATGTAGGGGTCAGGACAGCGCAGGACACATAAGGAGTCGTTGATGGGGTTCAAGAAGCTGCTCGCGAGCCTGGGTGCGGGCGGGGCGTCGGTGGAGACCGTGCTCACCGAGGAGAACGTCGTCCCGGGTGGCGTCGTCCAGGGTGAGGTGCGGATCCAGGGCGGTTCCGTGGCCCAGCAGATCGAGGGGCTGTCCGTCGGGCTGCAGGCGCGGGTCGAGGTCGAGGGTGGCGACCAGGAGCACAAGCAGGACATCGAGTTCGTGAAGGTGCGGCTGGGCGGGGCCTTCGAGGTGCAGGCCGGGGCGGTGCACGTGGTGCCGTTCGGGCTGGAGATCCCGTGGGAGACGCCGGTCACCGCCATCGCGGGACAGCAGCTGCGCGGTATGAACATCGGGGTGACGACCGAGCTGGAGATCGCCCGCGCGGTGGACTCCGGGGACCTGGACCCGATCAACGTGCACCCGCTGCCGGCGCAGCAGGCGATCCTGGACGCGTTCCTCCAGCTGGGCTTCCGCTTCAAGAGCGCGGACATGGAGCGCGGGCACATCCGCGGGACGCGGCAGCGGCTGCCGTTCTACCAGGAGATCGAGTTCTTCGCGCCGCAGCAGTACCGGGGTCTGAACCAGGTCGAGGTCAGCTTCGTCGCGGACGACCGGGAGATGGACGTCGTCCTGGAGATGGACAAGAAGCCGGGTCTGTTCACCGAGGGCAGCGACTCGTTCCGGTCGTTCACGGTGGGGCTGCACGACTTCCACACCACCGACTGGGCGGCGTATCTGAACCAGTGGCTCGCCGAGGTCGGCGGGCGCCGCAACTGGCTCTAGGCTCGGCCGCGCAGGACGTGTTCAGAGTGGCCAGCGATACGGAGGTTCCAGACGTGGCCGAGGGCAAGAGGGCGCCGCTCCCCCATGACTTCCATCCGCCGGTGCCGGAGTTCACCGTGGTGAGCGACGACGTCGTGGCGGGCGGGGTGCTGAAGGACGCTCAGGTGTACGCGGCGGGGAACACCTCGCCGCAGCTGAGCTGGGAGGGTTTCCCCGCGGGGACGAAGAGCTTCGCGGTGACCTGCTTCGACCCGGACGCGCCGACGGGCAGCGGTTTCTGGCACTGGGTGCTGTTCGACCTCCCGGTGTCGGTGACGGAGCTGCCGGCGGGTGCCGGTTCGGGGTCGTTCGTGGGACTGCCGACGGGTGCCGTGCAGGCGCGGAACGACTACGGGTCGAGGGACTTCGGCGGGGCGGCGCCGCCGGCCGGGGAGAACCACCGTTATGTGTTCACGGTGTACGCGGTGGACACGGAGAAGCTGGGGCCCGACGCGGACGCGTCGCCCGCCGCGGTCGGTTTCCACCTGCGGTTCCACACGCTGGGGCGGGCGCAGCTGATCGGCGTGTACACGGGTCCCGCCGACAGCTGAGCGTTCGTTCGTTGTTTGCCCGCTTCTGGTCTTGGAGAGATCAGAAGCGGGCATCTTTCGTTCCACGGATATTGCGTTGTCCTACCCGGCGTGCCCGGCCAGAGTTGATCCAAGCCCGGAGCCCACATGGGGGGCTGGGCCGGCACACGGGAGGTGGGCACAATGCGGGACACGCTGGTTCTGAACGCGAGCTTCGAGCCGCTTTCGACGGTCACACTCAACCGTGCGGTGGTGCTTGTCCTGCAGGACAAGGCCGTCGTGGAGCAGGAGCACCCGGGCCTGCGTGTGCGGGCGGCGGCCGTGGACATGCCGGTGCCGCGGGTGATCAGGCTCTGCCGCTATGTCCGGGTGCCCTTCCGAAGACAGGCTCCGTGGTCGAGGCGGGGTGTGCTGGTGCGGGACCAGCACCGGTGCGCGTACTGCGGGCGGCGGGCGACGACGGTGGACCATGTCGTGCCGCGGGCGCAGGGTGGTGGCGACCACTGGCTGAACACGGTGGCCTCGTGCGCGGAGGACAACCACCGCAAGGCGGACCGTACGCCGGAGCAGGCGGGGATGCCGTTGCTGCGCCAGCCGTTCGTGCCGACGCCGGCGGACGCGATGCTGCTCGCGATGCGGGCCGGTGAGCGGTCGGAGCTGCCGGACTGGCTGACGGACCAGGCCGCTTAGACGTGGGTCGGGTGGGCCCGCCCCCGGTCGGGGGCGGGCCCCGCCGTCATTTCAGGGTGAGCTGGAGGATGGCGACGACGCCGACGGCGATGATCACTCCGCGCAGGACGGCGGGCGAGAGGCGCTTGCCGACCTTGGCTCCGATCTGGCCGCCGATGGTGGAGCCGACGGCGATGAGCAGCACGGCGGTCCAGTCGAAGTCGGCGACGAAGAGGAAGAAGACGGCGGCGACGCCGTTGACGACGGCGCCGAGGACGTTCTTGACGGCGTTGATGCGTTGCAGGGTGTCGTGGAGCAGCAGGCCCATGAGCGAGAGGTAGAGGACGCCTTGGGCGGCGCCGAAGTAGCCCCCGTACACGCTGGCGAGGAAGAGGCCGACGAGGAGGACGGGGCTGCCGTCGGGGTGGGCCTCGGTGCCGGTGGCCTCGCGGCGGCGCTGGACGGCGGCGGCGATGCGGGGCTGCAGGAGGACGAGGAGGAGCGCGATGCCGATGAGGACGGGGACGATCGCGTCGAAGGCGTCGGAGGGCAGCGAGAGGAGGAGGATCGCGCCGACGAGTCCGCCGACGAGGGCGGTGCCGCCGAGGCGGAGGACGCGCTTCTTCTGTCCCTTGAGTTCGCTGCGGTAGCCGATGGCGCCGCTGACGGAGCCGGAGACGAGGCCGAGGGTGTTGGAGACGTTCGCGGTGATCGGCGGCAGGCCGGTGGCGAGGAGGACGGGGAACGTGATCAGCGTTCCCGATCCGACGACGGTGTTGATGGCGCCGGCGGCCGTGCCGGCGCCGAAGACTGCCAGTGCTTCCCAGATGGACAACGCCATCTCCTTACATGGTCAGTGAGTCGCCTCCCCGCCCTGGTGTGTCGGTCCGGGGTCGAGGGGCTCGCACTGATCATGCACGAGGGTTACGTGTACGTGTCAGTCAACCCTGGGTTCCTCGCGGCGCTCCGAACCGTCCTTGGGCGCCTGGGCCTTGGTGTCGAAGCCGGGGACGCCGGGGGCGACGTTGCCGAAGGCGCCGGAGAGGCCCTTGAGGGCGTCGCCGATCTCGCTGGGCACGATCCAGAGCTTGTTGGCGTCGCCCTCGGCGATCTTCGGGAGCATCTGGAGGTACTGGTAGGAGAGCAGCTTCTGGTCGGGGTCGCCGGCGTGGATGGCCTCGAAGACCGTGCGGACGGCCTGGGCCTCGCCCTCGGCCCGGAGCGCGGCGGCCTTGGACTCGCCCTCGGCGCGCAGGATCGCGGACTGCTTCTCGCCCTCGGCGGTGAGGATCTGGGACTGGCGGATGCCCTCGGCGGTGAGGATCGCGGCGCGCTTGTCGCGGTCGGCGCGCATCTGCTTCTCCATCGAGTCCTGGATGGAGGTGGGCGGCTCGATCGCCTTGAGCTCGACGCGGTTGACGCGGATGCCCCACTTGCCGGTGGCCTCGTCGAGGACGCCGCGCAGGGCCGCGTTGATCTCCTCGCGGGAGGTGAGGGTGCGCTCCAGGTCCATGCCGCCGATGATGTTGCGGAGGGTGGTGACGGTGAGCTGCTCGATGGCCTGGATGTAGCTGGCGACTTCGTAGGTCGCGGCGCGGGCGTCGGTCACCTGGTAGTAGATGACGGTGTCGATGTTGACGACCAGGTTGTCCTGGGTGATCACCGGCTGCGGCGGGAACGGTACGACCTGCTCGCGGAGGTCGATGCGGTTGCGGATGCGGTCGATGAACGGGACGACGATGTTGAGTCCGGCGTTGAGCGTGCGGGTGTAGCGGCCGAAGCGCTCCACGATCGCGGCGCTCGCCTGGGGGATGACCTGGATGGTCTTGATCAGGGCGATGAAGACAAGCACCACCAGAATGATCAGGACGATGATGACTGCTGACATCGTGTTCCCTGTGCCCTTCGCTGCGGGTTGCCGGTTGACTACGAGATGATGATCGAGTTTCCCAGACCGCGGGGCGTCATGGGCGAGGTTCGGTCACATGAGGCCGCGTTGAGATCGCCCGGGCTCACATGACCACGGCGGTCGCCCCGTCGATGTCGACGACGTCGACCTGTTCGCCCGGTTCGAAGCTCTGGCCGGTGTCGAGCGTGCGGGCGGACCAGACCTCGCCGTTGAGCTTGATGCGGCCGCCGGCGGAGTCCACCCGTTCCAGGACCAGGGCCTGACGGCCCTTCAGGGCGTCGATACCGGTGGCGAGTTGAGGGCGGCCGTCGCGGTGGCGGGCCGCTATGGGGCGGACCACCGCGATCAGGGCGACGGAGACCGCGGCGAAGACGATCACCTGCGCGACGATGCCGAAGCCGAGGGCGGCGGTCACCGCCCCGGCGACCGCGCCGACGGAGAGCATGCCGAACTCGGGCATCGCGGTCAGGACCAGGGGAATGCCGAGCCCCACCGCGCCGATCAGCCACCAGACCCATGCGTCGATGTCCACAAGGTCATGGTAGGGCGGGTGGGGCTTCCGGGACAGGGCGCGGTGGGGGCATGGCTCTGTGCGGTCGCCAGGCCCCGGCGGCTTACTTGAGGGGCAGGCCCTGCGCGGTGTAGCGGTCGCCGACGTGCTCGACGACGAGCGGCAGGCCGAAGCAGCGGGAGAGGTTGCGGGAGGTCAGCTCGGTCTCCATGGGGCCCGCGGCGAGGACCTTGCCCTGACGGATCATCAGGACGTGGGTGAAGCCGGGGGCGATCTCCTCGACGTGGTGCGTCACCATGATCATCGAGGGGGCGTACGGATCGCGGGCGAGACGGCCGAGGCGACGGACCAGGTCCTCGCGGCCGCCGAGGTCCAGGCCGGCGGCGGGCTCGTCGAGGAGGAGGAGCTCCGGATCGGTCATCATCGCGCGGGCGATCAGGGTGCGCTTGCGCTCGCCCTCGGAGAGGGTGCCGAACTTCCGGTCCAGGTAGTCGGTCATGCCGAGGCGGTCGAGGAAGGCCTTGGCGCGCTCCTCGTCGACCGGGTCGTAGTCCTCGTGCCAGGTCGCCGTCATGCCGTACGCGGCGGTGAGGACGGTCTGCAGGACGGTCTGGCGCTTGGGGAGCTTCTCCGCCATCGCGATGCCGGCCATGCCGATGCGGGGGCGCAGGTCGAAGACGTCGACGCCGCCGAGGCGCTCGCCGAGGATGGTGGCGGTGCCCTTGGTGGGGTAGAGGTAGCTGGAGGCGACGTTGAGCAGGGTGGTCTTGCCGGCACCGTTGGGGCCGAGGATGACCCAGCGCTCGCCTTCCTTGACCGACCAGGAGACCTCGTCCACCAGAGCGCGTCCGTCGCGGACCACGGATACGTCCACCAGCTCCAGTACATCGCTCATGAGCGCGTTGTCTCCCCTTGCGGTCGAATCTTTGTCGTCGCCTTGCGCCTGTGGGCGCGGCGTCCAGGGAAAACCTACGCCACCGGCGGGCCGGGCCCGTCCTTAGGGCTTGCTTTGCGCCGTGGGGCCGCCCGCGAGTCCCTAGGCTGGGGGGCATGCTTTCGGAACCACGCTCAGGACGTCTGGCCGCTTGGGGCAATGCCCTGCTGGCCGGGGCGGTGTCGCCGGACGACGCGGCGCTCGCCATTGTCGGGGAGGACGCGGTGCACCGCGTGGAGGGGCTGCCGGGCGAGGCGGGGCCGGTCGGCCTGACGCTGGCGCTCGGGCGGCTGCGGCGGCTCGGGGTGACCGGCTGGCGGGTGGCGCTGCCCGCGCCGGGGCATCCGCTGGGGCTGAGCGGCCCGCCGGAGTTCAACGCGCGGGCGCTGGAGGCGGAGGAGGCGGCCGTCGGCTTCGGCGCGCCGTACGGCCTGGTGCCCGAGGTCGCGGAGGCGGGGCCCGCGGGTGATCTGCACGTGCAGGTCGTCTGGCGCTGCCTCGCGGTACGTGAGGCTCCGCCGGCGGACGTGCCGTCCCTGGGCGAGGCGGAGCGGGAGCTCGCGGAGGCCCTCCGGGAAGCGACGACCGTCCTGACCCGCCTCGACGTGGCCGCCTCGGGCCCGACCGCCGACGCGGCCCGCGACGCGTACCGCGCCCGCGCGGAGGCCGGCCGCGAGGTCCTGGCCCCCGGCTACCCGCCCCGCGCGGTCCGCGTCCTGGAACTGGCCCGGCGCATCGGCCTCCTCGTGGACCTGGCGTACGACCACGGCCACGGCGGCGCGGTGAGCGCGGCGGAGATGGCGGCGCGGGGGGCGGCGCTGCGGCCGGTGGAGCGGGTGGCGCGGCGGGCGCAGGTGGCGGCGTACAACGCGTATGTGGAGGAGCGGGAGCGGGAGCGGGGGGTTTAACAGCGTCGGCCCCCGGACGGTGTCCGGGGGCCGGGGGTTCGGGGTGGGCGTCAGTGGTTGACGGCGCCGTTGCCGAAGGCCGGGTTGAGCAGGCCGATCACGTTGACCGTGTTGCCGGAGACGTTCACGGGAACGTGGACCGGGGCCTGCACCAGGTTGCCGGAGGCGACACCCGGGGAGTGGAGGGCCTGGCCCTGGGCGTCCGCGTTCGCGGAGGCGACACCGGCACCGGCGGCGACGAGGCCACCGGCGACCATGGTGAGGGCAGCGGCCTTCTTGAGGTTGTTCACTTCAGGATCCTCCTGGTCATCGCTGCGGCCGGTCCGCCGCAGCACGCCATGGAGAACGCCGCCGAACCCGCCCGGTTACGCCGAACGGGGGACATACACACGACGGTATGACTGGGGGAACGGGCGTGCCCCCCAGTCAAGGGGGTCTAGGTGGTCAGGCCGTGGCGTACCGCCCAGAGGGCCGCCTGGGTGCGGTCGGCCAGGTCCAGTTTCATGAGGATGTTGGAGACGTGGGTCTTGACCGTCTTCTCCGACAGGACGAGCGCCCGGGCGATCTCCCGGTTCGAGCGTCCGTCGGCGATCAGGCCGAGGACCTCCCGCTCCCGCTCCGTCAGGGTGGAGCCGCGCCCCGTACCGCCGCCCTGGCCGTGCTCCTCCTGGCTCAGCAGGGCGCCGGCGACCTCGGCCTGGAGCAGTACGTGGCCGGCGTGGACGGAGCGGATGGTGCCGGCGAGCGCGTCGGGGTCGATGTCCTTGTAGACGTACCCGCTCGCGCCGGCCCGCAGCGCGGGGACGACCGTGCGCTGTTCGGTGAAGCTGGTGACGATCAGGACGCGCGCCGGGTTGGCCAGCTCGCGCAGCCGGCGCAGCGCCTCGATGCCGTCGGTGCCGGGCATCTTGACGTCCATGAGGACGATGTCGGGCCGCAGCTGCTCGGCGGCGGCCACGCCCTCGGCTCCGTCGGACGCCTCCCCCACGACCTCTATGTCGTCCTGGACCTCCAGGAAGGTCCGCAGGCCTCTGCGGACGACCTGGTGGTCGTCGACCAGCAGGACGCGGATCGCCTTCCTCTTCTCCTCAGCCACCGGGGACCTCCATCTCGATCGTGGTGCCCCGCCCCGGGGCCGATGTCACGGTCAGGGTGCCGCCCACCCCGGCGGACCGGTCGCGCATGGAGACCAGGCCCAGGTGGCGGCCCGCGCTGCGGACGGTCCGCGGCTCGAAGCCCTGGCCGTCGTCGGTGACGGCGAGCCGTGCTCCCTGGCCGCTGCGGGTGAGGGAGACGGTGACGAGGGCCGCGCCGGAGTGGCGCAGCGCGTTGTGCAGGGCCTCCTGGGCGACCCGCAGCACGGCCTCCTCCTGGGCGGCGGGCAGCGCGCGGACGCCGGAGCTGTCGAAGGTGACGCGGGCGGTGTGGGCCCGGTCGAGGACCTGGATCTGGGTGCGCAGGGTGTGCACCAGGCCGTCCTCGTCGAGGGCGGCGGGCCGCAGCTCCACGACGGCGGCGCGCAGCTCGTCGGCGGCTTCGGCGGCGAGCTCGGTGACCTGCTGGAGCTCCTCCTTGGCGCGGGCCGGGTCGCGGTCGACGAGCGCGGCGGCGGCCTGGGCGGTGAGGCGCAGGGAGAACAGCTTCTGGCTGACGGCGTCGTGCAGCTCGTGCGCCAGGCGGGAGCGCTCCTCCGCGATGGTGAGCTCACGGCTGCGCTCGTACAGCCGGGCGTTGGTCAGGGCGATGGCCGCGTGCTGGGCGAGGAGGGTGAGGAGCTCCTCGTCCTCGGCGGTGAAGCCGCAGCCTCCGGCCGGCTTGGGGCAGCGCTTGTTGGCGAGGAAGAGGGCGGCGAGGATCTCGTCGCCGTCGCGGACCGGGAGGCCGAGGAAGTCGGACATGTCCGGGTGAGCCTCGGGCCAGCCCTCGAAGCGGGGGTCCTGGCGGACGTCGGCGAGCCGTTCGGGCTCCGCCTTGTGGAGCATCGCGGCGAGGATGCCGTGCTGGCGGGGCAGGGGGCCGATGGCCCGCCACTGCTCCTCGCTGACGCCGTCGACGACGAACTGGGCGAAGCCGCCGTGGTCGTCGGGGACACCGAGCGCCGCGTATTCGGCGTCGAGCAGCTCGCGGGCGGAGGCGACGATCGTCTTGAGGACGTCGCGGACCTCCATCTGGCGGTTCATCGCCAGCAGGGCGCTGCTCACGGCGGCCAGGCCGGAGCTCGGTCGGTGGCTCATGTGTTCACCGTACCGGCGGGGTGTGACGGTCCGTATCCGTCCGGGGACGGCGGCCGGCCGGGACCCGGGGACTAGGTCGAAGTGCCCTGGGCGGTCGGGGCCCGGGGACGAGGCGGCGGGCGGGACGGGTCACGAGGCTGGATCCCATCGGTTCGTACGCGGGTGCACGCGTACGTGAGGGAAAAGGGGTCGGTCATGGGTGTCGCGATCGTCACGGGGGCGTCGAAGGGGCTGGGCCGGGCGCTGGCGGCGGGGCTCGCCGCGCGCGGCTGGGACCTGGTGCTGGACGCGCGTACGGCGGCGGTACTGGAGGAGAGCACGGCGGCGGTCCGGGCGCACGGTACGCGGGTGGTGGCGGTGCCGGGGGACGTCACGGACGCGGCGCACCGCGCGGAGCTGGTGGCGGCGGCGCGGCGGCTCGGCGGGCTGGACCTGCTGGTGAGCAACGCGAGCGTGCTGGGCGTGGAGCCGCTGGTACGGCTGGACGCGCTGCCGCTGGACGGGCTGCGGGCGGCGTTCGAGACGAACGCGGTGGCCGCGCTGGGGCTCGTACAGGAGGGGTTGCCGCTGCTGCGGGAGAGCGGGGCGGGGGCGGTGGTCGTGGTGAGTTCGGACGCGGCGGTGAAGCCGTACAGGACGTGGGGCGGATACGGGGCCTCGAAGGCGGCGCTCGACCTGCTGGCGGCGGTGCTGACGGTGGAGGAGCCGGGGCTGCGGGTGTGGGCGGTGGATCCGGGCGACATGGCGACGGACCTGTACGCGGCGGCGGTCCCCGATCTCACGGATCCGCCGCCGACGCCGGAGTCGGTGGTGCCGGGCTTCCTCGCCCTGGTCGAGCACCGGCCGGCGAGCGGGCGGTACGCGGCGGCGGAGCTGGTGGGGGTGGGCAGGTGACCGTGGAGGTGGACGGCGGGCGGAACGGGACGGCCGGGGGCTTCGGGGAGGCCCGGCGCTCCCGGGAGGCCGGGGGCCCCGGGACGGCCACGGCCCTCGGGAAGGCCAGCGACTCCGGAGAGGCCGGGGGCCTCGGGGAGGCCGCGAGCCCCAGGGAGGCCTCAGGGCCCGGGGAGACCACCGGCCCCGGGAAGGCCGCATGCCCCGGAGAGAGCACGAGCCCCGGGGCCGACAAGGACTTCGTGGCGGTGCCCGAGGTCCTCTCGGCGCGGGTGCCCGTCGAGCAGCGGGGGGTGGGGCTTGGGCGGGATGGTGTGCGGCTGCTCGTGTCGAGGGGGGTGGAGGTGGCGCATCGGGGGTTTCTGGAGTTGCCGTCGTTGTTGCGGGCGGGGGACGTGCTGGTGGTGAACACGTCGGCGACGCTGGCGGCGGCGGTGGACGGGCGGCTCGGGGCGGAGCCGGGCGGGGAGGCGGTGGTCGTCCACTTCTCCACGCGGGGCGAGGGGCGCCGGTGGGCGGTGGAGCTGCGTGCGCCGGACGGGGCGGGGACGACGCGGCCGCGGGCGGGCGGTCCGCCGGGGGCGGTGGTGCGGTTGCCGGGCGGGGCGCGGCTGGTCCTGGAGGAGCCGCTGGCGCCGGGGGCGGCGCGGCTTTGGTGGGCGCGGCCGAATGTCGGGGTGCCGGGGCTGCTCGCGCGGTACGGGCGGCCTGTTCGTTACGGGTATACGGAGCGGGACCAGCCGGTGGCGGCGTACCAGACGGTGTTCGCGCGGCCCTCGCCGGACGGCGCGGGTTCGGCGGAGATGCCGAGCGCGGGGCGTCCGTTCACGGCGCGGCTGGTCGCGGAGCTGGTGAGCCGGGGGGTGGGGTTCGCCCCGCTGGTGCTGCACACGGGGGTGGCGTCGTCGGAGGCGCACGAGCCGCCGTATCCGGAACGCTTCGAGGTGCCGGCGGCGACGGCGCGGCTGGTGAACGCGGCGCGGGCGGGCGGCGGGCGGGTGATCGCGGTGGGGACGACGGCGGTGCGGGCACTGGAGTCCGCCGCGGTGCCGGCGGCCGGTGGTGCCGTCGTGCGGGCCGCGGCGGGGTGGACCGGGCTCGTCGTGACGCCGGAGCGGGGGGTGCGGGTGGTGGACGGGCTGCTGACCGGGCTGCACGAGCCGGAGGCCTCGCACCTGCTGATGCTGGAGGCGGTGGCCGGGCGGCCCGCGCTGCGCCGCGCGTACGCCGAGGCGGTGCGCGAGCGCTACCTCTGGCACGAGTTCGGGGACGTCCATCTCATCCTCCCGGAGGAGGAGCCTCACCGTGCGCATTGCTGAAGCAACGCGCGGTGAGTTTGTTACGTGCCCGATGTGAGCCCGCGCATAGGACCCACGTCACTTACGAATCCCCCTAGTGGATACGTAAGGGACAGATCAGTGCCTGCCCGGACTGGCATCGGGCCGGTTCGGGGGCGTCCCCCCAGACCCCCTGATCCACTACCTCGGATCGTACGTCACACCTTTGCCACGGGATTTTGCTGCCGCTAAGAATTGCGTCCGTCGCCGCCGAGTAGGCGCAGCGCCACCCGGCCTGAGCGACCCCCTGCGATTCGAAGAGGTAGTGCCACATGTCTGCGAAGACCCCTGGCCACAGTCGTGGTCTGAAGAAGACCCACAAGGCCACGATCGCCGGCGTCGCCGCTCTGAGCGCCGCAGCCCTCGGCTTCTCCCTCGTCCCCGGCCACGGTGGTGCCACCGAGACCGAGCCGCAGGCCCTCGCGAACACGCAGCAGGTCGCCTGGTCGTACAACGCGAACAGCCCGCAGGCGAAGGCGCTGGCCGCGAGCCTCGACTCGCAGCAGTCCACGATCGAGCTGAAGGCCAAGCAGGACGCCGCCGCCAAGGCGAAGGCCGAGGCCGCGGCCAAGGCGAAGGCCAAGGCCGACGCCGCCGCGAAGGCGAAGGCGGACGCCGCCGCCAAGGCCGCCGCCAAGGCGAAGGCCGACGCCAAGAAGCGCGCCGAGGCGAAGGCGGCCGCGAGCCGCGCCGCCGTCCGCCAGCCGGTCTTCGCGAACAACCTCGACGGCTGGATCCGCGAGGCGCTGTTCATCATGGACAAGCACGACATCCCGGGTACCTACAACGGCATCCACAAGAACGTGATGCGCGAGTCCAGCGGAAACCCGTTCGCGATCAACAACTGGGACATCAACGCCATCAACGGCGTCCCGTCCAAGGGCCTGCTCCAGGTCATCTACCCGACCTTCAAGGCGTACCACATCCCCGGCACCAAGTTCGACCAGTACGACCCGGTCGCCAACATCGTCGCCGCCTGCAACTACGCGGCCGACCGCTACGGCTCGATCGACAACGTCAACAGCGCGTACTGAGTCCCTCCGTACCTGCCGAAGGGCGGCACCCCGCACGGGGTGCCGCCCTTCGGGCGTGGACTCGGGGTCCGTTACTTGCGCATGACCTCGGGCTCGTGGCGGCGCAGCAGCCGCGCGACGAGCACGCAGCAGAGCGTGGCCATGAGCAGCTGGATGCCGAGGTCGAGGCTCCACTGCCCCACCGTGTGCTCCCACAGGGCGTCGGTGTTGTCCGGGTTCTTGTGGTCCCACGGCGGCATCAGGTGCGCCAGGTCGAGCGTGGTGCCGGCGCCGGCGATGCCCCAGCGGGAGGGCATCAGCCAGGCGAACTGCTCCAGGCCGGGCGAGCCGTACACCTGGAAGAGGATGCCGGTGAACACGACCTGGATGATCGCGAACATGACGAGCAGCGGCATGGTCTTCTCGGCGGTCTTCACCAGGGCCGAGATGACCAGGCCGACCATCATCGAGGTCAGGCCGAGTGCGATGACCTGCACGCACAGTTCGAGCGCCGGCGGCATGAACAGGCCCTCCTCCGGCAGCTCGCGGGTGGAGAAGCCGATGCCGCAGATGATCACGCCCTGGAAGGCGGTGATCACGCCGAGGACGATGACCTTGGACATCAGGTACGCGGAGCGGGACAGGCCGGTGGCGCGCTCCCGCTCGTAGATGACCCGTTCCTTGATCAGTTCTCGTACGGAGTTGGCGGCGCCCGAGAAGCACATGCCGACCGCGAGGATCAGCATGATCGTTCCGGCGTCGCCGTTGAAGCGGGACGGCGCGACGGGCTTGCCCAGGCCGAAGTCGGCCGGGATGACCACCGAGACCGCGCCGAGCACGGCCGGCAGGATCACCATCAGGGCCAGGAAGCCCCGGTCGGAGGCGATCACCGACACGTAGCGGCGGATCAGGGTCCACAGCTGCGAGCCCCAGCCCTGCGGCTTGGGCGGGCGGGCCAGCGCCTGCTGGGCCTGCTGCGGCAGCTGGACCGGCTGGGCGGCGACGGCGTCGATCTCGGCCGCGTACATCTGGTAGTGCTGCGAGCCCTTCCAGCGACCCGCCCAGTCGTAGTCGCGGTAGTTCTCGAAGGCGGAGAAGACGTCGGCCCAGGTGGAGTAGCCGAAGAAGTTCAGCGCCTCCTCCGGCGGGCCGAAGTACGCCACCGAGCCGCCGGGCGCCATCACGAGCAGCTTGTCGCACAGGCCCAGCTCGGCCACCGAGTGGGTGACGACGAGGACCGTGCGGCCGTCGTCGGCGAGGCCGCGCAGCAGCTGCATGACGTCGCGGTCCATGCCCGGGTCGAGGCCGGAGGTCGGCTCGTCCAGGAAGATCAGCGAGGGCTTGGTCAGCAGCTCCAGGGCGACCGAGACGCGCTTGCGCTGGCCACCGGAGAGGGAGGTGACCTTCTTCTCCTTGTGGATGTCCAGCTTGAGCTCGCGCAGCACCTCGCCGATCCGGGCCTCGCGCTCGGCCTCGGCGGTGTCGCCGGGGAAGCGCAGCTTGGCCGCGTAGCGCAGCGCCTTCTGGACGGTCAGCTCCTTGTGCAGGATGTCGTCCTGCGGGACCAGACCGATGCGCTGGCGCAGCTCGGCGAACTGCTTGTAGAGGCTGCGGTTGTCGTAGAGGACGTCACCCTGGTCGGCGGGCCGGTAGCCGGTGAGCGCCTTGAGGAGGGTCGACTTTCCGGAGCCGGAGGGGCCGATGACGCCGATGAGCGACTTCTCGGGGACGCCGAAGGTGACGTCCTTGAGGATCTGCTTGCCGCCCTCGACCGTCACCGTGAGGTGGCGGGCCGAGAAGGAGACCTCGCCGGTGTCGACGAACTCCTCGAGCTGGTTGCCGACGATCCGGAAGGTCGAGTGGCCGACGCCGACGATGTCGTTGGGGCCGATGAGGGCGGTGCCGCCCTTGGGGATCGGCTGGCCGTTGACGTACGTGCCGTTGTGCGAGCCGAGGTCGGTGATCTCGAACCGGCCGTCGGGCGTCGCCTGGAACTTGGCGTGCTGACGCGAGACCTGGAGGTCGGAGACGACCAGCTCGTTCTCAAGCCCACGGCCGATGCGCATGACATGGCCGAGGTCGAGCTGGTGGAAGGTGGTGGGGCTGCGGTCGCCGTGCACCGGGTACGCGCCCTGCGGGGCGGCCTGCTGGTGCGGGACCTGCGGCTGCGGCGGCTGCTGGGCCTGCGGCGCCTGCTGGTGCGGGACCCCGTGCGGCGCCTGCTGCTGCCAGCCCTGCTGCTGCGGCGGGGCCTGGTGGGTGGCCCAGTCCGCCTGCGCGGCGGCCTGCTGCTGCCCGGCGACGTGCGCCTGGTGCGCAGGCTGCGCGTGCGGGGCCGGGGCCTGCTGGGCCGGTGCGGCGGGCTGCTGCTGGGCCTGCGCGCCGACGGCGGCGAGATTCAGCCGCGGGCCGTCGGTGGCGTTGCCGAGGTGGACGGCCGAGCCGGGGCCGATCTCCACCTGGTGGACCCGCTGCCCCTGTACGAACGTGCCGTTGGTGGAGCCGTGGTCCTCGATGACCCAACTCCGGCCGCCCCAGCTGATGGTGGCGTGCCGCCACGAGACCCGGGCGTCGTCGATGACCAGGTCGCCCTGGGGATCGCGGCCGAGGGTGTACGACCTGGACGGATCGAGGGTCCAGGTCCTTCCATTCAATTCCAGTACGAGTTCTGGCACTCCATGCCCCACTACTTGTCCCCCGCGGTACCCCCGTCGTCGGGAGCCCAGGGATGATGAACATCCGGGGGAACTATTTCAGGCCCCGGGCCGTATCCGAAAGTCGGGCCGCGTGAAGAGCTTGCGCAACCCGCACGGCGGACGCCCCGGTGGCAAGCCCGGGGCCACGCGGGTGTCCGGCAGGCGGGACGGGGGGCCGGGTGGCACCGGGTGCCCGATACGGTGGAAGCACCATGAGCGCATCGCAGAACTCAGACGTTCCCACCTCGGACGTTCCCGCCGCGGACCTTCCGGCTTCGGACGTTCCCACGCTTCTCGTCAAGATCTTCGGGAAGGACCGTCCCGGGATCACCGCCGGACTCTTCGACACCCTCGCCGCCTACTCCGTCGACGTCGTGGACATCGAGCAGGTCGTCTCCCGCGGCCGCCTCGTCCTGTGCGCGCTCGTCACCGAGCCGACCGTCGCCTCCCAGGGCGAGCTCCGCGCCACCGTGCACAGCTGGGCCGAGTCCATGAAGCTCCAGGCCGAGATCATCTCGGGCACCGGAGACAACCAGCCGCGCGGCGAGGGCCGCTCGCACGTCACCGTGCTCGGGCACCCGCTGACCGCGGAGCAGACGGCCGCCATAGCGGCCAGGATCGCGGAGACCGGCGGCAACATCGACCGCATCTTCCGGCTCGCCAAGTACCCGGTGACGGCGGTCGAGTTCGCCGTCTCGGGTTGTGAGACGGAGCCGCTGCGGACCGCGCTGGCCACCGGGGCGCACTCGGTCGGCGTGGACGTGGCCGTGGTCTCCGCCGGACTGCACCGGCGGGCCCAGCGGCTCGTCGTCATGGACGTCGACTCGACCCTCATCCAGGACGAGGTCATCGAGCTGTTCGCGGCCCACGCGGGCTGCGAGGACAAGGTCGCCGAGGTGACGGCGGCGGCGATGCGCGGCGAGCTGGACTTCGAGCAGTCGCTGCACGCGCGGGTGGAGCTGCTGGCCGGTCTGGACGCGTCGGTGGTGGACAAGGTCCGCGCCGAGGTGCGGCTGACGCCCGGGGCGCGCACCCTGATCCGCACCCTCAAGCGGCTCGGCTACCAGGTGGGTGTGGTGTCCGGCGGCTTCACCCAGGTCACCGACGACCTGAAGGAGAAGCTGGGGCTCGACTTCGCCCAGGCCAACACGCTGGAGATCGTGGACGGCCGGCTGACCGGCCGGGTGACCGGGGAGATCGTCGACCGGGCGGGCAAGGCGCGGCTGCTGCGCCGCTTCGCCGAGGAGGCCGGGGTGCCGCTGGCGCAGACGGTCGCGATCGGCGACGGCGCCAACGACCTCGACATGCTGAACGCGGCCGGGCTCGGGGTGGCGTTCAACGCCAAGCCCGTGGTGCGCCGGGCGGCGGACACCGCGGTCAACGTGCCGTTCCTGGACACGGTGCTCTACCTGCTCGGGATCACCCGCGAGGAGGTCGAGGCCGCGGACGGCGGCGCGGAGGACCTGCTGCACTGAGCGGTACGCGTACGTGAGGGGGCCCGGGCGTCGGTGGACGGCCGGGCCCCTTCACGTACGGACTCGGGCAGGGTCCCGTGCGGGCTCTCGCACGGGACCGCGTACGGGGCTCGCGTGCGGGACGGCGTGCGGAGCTCGCGTGCGGAGCTCGCGTAGGGGACTCGCGCACGGGCCCGCGCACCTACCCGCCCGTGACGCTCAGGCGTGGGGCGTCCAGAAGTCGGACAGGGTGCCCACGCCGTGCTCGACGGACTTCCAGGAGCCGGTGAAGGTCACGACGGCGAAGGCGGCGGTGGGGAAGCCGCTGCGGGTCATGCGGGCGAGGGTGTCGCCCTCGGCCGAGCCGGCCAGGGCGTCGGCGAGCGCGTGCATCCCGGGGTTGTGGCCGATGAGCAGGAGGCCGTTCACCGTGTCGGGGGTCTCGTTGACGACGGCGATGAGCTCGCCGAGGGAGGCCTCGTACAGCCGCTCCTCGTACACCGTCTTCGGGCGCTCGGGGAGCTCCGCGACGGCCAGCTTCCAGGTCTCGCGGGTCCTGGTCGCGGTCGAGCACAGGGCCAGGTCGAGGGGGATCTCGGTCTCGGCCAGTCGGCGGCCCGCGACGGGGGCGTCCTGACGCCCGCGTTCGGCGAGCGGCCGCTCGTGGTCGGAGGTCTGCGGCCAGTCGGCCTTGGCGTGTCGGAGCAGCACGATCCTGCGGGGTGTGTCGACGCTCATGCTCCACAGCTTCGCACGGATCAGGCCGCGTTGACGCGGAGAGCGCCGGGGTGCACGCGTCAGAGGGACAGGGTCTGCTGGAGCTGTTCGACGAGGCGTCCGATGGTGATGTCGCCGCTCACCGCCTGCGTCTGCTCCGGTCCCGTGATGAGGAGGAGGAGGGCGACGAAGGCGAGCACCGGGAGGGCGAGCGCCCACCAGGGCAGCCGGGTGTCGACACCGACCGAGCCACGGGCGAGGTCCCTCCGGCTGCTGCTGTGGGTCTGCGCCGACATGGCCGCCTCCGTGGCTGGTAGTCACTGCGCGGAGCCGTTCTCCGCGATGTCTCCAACGTACGGAGCGCGGCGCCCGCGGCCCATCGGGTGACCCACCCACTTGACCCTGACACTCGCCCCCTAGGGGATGCGGGGGTTAACCCCACCCTTCCCCCGCCGGGCCCGGTCAGGGCGAGGCGAGGGAGGCGATCACGGCGATGACGGCGGTGATGCCCAGCATCGCGCCGAGCACGATGAGGAACTTCTTCTGGCCGTTCTGGGGGTTCGGTTCGAGTACAGGCATGGGATCAGTCTCGCATCTCAGCATTCGTCCTCGACGGTCCGGTCCCGGCCGGCGAGGCTGCCCACGATCATCTGCGGGATCATCAGGCCGGCCATGAGCGCGATGGGCAGCCCCCAGCCGCCGCTGTGCTGGTAGAGGATGCCGACGAGGAGCGGGCCGGGGATGGAGATCAGGTAGCCGACGCTCTGCGCGAAGGCGGACAGCTTCACGACGCCGGCGCCGGTCCGCGAGCGCATCCCGATCATGGTGAGGGCGAGCGGGAAGGCGCAGTTGGAGACGCCGAGGAGGACGGCCCACAGCCAGGCGCCGCCGGCGGGGGCGAAGGCGAGTCCGGTGTAGCCGGCCAGGCCGCACAGGCCGAGGGCGACGACGATCGGGCCCTGGTTCTTCATCCGGGTCGCGAGCCGGGGTATGACGAAGGCGAGCGGGACGCCCATGACCATGGTGACGGCGAGCAGCACGCCCGCGGTGGAGGCGGGGACGCCGGCGTCGCGGAAGATCTGCGGCATCCAGCCCATGGTGATGTACGCGCCGGTGGCCTGGAGCCCGAAGAAGACGCCGAGGGCCCAGGCGGTGCGGCTGCGGGTGACCCGGGGCGCGGCGGCGGGTTCGGCGGCGGCCCGCGCGGCGGCCGGCCCGCCGGGCGCGGTCATGGAGCGGTCGCGCAGCAGCGGGAGCCAGGGCAGTACGGCGAGGGCCGCGAGGCCCGCCCAGACGCCGAGGCCGAGGCGCCAACTGCCGCCCATCGCGGCGGTCATGGGCACGGTCGCGGCGGCGGCCAGGGAGGTGCCGAGGGCGAGGGCCATGGAGTAGAGGCCGGTCATGCTGCCGACGCCGTCGGGGAAGTACTTCTTGACGATGACCGGCATCAGGACGTTGCTGAGCGCGATGCCCATGAGGGCGAGGGCGCTGGCGGCGAGGAAGGCCGGGGTGCCGCCGGCGAAGGGGCGCAGCAGCAGGCCGGCGAAGATCGCGGCCATGCCGGCGCAGACGACGGCCGCGGGGCCGAAGCGGCGGGCGAGGCGCGGGGCGGCGATGCCGAAGACGGCGAAGCAGAGCGGCGGTACGGAGGTGAGGACGCCGGCGACGCTGCCGCTCATGTGGAGTCCGGCGCGGACCTCTTCGAGGAGGGCGCCGAGGCTGGTGATGGCGGGGCGCAGGTTGACCGCCGCGAGGACGAGTCCGACGGCGACGAGTGCGGTGACCCAGCGGGCGGGGCCGGCGGGTGCGGCGGATGCGGTGGCGCCCGCGCGGGGGCGGGGCTCGATGGGGGCGGCCTCGGCGGTGGGGGCGAGGGTCTGCGGCTCGTCAGGCATGAGGCCATCATAGAATCATGGGATGATTGGTTGTCCAATCTCGAACCAGTCATCGTGAACCACGACCAGCCCCCGAAGACGGAAGGTGCATCCCATGGCGCTCGGCCATCCCCGGCGTGCCGGGCTCTCCGATCAGGTGATCACCCAGCTGCGGAACCAGATCACCTCGGGCGAGTGGCCGGTGGGCACCCGGATCCCGACCGAACCGGAGCTCGTCGAGCAGCTCGGCGTGGCCCGCAACACCGTCCGCGAGGCGGTGCGGGCCCTCGCGCACAACGGGATGCTCGACATCCGGCAGGGCTCGGGCACGTACGTGGTCGCGACCAGCGAGCTGGCCGGGGTCATGCACCGCAGGTTCGCCGGCTCCGACCCACGGGACGTCGCGGAGCTGCGCTCGACGCTGGAGTCCTCGGCGGCCCGGCTGGCGGCGCGGCGGCGCACGGACCGGGACCTGAAGCAGCTGGACGCGCTGCTCGCGCGGCGCGAGGCGGCCTGGGAGTCGGGTGACGCGGAGGAGTTCGTGACGGTCGACGCGGCCTTCCACCACGCGATGGTCGTCGCCTCGCACAACGAGGTGCTGACCGAGCTCTACGCCGACCTCGGGCACGTGCTGCGCTCGTGGCTGCGCGACGACGTCGGCCGGGAGCTGCGGCCGGAGAACCACATGGACCACGCGCGCCTGGTCGAGGCGGTCCGCGAGGGCGACGCCGAGCGGGCGGCGGCGGAGGCGGCGAGCTACCCGTTCCTGTGCCTCAGGAGCCCGGAGCCGCCGGTTCGTGGGTGATCCACGCCGAGCGGATCTCCTTCCAGCAACGGCCCGTCACCTGGGCGTAGTCGGCGGGGCCGACCTCGACCGGGGCGCTGTCGCTGTCCACGTCCCACCAGCGGTCGCACTCGACGTGGAGGCGGACGCGGTCGGTGCGGGGGTAGGGGTTCTGGCAGTGGGCGGTGGCCGTGGAGCCCTCGACGACCGTGTGACAGGAGGCGCCGTCGCTCTCGTCCGGTTCAGCCGCGGGGGCGGCGCGGGGCGCGTCCTCGGCGGGGGCGGGGGCGGCCCGTACCTCGGCGGTGACGGCGAGGCCGGCCAGGCCCGCGAGGAGCGCGACGGCCGAGACGAGCGCGGGGACCTGGGAGTACAGCGCGCGCATGTGCGCACCTCCTCCCCGTCCGTGGCCCGTCCGCAGCCCGTAAGCAGCCGGTCGGTAGCCGGATTGTCACGCTCTGAACGTCACGCTTCGACCAGTCTGCGGTGATTCGCCCGACTTTTCGACTCGGGCCCGGGTTGCGGAACGGCGAAGGGTCCGGGTGCCCGCCTCTCGGCGGGGCACCCGGACCCTTCAAGCACCGCGGGAGGCGTCAGGCGCCGATCGCGTGCAGTCCGCCGTCCACGTGGACGATCTCGCCGGTCGTCTTCGGGAACCAGTCGGAGAGCAGCGCGACGATGGCGCGGCCCGCCGGCTCCGGGTCGGACAGGTCCCACTCCAGCGGGGAGCGGGAGTCCCAGACGCTCGCCAGCTCGCCGAAGCCCGGGATGGACTTCGCGGCCATCGAGCCGAGCGGACCGGCCGAGACCAGGTTGCAGCGGATGTTCTGCTTGCCCAGGTCACGCGCCATGTAGCGGCTGGTGGCCTCCAGGGCGGCCTTGGCCGGGCCCATCCAGTCGTACTGCGGCCAGGCGAACTTCGCGTCGAAGGTGAGGCCGACGACCGAGCCGCCCTCGCTCATCAGCGGCAGCAGCGCCATCGTCAGGGACTTCAGCGAGAAGGCCGAGACGTGCATGGCGGTCGAGACCGACTCGAACGGCGTGTTGAGGAAGTTGCCGCCGAGCGCGTCCTGCGGGGCGAAGCCGATGGAGTGCACGACACCGTCGATGCGGTCGCCCAGGTGCTCGCGGACCTGGCCCTCCAGGCGCGCGAGGTGCTCGTCGTTGGAGACGTCGAGCTCCAGGACCTTCACGTTCTCGGGCTTGGGCAGCTTCTTGGCGATGCGCTCGGTCAGCGTGGGCCGGGGCCAGGCGGTGAGGATGATCTCCGCACCCTGCTCCTGGGCCAGCTTGGCGGCGTGGAAGGCGATGGAGGACTCCATCAGCACACCGGTGATCAGGATGCGCTTGCCCTCGAGAATTCCGCTCATGTGATCAGTGACCCATGCCCAATCCGCCGTCAACCGGGATGACGGCTCCAGTGATGTACGAGGCGTCGTCCGAGGCGAGGAACTTCACCGCGGCGGCGATCTCCTCGGGCTGCGCGTAACGGCCCAGCGGTACCTGGGACACGATGCCGGCGCGCTGCTCGTCGGTGAGGACGGCGGTCATGTCGGTGTCGACGAAACCGGGCGCGACGACGTTGAAGGTGATGTTCCGCGACCCCAGCTCCCGGGCGAGGGAGCGCGCGAAACCGACCAGGCCGGCCTTCGAGGCGGCGTAGTTCGCCTGACCCGCCGAGCCGAGCAGACCGACGACCGAGGAGATCAGCACGACGCGGCCCTTCTTGGCGCGCAGCATGCCGCGGTTGGCACGCTTCACGACCCGGAAGGTGCCGGTGAGGTTGGTGTCGAGGACGGACGTGAAGTCCTCCTCGGACATGCGCATGAGGAGCTGGTCCTTCGTCACGCCGGCATTGGCCACGAGGACCTCGACCGGACCGTGCTTCTCCTCGATCTCCTTGTACGCCTGGTCCACCTGCTCGGTGTCCGTGATGTCGCAGCGGACGGCCAGGAAGCCGGCCTTCTCCAGCTCCGCGGGGTCGCCGGAGCGGTACGTGATCGCGACCTTGTCGCCGGCCTGGGCGAACGCGTGGGCGATGGCGAGGCCGATGCCCCGGTTTCCTCCGGTGACGAGAACCGAGCGGCTCAACGGATCACCCTTTCGATAGCGGTCTGGTATGCCGAAAACCTATCGGTCCGTTCCTCGATACGGAGAATCGGGCCCTGACAGTGGCGTACGGATGTCACTGTCGGATCCCTACAGAATGGTCTGGGCATCACGGCGTAAAGCGCGACATGATCAGGGACGACCGGTCTCACACGACAGGAGACAGCTGTGCCATCTGGCCCCCATTCCCTCGACGAAGCCTTCAGGGCGCTCCCGCTGCGGGCGCTCGCCGACGCGGCGCTCGCCCGCGCGCGGGCGCTCGGCGCCGACCACGCCGATTTCCGCCTGGAGCGGGTGCGCAGCGCCTCGTGGCGGCTGCGGGACGCGAAGCCGTCCGGCTCCTCGGACACCACCGACCTCGGCTACGCGGTGCGGGTGGTGCACGGCGGGGCCTGGGGCTTCGCCTCCGGTGTCGACCTCACCATGGACGCGGCCGCGAAGGTCGCCTCGCAGGCGGTCGCCATGGCCAAGCTGTCGGCGAAGGTGATCGCGGCCGCCGGGTCGACCGAGCGCGTGGAGCTGGCCGACGAGCCGGTGCACTCCGAGAAGGTGTGGGTCTCCTCGTACGAGATCGACCCCTTCAGCGTCTCCGCCGAGGAGAAGAGCGGGCTGCTCGCCGACTGGAGCGCGCGGCTGCTGCGCGCCGACGGCGTGGCGCACGTGGACGCCTCGCTGCTCACGGTGCACGAGAACAAGTTCTACGCGGACACCGCGGGCACCGTCACCACCCAGCAGCGCGTCCGGCTGCACCCGCAGCTCACCGCGGTCGCCGTCGACGAGACCACCGGCGAGTTCGACTCGATGCGGACCGTCGCGCCGCCGGTCGGGCGGGGCTGGGAGTACCTGACGGGCACCGGCTGGGACTGGGACAAGGAGCTCGACGAGATCCCGGGGCTGCTCGCCGAGAAGATGCGGGCGCCGAGCGTCGAGGCCGGCCGCTACGACCTGGTCGTCGACCCGTCGAACCTGTGGCTCACCATCCACGAGTCCATCGGCCACGCCACCGAGCTGGACCGCGCCCTCGGCTACGAGGCGGCGTACGCGGGCACCTCCTTCGCCACCTTCGACCAGCTGGGCAAGCTGGCCTACGGCTCCTCCGTCATGAACGTGACCGGCGACCGCACCGCCGAGCACGGGCTCGCCACCATCGGCTACGACGACGAGGGCGTCCAGGCCCAGTCCTGGGACCTGGTGAAGGACGGCACGCTCGTCGGCTACCAGCTGGACCGGCGGATCGCGAAGCTGACCGGCCTCGGGCGCTCCAACGGCTGCGCCTTCGCCGACTCCCCCGGCCATGTGCCGGTGCAGCGGATGGCCAACGTGTCGCTCCAGCCGGACCCGGGCGGGCTGTCCACGGAGGACCTGATCGGCGGCGTGGAGCGGGGCATCTACGTGGTCGGCGACCGGTCCTGGTCGATCGACATGCAGCGCTACAACTTCCAGTTCACCGGCCAGCGCTTCTTCCGCATCGAGAACGGGCGGCTCGCCGGGCAGCTGCGGGACGTCGCGTACCAGGCGACGACCACCGACTTCTGGGGCTCCATGGAGCAGGTCGGCGGCCCGCAGACGTATGTGCTCGGCGGCGCGTTCAACTGCGGCAAGGCCCAGCCGGGCCAGGTCGCCGCCGTGTCCCACGGCTGCCCGTCCGCCCTCTTCCGGGGTGTGAACATCCTCAACACCACGCAGGAGGCCGGTCGATGAGCCGCGTCAGCAAGCCGTACGAGATCGTCGAGAAGGCCCTGGAGCTGTCCCGCGCGGACGGCTGCGTCGTCATCGCCGACGAGGAGTCCTCGGCCAACCTGCGCTGGGCCGGGAACTCGCTCACCACCAACGGCGTGACCCGGGGCCGCACCCTCACCGTGATCGCCACCGTGGACGGCGCCCAGGGCACCGCCTCCGGTGTCGTCTCGCGCTCGGCCGTGACCGCGGCCGACCTGGAGCCGCTGGTCCGCGAGGCGGAGGCGGCCGCGCGGGCCGCCGGGCCCGCCGAGGACGCGCAGCCGCTGGTGACGGGCGTGCCCTCCTCGCCCGACTTCACGGACGCGCCGGCGGAGACCACCTCCGCGGTCTTCGACGCCTTCGCGCCGGCGCTCGGCGAGGCCTTCGCGCGGGCCCGGGCCGGCGGCCGGGAACTGTACGGATTCGCCAACCACGAGTTCACCTCCAGCTACCTCGGCACGTCCACCGGGCTCCGGCTCCGGCACGACCAGCCGAAGGGCACCCTGGAGCTCAACGCCAAGTCGCCGGACCGCTCGCGCTCCGCGTGGGCGGGGCGCTCGACGCGCGACTTCAAGGACGTCGACCCGGCCGCGATGGACGCCGAGCTCGCCGTGCGGCTCGGCTGGGCCGAGCGCCGGATCGAGCTGCCCGCCGGGCGGTACGAGACGCTGCTGCCGCCGACCGCCGTGGCCGACCTGCTGATCTACCAGCTGTGGTCGTCGACGGCCCGGGACGCGGTGGAGGGCCGGACGGTCTTCTCCAAGCCCGGCGGCGGCACCCGCCTCGGTGAGACCCTCTCGCCGCTGCCGCTGACCCTGCGCAGCGACCCGAACGAGCCGGGCCTGGAGTCCGCGCCGTTCGTGATCGCCCACTCCTCCGGCGACGACTCGTCCGTGTTCGACAACGGCCTGCCGATCGCCCCGGTGGACTGGGTACGGGACGGGAAGCTGGCCCATCTGATCACCACCCGGCACACCGCGGGCCTTACTCACTTGCCCGTGGCGCCGGGAGCCGGGAACCTGATCCTGGACGGCGGCGAGCGCTCCCTGGACGAGATGGTCGCGGGCACCGAGCGGGGCCTGCTGCTGACCTGCCTCTGGTACATCCGCGAGGTCGATCCGGCGACGCTGCTGCTCACCGGCCTGACCCGGGACGGCGTCTACCTCGTCGAGAACGGCGAGGTGGTCGGCGAGGTGAACAACTTCCGGTTCAACGAGTCGCCGGTGGACCTGCTGTCGCGGGCCACCGAGGCGGGCCGGACGGAGAAGACGCTGCCGCGCGAGTGGAGCGACTGGTTCACCCGGGCCGCGATGCCCGCCCTGCGGGTGCCGGACTTCAACATGAGCTCGGTCAGCAAGGGCGTCTGACCCGCCTAGACTGGCCGGGAACAGCTTTTCCCATTCACTACGCCGAGGAGACGGACGACGTGACGGACATCGTCGACGAGCTGAAGTGGCGTGGGCTCTTCGCCCAGTCCACCGACGAAGAGGCCCTGCGCAAGGCCCTCGCGGACGGTCCCGTCACGTTCTATTGCGGTTTCGACCCGACCGCGGCCAGTCTCCACGTCGGCCACCTGGTCCAGGTGCTCACCGTCCGCCGGCTCCAGCAGGCCGGACACCGGCCGCTGGCGCTGGTCGGCGGGGCCACCGGCCAGATCGGTGACCCGCGGCCGACCGCCGAGCGCACCCTGAACGACCCCGAGACGGTCGCGAACTGGGTGAACCGGCTGCGCTCGCAGATCGAGCCGTTCCTCTCCTTCGAGGGCGAGAACGCCGCGGTCATGGTGAACAACCTGGACTGGACCGCCGGCCTGTCGGCGATCGAGTTCCTGCGGGACATCGGCAAGCACTTCCGGGTCAACAAGATGCTGACCAAGGACTCCGTCGCCCGCCGCCTGGAGTCCGAACAGGGCATCAGCTACACGGAGTTCAGCTACCAGCTCCTCCAGGGCATGGACTTCCTGGAGCTGTACCGGCGGTACGGCTGCACGCTCCAGCAGGGCGGCTCCGACCAGTGGGGCAACCTGGTGGCCGGGCTCGACCTGATCCACCGGCTGGAGCCGGGGGCCCAGGTCCACGCGCTGGCGACCCCGCTGATGGTCAAGGCCGACGGCACCAAGTTCGGCAAGACCGAGAGCGGCGCCGTCTGGCTGGACCCGGAGATGACCACCCCGTACGCGTTCTACCAGTTCTGGCTGAACGTGGACGACCGTGACATCTCCACGTACCTGCGGATCCTGTCCTTCAAGTCCCGCGAGGAGCTGGAGGAGCTGGAGAAGCTGACGGCGGAGCGGCCGCAGGCCCGTACCGCCCAGCGGGCGCTCGCCGAGGAGCTCACCACCCTCGTGCACGGCGCCGACCAGTGCCAGGCCGTCATCGACGCCTCCAAGGCGCTGTTCGGCCAGGGCGAGCTGTCCGAGCTGGACGGTCCGACCCTCGCGGCGGCCCTCTCCGAGCTGCCGCACGCGCGGGTCACGGAGCTCGGCCTGGTGGTGGACCTGTTCACCGAGGTCGGCCTCGCGCCGAGCAAGTCGGGCGCCCGCCGCACGGTGAAGGAGGGCGGCGCCTACGTGAACAACGTGAAGGTGACCGCCGAGGACGCCGAGGTGTCGGCGGACGAGCTGCTGCACGGGCGCTGGCTGGTGCTGCGCCGGGGCAAGAAGAACCTGGCGTCGATCGAGTTCGTCGGCTAGTCCGAGGCCGTGATCATGACGGAGGCCCGGTACGCGCGCCAAGCGCGTACCGGGCCTCCGTCGCGATCGGGCGCCCGTCGGTCCGGCGCCGTCGATCAGATGCTCAGGCCCGCTGTCTGTTGCCCCGCATCGTCACCCACAGCATGTCCCCCACGCCCACCACGGCGACGGCGCCGATGAGCTGGAGCAGATGACGGGTCCAGTCGATGCCCTTGGTGTCGTTGACCCCGATCCAGGTCGCGACCGCGTTGCCGAGCACGCTTCCGACAATGCCGAACACGGTCGTCAGCCACAGCGGGATCTGCTGCTTGCCCGGGAGGATCGCCTTCGCGATCAGACCCAGGACGAAGCCCACAATGATCGCCCACAACCAACCCATCGTCGCCTCCTCGTGCGCATGTGTGCCCAGTCTCGGGCCGTGGGCCATACGGCGCATGTCGGACGGCTCCATCCGTGCCCCGGTCTCCTCCGCCGGGGAGGACCGGCGTACCGTGGAAGCAGGTACGGACCCGGGGAGAGTCCGGCACGGCTGCTGGGTGGTGGAATGTGATGCGGAAGCATGGCGGTACCGAGGTCTTCCGGATCACCGGCGCCCGGCAGGGCCTCGCCGAGGACGTCCGCGGGCGGCAGCGGCGGTACGTCATCTCGATGTCGATCCGCACGCTCTCCGTGATCGCCGCCGCCTCGCTGTGGAACGTGGAGCGGTACGTGGCCATCGTGGCGCTCGTGATCGGGGCCCTGCTCCCCTATGTCGCCGTGGTGATCGCCAACGCCGGACGCGAGTCCGCGCCGGGCCTTCCCTCCACCTTCATCCCCCATCCGGTACGGCCCGAGCTGGAAGCCGATGCGGAACGCCGGGACGACGGAAACGATCACGCAGCGTGAGCGTGAAGCTCAAGAAATGCTCAGATCAATCATGAAGTTCCTGTGCACCGCACCCCATGGGCCGTGACATACTGCCTACGCGCTCCGCATCCCCCGTCGGAGCGACGGACCGATGCCGGGCAGCTCCCCCCGTGGCTGCTCGGCATCGCCCTTGCTGGACAATGACTCTGTGATCATGGGTCCAGTGAGCGAAGAGAAGCCGATCTGTTCCGCCAAGGGCTGCCGGGCCGATGCCGTCTGGGTGCTCGCCTGGAACAACCCCAAGCTGCACACGCCGGAGCGGCGCAAGACCTGGCTCGCGTGCGAGGAGCACCGCGAGCACCTCTCCCAGTTCCTGGGCGTACGGGGTTTCCTGAAGGACGTCGTCCCCTTCGACGAGTGGGACTCAGCCGCCGATCGCTGACATCGGACGGTCCGGCTGGAGGAAGCCGGGGTCGTCCAGGCCCGAGCCGGCCTTCTTGCCCCACATCGCCTTCCGCCAGATCTCGGCGACGACCTCGTCCGGCGCGTCCGAGCGGAGCGTGGCCCGCAGGTCGGTCTCCTCGGTGGCGAACAGGCAGGTCCGCACCTGGCCGTCGGCGGTGAGCCGGGTGCGGTCGCAGGCCCGGCAGAACGGGCGGGTGACCGAGGCGATGACGCCGACCGTGTGCGGGCCGCCGTCGACGGTCCAGCGCTCGGCGGGCGCCGAGCCGCGCTCGCCCTCGCCCTCGGCGGTCAGCTCGAAGCGGGTGCGCAGCGACTCCAGGATGTCCCCGGCGGTGATCATGCCGTCGCGCTTCCAGCCGTGCTGGGCGTCGAGGGGCATCTGCTCGATGAAGCGGAGCTCGTACCCCTCGGCGATCGCCCAGGCGAGCAGGTCGGGGGCCTCGTCGGCGTTGAGCCCGGGCATCAGGACGGCGTTGACCTTGACCGGGGTGAGTCCGGCGTCGCGGGCGGCGGCCATGCCGTCGAGGACGTCGTGGTGCCGGTCACGGCGGGTGAGGGTCTTGAAGACCTCGGGGCGCAGGGTGTCGAGCGAGACGTTGACCCGGTCGAGGCCGGCCGCCTTGAGGGCGGCGGCGGTGCGCTTGAGGCCGATGCCGTTGGTGGTGAGCGACATCCGGGGGCGGGGCTCCAGGGCGGCGCAGCGCTCGACGATGCCGACGAGGCCGGGGCGGAGCAGCGGCTCGCCGCCGGTGAAGCGGACCTCGGTGACGCCCAGGTCGGTGACGGCGATCCGGATCAGCCGGACGATCTCGTCGTCGGTGAGCAGATCGGGCTTGGCCAGCCACTGCAGGCCCTCTTCCGGCATGCAGTAGGTGCACCGCAGGTTGCACCGGTCGGTCAGGGAGACGCGCAGATCGGTGGCGACTCGCCCGTAGGTGTCGATGAGCACTGGGCCCCCCTCCCCTTCTTCCGCCGGATGTTCCGGTCTCTCTCGTTCGAGCCTACGTGACGGGTATGACACCGGGCACGGCCCGATTGTCACGAGGACCGGACCGGCCGCGTCGTAGAACTCTACGACGCGGCCGGTGGGCGACTGCGGACCGTGTGCGGATCAGTGCGCTCCGACGCCGGTGAGGGACTTGACCTCCAGCTCCGCGTACTTGCCCTTGTCCGGCTCCTCCTTGGAGAGGATCGAGCCGAGCCAGCCGAGCAGGAAGCCGAGCGGGATGGAGACGAGGCCGGGGTTCTCCAGCGGGAACCAGTAGAAGTCCACGGTCTTGAACATCGAGGTGGGCTTGCCGGAGACGACCGGTGAGAACAGCACCAGGACGACCGCGGAGATCAGTCCGCCGTAGATCGACCAGAGCGCTCCGGTGGTGGTGAAGCGCTTCCAGAAGAGGCTGTAGAGGAGCGTCGGCAGGTTGGCGGAGGCGGCGACGGCGAACGCGAGGGCGACCAGGCCGGCGACGTTGAGGTCGCGGGCGAGGGCGCCGAGGGCGATCGAGACGATGCCGATGAGGACGGTGGCCCAGCGGGCGGCCCGTACCTCCTCCTTCTCGGTGGCCTGGCCGCGGCGGATGACGTTGGCGTAGATGTCGTGCGCGAACGACGAGGACGAGGCGAGGGTCAGGCCGGCGACGACGGCGAGGATGGTCGCGAAGGCGACGGCCGAGATGACGGCGAGCAGCAGCGCGCCGCCCGTCGACCCGGCGCCGCCGCCGATCTCCAGGGCGGCGAGCGGGGCCGCGGTGTTGCCGGCCTTGTTGGAGGCGATGATGTCGCTGTTCTTGAGCAGGGCGGCGGCGCCGAAGCCGAGCACGATCGTCATCAGGTAGAAGGCGCCGATGATGCCGATGGCCCAGTTGACGGACTTACGGGCGGCCTTGGCGGTGGGCACCGTGTAGAAGCGGATGAGGATGTGCGGCAGGCCGGCCGTGCCGAGGACGAGCGCGATGCCGAGGGAGAGGAAGTCCAGCTTCGAGGTGCCGGTGGCGCCGTACTTGAGGCCGGGCTTGAGGAAGGCCTCGCCCTTGCCGCTGTTGGTGGCGGCGGCGCCGAGCAGCTCGGAGACGTTGAAGTGGAACTTCAGCAGGATGAGGAAGGTGATCAGGAGCGTGCCCGCGATGAGCAGCACGGCCTTGACCATCTGCACCCAGGTGGTGCCCTTCATGCCGCCGATGGTCACGTACACGATCATCAGGATGCCGACGAGGGCGACGATCGCGACCTTGCCGCCGTCGCTGGTGATGCCGAGCAGCAGCGAGACGAGGACGCCGGCGCCGGCCATCTGCGCGAGCAGGTAGAAGATCGAGACGACGATGGTGGAGGTGCCCGCCGCGGTACGGACGGGGCGCTGGCGCATCCGGTAGGCGAGGACGTCGCCCATGGTGAAGCGGCCGGAGTTACGCAGCGGTTCGGCGACCAGGAGCAGGGCGACCAGCCAGGCGACGAGGAAGCCGATCGAGTAGAGGAAGCCGTCGTAGCCGAAGAGGGCGATGGCGCCGGCAATGCCGAGGAAGGACGCGGCGGACATGTAGTCGCCGGAGATCGCGAGGCCGTTCTGGAAGCCGGTGAACTGGCGTCCGCCGGCGTAGAAGTCGGCGGCGCTGCGGGTCTGGCGGCCGGCCCAGACGGTGATGACGAGGGTGGCCACCACGAAGGCCGCGAAGAGGCCGATGATCAGCGGGCGGTGCTCGCTGGTGGCGTTGCCCGCGGCGAGCAGGAGGGTGGTGTCGGCGGGGGTGCTCACGCGTCGGCCTCCATGCGCGCCTTGATGGCCTCGGCCTTCGGGTCGAGGCGGTGGGCCGCGTGCCGCGAGTAGAGCCAGGCGATGAGGAAGGTGGTCGCGAACTGGCCGAGGCCGAGGACGAGGGCCACGTTGACGTTGCCGAACAGCCGGGTGCCCATGAAGTCGCCCGCGTAGTTGCAGAGCAGGACGTACAGCAGGTACCAGGTGATGAAGGCGATCGTCAGGGGGAAGGCGAACGAGCGGTAGGTGCGGCGCAGTTCGCCGAACTCCTCGCCCTCCTGGACCTCGGTGAACTGCTCCGTGGTGGGCTGGGCGGGACCGGGTTCGGTCTGCGTGCCTCTCGGTGGCGGCGGTGCTTCGGTAGCCACGGAATCTCCTCGTGACGCGGGGGCGGACGGCATGGACAAGGGGGCCTCGCTGCGGTGCGGAGCGGGGGCTTCCGGGCGGTGCCGGTTCCCCTGCTCAACGGCACGGAGGACGGAGCGAAGCGGTTCACGCGGAGGATTTCTTTTGCCCGATCTTCATGAAGTCTTCTCAACTCATTGAATCGTGGGGAAGATCGGCGATAGCTTCACTCGTCGTGCACCTGTTCGCATGCAATCGGTACGCGGACAGTTCAGACGGATGATGTGGAGAACCCATGGCTCATCTGGGATCGAGGCGCGGCCGAGTACTCGCTCTGCCGGTTGGTCTCGCGCTCACGGCCTCGCTCGGCTTCCTGCCCTCCGGCGCCGCCTCCGCCGCGGAGCTGAGTGACGTCACGGCCGCCGTGTCCACCGACGGCCCGCAGCTGTCGTACGTCGTCAACGTCGAGGGGGGCCGCTGGACGGCCGCCTCGGTGAAGAAGGCGATCGCCGCCGCCGGCGGTGAAGTGGTCGTGTCCTACGACCAGATAGGCGTCATCGTCGCCCACTCCAAGAACCCGGAGTTCGCCCAGTCGATCCGCCAGGTGCGTGGCGTGGTGTCGGCCGGCGCGACCCGTACGGCGCCGCTGAAGGCCGCCACCGACGACTCCGTCGGCGAGGGCGACCAGGCCCTCACCCCGGCCGAGGTGAAGGCCGCGACGGCCGCCGCCACGGACGAGCAGGACCCGCTGGAGCCCCTGCAGTGGGACCTGCCGGCGATCAAGGCGGACAAGGCCCACCAGAAGACGCTGGGCAGCAAGCGCGTCACGGTCGGCATCATCGACACCGGTGTGGACGACACCCACCCGGACCTGGCGCCGAACTTCGACGCCAAGGCGTCCGCCAACTGCGTGAGCGGCAAGGCCGACACGACCCCCGGCTCGTGGCGTCCCAACGCGGGCGAGTCCGACCACGGCACGCACGTCGCGGGCACGATCGGCGCCGCCAAGAACGGCATCGGCGTCACCGGCGTCGCGCCGGGCGTGAAGCTGGCCGGCATCAAGGTGTCGACGCCCGACGGCTTCTTCTACACCGAGGCCGTGGTCTGCGGCTTCGTGTGGGCGGCCGAGCACGGCATCGACGTCACGAACAACAGCTACTACACCGACCCGTGGATGTTCGCCTGCAAGAACGACGAGGACCAGAAGGCCCTCATCGAGGCGGTCACCCGTGCGACCCGCTACGCGGAGCGCAAGGGCACGGTCAACGTCGCGGCGGCCGGCAACTCGAAGTTCGACCTCGCGGCCGACTCGATCGTCGACAACAGCAGCCCGAACGACACCACCCCGGGCGACCGCGTGATCGACCCGAAGGAGTGCTTCGACTACCCGGCGCAGCTGCCGGGCGTGGTGACGGTCTCCGCGACCGGCGCCAAGGACCTGAAGGCGTCGTACTCCAACTACGGTCTCGGCGTCATCGACGTGGCGGCGCCCGGCGGCGACCGCACCGAGTACCAGACCCCGGACGCCCCGGCGGTCAACGGCCGCATCCTGTCGACCACGGTCAACGGCGGCTACAACTACAAGGCCGGCACCTCGATGGCCTCGCCGCACGTGGCGGGCGTCCTCGCGCTGCTGAAGTCGACCCACCCGCACGCCTCGCCGGCGGCCCTGAAGGCGCTGCTGTACACGCAGGCCAACGAGCACGCGTGCACCAACCCGTACGACATCGAGGGCGACGGCAAGATCGACGCGGTGTGCGAGGGCGGCAAGAACAAGAACGGCTTCTACGGCGCGGGCATCGTCGACGCGCTGGCGGCGGTCCGCAAGTAAGGACGTCCGCCTCACGTGCGTGAATACTCACGTACCTCCGTACTCACGTACGTGAGTACGCGCTCTGATCGGTGATCAGGCCCTGGTGTGGTGCGCCACACCAGGGCCTCTTCATGTGGCACCGAGTGCCATCATGCGGGCATGGACACCACGGTGCGCGGCGGTACGGAGTTGTTGTGGTCGGCCCTGGGCGGCGATCCCGCCCTGCTCGACCGGATCGTGTACGGCGGCCCCTCGGGGCTGCTGCCGGCCCGGCTGCCGGTGATGGACCTGGCGCGGGCGACCGTCGCGGTCTGCTCGCTGGCCGCCGTCGAGCACGCCGGGCTCGCGGGGCCGGCCCGGGTGGACGACGGGGCGGTGGCCACCGCGTTCGTGAGCGAGCGGCATCTGCGCGTGGACGGGCGCGCGCCGGTCAACTTCGCGCCCCTGTCCCGCTTCTGGCGCGCCGCCGACGGCTGGGTGCGCACCCACGCCAACTACCCGCACCACAAGGCCGCGCTGCTCGCCGCGCTCGGTGCCGCCGACTCCGTGGAGGCGGTCGCGGCGGCGATCGCCGGGCGGCCGGCGGTGGAGATCGAGACGCTCGTGTACGGGGCCGGGGGCCTCGCCGTCGCTTTGCGCACGCCCGAGGAGTGGGCCGCCACCGAGCAGGGCCGGGAGGTCGCGGCCCGGCCGCTGCTGACCCGGGAGCGGCTCGACGAGGCGGCGCCCCGGGCCCGTGCGGGCCGCCGGCTGCGGGTGCTCGACCTGACCCGGGTCATCGCGGGCCCGGTCGCCACCCGGACGCTCGCGCTGCTCGGCGCGGACGTGCTGCGGATCGACCCGCCGGACAACCCGGAACTGCCGGACCAGCACGCCGACACGGACTTCGGGAAGCGGACGGCCGCACTGGACCTGGACCGCCCTTCGGACCGGCGCACCTTCGACGAGCTGCTCGACGCGGCGGACGTGCTGGTCACCGGGTACCGGCCGGGCGCCCTGGACCGCTTCGGCCTCCACCGCCCCGGCCTGGTGGTGGCCCGGCTCTCCGCGTGGGGCGACTACGGGCCGTGGGCCGGGCGGCGCGGCTTCGACAGCCTGGTGCAGGCGGCGACGGGCATCGCGACCGTGGAGGGCTCGGCGGCGGAGCCGGGCGCCCTGCCGGCGCAGGCCCTGGACCACGGCACGGGCTACCTCCTCGCGGCGGCGGTGCTGCGCTCGCTGACCGAGCAGGACCGCGAGGGCGGCAGCCGCCTCGTCCGCCTGGCCCTCGCCCAGACCGGGCACTGGCTGACGGGCACCCTCCCCCTCCCCCATGGCCTTGAGGGCATGGGAGGCACCCCCGTCGAACCCGGGCGGTACGTCACGGAGACGGACGGCCCGCTGGGGCGGCTGCGGCACGCGCTGTCGCCGGTGGCGTACGAGGGCGGCCCGACGGCCTGGTCACGGCCGCCGGGTCCGCAGGGCGGGGACGAGCCCGCCTGGCTCACGGACTGAGCGCGCCGCGGGTCCCGGCCGCCCCCGACCACGGCCGGGCTACGGCTTGACGAGGACCTTGAGCGCGGTGCGCTCGTCCATGGCCCGGTAGCCGTCGGGGACGCCGTCCAGGCCGACGGTCAGGTCGAAGACCGGGGACGGGTCGATGGTGCCGTCCAGGATGTCCGGGAGCAGCTCGGGGATGTAGGCGCGGACGGGGGCGACGCCGCCGCGCAGGGCGATGTTGCGGTCGAACATGACGGACAGGTCGAGGCCGGTGCCGCTGCCGTGCGGGACGCCGACGTAGCCGATGGAGCCGCCGTCGCGGGCGATGCCGACGGCGGTGCGCATGGACTGCTCGGTGCCGACGGCCTCGATGACGGCGTGGGCGCCCTGGCCGCCGGTGAGCTCGCGGACGGCGGCCCCGGCGGCCTCGCCGCGCTCGGCGACGACGTCGGTGGCGCCGAAGGCGCGGGCGATGTCGGTACGGGCGGTGTGGCGGCCCAGCGCGATGATCCGCTCGGCGCCGAGCCGCTTGGCGGCGAGGACGCCGCACAGGCCGACGGCGCCGTCACCGACGACGGCGACGGTGGAGCCCTTGGTCACGCCCGCGCCGAGGGCGGCGTGGTGGCCGGTGCCCATGACGTCGGAGAGCGCGAGCAGGGCGGTGAGCAGGTGGTCGTCGGAGGCGGCCTCGGCGGGCAGCTTGACGAGGGTGCCGTCGGCGAAGGGGACCCGGACGGCCTCGCCCTGGCCGCCGTCGGAGCCTACGGAGCCCCAGAAGCCGCCGTTGGGGCAGGAGGTCTGGAGGCCCTCGGCGCAGTAGTCGCAGCTGCCGTCGGACCAGACGAAGGGCGCGACGACGAGGTCGCCCGTGCGGAAGCCGTGGACCCCGGCGCCGGCCTCCTCGACGATGCCGAGGAACTCGTGGCCGATGCGCTGGCCGGGCTGCCGGGCGGACTCGCCGCGGTAGGCCCACAGGTCGCTGCCGCAGATGCAGGCGCGGAGTACGCGGACGACGACGTCCGTGGCGTCCTGGATCACCGGGTCGGGCACGTCCTGCACGCGCATGTCGAAGGGGGCGTGGATGGTGGTGGCGCGCATGACGGACGTTCCTTGCTGTGCTCAGGCTTTTGTACGACGTTCACCGTACATCGCTCGCAGGGCTCCCTCGGTCAGCAGGCACTGTGCCGCGATGTAGGTCAGCATGACCCAGAAGTCGGGCGCCGGCAGCTGGGGCCAGCCGGCGACGCCGGTGGCGATGAGGCTGTCGGAGAGCAGGAAGAGCCCGCCTCCGGCCCCGGCGAGCAGGCCGAGGGAGCTGGACCGGTAGGCCGTCGCCGCGAGCAGGAGGGAGTACCCGGCGACGGGAACCCGCAGGTCGGCGGGGAGATCGGGCCACAGCGCCGCCACCGTCGCGAGCAGCGCGACACCGTACGCGACCCCCAGCGGACCGCTCGTCCGCCGCCGCCCGAAGAGCACGAGGTAGCAGACGTGCCCGACGGCGAAAGACCCCATCCCGACGAGGAACGCCCAGTCGGCTCCGGAGAGCAGGAAGAGGTCGCCGCCCCAGCCGAAGAGCAGCGCGGCGACCAGCGGCGCGGGCGCCCGCCGGGTGGCCGCGTACCCGGCGAGCAGCGGCATGAGCAGCGGCTTGGCGATCTGGTGACCGATCTCGGCCCCGGCGAGCAGGGACCCGAGGTCGGCGACGGCGGCGAGCAGGAAGGCGACGAGCAGCACGCGCCGGGCCCGGCGCGGACGGCGGACTCCCGTCGCGGCGTCCTCGTCGGGGTGCGGCACATCGAGCAGGTGGGGCATGTCGACGACGGTAGGGCCGGGGAGGGGGGACGGATAGACGTGATTACCGACAAGTATGCGAGACGGGTTGTCAGCAGGGTTTGGCCGGTTCTCACAAGGCATCACGTCTCATGAGGCACCACGGCACCGGGCGTCACATCACCGGGCATGGCGTCACCGGGCATCGCGTCACCCGCCTGCCCTACACCCCCGTCGCCCCCAGCAGCGACCCCGCCGCGTAGGTGACCGCCATCGCGAGGGCGCCGCCGCCCACGTTGCGGAGGATCGCGCGGGTGGGTGGGGCGGCGCCGAGGCGGGCGCTCCACCAGCCGGTGAGGGTGAGGGCGGCGAGGACGGAGAGGACGGTGATCCAGAGGCGGGTGGAGGCGGGGGGCAGGACGATCGCGAGGAGGGGGAGCAGGGCGCCGACCGTGAAGGCGAGGAAGCTGGCGCCGGCGGCGTGCCAGGGGTTGGTGAGGGCGTCGGGGTCGATGCCCAGTTCCACGCGGGCGTGGGCGCGCAGGGCGTCGCTGGCGGTGAGCTGTTCGGCGGCCTCGCGGGCGACGTCGGCGGAGAGGCCGCGGGCGGTGAGGAGTCCGGTGAGTTCGGCGAGTTCCGCCTCGGGCTGTTCGCGCAGTTCGCGGCGTTCCTGGGCGAGGGCGGCCCGCTCGGAGTCGCGCTGGGTGGAGACCGAGACGTACTCCCCCGCCGCCATCGACATCGAGCCGGCGAGCAGGCCGGAGAGGCCTGCCGTGAGCAGGGCGGACTGGGAGTCGGAGGCGCCGGCCACGCCGACGACGAGGCCCGCGGTGGAGACGACTCCGTCGTTGGCTCCGAGCACGGCGGCCCGGAGCCAGTTGAGACGGGAGCCGAGGCCGCCGCCGTGGGCCTCGTCGTGTGCGGGGGTTTCGGTCACGTCAGGAGCGTCGCACCCGGCGGCTCACCAGACGCGGACCGACCCGCCCAGCGCGAACGCGGGGCTGGTGGCGCCCGCCGGGACCTCCTTCAGGGGCTCGGCGATCTCCTCGACGGTCGGGCCGTGGACGGCGGCCAGGGCGTCGAGGAGGCCGAGGTCGAAGCCGTAGACCCGGGCCGCGTTGCCGCCGACCATCGCGGCGACCTCCTCCCGCGGCAGGCCGGCGTACGCGATCCGCAGCCCCTCCCGGGAGTAGGGGGTGGTGCCCTCGTCGTGCGGGTAGTCGCTGCCCCACATGATCTTGTCGAGGCCGATCCGGTCGCGCAGTGGCACCTCGTGGGGACGCATGAAGCTGGCGCCGACGAAGCAGTTGTCCCGCCAGACCGCGCTCGGGCCCTTGCCCATGGACGCCGCGAGACCCGCGCCGAACTTCGACTCGGCCGTCGAGGCCTTCGTCGACGCCGCCACCAGCCGGTCGTGGTAGTAGTCCAGCATCCGCAGCACGCCCGGGATCCAGCCCGAGCCCTGCTCCGTGAGGACCAGCTTCAGGTCCGGGTGGCGCCGGAAGGCCCCTCCGAAGATCAGGTGCCACAGCGCGCGGTGAGAGAACCAGGTCGTCTCCACCATGAACACCGCCCGCGCGGCCGGCTCGTCCCCCAGCGGCGGCGACGCGGAGCCGCCGTGGTGGTTGACGGGGACGCCCAGTTCGGCACAGACCGCCCAGATCGGGTCGTACGCCTCCGCGTACAGCTCCGGCACGGGCGAGCCGGGCGGGACGCCGGGCAGCAGGATCCCGCCGGTGAGGCCCGCCTCGTGGGTGCGGCGGATCTCCGCGACCGCCGCGTCCACGTCGTTGAGCAGGATCTGCGCCACCCCCGCGCGCCGCCCGGGAGCGTCCGCGCAGAAGTCGGCGAGCCAGCGGTTGTGCGCCTGGAGTCCGGCCCAGCGCCGCTCGTACTCGCTCCGCGTGGGCGGCTGGGCCATCAGGGAGGCCTTGGGGAAGAACGGCGGGATGGTGTTGGGGAACACGACCTCGGCGACGATCCCGTCCGCCTCCAGCTCGCGCAGCCTGCGCTGCGAGTTCCAGTTGCGGTCGGCGGTGTCGGCGAGCAGGTCCTCGTACGGGTTGACGTAGGTCGCCGCCCAGGCGTCGAAGTCCTCGTGGTGCTTCTTCTCCAGGTACGGGCGGTAGTCGAGGAGGTCTCCGCCGGCGTGGCAGTCGGCGGAGATGACCGTGTAGCGGTCGGGACCGGGGGTCACGGGGGTGCCGGGGGGCACGGGGGTGCCGGGGGGCACAGGGGTGCCGGGAGTCACGGCGTCACCCCCAGCACGGGGAAGTCGTGCTCCGTCAGCCAGTGCCGGCCGACCTCCCGGGAGCGCGCCCAGGACGCCTCCACCGCGGACTGGTCGGCGGGCTGGCCGAGGTCGGCGGGGGTGGGGCCGATGCGCCGGGCGATCGGATCCAGCTTCCGGACATCGAATCCGAAGACCTCCGCCGCCGCGAGACCGAGCATCCGCCGGGTCTCCGTCACCGGGATGTCGTGGAAGGTCCTGCGCAGCCAGTTCCGGGTGTCGGGCCAGGTGCCCTCCGGGTGCGGGAAGTCGGAGCCCCACAGGATGTTGTCGACGCCGATCTCGTACCGCTGCGCGAGCTCACGCCGCTTGGTGTTGGTGGCGCAGATGAACACCTGGCGGTCCAGGTACTCGCTGGGCGGCCTCTTCAACTCGGCGAAGGGGGACAGTTTCTTCCCGCCGTGCGCGCCCAGGTAGAGCCGGTCCATGAACCACAGCAGGTTGGGCAGCCACCAGCAGCCGGACTCGGCGACGCCGAACCGCAGCCCCGGGTGCCGCTCGAAGACCCCGGACCAGAGCAGGAACCACAGCGGCCGGGCCGGCCAGAACGTGACCTCGGAGACGTAGATGCCGAGGTGGTCGCCGTACTCCTCGCGCGGCGCCGCGCCCGAGTGGGTCACCACCGGCATCCCGGTCTCCGCGGCGGCCGCCCACACCGGGTCGTAACGCCGGTCGTGGTAGGGCGCCTTGTCCACCCACATGGAGGGGATCATCAGCGCGCCGAGCCCGGACTCCTTGGCGCGGTGGATCTCGGCGACGACCGCGTCCGGGTCGGCGGTGACGGGCAGCAGCGCGACCCCGCAGTGGCGCTCGGGGTTGCGGGAGACGAAGTCGGCGAGCCAGCGGTTGTGCGCCTGGGCGCCCGCCATGCCGAGCTGCGGGTCCTGGTCGCCGGAGAGCCCGAGGCCGACACCGAAGGGCGCGGCGGTCTGGCTGTCGACGGCGTCCGCGTCGGGGAACACGACCTCGGCGGCCACCCCGTCGCCGTCGAGCTCCTTGAGCCGCTGGGCGGAGTCCCAGCCGCCCCGCAGCCCTTCCTCGTTGTCGCGGAACCACTTGTCGGCGAAGGCCTCGTTGCGCACCCCGAGCCGGGTCATGGCCTCGCGCCGGGCCTCGCGCCCGGCGAGGAACTCGTCGAAGGCGCGGTGGAAGCGGGAGTCGAGATAGGGCCGGTACTCCTCGGTGGGGAGGCCGGCGTGACAGTCGGAGGAGATGATCAGGTACGGGTCGTTCGGGTCGTTCGAAGCGGTCATCACGGCCCCCTCAGTCGAGGATGAAGCTCTCCAGGTACGACGGGTTGGCGCGGTCGAGCATCGACTGCGAACGCGCCTTGATCTGCCGGTCGCTGTGCTCGCTCGCCGGGAGCATCCAGAAGCGGTCGGCCCGGATGCCGTCCACGACGTGCTCGGCGACCTCCTCGACCGGGGTGAAGGCGATCTCGTGCCCGGCCTCCTTCATGGCCGACTCCCACTGGTCGAGGCTGCGGTACGGCGTCTTGCGGGGGCGCTCCTTGGCGAACCGGTCGGGCCGGTTGCGGTGCGACTCCCACAGGCCGGTGCGGAGCATGTGCGGGCCGGGGAAGAGGACGGAGGCGCCGACCTGGGCGCGTTCCGCCCTCAGGTGCGCGTAGAGCGACTCGGTCATGGTGACGACGGCCGACTTGGTGACGGCGTAGACGGAGGCCGTCGGCAGCGGCGCGATGCCGCCGTCGCCGGAGGAGGTGTTGACGACGTGGCCGGGCTCACCGCTCGCGAGCATGCGCGGGACGAAGGCCTGGATGCCGTGGAAGACGCCCCACACGTTGACGGCGAACGCCCACTTCCAGTCGTTGGGCTCGTGCTCCCACATCCGGCCCTCGGCGCCGGAGCCCACGCCCGCGTTGTTGCACAGCACGTGGACGGCGCCGAAGGTGTCGTACGCGGCGTCGGCGAAGGCCCGCACGGAGTCGGGTTCGCTGACGTCGACGGTACGGGCGAGGATCTGCGCCCCGTCCGCCATCAGCTCCTCGGCGGCCTTGGCCAGCGGGGCCTCCTCGACGTCGCCGAGGACGACGGCCAGGCCCTCGGCGGCGAAGCGGCGGGCCATCGCGAGGCCGATGCCGCTCGCCGCGCCGGTGACGACGGCGACCTGTCCCTGTCGCAGCTCCATCAGGCACGCCCTTCCACGGAGCCCTCGGGCGGGGCGTCGAGGATCTGCTGCGGGTCGTCGTACCGCTGGTGGACGTAGGGCAGCAGGGCCTGGGCGCTGACCCGTTCCACGACCCGCCCCTTCTGGTCGGTGGTCTTCTCGCCGATGGTGATCTCGACGAGCCGGCGCACCGGGAGGTCGGCGACCGGGTCGTACATCGACTCGCGCAGCACGATGTCGCCGGTGATCCGCTCCAGGCGCCGCACCTTCTCGTTGCGGACGCAGTGGACGAGGACGGGGTCGGTGTCGAAGCCGGTGCCCGCGCCGTCCACGGCCGGCAGGAACTTGAAGTAGAAGTCGGTCTTCTGGACGGGCTCGGGCAGCGGCAGGTCACCGGAGACGGCGCCGCGCACCTCGACGAAGGCGATGCCGTGCCGGGCGAGCGAGGCCTTGACGGTGAGCCCGTCGCGCTCGACGAGGACCTCGCCCAGCTTCTTCGGCTCGCCGAAGACCTCCCGCCCGCCGGTCAGGGCGCGCTCGTGGGTCATCGGCATGACCAGCGGGTACCAGCCCTCCTGGTCGCCGTGGGCGGCGGCGACGGCGACGGACCCGGCGCCGAGGGGGTAGCCGGGCAGGTCGACCTTGCTGATGTTGGCGCGCACCAGCGGGCGCGCGGTGGGCTTGAGCGGGGGCGGCAGGACAGCCGCCACGACGTCGGGGTCGGTCTCCCAGACGGCGACCACTCCGGTGGACCAGATGTCGGGGAGCCCCGCGCTCTTCTCACGGGTCGCGGCGATCTCCGCCTCGGTGCGCGCCCCGTACCGTACTCGTGCCATGACGTACCGCCTTTCGGGAACGTATCGGCCTGTAACACAGTTACACCGACGACCCGGAAGGGTAAAGAGCCGTGCACGCACTGGAGTTGGGGGATCCGATGGCACGCACCGCATTGAGCCGCGATCAGGTACTGGACACCGCCGCCGCCCTGGTGAAGGAGCACGGCCCGACGGCCCTCACCATGCGCCGGCTCGCCGCGGAGCTCGGCACCGCGGTGACCTCGATCTACTGGCACGTCGGCAACCGCGAGTCGCTGCTCGACGCGCTCGTCGAACGCACCGTCGCCGACCTCGGCACCCTGCGCCCGCACGGCGCGGACCCCGCCGAGCGGATCGTCTCGGTGGCCCGGCTGCTGCGCCGCGCGCTGCGGGACCGCCCGCACCTGGTGGCGATGGTCCACGAACGCGGCCTGACGGAGCAGATGTTCCTGCCCGCCCAGCGCGCCCTGATCCACGAGGCCCACGCGGCCGGACTGCGCGGCGCCCGGGCGGCCGAACTGGTACGGGCGGTGCAGTTCCAGGTCGTCGGCCACGTCCTGGTGGAACGCAACCGCGAACGCTCCCCGGCCCAGTCCCCGGCCGAGACCGAACTGTGGGCAACGGGAGCCGCCACCCCGACCACCCCCGCGAACACCCCCGAAGGAACCACCGCCCCGCCGACCGCCTCCCCCGCCGACGAGGACCCGGCCCTGGCCCGCGCCCTGGCCGCCCCCGTCGACACCGAACGGCTCTTCACGACGGCGGTACGGGCGCTGGTGGCGGGGCTGCTGGGCACGCACACCGGTGCCGAGCCGTCAACGAGATGACCGGTTCCGGCCACTGAAGGGGCACCGGCAGCGGCGCTGTCACTGGCGGCCCGTATTCTCAGTGACCATGCTCGACGACCGTACGACAGCAGCGCCGTGGCCGACCGCCTACCCACAGGGGTACGCGGTCGTCGACGTGGAGACCACCGGCCTCGCCCGCGACGACCGGATAGTTTCGGCTGCCGTCTACCGGCTCGACGCCCAGGGGAACGTCGAGGACCACTGGTACACGCTCGTCAATCCCGAGCGGGACCCCGGCCCGGTGTGGATCCACGGGCTGACCAGCGACGTGCTGGCGGACGCGCCGCTCTTCCCGGAGATCGCCGAGGAGTTCTCCAGCCGGCTCGACGGCCGGGTGCTCGTCGCGCACAACGCGATGTTCGACTGGCAGATGATCGCGCGCGAGTACGCGCAGGCCGAGCGGACGGCGCCGGTGCGGCAGCGGCTGTGCACCATCGCGCTCTCCAAGGAGCTGTCGCTGCCGCTGCCCAACCACAAGCTGGAGTCGCTGGCCGCGCACTTCGGCGTGGTCCAGCAGCGGGCGCACAACGCGCTGGACGACGCCCGGGTGCTGGCCGAGGCGTTCCGCCCCAGCCTGCACGCCGCCGCCGAGCGGAACGTGCGGCTGCCCCTGCTGGAGTGCCGGCCGCTGACCGAGTGGGCCTCGGCCCCGGGCCAGCCGCGGATCGGGTACCAGGCCTCCTACCGGGGGAACAGCTGGCGGCCCTCGCGGAAGCGGCCGGCGTGCCCGTATCCCAACCCGGGACGTTACGAATCCGACAAACCGCTCAAGCAGGGCATGCGGGTGGCGTTCTCCGGCGACACCTCCGTCGACCGTGAGCTCCTGGAGGACCGTACGGTCGAGGCGGGACTGCACGTGGCGTCCAGCGTCTCCCGGGTCACCAGCCTCCTCGTGACCAACGACCCCGACTCGGCGACCTCCAAGACCGTGAAGGCCAAGGCCTTCGGCACGCCGGTCGTCGACGAGGCCGCGTACACCCAGCTGCTGCGGGACGTGACCCCGGCAGACGAGTGACGGGCCGGGGCGGGCCGGGCGCGCCGCCCGCCCCTCGCCCGCCGTCGGGCCCACCCTGTGGCGCATGGCACGTTGTGAGGTCTGCGGAAACGATTACGGGATGTCCTTCGAGGTGCACGCGCAGGGCGCGGTGCACGTCTTCGACTGCTTCTCCTGCGCCATCCACCGCATGGCGCCCATCTGCGAACACTGCCGGGTCCAGATCATCGGCCAGGGGGTCGAGGTCCAGGACAAGTGGTACTGCGGCGCGCACTGCGCCCGCGCGGAGGGGAAGGCGGGGATCGTCGACAAGGTGTGAGCGCGCGAGGCCTTTCGCGCACGGGCGGGCCACCGTCCGGCCGGTGAGGAAACGATCTGGCAACCCCCCTGCGGGCACCCCATGCGTCGAGTTGTACCGTCATGGGGTGTACCGCTTCCTGTTGTCCCGGCAGTGGGTGATCCTCACCCTCGTCGCCCTCGTCCTCATCCCCGTGATGATCGAGCTGGGCTTCTGGCAGTTCCACCGGCACGAACGCCGGGTCGCCCAGAACGCGCTGATCGAGGACAACCTGCGGGCCCGGTCCGTCCCGGTCGAGGAACTCACCTCCCCGGGGCACACCGTCCCGCGCGCCGACTACTGGCGCCGGGTGAGCGCCACCGGGACCTTCGACACCGCCCATGAGGTCGTCGTGCGCCGGCGCACCTCCGCCGACGACCGGGTCGGTGTGCACGTCCTGACCCCGCTGGTCCTGAAGGACGGCCAGGTGGTCATGGTCAACCGCGGCTGGGTGCCCGCCGCCGACGACCAGCACTCCTTCCCGAAGGTGCCGCCCGCCCCGCGCGGCGAGGTCACGGTCACCGGACGGCTCAAGGCCGACGAGACGACCGGCGCCAGCGGCATCAAGGACCTCAAGGGCCTGCCCGACCGCCAGGTCATGCTGATCAACAGCGAGCAGCAGGCCGCCCTGCTCGGCCGTACGGTGCTCGGCGGGTACATCGAGCAGACCGCGCCCGAGCCGGCCGACGGCTCGCCCGAAATGATCCCCGAGCCCGACCACGACTCGATCGGCGCGCACATGGCGTACGCCGTCCAGTGGTGGCTCTTCACGGCCGGTGTGCCGGTCGGCTGGGTGATCCTGGTGCGGCGCGAGAAGCGCGACCGGCAGGCGGCGGCCGAGGGCGCCGGAGTGACGGACGGCACGCCCGAGCCCGCCGGGGCGAGCGCCTGAACTGATTGACCGTCGCCGCTTGCGGGAACAGCCCAAAGCGTGACGCAACGTATCGACGCCTACGCCCTCATCGGCGATCTCCAGACCGCCGCGCTCGTCGGCCGCGACGGATCGGTCGACTGGCTGTGTCTGCCGCGCTTCGACTCGGCCGCGTGCTTCGCCGCGCTCCTCGGCGACGAGGACAACGGGCACTGGCGGATCGCACCCAAAGGCGCCACCACGTGCACGAGCCGCCGCTACGTCGAAGACACGCTGGTCCTGGAGACCCGCTGGGAGACCCGTACGGGCACGGTCGACGTCGTCGACTTCATGCCGCAGCGCCACAGGGCCCCCGACCTGATCCGGGTCGTGCGGGGCGTCAGCGGGAGCGTCGAGATGAGCTCGGTGCTGCGGCTGCGCTTCGACTACGGCTCGATCGTGCCGTGGGTGCGGCGGTCCGACGGGCACCGGGTCGCGGTCGCCGGACCCGACTCGGTGTGGCTGCGCAGCGAGCCGCCCGTGAAGACCTGGGGGCAGCAGTTCGCGACCTGCTCGTCGTTCACCGTCGGCGCGGGCGAGGAGGTGGCCTTCGTCCTCACCTGGCACCCCTCCCACGAGCCGCGCCCGGACCTCGTCGACCCCTTCGAGGCGCTGGAGCAGACGCTCGCGGACTGGAAGGAGTGGGCGGCCCGCTGCACCTACGAGGGCCCGTACCGGGACACCGTGGTGCGCTCGCTGATCACCCTGAAAGCTCTCACCTACGCCCCGACCGGCGGCATCGTCGCCGCCCCGACCACCTCGCTGCCCGAGGAGCTCGGCGGGGTGCGCAACTGGGACTACCGGGCCTGCTGGCTGCGGGACTCCTCCCTCACGCTCGGCGCGCTGCTCTCCGCCGGGTACGTCGAGGAGGCGGCGGCCTGGCGCGACTGGCTGCTGCGGGCGGTGGCCGGCGACCCGGCCGATCTGCAGATCATGTACGGGCCGGCCGGCGAACGGCGGCTGCCCGAGACGGCCCTGCCGTGGCTGCGCGGCTACGCCGACTCGGCGCCGGTGCGGATCGGGAACGCGGCCGTGGAGCAGTTCCAGCTCGACGTGTACGGCGAGGTGATGGACTCGCTCAGCCGCGCCCGCGAGGCCGGGATCCCCGCCGAGCGGCACGCCTGGCACCTCCAGCTGAGCCTGCTCGGCTTCCTGGAGTCGACCTGGCGGGAGCCCGACGAGGGGCTGTGGGAGGTACGCGGCCCGCGCCGTCACTTCGTGCACTCCAAGGTGATGGCCTGGGTGGCGGCCGACCGGGCGGTGCGCACCCTGGAGGCCGACCCGTCGCTGCCGGGGGACCCGGCGCGCTGGCGGGCGATGCGGGACGAGATCCACGCGGAGGTGTGCGCCAAGGGGTACGACCCGGCGCGCAACACCTTCACACAGGCGTACGGCTCGCGCGAGCTGGACGCGGCGACGCTGCTGATCCCCCAGGTCGGCTTCCTGCCGGCGGACGATCCGCGGGTGCGGGGGACGGTCGACGCGGTCCGGGCGGAGCTGACGCAGGACGGCTTCGTCCGCCGCTACTCGACGGAGGGCGCCTCGGTGGACGGGCTGCCGGGCCAGGAGGGCACCTTCCTCGTCTGCTCCTTCTGGCTCGCGGACGCGCTGCGGCTGACCGGGCGGACCGAGGAGGCGCGCGAACTGTTCGAGCGGCTGATCGGACTGTGCAGCGACGTGGGGCTGCTCGCCGAGGAGTACGACCCGGCCACGGGCCGGCAGCTGGGGAACTTCCCGCAGGCCTTCAGCCACATCGGCCTGGTGGGCACCGCCCTCGCGCTGGCCGCGGAGGAGACGGCAGGATAGGCGCATGGATCTTGGACTGAAGGACCGTGTGTACGTGGTGACCGGCGCGACGCGAGGGCTCGGCCGGGCCTCGGCGGAGGCGCTGCTCGCCGAGGGCGCGAAGGTGCTGCTGACCGGGCGCGAGGAGAGCGCGGTCGCCGCGGCGGTGGCGGAGCTCGGCCCGGGCGCGGCGGGCGTCGCCGCCGACAACGCCGACGCGGCGACCCCGCAGCGGCTGATCGCGGAGGCGCGGGCGCGGTTCGGCGGCGTCGACGGCGTGCTGATCAGCGTCGGCGGCCCGGCGCCCGGCTTCGCCGCGGAGAACACGGACGAGCAGTGGGCGGCCGCCTTCGACGCGGTCTTCCTGGGCGCGGTGCGGCTCGCCCGCGCGGCGGCGGAGGTGCTGCCCGAGGGCGGGGTCATCGGCTTCGTGCTGTCCGGTTCGGTGCACGAGCCGATCCCGGGCCTGACCATCTCCAACGGGCTGCGTCCGGGCCTGGCGGGCTTCGCCAAGTCGCTCGCCAACGACCTGGGCCCGCGCGGCATCCGGGTGATCGGGCTGCTGCCGAGCCGGATCGACACCGACCGGGTCCGCTCGCTCGACGCGCTGTCCGGCGACGCCGACGCGGCCCGCGCGGCGAACGAGGCGCGGATCCCGCTGCGCCGCTACGGCACCCCGGAGGAGTTCGGCCGCACGGCCGCGTTCCTGCTCTCCCCCGCCGCCTCGTACCTGACGGGCGTGATGCTCCCGGTGGACGGCGGGGCGCGCAACGGCTTCTGAGCTCCGGTCAGTTCACCCGGCGGGCGCGGTGCTTGACCGCCCGCAGCCGGGCCTCGGTCGGCAGGGCGGGCAGCCCGGCCGAGGTACGGGCGTTGCCCAGGGCCTCGGCCGAGAGGGTGGTCAGCGCCTCGGCCGGGGCGGCGTACGGCTCCAGGAGGAGCGCGACGCGGGTACGGGGGGCGGTACGGCGGCCGGTGAGCGAGACCCGCGCCCGGGCGACGCCGTCCTGGGCCGCCGCGTCGGCCTCCAGGACCGCCTCCAGGGTCCGGCCGCGCAGCACGGCCTCCTCGCCGTCGCCGCTGTCGACGAGCACCTCGGCGAGCCGGGCCCGCCGGAACTGGGCGATCAGCCACCACAGGGCGAGCAGCACGACGAGCCCGAGCAGGGCGATGACCAGCGGCCACCACCAGCTCTCGGCGCGCCAGTGCTGCCGCTCGGACCGGCTGAGCAGGACGTCGTCGGGGCCCGACCAGGGCCACCAGGACGGCAGGGACAGATCGAAGCCGGCCGCGAGCACGGCGCCGCCGCCCACCACGAGCAGCAGTCCCGCGAGGGCGAGCACGATCCGGTTGACGCGCCGGAGCACGACGGTCACGCCGTCACCCCTTCCTGGGCGGCCTGGCCACCCGTACCGTCAGGGCCGGCGGACGGGCCAGCCCGAGCTCGTCGATGCCGGTGGTGAGGACGCTCTCCAGGTCGGCACGGACCTCGTCGAGCGCGCGGAAGTGCGAGACCGCCCGTACGGCCGCCTTGGCCCGGCCCACCTTGACCCGCACGGACTGCACGCCGGACACCTCCATGGCCCGGTCGCGCAGGGCGAGCGCGGCGGCCTCGCGGTCGAGTCCGGCGCGCAGGTCGGGGTGTTCGCGGCGCATCGGCAGGATGCCGCGCAGGCCCGGGGTGAGGGCGAGCAGCAGCAGCCAGACGCCGAGGACCACGGCGACGCCCGCGCCGACGCGCACCCAGATGTCGTCGAGGGGGCGGGTGGCGAGTCCGTCGGCGAGGGAGCGGCGCCAGGCCATGGCGCTGTGCTCGGCGCGGACGGCCGCCACGTCGTACAGGAGCAGCCCGGCGGCGCCGAGCAGGACGGCGGCGAGGACGGCGGCGGGGATGCGCCGCACGGCCCAGAAGCGGCGCCCCGGTGGCTGCGGAGCGGCGGGGTCGGGGGTGCCGGGTGTGTCGTGGGTGTCGTGCCGGGCCGGGTCCTTGAGCACGGGCACGCGCCCGCGGTCTTCCGGGGCCGGTCCCGGTGCGGGTCCGGTGGTCATCGCAGGCGCTCCCGGGCCTTCTCGTGCGCGGTGTGCGCGGAGTGCAGTTTCTCGACGTGGACGGCGACCTCGTGGACCTCCAGGCCGGCGAGTTCCTCCACCCGGTGGCGGACCCGGCCCCGGACGGCGCCGCACTGACGTCCGATGTCGGAGGGGTAGGGGAGTTCGAGGCTCACCGAGACCCGGGCGCTCTCCCGGTGCACGACCACCGAGGCGTGCGGCTTGGAGCCGCCCTTGGGGATGCGGTCGAGCGCCTCACGGGCCGCCTGTGCGGCGATCTTGGCGACGACGCGGTCGGCGACCGTGGTCGCGCCCCGGGCGGCCGCCCCCACCCGGTCCGGGGCCAGGTCCGCTGCCACCCCGGGTCACCTCCGCCGGTCGCCGTGCTCGCGGCCCCGGAAGAGGTCGCCGAAGTCCAGGTCCCCGTCGAGGAAGCGACCGGCGATGAAGCCGATCGCCCCCAGCGCGGCGACCAGGAGGAACGCGCCGAAGCCGCCGAAGTACCCGGCGAAGCCGAGCGCCATGCCGGCCACCAGGCCGATCATCGCCATGCTCATGCTGAGCCCTTTCCGTCCTCGTCCGTCGTGCGGTCGGCTACTGGAGCCGCGACTCCGGCTCCTCGTCCTCTTCGTCCGGCAGCTTGACGTCGCTGACGGCGATGTTGACCTCGACGACCTCGAGTCCGGTCATGCGCTCGACGGCCGCGATGACGTTCTCGCGCACGGCGCCGGCGACGTCGGAGATGGAGACGCCGTAGTCGACGACGATCTCCAGGTCGAGGGCGGTCTGCACCTCGCCGACCTCGGCCTTCACGCCCCGGGTGACGCCCGACTTGCCGCCGCCTCCGCCGGGGACGCGGTCCCGGACGGCTCCGAGGGTGCGGGAGAGTCCGCTGCCCATGGCGTGGACGCCGACGACATCGCGGGCGGCGAGTCCGGCGATCTTCTCGACGACCCCGTCGGCGATCGTGGTCCGCCCCCGGGACGCGGGGTCGCCGCCACCACGCTTGATCACGGGGTTCTGCTGGTCGGAGTGCGTACTGTCAGCCATCACCATCCATCCTTCCGTGAGGCCTTTGCCTTATTTGCCCACACTAAGGGCGCTTGCCCGGTCTCGCGCCGGGGATGCGGCAGGCTGGGGTCATGACGACGGTGGAATTGGGGCGCGCGACGGACCGGCTGCTGCCGCTCGGCGCGCCAGTGGACGGGGCGTGGATCGCGGAGCGCGCGGTACGGGAGGTGCTCGCCGACGCGGCGCGGGCGGTGGGGGGCACGGCGCCGGAGCCGCCGAGGTTCCGGCTCGCCGTGGCGGCGGCCGAGACGCCGTTCCCGGTGCCGCCGGGCGGGCTCCCGCCCGGGGAGCTGGGGATCACCATGGAGTTCGCGGCGGTCGCGGGACGGCCGTTGCCGGAGCTGGCCGGGCGACTGAGGACGGCGCTGCTCGGGGCGGCCGTGGAGGCCTTCGGCCTGGTGGTGGCGGAGGTGGACCTGCGGGTGACGGATCTGCTCGACGCGCCCCCGGATCCGGTGACCCCCGCTCCGCCGCCCGGGCGAACCTCGCCGCCCACGCCCGAGGACCCGGTGGCCCTGGCGGCGCTCGCCGTGGACGGCGTGGCCGCCCTCACGGACGCCTACGGGAGCCCGGTCCAGCGCGCGGACGGGGACCTGCGCCTCGAACTGGCGGTGACCGCGGGCCGGCGCGCCCTGCACGTGGTCCGCGCCGTCCGCACGGCCGTGACCGCCGTCGCCCCGGAGGCGACGACGGTCACGGTGGTGGTGTCGGAGCTGCGCTGAGGCCCGGAAGGGGTGCCCCGGGCAGGAACGGGCAGGAAGGTCAGTCGCCGAGGCCCGCGAGGTCGCGCAGCCGGCGGGCCTGGGCGGCGCGTTCGGCGGTGCGCTGCTCCTCGTACGAACGGCCCGAGGCGCCCTGGAGCAGCGCCTTGGTCTCGATGACGGCGGAGCGCGGCGCGGCGAGCAGCGCCGCGCTGAGGTCCCGTACCGCGGCGTCGAGTTCGGCGACGGGCACGGCGATGTTGGCCAGGCCGGTGCGCTCGGCCTCCTCGGCGTGGACGAACCGGCCGGTGGCGCAGATCTCCAGGGCGCGGGCGTAGCCCACGAGGGAGACGAGGGGGTGCGTACCGGTGAGGTCCGGGACCAGGCCCAGGCTGGTCTCGCGCATGGCGAACTGCACGTCGTCGGCGACGACCCGCAGGTCGCAGGCGAGCGCGAGCTGGAAGCCCGCGCCGATGGCGTGCCCCTGGACGGCCGCGATCGACACGAGGTCGCTGCGGCGCCACCAGGTGAACGCCTCCTGGTACTCGGCGATGATCGCGTCGAGGTCCTCCTCGGACCCGCGCGCCATCTCAAGGAAGGAAGGCTCTCCGTCGAAGCCCTCGGGCGTGAACGCCTGCCGGTCGAGGCCCGCGGAGAAGGACTTGCCCTCGCCGCGCAGGACCACGACCCGCACGCTGCCCGGGAGTGACCGGCCGGCCTCCGTCAACGCCCGCCACAGAGCGGGAGACTGGGCGTTGCGCTTCGCCGGGTTGGTCAGGGTCACCGTGGCAACGGCGTCCTCGACGGTGAGCCGTACACCGTCCTTGTCGAATACGAGCTCAGAGTCGTCGAGCGTAGTCATGGGGGCGCCTCCGGTTCCGGTGCAGCACATCAGCCGTTGCTAAGTGACTGCACAGTAACCACTCGGTCGACCGCATGGACGACCGGGTGGCCACCGGGAGACCCGGTGGACCGGCGGAACCGCCCCGATGTCAGGCCGAGGCCGCCTTCTTGCCCCGTGTCGCTCCGCCGCGTCCCCGCAGCGTGACTCCGGACTCGCTGAGCATCCGGTGGACGAATCCGTAGGAGCGGCCGGTTTCCTCGGCCAGCGCCCGGATGCTCGCACCGGAGTCGTACTTCTTCTTCAGGTCTGCCGCGAGCTTGTCGCGCGCGGCGCCGGTCACCCGGCTGCCCTTCTTCAGAGTCTCGGCCACCCGTGCCTCCTCATGGGAAGTGCGCTCTGGACTTCTCATGATCACCCCTTCCGGAGTTCCTGGCCACCCATTCGACAAGGTCCGTGCCATCGGCTTGGCCCGTGCGGACGGGAACGACACGAACGGAATCGATCGTTCCGCAGTGTCCGGAGGCGACCCCGGGGTCGCCCCGCGAGGGAAGTGCCAGGTCAGCGACACGGCACGAACACCAGTACGGCGCGGGCCCTGGCGGAAGGATTCCGCAGGGCCCGCGCCGGAGGTACGAGACGCTCTCACTCAGATGAAGGATCACCCATGAGCCGAATGATCCAGCCCGGCATGATCAACCGGCATGATCACGACGGGTCGAGCCGGTCAGTGCCGTTCAGGGCCGTTCAGCGCCGGTCAGGCCAGGGCGACCAGGTCCGCGTAGTCCGGGCCCCACAGGTCCTCGACACCGTCCGGGAGCAGGATGATCCGCTCCGGGTCCAGCGCCGCGACCGCGCCCTCGTCGTGGGTGACGAGCACGACCGCGCCCTTGTAGGTGCGCAGCGCGCCGAGGATCTCCTCGCGGCTGGCCGGGTCGAGGTTGTTGGTGGGCTCGTCCAGGAGCAGCACGTTGGCCGAGGAGACGACCAGGGTCGCGAGCGCGAGCCGGGTCTTCTCGCCGCCGGAGAGCACCCCGGCCGGCTTGTCGACGTCGTCGCCGGAGAACAGGAAGGAACCGAGCACCTTGCGCACCTCAACCAGGTCCAGGTCGGGGGAGGCGGAGCGCATGTTCTCCAGGACCGAGCGCTCGGGGTCGAGGGTCTCGTGCTCCTGCGCGTAGTAGCCCAGCTTGAGGCCGTGGCCCGGGGTGACCTCGCCGGTGTCGGGCTGCTCGACCCCGCCGAGGAGGCGGAGCAGGGTCGTCTTGCCCGCGCCGTTGAGGCCCAGGATGACGACGCGGGAGCCCTTGTCGATGGCCAGGTCCACATCGGTGAAGATCTCGAGCGAGCCGTACGACTTCGACAGGCCCTCCGCCGTGAGCGGGGTCTTGCCGCAGGGCGCGGGGTCCGGGAAGCGCAGCTTGGCGACCTTGTCGGAGACGCGGACCGCGTCCAGGCCCGACAGCAGCCGCTCGGCGCGCTTGGCCATGTTCTGCGCGGCGACCGTCTTGGTGGCCTTGGCGCGCATCTTGTCGGCCTGCGAGTTGAGCGCGGCGGCCTTCTTCTCGGCGTTCTGGCGCTCGCGCTTGCGGCGCTTCTCGTCGGCCTCGCGCTGCTGCTGGTAGAGCTTCCAGCCCATGTTGTAGACGTCGATCACGGAGCGGTTGGCGTCCAGGTAGAACACCTTGTTGACGACGGTCTCGACCAGGTCGACATCGTGGGAGATCACGATGAAGCCGCCGCGGTAGCTCCGCAGGTAGTCGCGCAGCCAGACGATCGAGTCGGCGTCGAGGTGGTTGGTCGGCTCGTCGAGGAGCAGGGTGTCCGCGTCGGAGAAGAGGATCCGGGCCAGCTCGATCCGGCGGCGCTGACCGCCGGAGAGGGTGTGCAGCGGCTGGCCGAGGACGCGGTCGGGCAGGCCGAGCGCGGCGGCGATGGTGGAGGCCTCGGCCTCGGCCGCGTACCCGCCCTTGGTGAGGAACTCGGTCTCCTGGCGCTCGTACTGCCGCATCGCCTTGTCGCGGGTGGCGCCGGCGCCGGTGGCGATGCGCTCCTCGTTCATGCGCATCTTGCGGATCAGGGCGTCGAGGCCACGGGCCGACAGGATGCGGTCGCGGGCCAGCACGTCGAGGTCACCGGTGCGCGGGTCCTGCGGCAGGTAGCCGACCTCGCCGGAGCGGGTGATGGTGCCGCCGGCCGGCTGGCCCTCGCCCGCGAGGCACTTGGTGAGGGTGGTCTTTCCCGCTCCGTTGCGGCCGACCAGGCCGATGCGGTCGCCCTTGGCGACTCGGAAGGAAGCGGACTCGATGAGGACGCGCGCGCCGGCGCGCAGCTCGATTCCGGAAGCGGTGATCACGGACATACTCCTGGGCGGTGGGAAGGGCGGAAGGACGGCTGATGCGGGCTTCGACGCCGCTAATGCACCCAGAGGAGAACGACCATGCGGTCAGTCTAACGGTCCGTTGCAACTGATTTTGGGCCATGCGGCATACCTCACATGCTTCACAAAAGGGGTGACAAACGACCGAAGCCTCGATACTCGGCAGAAACGCGGAGGGCGGTGGGCATGCAGTTCGACGACGACGCCGATCTGGACACCTCGGAGGTCAAGGACGTCCGGGGCAGCCGGGTACCGGGCGGCAAGGCCACCATCGGTGGCGGGATCGCCGGCATCGTCGCGCTGATCCTGGGCCTGCTCTTCGGGGTGGGTCCCGAGCAGCTGGGCCTGTCCTCGGGCGGCGACGAGCCGGCCGCGACCGCCTCCTCCGCGACCCAGGTGAGCCAGAGCTGCAAGAAGGGCTCGGACGCCAACACCCGCGAGGACTGCCGGATCGTGGCGGTCGTCAACAGCGTGCAGGACTTCTGGCGGGCCGAGTTCGCGCGCCGCGGCGGGCAGTACGCGCCGGCCGCGACCGTGATGTTCACCGAGCGGGTGTCCACCGCCTGCGGCACGGCCACCTCGGCCGTCGGCCCCTTCTACTGCCCGGGCGACCGCCGGGTCTATCTGGACCTCGGATTCTTCGACGAGCTGCGCACCAAGTTCGGCTCGACCGGCGGACCCTTCGCGCAGGCGTACGTCGTGGCGCACGAGTACGGGCACCACGTGCAGAACCTCATGGGGACGCTGGCCAAGGCCCAGGACGGGCGGACCGGGGCGAACTCCAACGCGGTACGGGTGGAGCTCCAGGCCGACTGCTACGCGGGCGTGTGGGCGCGGCACGCGACGACCACCCCCGACGACAGGACCGGCCGGCCGGTGATCACCCGGCTGACCGAGGAGGACATCCGCGACGGCCTGGACGCGGCCGCGGCGGTCGGCGACGACCGGATCCAGGAGCGCTTCCAGGGGCGGGTGACGCCGGAGAGCTGGACGCACGGCTCGGCGGCGCAGCGGCAGCAGTGGTTCGCCACCGGCTACCGCACGGGCGACATGGCGCGGTGCAACACCTTCCGGTGAGGCGGCGGCCTCCGGCGATGTGTCAGTGGCGGCTGCCAGACTGAGATCCAGGTCACAGTCACATGAGTCACCGGAGAGGAAGTGATCGGGATGGCCGAGGCACCCGACATCTGTCCGACACTGCGGTACGAGGACGCGAAGGCCGCGATCACGCTGCTCACCGAGGCGTTCGGCTTCACGGCGACCGCGGTGTACGAGGGCGAGGACGGGCGTGTGATGCACGCGGAGCTCGCGTACGGGAACGGGATGGTGATGCTCGGCAGCGCGGGTTCGGGCAGCGAGTTCGACAAGCTGATGGCCCGCGGCGGCCCGACGGGGGTGTACGTGCGCGTCGCGGACGTGGACGAGCACCACGCCCGTGCCGTGGCCCACGGCGTCGAGATCGCGATGCCGCCCACGGACCAGGACTACGGCTCCCGGGACTACATGGCCCTGGACGCCGAGGGCAACGTCTGGAGCTTCGGGACGTACGCCCCCGGCGTCGCGGCCGGGTAGCGGGGCGACCGGCGGCCGGTCCGCAGGCCGGACCCGGCCGGCGGACCGGATCGGGCCCGCGGACCGGATCGGGCCCGCAGCCCGTCGGAAGGTCAGGCGCCGCCCGTGTGGACCTGGAAGGCGGCCCGGCGGACCGCCTTCGCCAGGGCCGGGTCGGGGTGCGCCGCGGCGAGCGCGACCAGGACCTGCACGGTGCGGGGGTGGCCGACGGCCATGACCGCGTCGAGCAGCGCGGGGACGGTGCCCTGCACGGCGGAGTCCAGGTGCCGTACGAGCAGGGTGCTCTCGCCGTGGTCGGCGACGGCGGCCGCGGTGTCCACCCAGAGCCAGGTCGCCTCCTCCCGGGTGAGCACCTCGGGGGCGTCGTCGGGGTCGGCGCCCTCGTACTCGGCGAGCCACAGCAGCGCGTACGGGCGCAGCGAGGGCTCGGCGAGGGCGGCGCGGACCTCGGGCTCGGCCGGGGCGCCGACCACCCGCAGGGCCTCGAAGGCGAGGCCGCGCAGCAGGGCGTCCTCGCCACGGGCCACGGCGAGGAGCTCGCCGACGGCGCTGGAGAGGGTGCGGGCGGCGAGCCAGGCGCGGTACTCGTCGCGGGCGGGGCCCGGGGTGAGGCGGGCGCAGCCGCGCAGCATGTCCTCGGCGGACTGCTCGATGTTGCCGGCGGGGCTCTGCGCGGCGACGCAGATCTGCTCCAGCTTGACCCAGACCGCCCAGTTCCCGAGCGGGGTCAGGGTGGCCTGGCCGGAGCCCAGGGTCAGGGCGCCGACGGCGGCCAGGCCCTCCAGGGCCCAGTCGAGCAGCGCGGACAGCCCCTCGGCGGCGGGGGCGGTCTCGACGACGGTGCCGGGGGCCGGGACCTCGCAGCGCTCCCCGCGCAGCTCCTCGACGCGCTGCCCGAGCAGGTCGAGCAGGGCGGGCACCAGGACGGGCCCGGCGGAGAGCTGGAGCAGCGAGAGGACCTGCGGGACGGCCTCGACGACCTCGGCGACGGCGCCGGGGGCGACGGCCTCGGGCGCCGGGTGGACCAGCGACCAGGCGTCGAAGAGGGCGACCCAGCCGCGCAGCACGGCGGAGTCGTCGCGGTCCCAGGCGTGCAGCCGCCAGCCGGGGCGGGCGGTGTCGCCGTGCAGTTCGACGAGTCCGGCGAGCCGGGCGCGGTCCCAGCCGGCCCGTACCTGGGCGGGCGTCAGATCCAGTGCGGCGGCGGCCCGTTCCCCGTCGACGACGTCCGGGGGTGCGGTCACGGCGTTGCGGTCCACGGCCGCCCAGCGGGCGATGCGTACGGCGTCGGCCAGCACGGCACGGGCCTGGCCGGCGAGTACCGCCCGGGGCGGTGTCCCCTCGGGCGGGCGTGGCGCCGGGCGGGTGCGCCGGGTCGTCACGGCCCGCCGCGCGGTGGCGAGGGCCCGCGGACGGACGAGTCGGAGTCTGGAGTTGCGCGCCAATGGTTCATCGGGCTTTCGAGACGTCACGGGGGCAGTCTTCCCGCTGACGGCCCGAAAGCCCAATCGGAATCCGCAACGCCGCTGCATTGGTCCCCTTCTTCGGGGGCGGTGGGGGCAACGCCGGGGGCGGCTCCGGCGGCGGTCCGGGGCCGGAGCCCTCCGCCCGCCGGACGCGTCGTTACACGAGCGGCGTCAGGAAGCGCCGCAGCGCCTCCTCGTAGCGGACCGGGTCCGCGTTCCACATGGACGCGTGCGGGGCGTTGCCGACCGTGGTGAGGGTGACCAGGTCGGGGCGGAGGGCGGCCAGCTGCTGCGAGCGGTCCCAGGGGGCGATCGTGTCGTCGGGTCCGTGGAAGACGAGGGTCGGTACGCGCAGCCCGGCGGGGTCGGCGGCCTCGGCGAGCCGGTCGCCGTGCAGGCCGGTCCTGCCCTGGGCGGCGCGGACGGCGAGCGGCACGAGGGGGCCGGGGACCCCGCGGGCGGCGGCGAGGTTGCGCAGGGTGGCCTCCCAGTCGAGGACCGGGGAGTCGAGGACCAGGCCGCGGATCCGGTCGCGCACCCCGGAGCCCGCGGCGGCGTGCAGGGCCATCGCGGCGCCCGCGCCCCAGCCGTGCAGGACGACCTGTGCGGCGCCCCGGCGGACGGCGTAGCGGATGGCGGCGTCGACGTCACGCCACTCGGAGTCGCCCAGGTGGGCGAGGCCGTCGGGGGCGGCGGGCGCGCCCTCGTCGCCGCGGTAGGCGGGGACGAGGACGGGGACCTGCCGGCGGTGGAGGAAGGGGACGAGGTTGAGGGCGTGCTCGCGGGTGGCGCCGAGGCCGTGCAGGGCGATCACCCAGGTGGAGTGGGCGCCGGGGACGAGCCAGGCGGGCAGGTTGCCGAGTTCGCCGGGGATCTCGACGTCCTCGTAGGGCAGGCCGAGGGCGGTCTCGGGGGTGCCGCAGTGCAGCTGGGGGGTGAAGCGGACGCGGGCGCCGGTGGAGAGGGTGCCGAGCTCGACGCGTTCGAGGCGGCGCACCACGGTGTCGGCGGTGTGCGGGACCCGGTCGAGGACGGGTCCGACGACCGCGTGCAGTCCGGTGGCCTCGATGCCGTAGGTGCCGGGGCGCAGCGAGGCGAGGCTGCGGGTGAGGGTGATCCGGCCGGGTCCGGTGGCGTGCACGGTCAGTCTGGGGTCGCCCGGGAGGGGGCGTCCGGACGGCACCCCGAGGGCGGCGTCGCTGGCGTACCGGCCGGCCGCCACCGCGGCCGCGCCGACACCGATCACTGTGGTGACGGCAAGTGCCGTCGCTGTAGCCGGGCGCACGCTCCCAGTGTCGGCAGAGGTCGGGAAGGCTGCCACCGGGCGGGCCCCCTGACGAGTGACATGGGTCTCCTCGGCGGGGTCGTCCGTCCGGCTGACGGGCCGCGCGCGGGGGCGACGGGGGGTCTTCGCGGGGGTCGTGCGGGGTCCACGGGACGGAACGGGTGGAGTGGGGTGGAAGGGGCGCGAGTCGTATGCGTCCTGGTACGGCAGGGCTTACCCCGGGTCGCACCCCGACCGCATGGTGGACAGGCGTGCCGGACGGCATGGTTCCGGGGGCGGAAACGGAATGCCGGGACCCCGGTTGGGGACACCACACAGCCCGACCCAGTTCATCTTCCGTTCACCCAGGTTGCGTACGTTCGACGAGCCACTGACGTCAAACGATTGCCTGGGTAAATGGAACACATCACGCTGCTGCTCGCGATTGTGGTCGTGACAGCTCTCGTGTTCGATTTCACGAACGGTTTCCACGACACCGCCAACGCGATGGCGACGACCATCTCGACCGGTGCTCTCAAGCCCAAGACGGCGGTGGCCATGTCCGCCGTGCTGAACCTCGTCGGCGCGTTCCTGTCCGTGGAGGTCGCCAAGACGATCTCCGGCGGGATCATCAACGAAGAGGGCATTCGTACAGAAGTGATCTTCGCGGCGCTCGTCGGCGCCATCCTGTGGAACCTGCTGACCTGGCTGCTCGGTCTGCCGTCCAGCTCCTCCCACGCCCTGTTCGGCGGCCTCATCGGCGCCGCCGTGATGTCGGCGGGCTGGGGCGCGGTCAACGGCCCGACCATCGTCACCAAGGTCCTCATCCCCGCCGTCGCGGCCCCGATCGTCGCCGGTCTGGCCGCGATGGTCGCCACCCGCCTGACGTACCGCATCGGCGCGAAGACCGAGACGAAGGCCACCGCGAAGGGCTACCGGGCCGGCCAGATCGCCTCCGCCGGTCTCGTCTCGCTCGCCCACGGCACCAACGACGCCCAGAAGACGATGGGCATCATCACCCTCGCCCTGGTCACCGGCGGTGTCCTCGCCCCCGGCTCCAACCCCCCGATGTGGGTCATCGTCGCCGCCGGCATCGCGATCGCGGCCGGCACCTACCTCGGCGGCTGGCGCATCATCCGCACCATGGGCAAGGGCCTCACCGACCTCCAGCCGCAGCAGGGCTTCGCCGCCCAGACCAGCGCCGCCACGGTCATCCTGGCCTCCTCCCACCTGGGCTTCTCGCTCTCCACCACCCAGTCCTGCTCGGGTGCCGTGATGGGCGCCGGCCTCGGCCGCAAGGGCGGAGTCGTCCGCTGGTCGACCGCCACCCGGATGTTCGTCGCCTGGGGTCTGACCCTGCCCGCCGCGGCCGTGGTCGGCGCCGGCGCCGAGTTCCTCACCAAGCAGGGCCCCTGGGGCATCGCCGCCGTCGCGGTCCTGCTGGTCGCCGGCTCCGGTGTCATCTGGTCGCTGTCCCGTCGCAAGCCGGTCGACCACAACAACGTCACGGCCGACGACCTCGACGCCCCCGCCGAGCCCGCGGGTGTGGTGACCACCGCCATCGCGGCCGTCACCCCGCCGCCGGCCGGCTCCGTCGCCGCCGTCACGGACACGGACCTGAAGGCCACCATCCCCACCCCGGGCCCCACGGACCCCGCCGCTCCCCCGGCCCCCGCCGCCGCGGTCTAAGGAACTGGAACCAAGCATGAAGATCGACTGGGCAGCCCTCGGCTCCGTCTTCGGAGTCAGCCTCGTGGCGACCGTCGCCCTGGTGGGCCTCTTCACCCTCGGCGTCATGGGCCTCTCCAAGCAGGAGGAGGCCGCCGCGAACGGCGGCTCCGCCTCGCTGGCCCGTACCGGCGCCTACGCCTGCTTCGCCCTGTGCGCGGCGGCCGTGGCGTACGGCATCTACCTGATCGTCATCTGACGCGCTCCACCGAGCGTCGTCCGAGGCGGCGAGCACGACGGCCGGGCGGTCCGCACCACAGGGTGCGGGCCGCCCGGCCGTCGTGTCTGTGGCGCTCCGCACAGTGACCCGACGCAGGTCAAGGGTGAGTTGACGGCTGTTCGCGCAGCGTGGTGGACTGCCGGGGCCATTACGGCGCCAGTAGAGGAAGTCCGGTGCGAATCCGGCGCGGTCCCGCCACTGTGACCGGCCCCCCGGGGCCGGGAGTCAGGAACTCTCGCCGCCGGTCACGTCGATCCAGGGCGCGGACCCTGAGTGAGGACAGAGCGCCATGCCCGGCCGCGGCCTCGGCTTTCCCGGCACCATCGGTTCCACCGGCGCCACCAGCGCCAGCAGCGCCACCAGCGCCACCCGCACTTTCGCTTACGGAGCGGCCGCCGGCCTCGCCGTCGACCTGCTCGCGGGCGACCCCCGCCGAGGCCATCCCGTCGCCGCCTTCGGCCGGGCGGCCGGCGCGGTCGAGGAGCGCCTGCTGCGCGACCACCGCGGCTGGGGCGCCCTGCACACCGCCGTCTGCGCCGGCTCCACCGTGGCGCTCGGCGCGCTGGCCGCCCGTACGGTACGGGGCAGCCGCGCCGCCACCGTCGCCCTGACCGCCGCCTCCGTGTGGGCCGTCGTCGGCGGTACGTCGCTGGGCCGCGAGGCCCGCGCGATCGGCGGGGCGCTCGCGGCCGGGGACCTGGAGGTCGCCCGGGAGCGCCTGCCGCACCTGTGCGGACGCGACCCGCACTCCCTGGACGGTCCCGCGATGGCCCGCGCGGTCGTCGAATCGGTCGCCGAGAACACCTCCGACGCCGTCGTGGGCGCCCTGTTCTGGGGTGCCGTCGCGGGCGTGCCCGGCCTGCTCGGCTTCCGGGCGGTCAATACCCTGGACGCGATGGTCGGCCACAAGTCGCCGAAGTACCGCCGCTTCGGCTGGGCCTCGGCCCGGCTCGACGACCTCGCCGGCTGGCCGGGCGCCCGGCTCACCGCCGTCCTCGCCACCGTCGCCGGCGGGAACCCGCGCGGCGCGGCCCGGGCCTGGCGCGCCGACGCGGCGAAGCACCCCAGCCCCAACGCGGGCCCCGTGGAGGCCTCCTTCGCGGGCGCCCTCGGCGTACGGCTCGGCGGGACCCTCGCGTACGGCGGCCGGATCGAGCACCGGCCGGTCCTCAACGGGGCGGGGCGGCCCGTCGAGGTCGCCGACATCGACCGGGCGGTACGCCTGTCCCGCCGGGTGACCGGACTGACCCTGGCCGCCTGTGTCGGCGGCCGGATGATCGCGAGCGCGCTGAAGCGGAGGAACGCATGAGGGGTGGGGGGCTGCTCGTCGCCGGGACCACGTCCGACGCGGGCAAGAGCGTCGTCACGGCCGGCATCTGCCGCTGGCTGGTCCGGCAGGGCGTCAAGGTCGCGCCGTTCAAGGGGCAGAACATGTCCCTGAACTCCTTCGTGACCCGGGAGGGCGCCGAGATCGGCCGCGCCCAGGCGATGCAGGCGCAGGCCGCCCGCGTCGAGCCCACCGCGCTGATGAACCCGGTGCTCCTGAAGCCCGGCGGCGACCGTTCCAGCCAGGTCGTGCTCATGGGGAAGCCGGTCGGCGAGATGAGCGCCCGCGGCTACCACGGCGGACGGCAGGGGACGCTCTTCGAGCCGGTGCTGGCGTGCCTGGAGGAACTGCGGGGCACGTATGACGCCGTGATCTGCGAGGGGGCGGGCAGCCCGGCCGAGATCAACCTGCGGCGCACGGACATCGTGAACATGGGCATCGCGCGGGCCGCGCGGCTGCCCGTCGTGGTCGTCGGCGACATCGACCGGGGCGGGGTGTTCGCCCAGTTCTTCGGGACGACGGCGCTGCTCGCGCCCGAGGACCAGGCGCTCGTCGCCGGCTTCCTGGTGAACAAGTTCCGCGGCGACGTGACGCTCCTCGAACCCGGTCTCGACATGCTCCACGGGCTCACCGGACGCCGCACCTTCGGTGTCCTGCCGTTCGCCCACGGGCTCGGCATCGACGAGGAGGACGGCATGGGGGTCCCCCCGGCCGGAGGCTGGGGGAGGGTCTCGCAGCGGGGCACCGTCCGCGAGTCGGTGGTGGCGCCGCCGGTCGGCGCCGACGTGCTGCGGGTCGCGGTCTGCGCCGTCCCGCTGATGTCCAACTTCACCGACGTGGACGCGCTGGCCGCCGAGCCGGGCGTCGTGGTCCGGTTCGTGGACCGGCCCGAGGAACTCGTCGACGCGGACCTGGTGGTCGTGCCCGGCACCCGCGGCACCGTCAAGGCCCTCGCCTGGCTGCGGGAACGCGGCCTGGCCGACGCCCTGGCCCGGCGCGCCGCCGAGGGGCGGCCGGTGCTCGGCATCTGCGGCGGCTTCCAGGCGCTCGCCGAGCGGATCGAGGACGAGGTCGAGTCGAAGGCCGGCGTGGTCGACGGACTCGGGCTGCTGCCCGTACGGGTGCGCTTCGGGGTCGAGAAGACCCTGGCCCGGCCGGTCGGCGAGGCGCTCGGCGAGCGGGTCGAGGGGTACGAGATCCACCACGGCGTCGCCACCGTCGAGGGCGGCGAGCCCTTCCTCGACGGCTGTCGGGTGGGCGCCGTCTGGGGCACCCACTGGCACGGCTCGCTGGAGAGCGACGGCTTCCGCCGGGCCTTCCTGCGCGAGGTCGCCGCCGCGTCCGGCCGCCGCTTCGTCCCGGCCCCGGACACCTCGTTCGGCGCGCTCCGCGAGGAGCAGCTGGACCGGCTCGGCGACCTGATCGAGGAGCACGCCGACACGGACGCGCTGCTGCGGCTCATCGAGGAGGGCGCCCCGACGGGGCTGCCGTTCGTACCGCCGGGGGCGCCGTGAGCACCCCGCCCGCACCGCCCGCCCCGACCCCCGTACGACTCGAAGGAGTGACCACCCGATGAGCACCCGCTATCCGTTCACCGCCGTCGTCGGCATGGACGACCTGCGGCTCGCGCTGCTGCTGAACGCGATCAGCCCGGCCGTGGGCGGTGTGCTGGTCCGCGGCGAGAAGGGCACCGCCAAGTCGACCGCCGTGCGCGCGCTCGCCGAGCTGCTGCCGGCCGTGCCCGTGGTCGCGGGCTGCCGCTTCAGCTGCGACCCGGGCGCGCCCGACCCCGCCTGCCCGGACGGGCCGCACGAGACCGCGGGCGGGGACGAACGGCCCGCGCGCATGGTCGAGTTGCCCGTCGGCGCCTCCGAGGACCGGCTGGTCGGCGCGCTCGACATCGAGCGGGCGCTCGCCGAGGGCGTGAAGGCCTTCGAGCCGGGCCTGCTCGCCGACGCGCACCGGGGCATCCTGTACGTGGACGAGGTCAACCTGCTCCACGACCATCTGATCGACCTGCTGCTCGACGCGGCCGCCATGGGCTCCTCGTACGTCGAGCGCGAGGGCGTCTCCGTGCGGCACGCGGCCCGCTTCCTGCTCGTCGGCACGATGAACCCCGAAGAGGGCGAGCTGCGGCCGCAGTTGCTCGACCGGTTCGGGCTCACCGTGGAGGTCGCCGCGTCCCGGGTGCCCGAGCAGCGGGTCGAGGTGGTCCGGCGGCGGCTCGCCTTCGAGGACGACCCGGCGGCGTTCGCCGCGCGCTGGGCCGGCGAGGAGGCCGCGCTGCGTGAACGGATCGTCGCCGCAAGGGAGTTGCTGCCACAGGTGGCGCTCGGTGACGCGGAGCTGCTGCAGATCGCCGCGACCTGCGCCGCGTTCGAGGTCGACGGCATGCGCGCCGACATCGTGATGGCCCGTACGGCGACCGCGCTGGCGGCCTGGGCGGGGCGGACCGAGGTGACGTCCGAGGACGTGCGGCAGGCCGCGCTCCTGGCCCTCCCGCACCGGCGGCGGCGCAACCCCTTCGACGCCCCCGGCCTCGACGAGGACAAGCTGGACGAGACCCTCGACCAGTTCAAGGGCGACGCCCCGGACGACGAGCCCGAGCCCGAGCCGGACGGTCCGGGCGACGGCGGTCCCGGCGGGGGTGGCGGGGGCGGGATTCCGCCGCAGGGCGACGGGCCCGCGCCCGAGAGCGAAGGGGCCGCGCCCGAGGAGGCCCCGGCCCCCGCGCCGCAGGACAGCGGCGCCGGTTCCGGCACAGGCGCGGGCTCGGGCTCGGGCGCGGGTGAGCGCGCCGCCGTCCAGGCCGCCGAGCCGTTCCGTACGAAGATGCTGAGCGTGCCCGGCCTCGGCGAGGGCGCCGCCGGGCGCCGCTCCCGGGCCCGTACCGAGCACGGTCGCACCACCGGCGCCGTCCGCCCCCGGGGCGCGCTGACCAAGCTGCACCTGACCGCCACCGTGCACGCCGCCGCCCCGCACCAGAAGGCCCGCGGGCGCGGTGGCCCCGGCCTGGTGGTGCGCCGGGACGACCTGCGGCAGGCGACCCGTGAGGGCCGGGAGGGGAACCTGGTGCTGTTCGCCGTGGACGCCTCCGGTTCGATGGCGGCCCGGCAGCGGATGGGCGCGGTGAAGGGCGCCGTGCTGTCGCTGCTGCTCGACGCGTACCAGCGGCGCGACAAGGTCGGTCTGATCACCTTCCGGGGCCGGGACGCGGAGCTCGCGCTGCCGCCGACCTCGTCGGTGGACGCGGCCGCCACCCGGCTGGAACAGCTCCCGACGGGCGGCCGTACGCCGCTGTCGGCCGGGCTGCTCAAGGCGCACGACGTGCTGCGGGTCGAGCGGCTGCGGGACCCCTCGCGCCGCCCGCTGCTGGTGGTCGTCACCGACGGCCGCGCGACCGGTGGCGGCGCCGATCCGCTGGCGCTCGCCGCCCGCGCCGCGCGGCTGCACGCCGCCGACGGCACGGCGAGCGTCGTCGTGGACTGCGAGACGGGACCGGTGCGGCTGGGCCTCGCCGGGACCCTCGCCCGTGAACTCGGCGGCACCGCCGTCACCCTGGACGAGCTGCGCGCGGACGCGATCGCGGGTCTCGTCAGGGACGTGAGGAACGTACAGGACAACCGCTCTGCCAGGAGGGCCGCCTGATGCCACAGGGACAGCCGACCGTCGTTCCCGACGACGGTCTCACCACCCGCCAGCGCCGTAACCGCGCACTCGTGATGGTGCACACGGGCGTCGGCAAGGGGAAGTCGACCGCCGCGTTCGGCATGGCGCTGCGCGCCTGGAACCAGGGGTGGCCGATCGGGGTGTTCCAGTTCGTCAAGTCCGCCAAGTGGAAGGTCGGCGAGGAGAACGCCCTCAAGGCACTCGGCGAGACCGGCAAGGGCGGCACGGTCACCTGGAACAAGATGGGCGAGGGCTGGTCCTGGATCCAGCGCGAGGTCGCCGAGGGCGAGCAGTCGCACGAGGAGAAGGCCCGCGAGGGCTGGGAGCAGGTCAAGCGGGACCTCGCCGAGGAGAAGTACCGGTTCTACGTCCTCGACGAGTTCGCGTACCTGCTGCACTGGGGCTGGATCGACACCAAGGAGGTCGTCGAGGTGCTGCGGGACCGTCCCGGGCAGCAGCACGTCGTCATCACCGGCCGCAACGCCCCGCAGGAGCTGGTGGACTTCGCGGACCTCGTGACCGACATGTCGAAGGTGAAGCACCCGATGGACGCGGGTCAGAAGGGCCAGCGGGGCATCGAGTGGTAGCACGTCTCGTCATCGCCGCGCCGTCCTCGGGCGCGGGCAAGACCACGGTCGCGACCGGCCTGATGGCCGCGTTCGCCGGCCGTGGTCTCGCGGTCTCCCCGCACAAGGTCGGCCCGGACTACATCGACCCGGGCTACCACGCGCTCGCCACCGGCCGCCCGGGCCGCAACCTCGACGCGTACATGTGCGGTACGGAGCTGATCGCGCCGCTCTTCGCGCACGGCGCGCGGGGCTGCGACCTGGCGGTCGTCGAGGGCGTGATGGGGCTGTACGACGGCGCCGCCGGGCAGGGCGAGCTGGCCTCCACCGCGCAGGTGGCGAAGCTGCTGCGGGCGCCGGTGGTGCTCGTCGTGGACGCCTCCTCGCAGTCCCGGTCGGTGGCCGCGCTCGTGCACGGCTTCGCGTCCTGGGACCCGCGGGTGCGGCTGGGCGGGGTGATCCTCAACAAGGTCGCGACCGACCGGCACGAGCTGCTGCTGCGGGAGGCGCTGGAGGAGTCGGGCGTGCCCGTGCTCGGGGTGCTGCGGCGGGCGCCCGCCGTGGCCACGCCGTCGCGGCACCTGGGGCTCGTGCCGGTCGCCGAGCGGCAGGCGCAGGCCGTGGAGGCGGTGGCCGCGCAGGCGGAGCAGGTACGGCGGGGCTGCGATCTGGAGGCGCTGCTCGCGCTGGCGCGCAGTGCGCCCGCACTGGACGGTGCGCCGTGGGACGCCGCCGCGGCGTGGGCGGGCGTGCCGCGGGGCGGCACGGGCGGGCACCCCGCGACCGCCGGTGCGCGGACGGCGGTCGAGCCCGGCCGGAGGCCCGTCGTCGCCGTCGCCGGCGGTGCCGCGTTCACCTTCTCGTACGCCGAGCACACGGAGCTGCTGACCGCCGCCGGAGCCGAGGTCGTCACCTTCGATCCGCTGCGGGACGAGGCGCTTCCCGAGGGGACGCGGGGGCTGGTCATAGGGGGCGGGTTCCCCGAGATGTACGGCGAGCAGCTGTCCGCGAACGAGCCCTTGCGGAAGGCCGTCGCCGAGCTCGCCGCCTCGGGCGCGCCGGTGGCCGCCGAGTGCGCGGGGCTGCTGTATCTGGCGCGGTCGCTGGACGGGCGGCCGATGTGCGGGGTGCTCGACGCCGACGCGCGCATGTCGGAGCGGCTCACGCTGGGCTACCGGGACGCGGTCGCCGTCAGCGACAGCGTGCTGGCGGCGGCGGGGACGCGGATGCGGGGGCACGAGTTCCACCGCACGGTGATCGAGCCGGGCGCCGGGGAGCAGGCCGCCTGGGGGCTGTGGCAGCCGGAGCGCCGGGTCGAGGGCTTCGTACGGGGCGGGGTGCACGCGAGCTATGTGCACACGCACTGGGCGGGGGCCCCGCAGGCGGCCGCGCGTTTCGTGGAGCACTGCGCGTGAGCTCAGCCGCCGGACAGGCCCACCACGAGCCAGATGAAGGCCACGCCGGCCACCGTGCACAGCAGGGTGGTCAGGGCGGGGTGGTCGTGGTGGGCCTCGGGCAGGATCTCGGCGGCGGCGAGGTAGAGCAGGGCGCCGCCGAAGAAGCCGAGATAGCTGCCGAGCAGTTCCTCCGGAAGGGTGAACAGCAGGGTGGAGGCGGCGCCGACGAGCGGGGCGACCGCGTCGGCGACGAGCATGGCGAGGGCCTTGCGGCGGGCGTTCCCGTACAGGCTGGTGATCGTGTACGTGTTGAACCCGTCGGCGAAGTCGTGGGTGATGACGGCGAGCGCGACGGTCGCGCCCATGCCGCCACCGACCTGGAAGGCGGCACCGAGGGCGATGCCGTCCATGAGGCTGTGACCGACCATGGCGGCGGCGGCCGTGAGTCCGACCTGCGGGACGCGCTCCCCCGGCTCGGCTCCGTGCGCGGCGCTGCGGACGGCGAGGAGACGTTCCATCACGTGGGCGAGGAGGAAGCCGCCGACGAAGAGCAGCAGCGCCTGGGGGACGCCGAAGACCTGCTTCCCGGCGGCGTCCATGGCCTCGGGGAGCAGGTCGAGTCCGACGACGCCGAGCATGAGACCGCCGGCGAGGCCGAGGACGAGGTGGCGTCGGTCGGTGACGCGCTGGGCCGTCCAGCCGCCGAACAGCGTCATGAGGAACGCGCCGAGCGCGACGACTACAGCCATGGGCCTTTGCTATCCGATGGCGGGACGTCCGCGCACCTCGAAGTGGGGGTGCGGGTCGTGGTGGGGGTCGGGGCCCGGTCCGGGGCCGAGGCGGCGGAGGTGCTGGGGCTGATCGGGTCGGCGCTGCGCGAGGCGGGGCTCGGCGGCGGGGACGTGGGCGTGCTCGCGACGCTGGAGGCGCGGGCCGGTGAGCCGGGGATCGCGGGGGCGGCGGAGCGGCTCGGGGTGCCGGTGCGGGCGTTCCGGAGCGAGGAGCTGGCCGGGGTGCCCGTACCGCATCCTTCGGGGCGCGCGCTGGCCGCGACGGGGACGGCGTCCGTGGCGGAGGCGGCGGCGCTGCGGGCGGCGGGGCCGGGGGCGGTGCTGGTGGTGCCGAAGCGGCGGACGCGGAGCGTGACGTGCGCGATCGCCCGTTCTGTCACGGGGTGGCCGGATGATGCGGGTGCGTCGAACGAAGATGGCTTAGGCGTACGGTTGTTGGGCCGGGGCCACGGGTACATCGCAGGCGAGCCCGGCTCATCCCCCACACGCGCCCTCCCCCCGGGCACCATCCCCACCCCCATCCCCACCCCCCACACGACGGCGGCCATGGACATCCACACTCATGCTGATGCACACGATCTGCGTCACCACGGCGACGCCGAGGTCCGGGACGAGAAGCTGATCGACCTCGCGGTCAACGTCCGGACGAACACGCCGCCGGAGTGGCTGCGGGAGCGGATCGCGGACTCCCTGACCGGTCTGGCCGCCTACCCCGACGGGCGGGTGGCGCGGGCGGCGGTGGCCGAGCGGCACGATCTGCCGGCCCGGCGGGTGCTGCTCACGGCGGGCGCGGCGGAGGCGTTCGTGCTCCTGGCGCGGGCGCTGCCGGCGCGGCGGCCGGTCGTGGTGCATCCGCAGTTCACCGAGCCGGAGGCGGCGCTGCGGGACGCCGGGCACGAGGTGGAGCGGGTGCTGCTGCGCGAGGAGGACGGTTTCCGGCTGGATCCGGCGGCGGTGCCGGAGGAGGCCGATCTGGTGGTGATCGGCAATCCGACCAACCCCACCTCGGTGCTGCATCCGGCGGAGGCGATCGCGGCGCTGGCCCGGCCCGGGCGGACGCTGGTGGTCGACGAGGCGTTCATGGACGCGGTGCCGGGCGAGCGGGAGTCGCTGGCCGGGCGGACGGACGTGCCGGGTCTGGTGGTGCTGCGGAGCCTGACGAAGACCTGGGGTCTGGCGGGGCTGCGGATCGGCTATGTGCTGGCGGCGGCGGAGACGATCGCCGCGCTGGAACGCGCCCAGCCGCTGTGGCCGGTGTCGACGCCGGCGCTGGTGGCGGCGGAGGCGTGCATGGCGCGGGCGGCGCTCGCGGAGGCGGAGGAGGCGGCGCACCGGATCGGCAGGGAGCGGGCGCATCTGCTCGCGGGGCTCGCGGAGTTCGACGAGGTGCGGGTGGTCGAGGCGGCGGAGGGGCCGTTCGTGCTGGTGCGGATCGAGGGCGCGGACGCGGTACGGGAGCGGCTGCGGGGGCTCGGTTTCGCGGCGCGGCGCGGGGACACCTTCCCGGGGCTCGACCGGAACTGGCTGCGGCTCGCGGTGCGGGACCGGGTGACGACGAACCGTTTCCTCCAGGCCCTGGACCAGGCGTTGTTGATGCTGGGCTGAGACCCAACGGACCCCGCGGGCCTCACGGACCCCACGCCTGGGTGGCGCCGGGGGCGGTGCCGCACGTGCGGCACCGCCCCCGGCGTCCCCTTTCGTTCTCCCCTCGGGCCGGTCAGCCGCGGGCGCGGGCGCGGCCGCGGGCGAGCAGCATCGAGCCGCCGCCCACGCCGAGGAGCAGGAGGGCGCCGCCGGCCAGGTACGGCGTCATGGAGCTGCCGCCGGTCTCGGCGAGGTTCTCGGTGGGGGTGGTGCCGCCGTTGTTCGTCGTCACGCCGGTGTCGTGGCTGGGCGGGGTGGAGGGCTGCTGCGAGGGCTGCTCGGACGGCTGCTGGGAAGGCTGCTCGCTCGGGCGCTCGCTGGGCCGCTCGCTCGGCTTGTTGCCGGCGGGGGTGGCGCAGGTTGCTTCGGCGAGGGTGATCGTGCCGCCGACCTCGGCGACGTTGAGGTTGAGCGGGTTGACCGTGACCTTCAGCTCCAGGGCCGTGGCGGCGGCGGTGCGGGAGGTGGTGGAGGTGCGGGAGAGGTCGAGGACGACCTCGCCGACGCCGGGCACGCTCACCTTGGTCCGACCGCCCGTCGACAGCGTCGTCTTCTTGCCGAGGACGGTGATGTGGCCGAGCAGGTTGGACTCGGCGACGGGGCGCTTGCCGGCCTCGCAGACGGCCTTGGAGGTGACCTTCTCGACCTCGACGAGGGAGAGCAGCGGGAGTCCGGGGACGTGGACCCGCGCCTTGACGAGGTTGACGTACCCCTTGGCGGTGGTGCCGTGGACGGTCGCCTCGGAGGTGGCGACGTCGGCGCGCAGGACGTCGACCGGCTTGTTGTTCTCCGCGCCCTTCACCTGGACGGTGAGGGCGGTCCGCTTGGCGCTGGCCGGGGCCTCGACCTCGTTGAGGGAGGCGCGCAGCGGCACGCTCACGGCCTTGTTGAGCAGGTTCACGTCGAGTCCGGCGCGCAGGACGACGGCGGTGGCGTGCCCTTCGGCGCCCTCTCCGCCCGTGGCGTGGGCCGCCGGGGCCGCGAGGAGCACGGGGCCGACCGCGAGCGCGGCGACGGTGGCGGCTGCGGCGGAACGGCGTACGGGCATGCGGAAGGTGTTGCTGTTCAAGGCGGTGGAACCCCCACGAGAGACATGGCGTCGCCGGCCGCTCGCCACGGGGACTGTGGGTCGGTGCGGCAGCGGCGACTTGAGACACCGGAATCTTTACGCACTGTGGGTGAACTGGCAGACACCTGGAGTGAGTTCACTCCAAAGGGTGGTTTCCGTGCCCATATTCGAATCTTTCGACACAGGCGTTCCCGCAAGCCCCGCGCGTCGCGGTGTGCGCGGGGCGCGGGGCGTGCGTGGCGGCGTCGGCGTGAAGTGCTTCAACGATCCATGCCGGGCGGGGGTAACGGATCGTCAACCGGTCACAAGATCCCCGGCACGCTCCCACTGGACCCGCGCGGCCCACCCCACTCTCGCCCCTGTCCGCCCTGTAGGTTAATTTAGGTCAGCCTAACCTAAGAAACCACGATCGGATCGGGGCCGAACGCAGTGAGCATCGAGGTCTACCGGGACCCCTTCGGCATCCCGCACCTGCGCGCCGGCGATCCGCGCGAACTGGCCCGCGCCCAGGGCCTGGTGACCGCGCGGGACCGCGCCTGGCAGCTGGAGGTCGAGCGGCACCGGGCGCAGGGCACCACCGCCGCCTTCCTCGGCGCGGCGGAGACCGGCTGGGACACCTTCGTACGGCAGGCCAGGCTGGCCGACACCGCCCGCCGCTGCCACGACCGGCTGGACGCGGAGACGGCGGCCTGGGTGCGGGCGTACGTGGACGGGGTCAACGAGGGCCTCGCGGAAGGCGCCCGGCGGGCACCGGAGTTCGCGGCGACCGGCCTGGAGCCGGGGCGCTGGGAGCCCTGGACGCCGCTCGCCGTGTGGCTCTCCACCCACATCCTCTTCGCCGGCTTCCCCACCAAGCTGTGGCGCGAGCAGGTCGCGCGGCGGCTCGGCGAGGAGTGGACCGAACTGTTCGCGACGGACGGCCCCGGCACGGCGGGCTCCAACGGCTGGGTCGTCTCCGGCGCCCGGACCGCGAGCGGCGCGCCGATCGTGGCGGGCGACCCGCACCGCTTCATCGAGGCACCCGGCGTCTACCAGCAGATCCGGCTCTCCTGCCCCGAGCACGACGTCCTCGGCCTCGCCGTCCCGGGCGTCCCCGGCCTCGCCCACTTCGGGCACACGGGCCGGGTCGCCTGGGCGATCACCAACGCGATGGCCGACTACCAGGACCTCTACCGCGAGCGCCTGCGCCGCCACCCCGACGGGCGCGTCGAGGCCCTCGGCCCGGCCGGCTGGGAACCCGCGACCGCGCACACGGAGACGATCCGGGTCGCGGACGCGGCACCGGTCGCGATCGAGGTGATCGAGACGGCACGGGGGCCGGTGATCATCGGCGCGGCCGGCGAGCGCGGCGCGGCACCGGGCGCGGGCACGGGCACGGGCGACACCGCCGTCACGGGCGACCCGGGCGTCACGGGCGACCCGGGCGTCACGGGCAACCCAGGCGTCACGGGTAACCCGGGCGCACCGGGCGACACGGGCGCCGTCCCCGCCGACGGAGGCGCCACGGACGCCGCCCCCGAATGGGAAGCCGTCAGCCTGCGCTACCCGCCCCGCGTCACCGGCGAGTCGGGCTTCGCCGTGCTGCCCGCGCTGCTGCGGGCGCGGAACGTCGAGGACGTGGACCGGGCGCTCGACCGCTGGATCGAGCCGGTGAACGTCGTGCAGGCGGCCGACGCCGACGGCGGGCTGCTGCACCGGGTCGCCGGGTACGTGCCGGTGCGCGACCGGCTCAACTCGCTGCGGGTGGTGCCCGCCTGGGAGGCCGCGCACGCCTGGACGGGCGAGTCCGCGGCCACGCCCCGCGCCGAGGTCGGGGAGCGGGCGGTCATGGCCAACGCGCGCGGGCTCGCCGCGCCGCTGGGCGTCGAGTTCGCGCCGCCGCACCGCGCCGAGCGGATCACCGCGCTGCTCGACGCCTCGAAGGCCTGGACGCCGTCCGCGATGGGCGCCGTCCACACCGACACCGACAACCCTTCCGCCCGCCGCCTGCTCGACGCCGTACGGGACACCGACGAGGCGGCCCTCTCCCCCGCCGCCCGGGACGTGCGCCGCACGCTCCTCGGCTGGGACCGGCGGATGGACGCCGACAGCACGGACGCGGCGCTGTACGCGGCGGTGCGCGGGGCGGTCGTGCGCCGGCTCGCGGCGCACGAGGCGTTCACGGAGCTGCGGACGCCCGCCCCGTACCCCGAACTGTTCCGGCCCTGGCTGGCGCTGGGCCCGCGGGTGGCCTTCGCCCTGGAGACGCTGCTTGTCGGCGGGCCCGTACCGGCCGGGGACGTACGCGGGATCGTGCGCGCGTCCCTGGAGGAGGCCGGGGCCGCCGAGGCGCCGCCCGCGTGGGGCGTGACGCACCGGCTCGCGCCCTGGCAGGCGCTGCCGGACGAGGAGCGCACCCCCGACGCCGCGTGGCCCGGGCTCGCCGGGGACCACGACTGCGTCCTGTCGACGTCCTCCGTCCCCGGCTTCACCGACCGGTCCGCCCGCGCCTCGGCCGCCCGCTACGTCTGGGACCTGGCCGACCGCGAACGCAGCCTGTGGGTCGTGCCGTTCGGCGCCTCCGGGGTGCCCGGAGACCCGCACCACCATGACCAGCTGCCCCTGTGGCTGCGGGGCGGCCTCGCCCCGGTCGTCACCGGCTGGAACGACCTCGTGAAGGAAGAGCATGAGCAGAACTGAGCACGTCCGGACCATCGAGGGCTTCGGCACCGTCCGGGTCGACCGCATCGACCCCGAGCACCACGCCGAGCTCATCCACCGCTGGGTGAACGAGGAGCGCGCCCGCTTCTGGGGCATGAACGGCACGAGCGTCGAGCAGGTGCGGGAGATCTACGCGCACCTCGACTCGCTCAGCACCCACCACGGCTACCTGGTGCACCGGGACGACGTGCCGGTCGGCGTCTTCCAGACGTACGACCCCGAGGCCGACCGGATCTCCGAGTGCTACGAGGCACGGCCGGGCGACATCGGCGTGCACCTGTTCGTCGCCCCCTCGGCCGCCCCGGAGCGGGGCTTCACCGAGAAGCTGTTCAGCGCCCTGCTCGACTTCGCGCTGACCGACCACACCCGGGTCGTGGGCGAGCCGGACGCCGCCAACGAGAAGGTGCTCGCCCGGCTCGCGCGCAGCGGCTTCGAGCTGGGCCCCGAGATCACGCTTCCCGAGGTGGACCTGCCGGAGGTGTTCATCCCGGAGAAGCGGGCCCGGCTGGTCTTCTACAGCGAGGCGTGACGCTCGGCCACGGCGAGGCGTGACGGCTCAGCTGCGACTGACCGCTCAGCCGATCACCCGTCCGTTGACGATCACGCGCCGGGGCGCCGCCAGGACGCGGACGTCGGCGCGCGGGTCCTCGGCGTAGACGACGAGGTCGGCCGGGGCGCCCTCCTCCAGGGAGGGGCGGCCCAGCCAGGCGCGGGCGCCCCAGGCCGTCGCGGAGAGCGCGTCGAGGGCGGGGATGCCCGCCTTCGTCAGCTCCTCGACCTCCGCGGCGACCAGTCCGTGCGCCAGCGAGCCGCCCGCGTCGGTGCCGACGAAGACGGGGATCCCGGCGTCCCAGGCGGCGCGGACGGTGTCGTACCGGCGCTCGTGGAGCCGGCGCATATGGGCCGACCAGCGCGGGAACTTCTCCTCGCCGCCGTCCGCGAGGTGCGGGAAGGTCGCGATGTTGACCAGGGTCGGGACGATGGCGACGCCCCGCTCGGCGAAGAGCGGGATGGTCTCCTCGGTGAGCCCGGTGGCGTGCTCGACGCAGTCGATGCCCGCCTCGACCAGGTCGCGCAGCGAGTCCTCGGCGAAGCAGTGCGCGGTGACCCGGGCGCCGAGCCGGTGCGCCTCGGCGATGGCCGCCTGGACCTCGGCGCGCGGCCAGGACGGGGACAGGTCGCCCAGGTCGCGGTCGATCCAGTCGCCGACCAGCTTGACCCAGCCGTCGCCGCGCCGCGCCTCGCGCCCGACGTACGCGACCAGTTCGTCGGGCTCGATCTCGTGGGCGTAGTTGCGGATGTAGCGGCGGGTGCGGGCGATGTGCCGGCCCGCCCGGATGATCTTCGGCAGGTCCTCGCGCTCGTCGATCCACCGGGTGTCGGAGGGCGAGCCGGCGTCGCGGATGAGCAGGGTGCCGGCGTCCCGGTCGGTGAGGGCCTGCTTCTCGGCGGTGGCCTCGTCGACCGGACCGTGCTTGTCGAGCCCCACGTGGCAGTGGGCGTCGACGAGACCGGGCAGTGCCCAGCCCTCGACGGTCAGGGTCTCGCCGGCCGGGGCCCCGGGGCGCTCGAAGGTGATCCGCCCGTCGACGCACCACAGTTCGTCCCGTACGTCCTCCGGGCCGACGAGCACCCGCCCCTTCACATGCAGCACCACGTGATCGCTCATACGGGCACTCTACGGGCGCCAGTCGGCCTGCAGATCGTGCGTACCGGCCTTGGTGAGCTGGGTGAGCGCGGTGCCGTCGGCCCGTACCAGGAAGAGGTGCTGGGGGTCCGCGTCGTCCGTGCCTCCCCGGGTGAAGACGAGCCGCCGGCCGTCCGGCGACCACGAGGGGTACGTGTCGTTGGCGCGGGCCGAGGTGATGCGGTGGGCGCCCGAGCCGTCGGGGCGGACGACGTAGAGGTGGGCGAAGCCGGTGGCGTCGACGCGGCTGAAGACGATCCGGTTGCCGCGCGACCAGTCGGGCGTCCCGTCGTGGGTGCCGGGCCCGGTGACGGGGCTCTGGGCCAGGGTGGACAGCTGGAGGCGCATCAGACGGCTGGTCCCGGAGGCGTCGGCGCGGCTGAACGCCAGCTGCTTGCCGTCCGGGGACCAGGTGGGGCGGAACTCGTCGCCCGCGGTGTGGGTGAGCCGGGTGGCGGAGGTGCCGTCGACGCCGGCCACGTAGATCTCGCGCTGGGTGCCGACCGGCCGGGAGTAGGCGATCCGCTTGCCGTCCGGGGACCACGCCGGTTCGGACGCCCCCTTGGTGCCGGGCACGGCCTTGAGGCCGCCGCCCGTGCTCTTCATCGTCCAGATGCCGTCGACGGCGCCGCCGGACCCGTAGCGGAGGAACGCCACCCGCTCGCCGTCCGGGGACCAGCTGGGCATCACGTCGCTGACGGCCGGGGTGTGGGTGAGCTTGACGGGGGCGCCGCCGGTCGGGGCGATGGCGTACAGGTCCTCGACGGGGGCCGCCGTGCTGTAGCGGGCGAAGACGATGGGCCGGTCCGGCGCCACCACCCGCACCGCGCCGGTCCCGGCGGCCGGCGCCGCCGCCCCGAGGGTCGGCGGCACGACGACGGCCAGCGCCGCGGCGCTCACGACGGCCCGCCCGAGTCTTCCGGCTCTCGCGGCTCTCGTGGTTCTCCGCGTCATGGTGTCCACCCCGTTTCCTCCCGGCGGCTCCCCCGCGGGGCCGCTCAGGCCCGCACCATCCCACCGGTGGGGCGCCGGGGGAAGCGCCAGGGCGCGGCGGTGCACGCCCTGTGACAGGTTCCGCACAGCGCCGTGACGGGGCGCCCGCGAGCGGCGCCCCGACGGCACCGCCCCTCCACGGCGCCCCCGCCGGTGGGTCAGACGCTCCCGAAGAACAGGCTGCCCGGCGCGGCCGGGTCGTCCGAGAAGAAGTACTCCCGCATGGCGCGGAGGAACTCCTGCCGCGAGATCGCGCCGTCCCCGTCGGTGTCCATCTTGTAGAACGAGTCCATCGCGTCGGGCGCGGTGACCTTCCACACGTCGTTCAGTGCACGGGCGAACTCGTCCTTGGTGACCTCGTTGTCGCCGTTGACGTCGATGACGTCGAAGATCGCGTGGGCGATGGCATCGGTCACGTTGATCCGGCTGCTGTCGATCGCGGCGAGCCGGCTGGCGGCGACGAACTGCTGCTTGGTGAGCCGGTCGCCGTCCACGCCGGAGTGGCGCAGCAGCTCCAGCCAGAACATCTGGAAGACGTTCTGGAGCGCCCTGGACCGACGGTCCTTCGCGTCCAGGGCGTACGCCGTGGTGTAGCGGTCGGCGATCGCCCGGTAGTCCGCCCATTCCAACTGCCCGTCGCCGTTGGCGTCCACGGTGTCGAAGGCGCGCTCCAGCTTGGCGGTGATGACGTCCTGCGGGGTGGTGGTCATGGACCAGTCCTTCCGTGATCTTGTCGCGAGCGAGCCCAGCATGGGGGTGGGGTCGCACGATCCGGTATCGAACAGTCCCCGACTCACCCGATCCGGTGATCACGGCGCACGGGAGTGACCGGCCGGGGCGGCGGCCGGACCGCTTACGCTGGCACCAGCTCGATCCCGATGTATGCGACACGCATTCGACCCCGAAGAAGGCCCTCCGTGACCGTGACCCATCCGCTTCTGGACCTGGCCCCGCTGACCGCCGCGCACTTCGCGTCGATCGAGCGGCGGGTCGCCGCGCTGCTCCGCACCGAGCAGGACGTCGTGATCACCCAGGGCGAGGCGCTGCTGCCTCTGGAGGGCTGCATCCGCAGCGGCGCGCGGCCGGGCTCGACCGCGCTGAACATCGTCACGGGGCCGTACGGGCAGACCTTCGGCAACTGGCTGCGCGACTGCGGCGCGACGGTCGTCGACCTGGAGGTGCCGTTCCACACGGCGGTGACCGCCGAGCAGGTGGCGCGGGCCTTCGCCGAGCACCCGGAGATCGACTTCGTGTCCCTGGTGCACGCGGAGGCGGCGACCGGCAACACCAACCCCGTCGCGGAGATCGGCGAGGTCGTGCGGGCGCACGGCGCGCTGTTCTACCTGGACGCGGTGGCCTCGATCGGCGCCGAGCCGGTGCTCCCGGACGAGTGGGGCGTCGACATGTGCATCATCGGCGCGCAGAAGGCGATGGGCGGCCCGGCGGGCGTCTCCGCGGTGTCGGTGAGCGCGCGGGCCTGGGAGCGGTTCGCCGCCAACCCGCAGGCGCCGCGCCGCTCGTACCTCTCCCTCCTGGACTGGAAGGAGCGGTGGATCGACGGCGGCCGCAAGGCGCTGCTGCACGCCCCGGCGCAGCTGGAGATGCTGGCCCTGGAGGCCTGCCTGGAGCGGATCGAGGCGGAGGGCCTGGACGCGCTGATGGCCCGGCACGCCTCGGCCGCGGCGGCCACCCGCGCGGGTGCGCTGGCGCTGGGCGGCGGCCTGGAGCCGTACGTGCACGAGGCGCCGGACGCGGCCCCGGTCGCCACGACCCTGCGCTCCCCCGCCGGGGTCGACGCCTCCGAGCTGGTGGCGAAGGCCCTGGCCGCGGACCCGTCGCTGCCGCTGATCGCGGGCGGCGGGGCGCTGGCCAAGGAGATGATCCGGGTCAACCACTACGGGGTGGACGCGACCCCGGGCGCCGTCCACTCCTCGCTCGCGGCCCTGGGCACGGCCCTCACGGAGACGGGCCGCACGGTGGACCTGGAGGGCGCCCGCCGGGCGGTCACGGAGGCGTGGGGGCGCTGACGGCGGGCCGGGACCGGGCCGGGGGCCAGCGGGGCACCCCACCGCGCACCACCGCCGGCCCGAGCGCCCGCCGGCCGCCCGGCGCCGTCCAGGGGCCGCCGGGGAATGCGTACCTCCGCGTCCCCCGGCGGCCCCTCCGTCTGTCCCCCGGTACGACAGGGGCTCAGCCCGCGAGGACCTCCAGGGCCCGTTCCACGTCGGCCGAGGAGTTGTAGAGGTGGAAGGAGGCCCGCAGGTTGCCCGCGCGGGCCGAGAGGAGGACGCCCGACGCGCGCAGGGCGTCGGCGCGGGCGCCGAGGCCCGGGATGCCGACGACGGTCGACTCGTCCGCGACGGCGGCGTGGCCGAGTTCGGTGAGGCCGGCGCGGAAGCGGGCGGCGAGGGCCTTGTTGTGGGCCTCGATGCGCTCGATGCCGACCTCTTCCAGGAGGGCGAGCGAGCGGGCCGCGCCGTGGTACGAGAGGAAGGCGGCGGGCTCGTCGAACCGGCGGGCCGAGCGGGCCAGTTCGCGCACCGGGCCGTAGCTGTTGGCCCACAGGTCCTCGCCGGTGACCCAGCCCGCGTGGATCGGCAGCAGCGCGTCCTGGGCCTCCTCGGTGACCGTGAGGAAGGACGCGCCGCGCGGGCAGAGCAGGTACTTGTAGCCGCCGGCGACGGTGAAGTCCCACTCCGCCGCGTACAGCGGCAGCCAGCCCGCCGACTGGGTGGCGTCGAGGAGGGTGCGGGCGCCGTGCGCGGCGGCCGCGGCGCGGATCGCGGCGAGGTCGGCGGTCCGGCCGTCCGCCGACTGCACGGCGGAGAAGGCGACGAGGGCGGTCTCGGGCCGCACCGACTCCGCGAGCCGCTCCAGGGGGACGAAACGAATCTTCAGGTCGCCGCGGACGGTGAACGGCGTGATGACGGAGGAGAAGTCGCCCTCGGGGAAGAGGATCTCGGCCCCGGACGGCATGGACTGCGCCACCATGCCGACGTGGACGGAGACCGAGCTGCCGACCGCGACCCGGTCGGTGCCGATGTGGGCGATCCGCGCGAACGAGGCCCGGGCCTCGTCGACGATGTCGAAGCTGCCGGCGCCGTCGGGGCGCCCGGCCGCGGTCTGCTCGGCGAGGAGGGTGACGGCCTCGACCGTCCGGCGGGGCAGCAGGGCGCAGGCGGAGGTGTTCAGATAGGTCTGCGTGGGGGCGAACTCGGCTCCGCCCAGGGGCTCCAGAATGTCCATGGGCCCAGCCTGGATTCCCCACGATCTCCCGTCAATTGCCATAGATCATGGGGAATCTCCAAGTGGCGCTTATGCGTCGGTCAGCCAGCGACCTCGGCGGGCGTCCCGTGGGTGCTCAGCAGTTCCCGCCGTCGATGTCGCAGGCGTCGGCGTCGCCGCCGACGGGCTGGAGGGTGCGGCCCTGCCAGGCCTGCTCCAGGGCCTGGGTGAAGACCTCGGCGGGCTGCCCGCCGGAGACGCCGTACTTCCGGTCGAGGACGAAGAACGGCACGCCGTTCGCGCCGAGCTCGGCGGCCTCGCGCTCGTCCGCCCGTACGGCGTCGGCGTACGCGGACTCGTCGGCGAGCACCGCGCGGACCTCGGCCTCGTCGAGACCGGCCTCGACGCCGAGGGCGACCAGGGTGTCGGGCGTGAAGACCGAGCGCTCCTCGGCGAAGTTGGCCCGGTAGGCGAGGTCGAGGAGCTCGCTCTGGCGCCCGCGCTCCTTCGCCAGGTGCAGCAGGCGGTGGATGTCGAAGGTGTTGCCGTGGTCACGGCCCTCGGTGCGGTAGCCCAGGCCCTCGGAGTGGGCGTTGGAGGCGACGTGGGCCTCCATGGCGCGGGCCTCGTCGAGGGTGCGGCCGTACTTGGTGGCCAGCATCTCCAGGACGGGCGCGGTGTCGCCCTTGGGCCGGTTCGGGTCGAGCTCGAAGGAGCGGTGCACGACCTCGACGTCGTCGCGGTGGGCGAAGGCTTCGAGCCCCTTCTCGAAGCGGGCCTTGCCTATGTAGCACCAGGGGCAGGCGATGTCGCTCCAGATCTCGACGCGCATGGTGGGGTTCTCTCCAGACGGGGGCGGGGGCGGTTGTCCACGATGCGGAACGCCCCGCCCCGCCCGATTCATTCCGCCGCGGGCCCGGACCGGAGTGTGAGCCGGAGCACGAGGTGGTCCCCGGCGTGCGGGGTGTCCGGGTCCGGGAGCCAGCCGCGGGCCGCGTAGAAGGCCTGGGCGCGGGTGTTCCGGTCGAACACCTCCAGGCGGGCGGTGCGCACCCCGGCGGCCCGCCAGGCGTCGACGCAGGCGGTGTGCAGGGCGGTGCCGACCCCGCCGCGCCAGCGGGCCGGGGCGACGTGGAGCTGGGTGAGGTGCGTGACGCCGTCCCGCTCCCCGTACGCGGCGACGCCGAGGAGCTCCCCGGCGGCGTCGCGGGCCCGGAGCACCCGCCCGGCGTCGATGGCCGCGGCCCAGCCGGCCCGGGAGCGGGCCAGCTCCTCGGGGCCCTCGAAGGCGGCGTCGGGGAGGTGGCCGCGGTAGTAGCTCGCGCGGGCCTCAGCGTGGAGGGCGGCGATGGCGTCGAGGTCGGCGGGGAGCGCGTACTGGATACGCAGGGGGGATCCGGTCATGATCTCTCAGGACGCGGAGGCGACGGGCCCGGTTGCGGACGCACCCAGCCGGTTGAAGGAGCCGCGGTAGGCGCTCGGGGTCAGGCCGGTCCTGCGCAGCAGGTGCTGGCGGAGCGAGTCGGCCGTGCCGAGGCCGCTCGCCCGGGCGACCTGGTCCATGGGCAGGGAGGTGGTCTCCAGGAGCTCCTTGGCGCGTTCGACGCGCTGGTGCAGCAGCCACTGGAGCGGGCTGACCCCGGTCTCGGCGTGGAAGCGGCGGGAGAGGGTGCGGACGGAGACCCCGGCGTGCCGGGCGAGGTCGGTGAGGGCGAGCGGTTCGTCGAGGTGCTCCATGGCCCAGGCGCGGGTGCGGGCGAAGGAGGCGCCGCGCTCGGGCGGCAGCGGGGTGAGGGTGAACTGGGTCTGCCCGCCGGGCCGTACCGGCGCGACGAGGGCGAGCCGGGCCACGGTGTTGGCGACGGCGGCGCCGTGGTCGGTGCGGATGATGTGCAGGCACAGGTCGATGCCGGCGGCGTAGCCGGAGGAGGTGAGCACCGGGCCGTCCTGGACGAAGAGGACGTCGTCCTGGAGATCGACGGTCGGGTGCCGCTCGGCGAGCTGCTCGCGGTAGGCCCAGTAGGTGGTGGCCGCGCGGCCGTCCAGGAGTCCGGCGGCGGCGAGCGCGAAGGAGCCGGTGCAGATGGAGGCGATCCGCTTGCCCGCGGCGGCGGCCCGGCGCAGCGCGTCCAGGATCCGGGGGTCGGGATCGGTGTACGAGCCGCTGCCGGCGAGGATCACGGTGTCGGCCGCGTCGGTGGCGTCGAGGCCCAGCGGGACGTGCAGGTCGAGGCCGCCGGTGGTGGCGACGGGGCCGGGGTCGGGGGCGCAGATGAGCGTCTCGTAGCCGGGGCCGCCGTCGACCTCCACCTTGGCGAAGAGCATCTCCGGGATGGCGAGGTTGAACATCGAGGCGGGCGGGGCGGCGATCACCGCGACGCGGCGGACCCGGGACGACGGCATGGCCAGAACCTCCGGTCATATGGCATTCGGGCCACTACTCTACGGCCCGCGCGCTCACCAAGCTGGGCGCATGACCTCAACCGACCTTCCCGAAGCCGCCGTTGCCACCGCTCCCGAAGCTCTCCGCAAGGCCTCCCCCGGCGCCCGGCGTCCCGGCCCCGCCCTCGTCGCCGCGATGCTGGGCTTCGCCCTGATCACGCTCGACACCTCGGTGGTCAACGTCGCCCTGCCCGCGATCGGCGCCGACCTGGGGGCCGGGATGACGGGCCTGCAGTGGGTGGTCGACTCCTACACGCTGGTGTTCGCCGCGCTGCTGCTGTCCAGCGGGGCGCTCGCCGACCGGATCGGGGCGAGCCGCGCGTACGCCGTGGGGGTCGTCGGCTTCACACTGGCCTCCGTCGCCTGCGGTCTGGCCCCGGGCCTGCCCGCGCTGCTCGCGGCCCGTACGGTGCAGGGCGCGGCGGCGGCGGTGATGCTCCCGGCCTCGCTCGCGCTGGTGCGCGAGGCGTACGGCGACCCGGTGCGGCGGGCCCGCGCGGTGTCGCTGTGGGCGGCGGGCGCCACGGTCGCGGTGGCGCTGGGGCCGGTGGTGGGCGGCGCGCTGACCACGGCGTGGAGCTGGCGCGGGATCTTCTTCGTCAACCTGCCGCTCGGCCTGGTCGCGCTCGCCCTGCTGACCCGGGTCGCGGGCTCGGCGCGGCGGCCGGCGCCGCTGGACCTGCCGGGCCAGCTGACGGCGATGGCGGCGCTGGGCGGGCTGACGTTCGCGGCGATCGAGGGCGGCACGGCCGGGTGGTGGGCGCTGGGCGGCGCGGTGCTCGCCTTCGCCGCGTTCCTCGCGGTCGAGGCGCGGCGGGCGCACCCGATGGTGCCGCTGGGTCTGTTCCGGGAGCGGATGGTCGTGGTGGCGGTGCTGGCGGGCTCGGCGAACAGTGTCGCGTTCTACGGCATGATCTTCGTCTTCAGCCTCTTCTTCCAGCAGGTGCTGGGGCTTTCCGCGCTGGGCGCGGGCCTGATGTTCCTGCCGATGACGGGGCTGCTGGCCGGGGTGAACGTGCTGTCGGCGAAGGTGGCGGCCCGCCATGGCGCCCGGCTGCCGATCGTCGTGGGCCAGGTCGTGGCGGTGTTCGGGCTGCTCGGTCTGCTGACGGTGGACGCGGGCACCCCGCGGGCGCTCCAGGCGCTGCTGCTGGTGCCGCTGGCGCTCGGGGCCGGCTTCTCGCTGCCGCCGCTGATCGCCGCGATGATGGAGGCCGTCCCGGCCGAGCGCGCGGGCACGGCGGCGGGTCTCCTGAACGCGGTCCGGCAGACGGCGGGCGCCCTGGCCATCGCGGTCTTCGGCTCCCTGGCCGCCGACGGGGTGGAGCCGAGCCTGCGGGTGTCGTTGCTGATCAGCGCGGTGCTCCTCGCCCTGACCACGCTGGTCTCGCTGCGCCTGCCGCGCCACCGCACGCGCGCCTGACGCCCGGCCGGGCGGCGGCCCCGGGCCGCCCCGGGCGGGCCCTAGGCGGCCTTCCGGTACTGGCCGGGCGCGACTCCGTACTCCCGCTTGAAGGCCTTGGCGAAGGCGAACTCCGAGGAGTAGCCGGAGCGTCGGGCCACGGTCCGCAGGGGCAGGTCGTCGGTGCGCAGCAGCCGGCCGGCGGTCGTCATGCGCCACCAGGTGAGGTACGCGAGCGGGGGCCGGCCCACCAGGGCGGTGAAGCGGCGGGCGAACGCGGCCCTCGACAGGCCGCCGAGGGCGCCGAGTTCCTCGACCGTCCAGGGGCGGGCCGGGTCGTCGTGGAGGGCGCGCAGGGCGCCGGCGACGGCCGGGTCGCTCAGCGCGGCGGACCAGCCGGTGGAGCGGTCGGCGCGCTCGGCCAGCCACCAGGTGCGCAGCAGGTACAGCAGCAGGGTGTCGAGGAGGGCGGGGACGATGGTGTCGGCGCCCGGCTGGGGTTCGGCGAGTTCGGCGCCGAGGAGGTCGACGGCGGCGCGCAGCCGGGGGTGGGCGCCGACCCGGGCGGGGATGTGGACGTACGGGGGCAGCCCGGTGAGCAGCGGGTGGGCGCGGGCCCGGCTCAGCTGGTAGGCCCCGCACAGCAGCAGGGTCTCCTCGGCGCCGACGGGCCCGCGGTCGGGGAGGGTGGGCCAGGAGCCGTCGGGTGCGGGGACGGCGTCGGCGAGCGGGGTGTCCGGGTGGTCGGCGAGGCCGTGTCCGGTGCCGTGGGCGAGCAGGACGACGTCGCCGGGGCCGAGCCGGACGGGCGCCGCGCCGTCGGGCGGCAGCAGCCAGGCGGTCCCCTGGAGCACGACGTGGAATCCGGCTCCTTGGGTGGCGGGGAAACGTAAACCCCAGGGCGCGAATCTGACGGTACGGGAGGAGTGCGGCCGGCCGGTGCGCATGGCGGCGATGGCATCGCTCAGTACGTCCATGCCCCGCACCGTACCTCCGGCGCTCTCGCCCCCTCTCACCCTTCGTCCGTGGGACGAGACGATCGGACATGACGGGGAGCCATCGGGACATGGATCGTCTCGCCCGCTCCTCCTAGCGTCGAAGGCATGGGAAACGACACGATGACGAAGGCCGTCCTGTTCCACGAGCTCGGCGGCCCCGAGGTGCTGACCGTCGAGGAGGTGCCGCTGCGGGCGCCCGGGCCGGGCGAGTTGCGGGTCCGGGTGGAGGCGATCGGCCTCAACCGGGCGGAGGCGCTGTTCCGTTCGGGCACGTACCACTACCAGGCGACGCTGCCCGGTTCGCGGCTCGGTTACGAGGCGGCCGGGGTGGTCGAGGAGGTCGGCGAGGGCGTCACGGCGTACGCGCCGGGCGACGCGGTGATGGCGGCGGCCAACTTCGACTTCGGCGTGCACGGGGTGTACGCGGAGCGGGTGGTGCTGGCGGAGGAGTACGTGGTGCCGCGTCCCACGGGGGTGGACGCGGTGACCGCGGCGGCGGCGTGGCTGACGTACTCGACCGCGTACGGCGGCATGGTGGAGGCGGGCGGGCTGCGCCCCGGGGACGCGGTGGTGATCACCGGCGCGTCCAGCGGGGTCGGCACGGCCGCGATCCAGACGGCGCTGCGGATCGGCGCGGTACCGATCGCCACGACCCGCGGCACAGAGAAGCGGAAGCGGCTGCTCGAACTGGGCGCCGCGCGGGTGATCGCCACCGACACCGAGGACCTGGTGGCGCAGGTGCGGCGGCACACCGGCGGGCGGGGCGCCCGGGTCGCGTTCGACGCGATCGGCGGCCCCGGCTTCGCCGAGCTGGGCGACGCCCTGGAGCGGGGCGGCACGGCGGTGCTGTACGGGTGGCTGGACCCGCGGCCCGCGGCCGTCCCGCTGAACTGGCCGATGACCGTGCGGGGTTACGCCAACGGAGCGGTGGTGCGGACGCCCGAGGGGCGGGCCCGGATGGCCGGCTTCATCGGCTCCGGACTGCGCGACGGCTCGCTGGCGCCGGTGATCGCCGAGACCTTCGAGGGGCTGGCGGCGATCCCCGACGCGCACCGGTTGATGGAGTCCAACACCCACACCGGGAAGATCGTGGTGCGGGTGTAGGACCGCCCGCTCAGAAGCGCGGCACGCCCAGCGGGTTGTCGTCGCGCAGCTCCGGCGGGAGCAGGTGTCCGGGGGTGGACTGGTAGGCGACCGGGCGCAGCCAGCGCTCGATGGCCGTCCCGCCGACGGAGGTGCCGGTGGAGGTGGTCGCCGGGTAGGGGCCGCCGTGGTGCTGGGCGGCGGCGACGGCGACGCCGGTCGGCCAGCCGTTGACGAGGATCCGGCCGGCGAGCGGGGTGAGTTCGGCGAGCAGCGAGGCGGCGGCCGGGTCCTCGTCGGCGAGGTGCAGGGTGGCGGTGAGGTTGCCGGGCAGCAGGCCGAGGACGGCGCTGACCTGCTCGCGGTCGGTGTAGCGGGCGACGACGGTGACGGGCCCGAAGCACTCCTCCAGGAGCGGGTCGTGGCCGCCGTCGGGCAGCAGGCCCGCGTCGACGGTGAGCACTCCGGCGCTGACCGTGTGCTCGCCGCCGGCGCCCGGGGTGACGGGAGCGGTCACGCCGGGCAGCCCGGCCCGCTCGCGCACCCCCTCGACGAAGGCTCCGCGCATCCGGTGGTCGAGCATCACGCCGGGTTCGGTCTCGCTGACGGCGGCGGTGAGGGCGGCGACGATCCGGTCGCCCGCCTCGCCGTGGGGCGCCAGGACGAAGCCGGGCTTGGTGCAGAACTGGCCCTCGCCCAGGGTCATGGACCCGGCGAGTCCGGCGCCGATCTCCTCGGCCCGCTCCTCGGCGGCGGCCTGGGTGATCACCACCGGGTTGAGGGAGCCGAGTTCGCCGTGGAAGGGGATGGGCACGGGACGGGCGGCGGCGGCGTCGAAGAGCGCGCGCCCGCCGCGTACGGAACCGGTGAAGCCGGCCGCGGCGACCAGCGGGTGGCGGATGAGCTCCACGCCCGCGTCGAAGCCGTGCACGAGGGAGACGACGTCGGCGGGGAGCCCGGCCTTGACGGCGGCCCGGCGCAGCAGCGAGGCGCAGAGCTCGGAGGTGGCCGGGTGTCCGGGGTGGGCCTTGATCACGACGGGGCAGCCGGCCGCGAGGGCGCTGGCGGTGTCGCCGCCGGGGACGGAGAAGGCGAGCGGGAAGTTGCTGGCCGCGTAGACCGCGACTACCCCGAGCGGGATCTTCATGCGCCGCAGGTCGGGGGTGGGCGGGGTGGTGGCCGGGTCCGGCGGGGAGATCCGTACGTCGAGGAAGGCGGCGGCGTCGACGATGTCGGCGAAGGAACGCAACTGGGCCGTGGTGCGGGCGAGTTCGCCGGTGAGGCGGACGGGACCGAGGGCGGTCTCCGCGTCGGCCGCCTCGATGACGTGGTCGCGGGCCTCGTCGAGGAGGTCGGCCGCGGTCCGCAGCAGCGCGGCGCGGGCGGTGCGGTCGGCGAGCGCGTCGAGGGCGGCGCGGGCGGCGCGTACGGCCCCGTCGATCTCCTCGGCCGTGGCCTCCACCGCGACCTGTTCGCGCGGCTTTCCCGTCCGGGGGTCCACGCTCCACACTGGTTCTGCCGCCACCGCCACGCACCTCGTTCGCTATTCTGAACACTGTCCAGGTAGGTGAATCCTGAGCGGACTCTATTGACGGCCCGGCCGTCTCCACAAGTGGCTTCCTGAAGAGGGGCGAGGGCGATGTCGACGAACGACGCGGGTGGGGCCCAGGTCAAGTCCGCCGTGCGGACGGTGGAGTTGCTGGAGCACTTCGCGGGACGGCCCGGCATGCACTCGCTCGCCGCCGTCCAGGAGGCCGTCGGCTATCCGAAGTCCAGCCTGTACATGCTGCTGCGCACCCTCGTCGAGCTCGGCTGGGTGGAGACCGACGCGACCGGCACCCGGTACGGCATCGGCGTGCGGGCGCTGCTCGTCGGCACCTCGTACCTCGACGGCGACGAGGTGGTGGCGGCCTCCCGCCCCGCCCTCGACCGGCTGTCCGACGACACCACCGAGACCATCCACCTGGCCCGCCTCGACGGCACCGACGTGGTCTACCTGGCGACCCGTCAGTCCCCGCACTTCCTGCGCCCGTTCACCCGCGTCGGACGCCGGCTGCCGGCCCACTCGACCTCGCTCGGCAAGGCGCTCCTCGCCACCCACACCGACGAGCAGGTGCGCACGCTGCTCCCCGAGACGCTGCCCGCGCTCACCGCACACACCGTCACCGACCGGGAGCAGCTCATCGAGGAGCTGCGTCTCGTCCGCGAGCAGGGCTACGCGGTGGACCGCGAGGAGAACACCCTGGGGCTGTGCTGCTTCGGCGTCGCGCTCCCCTACCGGACCCCGGCCCGGGACGCCGTCAGCTGCTCGGTGCCGGCGGCACGGCTGACCCCGGGGCACGAACAGCTCATCAAGGAGGCCCTGTTCGACGCGCGCGACCGGCTGGCGCCGGCGACCCGCCGGCTCTGACCGCCGCCGGGACCCGCCGTCCCCTCGCGGCCACCCGCCCACCGAGCCCCGAGGTCGGGCCGTCTCCCCCGTGCGGCGGAGGCGGTTCGTCTTCCGGCAGGAGGTGCCGGGGCGGGTCCGGGCGGGACGGTGGGGTCATGACCGCACCGACGCTCCCCGCTCCCGCCGCCACCGTGCCGGCCGGCCCCCTCCGGCCGGTCCTGCGCACCCTGGCGATCCTCGCCTGCCTCCCGTACATCGTGCTCAAGGTCGTCTGGGTGGCCGGCGGCCGGCTCGGCATCCCGGACGGGAGCGTGCTGCTCGACCACCCGACGATGATGGGCGTGGCCAACGGGGTCTCCGTGCTCGCCGACGCCGTCGTGGTGCTGCTCGCGCTGCTGCTCACCCGACCGTGGGGGCTGCGGGTGCGGGCCTGGCCGCTGGTCTTCCCGCTGTGGGCGGCGATCGGCCTGATCGCGCCGATCATGACGGCCTACCCGGCCCAGCTCGCCGTCTCCCTGCTGGGCGGCGACGGCGGCGGCAGCGCGGGGCCGCCCCGCGAACCCTTCCTCGACGCCTGGGTCTTCCCCGTCGTCTACGGCGGCTTCATCGTCCAGGGCCTCAGCCTCGGCACCCTCTTCGTCCTGTACGCCCGCGACCGCTGGGGCCGGGTCTGGAGCGGGCGGCTCCGGGAGCTGCCCGCCGGGGCGAGCACCCCCGGGCTCCGCGCCGCCGCCGTCACCGGGGCCGTGCTCGCCCTCGCGCCGGCCACCCTGTGCTTCCTGTGGGCCTCCGGCTCGACGACCGGTCTCTCCGCCGACCTCGCCGCCGTGTACGACTCCGACCGGGCGGTCGTCGACACGGTGCGCGGGATCTTCCTCCTCGTCGCCGCCGTCGCCGTCCTCCTGCTCGTCCTGCGCCGGCCCGCCGGGCCGCGGGTGCGCACCGTCATGGGCGCGGCCTGGGTGGCCTCCGGTGCGGCCGGGTGCTGGGGCGCGTACATGACGCTGGTCTCCCTGCTGCCGGCGGCCGGGGCCGGGAATAGGCCGACGGGCCTGATGATCACGACCTACGCTGTCGAGATGATCACCGGATTCCTGCTGGCGGGCTGCCTCGCCCGCGTCCTCGGCCGCCGGAGCGCGGCGACGTGACACGGTTCTGGGGCGTCCTCTTCGGGCAGTCGGCCCGGCGGCGCTGGCTGCATCTGATCCTCGGCGGCGCGCTGTTCATGCCGTACTGGCTGGTCGGGACGGTGGTCGTGGGGCCGTTCACCCCGGACGGCAACGTCTTCGGCGGCGGCCTCCGCTACCAGTTCGCGGCCTACGCCGTCGGGCTGCCGCTCGCCGCCCTGACCGCCCTCTTCCCGCTCGCCCGGCCGATGTCGGTGGCGGCGGCGCGGGCGCTGTGCGGGGTGGCGCCGGGCCGGTTCGCCGACGGGCCCGCCCGGGGCCGGGCCGCCAGAGCGCGGACCGCCGGGTGGTTCACCCTCCACCTCGGGACGGGCGCCCTGCTCGCCGGGGCCTCGCTGGCACTGCCGCCGTTCGCGCTCGCGGTGAGCGCGCTGCCGTTCTCGGCGGCCCTGCGCGCCTCCGAGGCCGGCCGCTTCTGGCACCTGGACCGGCCCTGGCTCGCCTGGGCCGGGCTCCCGATCGGCCTCCTGCTGCTGCTCGCCCTCGCGGGCGCCGCCGCCGCGACGGGCGCGCTGCTGGCCCGCGAGGCGCCCCGGCTGCTCGGACCCAGCCCGGCGGACCGGCTCGCGGCGGCCGAGCGGCGCGCCGCCGAACTGGCCGTGCGCAACCGGCTCGCCCGCGAGCTGCACGACTCGGTGGGCCACGCGCTGAGCGCGGTCACCCTCCAGGCCGGTGCGGCCCGCCGGGTCCTGGAGACCGACCCCGGGGGCGCGGACCTCGGTTTCGTACGGGAGGCGCTCACCGCGATCGAGGAGACCACCCGCCGCACGGTCGGCGAACTCGACGCGGTCCTGGGCCTGTTGCGCCGCGGCGAGGACGACGGCGAGCTCGCCGCGCCGGGCCTGGACGCACTGGACGCGCTGGTGAAGGGCGCCGGTCCCGGGGTGGCGCTGACGGTGAGCGGGAGCCTCGCCGAGCTGCCGGAGGCGGTGTCGCGCGAGGCGTACCGGATCGTGCAGGAGGGGCTGACCAACGCCGTGCGCCACGCGCGCGGCGAGACGGTGACGGCGCGGATCGCGCTGTCGGGGGACGAACTGGAGATCACCATGGAGAATCCGCTGCCCGGCACCGCGCCGGTGGCCCGCCCGGACGGCGGTCGCGGCCTGCGCGGCATCGCCGAACGCGCCCGGCTGCTGGGCGGCACCGCCCAGGCCGGCCCGGCGGACGGGACCTGGCTGCTGGCCGCGCGGCTGCCGGTGGGCACGGCCGGGGGGCGGGGCTGATGGGCGGCACGGTCAGGGTCGTCCTCGCGGACGACGAGCGGATGGTCCGGACGGCGCTGCGGGTGATCCTGGACGCGGAGCCCGGCCTGGAGGTCGTCGGGGAGGCCGCCACCGGCGCCGAGGCGGTCTCGGTGGTGCGGGAGCTGCGGCCCGACGTGGTCCTGATGGACGTCCGGATGCCCGAGATCGACGGCATCCAGGCGACCCGGCGGATCCTGGCCGCGCTGCCGGACCCGCCCCGGATCGTGGTGGTGACCACCTTCGAGAACGACGCCTACGTGTACGACGCGCTGCGGGCGGGCGCGGCCGGGTTCCTGCTCAAGCGGGTCGCGCCGGAGGAGCTGGTCAGCGCGGTGCGGCTGGTGGCGCACAGCGAGTCGCTGCTCTACCCGGCGGCCGTCCGCGGTCTCGCCGCCGAGCACGCCCGCCGCCATCCGCCGGTCGCGCCGTGGGCGGCCCGGCTCACCGAGCGGGAGGCGGAGGTGCTGCGCCGGATGGCGAAGGGGCTGACCAACGCGGAGATCGCCGACGGCATGGGCGTGGGCCCGGCGACGGTGAAGACGCACGTGGCCGCGGTGCTGGCGAAGACCGGCGCGCGGGACCGTACGCAGGCGGTGATCGCCGCGTACGAGTCGGGGTTCATCACCCCGGGCTGAGAGCCGCGGGGCCGGCCGGACACGGGGGTGCCGGCCGGTCCCGCTCCGGTCGGCGGGTCCGCATGAACGTTTCCTGAGAAAGCTGAGAAAGCTGAGAAATGGGACACATCCGGAACGCCTGCCGCCGTTCCGTTCGTCCCCTCTAGCGGGATGAACAAGACGATCAGGCGCGCCTCGGTCTTCTCGCTGCTCCTGGTGCTCGCCCTGCTGGGCCGGGCCACCTGGGTGCAGGCGTACGAAGGCAAGGCCCTCGCGGACGACAAGAGCAACCGGCGGAACACCATCGCGCAGTACGCGCAGCCGCTCGGGAACATCATCGTGGCCGGTTCGCCGGTCACCGGTTCGAAGGAGACGAAGGGCGGCGATCTCGCGTACAAGCGCGACTACACCGACGGCGAGCTCTACGCGGCGGTCACCGGGTACAGCTCGCAGGCGTACGGCGCGACGCAGCTGGAGGGGATCTACTCCGATGTCCTGGACGGCACCGACACCCGGCTGAAGAACCCGGTGGACGCCGTCACCCGCAAGCAGGCGGAGCCGGGCTCCGTCCTGACGACGATCGACCCCGCCGTGCAGAAGGCCGGCTACAAGGCGCTCGGCAACAAGAAGGGCGCGGCGGTCGCCATCGACCCGAAGACGGGCCGCGTCCTCGGCATGGTCTCGACGCCCTCGTACGACCCCTCGAAGATCGCGGGGCTCAACGACGGCGCGATGTGGAAGCAGCTCACCGAAGACGAGGACAAGCCGCTGGTCAACCGGGCGCTGCGGCAGCCGCTGCCGCCGGGTTCGACGTTCAAGCTGGTCGTCGCGGCGGCCGGTCTCGAGGACGGCCTGTACGGCTCGGTGGACACGCCGACGCGCAGCCCCAACCCGTACAAGCTGCCCGGCACGACCCGCTACCTGGAGAACGAGAACCCCTCGGCGCCCTGTGAGAACGCCACCATCCGCACCGCGCTCCAGTACTCCTGCAACAACGTCTTCGCGAAGATGGCGGTCGACCTCGGCCAGGACAAGGTGAAGGCGATGGCGGAGAAGTTCGGCTTCAACGACAAGGAGCTGGACGTTCCCGTCCGCGCCTACGCCAGCGTCTACCCGTCCGGCATGGACAAGGCGCAGACGGCGCTGACCGGCATCGGCCAGTTCGACGTGACGGCCACCCCGCTCCAGATGGCCATGGTGTCGGCGGCCATCGCCAACGACGGCCTGATGGCGAGTCCGCACATGGTCTCCCAGGTCGTCGACTCCGACGGCGACGCCCTGAAGTCCTTCGAGGACGGGGACACGAAGCGGATCGTCTCCTCCGCGACGGCGGAGCAGCTGCGCAGCGCGATGCAGACGGTGGTGGAGAAGGGCACCGGCAGTAACGCGGCGATCGACGGCATGGAGGTCGGCGGCAAGACGGGCACCGCCCAGCACGGCGAGAACAACAGCAAGACGCCGTACGCCTGGTTCACCTCGTACGCGAAGGACCCGGCCACCGGCAAGGAGGTCGCGGTGGCGGTGATGATCGAGGACTCGGGCGCGGCACGCTCGGAGGTCAGCGGCAACGGTCTGGCGGCGCCGGTGGCGCAGAAGATGATGAAGGCCGCCCTGAACTGACGCACGGGCGGAACACACCGAGGAAACGCACTGGGGGAACGCGCTGAGGTGACGTAACGGCTCAAGTGCCGTGGAAGCGGGGGCCGGTGGAACGACCGCCCCCGCTTCACGATATGCAGGGTGCATGCTCTCCACCGCACGCCTGCCCCGCTCCCCCTCCGGCTGGACCATGGCCGTCTTCGGCACCCTCGCCGCCGCCCTGGGGGTGGTGGGTCTGGTGTCCCCCGACACCACGATCCGACTCATGGGTCTGACCCCCATACCCGGCGCGGACCGCGCGGACGCGGACCACACCCTCCTCTTCCTGACGGCCTCCTCCATGGCGGCCCTCAACATGGGCGTCTACTACCTGCTGGCCGCCCTGGCCGACTGGAAGGCCTTCTTCCGCTGGACGGTCCCCTTCCGCCTCCTCACCTTCGCGGTCTTCACCCTCGCCGTCGTCACCGGCCGCGCCCCGGCCGGCTTCCTGGGCGTGGGCCTCTGGGAGGGCCTGGGCGCACTGGCCACCGGGGTGGCGCTGCGGTACGAGAAGCGGGCCGGGCGGTCGGCCCTCAGCGGGAGCCGGGCGTCCTAGGCGGGAGCCGGCGGTCCCGGGCCGGAACCGGGCCCGCCGATTAGGGCATCCGCCCGATCCGGAGGGGGCTCCTCAGACGTCAGCCTGCGGGAATGCGTCTTCCTCTCTACCTCTGCGCCGTCCTCGTCTCCGGGTTCGGCACCACCGCGATGTGGCTGGTCTCCGGGATCTGGGTGAAGTCCCTGACCGGATCCGACTCCCTCGCGGCACTCACCGCCTTCGCCCTCTGGGCGCCCGCGCTGTTCGGCCCGGTGCTCGGCGGGCTCGTCGACCGGGTGCCCCGGCGCCCGTTGCTGATCGTGGCGAACCTGGCCATGGCGGCCCTGCTGCCGCTGCTGCTGTGGGTGGACCGGGCGGACAGAGTCTGGCTGCTGTTCGCCGTGCTCGTCGTGTACGGGACGCAGGGCGCGGTCCACGAGTCGGCGGAGGCGGCGCTCGCCGCGGGCGCGCTCGATCCGGAGCGGCTCGGGTCCTTCAACGGGCTGCGGATGACCGTGAACGAGGCCATGAAGCTGGTCGCCCCGCTGGTCGCCGCCGGGCTCTTCGCGCGCCACGGCGGCGGGCCGGTCGCGCTGCTCGACGCGGCGACGTTCGCCGTGGCGGCGGGCGTGTTCGCGCTGCTGCGGGTGCGGGAGGCGCGGATCCCGGCGGCGACGGGCGACGGGCGGGGCCGGATCGCCGAAGGGGTCCGGCTGGTGTGGGGCGTGCCGAAGCTGCGGGCGCTCGTGGTGGCGGGCGGGTTCGTCATGTTCCTCGCCGGGCTCAACGGCGCCGCCGTCTACGCCGTGGTGGACCGGGGACTCGGGCAAGCCCCCGCGTACGCCGGGGTCCTGTACGCCGCGCAGGGCGCGGGCTCGGTGGTGGCGGGGCTCGCGGCGGGGCCCCTGCTGCGGCGGGTGCCGGAGCGGGGTCTCGCGGCGGCCGGGCTCGCCCTGTTCGCCGTGGGGGTGGCCGCGCGGGCCCTGCCGTACGACGGGGTGGCCCTGGCGGCGAGCGGGGTGATCGGGGTGGGGCTGCCGTGGGTCCTGATCGCCGCGATGACGGCGGTCCAGCGGGGTGTGCCGGCCGAGGCCGTGGGGCGGGCCGCCGGCACCGCGAACACCCTGGTCTTCGTCCCGAACGCGGTGGCCCTGGCCGTGGGGGCCGGACTGGTCGCGGTACTGGACGTCCGGGTGCTGCTGCCGGTGGTGGCGGTGGCGGGTCTCGCGGGCGCGGCGCTGCTGGCGGGCACGCCCCGGGCGCGCCTCGCACGGGGCCGCGCGCTGGGTCGCGGGGGCTCGACCGCACGCTGACCACGAACGGAGACCGGTACATGACGCCCGCTCGACGTGCGGCCCGTCCCGGGCGCGCCGGAGGCGATCGTGGCCGCCGGCATCACCGGACTCCGGCGCCTGTACGAGGCCGTGGGCGAGGCGGCCGTTGCCGGAGGCGGTGAGGGACGCGCCGGAGCCTGCGGGGAGGCGCCTGGAAAGGGGAACGGGCCCGGCCGGACAATGCGGGGGAGCCGGCCAGGCCCGGGTCGACGCGTGCGGCTGGCGCACGCGGACATTCAGAAGATATGACCCGGTCAAGATCATCGCGAGCCGCGGAACGCGGCGGCCGTCCGGAAAGCGCGATCGGTTCCCGCCATCCGCGTACGACCGGCGCGTACGCGGTCCGTAACCGCCGGTACGGAGTCGCCGGTCCTTACCCACCAACCCGGTCCCGGCCCCGCTCAGCGCCGCAAGGTCGCCGAGGGCGACTCGCCGAACCGTTCGCGGTACCGCGCCGCGAACCGGCCCGGGTGGGCGAAACCCCAGCGCCAGGCCACCTCGGTCACGCTCAGGCCGTCCGGCGCGCCCGCCCGCAGCTCCTCGTGGACCCGCTCCAGGCGCACCTCGCGCACGTACGCCATCGGGGACATCCCCACGTACTCCCGGAACGACTCCTGGAGCCGGCGCACGCTCACCCGGGCGAGGGCGGCCAGTTCGGTGCTGGTGAAGGGGTGTTCGGGGCGGGCCCGTACCGCGTCCATCGCCCGCTTCACCGGACCGGGCCGCGCGGGCCCGCCCGGGTGGGCCAGCTCCTCGCGCCAGGGGTGTTCGGCGGCCAGCAGCAGCCCGTTGAGCAGGGCCTCCTGGAGCGGTCGGGAGACCAGCTCGTGGGTGGCGAGGCCGTCGCCCGCGAGCGCCCCGGCCGCCACCTGGCGGGCGAAGGTCACCCAGCTGAGGCCGGGACCGCTCGTGATGTCGAGGCCGGCACCGAAGGCGAGCCGGCCGCGCGGCGGACGCCCGATCAGCTGCTCCAGACGCTCGTGCAGCGCCGTCGCGTCGATCTTGACCGAGAGGGCGCGGCAGTCCCCGCTCCACCGGTCGAGGACGGTGTCGCCCAACGGGTCGAGCAGCACCGCCTCCCGGCTCGTGGCCACCAGCGGGCGCCCGCCGCCGCCCTGGCGCAGCTCCATGGTGCCGCTCATCGGCGCGTTGAGATGGAACGCGCCCAGCTCACCGAAGCGCATCCGCACGTCGGCGCCGCAGCTCAGGTCGCCGATCATCAGCGGCCCGAGCCCGACGGTGTCGAACCGGGCGGCGAAGGGACGTTCCTGCGCGTCGATCACGTCCATGAAGTTGGCGTAATAGCGCGCGCCGATCTCGGCCCGCGCCTCATCCACGTCCCGCGTCCGGAAAGAGCTCCCCACGGGTCATAAGAATATTCATATGACGGATGTGGCCGGGAACGGCAGGATGCCCGGCATGCCAGCACCTCAGGGATTCTCCTACGCACGCCGTGCGGACGGCACGGTCGTCCTCACCCACCGTGGCCGCGCCGCGGGCACCCTGCGCGGCGGCCGCGCGGAGAAGTTCCTGGCGGAGGTCGAGGCCGGCGACCCGCAGCTGGTGATGGCCCGCTGGACCGGCTCGTACCGCTTCGGGAACGAGCGCACCGCGCGCGAGCATCCGCGTCACCGAGGTGGCCGAACCGGGCGAAGGTAAGGGAACGGCAAAAGCGTCTCGTTCGTTACCCCCGGCATGACCGCAATGACCCCCGGCTCGAACATCCCTCTCACCGCCGCGCGCGTGGCGGTGGACGTCGCCGCGCCCGTGCGGCTCGACGTGTCGGGCCTGCTGCTCGGCGCCGACGGCAAGGTGCGCTCCGACGACGACTTCATCTTCTACAACCAGCCCGCCGGGCCCGGTGTCAGCTACCGCTCCGGCGGCGGCAGCGCCCCGGACGCGATCGTGGTGGACACCGGGGCCGTCCCGGCCGGCGTCGAGAAGATCGTCGTGACCGCGAGTCCCGACGCCGCTGGCCAGACCTTCCAGGGCATCGAGCCCACGGCGACCGTGCGCAACGCCGACGACGGCAGCGTCCTCGCCACCTTCACCCCGCCGCGGCTGGGCACGGAGACGGCCCTCGTGGTCATGGAGATCTACCTGCGCAACGGCGCCTGGAAGGCCCGCGCGGTGGGCCAGGGGTACTCCAACGGCCTCGCCGGGATCGCGACCGACTTCGGCGTCAGCATCGACGAGGAGCCGACGCCCGCCGCGGCACCCGCCGCCCCCGCGCAGGCCCCCGTGCCGGTGCCGGCCGCCGCGCCCGTCGCCGCTCCCCCGGCCCCGGCCGCGCCGCCCGCCGCCCCCGCCCCCGGCACGGGGAAGATCAACCTGGACAAGGGCCGGGTCAGCCTCCAGAAGAACCAGACGGTGTCCCTGGTCAAGGGCGGCCGGCCGCTGCTCTCCCAGGTCAAGATGGGCCTCGGCTGGGAGCCCGCCTTCCGCGGCAAGGACATCGACCTCGACGCCTCGGTCATCGCGTACGGCCCCCAGCGCAACCACCAGGACAGCTGCTACTTCGGCAAGCTGTCCATCCTCAACGGCGCCATCAAGCACTCCGGCGACAACCTGACCGGCGAGGGCGCGGGCGACGACGAGGTCATCGTGGTCGACCTGGGTCGGCTGCCCGCCGACACCACCGGCCTGGTCTTCACGGTCAACTCCTTCTCCGGCCAGAAGTTCACCGAGGTCGCCAAGGCGTACTGCCGGCTCATCGACGCCGCCTCCGGCGAGGAGCTGGTCCGCTTCGACCTGACCACCGCCGAGCCGCAGACCGGCGTGATGATGGCCAAGCTGATCAAGCAGTTCACCGGCGAGTGGGAGATGACGGCGATGGGCGAGTTCGTGAAGTCGCGGACCGTCCGGGGCATGGTGAAGCCCGCGGCCCAGGCGCTCTGAGCGGCGGGCCGGGAGCGGCGCGGGTCCCCGTGCCGCTCCGGCGTGCGGCTAGAACAGCGCGCTGTACGCGTTGAGGGCCGGCTGGCCGCCCAGGTGGACGTAGAGCACGGTCGCGTCCCGGGCGATCTCCCCCCGGTCCACCAGGTCGATCATTCCGGCCATCGACTTCCCCTCGTAGACGGGGTCGGTGACCATGCCCTCGGTGCGGGCGGCCAGCCGCATCGCGTCGAGGGTGGCCTCGTCCGGGACGCCGTACACCCCCGCGTGGTACCGGGCGTCCAGCTCGACGTCGGCGGCCGTCAGCGGCCGTTCGACGCCGATCAGGGCGGCCGTGTCCCGGGCGATCCGGGTGATCTGCTCATGGGTGGGCACCGGCTTCGCGGAGGCGTCGATACCGAGCACCCGGCGGGGCCGCCCGCCCTCCTCGGCGAGCGCGGCGAAGCCCGCGACCATGCCGGCCTGGGTCGAGCCGGTCACCGAGCAGACCACCACGGTGTCGAAGAAGACGCCGAGCTCACGCTCCTGTTCGGCCACCTCGTACGCCCAGCGGGCGAAGCCCAGCCCGCCGAGCCGGTGGTCGGAGGCGCCCGCCGGGATGGCGTACGGCTTGCCGCCGGACTCCTCGACCTCGCGCAGCGCCCGCTCCCAGCTCTCCTTGAAGCCGATGCCGAACTCGGCCCGCACCAGACGCACATCGGCGCCCGCGAGCCGGCTGACGAGGATGTTGCCGACCTTGTCGTAGACGGAGTCGGGCCACTCGACCCAGCTCTCCTGCACCAGCACGCAGCGCAGCCCGGCGTGCGCGGCGACGGCCGCGACCTGGCGGGTGTGGTTGGACTGCACCCCGCCGATGGAGACCAGGGTGTCGCAGCCCTGGGCGAGGGCGTCGGCGACCAGGTACTCCAGCTTGCGGGTCTTGTTCCCGCCGTACGCGATCCCGGAGTTGCAGTCCTCGCGCTTGGCCCACAGGGTGGCGCCGCCTAGGTGGCCGGTCAGCCGCTGGAGGGGGTGCACGGGCGAGGGCCCGAAGAGCAGCGGATAGCGCTCGAAGTCGTCGATCGTCGGCATAGGGGCTCCCTGGGGTGGTCGCGGTCGAGGTCCTGGACGCCTCGCACGGGCCGACGGCGGATCGGGGCCGGAACGGGAAGGGCCGGACCAGCCCTAGGGCCGGTCCGGTGGGTCCGTCGCCTCGTCGGCGAGCTCCTCAAGGGCCCGCCATATCTCCGAGGTCACCCGCACCGCCTCCTCCGTGTCGCCCGCCTCGCACGCGTCGATCAGGCGCGCGTGGAGCTCGGCGGAGCCGCAGGTGCCCGCGTCGCCGAAGAGGCGGCGCTCGACCCGGCGGATCAGGGGCGTGTAGCGGGCGATCGTGGCGGCCACCGCGTGGTTGCCGCTCGCGCCGACGAGGACGTCGTGGAGCTCGTCGTCGGCGCGCAGGGCGGCCTCGACGTCCGCGGCGCGCACGGCCGAGGCGAACCGCCGGTTGGCCTCGCGCATCGCCCGGATGCCCTCGGGGCCGAGCAGCGGTACGGCGGTGCGGGCGGCGAGTTCGTGCATCACCCGCACCACGGAGGCGGCGTCCCGCACCACCCGGCTGACCAGCCGGGTGACCCGGGTGTAGCTCTGCGGCTTGGTCTCGACGAGACCCTCGTCGCCGAGCCGGGCCAGGGCCTCGCGCACCGGAGCGCGCGAGAGGCCGAGGCGTTCGGCCAGGTCGGCGTCCTTGACCACGGAACCGGGCGCGAGTTCGCCGCGCACGATGGCCTCGCGCAGCGCGTCGTACGCGCGGTCGCGCAGCAGGGTCCGGCCCACCGGCCGTAAGGCGTCCATGGACTGACATGTTAGGTGTCAGCCCGTGGACGGCACCAGGGGCAGGAGGTCAGCGACGCGGCTGGCGGCGCCACGGTCCGGTGATGGCGAGCATGATGCCCGGTTCCTGGATGTTGGCGAACAGGGTGTCGCCGTCGGGCGAGAAGGTCACGCCGGTGAACTCGCTGTCGTTCAGGTCGTTGCGGGCGATCGGGTAGGTCCGGCCGCTCTCGGTCGCGCCGAAGAGGTGCTGGACGCCCTCGCCGTCCTCGGCGATGACGATGCCGCCGTACGGGGAGACGGTGATGTTGTCGGGGCCGTCGAAGGCGCCGTCCTGCTCCGGGGTCGCGTTGACGCCGAGCAGCACCTGGAGGGTGAGGGTGCGGCGCTTGGGGTCGTAGAACCAGACCTGGCCGTCGTGCGCGGCGCCGGGGCTCTCCGCACGGGCGTACGAGGAGACGACGTACGCGCCGCCGTCGGCCCACCACATGCCCTCCAGCTTGCGGGCGCGGGTGACCTCGCCGGGGCCGAACTGCTTGCGGACGGAGGTCTTGCGGGCGTCGCGGTCGGGTACGTCGACCCAGTCCACGCCGTAGACGGTGCCGATCTTCGTGGCGCGGGACAGGTCGTCGACGAAACGGCCGGCCGAGTCGAAGCACTTGAAGGCCTGGAGGACACCGGCGTCGTCGGCGAGGGTGCCGAGCTGCCCCCGGCCGTGCTCGAAGCCCTTCGGCGGGACCCAGCGGAAGAACAGGCCGTTGGGGCCGGAGGCGTCCTCGGTGAGGTAGGCGTGGCCGCGCTTGGGGTCGATGACGACGGCCTCGTGGGCGTAGCGGCCGAAGGCCTTGACCGGCTTCGGGTCACGGTTGGCGCGGTGGTCGTGCGGGTCGACCTCGAAGACGTAGCCGTGGTCCTTGGTCATGCCGTTCTTGCCCGCCAGGTCCTCGGTCTCCTCGCAGGTGAGCCAGGTGCCCCAGGGGGTGCGGCCGCCCGCGCAGTTGGTGGAGGTGCCGGCGATGCCGACCCACTCGGCGACGGTGCCGTCGCGGTGCACCTCGACGACCGTGCAGCCGCCGGCGGCCGCCGGGTCGTAGACCAGGCCCTCGGTGAGCGGGACGGGGTGCGCCCAGCCGGAGCGGGGGCCCTTGAGCTCGTGGTTGTTGACCAGGTACGTGGTGCCGCGGCGCCCGGCGAAGGTGGCGGTGCCGTCGTGGTTGGAGGGCGTGAACTCGCCGGACTCCAGGCGGGTGACACCGCTGTGGGTGATGACGCGGTACGTGAAGCCCTCGGGCAGCGCGAGGACGCCCTCCGGGTCCGGGACGAGCTCGCCGTAGCCGAGCCGGTGCCCGTGGCCGTGCCCGTGGCCCTCGCCGTGGCCCTCGCCCGCGAACTCCTGCGGGTCGTCGGCGGCGAGCGCCTCCGGCGCGGTGGCGAGCGTGCCGACCGCGCCGGTGAGCGCGAGGCCCGCGCCGGTCGCGGCGGACTTCTTGGCGAATTCTCTGCGGTTGAGAGACATGACGGTTCTTTCTCCCTGTCGTCACCCGGTGTCGCGGCACACGGTCGCTCCCCCGTATAAACGGCAGTTGAACAGAAAGGCGATCCCTCATGAACCTGCCACACAGCGGCCGGCGCGTTCTGGTCAGCGGTGCCTCGCGCGGGCTCGGCCGCGCGGTGGCGCGCGCGTTCGCGGCCGGCGGTGACCGGGTGGCCGTGCACTACGGCTCGCGCGCGGAGGAGGCCCGCGCGACCCTCGCGTCCCTGGACGGCACCGGCCACGTGCTGGTCTCGGGCGACCTGGCCGACCCGGCGGCAGCCGCCCGGATCGCGGACGAGGCGGCCGACGCGCTCGGCGGCCTCGACGTCCTGGTGAACAACGCGGCCGTGAACCTGCCGCACCCGCCGGCCACCACCCCGTACGAGGAGTGGGTCGAGCTCTGGCAGCGGCACGTCTCCGTGAACCTGCTCGGCACGGCGTATCTCAGCCATCTCGCGGCCCGGCGGATGATCGAGGCCGGGCAGGGCGAGCGTAGCGAGATGGGGGTCCCCCCGGCCGGAGGCTGGGGGAGGATCGTCAACATCGGCTCGCGCGGCGCCTTCAAGGGCGAGCCGGACCACCCGGCGTACGGCGCCACGAAGGCGGCCGTGCACGCCCTGGGCCAGTCGCTGGCCGTGGCCCTCGCCCCGCACGGGATCGGGGTGGCCTCGGTCGCCCCCGGCTTCTTCGCGACCGAGCGGGTGGCGCCCCGGCTCGCGGGGCCCGAGGGCGAGGCCATCCTCGCCCAGAGCCCGTTCGGCCGGGTCGGCACCGCGGAAGAGATCGCCGCGGCCGTCCGCTGGCTCGCCTCCCCCGAGGCCCAGTGGGCCTCGGGGACGGTGCTCGACCTCAACGGGGCGTCGTACCTGCGGACCTGAGCCGGCCGCCGCCCCCGGGGGGCGGGTCAGCTCTTCGAGCGCGCCTTGAAGGCCGCCTTGCGGGCCTCCTTCGCCGTGGGCTTGTCCCGGTGCAGGCGGCCCATGGCCTCCAGGACCTCGGCCGTCGCCGGGTGCTCGACCCGCCACGCCGCCTCGAAGAAGCCGCCGTGGCGGCCGGTCAGACCCTCGATGAGGTCCTGGAGCTCGGTCAGGTCGCCGTCGGCGTCGAGCTGGGCGGCGATCGTGTCGATGGCCAGCCAGAAGATCATCGCCTCCGGCGGGGCCGGGATGTCCGCCGCGCCGCGCTCGGCGAGCCAGACCCGGGCGAGACCGCCGAGCTCCGGGTCGTCCAGGACCTCCCGGACGGCCGGCTCCGCCTCGGCGCCGACGAGGGACAGGGCCTGCTGCGCGTGGAGCCGGCGCAGCGGGGAGTCCGGGTCGCTGCCCTTGGCGGCGGCGAGGAGTTCGCGGGCGGCGGTGCCGGGCTCGCGGGCGGCGAGCCAGCCCGCGGTCTCGGCGCGGGCGGCGTCCTGCGGGTAGTGGGCGATGCCGTCGAGGAGGGCGTCGGCGCCCTTGTCGGCGAGCTCGCCGACCGCGGGGACGACGAGTCCGGCCTCCAGCATCCGGGCGCGCACGCCGAACAGGCCGAGCGGGGTGAGCCGGACCATGCCGTAGCGGCTGACGTCCTCGTCGTCGACGGGCGGGGCGGGCTCCTCGCCCTCCTCGGCCATCAGGGCCTCGTCGACGGGGTCGTACGCGACCAGGCCGATCGGTTCGAGGACCCGGAACTGCTCGTCGAGCCGCATCATCGCGTCGGAGACCTGCTCCAGCACGTCGTCGGTGGGCTCGCCCATGTCGTCGGGGACGACCATCGAGGCGGCCAGCGCGGGCAGCGGCACCGGGCCCTCGCCCGCCCCGCCCTCGCTGACGGTCAGCAGGTACAGGTTGCCGAGCACGCCCTCCAGGAACTCGGCCTCGCCCTCCGGGTCCCAGTCCAGGGCCTCGAAGTCGATCTCGCCGTCCTCGCCGACGAGCGCGTCGAGGTCCTCGAAGTAGGGCGCGGCGGCGTCGGCGAAGACGGCGTCGAAGCCCTCCAGCCAGAGCGCGAGGACGTCCTGCGGGGAGCCGCCGGTGACCAGCGCCAGGTTCTCGCCGGGGGTGACGGTGCCGTCCTCGGCCCCTTCTGCCCCCTCGGCCCCCGCTGCTCCCTCTTCGGGGTCCTGGACGTCCAGGAGGCCGGTGTCGACGGCGATCCGCCAGGCCTCGCTCACGTACGCCTCGGCGTCCGGGTCGCCGGTGAGGCCGAGGACCTCGGCGGCGGCGGGCAGCTGCTCGTCGACGAGTTCGCCGCCCGGCCCGACCCGGGTCTCCGGGCCGGCCCAGCGGGCGAGCCGCACGGCGCGGGCCAGGAGGGGGGTGGCCAGGGCGTCCCGCGCCAACTCCGCGTCCGAGCGCAAGCGAACGGGGGGCAGGGTCTGGCGGTCCGGTGCCATCTGGGGTGTTCTCCTCGACGAGTGCGGGGGCCTTCACGGCGCTTCGAGCGGCCTTCAGCGTAGACGTATTCGGGGGGCGGTCCGGCGGTTCACGGAGGCGTCAGCCTTCGTACACCCGTCGACCCTTGACAAGTGCGAGGGTCTGGAACGAAATTGACGCGCGTAGACCCTTCGCTCGTATCTCCAAGCCCTCACGGAGCTTCTTGATGTCTTCCTCCATACCGAGATCCGCCGCCGTCGCCGCCGTCGTCACGGCCGCCCTCGCCGCCGGCCTGCTGGGTGGCGCGTCCGCCTCCGCCGACGACGTGACCGCCGGCGCGGCCCCCGTACGCATCCACGACATCCAGGGCACGACCCGGGTCTCGCCGCTGGCCGGCAAGCCGGTCGCGGGTGTCACCGGCATCGTCACCGGGGTGCGCACGTACGGCTCGCGCGGCTTCTGGATGCAGGACCCGCAGGCGGACGACAACCCGGCCACCAGCGAGGGCATCTTCGTCTTCACCAGCTCCGTGCCGACCGTCGCCGTCGGCGACTCGGTGAGCGTCAACGGCTCGGTGACCGAGTACGTGCCGGGCGGCCTGAACTCCGGCAACCAGTCGCTGACCCAGATCTCCAAGCCGGTCGTCACCGTCCTGTCGAAGGGCAACACCGTCCCGGCGCCCGTCACCATCTGGGCGGGCTCCGTTCCCGACGCGTACGCCCCCGAGGGCGACCCGGCGGCCGGCGGCTCCGTCAACGGGCTCACCCTGGACCCCGAGACCTACGCCCTGGACTACTACGAGTCCCTGGAGGGCACCAACGTCCGCATCGGCACCTCGCGCGTGGTCGGCGCCACCGACCCGTACTCCGAGCTGTGGGTGTCGGTGAAGCCGTTCGAGAACGACAACCGCCGCGGCGGCACGGTCTACGGCTCGTACGACGCGCAGAACACCGGCCGGCTCCAGATCCAGCAGCTCGCGCCGATCGCCCAGCAGCCCTTCCCCAAGGCGAACGTCGGCGACTGGCTGGCCGGCCCGACCGAGGGCCCGCTGGACTTCAACCAGTTCGGCGGCTACACCCTGGTCGCGAACACCCTGGGCCGGCACGTGGACCTCGGCCTGGAGCGCGAGGTGACCGAGCGCCAGCACAAGAACGAGCTGGCGGTCGCCACGTACAACGTGGAGAACCTCGACCCGAGCGACCCGCAGGAGAAGTTCGACGCGCTCGCGAAGGCGGTCGTCGAGAACCTGGCCTCGCCCGACGTCGTCGCCCTGGAGGAGATCCAGGACGACAACGGCGCCAAGAACGACGGCACGGTCACGGCCGGCGAGACGCTCAAGAAGTTCACCGCCGCGATCGTCGCGGCCGGCGGCCCGGCGTACGAGTGGCGTTCGATCGACCCGCAGAACGGCAAGGACGGCGGCGAGCCCGGCGGCAACATCCGTCAGGTCTTCCTCTTCAACCCGGAGCGGGTCTCCTTCGTGGACCGCGCGGGCGGCGACGCGACGACCCCGACCGCGGTGACGGGCACCAAGGGCAACGCCCACCTGACCCTCTCCCCCGGCCGGATCGACCCGGCGAACACCGCCTGGGAGAACAGCCGCAAGCCGCTCGCGGGCGAGTTCCTCTTCCGCGGCCGCACGGTGATCGTGGTTGCCAACCACTTCGGCTCCAAGGGCGGCGACGAGTCCATCGTCTCGCACCACCAGCCGCCGAACCGTTCCTCGGAGACCAAGCGGCTGCTCCAGGGACAGGCCGTCAACGCCTTCGTCAAGGACGTCCTGGCGCTGGACAAGCAGGCCGACGTGCTGGTCCTCGGCGACATCAACGACTTCGAGTTCTCCGGCACCACGAAGGCGCTGACCGACGGCGGCGCGCTGTACCCGGCGGTCAAGTCCCTGCCGCTCAGCGAGCGCTACTCGTACGTCTACCAGGGCAACAGCCAGGTCCTCGACCAGATCCTGACCAGTCCCGGCGTGCACCACTTCGAGTACGACAGCGTGCACATCAACGCCGAGTTCGCGGACCAGAACAGCGACCACGACCCGCAGGTGCTGCGCTTCCGCCCGTGATCACCGATGGCACGGGTGTGCGAGACTGCGGGCCGTGATCCTGCGCCCCGCCACCCGTGCCGACCTGCCCGCCGTCCTCGCGCTCCTCGCGGACGAGGAGCGGGTGGTGGACCCCGCCTCGATGCCCGTCACGCCCGCGTACGAGCGGGCGTTCGCGGACATCGAGGCGGATCCGCGCAACGAGGTGCTGGTGCTCGTCGAGGAGGCCGCCGGCGCCTCCGACGGCCTCGTGCTCGGCTGCCTGCAGGCCACGTACATCCCCGGCCTCGGCAAGGGCGGCGCCGAGCGGGCCCTGATCGAGGCGGTCCGGATCAGGGCCGACCGGCGCGGCGGCGGTCTCGGCCGGGAGCTGATGGAACGCGCGGTGGCCCGGGCCCGGGCCCGTGGCTGCGCGCTCGTCCAGCTCACCAGCAACAAGGACCGGACGGCCGCCCACCGCTTCTACGCCTCGCTGGGCTTCGCCCGCAGCCACGACGGCTTCAAGCTGAGCCTGTAGGCGCGGCCCCGGGCGCGCCGTCAGCCGAGCAGGTGCCCGCCGCCGTCCACGAGCAGCACCTCACCCGTGATGTACGTGGCCTTGGCCAGGTCGTGCACGGCCTCGGCGATGTCCTCCGGCCGCCCGACCCGGCGCATCGGCACGACCGGGACGTTGACGTCGTACAGGTGGCGCCACACCTCGGGCGAGGCCGCCTCGAAGTCGTCGTGCGGGATGAAGCGGGTGGTGCCCGCGCTGTTGACGAGCAGGTCCAGGCGGCCGAAGTGCGCCACCGTCTCCTCGACCAGGCGGGTGGCCTGGGCCTGGTCGGAGACGGCGGCGCGGACGTAGTGGGCGCCGGGCAGTTCCGCGGCCGGCTTCTCGCCCGCCTCGACGGAGCGGGCCGAGTTGACGGCGACGCGGTAGCCCGCGTCGGCGAGCCTGCGGGCGACGGCGGCTCCGATCCCGGAGGAGGAGCCGGTGACGAGGGCGACGACGCGCGAGACGGCCGACGGCCCGCCGCCCCGGGGAGGGGCGGCGGGCCGTCAGGTGCGCGCGGACTCCGCCGGATTCAGGCCGAGTCGGTCGTCGCGGTGCTGCCCAGGATGGCGGCGTGCTCCAGGACGTCCTCCAGCGGGTCGTCGATCTGACCGGTGGAGATCAGCGCCACGTGCGGCCCGTTGTGGGAGTGGCTGTGCGTCTCGTCGGCCCCGGCCGTCCCGGCCGGGAAACACGACCGCCGCGGCGGCGAGCGCACCGGTGAGCACCGGCCGCCGCGCCTTGGCCGCCCCGGTCGCCTGAGTCGCCTTGGTCGTCGCCCTGATGCTCATCGATTCTCCTCGCCTCGACTGCCGTACGTACGGTCCCCGCGCTCTGTCAACGCGGGGACCCACGGGTCAGTTGTGGCTGTGGAGGATCTCGTTGAGGCCGCCCCAGACCGCGTTGTTCGGGCGGGCCTCGACGGCGCCGGTGACCGAGTTGCGGCGGAAGAGGATGTTCGAGGCGCCGGAGAGCTCGCGGGCCTTGACGATCTGGCCGTCGGGCATGGTGATCCGGGTGCCGGCGGTGACGTACAGACCGGCCTCGACGACGCACTCGTCGCCCAGGGCGATGCCGACGCCGGCCTCGGCGCCGATCAGGCAGCGCTCGCCGATGGAGATGACGACGTTGCCGCCGCCCGAGAGGGTGCCCATGGTGGAGGCGCCGCCGCCGATGTCGGAGCCGTCGCCGACGACGACGCCGGCGGAGACGCGGCCCTCGACCATCGAGGTGCCGAGGGTGCCGGCGTTGAAGTTGACGAAGCCCTCGTGCATGACGGTGGTGCCGGCGGCGAGGTGGGCGCCGAGGCGGACGCGGTCGGCGTCGGCGATGCGGACGCCGGCGGGCACGACGTAGTCGGTCATGCGGGGGAACTTGTCGATCGAGGTCACCTGGAGGTGCAGGCCCTCGGCGCGGGCGTTGAGCCGGACCTTCTCGATGTCGTCGACGGCGACGGGGCCGAGCGAGGTCCAGGCGACGTTGGCGAGCAGGCCGAAGAGGCCGTCCAGGCTCTGGCCGTGCGGCCGGACCAGCCGGTGGCTGAGGAGGTGGAGGCGCAGGTAGGCGTCGTGGGCGTCGAGCGGCTTGTCGTCGAGCGAGGCGATGACGGTGCGGACGGCGACCACCTCGACACCCCGGCGGGCGTCCACGCCGAGGGCCTTGGCGGCGCCCTCGCCGAGGGCGTTGACGGCCTCGTCGGGGCCGAGCCGCTCGGTGCCGGCGGGGCCGGGGTCGGCGGTCAGCTCGGGGGCGGGGAACCAGGTGTCGAGAACGGTGCCGTCACCGGCGATGGTGGCGAGGCCGGCGGCGACGGCGCCGGTGGAGCGAGGAGCAGTGGTCATGACGGAAAACCTAACCGGCGGGCCCCCGCGCGGGCCAACCGGTCTCAGGTGTCGGTCCGCTCCCCTGGCGGTTCGGACGAGTCCCCGGGCCGGGTCTTCGGCGCTTCGTTCAGCCCGCCCGGCGGCCGTCGCCCAGCACCCGTCCGAGCATCTCGCGGGTGTACTCCTCGTCGTACGTGCCGTCGGTGAGCAGGACCTGGAGACAGATGCCGTCCATGAGGGCGATGACGGCGCGGGCGGTGGCCGGGTCGGTGCGCCGGGCCAGGCAGGCGCTGACGTCCTCGGCCCATTCGGCGGCGACGGGCCGCAGGGCGGGGCGGCGCAGGGCGGCGAGGTACAGCTCGTACTCCAGCTCCACGACGGTCCGTTCACCACCGAGCCACTCGCCGATGAGGCGGGCGAGGACGGCGGCGAGGTCGGCGGCCGGGTCGGCGAGGCCGGGGCTCTCGCGCAGCGCGCGCCCGAAGTTGGCGTTGGCGCGGCGCAGGGCGGCGACGAGGAGTTCGTCGAGGGAGGCGAAGTGGTACGTGGTGGAGCCGAGCGGCACGTCGGCCTCGGCGGCGACGGTGCGGTGGCTGAGGCCCGCGATGCCGCGGCTGCCGACCACGCGCAGGGCCGCGTCGACGATCCGGTCGCGCCGCTCGGGGTCGTAGCGCCTGGGGCGGGCCATCAGTGGGCGCCGCCCATGTTGAGGACGGCGACCCCGGCGACGATCAGCACGATGCCGGCGATCTTGGCGAGGTTCATGGACTCGCCGAGGAAGAGCGCGCCGATCGCGGCGACGGCGGCGGTGCCGACCCCGGACCAGATGGCGTAGGCGGTGCCGACCTGGAGGGTCTTGAGCGCCTGGGCGAGCAGCGCGAAGGCGACGACGTAGCCGGCGCCGGTGATCAGCGAGGGCACCAGTTTCGAGAAGCCCTCGCTGTACTTCATGGAGGTGGTGGCGATGATCTCCGCCGCTATGGCGCCCGCGAGCAGTCCGTATCCCATGTGTACGAGCGTACACAACGCCGGACGCTACGGTGTGCGCATGACATATCCCTCGGGGCCGTACGGATACGGATACGCTCCCCCACCACCACCGCCGAAGCCCGGCGTCATACCCCTGGTGCCGCTGTCCTTCGGGCAGATCCTGACGGGCGCGTTCAGTGCGTTCGGGCGCTACTGGAAGCCCCTGCTGGGCATCGCGGCGATCGCCTACGGGGTGGCGACGGCGCTCGTCGGCGGCGCGATGGCACTCGCCTGGAACGCCGTGTCGGACAACGTCGACCGGCTCTCGAACCTCCCGCACGGCCAGGACCCCGAGATGGCGGACGTCCGGGGCCTGTTCGTCGCCTTCTGCTGCGTCTGGCTGACCGGCGCGCTCTGCCTGGTGCTGGCCAACGCCCTGGTCTACGCCGCCGTCCCGGTCGTCGCGCAGGAGGCGGTGCTCGGCCGCCCCGTCGGCTTCGGGGCCGTCTGGCACCGCGCCTGGTCGCGACTGGGCGCGGTGCTGGCCTCGGTCCTCCTGACGATGCTGGCCGCCCTCGTGCCGGCGCTGCTCTTCGTGCTCGGCTCCGGCTTCCTGATGTACGGCATGCTCGCGGGCATCGGCGCGTCCGGGAGCGACGAGGGCATGGGCCCCATGGTCGCCGGCACGCTGGTCCTCCTGGTCGCCCTGGCGACCGTCCCCCTCACCGTCTGGCTCTGGGTGAAGTTCAGCCTGGCCCCCGCGGCCGCCGTCATCGAGGGCGCGAGCCCGATGGCCGCACTGCGCCGCTCCGCCGACCTGGTCCGCGGCTCCTGGTGGCGGATCTGCGGCTGCACGCTCGCCGCGGGAGCGATCGTGGCCTTGGTCAGCGGGGCGATCCAGCAGGTGTTCTCGATCCTCGCCTGGATCCCGATGTCGACGCTGACCTTCGACGCGGACGCGTCCCCCGGCGACTTCATCGCCTCGATGACCGGCGCGATGGGCATCGCCCTGATCGGCGGCACCGCCTCCCAGGCCCTGCTGGCCCCCCTCCAGCCCCTGGTCTCCGCCCTGCTCTACGTGGACCAGCGCATCCGCAAGGAGAACCTGGGCCCGGTACTGGCCCAGACGGCCGGTCTGCTCTGAGACACGCGTGAGGGCCGCACTCCCGAAGGAGTGCGGCCCTCAGCACGTGAGCGCGGCGGTGCCGTCAGACGTTGAACCCGAGCGCGCGCAGCTGCTCGCGGCCGTCGTCCGTGATCTTGTCCGGGCCCCACGGGGGCATCCAGACCCAGTTGATCTTCAGCTCGTTGACGATGCCGTCGGTGGCGGACTTCGCCTGGTCCTCGATCACGTCGGTCAGCGGGCAGGCCGCCGACGTCAGGGTCATGTCCAGCGTCGCGACGTTCGAGTCGTCGATGTGGATGCCGTAGATGAGGCCCAGGTTGACCACGTCGATGCCCAGCTCGGGGTCGACGACGTCGTACAGCGCCTCGCGGACTTCTTCTTCGGAGGCCGGCTTCATCGTGGCCTCGGCGTTCTCGGTCATGCCGACTTCCTCTCAGCGACACCGTCACCCAGGGCCTGGGCGGTCGCGTCCTTCCACGCCATCCAGCTGAGCAGCGCGCACTTCACCCGGGCCGGGTACTTCGAGACACCGGCGAACGCGACCGCGTCCTCCAGGATCTCCTCCATCGCGTCGTCGGGCTCGAGCTGGCCCTTGGACTGCATCAGCTCCAGGAAGGTGCCCTGGATCTTCTGCGCCTCGGCCAGCTCCTTGCCGACGAGCAGTTCGTTGAGGACGGAGGCCGAGGCCTGGCTGATGGAGCAGCCCTGGCCCTCGTACGACACGTCCTCGATCCGCGAGCCGTCGTACTTCACGCGGAGCGTGATCTCGTCACCACAGGTCGGGTTGACGTGGTGCACCTCGGCGTCGCCGTCCCGCAGACCGCGCCCGTGCGGGTGCTTGTAGTGGTCCAGGATGACGTCCTGGTACATCGAATCCAGCTTCACGAGGCGTCCCCTAGCCGAAGAAGTTCCGTACGTGCTCCAGACCCTCGACGAGGGCGTCGACCTCGCCGGGGGTGGAGTACAGATAGAACGACGCTCGCGTGGTCGCGGGAATTCCGTACCGCAGGCAGACCGGCCGCGCGCAGTGGTGCCCGACCCGGACCGCGATGCCCTGCTCGTCGAGGACCTGGCCCACGTCGTGCGGGTGGATGTCGCCGAGCGTGAAGGAGATCGCCGCGCCGCGGTCCTCGGCCGTGGTGGGGCCGATGATCCGCAGGTCCGGAACCTCCTGGAGGCGGCGGACGGCGTACTCGGTGATCGCGTGCTCGTGGCGCGCGATGTTCTCCATGCCGATCGCCGACAGGTAGTCCACGGCCGCGCCGAGGCCGACGGCCTGGGCGATCGGGGGCGTACCCGCCTCGAACTTGTGCGGGGCCGGGGCATAGGTGGAGGAGTGCATCGAGACGGTCTCGATCATCTCGCCGCCACCGAGGAACGGCGGCAGGTCCTCCAGGAGCTCCTGGCGTCCCCACAGCACGCCGATGCCGGTCGGGCCGCACATCTTGTGGCCGGTGAAGGCCACGAAGTCGGCCTGCAGCGCCTGCACGTCGAGCACCATGTGCGGGGCGGCCTGGGAGGCGTCGATGCAGACCAGCGCACCGACCTCCTGGGCCCGGCGGATGATCGTCTCGACCGGGTTGATCGTGCCGAGGAGGTTGGAGACCAGGGTGAAGGAGACCACCTTGGTCTTCTCGGTGATGAGCTCCTCGATGTTGGACAGGTCGAGCCGGCCCTCGTCGGTGAGCCCGAACCACTTCAGCTTCGCGCCGGTGCGCTGCCCGAGCAGCTGCCACGGGACGATGTTGGAGTGGTGCTCCATCTCCGTGATGACGATCTCGGTCTCGTGGTCCACGCGGTAGGGCTCGTCGGCCCAGCCCAGCATGTTGGCCACGAGGTTGAGCGACTCGGAGGCGTTCTTGGTGAAGATCACCTCGTCGCGGCTCGGCGCGTTGATGAAGGCGGCGACCTTGTCGCGGGCGCCCTCGTACAGCGCGGTGGCCTCCTCGGCGACCGTGTACACACCGCGGTGCACGTTGGCGTTGTGCCGCTCGTAGTACGCGTTCAGAGCGTCGAGGACCTGGCGCGGCTTCTGCGAGGTGGCCGCGGAGTCCAGGTAGACGATCTTCTTGTCGTCGTGGACCAGACGATCCAGGAGCGGGAAGTCCTTGCGGATCGCCTCGGTGTCGAGGAGGCCGGTCAGCCCCGGATGGGCGGAAGTCACGCGGATGCGCCACCCTTCACGTACTTGTCGTAGCCCTCGTTCTCCAGCTGGTCGGCGAGCTCGGCGCCACCGGACTCGACGATGCGGCCGTTCGCGAAGACGTGCACGAAGTCGGGCTTGATGTAGCGGAGGATCCGCGTGTAGTGCGTGATCAGCAGGGTGCCGACCTCGCCGGTCTCGCGGACGCGGTTGACGCCCTCGGAGACGATGCGCAGCGCGTCGACGTCGAGGCCGGAGTCGGTCTCGTCGAGGATCGCGATCTTCGGCTTGAGCAGTTCGAGCTGGAGGATCTCGTGGCGCTTCTTCTCGCCGCCGGAGAAGCCCTCGTTGACGTTGCGCTCGGCGAAGGCCGGGTCCATCTGGAGCTGCTCCATCGCGGACTTGACCTCCTTCACCCAGGTGCGCAGCTTGGGCGCCTCGCCGCGGACGGCGGTGGCGGAGGTGCGCAGGAAGTTGGAGACCGAGACACCGGGGACCTCGACCGGGTACTGCATGGCCAGGAAGACACCCGCGCGGGCGCGCTCGTCGACCGACATCTCCAGGACGTCCTCACCGTCGAGGGTGACGGTGCCGCCGGTGATCGTGTACTTCGGGTGGCCGGCCAGCGAGTACGCCAGGGTCGACTTGCCGGAGCCGTTCGGGCCCATGACGGCGTGGGTCTCGCCCTGCTTGATGGTCAGGTCGACACCCTTGAGGATCTCGCGCGGACCGTTCTCGGCCTCGACGGAGACGTGCAGGTCGTGGATTTCAAGCGTTGCCATGGGTGACTCAGGACTCCTGGGTGACGGAGACGAGCACATCGTCCCCTTCGATCTTTACGGGGTATACGGGGACGGGGCGCGTCGCGGGGAGGCCGGACGGCTTGCCGGTGCGGAGGTCGAACGCGGAGCCGTGCAGCCAGCACTCGATCTGGCAGTCCTCCACCTCGCCCTCGGAGAGGGAGACGTTCGCGTGCGAGCAGATGTCGTGGATCGCGTACACCTCGCCCTCGGTGTGGACGAGGGACACCGGCGTGCCGTCGAGTTCCACCCGCTTCGGGGTGTCCTCCTCCAGCTCGCTCAGCGCACAGGCGCGGACGAAGGCCATCAGACGGACGCCTCCAGCTCGGCCTCGATCTTGGCCAGCAGGCGCTCCTGGACGTCCGGCAGACCGATCTGCTGGACCAGCTCGGCGAAGAAGCCGCGGACGACGAGGCGGCGGGCCTCGGTCTCCGGGATGCCCCGGGACATCAGGTAGAAGAGCTGCTCGTCGTCGAAGCGACCGGTGGCGGAGGCGTGGCCCGCGCCGGCGATCTCGCCGGTCTCGATCTCCAGGTTCGGCACCGAGTCGACCCGGGCACCGTCGGTGAGGACCAGGTTCCGGTTGAGCTCGTAGGTGTCCGTGCCCTCGGCGGCGGCCTCGATGAGGACGTCACCGATCCAGACCGCGTGGGCGTTCTGGCCCTGCAGCGCGCCCTTGTAGGCCACGTTGGACTTGCAGTGCGGGACGTTGTGGGTGACCAGGAGGCGGTGCTCCTGGTGCTGGCCCGCGTCGGTGAAGTACAGGCCGAAGAGCTCGGCCTCGCCGCCGGGGGCCGCGTACGTCACGCGCGGGTGGATGCGCACGACGTCGCCGCCGAAGGTGACGACGACCGACTTGAAGGAGGCGTCGCGGCCGATCAGCGTGTTGTGCTGGGCGACGTGGACGGCCTTCTCGTCCCAGTCCTGCACGGAGACGACGGTCAGCTTGGCGCCGTCGCCGAGCACGTAGTCGACGTTGGCGGCGAGCACCGCGTCACCGGTGTGGTCGATGACCACGACGGCCTCGGCGAAGGCGCCGAGCTCGATCACCTGGTGGCCGAAGGCGACTCCGCCCTGGCCGTGCACCGCGATGCGGATCGGCTCGGTGAGGACGGCCTCCTTGGCGACGGTGACGACCGAGGCCTTCTCGAAGGAGGTGTACGCCTGGGCGGCGACGCGGTCGACCGGCGTGCCGGCCTTGCCGAGGCGCGCGTCGTCGCGGCCCACGGTCTCCACGGTGACGCCCTCGGGGGCCTCGACGTCGACGCGGACGCCCTCGCCGGACACGACGGCGGTGCCGTCGTGCAGGCCGCGCAGGCGCTCCAGCGGAGTGAAGCGCCACTCCTCCTCGCGGCCGTGCGGGACGGGGAAGTCCGCGACATCGAAGGAGGGCGGGGCGCTCATGCGCGTGGCGACGGTGGACTCGGCGGCCACCGCGATCGAGCCCGCGGTGGTGGAGCCCGCGGGGATGTTCTGAGCCTCAGCCATGGCTGTCGTGTTGCTCTCTTCCTGCGTACGTAAAGAAAATCGGTCGCTGCGTGGCGGTGCGGGGCGGGGCTTTTAGCCGACCGCGCCTTCCATCTGCAGCTCGATCAGCCGGTTGAGCTCCAGCGCGTACTCCATCGGCAGTTCCTTCGCGATGGGCTCGACGAAGCCGCGGACGATCATGGCCATCGCCTCGAACTCGGTGAGGCCGCGGCTCATCAGGTAGAAGAGCTGGTCCTCGGAGACCTTGGAGACGGTGGCCTCGTGGCCCATGGAGACGTCGTCCTCGCGCACGTCCACGTAGGGGTACGTGTCCGAGCGGGAGATCGTGTCGACGAGCAGCGCGTCGCACAGGACGTTCGACTTGGAGCCCGGGGCGCCCTCGCCGATCTCGATGAGACCGCGGTAGGAGGTGCGGCCGCCGCCTCGCGCCACCGACTTGGAGACGATGTTGGAGGAGGTGTTCGGGGCCATGTGGACCATCTTGGCGCCGGCGTCCTGGTGCTGGCCCTCGCCCGCGAAGGCGATGGAGAGGGTCTCGCCCTTGGCGTGCTCGCCCATCAGGTAGACGGCCGGGTACTTCATGGTGACCTTGGAGCCGATGTTGCCGTCGACCCACTCCATGGTGGCGCCCTCGTAGGCGACGGCGCGCTTGGTCACCAGGTTGTAGACGTTGTTCGACCAGTTCTGGATGGTCGTGTAGCGGCAGCGGCCGCCCTTCTTCACGATGATCTCGACGACGGCGCTGTGCAGCGAGTCGGAGGAGTAGATCGGGGCGGTGCAGCCCTCGACGTAGTGGACGTAGGCGTCCTCGTCGACGATGATCAGCGTCCGCTCGAACTGGCCCATGTTCTCCGTGTTGATACGGAAGTAGGCCTGGAGCGGGATCTCGACGTGCACGCCCTTCGGCACGTAGATGAAGGAGCCGCCGGACCACACGGCCGTGTTCAGGGAGGCGAACTTGTTGTCGCCGACCGGGATGACGGTGCCGAAGTACTCCTTGAAGAGCTCCTCGTGCTCCTTCAGCGCGGTGTCGGTGTCGACGAAGATGACGCCCTGCTCCTCCAGGTCCTCACGGATCTGGTGGTAGACGACCTCGGACTCGTACTGCGCGGCGACACCGGCGACGAGGCGCTGCTTCTCCGCCTCCGGGATGCCCAGCTTGTCGTACGTGTTCTTGATGTCCTCCGGCAGGTCCTCCCAGGACTCGGCCTGCTTCTCGGTGGACCGCACGAAGTACTTGATGTTGTCGAAGTCGATGCCGGAGAGGTCGGAGCCCCAGGTCGGCATGGGCTTCTTGCCGAAGAGCCGCAGGCCCTTGAGACGCAGCTTCAGCATCCATTCGGGCTCGTTCTTCTTCGAGGAGATGTCGCGGACGACGTCCTCGTTGAGACCGCGCTTGGCGGTGGCACCGGCGGCGTCGGAGTCGGCCCAGCCGTACTCGTACCGACCCAGGCCCTCGAGCTCGGGGTGGCTGATCTCGGTGGTCATGCGGGGTTCCTCCCGGCCGTACTTACGGATGCTGATGATGAAGTGGTCTGTGGGCCCTGGGGGCCGCCGTGCGGGATGAAGGTCGTGCAGACGCCGTCACCGTGGGCGATGGTGGCCAGGCGCTGGACGTGGGTCCCGAGGAGGCGGGAGAAGATCTCCGTCTCCGCCTCGCACAGCTGGGGGTACTGCTCGGCGACGTGGGCGACCGGGCAGTGGTGCTGGCAGAGCTGCTCGCCGACCGGCGCGTGACGCGCAGTGGCAGCGTACCCGTCGGCGGTCAGCGCCTTGGCGAGGGCCTCGGTGCGCTCCCGCGGGTCGGCGGACTCGACGGCCTCGCGGTACGACTCGGCCTGGGCCTCGACGCGGTCGCGGGCGAAGGCGGCGACGGCCGCCTCTCCACCGGCGTTGCGCTCGATCCAGCGGAGCGCCTCGACGGCCAGGGAGTCGTACGACTGGTCGAAGGCGTCGCGGCCGCAGTCGGTGAGCGCGAAGACCTTCGCGGGGCGGCCGCGGGTGCGGGTCCCGTAGACGCGCTTCTCGCGGGCCTCGACCACGGAGTCGGCGACCAGCGAGTCGAGGTGGCGGCGGACGGCGGCCTGGGTGAGGCCGAGCCGCTCGGCGAGATCGGCGACGGTCGAGGGCCCGTGGTCCAGGATCGACCGCGCGACCCGGTTGCGCGTCGAACGCTCTCGGGTCGCGAGTTCCTCCACCGGAGCCGCGCCAACGTTTTTCACAACGCCATTGTTGCGTAATTAATCGGCGAGTGACAAGCCGCACCCCGAGCGGGTCACGGTGCCTTGCATCACTCAGGTAAGGCTTACCTGACCTGCGGGAATGATCATTCGTGGGATGTTTCCGGCCGCCCGGTGAACCAGTACGCCCCGCCCACCAGCAGCCCTCCGCCCACGATGTTGCCCGGCACGGTGAAGAGCAGATTGCGCAGCAGATCGCCGAAACCGGCCGTGCCGTCGAGGATCGCGAGCGAGAACAGCGCCATGTTCGCCACGCAGTGCTCGAAACCCACCGCCACGAAGACGAGCACCGGCAGCCACAGCACGAACAGCTTCGCCGCGTCGCCCCGCGCCCGGTAGAACATCCAGACCCCCAGGCACACCAGCAGGTTGCAGAGCACCGCCCGCCAGAACAGCTGCCCGCCGCCCAGCGCCTCCTTGCCCGCCACCAGCTCCGCCAGCATCGCCTTCGCCGACGGCGCCGACAGCACCCCGGAGGCGTGCACCATCGCCCCGAAGGCGAAGGCCCCGACGAGGTTCCCGCCCAGCGACAGGGCCCAGCTGCCCGCCAGGTCCTTCCAGCCCGTACGGCCGGACAGCGCGCCCAGCAGCATCACCATGACGTTGCTGGTGAACAGTTGCGCCCCCGCGAACATCACGATCGTCAGCGCGATCGGGAAGACCGCCCCCTCCAGCAGCCTCACCGCCGGCGAGTGCCGGGCCACGAAGGGCGAGACCGCCACCAGCAGCAGCACCTCACCCACGCCGATGTACGCACCGGCCAGCACCGCCGAGACCGCGTACCGGCCGGGGCGCGCCAGTTCGTGCGCCTTGTGCTCGGCCTGTCCGGCCGTCTCCCGCAGGTTCTCCGCCACACTGATCACTCTGTCGACGCTAGATCCGGCCGCGGCGGCGACGTGCGCGAAAAGGTCCCGTCTCAAGGGACCCGGGCCCCGCGCCGGAGGGACCTTCGCCCCCTCTCTAGACTTCCGGCATGCGAAACGAGTCCGTCGAATCCGCCGTCCGGGTCCGGGGCCTGGTCAAGCGGTACGGGACGAAGACCGCCGTCGACGGCCTCGACCTCGACGTCCGGACCGGCACCGTCACCGCCGTCCTCGGCCCCAACGGCGCCGGCAAGACCACCACCGTCGAGACCTGCGAGGGCTACCGGAGGCCGGACGCCGGCAGCGTGCGCGTCCTCGGCCTCGACCCGGTCGCCGACGCCTCGGCGCTGCGCCCCCGGATCGGCGTGATGCTCCAGTCCGGCGGCGTCTACTCCGGCGCCCGCGCCGACGAGATGCTGCGCCACATGGCGAAGCTGCACGCGCACCCGCTGGACGTGGACGCGCTGATCGAGCGCCTCGGCCTCGGCTCCTGCGGCCGGACCACCTACCGGCGCCTCTCCGGCGGCCAGCAGCAGCGCCTGTCGCTCGCCATGGCCGTGGTCGGCCGCCCCGAGCTGGTCTTCCTCGACGAGCCGACCGCCGGACTCGACCCGCAGGCCCGCCGCGCCACCTGGGAGCTGGTCCGCGAGCTGCGCGCCGACGGCGTGACCGTCGTGCTCACCACCCACTTCATGAACGAGGCGGAGGAGCTCGCCGACGACGTCGCCATCATCGACGCCGGCCGGGTCGTCGCCCAGGGCAGCCCCGAGGAGCTGTGCCGGGGCGGCGCCGAGAACACCCTGGGCTTCACCGGCCGCCCCGGCCTCGACCTCGGCTCGCTCCTGAAGGCGCTGCCGGACGGCACCGCCGCGGCGGAGCCGACCCCGGGCACGTACCGGCTCACCGGCACCGTCGACCCGCAGCTGCTCGCCACCGTCACCAGCTGGTGCGCGCAGCACGGTGTGATGCCGGACCGGCTCTCGGTCGAGCGGCACACCCTCGAAGACGTCTTCCTCGAACTGACCGGCAAGGAGCTGCGCGGATGAGCACGGGTACGTACGCGCCGAAGCCGGGGGCCGCGCCCGTCGGCCGGATGATCGCCGCGCAGACCGCGCTGGAGACCCGGATGCTGCTGCGCAACGGCGAGCAGCTCCTCCTCACGGTGATCATCCCCTCCCTCCTGCTCGTGCTCTTCTCGACGGTGGACATCGTCGACACGGGCACGGACAAGGCCGTCGACTTCCTCGCCCCGGGCGTACTCGCGCTCGCCGTGATGTCGACCGCCTTCACCGGGCAGGCCATCGCGACCGGCTTCGAGCGCCGCTACGGCGTGCTCAAGCGGCTCGGCGCCTCGCCGCTGCCGCGCTGGGCGTTGATGACCGCCAAGACGCTGGCGGTGCTGGTCACCGAGGTGCTCCAGGTGGCGCTCCTGACGGCGATCGCGCTGGGGCTCGGCTGGTCGCCGCAGGGCGACCCGTTCTCCGTCCTGGTGCTGCTCGTCCTCGGCACCGCGGCCTTCTCGGGGCTCGGCCTGCTGATGGCCGGCACCCTCAAGGCCGAGGCGACGCTGGCCGCGGCGAACCTGGTCTTCCTGCTGCTCCTGGTGGGCGGCGGGGTGATCGTGCCGCTGGACCGCTTCCCGGAGGCGGCCCGCTCGGTCCTGGAGCTGCTGCCCATCTCGGCGCTCTCCGACGGCCTGCGGGACGTGCTGCAGGGCGGGGCGGCACTGCCCTGGGGCGACGCGCTGATCCTCGCGGTCTGGGCGGTCCTCGGGCTCGGCGCGGCGGCACGTTTCTTCCGCTGGGAGTGAGCGGGGAGCGCGCCCCCGGTGCGCCCCGCGGGCGCCGAGGGTGAGCGTGCGGTGACGTTTCGCGGCGCAAAAGCCCGTAACGCACCCCTCGTGAAAACGCGCACAAGCCCGTGCCTACGATAGGGCCCGTGCAGACCCCCCTCGCCTTCATCGCCCAGCGCTGGACCCCGTCCCCCCGGACGCTCCGGCGCGCCGCGCTCTCCGCCGTCGTGATGAGCGTGGTCATCATCGTCACCGGCGGCGCGGTCCGGCTGACCGGCTCCGGTCTCGGCTGCGACACCTGGCCCAAGTGCACGGACGACAGCCTCATCGTCACCGCCGAGCAGGGCTTCCACGGCTTCGTCGAGTTCGGCAACCGCATGCTGACCTACGTCCTGTCGGCGGCCGTCGGCTGGGCGATCATCGCCGCCCGCTCCACCAAGCCGCGGCGGCGCGGCCTCACCCGGCTCGGCTGGGCCCAGTTCTGGATCGTGATGAGCAACGCCGTCATCGGCGGCATCACGGTGTGGATGGGCCTCAACCCGTGGACGGTCGCCGGCCACTTCCTGGCCGCCAACTCGCTCCTCACCGTGGCCGTCATCACCTGGCACCGCACCGGCGAGGGCGACGGCACCCCGAAGCCGCGCGTCCCGGGCCCGGTGCGCAAGCTGTCCTGGGCGATCGTCCTGGTCTCCGCGCTGCTCATCGCCCTCGGCACGACCGTGACGGGCGCCGGCAAGCACGCCGGCGACTCCAGCGACGTGCCGCGCATGCCGTGGGACTGGACGGACGCGGCCCACATCCACGCCATCGCCGCCTGGGCGGTCTGCGCCCTGGCCGTCGCCATGTGGCTGGTCCTGCGCGTGGTCGACGCCCCCGACGACACCCGGGCGCGCGCCCGCGACCTGCTGATCGTGCTCGTCGCGCAGGGCGTCATCGGCTACGTCCAGTACTTCACCGGCGTGCCCGAGGTCATGGTCGCCGCGCACATGCTCGGCTCCTCGCTGATGTGGATCGCGGTCCTGCGACTCGCCCTGAGCCTCCGCGAGCGCCCGGTGACCACGGCCCCGATCCCGACCCAGCCGGACGCACAGCTCACCTCCGCCTGAGCCCTTGGGGCGGCCCACCACCCACACGGCCCCGCCCGCCTACCCGACGGTCTCCCGCTCCGGCTCCACCAGCAGCGCGTCGGGCAGGTAGGCGGAGCGGACGCCCGGTGCCCAGCCGTGGGCCTGGCGGGCGAGGGCGGCCAGGGCCGCCGTCCGGACCGGCAGCAGGCTTCCGGGGGCCTGGTCCCCCGCCGCCTCGGCGCTCGCGCGGTACGCGTCGAGCCGGTCCGCGAGGGCCCCGTCGAAGGCGTCCCGGTCGGCGTCGAGGAGCACCCGCAGCAGCCGCTGGTCCGGGTCGAGCTCCCCCGCCTCGTCGAGCGCCCGGGCCAGCGCCCCGCGCTCCTCGGCGTCCGGCAGCCGGAGCGGGACGGGCCGCTCCCAGGACTGGTCCGCGCTCAGATAGGCGCAGAGGGCGTCCATTTCCGCGAGCTCGGCCGGCCGGGAGACCGACTCGAAGCGCGAGTACGGGACTCCGGAGCGGATCGCGGGCGCGTAGTCCGCGTGGAGCAGCGGCCCGACCACCCGCCGCGGCGTCCAGAGCGCGCCGCCGAGCAGGCAGAGCGCGAAGGTCTCGGTCCAGGTGCGCGCGGTGGGCACCTCGTGCCCCGCGTCCCAGCTCTCGTCGAAGAGCTGCTCGTCGCTGCTGAGCGTCTCGTCGACGAGGGGGAGGAACCTGACGTCCCAGTCCCCCTCGGGGAAGCAGCCGAGCCCGAGGGCTCCGATGGCGCACTCGGCCGCGGTGAGCAGCGCCTGGCGGGGGTCCGGCCCGTCCGGCCCGGGGCCCGCCACGGAGCACGCCCCGACGTGGTCGAGCAGCTCGTCCCGCGCCTTCGCCAGGCCGCTCAGCGACACGCCGCCGCCGTAGCGGAGGTCGTGCCAGTGTCCGAAGGTCCGGCTGCGGATGCCCTCCAGGGCCCGCTCGATCCGCTCTCCGTCGACCTCGTGGCTTGTCACGTCCCGCACGGCTTGCCGCCTCCCCCATGATCCATTCGCTTGGACCCGAAGCTACCAGCGGCCACTGACAGCGCCCCGGGCCGCCCGTCCGGGCCGCCGTTCACACCAGCCGGTACACCCGCCGCGCGTTGCCCGCCGCGCGTCCGTACGGGACCAGGTGCCGTCGCCGACCCACTCGCCCAGGTAGTGGGCCGGCGGGCAGTGCGGTTCGAGGCCGAGGAGCGGCGGGCACCAGCGGCGTACGGCGAAGCCGGTCTGCGTGTCGAAGAAGGTGGTGCCGGCCGCCGGGAGCGGCGGGGGCGTCCTGCGGTGGGCGGAGCGGGTCATGGGGGGGGCGCCGGCGCGAGGTGCGTCTCGAAGGTGCCGAGGCCGAGCTCCGTACGGAGCACCCCGTGGCAGTACTGGTCCACCAGGCTCGGAGTGTCGATCATTCGGGGGGCTCCCACGTGTGGACGGGTTTCCACCCCTCCTGACGGGTGAGCCCCGCGTGAGGTTGTCGCCTCCCGGCGTCAGCTGTTGGCCGGGCCGCCGATCTGGATACCGGCCATACGGGTCCACTCGTACGGGCCCGTGACGACCTTGGCGGCGAACTCGCCGTCGAACTCGTCGTGCAGCGTGAGGCCCGCCTTCTCGGCCGCCAGCCGGGCGGTCTCGTGCGTCGGGGCCACCAGGTCGCCCCAGCCGCCGTCCTCGCCGACGAGGACGATCCGGGTCCCCGCCTGGCCGATGTGGGCGAGCTGTCCCTCGGCGCCGCCGTGCTGACCGGCGAACGCCTGGATCTCCTTGGCCAGCTTGGCCGCCCTGCGCTCCACCTGCTTCGTGTCTGCCATGGCAAGGATGCTACTCGCGGGTAGATCAACTGGCGACGGCCGGGGCACGTGGCGTGGGCCACGCACCCCGGCCGTCGGCCGGAGCGATCCCGGAGCGATCAGGGAGAAGAGCGCGTCAGCGCAGGAAGGGGTCCACCGCGACCGCCACGAAGAGCAGCGACACATAGGTGATGGACCAGTGGAAGAGGCGCATCTCCTTCAGCTTGGCGCCCTGGGCGCCCGCCTTCGCCCGGTGGAGCAGGGCGTGCGCCTCCCAGAGCCACCAGCCGCCGGTGGCCAGCGCCACCGCGGTGTAGAACCAGCCGGTGTAGCCCAGCGGGGTGAGCAGCAGGGAGACGGCGACCATGATCCAGCTGTAGACCACGATCTGCTTGGCGACGACCTTGTTGGAGGCGAGCACCGGCAGCATGGGCACGCCCGCGCGGGCGTAGTCGTCCTTCACCTTCATCGACAGCGGCCAGTAGTGCGGCGGCGTCCAGAAGAAGATGACGAGGAAGAGGATGATCGCGGCCCACGACATCGAGTTCGTGACGGCCGACCAGCCGATGAGCACCGGCAGGCAGCCGGCGATGCCGCCCCAGACGATGTTCTGGGCGGTGCGCCGCTTGAGGATCATCGTGTAGACGACGACGTAGAAGAGCAGCGCGCCGAGCGAGAGGGCGGCGGACAGCCAGTTGACGAGCAGGCCGAACCAGAGCGTGGAGACCACGGCGAGGGTGAGTCCGAAGACCAGGCCCTCACGCGGCGTGAGCACACCGGTGACGAGCGGACGCTGGGACGTGCGGTCCATCAGGGCGTCGATGTCGCGGTCGATGTACATGTTCAGCGCGTTGGCGCCGCCCGCCGACAGGTATCCGCCGAAACACGTGGCGAGTACCAGCCACAGGTCCGGCACGCCCTGCTCGGCGAGGAACATCACCGGAACCGTGGTGATGAGCAGCAGCTCGATGATCCGCGGCTTGGTCAGCGCCACGTATGCCTTGACGCGGGCCCCGAACGGCCGATGGCCCCCCGGGCTGGGAGTCAAGACGACCCCTGCGGGTCGGGACTCGACGGCCGTCACGCACACCCCTGACAGAGAAATTCCCAGCAAGCTCCCCGGATGAAGACGGGGTGAAGACTTGCGCGTACCACGCCACTGTAGACGTTGCCCATACGCCGATCTTCGCGGGGGTGGGGTCGTGTTGGCGGGACCCACACGCACCTGCGACAGGGGTGTGTCCCAAGGCGTGGGACGCACCTGTGTCCGGCTCGGGAGGCGAAGTCCCGCAAGCCCCGGCAGTCTTTGCTGTGAGCGCACATATGAGCGGCATGAACACGAAAAGAGGGACGAATTCCGGGGGTAGGCTCGACATCGCCGGGACACCCTCAGTCACCGGCTACAGACATGCGGAGAGGAGCCCTGACTCAGGGTGAGCACTAAGCCGACGACCACAGACCTCGAGTGGACCGAACTGGACCAGCGGGCCGTGGACACCGCCCGCATCCTTGCCGCCGACGCCGTGCAGAAGGTCGGCAACGGCCATCCCGGTACGGCGATGAGCCTCGCGCCCGCCGCGTACACCCTCTTCCAGAAGGTGATGCGGCACGACCCCGCCGACCCGGAGTGGGTGGGCCGTGACCGCTTCGTGCTCTCCGCCGGGCACTCGTCCCTGACCCTCTACACCCAGCTGTACCTGGGCGGCTTCGGTCTCGAGCTCGACGACCTGAAGGCGTTCCGCACCTGGGGCTCCAAGACTCCGGGCCACCCGGAGTACGGCCACACGGCCGGCGTGGAGACGACCACCGGCCCGCTGGGCCAGGGTGTCGCCAACGCCGTGGGCATGGCCATGGCGGCGCGTTACGAGCGCGGCCTGTTCGACCCGGAGGCCGCCCAGGGCGCCTCTCCCTTCGATCACCACATCTACGTGATCGCCGGCGACGGCTGCCTCCAGGAGGGCATCTCCGCCGAGGCCTCCTCGCTCGCCGGACACCAGAAGCTGGGCAACCTGATCCTGCTGTGGGACGACAACCACATCTCGATCGAGGGTGACACCGAGACCGCCGTGTCCGAGGACACGATGAAGCGGTACGAGGCCTACGGCTGGCACGTCCAGCGCGTGGAGCCGCAGGCCAACGGCGACCTGGACCCGGCCGCCCTGTACGCCGCGATCAAGGCCGCCGAGGCCGAGACCGAGCGCCCCTCCTTCATCGCGATGCGCTCGATCATCGCCTGGCCGGCGCCGAACGCCCAGAACACCGAGGCCTCGCACGGCTCGGCTCTCGGCGACGAGGAGATCGCGGCCACCAAGCGCGTCCTCGGCTTCGACCCGGAGCAGACCTTCGAGGTCTCCGACGAGGTCATCGGGCACACCCGCTCCCTCGGCGACCGCGGCCGCGAGGCCCGCGCCGCCTGGGAGAAGTCGCTGGCCGAGTGGCGTACCGCCAACGCGGACCGGGCGGCCGAGTTCGACCGCATCCAGGCCAACGAGCTGCCGGCCGGCTGGGAGGACAAGCTCCCGGTCTTCGAGGCGGGCCAGGGTGTCGCGACGCGTGCCGCGTCCGGCAAGGTCCTGCAGGCGCTCGGCGCGGTGATCCCGGAGCTGTGGGGCGGCTCGGCCGACCTCGCCGGCTCCAACAACACCACGATCGACAAGACGTCCTCCTTCCTCCCCGAGGGCAACCCGCTCCCCGAGGCGGACAAGTACGGCCGGACGATCCACTTCGGCATCCGCGAGCACTCCATGGCCGCGGAGATGAACGGCATCGCCCTGCACGGCAACACCCGCGTCTACGGCGGCACCTTCCTGGTGTTCTCCGACTACATGCGCAACGCCGTCCGCCTGTCCGCGCTGATGCACCTGCCGGTGACGTACGTGTGGACGCACGACTCGATCGGCCTCGGCGAGGACGGCCCGACCCACCAGCCGGTGGAGCACCTGGCCTCGCTGCGCGCGATCCCGGGCCTGAACGTGGTCCGCCCGGCCGACGCCAACGAGACGGCGATCGCCTGGCGCGAGATCATGAAGCGTCACACCAAGGTGTTCGGCAAGGGCGCCCCGCACGGTCTGGCCCTCACCCGCCAGGGCGTGCCGACGTACGCGCCGAACGAGGACGCGGCCAAGGGCGGCTACGTGCTGTTCGAGGCCGATGGCGGCGAGGCCCGACTGGTGCTCATCGCGACCGGCTCCGAGGTGCACCTGGCCGTCGAGGCCCGGGAGCAGCTGCAGGCCGCCGGCGTCCCGACCCGCGTGGTCTCGATGCCGTCGGTGGAGTGGTTCGAGGAGCAGGAGCAGGCGTACAAGGACTCGGTCCTGCCGCCGGCCGTGACGGCGCGTGTCGCCGTCGAGGCCGGGATCGGCCTGACCTGGCACAAGTACGTCGGCGACGCCGGCCGGATCGTCTCGCTGGAGCACTTCGGTGCCTCGGCGGACGCGAAGGTGCTGTTCCGCGAGTTCGGCTTCACGCCGGAGGCGATCGTCGCCGCCGCGCGGGAATCCCTCGCCGCCGCCGCGCGCTGACGCCCATACGTACGACTTAATGGAGATGCAATTCCCATGACAGACGCTCTCAAGCGCCTCTCCGACGAAGGCGTCGCGATCTGGCTGGACGACCTCTCGCGCAAGCGGATCACGTCCGGCAACCTGGCCGAGCTCATCGACCAGAGCCATGTGGTGGGTGTGACCACCAACCCGTCCATCTTCCAGAAGGCGATCACCTCGGGCGACGGTTACGAGCAGCAGCTCGTCGACCTGGCCGTCCGCAAGGTGACCGTGGACGAGGCCATCCGGATGATCACGACGGCCGACGTGAGGGACGCCGCCGACATCCTGCGCCCCGTCTTCGACGCGACCGAGGGCCAGGACGGCCGGGTCTCCATCGAGGTCGACCCGCGGCTGGCCCACCAGACGGCTCCCACCATCGCCGAGGCCAAGCAGCTGGCCTGGCTGGTGGACCGTCCCAACACCCTCATCAAGATCCCGGCCACCAAGGCGGGTCTGCCGGCGATCACCGAGGTCATCGGCCTCGGCATCAGCGTCAACGTGACGCTGATCTTCTCGCTGGAGCGTTACCGCGAGGTCATGGACGCCTACCTGGCGGGCCTGGAGAAGGCCCGCGAGCGCGGCCTGGACCTCTCGAAGATCCACTCCGTGGCGTCCTTCTTCGTGTCCCGCGTGGACACCGAGATCGACAAGCGCCTCGACGTCCTCGGCACCGACGAGGCCAAGGCCCTCAAGGGCAAGTCCGCCCTGGCCAACGCGCGTCTCGCCTACGAGGCGTACGAGGAGGTCTTCTCCTCCGAGCGCTGGGCCGCCCTGGACAAGGCGCACGCCAACAAGCAGCGTCCGCTGTGGGCCTCGACCGGCGTCAAGGACCCCGCGTACAAGGACACCCTGTACGTGGACGACCTGGTCGCCCCGGGCACGGTGAACACCATGCCGGAGGCCACCCTGGAGGCCACCGCCGACCACGGCCAGATCGTCGGCGACACGATCCGCGGCACGTACGAGGAGGCCCGTTCGGTCCTCGCCGCCGTGGCGAAGCTGGGCATCTCCTACGACGACGTCGTCCAGATCCTCGAGGACGAGGGCGTCGACAAGTTCGAGGCCTCCTGGAACGACCTGCTCAAGTCGACCGAGGCGGAGCTCGCCCGCCGCGCACCTTCGGAGGCGTAATCACCTTGAGCGCAGTCACCGGAGCGAACCCGCTCCGTGACGCCGCAGACCGACGGCTCCCGCGCATCGCGGGGCCGTCGGGTCTGGTGATCTTCGGTGTCACGGGCGATCTGTCCCGCAAGAAGCTCATGCCCGCGGTCTACGACCTCGCCAACCGCGGTCTGCTCCCGCCGGGCTTCTCGCTGATCGGCTTCGCCCGTCGCGAGTGGCAGGACGAGGACTTCGCGCAGGAGGTCCACGACGCCGTCAAGCAGCACGCCCGCACCCCGTTCCGCGAGGAGGTGTGGCAGCAGCTGATCCAGGGGATGCGCTTCGTCCAGGGCGACTTCGACGACGACGACGCCTTCGACCAGCTGAAGACCACCATCGAGGAGCTGGACAAGGCGCAGGGCACCGGCGGCAACTTCGCCTTCTACCTGTCCGTGCCGCCGAAGTTCTTCCCCCTGGTCGTCCGGCAGCTGAAGAAGCACGGCCTGGCCGACCAGAAGAACGGCTCCTGGCGCCGTGCGGTCATCGAGAAGCCCTTCGGTCACGACCTGACCTCCGCCAAGGAGCTCAACGAGGTCGTCCACGAGGTCTTCCCGCCCGACGCGGTCTTCCGCATCGACCACTACCTCGGCAAGGAGACCGTCCAGAACATCCTGGCGCTCCGCTTCGCCAACACCCTCTTCGAGCCGATCTGGAACCGGTCGTACGTCGACCACGTGCAGATCACCATGGCCGAGGACATCGGCATCGGCGGCCGGGCCGGGTACTACGACGGCATCGGCGCCGCCCGTGACGTCATCCAGAACCACCTGCTCCAGCTGCTGGCGCTGACCGCGATGGAGGAGCCCGCCTCCTTCGACGCCGACGCGCTCGCCGCGGAGAAGACCAAGGTGCTCGGCGCGGTGAAGCTGCCGAAGGACCTGGGCAAGTCCACGGTGCGCGGCCAGTACGCGGCCGGGTGGCAGGGCGGCGAGAAGGCCGTCGGCTACCTCCAGGAAGACGGCATCGACCCCCAGTCGAAGACCGACACCTACGCCGCCATCAAGGTGGAGATCGACAACCGCCGCTGGGCGGGCGTCCCCTTCTACCTGCGCACCGGCAAGCGGCTCGGCCGCCGGGTCACCGAGATCGCGGTGGTCTTCCAGCGCGCCCCGCACTCGCCGTTCGACCAGACGGCGACGGAGGAGCTCGGCCAGAACGCGCTCGTCATCCGCGTCCAGCCGGACGAGGGCGTCACCATGCGGTTCGGCTCCAAGGTGCCGGGCACGCAGATGGAGGTCCGGGACGTGTCGATGGACTTCGCCTACGGCGAGTCCTTCACCGAGTCCAGCCCCGAGGCCTACGAGCGGCTCATCCTCGACGTCCTGCTCGGCGACTCCAACCTCTTCCCGCGTGTCGAGGAGGTCGAGCTGTCCTGGAAGATCCTCGACCCGATCGAGCAGTTCTGGGACAAGCACGGCAAGCCCGCGCAGTACCAGTCCGGGACCTGGGGTCCGGTCGAGGCGGACGAGATGCTCGCACGAGACGGCAGGAGCTGGCGCCGGCCATGAAGACCGACCTGACGGACACCACGTCCTCCAAGATCAACAAGGCGCTGGTGCTCGGGCGGCGGGCCATCGGCACCCCGGCCGTCGGCATGGTGCTCACCCTCGTCATCGTCACCGACGAGGAGAACGCCTACGACGCGCTGAAGGCGGCCAACGAGGCGTCCCGCGAGCACCCCTCGCGGACCCTCGTCGTCATCAAGCGGGTCTCGCGCTCCCCGCGGGACCGCGCCAAGGCGCGGCTCGACGCCGAGGTCCGCCTCGGCGCCGACGCCAGCACCGGCGAGACGGTCGTGCTCCGGCTGTACGGCGAGGTCGTCGACCACGCCCAGTCGGTGGTGCTGCCGCTGCTGCTGCCGGACGCGCCCGTCGTCGTCTGGTGGCCGGTGAACTCGCCGACCGACCCGGCGAACGACCCGCTGGGCGCCCTCGCCCAGCGCCGTGTGACCGACACGTACGCCGCCGAGCAGCCCATCCAGGAGCTGACCGCGCGCGCGGACGCGTACACCCCGGGCGACACGGACCTCTCGTGGACCCGGATCACCCCGTGGCGTTCGATGCTGGCCGCCGCGCTCGACCAGGTCGCGTGCGAGGTCACCTCGGCCGAGGTCGAGGGCGAGGAGTTCAACCCGAGCGTCGAGCTGCTCGCCATGTGGCTCGCGGACCGGCTGAAGGTGCCGGTGCGGCGCGCCACGTCGGCCGGGCCCGGCCTCACCTCGGTGCGGATGGAGTCCAGCTGCGGCCCCATCGTGCTCGACCGGCCGGACGCCTCGCTCGCCACGCTCTCCATCCACGGGCAGCCGGACCGTGCCGTGGCGCTCAAGCGCCGCGAGACCTCCGAGCTGATCGCGGAGGAGCTGCGCCGCCTCGACCCGGACGACACCTACGCCTCGGCGCTGCGGTTCGGCCTGGAGCGGCTCGACGAGGAGGCGGCGACCACCGCCCCGGTCCCCGACGAGCCGGCCGACGGGACCGGGACGGACGCCGCCCCGGCCGCGGCGCCCGCGGCGAAGACCGCGAAGAAGGCCCCGGCCAAGAAGGCGGCGGCCAAGTGAGCGCCCCTCAGCTCGTCGTCCACCGGGACAAGGAGCTGATGGCCCAGGCCGCGGCGGCCCGGCTGATCACGAAGATCGTGGACGCCCAGTCCGCCCGCGGCACCGCCTCGGTGGTGCTCACCGGCGGGCGCAACGGCAACGGGCTGCTCGCGGCGCTGAGCACGGCGCCCGCGCGGGACGCCGTCGACTGGTCGCGGCTGGACCTGTGGTGGGGCGACGAGCGCTTCCTGCCCGAGGGCGACCCGGAGCGCAATGTCACCCAGGCCCGCGAGGCGCTGCTCGACAGCGTCCCGCTGGACCCGGCGCGCGTGCACGCGATGCCGGCCTCGGACGGCCCGTACGGCGACGACGTCGAGGCCGCTGCCGCCGCCTACGCGGCGGAGCTCGCGGCGGCGGCCGGCCCCGAGGACCGTGCCGGGGTGCCCACCTTCGACGTGCTGATGCTGGGCGTCGGCCCGGACACGCACGTGGCCTCGCTCTTCCCGGAGCTCCCGGCGGTCCGCGAGACCGAGCGGACGGTGGTGGGGGTGCACGGCGCTCCCAAGCCGCCGCCGATCCGGGTCTCGCTGACCCTTCCGGCGATCCGGGCCGCGAAGGAGGTCTGGCTGCTCGCGGCCGGCGAGGACAAGGCGAAGGCCGCGGCCATCGCGCTGTCCGGCGCGGGCGAGGTGCAGGCCCCGGCGGCCGGCGCCTACGGCCGCTCGCGCACGCTGTGGCTGCTCGACGCGGCGGCGGCCTCGGAGCTGCCGCGCGATCTGTATCCCCCGGCCGTGGCCTGAGGACGCGTCACGGAGGCCCGGTTCACCTCTCGGTGGGCCGGGCCTCCGGCGTTTCCGGGGCCGGTACGGGTTCCTCTCGTACGGGTTCCTCTCGTACGGGTTCGAGGAAGGGCGCGAGGAGGTCCGGTACGGCGTGGGCGGCGAAGGTCAGGCCCTGGCTCTCGCCCGCGTCGTAGACGGCGTACGCGCCCTCCCCCGCGGCCGTCGTGGCGCTCAGCGTGAGCACCCCCGCCCGCCGCTGGAACCAGGACTGCTTGACGGTCCAGCCGATGACCCCGGCCCGCTGGAGGGCGACGGTGGAGCGGCGCACGGTACCCGAACGGGTCACCAGGTACGCGCCGCTGACGCCGTGTCCGAGGTTGCGGTAGGCGTCGACGGCGAGGAGGAGCGCGAGCGGGGTCAGCAGGACGGCGAGCACGGCCGCCGCGTATCCGAGGACCGGGCTGCTGAGCCAGGTGCCGAGCACGGCGAGCACGGCCGCGGGGCCGAGCCCGGTCCACAGCGCCCAGCCGAGCCGCCTGCGCAGGGCCGCCCGGGGGTGCCGGGCGAGCGGGGCGCCGGTGGGCGGCACGGGCTCGCGCAGCACCTGGGCGGCGACCCGGTCGGCGACGGCGCGGGGCACCGGCGGCAGCAGGTTCTTGAGGTCGGCGTGCTTGTCGTCGTCGTTCTGCGCGAGCCCGGTGGCGACGGCGTCGACACGGGCCCCGCGGAAGAGGCGTACGCCGAGCGGTTCGACCAGCTCGACCCCGCGCAGCCTGCGCTCCTCCAGGGAGATCGAGCGGGCGGTGAACAGGCCGCGGCGGACCCGCAGGGTGCCGCCCGGCTCACGCTCCAGCCGGTAGCGGAACCACATCTCGACCCACAGGCCGAGGGCGCCGAACAGTCCGGCGACGCCGGCGAGCAGGACGAGGTCGGCGATCATCCAGGGCAGCGAGACGTCCTCGAAGCGGTCCCCTATCCAGTGGATCACCTCGCCCTGCGCGCCGAACCAGTCGCTGACCTGCATGACGGCGCCGGCCGCCGCCGTGGCGAGCAGCGGGGTGACGAAGGAGACCGGGGCGTAGCGGATCCAGCGCGGGTCCACGCTCGCGAGGACACCGTCGTGAGCGGGGTCCTCGGGGCCCTGGAGACGGGCGAGCAGGGTGTGGCGGAGCAGCTCGCCCTCGGCGCGGGCCACCAGTTCGAGTTCGAGGGTGGACTCGCCCGCGGTGTGCTCGCCGGTGCCGATCCCGACCTTGACCAGGCCGAGGACGCGTTGCAGCGGGTTGGCGGTGAGGTCGACGCTGCGGATGCGCTCGCGGGCCAGGGAGCGCCGTTTCACCACGAGGAGACCGGTGTGCAGCTCGACCAGTTCGGGGCCGACGCGGTAGCGGGTGCGGCGCAGCCGGACCCAGTCGGCGGCCGTGCCGCCACCGATGAGGAGCAGCGCCCCGGCGAGGACCCAGGCGGCGGCCTGCCACGCGGGCCGGGAGCCGGAGGACAGGCTGAGGAACGCGGGCAGGGCCGCGCCGCCGGCGACCCCGCACAGGACGGCGGCACCGGCGAGCAGGGACCGCGGGTGGAGACGGCGCCACTCCCGTACGGGGTCGGCGGCCGGGTCCGGGGACTGGTCCGGGCCCTGGTCCGGGGCCCCGTCAGGAACGAAGGGGGCCGCCGTGCCCTCGCTCATGTCGCGTCCCCCGGGGTGACCCGGGTGATCGCCGTGAGCCGCTCGGCCAGTTCGGCGGCGAGTTCGTGGTCGAGGCCCGCGATGCGCAGCTCCCCCTTGGAGGAGGCGGTGGTGACGGTGACCGTGGCGAGCCTGAAACTCTGCTCCAGCGGGCCCCGTACGGTGTCGACCGTCTGGATCCGGGACATGGGGGCGATCCGCCACTCCTGCCAGAGGGCGCCGGTCCGCACGTACACGGCGTCCTCGGTGACCTCCCAGCGGTGCACCCGGAACCACCAGGCGGGGAGGAAGGCGGCGCAGAGCAGTCCGAGGACCGCCGCGATCACGGCCGCGGTCAGCAGCCAGGGCCGTGCCGGGGTGATGAGCCACCCCAGCACGGCCAGGAGGGCCACCGGCACGCCCGTCGTCACCAGCAGCTGCGCTCGCCACCAGGGGACGGCCCGGCCGTCCACGGCGTTCCTCGGCGGGCGCAGCCGCACCGCTTCCTCCCCCGTGGGCATCGATCAGTCCCGGCCGCGCAGCGAGCGGTACGCGGCGACGAGTCCGGCGGTGGAGCTGTCGAGGCGGTCGCCGCCCTCGCCCTCGGTGAGCACCGGCTCGATCTTCTTGGCGAGGACCTTGCCGAGTTCGACGCCCCACTGGTCGAAGGAGTCGATGTCCCAGACGGCGCCCTGGACGAAGACCTTGTGCTCGTAGAGGGCGATGAGCTGGCCGAGCACGGACGGGGTGAGCGCGTCGGCGAGGATCGTGGTGGTCGGGTGATTGCCCTGGAAGGTCTTGTGCGGGACGAGCTCCTCGGGGACGCCCTCCGCCCGTACCTCCTCGGGCGTCTTGCCGAAGGCGAGCGCCTGGGTCTGGGCGAAGAAGTTCGCCATCAGCAGGTCGTGCTGGGCGACCAGGCCGGGCAGCAGGTCGGCGACGGGGCGGGCGAAGCCGATGAAGTCGGCCGGGATGACCTTGGTGCCCTGGTGGATCAACTGGTAGTAGGCGTGCTGCCCGTTGGTGCCGGGGGTTCCCCAGACGACGGGGCCCGTCTGCCAGTCGACCGGCTGTCCGTCACGGGTGACGGACTTGCCGTTGGACTCCATGTCGAGCTGCTGGAGGTACGCGGTGAACCTCGACAGGTAGTGCGAGTACGGCAGCACGGCGTGCGACTGGGCGTCGTGGAACGCGCCGTACCAGATGCCGAGGAGGCCGAGCAGGAGCGGGGCGTTCTCCTCGGGGGCGGCCGTACGGAAGTGCTCGTCGACGAGGTGGAAGCCGTCGAGCATCTCACGGAAGCCGTCCGGGCCGATGGCGATCATCAGGGACAGGCCGATGGCGGAGTCGAAGGAGTACCGGCCGCCGACCCAGTCCCAGAACTCGAACATGTTCGCCGTGTCGATGCCGAACTCCTCGACCTTCTCGGCGTTGGTCGACAGGGCCACGAAGTGCTGGGCGACGGCCTCCTGGCCGGCCCCCAGCCCGGTGAGCAGCCAGGTGCGGGCGGAGGTGGCGTTGGTGATCGTCTCGATGGTGGTGAAGGTCTTCGAGGCGACGATGAAGAGGGTCTCCGCCGGGTCGAGGTCGCGGACGGCCTCGTGCAGGTCGGCGCCGTCGACGTTGGAGACGAAACGGAACGTCAGGTCGCGCTGGGTGAAGGAGCGCAGGACCTCGTAGGCCATGGCGGGGCCGAGGTCCGAGCCGCCGATGCCGATGTTCACGACGTTCTTGATCGGCTTGCCGGTGCGACCGGTCCACTCGCCGGCGCGGACCCGGTCGGCGAAGGCGGCCATCTTGTCGAGGACGGCGTGCACCTCGGGGACGACGTTCACGCCGTCCACCTCGACCACGGCACCGCGCGGGGCACGCAGCGCGGTGTGCAGGACCGCGCGGTGCTCGGTGTTGTTGATCTTCTCGCCGCGGAACATGGCGTCGCGCAGCTCGGCCACGCCGGTGGCGGCGGCCAGGTCGCGCAGCAGCGCCAGGGTCTCCTCGGTGACGAGGTTCTTCGAGTAGTCCAGATACAGGTCGCCGACGCGCAGCGTGTAGCCCGTGCCGCGCTGGGGGTCGGAGGCGAACAGCTCGCGCAGGTGCGTCTCGCCCAGCTGCTCGCGGTGCTTGGCGAGGGCCGCCCACTCGGGCAGCTGGTTGAGCCTGGTACGGCCTTCGTTACTCATCTCGGACATCGCCCATTTCTTCGTCTTACTGCGTGTGTGCCCCGCTGCCCCACCAACCTAATTGATCCGGTGTGCGAAACGCGTTCAGTGACCGCCGCGGTGCAGCCGTCCCGCGTAGCGGGCTTCGAGGAGGGCGTTGCGCTCGTGGCCGCCGGGCAGGTTGGCCGAGACGTAGACGGGCGGCTCGTGCCCCTCGGCGAGCAGGAGCGCGACGGCGTCGGCGACGACCATCTGGATCAGCAGGGAGGAGGTGAGCGTGGAGATCCCGCACAGCGCGGCACCGTCGGGCAGCGGGAGGACGGCGTCGCCGGCGGGGGCGCAGTTGTCGAGCACGGCGTCGGCGAGGTCGGCGAGCCGCCGGCCACCGGCGTGCAGCGCGGGGACGGCGTGGGTGTGCTCCAGCGAGGTGAGCGCGACGAGGGGGTGACCGGCACCGGTCACCTTCAGCGCCATGTCCACGATCGAGTTGTTGACGCCGGAGTTGGAGATGATCACGAACAGGTCCTGGGGGCGGGGCGTGGCGAGCGCGTACAGCCGGTCGGCGAGCCCCGGCGCCCGTTCGAGCAGCGGGTCCCGGAGGATCGCCGGATCCTCACCGCCCCGCAGCACCAGATCGGCGAGCGCGATCCGGCTGGTCGGCACCAGACCCCCGGCCCGCCCCGCCACCTCAAGCGCGGCAGCCTGCGAATGTCCGGTCCCGAACGCGTGAATCACCCCGTCGGCCGCCACACAGTCAGCGAAGAGCCGCGCGGCGAGCGGCACGGAGTCCTTGTTGACGGCGACGGCCCGATCGACCGCGGAACGGGCGAGCTCGGCGAAGTGGGCGGAGGTGGGGGCGGGTTGGGGCATGGGGGGGGCACTCCCGTGGTTGAGTGAACCGGTTGCTTCGAGCCTCTTCGGCTCAATGAACCAGCGGATCCCAGGCGCGTCAAGGGCGCCGCTCCCCCGCCCCCGTTGTGGGCATTCGTTCCGCTGGGGCGGAACGGGTGGGCACAACGGAACGGCGCCCTCTGCGGGTGCCTCCGCTCCCTGCTCGTACGGCGCCCACGACGGCGGCGCGTCAAACCAACAGCCGCGCCAACGCCACCGCCCCACCGAGCCCGTCGCGAACCGGATCCGGAACCAACCCCAGCACCGAGACCCGCGCCGTCAGCCGCGACAGCAGCGGACCCCCCGGGCCGAGAAGTCCACCGGTCACCACCAGGGGTTCACCGGGCCGGGGGTCCAACGCGGCGACGGTCGAGACCAGTTCGTCCGCCGCCCGGTCCAACAACCCACAAGCCACCCCGTCCCCGAAGGCCGCCACCTCCACCACCACCGGACTGAGCGAAGCCAACCGCACCGGCTCCGCCCCGTACGCGTACCGCACGACGTGCTCCTTGCTCAGCCCCCCGCACAGCACCCCCACCCGCTCCGTGAGCGCGGTCGACGGCCCCCGGCCGTCCAGCGCCCGCAGCACCGCGCGCAGCGCCTCCCGGCCCAGCCAGAAGCCGCTTCCGGCGTCGCCGAGGAGCCAGCCGTCGCCGTCGGCGGCGCGGATCTGGCGCCGGTCGGCCACGCGGGCGGCGGCCGCGCCCGTGCCGGCGATGAGCACGAGCCCGTCGGCGGGGTTCCCGGCGCCGCCGGCGAACGCGATGTCGGCGTCGCCCCGCACCTCGACCCGGCCCGCCCGGACACCCGCGAGGGCCAGCGCCCGCGTCAGCGCCGTGTGCGCCCGCTCCCGGCCCCCGCCGGGCCCGCCGCCCGCGAAGCCGCCCACCACGGCGGCGACGGTTCCGCCGCCCGGTGGCAGGGCCCCGCGCAGGGCCTCCCCCACGTGGCGTACGAGCGTGTCGGGGGGCACGCTCAGCGCGTTGCCGGGGCCTCCGGCGCCCTCGCCGAGCACCCGGCCGGTCGTCGCGTCGGCGAGCCGTGCCCTGGTCCGCGTACCGCCCGCGTCGACGCCGACGACCCCAACGGCCCCGCCGGCCCACTGAATCCCGGATTCGTTCATCAGCCCGCATGGTGGTTGATAGATTCAGCGGAACACAAGACCCACGAAGGCCGGCCCCTCATGATCACCGCGCTGATCCGCTCCGAACTCCCCCGGATGTCCGGCTCCTTGCGCAAGGTCGGCAGCTGGGTCCTCGCCGATCCGGCCCGGGTCCCCGGGCTCTCCGCCGCCGAGCTGGGCCGCCGTACGGGGACCTCGCAGGCCACGGTGACCCGGTTCTGCCACGCCCTCGGGCTCGACTCGTACCAGCGGCTGCTGCTCGAACTCGCCCGGGAGCAGGGGCAGGAGAGCGAGGCGGCCGAACGGACGCCGCTCGGCCCGGAGATCGGGCCAGACGAGCCGCTGGAGCAGGTCGTCGCCGCCGTCGCCCGCGCCGACCTCCAGGCTCTGCGCGCCACCGCCGAGCAGCTCGACCTCGGCGCCCTGGAGCGGGCCGCCCGCGCCCTCGCCCAGGCCCGCCGGATCGACGTCTACGGGGTGGGCGCCTCCGGGGTGCTCGCCCTGGAGACCCAGGCCCGGCTCTTCGGCATCGGCTGCGAGGCGCGCGCCTGGACCGAGGTGCACGCGGCGGAGACCTCGGCGGCCCTGCTGACCCCGGCGGACGCGGTCGTCACCCTGTCCCACTCGGGCGCCACCCGCGAGGTGCTCGGGCCGCTGCGGCTGGCCGCCGAGCGGGGCGCCGCGACCGTCGCGGTGACCGGCGATCCGCGCTCCCCGGTGGCCCGCGCGGCCGGCGTCCACCTCACGTCGACGGCGGCCGGGACCGGCTTCCGGCACGGCGGTTTCGGCACCCGCCACTCGGTGCTGCTGCTCCTGGACTGCCTGTACGCGCGCGTGGCGCAGCTGACCTACGCGCGGGCCACGGCCGCCCTGGCGCTCACCGCGCACATCGCGGACGCCCATCGCGGCTGAGAACGCCGACGGGCCCCGCGCGCGAACTCGGTTCGCGGGCGGGGCCCGTTCGGTCACATCGTCACACCGCGCTCAGATCTCGCCGCGCAGCTTGGCAAGCGCCTCGGCGAGGATGGCCTCTCCGTCCGCGTCGCTGCGCCGCTCACGTACGTACGCGAGGTGCGTCTTGTACGGCTCGGTGCGCGGCGGGTCCGGCGGGTTGTCCTGGTCCTGACCTGCCGGGAAGCCGCAACGCGGGCAGTCCCAGGTCTCCGGGACCTGTGCGTCACTGGCGAAGCTGGGCTGGGTCTCGTGCCCGTTCGAGCACCAGAAGGAGATGCGGAGACGGGGTGCTGACTCGCCCCGCTCAGCCTCTCCCATCGGCCCCGCTCCGACCCGGCTTCCCCGGATCGCGTTGCCACTTGCCACGGTCGTAACTCCCTGCGTGATGGTGCTCGAAGATGCCCCAGTCTACGTAAGGCCCAACGCGCGTCCAGTGATTGGAGTTACCCGTCCAACTTCATCATCAGACCGAGCACCACAATGCAGGCGAACCAGAGCAGACCGATCACCACGGTGATGCGGTCCAGGTTTCGCTCGGCGACCGAGGAACCACCGACGGACGACTGCATGCCGCCACCGAACATGTCGGAGAGGCCGCCGCCCTTCCCCTTGTGCATCAGCACGAGCAGCATCAGCAGCGCGCTGAAGACGATCAGGGCGATCGAGAACCCCATAACCACGGCTGGACCAACTTCCTCGGACTTATACGGACGGGGGCCGGGCGCCTGCCCGACCCCCGCAAGGGTACGACGTATCTCCGCTACCGCATACTCACTGGTCGCGGAAGCGCACGATCTTGACGAACTCGTCGGCGTCCAGCGAGGCACCGCCCACCAGCGCGCCGTCGATGTCGGGCTGCGCCATGATCTCGGCGACGTTCGAGCCCTTGACGGACCCGCCGTACTGGATGCGGATCTTGTCGGCCACGTCCTGCGTGTACAGCTCGGCCAGCTTGCCGCGGATCGCCCCGCAGACCTCCTGCGCGTCGTCGGCGCCGCAGACCTTGCCGGTGCCGATGGCCCACACGGGCTCGTACGCGATCACGATGGTCTCGGCCTGCTCGGCCGGGAGGCCCTTCAGACCGCCCTCGACCTGGGCCAGGGTGTGCGCGACGGCGTCGCCGGCCTCGCGGACGTCCAGCTCCTCGCCGACACAGAGGATCGGGGTGATCCCGTGCTGGAAGGCGGCCTTCACCTTGGCGTTGCACAGCTCGTCGGACTCGCCGTGGTACTGGCGGCGCTCCGAGTGGCCGACGGCCACGAAGGCGCACTTCAGCTTGGACAGCATGAGGCCGGAGATCTCGCCGGTGTAGGCACCGGACTCGTGCGCCGAGATGTCCTGGGCGCCGTACTTGATCTTCAGCTTGTCGCCGTCGACCAGGGTCTGCACGGAGCGCAGGTCGGTGAAGGGCGCGAGGACCGCGACCTCGACGGCGTCGAAGTCCTTGTCGGTGAGGGCGAAGGCCAGCTTCTGGACGTGGGCGATGGCCTCAAGGTGGTTGAGGTTCATCTTCCAGTTGCCCGCCATCAGCGGGGTGCGGCCAGAAGAAGTAGATGCGGTGCTCATGAAGAGGTCAGTCCTCCAGTGCGTCGAGGCCGGGAAGCGTCTTGCCCTCGAGGTATTCGAGGGAGGCGCCGCCGCCGGTCGAGATGTGGCCGAAGGCATTCTCGTCGAAGCCCAGGATCCGGACGGCCGCGGCGGAGTCGCCGCCGCCGACCACGGTGAAGGCCGGGGAGTCGACGAGCGCCTGGGCGACGGCCTTGGTGCCGTTGGCGTAGTCGGGGTGCTCGAAGACGCCCATCGGGCCGTTCCAGAAGACGGTGCCCGCGTCGGCCAGCTTCGAGGCGTACAGCTCGCGGGTCTTCGGGCCGATGTCCAGGCCCTCCTGGTCCGCGGGGATGGCGTCCGCGGCGACGAGCGAGGGGTGGGCCGGGGCCTTGGTCTTCAGGTCCGGGAAGTCGGGCGAGACCAGCACGTCGACGGGGAGGACGAACTCCACGCCGCGCGCTTCGGCGCGCTTGAGGTAGTCCAGGACCGCCGGGATCTGGTCCTCCTGGAGCAGCGAGATGCCGACCTCGTGGCCCTGGGCCTTGAGGAAGGTGTACGCCATGCCGCCGCCGATGAGGATGCGGTCGGCCTTCTCCAGGAGGTGGTCGATCACGCCCAGCTTGTCGGAGACCTTGGCACCGCCGAGGGCGACCACGTACGGGCGCTTGACGTCCTCGGTGAGCTTCTTGAGGACGCCGACCTCGTTGGCGATGAGGTAGCCGGCGGCGTGCGGAAGCCGGGCCGGGAGGTCGAAGACCGAGGCGTGCTTGCGGTGCACGGCGCCGAAGCCGTCGCCGACGTACAGGTCCGCGAGTTCGGCCAGGCGGTCCGCGAAGGCGCCGCGCTCGGCGTCGTCCTTGGAGGTCTCGCCGGCGTTGAAGCGCAGGTTCTCGACGACGGCCACCCGGCCGTCGGCCAGGCCCGCGACGGTCGCCTTGGCAGAGTCGCCGACGGTGTCGGTCGCGAAGGCCACGTCGTCGCCGAGCAGCTCGCCGAGCCGCGCGGCGGCCGGGGCGAGCGAGAACGCCGGGTCCGGGGCGCCCTTGGGGCGGCCCAGGTGCGAGGCGACGACCACGCGGGCGCCCGCGTCGGCCAGCGCCTTGACGGTGGGGACGACGGCGCGGATGCGCCCGTCGTCCGTGATGGTCGTGCCGTCGAGCGGCACGTTGAGGTCGGCGCGGACGAACACCCGCTTGCCGGAGACGCCTTCGGCGAGAAGCTCGTCGATCGTCTTCATCTGTTCACTGACTCCCTTGGTACACGCGGTGGAGCACACGAGACAGGGCTCGTACAGCGCGTCTTCGCGCTGCCCGAGCCCTGCTCACATCGAAAACCCGCCTCTAGAGTCTAGAGCTGCCCGCCGACGAAGACGGTGAGGTCGACGAGACGGTTGGAGTAGCCCCACTCGTTGTCGTACCAACCGAGGATCTTCACCGAGTTGCCGTCCTGGACCATGGTCAGGGAGGCGTCGAAGGTGCAGGACGCCGGGTCGCTGACGATGTCCGAGGAGACGATCGGGTCCTCGGTGTAGAACAGGTAGCCCTTCAGGTCGCCGTCCTCGGCGGCCTTCTTGAAGGCCGCGTTGACCTCGTCCTTCGTGACCTCACGGTCGAGGGTCACGACGAGGTCGGTGGCGGAGCCGGTCGGGACCGGGACGCGCATCGCGATGCCGTCCAGCTTGCCCTTGAGCTGCGGGAGGACCAGGGCGGTGGCCTTGGCGGCACCCGTCGTGGTCGGGATGATGTTCTCCGCGGCGGCGCGGGCGCGGCGCAGGTCCTTGTGCGGGAAGTCCAGGATGCGCTGGTCGTTGGTGTACGCGTGGACCGTGGTCATCAGGCCCTTGACGATGCCGAAGTTCTCGTCGAGAACCTTGGCCATCGGCGCCACACAGTTGGTGGTGCAGGAGGCGTTGGAGATGACGTGGTGGTTGGCCGCGTCGTACTTGTCCTGGTTGACGCCCATCACGATGGTGATGTCCTCGTCGCTGGCCGGAGCCGAGATGAGGACCTTCTTGGCGCCGCCGGCGATGTGCTTCTCGGCGTCGGCCTTCTTGGTGAAGATGCCGGTCGACTCGATGACGATGTCGACGCCCAGCTCACCCCAGGGGATGTCGGCCGGGTTCCGCTCGGAGAGGACCTTGATGGTGTGGCCGTCGACGGTGATGGTGTCGGCGGTGTGGGTCACCTCGGCCTTGAGGCGGCCCAGGATGGTGTCGTACTTCAGCAGGTGGGCCGTGGTCGCGGTGTCACCCAGGTCGTTGACAGCCACGATCTCGATGTCGGCACCCTGCTCAAGGAGCGCGCGGAAGTAGTTGCGACCGATACGGCCAAAGCCGTTGATGCCTACGCGGATCGTCACGAACCGATCTCCTCGTTAGGTACGCCGGGTTTCGACGCCCGGCGAGCTTCTGTTTGGGATGTCCCCGACCGCTTACGACCCTACCTCTCTCAGCGGCCGAGAGTGACATCCAGTGGAGCCGTACGCGCCCTGAAAGTGCCGGAAAAAGGCCGACAGCCCTTACCTACCAAGAGGTAAGGGCTGTCGAGGGACCTTCGCCCCCACTACGGAGAGTGACGAAAACGCGTGCTCGACTGAGCGGCCGGATCAGCGTCGGAGCGAATTAAGGGCCTTTCCGAGCAGAGCCGCCCGATCCGCCGCATTCGGGACGTGCTCCAGACCGAATCCGAAGAGCACGGTGTCACGGGTGGTGACCGATGCCTGGGAGTGGAAGAGCGCCTCGGAACGGGTCCAGTCGGATCCGTTCCCCGGGCTGCCGGCCGGCGCTCCCGGTACGGACCAGTTTCCGGTCCCGGTCTCGAAGCCCTCGGTCTCGGAGACGGCCCCGGCGCTGAGCCGGACGTCGTCGACGAAGGCGCCCATCTCGCCGGTGCCGGGGTCGGAGACGTACGAGATCGCCAGCTCGACCTGCTTGCCCGCGTAGGCGCTCAGGTCGACCTTCGCCTGCCGCCAGCCGTTGGACGGGCCGGTGAAGGCGTTCCAGGCTCCGGTGGTGCCGGAGGCGGTGCAGCCGTCCTTGCCGACGGTGAGGTAGTGGGCGAGGAAGGGGTGCCCGCGGACGTAGTAGCCCTCGCCGCAGTCGGCGGGCGGCTCGGCGGAGGTGCCGCCGTTGAGGTCGGGCAGGGTGGTCCAGTCGTCCTGGCCGACGGTGTGGGCCTCGACGATCAGGTTGTCGTACCCCGGCTCGGTGTCGTAGCTGACCTGGAAGCTCAGGTTCGGCTGCGAGGCGGCGGCGACGCCGGTGAGGTCCACGGTCCTGGCGAGCCGCGCCCAGGTGCCGTCCGAGTGGCGCAGGGCCTCGAAACGGCTGCCCTCGTAGGGCTCGAAGGGGGTGCGGATGCCCGGGTAGTCGCCCGCGGAGGCGCTGCTCGCGAACTGCGGGAACAGGTCGGGCTTCAGGGTGTCCGAGGTGACGGTGTAGGCGCCCGCGTTGTCGAGCGGGTTGCCGGCCGCCGCGCCCAGGGGCGCGCCCGCGCCGCCGAGGCGGCCGGCTCCGGCGAAGGAGACCGGGCCGTTCAGTCCGGCCCTGCGGTAGGCGCCGAGGTAGTACTGGGCGAAGTCGTTGGACTCGGCGCGGCCGATCGCGACCAGGCCGCCGGACTTCTCGCCCGCGTTGACCAGCTTGCCGCCCTCGTTGAGGTAGGAGCGGACGGCGAGCAGCGAGCTTCCGGAGGGCTGTTCGGCGCCGGTGTACCAGACGACGGTACGGAAGTGGCCGAGCACGCCGAGGGCGTGCGGGGCGCCCTGGGTGGCGACGTCCCAGACGGCGGCGCGGCGCCCGTTGGCGGCGAGGGCCTTCACATAGGCGTCGGTGTTCCTGGCGGCGGCGGTGCCGCCCTCCTCGGCGAGGACCAGGACGTCGCCGCGGGGCCGTTCGGCCACGGTGTACGTGAACGGGGTGGACGCGGTGGCCTTGCCCTCGCGGGTGCGGGCCGTGTACCAGACCTCGACCTTGTCGCCGGGCCCGGCGCCCTCGATCTCGGCGCGGTACTGGTCGAAGTAGAGGTTGTCCTCGCCCCCGTAGGTCTCCCCGCCCTTCCAGGGCTCCAGGCCCTCGCGCTCGGTGCGGCCGCCGTTGATCCGGTAGTGGAGGGTCTTGGCGCGCAGCGACTTGCGGGCGGTGACGGCGACCTCCTGCTCCTGGCCGCGGGCGGCGTAGGAGGTGGCGAAGGTGTCCGGGGTGAAGTCGGGGGCCTCGATGCCCACCGGGGAGACGGGCCGGTCCGGGTGGGCGGCGGTCTCGGCGACGGCGAGCGCGAAGGGGATGTTCTTGGCGAACTCGGCCTGGATCAGCTTCTCGTCGTCGGGGAAGGTGAAGACGGAGGCGCAGTCCGCCGGGTCCCAGGCGTCGTTCGGGTCGACGCGGGAGGCGGTGGCGCAGGTCGACATCTCCGGGGTGAACATCTGCATCCCGTTGACGTTGGCGGCGTGTCCGTCGGCCTCGCCGTTGGTGATGTAGAGCTCCGAGGAGACCTGCGGGCGGTAGCCGGGGACCGCGGACTTCTGCGGGGTGCCGGCGAGCGCCTTGAGGGCCACGTCGTCGGGCGTGTCGGTGGCGACCTGCCAGCCCACGCCGTAGAGCAGCAGCTGGGCGGCGGAGTGGTAGTTGATGCCGTAGCGGAAGCCGACGCGCTTCTCGAAGCGGTCGAGGGCGCGGGTCTCGGGCTCCGAGTTCGGTCCGGCACCCCGGAAGGTCTCGTCGGCCCGGTCGGGCGACGAGCCCTCGTCGTCATAGCCCCACTTGTAGGCGAAGTTGCGGTTGAGGTCGACGCCGTCGCCGGACCCGATGCGCCCGTCGCCGTCGTTGTCGCGCAGGTTCTTGCGCCACTGGCGGTTGTCCGGGTCGGCGTGGGTGTAGTCGTAGCCGTCGGGGTTGGCGGAGAGCACGAACCACAGCTCGGTCGTGTCGACCAGCCGGGTGAGGCGGCTGTCCTTGCCGTAGCCGTCGAGGTAGTGGTGCATCAGCCGCCGGGTCATCTCGGGGGTGATCCACTCGCGGGCGTGCTGGTTGGACATGTAGAGCGTGGCGGGCCGCGAGCCGTCCCTGGTCTTCGCGGCGCCCTTGCTGATCTTGAGGGCGAGGATGTCCTGGCCCTTGACGGTCTTGCCGATCGAGACGACCTTGGTGAGCCCGGGGTGGGACCGGGCGGTGTCCATGATCTCCTGCTTGAGGCCGCCGGGACCGCCGTACGGACGGAAGACGCCGTCCCCGGCGCCGGCGACGCGCTTCTCCGCCTGGGCGGAGAGGGTGTGCTCGGTGATCTCGACGCCCTCGCCGCGCAGCTTCCCCGCCTGCTCGGCGGTCAGGTAGAGCTCGACGGTGGCGGAGCCCTTGGCGGGCACCTGCTCCGTCAGCTCACGGGCGTCGGTGCCGGCGTCGAGAAGGAGCGGCACCTGCTCCTTGCTGACCTTGGCACGCCAGACGGAGAGCCCGTCGCCCTGGGGCGAGCCGTCGGTGTTCGGCTGTGCTCCGGCGACGGGTGCCGCCACCAGTCCCGCGATCAGCAGTGACCCGGCGGCGAGCACCGCTCTCGCTCTGCGTCTCATAAGCCCCCCTTGCTCTTGTCTGCCACGAAAGTGAACAGACGTCAGGCTCGTGGTGACTCACGGGCTTCGTCAAGGGTGCGTACGGCGTGCCGAAAAGGAAGCTGCCGATGCCTCAGAAAGGCACCGGCAGCGGGGAGTTGAACGGAATCGCCCGTTCTGGTGAAGGGTCAGCCGACGAGGCTGTCGTCCAGCTCCTCCGTCAGGTTGGACTCGGTCCCCGGGATGCCCAGGTCCTGCGCCCGCTTGTCGGCCATGGCCAGCAGCCGGCGGATCCGGCCGGCCACCGCGTCCTTGGTCAGCGGCGGGTCGGCGAGCGCGCCCAGCTCCTCCAGGGAGGCCTGCTTGTGCTCCATGCGCAGCCGGCCCGCGGCGGCGAGGTGCTCGGGCACCTCGTCGGCGAGGATCTCCAGGGCCCGCTGCACCCGGGCGCCCGCGGCGACCGCCGCGCGGGCCGAGCGGCGCAGGTTGGCGTCGTCGAAGTTGGCCAGCCGGTTGGCGGTGGCGCGGACCTCGCGGCGCATCCGCCGCTCCTCCCAGGCCAGCACCGACTCGTGCGCGCCGAGCCGGGTGAGCAGGGCTCCGATGGCGTCGCCGTCACGGACGACCACCCGGTCCACGCCGCGCACCTCGCGGGCCTTCGCCGCGATGGAGAGCCGGCGGGCCGCGCCGACCAGGGCCAGGGCGGCCTCGGGGCCGGGGCAGGTCACCTCCAGGGAGGAGGAGCGGCCCGGCTCGGTCAGCGAGCCGTGCGCCAGGAAGGCGCCGCGCCACGCCGCCTCCGCGTCACAGGTGGCACCCGACACGACCTGCGGGGGCAGGCCCCGGATGGGACGGCCGCGGCCGTCCACCAGGCCGGTCTGGCGGGCCAGCTGGTCGCCGCCCGCCACCACGCGCACCACGAACCGCGAGCCCCGGCGCAGTCCGCCCGGTGCCATCACGATCAGCTCCGAGCTGTGCCCGAAGATCTCCAGAATGTCCCGCTTGAGACGTCGGGCCGCCATCGCGGTGTCCAGCTCCGCCTCGATCACGATCCGGCCGCTCACCAGGTGCAGCCCGCCCGCGAACCGCAGGATCGACGAGACCTCTGCCTTCCTGCAGCAGGTCCGGGTGACGGGGAGCCGGGAGATCTCGTCCTTCACCGCTGCCGTCATCGCCATGGGCCGATCCTTCCATGCATCCGAAAAATACGGTCGTACGCGGCGGCCAACAGCTCCGGGTCATGCTTCGGAGCACCGTCGGGCCTGGCCACCGGCGCCAGCTCGACCGCGGCGCCGAGCCGCTTGGCGGCATCGGCGAGGGACTCGCGATCGGGCACGGCGGCCTCGTCGGCCAGCACCACGTCCAGGGCGAGTTTAGGGGCGTGTCGTGCCAAAACCTCCAAATGACGCTGCGGGGAGAAGCCCTCTGTTTCTCCGGGCTGCGGCGCGAGGTTCAGCGAGAGCACCCGACGGGCCTTGGTCTCCACCAGGGCGTCGAGCAGCTCGGGCACCAGCAGGTGCGGGATCACCGAGGAGAACCAGGACCCCGGGCCGAGTACCACCCAGTCCGCGTCCAGGACCGCCTCGACGGCCTCGGGCACCGCCGGCGGGTCGTGCGGCACCAGGTGCACGGACTGCACCTCGCCGGGGGTGAGGGCCACGGTCGCCTGTCCGGCCACGGTGTCCACGTCGAGCGGGCGCTCCGGGTCGTGGCCCCTGACCAGAGCCTGGAGCTCCAGCGGCACGGCGGACATGGGCAGCACCCGGCCCTGCGCGCCGAGTAGGCTGCCGACCAGGTCGAGGGCCTGCACGGGGTCGCCCAGCTGCTCCCAGAGGGCGACGATCAGCAGGTTGCCGACCGCGTGGCCGTGCATCTCGCCCTTGGACTGGAAGCGGTGCTGGATCACCCGGGCCCAGGTCTGGCCCCAGTCGTCGTCGCCGCAGAGCGCCGCGAGCGCCTTGCGCAGGTCCCCGGGGGGCAGCACGCCCAGCTCCTCACGGAGCCGGCCGCTGGAGCCCCCGTCGTCGGCGACGGTGACCACGGCGGTCAGGTCGCCGGTGATGCGGCGCAGGGCGGCGAGGGAGGCGGAGAGCCCCATGCCGCCGCCGAGCGCGACGACCTTGGGCTGGGCGCCGCGCCTGCGGAGCGCGCGCCGCACCGACAGCGTGGACACGCGCCGTTTGTACGGCTTCACTCGCGCCCCATGTCCCGGTGGACGACGACGGTCTCCACGCCCTCCGAGGCGAGCCGGGCGGCCAGCTTCTCGGCGGTGGCCACGGAGCGGTGCTTGCCGCCCGTGCAGCCGACGGCGATCGTCACGTACCGCTTGCCCTCGCGGCGGTATCCGGCGGCGATCAGCTGGAGCAGCTCGGTGTAGCGGTCCAGGAACTCCTTGGCGCCGGGCTGGTTGTAGACGTAGTTGGCGACCTCTTCGTTGAGCCCGGTGAAGGGACGCAGCTCGGGGACCCAGTGCGGGTTGGGCAGGAAGCGCATGTCGACGACGAGGTCGGCGTCGACGGGCAGGCCGTACTTGAACCCGAAGGACATCACGGTGGCCCGCAGCTCGGGCTCCTCGTCGCCGGCGAACTGGGCGTCCATCTTGGCGCGCAGCTCGTGGACGTTGAGGCTGGAGGTGTCGATCACCAGGTCGGCGTCGCCGCGCAGCTCGCGCAGCAGGTCGCGCTCGGCGGCGATGCCGTCGACGATGCGCCCGTCGCCCTGGAGGGGGTGCGGGCGGCGGACCGACTCGAAGCGCCGGACCAGCGCGTCGTCGGAGGACTCCAGGAAGACGATCCGGCGGGTGACCTGCTTGGAGTCGAGGTCGGCGAGGGAGTCGCGGAGGTTGTCGAAGAACTGCCGGCCGCGGACGTCGACGACGACGGCGATGCGGGCGACGTTCCCCTGGGAGCGGGCGCCGAGCTCCACCATGGTGGGGATCAGCGCGGGCGGCAGGTTGTCGACGACGAACCAGCCGAGGTCCTCCAGACACTTCGCCGCGGTGGACCGGCCGGCTCCGGACATGCCGGAGATGATCACCAGTTCGGGGATGGCCGCGTCGGCGTTGTCGCCGCCCGCGGGCTCGGTGGTTCCCGTATCCATGTCCGGCGCTCCGTCTTCGTGCTTCTGCTGCTCTTGCTGCTCTTGCTGCTCTTCGTGCGGGTCGTTCTCGGCGTGCGGGTCGTTCTCGTGCTGCCGGTCGTGCGTGGTCATGCCGTCGTGCCCCCGTCGTCTTCCATGATCTCTCCTGTTGCCGTGTTCACGGCGGGCGCGGCCGGGGCCGCCTGCGCGAGGGCCACCGCCACGGCCTCGGCCGTCTTGCGGCCCATGCCGGGGACCTCGCAGATCTGCTCGATTGTCGCCTGCCGGAGGCGTTTGACCGAGCCGAAATGCTTGATGAGTGCCTGCTTGCGCGTTTCGCCCAGGCCCGGGACGGCGTCCAAGGGGCTGCTGCGGATGCGCTTGTTCCGCTTGGACCGCTGGTAGCGGATGGCGAAATCGTGAGCCGTGTCACGTACCCGCTGAAGGAGGTACAGGCCCTCGCTGGAGCGGGGCAGCACCACCGGGTCGTCGTCGCCGGGCAGCCAGACCTCCTCCAGGCGCTTGGCGAGCCCGCAGACGGCGATGTCGTCGATGCCGAGCTCGTCCAGGGCGCGCCGGGCCGCCGCGACCTGCGGCTGCCCGCCGTCGACCACGACGAGCTGCGGCGGGTACGCGAAGCGCTTGGGCCGCCCGTCGTCCTCCCGGCCCTCGGGCCCCTCGTCCGCCGGGACCTCCCCGTCCACCCACTCGCCGGTCTTCTCCTTCTCGGCGAGGTAGCGCTTGAAGCGGCGGCTGATCACCTCGTGCATGGACCGGACGTCGTCCTGTCCCTCGAAGCCCTTGATCTGGAAGCGGCGGTACTCCCCCTTGCGGGGCAGGCCGTCCTCGAAGACGACCATGGAGGCCACGACGTCCTCGCCCTGGAGGTGGGAGATGTCGAAGCACTCGATGCGCAGCGGCGCCGAGTCCAGGTCCAGGGCGTCGGCGATCTCCTCAAGCGCCCGGGAGCGGGTGGTGAGGTCGCTGGCCCGCTTGGTCTTGTGCAGCACGAGGGCCTGCTGCGCGTTGCGCGCGACGGTCTCCATCAGGTCCTTCTTGTCGCCGCGCTGCGGGATCCGCAGCGAGACATTGGACCCGCGGCGGCCGGAGAGCCAGGCGGTGACCGCGTCGGCGTCCTCCGGGAGGGCGGGGACCAGCACCTCCTTGGGGACCGTGTCGCCGCTCTCCTCGCCGTACAGCTGCTGGAGGGCGTGCTCGACGAGCCCGGCCGTCTCGACGGCCTCGACCTTGTCCGTGACCCAGCCGCGCTGGCCGCGGACCCGGCCGCCGCGGACGTGGAAGATCTGGACGGCGGCCTCCAGCTCGTCCTCGGCGAGCGCGATGAGGTCGGCGTCGGTGGCGTCGGCGAGGACGACCGCGCTCTTCTCCATGGCCTTGCGCAGCGCCCCTATGTCGTCACGCAGCCGGGCGGCCTTCTCGTACTCCATGTCCTCGGCCGCGATCGTCATCTGCTTCTCCAGCCGGCGCAGATACGTGCCGGTGCGGCCGGTCATGAAGTCGCAGAAGTCCTCCGCCAGTTCGCGGTGCTCCTCGGGGGTGACCCGGCCGACGCAGGGCGCCGAGCACTTGCCGATGTAGCCGAGCAGGCAGGGCCGCCCCGCCGAGGCGGCGTTGCGGAAGACGCCCGCCGAGCAGGTCCGCACCGGGAACACCCGCAGCATCAGGTCGACGGTCTCGCGGATCGCCCACGCGTGCCCGTACGGCCCGAAGTAGCGCACGCCCTTCTTCTTGTGGCCGCGCATGACCTGGACCCGCGGATACTCCTCGTTCAGGGTGACCGCGAGGTACGGGTAGCTCTTGTCGTCCCGGTACTTGACGTTGAACCGGGGGTCGAACTCCTTGATCCAGGAGTACTCCAGCTGCAGCGCCTCGACCTCGGTCGACACGACGGTCCACTCCACGGAGGCGGCCGTGGTCACCATCGTCGCCGTCCGCGGGTGCAGGCTCGCGAGCGGCTGGAAGTAGTTCGCCAGGCGCTGCCGGAGGGACTTCGCCTTCCCGACGTAGATCACCCGGCGGTGCTCGTCGCGGAATTTGTAGACCCCCGGAGAGTCGGGGATCTGTCCCGGCTTGGGGCGGTAGCTGGAGGGGTCGGCCATGGTTCCCACCCTACTGGCGGGGACCGACACTCAGACCGTGCCCGCTCGTTGGCCGGACATGGCGAACGAGGATGCGGGACGGCTCGCGGGCCGGGTGTGCGTGGTCACCGGCGCGGCGAGCGGGATCGGGCGGGCGACGGCGCTGCGCTTCGCGCGCGAGGGCGCCCGGGTGGTGGCGGCGGACGTGGACGCGGAGCGGCTCGGCACGCTCGGCGACGGCATGGTGACGGTGGTCGGCGACGTCTCGCGGGACGCGGACGCCCGCCGCATGATCGCCACGGCGGTCGAGCGCTTCGGCCGCCTGGACGTCCTGGTGGCGAACGCCGGGGTCATCCCGCTGCTCGACATCACCGAGGCGAGCGCCTCGGACTTCGACCAGGTGATGGCCGTCGACGGCCGGGGCATGTTCCTGACCTGCAAGTACGCGATCGAGGCGATGCTCCGTACCGGTGGCGGCGCGATCGTCTGCACCTCGTCGGTCTCGGGCGTCGCCGGCCAGGCCCGGCAGGCGGTCTACGGCCCGGCGAAGTTCGTGGCGACGGGCCTGACCAAGCACCTGGCGGTGGAGTGGGCCGCCCACGGCATCCGCGTCAACGCGGTCGCCCCGGGCACGATCGAGACCGAACGCGTGGCCGCCGTCCGCGAGGAACCGGGCGGCCCCGCCTACCTCGACACCGTGGCCCACGCCCACCCGATGTCCCGCTTCGGCCACCCCGAGGAAGTAGCCGCCGCCATCCTCTTCCTGGCCTCGGACGAGGCCTCCTTCGTGACGGGAGCGGTGCTGCCGGTGGACGGGGGGTACCTGGCGCAGTGAGGCCCCCACCCGTACCGCGCGTGCCACCCGTCCCGCCCCGTTGTGGGCATACGTTCCGCTGGGGCTGGGGGTCCTCCCCCGGACGAAGTCTGGGGGAGGGCGGGCACAACGGACGGCGCCCTTGCGGGCGCCTCCGCTCCCAGTCGTCAGTACCTCAGCCCTCCAGCGACCCGCGCCGCCTCCGTATCGCCGCAGCGGCCGTCAGCCCCAGAACCAGCACGGCACCCGCCCCGGCCGCGGTCGAGGCAGCGGTGACGGCAGGCCCCTCGGACACCGCTCCGACGGCGGCCGCAGACGTGTCGTACCCCCCGGCCACCCCCTTCTTCGCATACCCGGACCCCGGCAGCTTGTCCCCGTACGCCTTCACGACCCGCTCCCGATACCCACCGAGGCTGATCCCGTTCTTCCCCACCGCCCGCACCGCGTCCTCATCCAGCGGCAGCACCTTCGCCCCCTTCTGGACGTACCACGCGTCGATCTGCGGCTCGCGGAAGACGATCCCGCCGGGCAGCGCGCGGAGCCCCTGCCGGGTGTAGCGCAGCTCGTCGTCACCGGTGGCGATGTTCACCACCCGCCAGCCGCCGTCGGCCCCGCGTACGGTCCACAGCGAGGCGGTCCGCCCGTCGGCGGCGACCGCCGTGCTCGCGTGGAACTCGACGCGAGCCACCGGCGCCCCGGGCTTCCCGGCGACGAAGTCCGGCGAGAGGATCCGCACCGGCACCGACGCGCCGTCGATCCGGGGTGTGGCGGCGGACCGCGCAAGAGCGCCGTCCTTGGCGTCCCGGCTGAAGAAGCGGGCGACCGTGTCGAGGGTCTGCGGCGCGGCGACCGCCTGCTCGGGGGTGGGCGCGGCCGGCGGGACCGGGGCGGGGGCCGCGTCGGCCGGCCCGGCCCCGAGGGCGACGAGGGCGGCGGCGGTCAGCAGACCCGCGCCCAGGGCTCGTGTGCGTACGGTCATGGTCGTCACGCCCCGATCCGGTAGAGCGAGTGGGTCCAGGAGAAGGAGCTGTTGTTGACGTACCAGTCGTGCGAGGCCCAGTTGTAGCGGTCGCTGGACGGCCACGGGTCGCCCCAGTAGACCCAGCCGTTGGCGTCGTCGTAGCCGTAGATCACGTGCATGTGGCCGCCGCCGCTGGACCACTGGATCCGCGTCTCGACCGGCCGGTTGGCGTTGATCTCGGTCTGCACGGTCGAGTAGCGCAGCCAGCCGTCCACGTACGAGCCGGGGTTGATGCCCGCCCAGCTCAGGCCGGTCTGGACGTTGCCGAGGGTGGCCTGCGAGTTGGGGCAGTCGTAGCCCTGCTGGCGGTTGAAGGCGGCGTTGCAGAACTGGTTCTGGGTGTAGGTGCGCCCGAACCAGGTGGCGATGGTGTTGCCGGCCCCGGCCCAGCACCAGTTGGTCTTCTGCTGGGCCTGCATGGTGATGCCGAGGCGCTTGTACGCGTACGCCGACACCGTGTCGTTCCGCGTCCCGGACCCGGCCGGCGCGGCGGACGCCGGCGTGGCGGGCAGGACGAAGAGGGCGGCGGCCGCGGCGAGTGCCGCGAAGGAGAGCTTTCTCTTGCGCATCGCGTTCCTCCCGAGATGGGGATGTGGGGAGTTGGAGGAGAGGAGCGCGTCCGGACGCTGGTCAGGAGCATCGGCCGTTGTCCGGAACGGGTCAACACGCTTCAATGCGGGATGACGGCGAGCTGTGAACGGTGCGACCCGGCTGTGAACGACGGCCCCCGGTCCACCAGCCCGCCCGCCCCGGGAGGTGCCGTACTCGGTCCGCCCTGACGTGAACGTTCACTGAGGAGTCCTCGTGGGTCACACCGAGGCCGATCTGGCACAGTTGCTGCACACCGGCCCGTTCCACCTGGCGCTGCGCACGGCGCTCGCGGTGCGCGGGCTGCCCCTCCAGCGCGTCCAGCACCATCTGGCGCACCGGGGCATCAAGGTCGGGGTGACCTCGCTGAGCTACTGGCAGCAGGGCGCCCGCCGCCCGCAGCGGCCCGAGTCGATGAAGGCGGTACGGGCCCTGGAGGAGGTGCTCCAGCTGCCGGGGAACTCGCTGATCCGGCTGCTCGCCGAGGACACCGCCGCCCGCGCCGACGTGGAGCGCCCGGCGACCCGCTCGTACCGCTCCCTGGTGGAGGCCTCCGGGGTCGTGGAGGAGCTGCTCGCGGAGCTGGAGAGCCCGGCGGACGGCGGGCTGCACACGGTCGGGCACCACGAGCGGGTGCGGATCGGGGCGGGGCGCGAGCTGCTCGGCCGGGACTCGCAGCAGGTGGTGCGGGCGCACCGGGACGGCATCGACCGCTATCTCGCGATCCACTGGGGCGATCCCGGCTGCGATCCGGCCCGGGTGGAGGTGCGGGCGCTGGAGAACTGCCGCACGGGGCGGGTGCGGCGGCACGCGGAGACGGGGGTGCTCGTCGCGGAGCTGCTCTTCGACACGCGGCTGCGGGCCGGGGACACGTACTTCTTCTCGTACGGCTTCGAGGACGGCACCGGCGGTCCGAGCCGGGAGTACGTGCGGGGCTTCAGCTTCGCGGGCGGGCAGTACGTGCTGCAGGTGCGCTTCGACGAGGCGGCGCTGCCGGTGCGGTGCCGGCGGTTCGCCCAGGCGTCGACGGGCGCGCCGCGCGGCGGCCGTGCCGAGCTGACGGTGAGCGGCCGGCACCGCGCGGTGCACCTGGTGGAGCAGGGGGTGCGGCCGGGGATCCTGGGGATCGACTGGGACTGGGCGTAGGAGCCGCGCTCCGGGCGGACGTCCGCGCCCCCAGGCTTACGCCTCCGGCCCCGCGACCAGCTTGCCGTTCTCGACGCGGACCGGGACCTCGGGGAGCGGCACGGTCGCCGGGCCCTGGACGGCCTTCCCGGTGGTCACGTCGAAGCGGCTGCCGTGGCACGGGCAGTTGCCCTCGTTGTCCTCGATCTTGTCGAGGACGCAGCCGGCGTGGGTGCACTGGGCGCTGAACGCCTTGTACTGGCCCTTGGCCGGGCAGTGCACGAGGAGCCGCTGCTCGCGGTAGAGCTTGGCGCCGCCGACGGGGACCTCGTCGGGCGCGCCGAGGGCGACCGGGGCGGTCGGGGTCGGGGTCTCGGCGTGGCCCAGCTTGGAGTCCGTGGAGCAGGCGGAGACACCCAGGCCGGCGGCCCCGGCGAGGGCGGCGCCTTTCAGCACGGTGCGGCGGGTGGACTGGCCGGACATGAGCGCTCCACGGGTTCACGGGGAAATCGGGGACAAGACACCCGAAGCGGGTGACCCGAACGACGATACCGGCGCGCTCGCGGGGGCCTGCGGCGGGGCTGTCGTGACGGGCGGGGCATGGGTTACCTTCCGGTACGTGATCGTCGTCGCGGGTGAGTCCCTGATCGACCTGGTTCCGGACGGGGCCGGCGGCCCCCTGGCCCCGCTGCTGCCCCGGCCGGGCGGCGGCCCCTACAACACGGCGGTGGCCCTCGGGCGGATCGGCGCGGAGGCGGCCTTCTGCTCCCGGGTCTCGACCGACGCCTTCGGCGAGGCGCTGGTCGGCGGGCTGCGGGCGGCGGGCGTGGCGACCGGGCTGGTCCAGCGCGGGCCCGAGCCGACCAGCCTGGCGGTGGCCTCGGTGGGCCCGGACGGCTCGGCGCGCTACGGCTTCTACGTGGAGGGCACGGCGGACCGTCTCTTCGCGCTGCCGGAGCGGCTGCCGGAGGGTGTGCGGGCCGTGGCCTTCGGGACCTGCTCGCTGGCCCTGGAGCCGGGCGCGAGCGCGTACGAGGCGCTGCTGCGGCGCTCGTCCCGGGAGGGCGCCTTCACGCTGCTCGACCCGAACGTGCGGCCCGGTCTGATCCCGGACCCGGGGGCCTACCGGGAGCGGTTCGCGGGCTGGCTGCCGTACGTGTCGCTGCTGAAGCTGTCGGAGGAGGACGCGGCCTGGCTGGGCGGCTCCCCGGCCGAGTGGCTGGAGCGGGGCCCGGCGGCGGTGGTCGTCACCCGGGGCGCGGGCGGGCTGAGCGTCTTCACCCGGGCGTACGAGGTGGCGGTCCCGGCGGTCCGGGTGCGGGTGGTGGACACGATCGGCGCGGGCGACACGGTGAACGCGGCCCTGCTGCACGGGCTCGCCGGCCGTGATCCGGCCGGCCTGTCCCGGGAGGAGTGGCGGGAGCTGCTGTCCTTCGCGGCGCGGGCGGCGGCGGTGACCTGCACGAGGGCGGGCGCGGAGCCGCCGTACGGGCACGAGCTGGGCGACGGCTGAGGGGGTCGGCCTCGCCGGTGTCGGCGGGGCCGACCCCCTCAGGGCCGGTGGCGGCGTCCGTCAGGCCTTGCGGGCCTTGGCGGTCGTCTTCTTCGCGGCGGTCTTCTTCGCCGGCGCGGCCTTCTTGGCGGCGGCCGTCTTGGTGGCCGTCGCCTTCTTCGCGGGGGCCTTCTTCGCGGGGGCCTTCTTGGCGCTCCGCGCGGCCGGGACCGAGGCGTCGCTGACGCGGTCGGCGCCCAGGATCTCGCGGAGGAACTTGCCGGTGTGGCTGGTCGGGACCGAGGCGACCTCCTCGGGCGTGCCCTCGGCGACGACGATGCCGCCGCCGCTGCCGCCCTCGGGGCCCATGTCGATGAGCCAGTCCGCGGTCTTGATGACGTCCAGGTTGTGCTCGATGACGATCACCGAGTTCCCCTTGTCGACGAGACCGGAGAGGACCTTGATCAGCTTCGAGATGTCCTCGAAGTGGAGGCCGGTGGTCGGCTCGTCCAGGACGTAGACCGTGCGGCCCGTGGAGCGCTTCTGGAGCTCGGAGGCCAGCTTGACGCGCTGGGCCTCGCCACCGGAGAGGGTGGGCGCGGACTGCCCGAGGCGGACGTACCCGAGGCCGACCTCGTGGAGCGTGCGCAGGTGGCGGGCGATGGTCGGGACGGCCTCGAAGAAGTCCAGGGCCTCCTCGATCGGCATGTCCAGGACCTCGGCGATGGACTTGCCCTTGTAGTGGACCTCCAGGGTCTCCCGGTTGTACCGGGCGCCGTGGCAGACCTCGCACGGGACGTAGACGTCCGGGAGGAAGTTCATCTCGATCTTGATCGTGCCGTCGCCGGAGCAGTTCTCGCAGCGGCCGCCCTTGACGTTGAAGGAGAAGCGGCCGGGCAGATAGCCGCGGACCTTCGCCTCCATGGTCTCCGCGAAGAGCTTGCGGACGTGGTCGAAGACGCCGGTGTACGTCGCCGGGTTCGACCGCGGGGTGCGGCCGATGGGCGACTGGTCGACGTGCACGACCTTGTCGACGAGGTCGTCGCCGTCCACCCGGGTGTGGCGGCCGGGCACCGACTTGGCGCCGTTGAGCTCGCGCGCCAGGTGGGTGTAGAGGATGTCGTTGACCAGGGTCGACTTGCCGGAGCCGGAGACTCCGGTGACGGCGGTGAGGACGCCCAGCGGGAAGGAGACGTCGATGTCCCGCAGGTTGTTCTCGCGGGCGCCGTGCACGGTGAGGCGGCGCGAGGGGTCCACGGGACGGCGGATGTCCGGGGTGGGAATCGCCCTGCGGCCCGACAGGTACTGCCCGGTCATCGACTCCTTGTTGGCCAGGAGCTCCTTCAAGGGGCCGGAGTGGACCACCTTGCCGCCGTGCTCGCCGGCGCCGGGGCCGATGTCGACGACCCAGTCGGCGACCTTGATGGTGTCCTCGTCGTGCTCGACCACGATGAGCGTGTTGCCCATGTCGCGGAGCCGGACCAGGGTCTCGATGAGCCGGTGGTTGTCGCGCTGGTGCAGGCCGATGGACGGCTCGTCGAGCACGTAGAGCACGCCGACCAGGCCGGAGCCGATCTGGGTGGCGAGCCGGATGCGCTGGGCCTCGCCGCCGGAGAGGGTGCCCGCGGCCCGGTTGAGCGAGAGGTAGTCGAGGCCGACGTCGACGAGGAAGCGCAGCCGCTCGTTGACCTCCTTCAGGACCCGCTCGGCGATCTTCTTGTCACGCGCGTTGAGGGTGAGGCGGCCGAGGAAGTCGGCGCAGTCGCTGATCGACATGGCGGAGACCTCGGCGATGGACTTCTCCATCACGGTGACCGCGAGCACGATCGGCTTGAGGCGGGTGCCCTCGCAGGTGGGGCACGGCACCTCGCGCATGTAGCCCTCGAAGCGCTCACGGCTGGAGTCGCTCTCGGCCTCGCTGTGCCGCCGCTTCACGAAGGAGACGGCGCCCTCGAAGGCGGGGGTCGTGTAGGCCCGCTCGCGGCCGTACCGGTTGCGGTAGCGGACCTCGACCTGGGTCTTGTGGCCGTACATGAGGGCCTTCTTGGCCCGCTGCGGCAGCCCGGCGTACGAGATGTCGGTGCGGAAGCCCAGCGCCTGGGAGAGGCCGCCGATGAGCCGGCCGAAGTACTCCTTGGTGTGGCCGTGCGACCAGGGGTGGATGGCGCCCTCGTCGAGCGACTTCTCCTCGTCGGGGACGACCAGCTCGGGGTCGACCTCCATGCGGGTGCCGATGCCGGTGCAGTCCGGGCAGGCGCCGAAGGGCGAGTTGAAGGAGAAGGAGCGCGGCTCCAGCTCCTCGAAGGACAGGTCGTCGTACGGGCAGTAGAGGTGCTCCGAGTACATCCGCTCGCGCTCGGGGTCGTCCTCGGCGAGGTCGACGAAGTCGAGCACCACCATGCCGCCGGAGAGCCCGAGCGCGGTCTCGACCGAGTCGGTGAGGCGCCGCTTGGCACTGTCCTTCACGGTGAGGCGGTCGATGACCACCTCGATCGTGTGCTTCTCCTGCTTCTTGAGCGTCGGCGGCTCGCTGAGCTGGATCGTCTGCCCGTCGACCCGGGCGCGGCTGTAGCCCTTGGTCTGGAGGTCGGCGAAGAGGTCGACGAACTCGCCCTTGCGCTCGCGCACCAGCGGCGACAGGACCTGGAAGCGGCTGCCCTCGGGCAGCTCCAGGACCTTGTCGACGATGGCCTGCGGCGACTGGCGGGAGATCGGCCGGTGACACTCGGGACAGTGCGGCTTGCCGATGCGGGCGAAGAGCAGCCGGAGGTAGTCGTAGACCTCGGTGATCGTGCCGACCGTCGAGCGCGGGTTGCGCGAGGTCGACTTCTGGTCGATGGAGACGGCGGGCGACAGACCTTCGATGAAGTCGACGTCCGGCTTGTCCATCTGGCCGAGGAACTGGCGGGCGTAGGAGGAGAGCGACTCGACGTACCGGCGCTGCCCCTCGGCGAAGATCGTGTCGAACGCGAGGGAGGACTTGCCCGACCCGGAGAGCCCGGTGAAGACGATCAGGGAGTCACGGGGGAGGTCGAGCGAGACGTTCTTGAGGTTGTGCTCACGAGCGCCACGGACGATGAGACGGTCGGCCACGCCGGTCCGCACCTTTCTTGAGAGAGCGGATGTGCCTGAACACCCAACAACCAAGGATGCCTGATGCTTCCAACGAGCCTATAGCACGCACATTCGATTTCCGACGTTCCGCTGCCCCCTTCACCCGAACGAGTGGCGACACCCCGCCGGCGCTAGGGTCTGCGCCATGATCGACCATGTGCGTGACCTGACCTCCGTACGCGAGGCGACCGACCGGCTCCTCGACACTGCCGCCTCCTGGGACAACGCGGCGCTCGCCGAGCCGTCACGGCTTCCGGGCTGGAGCCGCGGCCACGTCCTCGCCCACCTCGCCCGCAACGCCGACGCTCTGGTGAACGTGCTCCGGGGCCTGCCGATGTACGAGGACGGCGCGACCCGCGACGCCGACATCGAGCGGGACGCCGGCCGCCCCCTGGACGTGCAGCTCGCCGACCTGCGCGCCACCGCGGAGCGCTTCCAGGCCGTCTGCGAGGAGCCCGCCGCCTGGGACCGGACCGTGGAGCTGCGCAACGGCGTCACCGACAGTGCCTCCCGGGTGCCCTTCCGCCGCTGGGTCGAGGTGGCCCTGCACCACGTCGACCTGGACGCCGGCTACGAGCTCGCCGACCTCCCGGAGGAGTTCCAGCTGCGCGAGATCGACTTCCTCGCCGACCGCTGGTCCGGCCGCCCCGAGGTGCCGCCGGTGACCCTGCGCACCCCGGACGGCACCGACCGCGGCCGGACCGGGGGCACCGAGGGCGCCCCGGTCACCGTCACCGGCTCCCTGGACGAGCTCCTCGGCTGGCTGGCCGGGCGCGGCGGCAAGGGCGCGGCGCTCGTCACCGAGGGCGGCCCGCTCCCCCAGCTCCCGCCCCTGTAGCCGCCGTTGCCGCCCCGTGCGCGATCACCCGGGGATAGGCTGAGGCCATGACGTACAGCGGAGCGGTGAAGGTCGGCGGACCTGCGGACGTGCACGAGCTGACCGACCTGATGATCTCGAAGGTCGCGGTCGGCGCGATGAACAACAACGCGTATCTGCTGCGCTGCCGGGCGACCGGCGAGCAGCTGCTGATCGACGCGGCCAGTGAGGCCGGGACGCTGCTCACGCTGATCGGTGACGACGGCATCGCGTCCGTCGTCACCACCCACCAGCACGGCGACCACTGGCAGGCCCTGGCCGAGGTCGTCGAGGCCACCGGCGCGCGCACGTACGCCGGGGCGTACGACGCGGAGGGCATCGACGTCCCCACCGACGTCCTCGTCCAGGACGGCGACACGGTCAAGGTCGGCCGGGTCGAGCTCACCGCCCGGCGCCTCGTCGGGCACACGCCGGGCTCGATCGCGCTGGTCTACGACGACCCGCACGGCCACCCGCACCTCTTCACCGGCGACTGCCTCTTCCCGGGGGGCGTCGGTGGCACCTGGGGCGACGCGGAGGCCTTCGCGAGCCTGATCCACGATGTCGAGACCAAGCTCTTCGACGCGCTGCCGGACGAGACCTGGGTCTACCCCGGCCACGGCAACGACACCACGCTGGGTGACGAGCGCCCGCACCTGGAGGAGTGGCGCGAGCGCGGCTGGTGATCCCGACGCGCCCCCGCACGCCCCCGTAACCCGGACGGCCGGCGGGTAGTTGGCGCCACATGCGCCACAGTCACTCTCCGTCGATGGGGCGGCTCGCCGCCGCCTCACTCGTCGGCACCGCCATCGAGTTCTTCGACTTCTTCGTCTACGGGACCGCCGCCGCGCTCGTCCTCGGCCCGCTCTTCTTCCCGAACTTCTCGCCCCTCGCCGGCACCCTGGCGGCCTTCGGCACCTTCGCGGTCGGCTTCGTCTCGCGCCCGCTCGGCTCGGTCCTCTTCGGACACGTCGGCGACCGGTACGGGCGGCGGCCGGTGCTCTTCGCCTCGCTGCTGGTCACCGGCTGCGCCACGGTCGCCGTCGGCTGCGTCCCGACGTACGAGAGCATCGGCATCGCCGCGCCCCTGCTCCTGCTCGTCCTGCGCTTCCTCCAGGGGCTCGGCCTCGGCGGCGAGTGGGGCGGCGCGGTGCTGCTCACCGCCGAGCACGCCCCGGAGCGGCGGCGGGCGCTGTGGGCCAGCTTCCCGCAGATCGGGCCCGCGGTCGGCTTCCTGCTGGCGAACGGGGTGATGCTGGCGCTGACGGCCGGGCTGAGCGACGCCGAGTTCCGCTCCTGGGGCTGGCGGGTGCCGTTCTGGGCCGCCGGGCTGCTCGCCGCGGCCGGTCTCGCTCTGCGCTCCTCGCTCGCCGAGACGCCCCAGTTCGAGAAGCTGGCCGCCTCGGGGCAGCGGGCGGAGGCGCCGCTCACCGAGGTGTTCCGCGGGCACTGGCGGCTCGTGCTGTTGACGGGGGGCGCGCTGGCCGTCGGCTACGCGGTCTTCTACACGGTCTCCACCTGGGCGCTGACCTACGGCACCGAACGGCTCGGCGTGTCCAGCACGGTGATGCTGGTCTGTGTGATGTCGGCGGTGGCGATCAAGGGGGCGGTGACCCCGTTCGCCGCGATGCTCGGCGACCGTTACGGGCGCCGGACGCTGTGTCTGGCGGGCTGTGCGGCCTCGGCGGTGTGGATGTTCCCGATGGTGGCGCTGCTGCACACCGCGGAGCCGCTGCTGATGTTCCTGGGATTCCTCGGCTCGCTGCTGGCGTTCATCACCATGTTCTCGGTGGTCGCCGCGTACCTTCCCGAGCTGTACGAGCCGCGGGTGCGCTGCACGGGCGCCGCGGTCGGCTACAACCTGGCCGGTGTGCTCGGCGGGGCGCTCACCCCGATCGTCGCGACGGCGCTCTCCGAGGGTGGTGAGGGGCCGCCGTGGGGCGTGGCCGCGTATCTGACGGTGGTGGCGCTGGTGAGCCTGGGCTGCTTCGCCCTGCTCCCGGAGACGCTGCCCTCGCGGACTGCCGCGCCGGAGCCCGCGCCCGAGCCGGAGCCCGCCTAGGGCCTACCCGACCCTGATCCGCCGGACAGGCCCTAGCGGCGCGGGGAAACGGCACAGGGGCCGGTACGGGTGGCGTGACACCACTCGTACCGGCCCCTTCTCCGCGTCGGGTGTCAGGCTCCGACGCTGTCCTTCTCGGCCTCGCCGGCGTCGGCCGCCGGGGCCGCGGCGGCCGCCGCGGCCGCCGCGGCGGCCAGCCGCTCCTGCTTCCGGTTCGCGATGAGGCTCGTGATCGTGGTGACGATCAGGACGCCGCAGATCACGGTGAGCGAGAACGGGATGGAGATCTCCGGGACGTGCACCCCGGACTCGTGCAGGGCGTGCAGCACCAGCTTCACACCGATGAAGCCGAGGATCACCGACAGGCCGTAGCTGAGGTGGACCAGCTTCTTCAGCAGACCACCGATCAGGAAGTACAGCTGGCGCAGACCCATGAGGGCGAACGCGTTGGCGGTGAAGACGATGTACGGGTCCTGCGTGAGGCCGAAGATCGCCGGGATGGAGTCGAGGGCGAAGAGCACGTCGGTGGTGCCGATCGCCAGCATGACGACCATCAGCGGGGTCAGGATCCGCTTGCCGTTCTCACGGATGAAGAGCTTGGTCCCGTGGTAGCGGTCGGCTACGCCGAACTTCTTCTCGATCGACTTGAGGAGTCGGTTCTCCTCGAAGTCGTCCTCCTCCTCGCCGGCACGCGCCTCCTGGATCAGCTTCCAGGCGGTGTAGATGAGGAAGGCGCCGAAGAGGTAGAAGATCCAGGAGAAGTTGGCGATGACGGCCGCACCGGCGGCGATGAAGATCGCGCGGAGCACCAGGGCGATCAGCACACCGACGAGCAGCACGCGCTGCTGCAGGTGCGAGGGCACCGAGAACTTCGCCATGATCAGGACGAAGACGAACAGGTTGTCGACACTCAGCGACTTCTCGGTGATGAAGCCGGCGAAGAACTCGCCCGACGCCTGGGTCGTGCCGAACACCATCAGGCCCAGCCCGAACAGCACGGCCAGGGCGATCCAGACGATGGTCCAGATGCCGGCTTCCTTCACCGACACGTCATGGGGCTTGCGCCCGATGAAGAAGTCGACCGCGATCAGGGCACCCAGACCGAGAATGGTCAGTACCCACAGGGTCATCGAAACGTCCACTGCGCCTCCGGCGTCGTACGGCTTGTGATCAGCGTCGTCGCTGCCGGAGGTCTCTTCCACCCGGGCACGGCCCGGGCCGACGCCCCGGGATCAGATCATCCGAATCCGTCCGTACTGACGGGCACGTCGCGCTTGGGGAGTACTCCCCTCCGCGTAAAGAAGACTACCCGAAAAACCAAGGGAAGGTAAAGAGATGGGTAAAGCCGACCCAAACCCGCAGGTCAGGAGCCCCATTCCCGTCGGGCGTCGGCCACCTGGGAGAGGACCTGCCGTAGCACCGCGCTCCCCTGAGGAACCCTCGGCGGCTCGTACGTCCAGGCATGACCGACCCAGGGATCGGCGAGGTGGTCGTCGGGCACCGGCGTGAGCCGCGTCAGCGAGCGCCACAGCGGATCGAGCACCGGCCCGTACGCGGCGGCGTCCGCGCGGTCCGCGACCATCAGCAGATGCAGGCCGACCTCCGGGCCCTCGTCGGCGAGATAGCGCAGCTGGTTGACCGCGCGGTCGTCGAAGCCGTGCGGGAAGTCGTGCACGACCAGGAGGTGCTCGGCCGTGTCGACGCCGGGCGGCAGGTCGTCCGCGGCACCGGCGCGGACGGCCATCTGCAACAGGTCGACCCGCTCGGTGAGCTGGGCGAGGACGGCCGAGACCCCGGCGGCGCCGGCCGCGGGCGGGCCGGCGAGCACCCCGGCCTCCACCAGCGGGGCGAACGCGCCCGCACCCGCACCGGCCGGGTCGATCACCCGCACCCGGAAGCCGTCCGCCGGATACACCGCGACCAGCCGGGCCACGAGCGCGACGGTCGTCTCCAGGGCCAGCGCGCGCAGCTCGGCCTCGTCGAGAAGGGCGGCCGCCTCGGAGTGTCCGCGCCCCGAGTCCACCCAGAGTCCCCGGGCCAGCGGGAGCCGGGCCAGGAACGGGATGCGCAGCCCGGTGCGCTCGGGGAGGTGGAGGTCACCGAGGCGGACGGCCATCGGCGCCTCCATCGGCACCCGGTACGCCTGCCAGACGGGGCTGTCCCAGCGGGCGTAGGCGGCGGGCAGCGCCGGCTCGACGACCTCGGACTCGGCGGTGAGCTGCGCCAGGTCGCGGTCGAGGGCCTCCTGGGCGCGGGCGGTGAGCTCGTCGTGCTTCGCCCGGGCCGCGGCCCGGGCGGCGTCCCCGGCGCCGCCGATGCGGGCGCGCGGGTCGGACAGGGCCCGGTCGATCTCCTGGTCGAGGCGGGACTCCGCGAACTGGCAGGCGCTGCGGTAGGCGGCGGCCGTGCGGGCCAGGTCCTCGAACATGCCCCACACCTGGTTGTAGAGGCGCTCGTCCATGGACCAGCCGGTGGCGTCGCCCGCGACGGGGACCGGGTGGGCGGGCGGGGCCGGGGGCTGCTCGGGGCGCGGCGGGGCGGCGTCGGGTGCGGGGCGGCGGCCCCGGTGCGTGTAGTCGATGGGCCCGCCGGAGGCGGCGGGGGCGGCCGGGGCGGGCTGCCGGACCCGGTCGGCCTCGGGGACGCGCGGGGGCGGGGCGGCGACGGAGCGGGCCAGACCCTGCGCGACGGCCTCCAGGATCGAGCCGGCGAGCTCCGCGGGGCGGTCCAGGCCCTGGTCGGCGAGGAGCGCGGCGAGCCCGCCCTCGTACCCCTGGCCGACGGCGCGGACCTTCCAGGCGCCCTGGCGGCGGTAGAGCTCCAGGGCGACGAGTGCGGACTCCCGGTCGAGGCCGGTGATGGTGTAGTCGGCGATGCCGGTGCCGTCGGGTGCCGTCACGGTGACGACGGGGGCGGCGGAGGCGCCGAAGCGGGGCGGGCCCTCCACGCCGACGGGCAGGGCGAGCAGGACGCAGACGCGGTGGACGGCGTCCTCGACGGCCTCCAGGTCGACCGCGAGGCGGTGCGCGGTCGCGGCCTGCCGGGGGACCTCGACCCCGGGCAGCGCGGTCGCCCCGGGGTGGGCGACGGCCCCGGTGCCCGGGACGCGTCCCCCTTCGTCGACCAGGGTGACCACGGCGAGGACCGGATGACCGGCCGAGACCCGGATCTCCAGACGGGTGTGGGGCAGGGGGTGGTTCTGTCCCCGGACCAGCTCGGCGGTCATCTGCTGCGTCTCTCCGTATGTGCGAACGTGCTGCTTACAGGACCGGGAAGATCGACGGCATCAGGTCCTGGAAGGTGCGGCCGTCGGCCGGGTTGCCCAGGGCCGTCATCTGCCAGCCCGCACCGGCCCGGTGCACCTTGGCCATGATCTGGGCGGTGTACTGGCCGCCGCCGGCGAGCGTGTAGCGGGCGAGCTCCTGGCCGTTGGTCTCGTCGACCAGGCGGCAGAACGCGTTCTGCACCTCCTGGAAGGTCTGGCCGGTGAAGGAGTTCACCGTGAAGACGATCTGGTCGATGTGGACCGGGACGCGCTGGAGGTCGACCAGGATCGCCTCGTCGTCGCCGCCCTGGCCGACGCCGCCCACCAGGTTGTCGCCGGTGTGGCGGACCGAGCCGTCGTCGCTGACGAGGTGACGGAAGAAGACGACGTCCACCGGCTGCTTGTCGGCGAACAGCACGGCGGAGGCGTCCAGGTCGATCTCGCGGGTGCGCGAACCGAACAGGCCGCGGCGGGGCGCCGCCTGCCAGCCGAGGCCCATCCGCACGGACGTGAGGCTGCCCCCGTCCTTCTTCTCCAGGCTGATGGCCTGCCCCTTGGTCATGTTGACCGTCACGCGCTGCCCCTCTCATCGGTGTGAGCAGCACCCTACGCAGGGGCACTGACAACGCGCCGGGAGCGGCCCGGTTTTGTGTCGCTCTTGCAACACACCGGGTCGCCGCCCGCGGCCGCACAACCGGCCGGTCAGGCCAGTCCGGCCTCCTTCATCTGGCGCAGCTCCTTCTTCAGCTCCGAGACCTCGTCGCGCAGCCGCGCGGCGACCTCGAACTGCAGCTCGGCGGCGGCGGCCCTCATGCGGTCGGTCATCTCCTCGATGATCGAGGCCAGTTCGGTCGCGGGGCGGTCGCCGAGCTCGACGGTGGAGCCGGACTTGCCCGCCCTGCCCTTCGGGGCGTGCGCGGCGAGCGCGGGGACGGGCGCCTTGGCGCCCTTGCCGTCCTTCGACACGCGGTAGCCGCTGCCGAGCAGCTCCTCGGTGTCGACCTCCTCGCGCGCGATGGTGGCGACGATGTCGTTGATCTTCTTGCGGAGCGGCTGCGGGTCGATGCCGTGGGCCTTGTTGTAGGCGACCTGCTTCTCCCGGCGCCGGTTGGTCTCGTCGATGGCCTTCGCCATCGCCGGGGTGATGGTGTCCGCGTACATGTGGACCTGGCCCGAGACGTTGCGCGCGGCGCGGCCGATGGTCTGGATGAGCGAGGTGCCGGAGCGCAGGAAGCCCTGCTTGTCGGCGTCGAGGATGGCGACCAGGGACACCTCGGGCAGGTCGAGGCCCTCGCGGAGCAGGTTGATGCCGACCAGCACGTCGTACTCGCCGGCCCGCAGCTCGCGCAGCAGCTCGATCCGGCGCAGGGTGTCGACGTCGCTGTGCAGATAGCGCACCTGGATGCCCAGCTCCAGGAAGTAGTCCGTGAGGTCCTCGGCCATCTTCTTGGTGAGCGTGGTGACCAGCACGCGCTCGTCGCGCTCGGTGCGCAGCCGGATCTCGTGCACCAGGTCGTCGATCTGGCCCTCGGTGGGCTTGACCACGACCTCGGGGTCGACGAGTCCGGTCGGGCGGATGATCTGCTCGACGAAGCCGTCACCCCGGGAGAGCTCGTACGTGCCGGGGGTGGCGGAGAGGTAGACGGTCTGGCCGATCCGCTTCTGGAACTCCTCCCACTTCAGCGGCCTGTTGTCCAGGGCGGAGGGGAGCCGGAAGCCGTGGTCCACGAGGGTGCGCTTGCGGGAGGCGTCGCCCTCGTACATCGCGCCGATCTGCGGGACGGTGACGTGCGACTCGTCGATGACGAGCAGGAAGTCCTCCGGGAAGTAGTCCAGGAGGGTGTGGGGCGGGGAGCCGGGCTCGCGGCCGTCGAAGTGCATCGAGTAGTTCTCGATGCCGGAGCAGGAGCCGATCTGGCGCATCATCTCGATGTCGTACGTGGTCCGCATGCGCAGGCGCTGGGCCTCCAGCATCTTCCCCTGCTTCTCCAGCTCCTTGAGGCGCTGCTCCAGCTCGCGCTCGATGTCGTTGACGGCCCGCTCCATGCGCTCGGGGCCCGCGACGTAGTGGCTGGCGGGGAAGACGTACAGCTGCCGGTCGTCGCTGATGACCTCGCCGGTGAGCGGGTGCAGCGTGGAGAGCGCCTCGATCTCGTCGCCGAACATCTCGATGCGGACGGCGAGCTCCTCGTAGACCGGGAAGATCTCGATGGTGTCGCCGCGGACGCGGAAGGTGCCGCGGGTGAACGCCAGGTCGTTGCGCGTGTACTGGATCTCGACGAAGCGGCGCAGCAGCTGGTCGCGGTCGATCTCGTCGCCGACCTTGAGGTCGACCATCCGGTCGACGTACTCCTGCGGGGTGCCGAGGCCGTAGATGCAGGAGACGGAGGCGACCACGATGACGTCGCGGCGGGTCAGCAGCGAGTTGGTCGCGGAGTGGCGCAGCCGCTCGACCTCCTCGTTGATCGAGGAGTCCTTCTCGATGTAGGTGTCGGACTGCGGGACGTACGCCTCGGGCTGGTAGTAGTCGTAGTACGAGACGAAGTACTCGACCGCGTTGTTCGGCAGGAGCTCGCGGAACTCGTTGGCCAGCTGGGCGGCCAGCGTCTTGTTCGGCGCCATCACCAGGGTGGGGCGCTGGAGCTTCTCGATCATCCAGGCGGTCGTCGCCGACTTTCCGGTACCGGTGGCGCCGAGCAGGACGACGTCCTTCTCGCCGGCGCGGATGCGCCGGTCGAGCTCGGCGATCGCGGCGGGCTGGTCACCGCTGGGCTGGTAGGGGCTGACGACCTCGAAAGGCGCCACCGTACGTTCGATCTTGGAAACGGGCCGCATGCAACCACCGTACGACCCGGCACTGACAGCCGGGCGGTGATCGGCCCGGCGCCGGGGCCGGAGCGGGCCGCTCACCAGTCCTGGGAGCGGTACGTGCCGCGGTGGGCGCCCCTGCGGGCCGTGCGGGCGGCGGGCCGGGACGACGACCAGTTCGCCGGCTCGCCGTACGCGGGGGCGCGGCGCGGGGCGGGCACCCCGGGGGCGCCGTGGCGGTAGCCGCCGCGGGCCGCGGGCTTCTGCCAGTCGGGCTCGCCCATGACGAGCAGCGGGTCGAACATGACCACGACGGCGGCCAGCAGGAGGAAGACGGCCGGCCCGACCAGCATGGGCAGCAGGAGCGAGGTGGCGGAGTCGCCGCTGCCCGGGGCGGCCGTGCCGTGCAGCTCGACGTCGACCGCCGCCATGGCGGTGTAGTGCATGCCGCTGACGGCCAGGCCCATCACCAGGCTGGCGCCGAGGCTGGCGAGGAAGCCGTGGATGGAGACGGCCGCCCAGAGGGCGACGGTCGCCGCCACGACGGCGATGACCACGGAGAGGGCGACCGTGGGGGTGTCGTAGGAGATCTGGCCGTGCAGCCGCATGCCGGCCATGCCCAGGTAGTGCATGGTGGCGACGCCGAGTCCGGTGATGGTGCCGCCGGTGACCAGGGTCAGGGCGGTGGCGCCGCGGTAGCCCACGATGAAGATGCCGATGCCCACCATGAGAACGGCGACGCCCAGACTGGCGAAGGTGATGGGCCGGTCGTAGCTGATGGGGGCGTGCTGGACGGAGAAGCCCATCATCGCGATGAAGTGCATGGTCCATATGCCGGTACCTATGGAGGTGGCGCCGAGCGCGAGCCAGCCGGCCTTGAAGGTGTCGTCGTGGCGCAGCGACCGTGTGGTGCAGCGCAGCCCGAGTGCCCCGCCGAGGCAGGCCATGAGGAAGGCCGCCACCGGTGTGACGAGTCCGTAGCTGAATCCGTCGACCGTGCCCTGCATGAGCGTCTGTCCTCCACCCCTGGTGCAACGTCGTCCGAAAACAGTCGGTACCGCTGAGTAGTGCTACCGGATTATGGCGCCAGGCGGGCCCCCTCGGCCACGTCGTCCGGGAATTGACCTGCCCGGTTGTCAGTGCCGGGTCGTACGGTGATCGGCATGGAGAGCGAGAAGCCGGCGACGGGACAAACGGCCGGGCGGGTGGAGTGGACGGTGGTGCCCAGCACCATCGGTCCCCTGCTGCTCGCCGCGACGGAGCGGGGTCTGGTGAGTGTGGTCTTCCACGCCGACGACCGGGTGCGCGACCGGGCCCTGGAGCGGCTCGCGGGCGCCCTGGGCGGGGAGCTCGTGGAGAGCGCGGAGGGTCTGCTGGCCGAGCCGGTGCGGCAGCTCGCCGCCTACTTCGGCGAGAGAGGGCGTGGCTTCGCCGTCAAGCTGGACTGGTCGCTGGTGACCGGATTCAACCGCCAGGTCCTGCGCGAACTCGCCGAGGGCGTCCCGTACGGGACGGTGGTGGGGTACGGGGAGCTGGCGCGCCGGGTCGGGCAGCCCGGGGCGGCCCAGGCGGTCGGCGCGGCGATGGGTGCCAATCCGCTGCCGGTGGTGGTGCCGTGCCACCGGGTGGTGGAGAGCGACGGCGGGATCGGGGGCTTCGGCGGGGGTCTGGAGACCAAGCGCCGACTCCTCGCCCTGGAGGGGGTGCTGCCGGAACCGCTGTTCTGAGCCGGGGGCGTTGCCCGGGGGCCGCCCGCCGTTCCCACGCTGTGGGAAGGCTGGCAGTATGCGTAAGTGACCACCACGCCAGGCGCCCCTGACGCGCTCCAGCCGACCGGGATATCCGGCCCCCTCTCCCCCGCACAGCTCCCGGCACTGCGCCGACGCATCCAGGCCGTGCTGATCGCCACCCAGATCCTGGGCGGTCTGGGCATCGCCACCGGAGTGGCGCTGGCCGCGGTCCTCGCCAAGGAGGTCAGCGGCACGGAGGCGCTGTCGGGGCTCGCCTCGACGGCCTCGGTGGCGGGTCCGGCCCTGCTCGCGATGCCGCTCGCCTCACTGATGTCGACCCGGGGCCGGCGCGCCGGACTCGTCCTCGCCTATCTCGTCGGCGCCGTCGGCGCGGGCGTCGCGGTCCTCGGCGCGGTCCTGGACAGCTTCCCGGTGCTGCTCATTGGCCTGGTCGGCTTCGGAGCCGGCTCCTCCGCCAATCTGGCGGCCCGCTTCGCCGCCGCCGACCTGGCCGAGCCCGACCGGCGGGCCCGGGCCATCTCCACGGTCGTGTGGGCCACCACCATCGGCGCCGTACTCGGCCCCAACATCGCGGCCCCGGCCGGGGAGAGCGTGGCCGGCCTCGGCATCCCGGTGGCGGCCGGGCCCTTCGTCTGGGCCTCCGGCGTCTTCGTGATCTCGGCCCTCGTCGTGGCCCTGCTGCTGCGCCCCGACCCGCTCCTGACGGCCCGGGCGCTGGCCGGTCCCGAGGGGGACGCGGCGGCGGAGGGCCGCTCCCTGAAGGCGGGGTTCCGTGCGGTCAGGGCCTCCTCGCGGGCCCGGCTCGCCCTGGTCACCGTGGCCGGCTCGCACACGGCGATGGTGTCGATCATGTCGATGACGCCGGTCGCGCTCAGCCACCACGGGGCGGACATCCGGCTGATCGGCCTGGTGATCAGCGGACACATCGCGGGCATGTACGCGTTCTCCCCGGTGATGGGCTGGCTGTCGGACCGTCTCGGCCGGCTGTCGGTGATCGGTCTGGCCGTCGCCCTGATCGCCGTCGCGGCCCTCCTCGCGGGCACGGCCGGACCGAGCCACGGGCAGACCGCGCTCGGCCTCTTCGTCCTCGGCCTCGGCTGGTCCGCCGGCCTCGTCTCCGGTTCGGCCCTCCTGACGGACTCCGTCCCGCAGGCCGCCCGGGCGGCGGTCCAGGGGCTCTCCGACTTCATCATGAACACCGCGGCCGGGGTCGGCGGCCTGGCGGCCGGCCTCATCGTCTCCACCGTGGGATACGGCTGGCTGAACGCGGTGGGCGCGTGCCTCCTGGTGCCGATGGCACTGCTGGCGCTGCGGGGCGCGGTGCGGCGGGCCTGAGGGCCGTCTCAGCGCGGCACCACCGGCGAACTCGCCCCCGCCGCCACCCGCCGCGGCTCCCCCGTCCCGTCCGCGGGCACGCTCCACACGTCTCCCCCGTACGCGTAGGAGACCGTGCCGGGCCCGGTCCAGGACGCCTGGTCGTCGACGGACCGGGTGTCGGCGAGCGGGTGTTCGCGCAGGGTGGCGAGGTCGAGTACGTACAGGCGCCAGGGTGCGGCGGAGTCGGTGGAGACCTTCTTCTTGTAGGCGATGCGGGTGCCGTCCGGGGAGAGCGAGGGGCACTCGACGTTCTCCTTGATGGCGCGCGCGGACCAGTTGCGCAGGTCGCCCTCGACCAGGTGGGTGCGTCCCTGGGTGGAGACGGTGGCGTAGAAGCGGTTGTCGTCGCGGGCGAAGCTGACGCCCCAGTAGTTGACGTCGGGGGCGTGGTGCCGGCGTCCGTCGAGGGTGAGCGGGATCTGCTCGATGTTCTTGACCAGGTAGCCGGTCCGCAGGTCGAGGATCGAGGTCCGGGTGGCGAACGCGGAGGTGTTGTAGGAGTCGCCGGTCGCGAAGGTCGTCCAGGCGAGCACCCGGCCGGAGGCGGAGACCCGGGCCCGGTTGGGGATGCCGGGCAGGCTCATCCGGCGCAGTTCGCGCAGCTGCCGGTCGAGCACGAGGACGTACGAGCGGGCCGGCAGTCCCGGGCGGCGCTGGAGGCAGAGCGCGGTGGTCGCGGCGGCGTGGAAGCGGTCGCAGCGCGGTCCGCCGACGAGGCGGGAGCCGGGTGCCGCCGGGTCCTGGCGGGCGACGCGTCCGGTGGCGGTGTCGCGGAGGTAGAGGGCGCCCGGGGGCCCGTCGAGGCCGAAGCCGGCGTCGGCGCCCGCGGCGGCCGCCCGTGGGTGTTCGGCGGCGGCGCGCAGGGTGTAGGCGGTGGCGCCGCCGACGAGGAGCAGGGCTCCCAGGAGGAGTGCCCACAGGCGACGGGCGGTCATGTCGTGGTCCTTCCGTGCGGTGGTTCGGCGGGCAGCAGGCGGGCGGCGCAGAAGAGGGCCGCGGCGAGACCGGCGGAGGCGAGGACGAGTGCGGTGGACGGCCCCCACAGGGTCCAGGCCGCGCCGAAGCCGGTGGCCGCGGCGACCTTGGCGAGGGCCTGCGCCGTCTGGACGAGGGCGAGCCCGCCGGCCCGCCGGGCGGCCGGGAGCAGGGGTCCGGTGAGGGCCATCAGGACCCCGTCGGTGGCGGCGTAGAAGACCCCGAGCAGGGCGAGGACGCCGCCGATGAGGACCGCGTCCGGTACGGGGGCGAGCAGCAGGGCCATGGCGAGGAGCAGGGCGCCGTGCCCGTACAGGAAGGGGCGTCGGCGGCCGATGCGGTCGGCGAGCCGCCCGGCGGGCACGGCGAGCAGCAGATAGGCGGCCGCGGCGCCGAGCGGCAGGAACGGGAACCAGGTGGCGTCCAGCGCGGTCCTGCGCTGGAGCAGCAGGTAGAGGAACGCGTCGCCGACGGTGGCCGCGCCGAGGAGCGCGGCGGCGAGCGCGACCCGGCGCACGGCGGGCTGCCGGAGCAGGGCCGGCAGCCCGCCGTGCGGACCGGGTGCGGTGCGCACGGTCTCCCGGCGCCCGCCGGGGACGAGCACGACGAGGAGGAGCACTCCCAGGAGCCCGACGCAGAAGCTGACGACGAAGACGGCGTCGTACGCGTCGGCGGTCGCCCACAGCAGCGCGAAGGCGGCCAGGGGGCCGAGGAGGGCGCCGGTGGTGTCCATGGCCCGGTGCACGCCGAAGGCGCGGCCGAGGGCGTCGGGCGGGCTTTCGAGGGTGATGAGGGCGTCGCGCGGGGCGGTACGGATCCCCTTGCCGAGCCGGTCGGCGGCGAGCGAGGCGGCGATGAGGCCGGTCGCGCCGCCCGCGAGGAGCAGGCCGAGCCGGGAGCAGGCGGACAGGGCGTAGCCGATCCCGGCGATCCGCTTGTGCCGGCCGCCCCGGTCGGCGGCGTGCCCGCCGAGGAGCCGGACGAGCGCGGTGGCACCGGTGAACAGCCCGTCGAGGAAGCCGAACTGGAGCGGGGTCAGGCCGAGTCCGAGGACCAGGTACAGGGGCAGTACGGCGGTGACCATCTCGGAGGAGACGTCGGTGACGAGGCTGACGGTGCCGAGGGCGAGAACGGTGGCGGGGACGCGCCGCCGCACCCCGGAGGGGGCGGGCGGCGCGCCGCGGCGACCGGTGGTCGCGAGGTACATCAGTGGCAGGTGTAGGTCGGGCCGGTGTCCTTGACCAGACCGTCGGTGCCGACGTACTGCCAGCTGTACGTGGTGTCGGTGAAGTCCAGCTTCAGCACCCCGTACGGACCGCTGATCCGCTTCTGGCTGTTGGGCTGGACGGTCTCGATGGGGTACGGCTCGGCGCCGCCCATGCCGCCGACGATCTCGACGATGCCGTCGGCGGTGGCCTTGCCGTTCGGGTCCTGCGGGGCGAAGCGCTCGTAGTGGTGGTCGTGCCCGTTGAGGACCAGGTCGGCCTTGGCCGCGTAGAGGATCTGCCAGACGGGCTTGGACACGGGGTCGTTGCCGTGGCCGCCGGAGGAGTACAGCGGGTGGTGGAAGTAGGCGGCGACGCAGCTCTTGGCGTTGCGGGCGAGGTCGTCCTTGAGCCACTGGATCTGGGCGGCGTCGTCGAAGGAGTTGGAGTCGAGGGCCACGAAGTGCCAGTTGCCCTCGTCGTAGCTGTAGTAGGACTTGCCCTGGGGGTAGGCGAGGGCGCCGAAGTACGACTTGTATCCGGCGAGGGAGCCGGCCGGGTCGTAGGTCTCGTGGTTGCCGGGCACGGGGCGCGTCTTGGCCTTGAAGGCGCCCCAGGTCTTGTCGTAGTAGGCGCGGTAGTCGCTCAGGCGGGCGTCGTCGTACTGGTTGTCGCCCATCGTCACGTAGAACTTCGGGTTGATCCGCTGGGCCTGTGCGGCGGTCTTGGGGTGGGCGCAGGAGCTGCTGGAGGCGGTGCACTGCGCGGCGATGTCGCCGGCCGCGACGACGGTGAAGGAGCCGGTGGGCGGAGTGGTGCCGTCCGTCGTCCCGTACACCTCCACTTCGTAGAGGGAGTAGCCGTACGAGGTGCCGCGGGCGGTGCCGTAGACGCGGAGGTAGCGGCCCTTTCCGGCCAGTCCGGTCCAGTCGTCGGTGCCGCCGTTGCCGGCGGTCTCGGTGGCGAGGGCGGTCCAGGTGGCGCCGTCGGCGGAGACCTCGACGCGGTAGGCCTTCGCGTAGGCCGCCTCCCAGGAGAGGCGGACACGGGAGACCGTCGCGGGGGCGCCGAGGTCGACGCGCAGCCACTGGGGGTCGGAACCCTCGGCGCTGGCCCAGCGGGTGGCCGGGTCTCCGTCGAAGGCCTTGGCGGGGCCGAAGCCGGCGTCCTCGTCGGAGGAGGAGGTGGCCGGCTTGCCGCGGGAGAGGAGCGGATCGGCCGCGTCGGCGCGGCCGGGGGCGGCGAGCAGGATGCCGCCGGTGAGGAGGAGGACGGCGGCGAGGAGAAGGGACAGTGTGGTGCGGCGAGGTGGGGCGGAGGCGTTCAGGCGCATACCGGGGACTCCCTGGCCTGGGGACGGCGAGAGCTGGGCACCAAGACGTGCATCGCGGCCCGGCCCGCGGGGCCGAGGGGCGCCACGGGGCGTGCTGCGGTGCACGGCGGCCGGGTCAGAGCTCTCGCTGAGCGCGTCACGCCCGCACCCAGGGAAGCCCTGGGCGCGGGCGCCGCGCCAAGCCGCTGCCGGGGATCGTAGTGGATAGGAAAGTTTCCTACCAGACTCCGGACCGGCTCCCTCCGAGGGGAGTTCAGAGGGTGATGTGGTACGCCTTGCGCAGGGTCTCGTGGACGGTCCAGGTGGTGCGGTCGCCCTCGCGCAGCACGCAGGCGTCGCCCGGGCCGATCTCCAGGGTGTCGCCGCCCTCGACCGCGACCGTGGCACGGCCGCTGACGACGACGAACAGCTCGTTCGCCTCGGTGTCGGTGACCACGCCGGGGGTGATCTGCCAGATGCCGCGGAGCTGCTTGCCGTCGGCGGACTCCCACAGGAGCTTGCCGGTCACCTCGGGGGTGCCGGAGACGATCTGGCCAGGGTCCAGCGGCTCGGGTTCGAGCTCGGCGTCGGGAATGTGGACGGCGAACGAGGGCTGCGCGTGAGTGGTCATGGGCGGTGACTGTAGCGGGGCCCCGACGCCTCCCCGGGCCCGGGACCGCCTGGAAGAATCCCTTCCGTTTCATGCTCCGACCAGGCACTTCTCCATTGAGCCCGGCACAACGGAATCCGCAGGAGGGGTTTACGGCCGGGGCACGCCCCAAGGGGCGGTCGGGCCGCGCCGAGCAGCGGCCCGGGGCACCGATTCCGCAGCCCTCCGGCAGGCGCGCGCGGGCGCGCACGAGGAGCACGATCCGGCCCCCGGGGCCCGGCCCCGGCCTCGCGGTGCCGAAAACCGCTCCCCGCGCGGGGGCGCCCGCGGACATCGCCGCTGGTCGGGGACGGCGCCTTTGGTGGGCCCAATGTTGGTACCGCGCAATGCGCACGGCGCGCTGACAACAGGGGCGCGAGGGCGTCACACTCCGAACGAACCACCCCACTCCCCCTCCTCCCCCACCCCCACCCCCACCCCGGACAGGAGAGTGCGATGCCCCCCACCCGAATCCTCGCCCGCGCGGCCGTCCTCGGCTCGGCGGCCCTGCTGACCGCCGCCACGGCCCTCCCCACCGCTTCCGCCACCGGCGCCTCCGCCGCTGATCCGGCGCCCGGCGCCCTGTACAAGGCCGCCCTCGACACCCTCGGGCCACAGAGGCTCACGGCGGGCCAGCACAGACTCGCCGCCGCCAAGCAGGCAGCGGCGGAGCGGACGTACGCGGGAGCGCGTGCCCTCGCCGGGTACAAGCTCTCCGGCGCCCTCCACCAGTCGCAGCAGACCTCCTACTGGTGCGGCCCGGCCACCCTGGTGATCACCCAGTCCGCCCACGACGAGGTCGCCGGCCGCTCCCAGCAGGACGCGGCGACCCTGCTCAAGGCGACCACCAGTGGCACCGCCTGGTACGGCATCGACATCAACGTGCCGAACCCGACCGGCTACCCCATGGCGGACGCCCTCAACTACCGGCTCCCTGGTGCCGGTTACGTACCGAACGCGCTGCCCTACACGCCGACCGCCACCGACAAGGCCGCGTTCAAGCAGCACATCACGCACAACACCGACAACGACTACGCCATCGCGGGCAACGCCTGGGAGGTGCCGGGCGGGCCGCACCTCGTCGGACACCCCAACATCGAGATCTTCCACTGGGTCTCGATCGACGGCTACAACACCGACACGGCCGCCGGGGAGGTCGACTATCAGGACCCGGTGGGCGGGGTCAGCACCAGCGTCATCTCCTGGGCGGGCCCGGTGCCGAAGTCCGCGCACATCTCCTCCGACACCCTCACCACCATCATGGGCGGCCGTGGGTACGTCTGGTAGGCGACGCCTCCTGCCGGTGCCGTTCCTGACGGGCGCCCTGCTCCTCGCGGGGTGCTCGTCGGGAGCCACCGGACCCGGCACCCCGCCCGCGCGGACGGCACTCGCCCCGGCACCCCCGACTGGGGTGCGGGCGGCGGCCTGCCAGGTGCCGCTGCCCGCCGCCTGGCAGGCCGCGTTCACCGCCGGCGAGTACCGGCCGCCGCCCGGGGAACGCGCGGTCCTCACCGAGACCGGACCCGGCTGGACGGCACTCCAGCTCACCGGCACCCAGGGGCGCCGCGCCGCCCTCGTACGCCAGGGCGAGACAGCGTCCCGCACCCTGCTCCGCCTCGCCGACCCGGCCGAACACCAGCTGCTGGCGGCGGACTTCGACGGGCGCCGCTGGGCCGCCTTCGCCGTCCTGGAGGGCCGGACCCTCGGCAGCCCGTGGAGCCTGTACGTGTGGGACGCGACCACCGGCAGGTCCCGGCGGCTCGCCCGCGCCGACCGGCCGGGCCCGCTCCCCCGCCCCGTCGTCCACGACGGCACCGTGCTGTGGGCGCAGGGCACGGGTTCCGGCAAGGCCACCGTCTTCGCGGCCCCGGCCGCGGGCGGCGCCCCGCGCGCGTGGCACACGGGTGTGCTGGACAGCCCCTTCGCCGCGGGCGGGCTGCTGGTGTGGCGCGAGGCCGCCGGCGGCGGGACCCGGCTGGCCGCCGTCTCCCTGCGGGACGGGCGCCCGGCGGCCCTGCCCCCGCCGGTCGCCGCCCTGCGCGACCTACGGTCCGCGGTGTCCGACGGCACGACCTGGGCGTGGGTGGCGGGCGAGACGGCGCCCCGGCTGATGGTGTGGCGCACGGGCCAGGCCAGGCCCACGGCCGCCGTGACCGCCTCCCCCGCCGTCGACGGCATGGACCAGCTCCGGGTCTCCGGCCGCCTGCTCACCTGGCGCACCCCGGAGACCTCCTACGGCCTGGACCTGGAGTCTGGCGCGTACGCCGAGATCACCCCCGCGTACGGGTACGCGCAGGCGGCGGGCGGCGCCCTGGCCCTCGCGTACAGCGTGGGCGACGCGAAGGCGACGGGCGCGCGGCCGGTGATCCAGGTGGTGGACGCGGACCGGCTGCCGGGGCTGCCGCGGTGTGGCTGACGGGCTGAGGCTGGCGTGCTGCGGCTGATGCGCTGTGGCCGATGGTCTGTGGCTGACGTGCTGTGGCTGACGCCGTGTGAGGGGACGCGGTGACGGACGCATCGAGGTCGGCGCGTGGTGGCCGATGCGCGCCACCGAGGTTTGCGGGGGCCACGGTTGCGTCAGAGATCCCCCATGTCCACACAGGTGTCCGAGGAGGTACGGGAGGCGCTCCGCGAGCGGCGTCCCGTCGTCGCGCTCGAGTCGACGATCATCGCCCACGGTCTGCCACGCCCGCGCAACCTGGCCGTGGCCAGAGAGCTGGAGGCCCTGGTGCGGGAGGGCGGGGCCGTCCCCGCCACCATCGCGGTGCTCGACGGCACCGCCCGGGTCGGTCTGGACGAGGCCGGGCTGACCAGGATCGCGGAGGACCCGTCGGTCCGGAAGCTGGGGCACCGCGATCTGGCGCCCGCGCTCGCGACGGGGGCGACGGGTGCGACGACCGTCTCCGGGACCGCCTGGCTCGCGGACTCCGTGGGCATCCGGGTCTTCGCGACCGGCGGGCTCGGCGGTGTGCACCGGGAGTGGGCCGAGACCCAGGACGAGTCGGCCGACCTGCGGCTGCTCGCCCGTGTCGGGGTCACCGTGGTGTGCGCGGGGGTCAAGTCCATCCTGGACGTGCCGGCGACGCTCCAGCGCCTGGAGACGCTCGGGGTGACCGTCGTCGGCTACGGGACGGACCGCTTCCCCGGCTTCTACCTCTCCTCGTCGGGCGAACCGGTCGACTGGACGCTGCGCACCCCGCACGAGGTGGCGGAAGTGATGCGCGCCCAGGACGCGCTCGGCGGCCCCCGGGCGGCGCTGATCGTCGCCCATCCGGTGCCGCGCGAGGACCAGCTCGATCCGGCGCTGCACGACCGGGTGCTCGCGCAGGGCCTCGCGGCGGCGAAGGAGAAGGGCGTCACGGGGCAGGCGGTGACGCCGTTCCTCCTCGACCACCTGACCGTGCACACGGAAGGCGCGTCCCTGGAGGCCAACCTGGCGGCGGTACGGGGCAATGTGCGGCTCGCGGCGCGGATCGCGGCGGCCTACCGCGAGCGCCCGTGACCAGCCCCGGCGGGCTCCTGGTCGTCGGGGACGTCGTCACGGACGTGATCGCCCGGCACCACAAGCCCCTGGCGGCCGCGACCGACACCCCGGCGCGGATCCGGACACTGCCCGGCGGCGCGGGGGCCAACGTGGCCTGCTGGGCGGCGCGTTCGGGCCGCGCGGACGTGCGGCTCCTGGGGCGGGTGGGCGCCGACTCGGCGCCCTGGCACGAGCGGGAGCTGCGCCGCGCGGGGGTACGCCCGCTGCTGGCCCTGGACCCGGACGCGCCGACGGCGGCGGTCATCGCCCTGGTGGGGCCCGACGCGGAGCGCACGTTCCTCACCGACAGCGGGGCCTCGCTGCGCCTGGCCCCCGAGGACTGGTCGCCGGCGCTGCTCGACGGGGTCGCCCGGGTGCATCTGTCCGGGTACCTGTTCTTCGCCGGGCCGAGCCGCGAGACGGCCGGGCGGGTGCTGCGCGACGCGCGTGCGGCGGGCGTCCCGGTGAGCGTCGACCCGGCGTCCGCCGGGTTCCTGACGGAACTCGGCACGGACCGCTTCCTCGGGGCCGTGGACGGCGCGGAGTGCCTGCTGCCCAACCTCGACGAGGCCCGCCTGCTGACCGGCCGCACCGACCCGGACGAGGCCGCCGCGGCCCTCAGCCGCCGCTTTCCACTGGTCGCGGTCACCCTGGGCGGCGAGGGTGCCGTCCTCGCCGAGGAGGGCCGGGTGACGGCCCGGGTGACGGCGCCGCCGGTCCGCGCGGTGGACTCCACCGGCGCCGGAGACGCCTTCACCGGCGCCTTCCTGGCCGCCCTCCTGACCGGCGCGACCCCGGTGACGGCGGCCGGAGCGGGCTGCCGCGCGGGAGCGGAGGCGGTCACCAAGGTGGGCGGGCGGCCCTAGTGGGCTCCCGGGGAATCCCCGAAGCCGGCCCAGGCCGGGCGCCTCGGGTCGTCGACGCGCACGACGGCGTCGGCGACGTCCCCCGGGCCGACCTCGTTCTCGTACCGCTCGAAGGCCGGGAGGGCCCAGGGCTCCTCGGTGCGGCGGGCGAGGGCACCCGGCGAGAGGCGCAGGTGCACGGTGAGGTCGAAGGGGAACCAGTGCCCGAGCAGGAAGGGCCCGTGCAGGACCAGGACACCACCGGGCGGCAGCGGAACGGCGGGGCTGCGGGTCGCGCGGTCGGTGGCCGGGTCCCACAGGTCGGGCAGCACCCGGCCGCTGCCGCCCGGCTCCAGCGGTCCGAAGACCTCCCGCCACAGCGCCCCGGTGTCGAACCAGCCGCCGTAGTAGGCGTCCGGGTCCTGCTTGCCGTACTCGAAGCGCAGGGAGGCCGGCCGCAGGAATCCGCCCGTGCCGACCACGAGCACCGACCGTCCGCGCAGCCGCAGCGCGTCGGCGACCCGGTCGGCCAGCTCCGCGCCCGGTGCGGCGGGTGCGCCGTCGATCCCCACCTTGAGCCAGGCACTGCCGTCGGCGGGCTCGGCCCCGTCGACCCGGCCGGCCACGGCGTCGGCGAGCTTCTCCCAGCTGATCGCTTCGAATCGCATCCGTCCCATCCTGCCGCACGGGGATTTTGGATACGGGCTCCCTGACACTGGATCCCGGATATTGGATCCCGGATATTGGATCCAGGCTTGACCTTGTCACTGGCGGCAACGTTCGACCCTCACCGCATGGACATCAGCACGGACAACACCCACCCCACCGCCCGCGTCGTCGTGGTCACCGGGGCCGGGACTGGGATCGGGCGGGCCACGGCACGGGCCTTCGCGCGCGAGGGGGCGACGGTCCTCGCCGTGGGGCGCAGGCCGGAACCGCTCGCGGAGACCGCCGAGGGCTTCCCGGGGGTCCGCCCCCTGGTCGCGGACATCACGGCGGAGGGCGCGCCCGAGAAGATCGTGGCGGCGGTCGACGGGTACGGGCGGCTCGACGTCCTCGTCAACAACGCCGGAATCGCCAAGGGCGGGCCGCTCGGCACCCTGGGCCGTGAGGTGATCGGCCCGCTCCTGGAGACCAATCTCGTCGCCCCGGTCCTGCTCACGCAGGCGGCGCTGCCGGCCCTGGAGGCCTCCCGGGGCGTCGTCGTCAACGTGACGACCACGATCGGGCAGCGCGGCTGGCCCGGCAACTCCTTCTATCCGGCGACCAAGAGCGCGCTGGAGACGCTGACCCGCTGCTGGGCCGTGGAACTGGCGCCGCGCGGGGTGCGGGTCGTCGCCGTCGCGCCCGGCGCGATCGAGACGCCGATCGCCGACCACATGGGGCTCACCCCGGAGCGGCGGAAGGCCCTGCGGGACTGGCAATTGGCGCACATTCCCCTGGGCCGGACCGGCCGCCCGGAGGACGTGGCCTGGGCGATCACCTCGCTGGCCTCGCCGGACGCCGCGTATCTGACGGGCACGGTACTGCCCGTCGACGGGGGCGCCCTGGTCGCGTGATACGACTGCGCGGGGAGGTGGTGTCCTTGCGGATCGGTGAACTGGCCCGGAGGACCGGAACGACGGCTCGCGCGCTGCGTCACTACGAGCAGGCGGGGCTGATCGCCTCCGTGCGCGCGGCCAACGGCTACCGGGTCTACGAGGAGGGCGCCGTGGTGCGTGTATCCAATATCCGGTACCTGCTGGACGCCGGGTTGACCCTCGACGACGTGGCCGCCTTCGCGTCCTGTCTCGACGGGAACATGCCCGCCGCGCCGCCCTCCGCCCGCGGTCTCGAGATCGCCCGCGAGCGGCTCGCGGTGATCGACGCGCGGATCGCGGCGCAGACGGAGGCCAGGAACCGCCTCGCGGCCGCCCTGGCCTCCCCCCTGCCCTTCCCCCTGAGCTCCGCGCAGAGCCCGGATCGGCCCGTCGACGCGTAGGCAGGCGTCGTCGTCGCGTCAGAGCGCCGCCGGGACCGTCTCGACGAGTTCGGCCCGGCCCGCCGTGACGGCGTCGGCGAGCGTCGACTCCCCGTTCGCCAGTGCCCGGCAGGTCTCCGCGTCGGTCACGAGGCGCACCTCGGCGTCGGCGGCCGGCCCGTCCCCGTACTCCGCCCGGCCGTCGGCCCCGGTCCGTACGTGGAACTCCCCCTCGTCGAGGGTGACCTGGACGACCCGCGCCCCCAGCGGCTCCAGGGCGGTCAGGAGCGGGATGGCGAACCAGTGGGCGCGCACGGCGTCCGTCGGCTGGGGCGCGTCGAGGGCGGGTGCGCCCCAGGCGGCGAGGGCGCGCAGGACGGGGAGCAGGTCGCGGCCGCGGTCGGTGAGCTCGTACACGGACGCGGAGGCGGGCGGCGGGAGCCTGCGGCGGGTGACGAGTTCGGCGCCCTCCATGTCCTTGAGCCGCCCGGCGAGCATGTCGGTGCTGACGCCGGGGAGATCGGCGTGCAGATCGGTGTAGCGGCGGGGCCCGGCGAGGAGTTCACGGACGATCAGGAGCGTCCATCGGTCACCGACGGCGTCGAGGGCGCGGGCTGCGGCGCAGTACTGGTCATAGCTTCGGCGGCATGGCATGCGACGCAGTCTAGACATGTTGTTGGACTTTCCAAGCTCGAACTTGGTAAAACCAAGCATCAACACATCTGGGGAGGTCGGCGCATGGAGTTCCGGCAGTCGAGCAAGCTGAGCGAGGTCTGCTACGAGATCCGCGGCCCGGTCATCGAGCATGCCAACGCCCTGGAGGAGGCGGGCCACAGCGTCCTGCGTCTCAACACCGGAAACCCCGCGCTCTTCGGTTTCGAGGCGCCCGAGGAGATCGTCCAGGACATGATCCGGATGCTCCCCAAGGCGCACGGATACACCGACTCGCGGGGCATCCTCTCCGCCCGCCGCGCGGTCGCCCAGCGCTATCAGTCGATGGGCCTGCGGGAGGTCGACGTCGACGACATCTTCCTCGGCAACGGGGTCTCCGAGCTGGTGTCGATGGCCGTCCAGGCACTCCTGGAGGACGGCGACGAGGTCCTGATCCCGGCCCCCGACTTCCCCCTGTGGACGGCGGTCACGACCCTCGCGGGCGGCAAGGCCGTGCACTACCTGTGCGACGAGTCCGCCGAGTGGTACCCGGACCTCGACGACATGGCCGCGAAGATCACCGACCGGACCCGCGCGGTCGTGATCATCAATCCGAACAACCCCACGGGCGCGGTGTATCCGAAGGAGATCGTCGAGGGCATCCTCGACCTCGCCCGCCGGCACGGTCTGATGGTCTTCGCCGACGAGATCTACGACCAGATCGTCTACGACGACGCCGTGCACTACCCGGCCGCCTCCCTCGCCCCCGACCTGGTCGTGCTCACCTTCGGCGGCCTGTCGAAGACGTACCGGGTGGCGGGCTTCCGGTCCGGCTGGCTGGTCGTCACCGGCCCCCGGGAGCACGCCAGGAACTACCTGGAGGGCCTGACGATGCTGGCCTCCATGCGCCTCTGCCCCAACGCCCCCGCGCAGTACGCCATCCAGGCCGCGCTCGGCGGCCGGCAGTCGATCCACGACCTGACCGCCCCCGGGGGACGGCTGTACGAACAGCGCGACCGCGCCTGGGAGAAGCTGAACGAGATCCCCGGCGTCTCCTGCGTCAAGCCGAAGGGCGCGCTCTACGCCTTCCCGCGATTGGATCCAAGCGTCCACAAGATCCACGACGACGAGAGGTTCGTCCTCGACCTGCTCCTGAGGGAGAAGATCCAGGTCGTGCAGGGCACCGGTTTCAACTGGCCGCGCCCGGACCACTTCCGCATCCTGACGCTTCCTCACGCGGACGACCTGGACGCGGCGATCAGCCGCATCGGGCGCTTCCTCAGCGGCTACCGCCAGTAGTCCGGGGCCGGGACAGCGGCCGGAACGGCGGCGTGCGCGGCGGCTGGAACGGCAGCGGGTCCGAGGGCGTAGCCTGCCCCCGGACCCTTTCGATGCCGCTCCCCTTCACACGCCGGCGCACTTGAGGACCCGGGTCAGTCGTCATTGCGTCGCGTCCTGCCATTGGACCACCGCCGATCGAAGCTCGGCGGACCAGATTCGAACTGGCATTTCGACGCACAGGGCCCGGGCCCGGTCGATCCGGCGATGAGCGGCGCATGCTGAGTCTGGAGCAATAGTCTGAGTTTGAACGCGATCCGGATCAGAAGTGCTCTGGTGATCCGGGCCGCGCATTCACGACAAGGCTCAGCTTCAGCTTTGCGCTCCTCGCGCACCCCGGCCGCGGCTGGCGGCCGGGGAGTTCATGGTGACGGCCGCGGGGCCGTCCGCGGACGGTTACCCGAAGAGGTAGCCGAAGACCGCGTCGCCGACGCGCTGGTCGGTGATCTCGGCGCCGTTCGCCTCCTCGCGGGCGAACTTCACCGCCTGCTGGACCTTCTCGACCCGTTCGACCAGCTCGTTGACCCGCCGGGCGGGCAGCGCGCCGGAGAACTTCACGGTCGTCCAGTACCCCACCGGTATGTCCTCGTAGTACACCTCGACCTGCGCCGGGTGCTTCTCCGTCGCCTCGGCCTTGACGTGGTTGCGCGGCACCTTCTTCGTACGGACCGTGCGGACCGGGTCGGTCTTCCACGCGTCCGTCGACGGGTCCTGCGTCCACGACTCGGCGGCGTCGAGGACCGGCAGCTTGCGGACGAAGGTGAGGATGTCCGTCAGCTGCTTCTCCAGGAAGAGCAGATACGCGACCGGCACCCCGGCCACCAGGACCCGTCCGTCGACGGTGATGTCGGCGCGGGCCTCGCAGTTCGCCCAGTCCTTGGTGGCGGTGACGTCGAAGAGGCGGGTCAGCGTCCGCGCGGTGTCGCGCAGCACGTCCTCGGCCTTGACCTGCACCAGCGTCGACTCGGGCGGCAGCTGCTCGCCCTCCTCGTCCTTCGGCTGATACGTACGGGAGATGCCCGCCAGCAGTGCCGGCTTCTGCAGTCCGTGATGGGCGGTGGTCAGGTCCTGATGCGCCCGGGACTTGACGCCTTTCTCTACTGCGATGATCTGATTGAGTTTCGTTGCCACGCGACCGACCTTAGGGTCCGGAGCCCGGCGAATCGAACTGTTTTTCCTGCCGGTTGGGCACGCGCTGACGATGCGTCGGGGGTGCGTCGAGAATGCGAGGAGCGAATCCGTCATGGATGCGGCGCTGATAGCCGTCTTCGGAACGCTGCTGGGTGCGGTCGCCACCCACTGGTTCCAGAGCCGGGCCACCGAACGGACGGCGGCCCTGGCCAGGACCGAGCAGCTGCGGCAGGAGCGGATCGCGACCTACAGCGCGTTCGCGGGCGCGGTCGTCGACTACCGGCACAGCCAGAACGACCGCTGGTTCCGGGCCAGGCTGGAACCGGGCTCCGACGAAGCGGAGGAGTCCCGGCACGCCTCGTACCGGCAGCGGACCGTCGCCCGCCAGGCCCTCTTCCGGGTCCAGCTGGTCTGCGACGAGCCGGAGACCCGTCAACTCGCCGAGTCCGCCTTCGAGATGACCCACTGCATGCACGAGGCGGCGGACGACGCCGAACGGACCGAGCGCTCGGAGCAGGCCAAGGAGGCCCTGGCCCTGTTCATCGCGGCGGCCGCCCCCGGGGTGCGCTGAGCCGCCGGGAACCCGGTCCCGGAGCGCGTTCCCGGGCATCGGCCGGGGTCCGTACGGGTAGGACGACACCGTGGATCTCGTCGCCCCCGTCGTGGTCGAACCGCTCAAGCGACGCCGCTGCTCGGAGTGCCGTCAGGGGCCGCTGGAGCGTGTGATCGTCGAGTTCAACGCGATCGTCTGCCTGGACTGCGCCGACCTCGGCCATCTCGTCTTCCTGCGCCGCGGCGACCCCGCGCTCACCCGCCGGGCCCGTGAGGGCAGCGCGCTGTGGGCGGTGGTGGTACGGCACAACAGGCGCCGCACCCGGTACGAACGCCAGGGCCTGCTCGTGGAGGAGGCGGCGCTGCGGCGCGCGGAGGCCGCCTGCCTCGCGGACGCCGAGGCACGGGCGCGGCGCCGGGCGAGGGACGCGGAGCGCCGGGCCGGATCGGACGTGGAGGTCACGGCGGCCCTGGAGGCGGAGATCCTCCGCCTCTTCCCGAGCTGCCCGGCCGACCGGGCGGCGGAGATAGCCGGGCACGCCTCGGCGAAGGGCAGCGGCCGGGTGGGGCGCACGGCCGCCGGCCGGTCCCTGGACCGGGGCGCGGTCACGGCGGCGGTACGGGCCGCCATACGGCATGTCGACACCGAGTACGACTCGTTGCTGATGACCGGGGTCCCCCGTCACCAGGCCCGGACGAGGGTCGCGCCCGCCATCGAGGCGGTGCTCCGGGCCTGGCGTATCGGCTGAGAGGACGCGTCACGCGTCCCGGTCAGCCCTGGTCGGCCGCGCGGCGGGCCCTGCGGTACATCAGCGCGCCGCCGAGGAGCAGCGCGGCGCCGGCCGGAGCGGCGAAGCCGACCGCGTCCGAGCCGGTGCTGGCGAGCTGGACCGAGCTCGACTGCGGGGCCGGGACGGGCGTCTGCTCGTCGGCGCCCGGGGCGGGCGGCACGTTGCGGACCGGGGTGTGCGGGCGCGGCGGGGGGTGCTCGTCGCAGGGCTGCTCGACCGGGCCGTTGACCGAGGTGTTGCCGATGGCCGGGTTGCCGATGCCGACGACGTTCAGCGAGTTGCCGCTGAGGTTGACCGGGAGGTCGACGGGGAGCTGCAGGCCGTTGCCGGACAGCACGCCGGGCGAGCCTACGGCGCGGCCCTCGGCCGTGGCGCCGCCGCCGTTGGACGAACCGCCCGAGCGGCCGCCGTTGTCGGAGGATCCGCTGCGCGGGGTGCCCGGCAGGTCCTTGTGGGTGGGGCCGCGGCCCTCGGAGCCGTACCCCCGGGATTCCGAGCGGTTGGCACAGTTGTTGCCGGCCGCCGGGTTGAGCAGTCCGACCACGTTGACGGTGTTCCCGCAGAGGTTGACGGGGACGTGCACGGGCAGCTGAACGGCGTTGCCGGAGCCGACCCCGGGCGAACCGACGGCGGCACCCTGGGCCGTGGAGTCGGCGTGGGCGGCGCCCGCCGAGAGCGCGAGCGCGCCACCGGTGACCAACAGTGTGGCCAGACCACTTCGGCGAATCTGCCTCATGGCTTCCTGCCTTCCGGATGTTCTTCACGGGCAGTCGCCCGTACCCGAAATAACGCCATCCGTGACGTGCGCGGATCCGACCTTTGCCGTGTTTCACTCCATCGAGCGAGTGTGGGGCGGTGGATCATGCCCCGACGTGGGGGTTCACGGACCCCCGCGCACGACGGGGTCGGCGACGCTCAGGTCCGGGGACCGCCCTGGTCGCCCGCGTCGGTCGATCCGGGCGAACCGGCTGATCCTGCTGAACCGGCCGATCCGGTCGCTCCGTTGTCGCCGATCCGGCCGGCGGTCCCGATGGTGCCGACCTGGAGGGTGAAGCCGTGATGGACCCCTCCGTTGATGGTGTTGCCGATCGTGATGTGCTGCGGCTGCGACTGCGGCGCTCCGTCACCCTCAGTCAACTCGCGCAGAATCGAACGCAGTTCTTCCGCCGACTCCGGGTCCGCCAGCAGGCTCCGCCGCATCCTCGCCCGCCATTCGACGCGGGCCTCGGTCCTGGCCTCGTCCGCTGTCCCCTGGTCGCCGGAGCGTTCGGCGCGCAGCAGGTCGTCGCGGGCCGCTTCGAGCTCCTCGCCGACCGCCTGCTCGTCCGCCCCGGAGCGGGCCGCGAAGAACGCGGCGACCCTGGTCCTGGCGCGCTCCCAGCCGTCACCCACCATCTGCTGCACCAATGCGGTCGCGCCCGCCGTCGCCAGTGCCACCAACTCGGCTTCCACCAGGCCCCCTTCGAGTCCGCTTCGCGTCGTACCAGCGTATCGGCCGATCATCTCCCCAGCAGGGCCGTGACCACCCCGACCGGGTCGGCGTCCGGGGTGCCGCGCGGCCACCAGTCCTCGCGGTCGGTGTCCGACTCGTACCCGTACCAGAGTCCGTCCCGGCCGAAGCGGAGCTGGAGGGAGCGGGTGGAGAGCCGGTTGCGCCAGGGGCGGAAGGCGGCGAGGTCCGCGGCGAGCAGGGCGGGTCTGGCCCGGTCGAACGGCCCGGCGGGCGGGTCCCAGGGCTCTTCGAGGACGGCGAGTCCGGCCGGCCCGCCCTGGCGCCAGGCGGCGACGGCGCGGGCCAGGTCGGTCGGGGTGCGGTCGAGGGCGTAGGACAGGTCCCGGTAGAGGGCGCGGGTGGAGGCGGTGAGTCCGGAGCCGGGGTGCGCGGCGGCCAGCCGTACCGCGTCCTGCCAGGGGGTGAGCGCGGCGACGGGGTCGTGGCCGGTGGTGAGGAAGGCGTGGGCGCGGGCGGCGGCCTCGCCGGCGAGCAGGTCGAGGGCGAGGGGGTCGGGTGCGTCGGGGTCGGCGGGGAAGACCGCGGGGCGGCCGGGGTGCGCGGGCGCGGGGAGCGGCGGAGGCAGTGGCGGGAGGGTGTGCCCGGTGAGTGGGGCGAGCGCGGTGCGGGCGGGGACGGTCGGGAGGACCGGGGCGGTGGTGCCGCGTTCGGCGGCGGAACGGGCCGCGTTGCGCCGGGTGAGGTCGGCGAGGAGTTCCTGTTCGCCGCGGCCGCGCATGAGGAAGAGGACGAAGGGGTCCTCGTCGAGGAGGCGCGCGGACTGGTAGCAGAGGGCGGCCGCGTGCTTGCAGGGGTAGCCGTCGTCGGGGCAGGAGCAGTCGGGGATCAGGTCGCCGGGGGCGGGGAGGAGTCCGGTGACGGCTTCCAGGGCGTGCGGGACGTCCTTGTCGAGGAGGGCGGCGATGTGCTCGGGCCGGGCGGCGGCCTCGTCGAGGAACCGCTCCCAGTCGGCGTCGCCGAGGGTGCGCAGGCGGATCTCGGTCCGGTACGGGCGCGGGCGGCTGCCGTGCACGTAGGCGACGACCCGGCCGGGGGTGACGGTGATCGCGTCCACGTGGCCGCGCTGGGCGTACGCCTTGCCGCGGGCGAGCCGGGCCGGGTCGAGGGCGGCGTCCTCCAGGGACTCGACCCAGGCGTTGCCCCACCAGGTGGCGGCGAACCGCCCGTCGGGCGCCGCGCGCGGGGCGAGCTGGGGGAAGGTCCGGCGCCGGTCGTCGTGCCGGGGCAGGGCGGGGCGGGCCGGGGCCGTGCGAGGCGGCCGGGGGCGGGCGGCGCCCGCGCGGGGGCGGCCAGGAGAGCGGGGGTCGTCGGGGTATCGGGGCTCGTCGGGGCGGCGGGGCTCGTCGGGGCGGCGGGGCTCGTCGGAGCGGCCGGACGCACCGGGGCGGCCGGACGCACCGGGGCGGCGGGGGTCGTCGGGGGTCATGACGGCCTCCTCAGGGACACCAGGTCGGCGAGATCGCGGTCGGTCAGTTCGGTGAGGGCGGCCTCTCCGCTGCCGAGGACGGCGTCGGCGAGCGCCCGCTTGGCGCGCAGCATCTCGGCGATGCTGTCCTCGACGGTGCCCTCGGCGATCAGGCGGTGCACCTGGACCGGCTGGGTCTGCCCGATGCGGTAGGCGCGGTCGGTGGCCTGCTCCTCGACAGCCGGGTTCCACCAGCGGTCGTAGTGCACGACATGGCCGGCCCGGGTGAGGTTGAGCCCCGTGCCGGCGGCCTTGAGGGAGAGCAGGAAGACGGGGACCTCGCCGGCCTGGAAGCGGTCCACCATCCGCTCCCGCTCCGGGACGGGCGTGCCGCCGTGCAGCAGTTGGGCGTCGATGCCCCGGGCGGCGAGGTGGTCGGCGAGGAGCCGGGCCATCGACACGTACTGCGTGAAGACGAGGACCGAGCCGTCCTCGGCGAGGATCGTGTCGAGGAGCTCGTCGAGGAGGGCCAGCTTCCCGGAGCGCCCGGCGAGGCGCGGGGCCCCGGCCCCGGCGCCGCTCGATCCGCGGTTCCGCGGGGAACGCTCCTTGAGGTACTGCGCGGGGTGGTTGCAGATCTGCTTGAGCGAGGTCAGCAGCTTCATGATCAGTCCGCGTCGGGCCATGCCCTCGGCGGCCTCGATCTGCGCCATGGTCTCGCGCACCACCGCCTCGTAGAGCGAGGCCTGCTCCCGGGTGAGGGCGACGGGGTGGTCGGACTCGGTCTTGGGCGGCAGCTCGGGGGCGATGCCGGGGTCGGACTTGCGCCGGCGCAGCAGGAACGGGCGGACCAGCCGGGCCAGGCGCTCGACCGCCTCCTCGTTGCCGACCTCCTCGTCGTTCTCCACCGCGCGGGCGTGGCGCGAGCGGAAGGCCTTGAGGGGGCCGAGGAGTCCCGGGGTGGTCCAGTCGAGGAGCGCCCACAGCTCGGAGAGGTTGTTCTCCACGGGGGTGCCGGTGAGGGCGACCCGGGCGGGTGTGGGGATCGTGCGGAGTGCCTTGGCCGTCGCCGAGAAGGGGTTCTTGACGTGCTGGGCCTCGTCCGCGACGACCATGCCCCACTCGTGCGCGGCGAGCTGGGCGGCGCTGGTGCGCAGGGTGCCGTACGTGGTGAGGACGAAGCCGCCGTCGAGTCCGCCGAGGGTGCGGTCGGCGCCGTGGAAGCGGCGTACGGGCACGCCGGGGGCGAAGCGCCGGATCTCCCGCTGCCAGTTGCCCAGGAGCGAGGCCGGGCAGACGACGAGGGTGGGTGCGGGGCGGGCGCGGCGCAGGTGGAGGGCGATGAGGGTGACGGTCTTGCCGAGGCCCATGTCGTCGGCGAGGCAGCCGCCGAGGCCCAGGGAGGTCATCAGGTCGAGCCAGGCCAGGCCGCGCAGCTGGTAGTCACGGAGGGTCGCGTCGAGACCGGGCGGCGGGGGGACGTCCTCGGGCCCGGCGAGGAGCCGGTCGCGCAGGGCCGCGAGGGCGCCGACGGGCACGGCGGGGACGGTCTCGCCGTCCACCTCCGCGGTGCCGCCGAGGGCGACGGCGAGCGCGTCGACCGGCTCCAGGAGTCCGAGCTCGCGCTTGCGGGCCTTGCGGACGAGGTCGGGGTCGACGACCACCCACTGGTCGCGCAGCCGGACGACGGGCCGGTGGGCCTCGGCGAGGACGTCCATCTCCCGTTCGGTGAGGGGGTCGCCGTCGAGGGCGAGCTGCCAGTTGAAGCGGAGCAGTTCCTCGCTGTCGAAGAAGGCGGTGCCGTCGGTGGCGGAGCCCGGTGCGGAGCGGGCCGGGCGGACGACGGCGGAGGCGCTGAGCGAGCGGGCGAGGTCGCGGGGCCAGTGGACGGCGACACCGGCGTCGGCGAGCCGTGGGGTGGCGGGGCCGAGGAGCTCGTACAGCTCGTCCTCGGTGATCGGGAGGACGTCGGGCACCTCCCGTTCGAGCAGGCGGCCGAGCGGCGGCCAGACGCGGGCGGCGCGGCGCAGGGCGAGGACGGCGTCGATCCGGGCGCGGGGGCCGAAGTGCTCGTCGCCGTCGCCGGCCCACAGGGCGGCGGCGTCGATGACGAGGGTGGGGTCGGCGAGGCTGTGCACCTGGAGCAGCACGGCCGCGGCCTGCCGCTCCTCTCCTTCCGCGGACTCCCCGGAGACGTCGAACAGCTCGTACTTCGACAGGTCGAGGCGGAGCGAGACGCGGACGCCCGCGTCCATGCCGGCGGCGGCCTCGGCGGCCCAGGTACGCGCGCGGGGCAGGTGGACGGCCTCCCGCGCGGCGAACGGCGCGCCGACCGCGTGGGGCGCCGCGGGTGTCCGGGGCAGGGTGTCGGCGACCGCGTCGAGGAAGGCCCGCACCAGCGCCTCCGGCTCGGGCAGGCGCAGCGGGCCGCGGCCTGAGCCGGGCCCGGGCAGCGGCGTGGCGTGACCCTCGTACGGCATGGCGGCGGCGATCGCCCTCAGGTGCGCGATGTCGTCGGCGTCGAGCGGTCCGGCCCGCCAGGCGTCGTGGTCGTCGGCGGTGAGTCCGGGCAGCAGCCGTCCCCGGGCGATTAGGTGCAGGGCGTGCAGGGCGGCGGCACCCCAGCAGGCGGTGGCGGGGTGCGCGGCCGGATGGTGCCGGGCGGCGACCAGCAGGGGCAGCGCCTCGGCGACGGGCAGGAACAGCGCGGGCACGGTCCGAGACCGGGCGCCCGCCCCGTGGCGCCGTACGACGGTCAGCTCGCCCCTGGTGGCGGAGGCGGGCGCGCCCTCGGCCCGGGCGGCCCCCGGCGTCGGGTCGAGCTGCTCCGGGTCGGGCAGGGGGGAGCCCTCGGGTGACCAGAGGGCGACCCGGCCCTCGCGGGGCAGGGCGGCGGGCAGGAAGACGGCGGCATGGCCGAGCGGGGTCTGGGTCACGGCGCTCCTCACCTCCTGTTCCGCTCCTGTTCCGCGACGGAGTTCCGACGGGACCTCCGACCATACGGGTGGGGTCTGACAACAGACTGTCACGGCGCATCGCCCGTACGGCCCAACAGAACATGACTCCCGCGCCCGGAGGGGGCACGGTGGCCAGGAACACGCTTCGCCGCCAGTCTCCGACAGACGAGGATTCCGCCATGTCCCTTCGCCGGCGTCTCACCATCGCCACCGGGGCCGCTCTGCTCGCCGTCACGGTCACGGGCTGCTCGGGCCTGGGCCGCAGCATGGTCGGCACGCTCTCGTACGAGACCGGGCGCGAGTTCGTGGTGACGGTGACCAGCCCGTCCGTGAAGGGCTGCCACCGGCTGGCGCCGTCGGGCGCGACCAGGGTCGAGAACAACACGCTGGTGGACATCCAGCTGTACCGGACCCGGGACTGCCGGGGCGAGAAGCCCATCTACGTGGCGACCAACACCGGTGACGAGATCGCGCCGGGAACCCTGCCCTGGCGCAGCTACAACGTCATCCACTGACCCCGGCGGGGCGGGCGCGCGCCCCGGCGCACCTGGGCGCGCTCGTGCCCCCCTCATCCCCCTCATCCCCCTCATTCCCGCTCGCCGTCCGGAAGTGCTTTCGGATCGCGCGTCGCGGGTGGATGCTGGAAGTGCCCTCGGAGGTTCCCGGAGGGAGATGTCGGCATCATGCGTACGGGAAGCGAGCCGGTGACCGCGCGCAGTCCCCTGCGGCTGCGGCTCGCGCTGAGTCTGTGGGGGCTGCTGTGGGCCGGCTTCGGCACCACAGTCTTCTCCTTGCTCGAACGGCCCGGCTGGGCGGCGGCCTGCGGGGCGCTGTTCGTGGTCGCCGCCGTCGACCTGATCATGGTCGTGCGCCATCTGCGGCAGGGCCCGCACTGGCAGCCGGGCCGGGACGTCCCGCCGTACGAGCCGGACCACGGCAACGACCGGCGCCGCTGACGCCCGCCGGGCCGCGGGCCTGGGGCGCCCGCCGGGCGCGCCGCGGACCGGGACTCAGTCGGCCTCCGCGCCGAAGCGGGCGGCCTCCAGGTACTCCGGCTTCGGGTCGAGCGCCGCGGCGAGACGGAAGTGACGCTTGGCCTGGTCGGGGCGGCCGGAGCGCTGGAAGGTGCGGGCGAGCGCGAAGTGCGCGAACGCGTTGTCCGGCTCGCGCTCCAGGACCAGCTCGAACTCCAGCTCGGCCGGGCGGAGTTGGGCGGCGGCGAAGAAGGCGCGGGCGCGGAGCAGGCGGGCCGCGGTGTTCTCGGGGTGGGCGGCGATCACCGAGTCGAGCAGCTTGACGGCGCCACGCGGGTCCCGGGCGGCGAGCAGTTGCTCGGCGGCGCGGAAGTCGATGACGTGGGTCTCCGGGTTCCTCTCGGCCACAGTGGCGTCCTTTCCTCGCTCCGGCGGTTCAACAAGCGGGCACGGCGGCCGTATTCCACGGGAACCCGGCGTGCGGAAGCCCCCGCCCAGGTCATCTCTACCCAGTCCAGGGGCCCTTGCCAACCGAAGCGGCCCCCGGCATTCCCCGGGGGCCGGCCCGCCGCTTCCCCTACGGGTGCCCGGCGGCGCGTTCCTTGAGCGTCTCCCAGACCTTGCGCACCTGGGGCTCCAGCGCCTCCAGCGGACCGTCGTTGTCGATGACGAGGTCGGCCACGGCCCGCCGTTGCGCGCGGGTGGCCTGCGCCGCCATCCGGGCCTTGGCCTCGGGTTCGGTCATGCCGCGCAGCCGTACGAGCCGGTCGAGCTGGGTCTCCGGGGCGGCGTCCACGACGACGACCAGGTCGTACAGGGGCGCGAGGCCGTTCTCGGTGAGCAGCGGGACGTCGTGGACGACGACGTCGCCGGCGGTGGCCCGGCTCTCCAGCTCGGCCGAGCGGGCGCCGACCAGCGGATGCACGATCGCGTTGAGGGCGGCCAGGCGCTCGGGGTCGTTGAAGACGATGGAGCCCAGGCGGGGCCGGTCGAGGGTCCCCTCCGGGGTGAGGATCCCGGGGCCGAACTCCGCCACGACGGCCGCGAGTCCGGGCGTACCGGGCTCCACGACCTCCCGGGCGATCCGGTCGGCGTCGATCAACACCGCTCCGTACGACACGAGAAGCCGTGACACTTCGCTCTTGCCGGCGCCGATGCCGCCAGTCAGGCCCACTTTCAGCATGAGCGGCAGCTTAGATCCCACCGCCGCGCCGTCAGGAGTCGCCCTCCCGTTCGGCGAGGAAGCGCTCGAACTCGCGGCCCAGTTCGTCCGCGGAGGGCAGGTCGACGGGCTCGGCGACCAGGCTGCCGCGGGTCTCGGCACCGGCCATCGCGTCGTACTGGTGCTCAAGGCCCTGGACGAGCGCGACCAGTTCGTCGTCGCCCTCGCCGATCTGGCGCTCGATCTCGGTCTGGGTGCGGCGCGCCTCGGTGCGCAGGGAGTGCGCGACGCCGGGCAGGACCAGGCCGGTGGCCGCGGTGACGGCCTCCAGCGCGGTCAGGGCCGCGTCGGGGTACGGGGAGCGGGCGACGTAGTGCGGGACGTGGGCCGCGACGCCGAGGGTGTCGTGGCCGGACTCCGTGAGGCGGAACTCGATGAGGGACTCGGCGCTGCCGGGCACCTGGGCCTCGTCGAAGGGGCTGCGGTGGCCCGGCATGAGGTCGGTGCGGTTGCCGTGCGGGGTGAGGCCGACGGGGCGGGTGTGCGGGACGCCCATGGGGATGCCGTGGAAGTTCACGGCGAGGCGCACGCCCAGGCGCTCGACGATCTGGCGCACGGCGGCGGCGAACCGCTCCCACTCGACGTCGGGCTCGGGCCCGGAGAGCACCAGGAAGGGGGCACCGGTGGCGTCCTGGACGAGCCGGACCTCGATCGCGGGCGTCTCGTACGCCGACCAGCGGTCGCGCCGGAAGGTCAGCAGGGGCCGACGGGCCCGGTAGTCCACGAGCCGGTCGTGGTCGAAGCGGGCCACGAGCTGGTGCGGCAGGGTGTCGAGCAGCCCTTCGACGATCTGCTCGCCGGTCTCACCGGCGTCGATGTAGCCGTCGAAGTGGTAGAGCATGACCAGTCCGGCCGACTCCTGGGCCAGGGCCACGTCGACCACGGCCAGCCCCTTCTGGTCCCATTCGTACAAATCCTGGGGATCAAGCACGATTTCCGCTCCTCCTCGCGTCCTTCCTGGACAACGTCCCCTGCGGCGGCGCCATTCCCCGGGTCCGGAAAAAGACCGAGGCCCGCTCCCCCGAAGGGGAGCGGGCCTCGACGCTAGCTACTGGAGCTCAGCGGAGAGCTTGTTCAGCTCTGGCCGCCGGCCAGCTTCTCGCGCAGGGCAGCCAGGGCCTCGTCCGACGCCAGGGCGCCGGAGTTGTCGTCCGACTCCGAGGAGTACGAACCACCGGAGACGCCCGCCGGGGCACCGGCCGGAGCGGCGGCGCCACCCTCGGCAGCGGCGGCCTCGTCGGCCTCGCGGGACTTGATGACCTGAGCCTGGTGCTGCTCGAAGCGCTGCTGCGCCTCGGCGTACTGGGTCTCCCAGGCCTCGCGCTGGGTCTCGTAGCCCTCGAGCCAGTCGTTGGTCTCGGGGTCGAAGCCCTCGGGGTAGATGTAGTTGCCCTGGTCGTCGTAGGACGCGGCCATGCCGTACAGGGTCGGGTCGAACTCGACCGACGCCGGGTCGGCACCGAAGGACTCGTTGGCCTGCTTCAGCGACAGCGAGATCCGGCGACGCTCAAGGTCGATGTCGATGACCTTGACGAAGATCTCGTCGTTGACCTGGACGACCTGCTCCGGGATCTCCACGTGGCGCTCGGCCAGCTCGGAGATGTGGACCAGACCCTCGATGCCCTCGTCCACGCGGACGAACGCACCGAACGGAACCAGCTTGGTGACCTTGCCGGGAACGACCTGGCCGATCTGGTGCGTGCGGGCGAACTGCTGCCACGGGTCCTCCTGCGTCGCCTTCAGCGACAGGGAGACACGCTCGCGGTCCATGTCCACGTCGAGAACCTCGACGGTGACCTCCTGGCCGACCTCGACAACCTCGGAGGGGTGGTCGATGTGCTTCCAGGACAGCTCGGAGACGTGCACGAGGCCGTCGACGCCACCCAGGTCCACGAAGGCACCGAAGTTGACGATCGAGGAGACGACGCCGGAGCGGACCTGACCCTTCTGCAGGGTCGTGAGGAAGGTCTGGCGGACCTCGGACTGGGTCTGCTCGAGCCAGGCGCGGCGGGACAGGACCACGTTGTTGCGGTTCTTGTCCAGCTCGATGATCTTCGCCTCGAGCTCCTTGCCCACGTAGGGCTGGAGGTCGCGGACGCGACGCATCTCGACGAGGGACGCCGGCAGGAAGCCACGGAGGCCGATGTCGAGGATGAGACCACCCTTGACGACCTCGATGACGGTACCGGTGACGATGCCGTCCTCTTCCTTGATCTTCTCGATGGTGCCCCAGGCGCGCTCGTACTGGGCACGCTTCTTCGAGAGGATCAGGCGGCCTTCCTTGTCCTCCTTCTGGAGAACCAGGGCCTCGATCTCGTCGCCGACCTTGACGACCTCGTTCGGGTCGACGTCGTGCTTGATCGAGAGCTCGCGGCTCGGGATGACACCTTCGGTCTTGTAACCGATGTCGAGCAGGACCTCGTCCCGGTCGACCTTCACGATGACGCCGTCGACGATGTCGCCGTCGTTGAAGTACTTGATCGTCTCGTCGATCGCGGCGAGGAAGGCTTCCTCGTTACCGATGTCGTTGACCGCAACCTGCGGGGTGGTGCTGGTGGCGGTGGTCTCGGTGCTGCTCGTCATGTGGGAAAGGGCTCCGGTTACGGACAGAAAGTCGTAGGTACTGCTACGCCGAAAGCCCGTATCGCAGCTGATGAAGCCGGCCAGCCAAAGAAGCGCCTGACCCGAGAACGGGCGGCACCTCGAAAACCGAGGGGACATACAACAGATGCGAGCGCGACCTGCTCCGTCTGAGGCGCGCAGGCTCGCAACGCAACCTTTAGCATACGGGGACGGCCGGACAGGGTCAATGCGCGAAGCGCGCACCCGGGGCGGATCGCCGCAAACCCGGCACAACTCATGTCCATCCAGGCCATCCTGGCCCGGGTCGCGCCGCGGCACTGAGCGCAAACTACATCGACGGGCGAGATGAACCAAGAGTACGGACAGGAAGACGGCCCCCAGGACGAGCCGGAGGCCACCCGGCGCGAGACCGGGGACGCGGAGAGCAGTCGGGCGAGCCGGGGCTGGTGGGACCGGAACGCCGACGAGTACCAGAACGAGCACGGGTCGTTCCTCGGGGACGACCGGTTCGTCTGGGGCCCCGAGGGCCTCGACGAGGAGGAGGCGGGGCTGCTCGGCCCGGCCGGCGCGCTGAAGGGCCTCGACGTCCTGGAGATCGGCGCGGGCGCGGCGCAGTGCTCGCGCTGGCTGGCGGCGCGGGGGGCCCGGCCGGTGGCCCTGGACCTCTCGCACCGGCAGTTGCAGCACGCGCTGCGGATCGGCGACGAGGTGCCGCTGGTGGAGGCGGACGCGGGGGCGCTGCCGTTCCGCGACGGCTCCTTCGACCTGGCGTGCTCGGCGTACGGGGCGGTGCCGTTCGTGGCGGATCCGGTACGGGTCTTCCGCGAGGTCCGGCGGGTGCTGCGGCCCGGCGGCCGGTGGGTGTTCTCGGTGACGCACCCGATCCGCTGGGCGTTCCCGGACGAGCCGGGGCCCGAGGGCCTGTCGGTCGCGGCCTCCTATTTCGACCGGACGCCGTACGTGGAGCAGGACGAGCGGGGGCGTGCGGTCTACGTCGAGCACCACCGCACGATCGGCGACCGGGTGCGGGACGTGGTGGCCGGCGGTTTCCGGCTGGTGGACCTGGTGGAGCCGGAGTGGCCGGCCTGGAACAGCCAGGAGTGGGGTGGCTGGTCACCGCTGCGGGGGAACCTGATCCCGGGCACGGCGATCTTCGTCTGCGAGCGCGCGGAGGACTGACCGTCCGGGCGGGCCCCGCCCGGCCACGCCGTGGCCCTGGCCCGGGTCCTGACCTGCCGGGCAATAGTCCTATTAATAGGTGGGGCCTGTGGACAACCGCGCACACCTGTCGGCGGGGCGTACGAGACTGACTGCGTGATCCGAAACGACGCACTCGACCTGCTCCCCGTCCGCCACGCCGTCCCCGAGCTGCTGACCGCGCTCGAGGAGCGCGGTGTCGCGGTGCTGTACGCCCCGCCCGGGACCGGCAAGACCACCCTGGTCCCGCTGGCCCTCGCGGGGCTCATAGGGGACGGGCCCCGGCGGCGGGTGCTGGTGGCCGAGCCGCGCCGGATGGCGGTGCGGGCGGCGGCCCGGCGGATGGCGTGGCTGCTCGGCGAGGAGGTCGGCGGGTCGGTCGGCTTCTCCGTGCGCGGCGAGCGCCGGGCCGGGCCCGCGACCCGGATCGAGGTGGTCACCACAGGTGTCCTGCTCCAGCGCCTCCAGCGGGATCCGGAGCTGGGCGGGGTGGACGTGGTGCTGCTCGACGAGTGCCACGAGCGGCATCTGGACGCGGACACGGCGATGGCGTTCCTGGTGGACGTGCGGGCGACGCTGCGGCCGGAGCTGAAGCTGATCGCCGCGTCGGCGACGAGCGACGCGGAGGCCTGGGCGCAGCTGCTGACCGTCCTCGACGGCGGGGGACCCGCGCCGATCGTGTGGGGCAAGGGCGAGGGGCACGGGTACGCGGTCCGTTTCACCGCCCCGCCCGCCGGGATCCGGCCGGCGCACGGCACCTGGGTGGACTCTGCGCTGCTGCGGCACGTGGCGGCGACCGTGCGGGGCGCGCTGGAGCGGCACGACGGGGACGTCCTCTGTTTCCTGCCGGGCACGGGGGAGATCGCCCGGACGGCGGGTCTGCTCGCGGACCTGGACGCGGACGTGCTCCAGCTGCACGGCCGCGCGCCCGCCGCGGTGCAGGACTCGGTGCTGCGGGGCGCCGAGCCGGGCGGGCGGCGCCGGGTGGTCCTGGCGACCTCGGTGGCGGAGTCGAGCCTCACGGTGCCGGGTGTACGGATCGTGGTGGACTCCGGGCTGGCGCGGGAGCCGCGGATGGACCACGCGCGGGGACTCGGTTCCCTGGCGACGGTGCCGGTGTCGGTGGCCGCGGCCACCCAGCGGGCCGGCCGGTCCGGGCGTGAGGCTCCCGGTGTGGTCTACCGCTGCTGGGCGGAGGCGGAGGACGGGGCCCGGGCGCGTTTCCCCTCCCCCGAGATCAGGATCTCGGACCTGGCGGACTTCGCGCTGCGCGCGGCCTGCTGGGGCGACCCGACGGGATCCGGACTGGCGCTGCTCGACGCGCCGCCGGCCGGGGCGATGACGGCGGCCCGCGCGGTCCTCACGGCGATCGGCGCCGTGGACGAGGACGGGCGCGCCACGGACCGGGGTGTACGGATGTCCCGGCTCGGCGTGCATCCCCGGCTGGGGCGGGCCCTGCTGGACGGCGCGAGGGAGGTGGGCGCCCGGCGGGCGGCGGAGGTGGTGGCCCTGCTGAGCGAGGAGCCGCCCCGGGAGTACGGGGACGACCTGGCGGCGGCCTGGCGGGCGGCACGCAAGGGCGGCGACGGGTACGGGGCACGATGGAAGGCCGAGGTGCGGCGCCTGGAGCGCTCGGCCGGGGAAGAGGCGGACGGGCGGCCCGGGGCCACGAGGGGCGGGGCGGGCGCGGGGGGCTCTTCCAGAGTGGCGGGCTCTTCCAGCACGGCACGCACCTCCACCGCTGCGGGCACATCCGGCGCATCCGGCACCTCCGGGAATGCCGGCACCTCCAGCACCGCGGCCCCGACCGGCGCCACGGGTGAGGACGCGGCGGCGGGGCTCGTGACCGCGTTGGCGTTCCCCGAGCGGGTGGCGAGGGCTCGGGAGCAGGGCGGGTATCTGATGGTGTCGGGGACGGGAGCCCGGCTCGCGGAGGGCTCGGGGCTGCGGTCCAGTGCCTGGCTGGCGGTGGCGGTGGCGGACCGGACGGCGCAGAGCGCGACCGCCCGGGTGCGGCTGGCCGCCGTGGTGGACGAGGAGGTGGCGCGGGGCGCCGCGGGGCATCTGTTCGCGGCGGGCGAGGAGGTCCACTGGGAGGACGGGGACGTGGTGGCCCGCTCGGTCGAGCGGCTCGGCGCGGTGGAGCTGACGGTCCGCCCGCTGCGGGACGGTGCCGATCCCGCGCTGGTGCGGGCGGCGCTGCTCGACGGGCTGGCCCGGGAGGGCCTGTCGCTGCTGCGGTGGAGCCAGGGGGCGACGGAGCTGCGGAGCCGGCTGGCCTTCCTGCGGCGGGAGGTGGGCGAGCCGTGGCCGGACGTGTCGGAGGGGGCGCTGCTCGCGCGGGCGGAGGAGTGGCTGGAGCCGGACCTGTCGCGGGCGCGGCGGCGGGCGGATCTGGGGCGGATCGACGCCGGGCAAGGGCTCCAGCGGCTGCTGCCGTGGGCGTCGGGCGAGGCGGGGCGGCTCGACGAGCTGGCGCCGGAGCGGATCGAGGTGCCGAGCGGTTCGCGGATCCGGGTGGAGTACGGCGGGGAGCGGCCGGTGCTCGCGGTGAAGCTGCAGGAGATGTTCGGACTGGCCGAGACGCCCCGGGTGGCGGGGGTCCCGGTCCAGGTGCATCTGCTGTCCCCGGCGGGGCGGCCGGCGGCGGTGACGGCGGATCTGGCCTCGTTCTGGCGGGAGGGCTACCGCTCGGTGCGGGCGGAGCTGCGGGGCCGGTATCCCAAGCACCCGTGGCCGGAGGACCCGTCGGCGGCGGAGCCGACCCGGCACACGAGCGCGCGGCAGCGGAGGGAGGTCAGACCGGAGCGGTGACGGGGTCCGGGGCGGGGCCGGGCCGGGCGTCCGGTTCCGGGCGCCGGGAGCGGGCTTCGAGCCAGAGGGCGAGGGCGAGCAGGAGGAGGGCGAGGACGGTGAAGGTCCAGGGGAGGTAGGAGACGACCATCAGCACCATCAGGCGGTTGGACTTGACCAGTTCGCCGACGCTCTCGACGTAGTCCTCGCGCATCTTCACGTGGCCCGCGAAGACGGTGATGGTGTCCTGGCCCATCAGGGCCTTGGCGTTGCGGAGCTCCTCCTTGTGGATCTCCTCGCCGTTGACGGGGGCGCCGGTGACGGGGTCGATCCAGAACATGCGCCGGGTGGTGTACCAGCGGGTGAGGCCGGTCTTGGCGAGGAGGTCGGGGGTGATGCCCTTGATGGGCATCGACTTGGGCATGGGGACCCGCGTCCAGGGGACGGTCTGCTCGAAGTAGTAGACCTCCATGCCGCGGAAGGTGCGGGTGCCCTTGTAGTGGATGGGGGCGGAGGTGCGGGTCTGGGCGTCGAAGTACTGGTAGTCCCGCTTCTCGACGAGGAAGGGCCACTTGAACTCGATGCCGGCGCGCCGGACCGGGTCGCCGTCGACCATCTCGCCGGTGGCGTTGACGGGGTCCTGGGTGTGGGCGTCGAAGATGTAGCGCTCGGGGATCTTGGACACCATCTTGCCGTCGGGTCCGGCGACGTAGGAGAGGGAGTCCCAGACGACGACGTCGCGTCCGGCGTCGCGTTCGATGCGCCGGGACTCCTCGACGTTGCCCTTGAGGGTCTGGACGATCGTGATCTTGTCGACCTTCTCGGCCTTGAAGGTCGAGTAGTTGAGCAGGGTCGCGGGCTTCGCCTCCAGGACGGTCACCTGGTACTGGTTCGACGGGATCTTCACCACGCGGGGGAAGACGTACCAGCGCAGGGTGGGTGCCATGGCGGCGAAGAAGACGGCGAAGGCGAGCAGGACGAGGCTGGCTCGGCGGCGCATGCGCGTCCCCCCTTACTTCTCGGGGCCGGGGACGGAGGTGAGCAGGGGGCTGGGCGAGGTGGGCCCGTCCGGCGGGATGTCGACCAGGGCGAAGAGCAGGATGACCAGGAGGACGGGGACCAGTCCGATGGCGGCGGCTACTAGGGCGCGCAAGGTCGGCCTCCCGGCGCTCGATCTGATAGGTCGTCAGGGCGGGGGAACCGTAGCAACGCGATCGCGAGATGAGAACACGTTGCACTCAGAACGACGGACGCCGCCCCCGTGTCCGGTGGGGACACGGGGGCGGCGCGGCGGAGCCGGGGAGGGCATCAGGAGGTCGGCGTGGCCTCCGGGGCGCCCGAGGACTGCGACGGGGAAGGCGTCGGGGTCGGGGTCGGCGTGGGAGTCGGCTCGGGGGCCGGCTCGGTGACCTTCAGGGTGACGGTCAGCGTGCCGCCGCCGGGCGCGGTCAGGCGCAGCAGGTAGGTGCCGGCCTTCCCGTCCGCGTAGATCTTCGGCAGGGTGAGCACCCCGTCGGCGTTCGTCTTCAGGCCCGTGAGGGTGTGGAGGGCGGTGCCGTCCGCGTCCTTGAAGTAGGGCCCCTCGGTGGCGGTCTGCGGGTTGTCCGCCGAGGTGATGAAGGTGGCGGTGAGGGCGACGCCGGAGGCGATGGCCCCGCCGTCGGTGGCCTTGACCTGCACCTGGTCGGCGAACTCGCCGCCGGTGGTGGCCGCGAGCTCCTTGGCGTCGAGACGGGTGAGCGTGTCGGCGCCCCGCTCGGTGACGGTCGCGGAGAAGGAGACGGCGCTCAGGGTCTTGCCCACGACCGTGGCGGCGACGGTGAAGCGGCCGGTCCGCTCGCCCGCCTTGAGGTTCGGGGCGACGGCCTTGCCGTTGGCCGCCGTGGTGGCGGTGATCTCGCGGGCGCCGATGCCGAAGCGGGCGTCGGTGTCACCGGTGATCTGGAAGCGCACCTGGACGCCGGCGACCGGCTTGCCCGCCGCGTCGAGCGCCACGACCGTGGGGCGGGTGGCGAAGGTGCCGCCGGCGGTGGCGGTCAGCGTGCCGGTGGAGGCGTCCTTGATCCGTACCACCTTGGTCGCCGGAGCGGGGGTGGGCGGCGTGGGCGGCTTCGGCGGGACGGGCTTCGACGGGGTCGGCTTCGGCGTGGGCGGCTTCGTGACCGGCGTCTTCGGCGGCGGGGTCTTCCCGCCGGGCGGGGTGACGCGGTCGTCGCTGCGGCCGCCGGGCAGCACACCGGTGCCGTCGGGCACCTGGTGGGTGCCGCGCTTGTAGTACTCGAACCAGGAGAGGACCGTGTTCAGGTACTCCCGGGAGTGGTTGTAGCTGAGGACGGCCCGGTCCAGGTCGGCCTTGACCGCGAGGTTGCGGTCGTTGGCGCAGAGGTACATGCCGGCGGCCTGGGCCGCGTCGTAGATGTTGCTGGGGTCCTTCTTCCCGTCGCCGTTGGCGTCCTGGCCCCAAGTGGCCCAGGTGGACGGGATGAACTGCATCGGACCTATCGCGCGGTCGTGCGTGGTGTCACCGTCGTAGGCACCCTTGTCCGTGTCCGAGATGTTGGCGAAGCCGACACCGTTGAGGACCGGGCCGAGGATGGGCGAGAGGGTGGTGCCGTTGGCGTCGACCTTGCCGCCGCGCGCCTGCCCCGACTCGACCTTGCCGATGCCCGCGAGCAGCTGCCACGGCAGGTTGCAGTTGGGGTCGGTCGACCGGATCGACTGCTCGGCGCGCTTGTACGCGGCGAGGACGGACGCGGGTATACCGGCCTCGGCGGGGCCGGTGATGACCGGCAGATTGGTGGTCGCGCCGGGCTTGTTCGGGGTGTTCAGCGGCGGCAGGTCGGTGTAGTACGGCGAGTTGCCGGAGGCCGAGCCGCCCGGGGGCGTCGCCGTGTCCTCGGCACCGGCGGGCAGGTCACCGCTCGCGTTGTCCGAGGGCGGCGGCGCCATGTCCGGTGCCTGCGAGGCGGCCAGTGCCGCGACAGCCGCGGCCACCACCGCACCGCTGGTGGCTCCCCTGCGCAGCCGACGCCCCAAGTGCGATGCCATACGTGTGGTCCCTCCCCGTTCACCGCCATCGCGCTCCCCGCGCGAGATCTGACCACGTGACCCTATGCCAACTCCCGGCGCGGCGGCACCGGGCCCTGACCGTGTTTCACGGTTTCGTCACCACTTGGCCGTCGCCGCTTTCGACACCGGCCGCTCTTGCATACTGGGCCGGACACCACACGAGGGGATCCCGGTGCCGTTCACACTGAGCCATGCCGCCGCCGTCCTGCCGGGCATCCGGAGCGACGGCAGAGCGCGCGGGCCCCTGGTGGCCTCGGCGCTCGTCGCGGGCTCCTTCTCCCCCGACCTGACCTACTTCGCGGCGACCGCGATCCCGGGCGCGATGCGATTCGGGAACGTCACCCACTCCCTGCTCGGGGTCGTCACGGTCGACGTCCTGATCACGGCGGCGCTGGTGGCCCTGTGGCTGATGGTGCGTGAGCCACTGCTGGGGCTGCTCCCACGCCGGTGGAGCGGCCGGGTGTACGGGTTCGTCCGGGGCCGCCCGTGGCGGGACCGGCGGCCCGCCGGGCTCGTCCTCTGGTTCGTCCTCTCGGCGGTGCTGGGGGCGACGACCCACGTGGTGTGGGACGCGTTCACCCACCTCGACCGCTGGGGCACCCGGCTGATCCCGTTCCTGGGCGAGATCGTCGGCGGCTTCCCCGTCTATCTATACGCGCAGTACGGGGGTTCGGCGCTGGCGCTGGTCCTGCTCGGCTGGTTCACCGTACGGGCACTGCGCGCCACCCCGGCCGGAGCCGAGCCGCCCGCCGGGGTCCCGGTCCTCGACAGGCGCGGGCGGCTCCTCGCGGCCACCGTGATCGGAGCGTGCGTCCTGGCCGCCACGGCCCATCGGGTGGTGCGCTTCTACGCGTACTGGGGACGGGTCGACAAGCCCCTCGACATCATCCCGACGCTCTGCTTCGGGGCGGGTTCGGGGCTGGCGCTCGGTCTGGTGCTGTACGGGGCGGGGACGCGGCTGTGGCCACCCCGCCGACCGGAGGCCGGACCGGCAGCCGGACCGGAGGCGCGGCTGGAAGTCCTGTCGGAAGCCGGGCCGGATGCCCGGGTCCAGCGCCTCCCGGAAGCGGGTCCGGGCGCCCCGGCAAGCGTGTCGGGTCGTGCGCCGGAGCGCTCCCGTCCGGGAACTCGCTGACCCCTCGCCTGGGCGGTGAAGCGGCAGTCGGCCGTCGTTCCGCCACCGAGCCGGCGGTGCACGGCGAGGGCGCCGGGCGCCGGGCGACGGCGGCGAGCGGGGTGAGCTGGTCTCGGGCGGTGGTGCGGGTGAGTCCCCCGTACTGGTCGTGGCCCAGGAGGGTGCCGGTGGCCCCGGCCTCGCGCGGCACCCGGTTCATGCGCTCCCGGTACGTGCCCAAGCCCGCCTGGCCCGGGCACGTGTCGGAACACGGGACCGGGCGGCCGGCCTCCTCGGCCGACCGCCCGGTCCCGTACCGTCCGTGCCGTCAGTGGGCGGCGGAGTCCCAGTCCGGTCCGACGCCGACCGAGACGTCCAGCGGGGCGCGCAGGTCGACGGCCTGGGACATCTGCTCGCGGACCAGGGCCTCGACCCGGTCGCGCTCGCCGGGGGCGAGCTCCAGGACGATTTCGTCGTGGACCTGGAGGAGCATCCGGGACGCGAGGCCCGACTCCGTGAGGGCGCGGTCCACGTCGAGCATGGCGACCTTCACGATGTCCGCCGCGGTGCCCTGGATGGGGGCGTTCAGCGCCATCCGCTCGGCCGCCTCACGGCGCTGGCGGTTGTCGCTGTTGAGGTCCGGGAGGTAGCGGCGACGGCCCAGCATCGTCTCCGTGTAGCCAGTGGCGCGGGCCTCGTCGACGACCCGGCGCAGGTAGTCGCGGACGCCGCCGAAGCGCTCGAAGTAGGTGTCCATCAGGCCGCGGGCCTCGCCCGGGTCGATGCCCAGCTGCTGGGAGAGGCCGAAGGCGGACAGGCCGTAGGCCAGACCGTACGACATGGCCTTGATCTTGCGGCGCATCTCCGCGTCGACGGCGGACCGCTCGACGCCGAAGACCTGCGAGGCAACCGTGGTGTGCAGGTCCTCGCCGGAGGCGAAGGCCTCGAGCAGGCCCTCGTCCTCGGAGAGGTGGGCCATCACGCGCAGCTCGATCTGGCTGTAGTCGGCGGTCATCAGGGCCTCGAAGCCCTCGCCGACGACGAAGCCGTGCCGGATGGCGCGGCCCTCGTCGGTGCGCACCGGCACGTTCTGCAGGTTGGGGTCGGTGGAGGAGAGACGGCCGGTGGCGGCGACGGTCTGGCTGAAGGTGGTGTGGATCCGGCCGTCGGCCGCGACGGTCTTGATCAGGCCTTCGACGGTCGAGCGCAGCCGGGCCTGCTCGCGGTGGCGGAGCATGATCACCGGGAGCTCGTGCTCGGTCTGGCCGGCGAGCCAGGCGAGGGCGTCGGCGTCCGTGGTGTAGCCGGTCTTGGTCTTCTTCGTCTTCGGCAGGTTGAGTTCGCCGAAGAAGACCTCCTGGAGCTGCTTGGGCGAGCCGAGGTTGAACTCGTGGCCGACGGAGGCGTGCGCCTCCTTCACGGCCTGCTGCACGGCGCCCGCGAACTGCAGCTCCAGGGCCTCCAGGTGGTCCCGGTCGGCGGCGATGCCGTGCCGCTCCAGGCGGGCGAGGAGGACGGACGTGGGCAGCTCGACGTCGTGCAGGAGCTCCCGCGCGCCGACCTCGGCGAGCCGCTCGTCGAAGGCGGCGCCGAGGTCGAGGACGGCACGGGCCTGGCTCATCAGGGCCTCGGCCTCGGCGGTGTCCTCGGCGCCGAAGGCGAGCTGGCCGTCGGCGGCGGCCGCGGGGGCGAGCTCGCGGCCCAGGTACTCGACGGAGAGCGCGTCCAGGGCGAAGGAGCGGCGGCCCGGCTTGACCAGGTAGGCGGCGAGCGCGGTGTCCATGGTGATGCCCGCGAGGCTCCAGCCGTGCTCGGGGAAGACCCGCAGGGCGCCCTTGGCGTTGTGCAGGACCTTGGGCCGCTCCGGGTCGGCGATCCACGCGGCCCACGCGCGCTCGTCGGCCTCGTCGAGCTGCGACGGGTCGAACCAGGCGGCGGCGCCGTCGGCCGCCGCGAGGGCGACCTCGGCGACGCTGCCGGTGCCGAGCGCCCAGCTGTCGACGGTGGCGACACCGAGCGGCTGGGCACCGTGCCCGTCGAGCCAGCCGGCGAGCTCGCCGGAGCCGAGGACGGTGAAGTCGAGCTCGACGCCGGCGGCGGGGGCCGGGGCGGCCTCCTCGGCGGAGCCGGGGTCGACGGCGAGGAGCCGCTCGCGCAGCGAGGGGTTGCGGATCTCCAGGGTGTCGAGGACGAGGGCGACGGCCGTGCGGTCGTACGGCTCGCGGGCCAGGTCCTGGACGCCCTTGGGCAGCTCCACGTCACGCACCATCTCGGTGAGGCGGCGGTTGAGCTTCACCGACTCCAGGTGGTCGCGGAAGTTCTGTCCGGCCTTGCCCTTGACCTCGTCGGCGCGCTCCACGAGCTCGGCGAAGGAGCCGAACTGGTTGATCCACTTGGCGGCGGTCTTCTCGCCGACGCCGGGGATGCCGGGGAGGTTGTCCGACGGGTCGCCGCGCAGGGCGGCGAAGTCCGGGTACTGGTCGGGGGTGAGTCCGTACTTCTCCTGGACCTTCTCCGGGGTGAAGCGGGTCAGCTCGGAGACGCCCTTGGTCGGGTAGAGCACGGTGGTGTGGTCGGTGACCAGCTGGAAGGAGTCCCGGTCGCCGGTGACGATCAGGACCTCGAAGCCGGCCGCCTCGGCCTGGGTGGCGAGGGTCGCGATGACGTCGTCCGCCTCGAAGCCCTCGACAGCGAAGCGGGGCGCGTGCATGGCGTCGAGGAGCTCGCCGATCAGCTCGACCTGCCCCTTGAACTCGTCGGGGGTCTTGGAGCGGTTCGCCTTGTACTCGGGGAACTCGTCCGAGCGCCAGGTCTTGCGGGACACGTCGAAGGCGACGGCGAAGTGCGTGGGCGCCTCGTCGCGGAGCGTGTTCGCGAGCATGGACGCGAATCCGTAGATCGCGTTGGTCGGCTGCCCGGTCGCGGTGGTGAAGTTCTCCGCGGGCAGCGCGAAGAACGCCCGGTACGCCAGGGAGTGCCCGTCCATGAGGAGCAGGCGCGGACGGTTCTCTTCGGTCATATCGGTCTTCTTCGCTGCTGTCTCGGCCACGGGACGATCCTGCCACGCGCCACCGACATTCCCGTCCACCGCTCGGTGGCCCGACCGGGCCTGGGCGCCTGTCGGTGGGGCGTGACAGGATCGGAGACGTACGAGAGTCGTCCCCCGGACCCGTCCGGGGGCCCACCGCTCAAGGGAGAGCGCGATGGTCAGCAAGCCGCCCGCCGGCGATCCGGTCCAGGACGCGCCGCAGGTCGCGGCGCCGCAGCACGCCGCGGCCGGTCTGCCCGCCGTCGCGCACACGCTGCGGATCGCGCAGGCGCAGATGGGTGTGCGGCGCACCGCGCAGACCCTGCTCAAGGTCAACCAGAAGGACGGCTTCGACTGTCCGGGCTGCGCCTGGCCCGAGGGCGACAAGCGGCACGTCGCGGAGTTCTGCGAGAACGGGGCGAAGGCGGTCGCCGAGGAGGCGACGCTGCGCCGGGTGACCCCGGAGTTCTTCGCCGCGCATCCGGTGGCGGACCTGGCGGCCCGCAGTGGGTACTGGCTGGGCCAGCAGGGCCGGATCACGGACCCCATGTACCTGGCGGAGGGGGCCGACCGGTACGAGGCGGTGTCCTGGGAGCGGGCCTTCGCGATCCTCGGGGAGGAGCTGACCGCGCTCTCCTCCCCCGACGAGGCGCTGTTCTACACCTCGGGGCGCACGAGCAACGAGGCCGCGTTCCTGCTCCAGCTGTTCGCCCGCGAGTTCGGCACCAACAACCTGCCTGACTGCTCCAACATGTGCCACGAGTCCTCGGGCTCGGCGCTCAACGAGACGATCGGGATCGGCAAGGGCAGCGTCTCCCTGGAGGACCTGCACCGGGCGGACCTGATCGTGGTCGCGGGGCAGAACCCGGGGACGAACCATCCGCGGATGCTGTCGGCCCTGGAGAAGGCGAAGGCCGCCGGCGCGCGGATCATCTCGGTGAACCCGCTGCCGGAGGCGGGCCTGGAGCGCTTCAAGAACCCGCAGACGCCGCAGGGCATGCTCAAGGGCGCCGCGCTCACGGATCTCTTCCTGCAGATCCGCATCGGCGGCGACCAGGCACTGTTCCGGCTGCTCAACAAACTGGTCCTGGAGACGCCGGGCGCCGTGGACGAGGAGTTCGTCGCCGCGCACACCCATGGGTACGAGGAGTTCGCCGCCGTCGCGCGAGGCGCCGACTGGGACGAGACGCTGGCGGCGACCGGCCTGTCCCGGGCGGAGATCGAGCGGGCCCTGGAGATGGTGCTCGCCTCGGAGCGGACCATCGTCTGCTGGGCGATGGGGCTCACCCAGCACAAGCACTCCGTGCCGACCATCCGCGAGGTGGTCAACTTCCTGCTGCTGCGCGGCAACATCGGCCGGCCGGGCGCCGGCGTGTGCCCGGTGCGCGGTCACTCCAACGTGCAGGGCGACCGGACGATGGGGATCTTCGAGCGCCCCTCGACGGCCTTCCTCGACGCCCTGGACAAGGAGTTCGGGATCGTCTCGCCGCGCCACCACGGCTTCGACGTGGTCCGCTCGATCGAGGCGCTGCGGGACGGCGAGGCGAAGGTGTTCTTCGCCATGGGCGGCAACTTCGTGGGCGCCACCCCGGACACCGAGGTCACCGAGGCGGCGATGCGCAAGGCCCGCCTGACGGTGCACGTGTCGACGAAGCTGAACCGCTCGCACGCGGTGACCGGCACGCGCGCGCTGATCCTGCCGACGCTGGGGCGCACCGACAAGGACGTGCAGAAGAGCGGCAAGCAGTTCGTCACGGTCGAGGACTCGATGGGCCTGGTGCACGCCTCGCGCGGCAACCTGCCGCCGGCGGGCCCGCGGCTGCTCTCCGAGCCGGCGATCGTGGCCCGGCTGGCGCGGGCCGTCCTCGGCGAGGGCTCGGCCACGCCGTGGGAGGCGTTCGAGGCGGACTACGCGACGATCCGGGACCGCATCGCCCGCGTGATCCCGGGCTTCGAGGACTTCAACGCGCGCCTGGCGGCCAACCCGGGCGGCTTCGCCCTGCCGCACGCCCCGCGCGACGAGCGGCGCTTCCCGACGGCGACCGGCAAGGCCAACTTCACGGCCGCGCCGGTCGAGTACCCGAAGGTGCCGGAGGGCCGGCTGCTGCTGCAGACGCTGCGCTCGCACGACCAGTACAACACCACGATCTACGGTCTCGACGACCGCTACCGGGGCATCACGGGCGGCCGCCGGGTGGTCATGGTGCACCCGGAGGACGCGGCGGCGCTGGGCTTCGCGGACGGGACGTACGCGGACCTGGTGAGCGAGTGGACGGACGGCAGCGAGCGCCGGGCGCCCGGCTTCCGGGTGGTCCACTATCCGACGACCCGCGGCTGCGCGGCCGCGTACTACCCGGAGACGAACGTGCTGGTGCCGCTGGAGTCCACGGCGGACATCAGCAACACCCCGGCGAGCAAGTCCGTGATCGTACGGCTGGTCGCACCGGCGGGTGACTGACCGGTTACGTGCTGCGCGGGAGGAGCGGGGATTCTGTATCCTCCACTCCCGCGCCGCGGCAGCCGGCCGACGGCCGAGGACGCCACGGGGGTCCTGTTGTCCACTCCTCCCTCCGGCGGACACCCGCCGGAGCAGCACCCGCCCGCACAGTCCCCACCCGCACCGAGCCCGCCGCAACCCCCGGTGCCGCAAGGCCCGCCGGCGCCGCAGAGCCAGCCCGTACCGCTGAGCCCTCCCGTACCGCAGAGCCCGCCGGCTCCCGCACCCCCGGTGGTCCCGCCCCCTCCCCCGCATCCGCCCACCGTCCCCGCCCCACCCGCCTTACCCGCCCCGCCCCCGCCCGAGCCGCCCGCCCCCTCCCTCAGTGCCCTCGCCCTGGAGCGGATCGCGCCGGGAAGTCCGGTGCCGTCGTCGCGGCGGGGCCGGTTGCGGGTGCTGGTCCGGGGGCTGCTGGTGATCGCCGCGGGGCTGGTGGCGACCGCGCTGCTCAGCCAGGTCGTCACCTACGTCTACGACACCGTCTTCGCCACCGACCGGGCCCGGGCCGAGGACGCCGCCCAGGACCGGCTGAACGACGAGAAGGCCCCGTTCACCGCCACGGCGGACGCCGATCTCTCGGCGCTCGACGGCGACGACTGGACGATCGTCCTCGACCGGACGCTCACCCCCGCCGAGCAGCGCGCGGTGCTGGCCGTGGAGGTCGAGGCCACCGGCTACGGCCGGAACGTCTGGCGGATCCTGGGGCCGCTCGGGGCGCGGGTCATCGGCACCACCCCGCATCTGGACGAGGGGCGGGACGGCGTCGTCTCGCCTCGGAGCGGGCCCACCACCCAGTTCCGGCTGAACCTCTTCAGCGACCGCACCTCCCAGCTGTCGGTCACCGGCATGGAGGCGGTCGACCTGCGCTGCCGCCCCTCCACGGCCCGCTTCGTGCTGCGGCACCCCGCCCAGGGCGAGGCGAGCTATCCGGGCGTCCACTTCGATCTGCGCCGGTCGGCCGCGAACCCGGTCATCACCGACGAGGGGGACGACCAGGGGCAGCGGTACTTCGACCGGCGGCGGATCGATCTCGGCGGGGGCAGCGAGCCGGGCGGGCTGCGGATCGCGGCCACGGTCGGCACCGAGACCTGCGACTGGGCGATCAGGGCCGTCTACCGCGACGCGTCCGGGGCGCGCGGCGAGCTCGTGATCCGCGACGGGGGCAAGCCGTTCCGCGCGGAGGCGCCGCCGGCCGCGCCCGACCAGTTCTACTTGGCACAGGTCGCCCCGTACCGGCTCACCCCGTGTCATGAGCCCGTGTACGCGGAAGACCGCCTCTGCCGTCTCTTCCTTCGGGGTGCATGACACAATCACCCTCACCTAAGCGTTTGCTCAGGCAGCTCAGGCAGCTCAGGAAACCAGGGCGGCCCGGGACGACGCAGCAGACCAGCCGTACGAAGACGAACGGAGCCGGACCCATGGGTGAGCAGCAGCACGTGAAGTTCCCGCAGGAGGTCATCGACGAGTACGCCTCGCTCGGCGTGGACCTGCCCGCGCTCTTCTCGGCGGGTCACCTCGGGAACCGGATGGGCGTGCAGATCCTGGAGGCCTCGGCGGACCGGGTCGTCGGCACCATGCCGGTGGAGGGCAACACCCAGCCGTACGGTCTGCTGCACGGCGGCGCCTCGGCGGTGCTCGCCGAGACGCTGGGCTCGATCGGCTCGATGCTGCACGGCGGCGTGTCCCGGATCGCCGTGGGCGTGGACCTGAACTGCACCCACCACCGCGGGGCGCGCAGTGGTCTGGTGACCGGCGTCGCGACGCCCGTGCACCGGGGCCGGTCCACCGCCACGTACGAGATCGTGATCACCGACGAGCAGGACAAGCGGGTCTGCTCGGCGCGGCTGACCTGCATGCTCAAGGAGATCGGCCCGAACGACGCGGGGAACCTGCCGGAGGCCGGACGCACCACCGGCGCCTGACGCGCGGCACACCGGGGCCCCGGGACGGACTTCCGTCCCGGGGCCCCGTCGCATTTCCAACTCCCTTTACCTCAGGGCCCCTTGCCCCCGGGCGCGGCAAGCGCTTCACTGGCGGGCGACTCACACACGAGGGGTTCCCGTTGAGGTCCACGCGCACCACGACCAGGGTGACCGCCGGCATCGCCGCGGCCCTGGCGGGCTGTGTCCTCGCCCTGTCCACCGGATGTGAGCGGGCACCCGCGGACCCGGAGCCGCGCGCGAGCTCCCCCGCGGACGTGTGCGCGAGCCTCGTGTCGTACTGGGTGAAGGAAGCACTCAAGGGCAGCAAGTGGGCCGGGCTCGACTGGGAGCAGAAGGGGCTGTCCAACGAGCAGTACGGGATCCATGACGAGGTCCTGCTCGCGGCGCGTGCCGAGGAGCGGCGGGCGGGCCGTGACGCCGCCTTCGCACTGGCCGACCGGGAGAGCCGGCGGCGCTGCGAGGAGGCCAAGGGAGCGACCGGAAGTTCGGAGAACTGGCGTCCGCCCAGCGAACAGAGAGTACCCACCGGCGGACTCAGACCCTCCTCTTCGTAACACTGCGTAACACTGGAGAAATGTCGGAGCGGAGCCCTCCGGTCAGGCCGCGCGTCCGCTGATACCGAGGCGAGTGTCCGATATCCGGAGAGGTGACAGGCTCGGTCGTCAGGAGCCAAAACCGCTCAAGCCCCTTAGCGGAACTGGGCGTTCTCAGCATGTGAACACCGCGGTACCGACCGTTGTGCCCGGCTTTGCCCACCGCCCGCACACCGTCTCCCCCCGTCGGCATAACAAGACAGTCACATCCTGACCTCGGCGCTCCCCGACCTTCCCCACCTGCGCCTAGAGTCACGGCCAGTCACCGCGCCGCCGGGCGCCCGCTCTGCACGGCACCCGCTCCACCCCGTACGGCCCGGCTTCGAAACGGCACCTCTAGCTACACAGCTTCACGGCACCGCCTCAGCTTGAGGGGGCCGCGCCAGGGAAAGGATTTTTCGTGCGACACCGTTCTTTGCTCATCCTCACCAGCGTGCTCACCACGGGAGCGCTCACCCTCACCGCCTGCGGTTCGCGCGACGAGGGCAAGGGCGGCGGCGACAACGCCGGCGGCACCACCACCGTCGTGATCGGTGTGGACGCCCCGCTCACGGGCTCGCTCTCCGCGCTGGGCCAGGGCATCAAGAACTCCGTGGACCTGGCGGCCAAGACCGCCAACAAGAACAAGGAAGTCCCCGGGATCACCTTCAAGGTGGAGGCCCTGGACGACCAGGCCGTCCCCGCCTCCGGCCAGGCCAACGCCACCAAGCTGGTCGGCAACAAGGACGTCGTGGGCGTCGTCGGCCCGCTGAACTCCGGCGTCTCCCAGCAGATGCAGGGTGTCTTCGCCGCCGCCGGCCTCGCGCAGGTCTCCCCGGCCAACACCAACCCCTCGCTCAGCCAGGGTGACAACTGGGGCAAGGGCGAGTTCAAGCGCCCCTTCCCGACCTACTTCCGTACCGCCGCCACCGACGTGGTCCAGGGCAAGTTCGCCGCCCAGTACCTCTTCAAGGACGCCGGCAAGAAGAAGGTCTTCGTCGTCGACGACAAGCAGACCTACGGCGCCGGCCTCGCCTCGATCTTCACCGACGAGTTCAAGCGTCTCGGCGGCCAGGTCGTCGGCACCGACCACGTCACCGTGAAGGAGACCGACTTCTCCTCCACCGCCGACAAGGTCAAGGCCTCCGGCGCCGACTCCGTCTACTTCGGCGGCCAGTACCCCGAGGGCGGTCTGCTCTCCGACCAGGTCAAGAAGACCGGCGCCAAGATCCCCGTCATGGGTGGCGACGGCATCTACGACCCGGCGTTCATCAGCGCCTCCGGCGAGGCCAACGACGGCGACCTGGCCACCTCGATCGGTTACCCGGTCGAGAAGCTGGACACCGCCAAGAAGTTCATCGCCGACTACAACGCCGGCGGCTACAAGGACCCGTACGCGGCCTACGGCGGCTACTCCTACGACGCCGGCTGGGCGATCATCCAGGCCGTCAAGGCCGCCGTCGCCGCCAACAACGGCAAGCTGCCGACCGACGCCCGCGCCAAGGTCACCGAGGCCCTGGGCAAGGTCTCCTTCGACGGTGTGACCGGCAAGGTCTCCTTCGACGAGTTCGGCGACACCACCAACAAGCAGCTCACGGTCTACAAGGTCGAGGGCGGCAAGTGGGTCGACGTCAAGAGCGACACCTTCAACCAGTAGTACTCCGGTCCGCCCCCGGGCCCTGAGGCCCGGGCGGCGAGACCCGCCCCCCGCAGTACCGCACACCTGAACCACACCCGCGCGAGGGCGCAAACAGCGCCCTCGCGCGGAGTCTTATCCGACACGCTCATCGGAGGCCCTGCGGTGAACGAACTGCCGCAACAGCTGGCCAACGGCCTGGCCCTCGGTGCTCTCTATGGCCTCATCGCCATCGGGTACACCATGGTCTACGGCATCGTCCAGCTCATCAACTTCGCCCACGGCGAGATCTTCATGATCGGGGGCTTCGGAGCCCTCACCACCTACACCGCTCTGCCGAGCGGAACGTCCCTGCTGGTGGCGATACCGCTCATGATCGTCGGTGGCGCGATAGCCTCCGTGGCCGTCGCCACCGCCGCCGAGCGGTTCGCCTACCGGCCGCTGCGCAGCGCGCCCCGGCTGGCCCCGCTCATCACCGCGATCGGCCTGTCCATCGCGCTCCAGCAGCTCGTCTGGCAGTTCTACCCGGACGCCAAGAAGGCCGTCAGCTTCCCCGAGTTCAAGGGTGAGGCCTTCCAGCTCCTCGACAACCTGGCGATCCAGCGCGCCGACGCCTTCGTGCTCATCCTGGCGCCGCTGTGCATGCTCGCCCTCGGCGTCTTCGTCTCCAAGAGCCGCAGCGGCCGCGCCATGCAGGCCACCGCGCAGGACCCGGACACCGCGAAGCTGATGGGCATCAACACCGACCGCATCATCGTCATGGCCTTCGCCATCGGTGCCGCGTTCGCCGCCGTCGCCGCGGTCGCCTACGGCCTCGACAAGGGCCAGATCAACTTCGAGATGGGCTTCATCCTCGGCCTCAAGGCGTTCACCGCGGCCGTCCTCGGCGGCATCGGCAACATCTACGGCGCCATGGTCGGCGGCGTGGTCCTCGGCATCGCCGAGTCCCTCTCGATCGCCTACATCGAGGACATCCCCGGCATGCAGCAGCTCGGCGGCGGTGCCTGGTCCAACGTGTGGGCCTTCGTCCTCCTCATCGTCGTCCTCCTCGTGCGGCCCCAGGGCCTGCTCGGCGAGCGCGTCGCGGACAGGGCGTGAGCGGCATGAGCGAGAACCTCACCAAGACCGAGGCTCCCGAGGCCGCGGCCCCGGCCGCCGGCAAGCCCGCCGGCCTGCTCTGGACGGTCGTCGGCGGCAGCGTCGCGACCGCCGTCAGTGCCTTCCTCGCCTGGACGTGGACCACCGACTTCCCCGGCAACCTCACGATCTACGGCAACCCCGCCCCGCTCCAGCTGCTCACCCTCGTCGGAGCCGTCCTCACCGCCGCCTACGCGCTCTCCGCGCTGGGCGTGAAGGGCCTCGGCTGGCTCACCCCGGCCGGCTCCCGCAAGGCGCTGTGGATCGTGGCCCTGGGCACCTTCGCCACCACCCTGTTCACGGCGCTCTCGATCGTCGTCGAGCTGGGCGCCCTGGTGGACCTGGAGCCCGGCGCCGGTGTCGCCGTCGTCGCCTCGGCCGTCCCGGCGCTCGCCGCGTACAAGCTGCCGGACGACACGCGCCGGCCGGCCCGCGCCAAGGCCCTCCCCTCCTGGGCCGAGGTCCTGATCATCGTCGCCGTCTTCGCCCTGGGCCTCTTCGTGGTCACCTTCGGCATCGACACCGACGACTCGGAGCCGCAGCTCTTCATCGCGTACCTGATCCTGGTCGGCTTCTCCACCACGGCTCTGGTCAAGTCCGGTCTCACCGGGCGCCTTTCGCAGATGACGGCGCGCAACCGCCAGGTGACCGTCACGGCCAGCCTGGTCATGGCGATCGCCTTCCCGTTCATCCAGCAGAGCGGCGACACGTACACGCTGATCGCGGTCAACATCCTGATCTTCGCGACCGTCGCCCTCGGCCTGAACATCGTCGTCGGTCTCGCCGGTCTGCTCGACCTCGGTTACGTCGCCTTCCTCGGCGTCGGCGCGTACACCGCGGCCCTGGTCTCCGGTGCCACCTCCTCCGCCTTCGGCGTCCAGTTCCCGTTCTGGGCCGCGGCCCTCACCGGCATGGCCGCCTCGCTGGTCTTCGGCGTCGTCATCGGCGCGCCGACCCTGCGGCTGCGCGGCGACTACCTCGCCATCGTGACCCTCGGCTTCGGAGAGATCTTCCGCATCGCCATGGGCAACCTCGACGGCACCTCCGGCCCGAAGATCACCAACGGTCCGAACGGCATCCCGAACATCCCGCAGCTGGAGTTCTTCGGCTACAACTTCGGGGAGTCCCACACCGTCCTGGGTGTCGAGCTCGGCGCGTACGCCAACTACTACCTGCTCATGATCTTCATCATGGCGCTGGTCGTGGTGGTCTTCTCCCGCGCCGGCAACAGCCGCATCGGCCGGGCCTGGGTCGCCATCCGCGAGGACGAGACCGCCGCCACCGCCATGGGCATCAACGGCTTCCGGGTCAAGCTGGTCGCCTTCGCCCTCGGCGCGGCCCTGGCCGGCCTCGCCGGCACGGTCCAGGCGCACGTCAACACCACGGTGGTGCCGGAGAACTACGTCTTCGCCGGCCCCGTGCCGCCGAACTCCGCCTTCCTGCTCGCGGCCGTCATCCTCGGCGGCATGGGCACGATCAGCGGTCCCATCGTCGGCTCCGCGCTGCTCTTCCTGATCCCGGCCAAGCTGTCCTTCCTCCAGGACTACCAGCTGCTCGGCTTCGGCATCGCCCTGATCCTGCTGATGCGCTTCCGCCCCGAGGGCCTCATCGCCAACAAGCGCGCCAAGCTGGAATTCCACGAGAACGACGAACAGCCCGACGTACCGGAGCAACGGCAGCCCGCCGACGCGGAGTCCGGTGTCGGTACGGCGAAGGCGGGGGCGTGAACGCCATGACGACCACCACCGAGACCGGCACGGAGACGCCCGAGACGGCGGCCGCCGTCCTGGAGGCGCGCGGGGTCACCATGCGCTTCGGCGGTCTGACCGCCGTCCGCGAGGTCGACCTGACCGTCCGCCAGGGCGAGATCGTCGGCCTGATCGGCCCCAACGGCGCCGGCAAGACCACCTTCTTCAACTGCCTGACCGGTCTGTACGTCCCGACCGAGGGGCAGGTCAGCTACAAGGGGACGGTCCTGCCGCCCAAGCCGCACCTGGTCACCCAGGCCGGCATCGCCCGTACCTTCCAGAACATCCGCCTCTTCTCCAACATGACGGTCCTGGAGAACGTCCTCGTCGGACGCCACACCCGGACCAAGGAGGGCCTGTGGTCCGCGCTGCTGCGCGGCCCCGGCTTCAAGCGGGCGGAGGCGGCCTCCCGTGCCCGGGCCATGGAACTCCTGGAGTTCGTGGGCCTGGCCGCCAAGGCCGAGCACCTCGCGCGCAACCTGCCGTACGGCGAGCAGCGCAAGCTGGAGATCGCCCGGGCGCTCGCCAGCGACCCCGGTCTGCTGCTGCTCGACGAGCCGACGGCCGGCATGAACCAGGCCGAGACCCGCACCACCGAGGAGCTGGTCTTCGCGATCCGCGACCTCGGCATCGCGGTCCTGGTCATCGAGCACGACATGAAGTTCATCTTCAACCTGTGCGACCGGGTGGCCGTCCTCGTCCAGGGCGAGAAGCTGGTCGAGGGCACCTCCGAGGTCGTCCAGGGCGACGAGCGGGTCGTCGCCGCGTACCTGGGCACGCCCTTCGAGGGCGCGCCCGGCGCGGAGGAGGCCGCCGAGGTCGAGGCCGCCGAAGCCGCGGCCGAGGCTGCGTCGGAGCCAGAGCCGGAGCCGCAGGCGGAGTCGGAGCCGGAGTCGGAGGGCGAGGCCGAGGAGGCTTCGGACGCCGGGACCGAGTCGGACGCCGAGGAGGCCTCGGACGACGAGGCCACCGAGACCGCCGAGACCGCCGAGGAGGCTTCGGGCGACGAGGCCGCCGAGGGCGACGCCCCCGCCCCGGCCGGGACCCCCGCGTCGGAGGACGCGGACAGCACCACCGAAGGAGACTCCAAGTGACCGCGCTTCTGGAGGTCGAGGACCTCAGGGTCGCCTACGGCAAGATCGAGGCCGTCAAGGGCATCTCCTTCTCCGTCGAGGCGGGCCAGGTCGTTGCCCTGATCGGCACCAACGGCGCCGGCAAGACCACGACGCTGCGTACGCTGTCCGGTCTGCTCAAGCCCTCCGGCGGCACGATCACCTTCGACGGCAAGCCGCTCAACGGCATCCCGGCCCACAAGGTGGTCTCGCTGGGCCTCGCCCACTCCCCCGAGGGGCGGCACATCTTCCCCCGGCTGAGCATCGCCGAGAACCTCCAGCTGGGCGCGTTCCTGCGCAGCGACAAGGACGGCATCGAGCGGGACATCCAGAAGGCCTACGACCTCTTCCCGATCCTGGGCGAGCGTCGCAAGCAGGCCGCGGGCACCCTCTCCGGCGGTGAGCAGCAGATGCTGGCGATGGGCCGGGCGCTGATGTCCCAGCCGAAGCTGCTGATGCTGGACGAGCCCTCGATGGGCCTCTCCCCGATCATGATGCAGAAGATCATGGAGACCATCGCGGCGCTGAAGGCCGAGGGCATGACGATCCTGCTCATCGAGCAGAACGCGCAGGCCGCGCTCTCCCTCGCGGACTACGGGTACGTGATGGAGGTCGGCACGGTGAAGCTGTCCGGCACCGGCCCCGACCTGCTCGTCAACGACGACGTGCGCAAGACGTACCTCGGCGAGGAGTAGGCACCACGGACGAAGGCCCGCCCCACGGCGACGTGGGGCGGGCCTTCCTCGCGTGTACGGGGCGGACTACTGCTCCTTGGCCTTCGCGGCCTTCTTCTCCTCGGCGTCCTCGATGACCGCCTCGGCGACCTGCTGCATCGACATGCGGCGGTCCATGGAGGTCTTCTGGATCCAGCGGAAGGCGGCCGGCTCGGTGAGCCCGTACTGGGTCTGGAGGATCGACTTGGCACGGTCGACCAGCTTGCGGGTCTCCAGGCGCTGGGAGAGGTCGGCGACCTCCTGCTCCAGGGCGCGCAGCTCGGCGAAACGGGAGACGGCCATCTCGATGGCCGGCACGACGTCGCTCTTGCTGAACGGCTTGACCAGGTACGCCATGGCGCCGGCGTCGCGGGCGCGCTCGACGAGCTCGCGCTGGGAGAAGGCGGTGAGCATGAGGACCGGGGCGATGGACTCGCCGGCGATCTTCTCGGCCGCGGAGATGCCGTCGAGGACGGGCATCTTCACATCGAGGATGACGAGGTCGGGGCGGTGCTCGCGGGCGAGCTCGACGGCCGTGGCGCCGTCACCGGCCTCGCCGACGACGGTGTAGCCCTCCTCTTCCAGCATTTCCTTGAGGTCCATGCGGATGAGGGCCTCGTCCTCGGCGATGACGACGCGGGTCGTCAGCGGCGGGACGTGCGACGTGTCGGCGTCGTCGTCGGCGGCGGGCTGGGGCGACTCGGGGGCGGTCACGCGGGCTCCTCGTTCAAGGCCTCGTTCGCAGGGTCATCGAGGCGGATACAGCTCCCCATGAGCCTACCCACCTCCTGTAAGGTAGGGGCACGGCGGGTGACCGCCTCCCTTCGTTTCGAAGGATGCCCCGGTAGCCCAGCGGCAGAGGCAATGGTCTCAAACACCATCTAGCGTGGGTTCGAATCCCACCCGGGGTACATTAACGCGATTTCCAAGGTCACGCCCCGACTGCGGCTTCCGGGGGACCTTCATTCCGCCGGGGGCTCCCCGATGTGGTGGACCCGGACCAGGTTGGTCGAGCCGGCCACACCGGGCGGAGAACCGGCCGTGATGACCACGATGTCCCCCTTCTCGCAGCGCCCGATCCGCAGCAGCTCCTCGTCGACCTGCGCCACCATCGCGTCGGTGGAGTCGACGTGCGGGCCGAGGAAGGCCTCGACGCCCCAGGTGAGGTTGAGCTGGGAGCGGGTCGCCGGGTCGGGCGTGAAGGCCAGCAGCGGGATCGGCGAGCGGTAGCGGGAGAGCCGCTTCACGGTGTCGCCGGACTGGGTGAACGCGACCAGGAACCGGGCCCCGAGGAAGTCCCCGATCTCGGCGGCGGCCCGGGCCACCGCGCCGGCCTGGGTGCGGGGCTTGCTGCGCTCGGTCAGCGGCGGCAGCCCCTTGGCGAGGACGTCCTCCTCGGCGGCCTCGACGATCCGGCTCATCGTGCGCACGGTCTCGACCGGGTACTTGCCGACGCTGGTCTCGCCGGAGAGCATCACGGCGTCGGTGCCGTCGATGACGGCGTTGGCGACGTCGGAGGCCTCGGCGCGGGTCGGCCGGGAGTTGTCGATCATCGAGTCGAGCATCTGGGTGGCGACGATGACCGGCTTGGCGTTCCGCTTGGCCAGCTTGACGGCCCGCTTCTGGACGATCGGCACCTGCTCCAGGGGCATCTCCACGCCCAGGTCGCCACGGGCGACCATGATGCCGTCGAAGGCGGCGACGATGTCCTCGATGTTCTCGACGGCCTGCGGCTTCTCGATCTTGGCGATGACCGGGACCCGGCGGTCCTCCTCGTCCATGATGCGGTGGACCTCCTCGATGTCCCGGCCGCTGCGGACGAAGGAGAGGGCGATGACGTCGGCGCCGACGCGCAGGGCCCAGCGCAGGTCCTCGACGTCCTTCTCGGAGAGGGCGGGGACGGAGACCGCGACCCCGGGCAGGTTGAGGCCCTTGTTGTCGGAGACCATGCCGCCCTCGACGACCCGGGTGTGGACCCGGGGTCCGTCGACGGAGACGACCTCCAGGGTGACCCGGCCGTCGTCGACGAGGATGCGCTCACCGGCGGTGACGTCCTCGGCGAGGCCCGCGTAGGTGGTGCCGCAGCAGTGGCGGTCGCCCTCCATCGGCTCGACGGTGATGGTGAACTCGTCACCGCGTTCAAGCAGTACGGGGCCTTCACGGAATCGGCCGAGACGAATCTTCGGGCCTTGAAGGTCGGCGAGGACGCCGACGCTGCGGCCGGTCTCCTCGGAGGCCTTGCGAACGCGCTGGTAGCGCTCCTCGTGCTCGACATAGGAGCCGTGGCTGAGGTTGAGACGGGCCACGTCCATCCCGGCTTCGACCAACGCCTTGATCTGGTCGTATGTTTCGGTGGCGGGCCCAAGGGTACAAACGATTTTTGCTCGGCGCATGAGGCGAGCCTAGGGCTTACCGGCGGGTAGCGAATGGGCCGGGCATGACGACTCAACAACCTTTCAGTGAAAGGTTGTTGACAAGTCTTGAATCTGTGCGAACGCCTGCTCTGATGAGCGATTTTCGCGGCCGGGGACCGGATGTCTCAGAGTGCGGGCGGGGCCATCGTGAACCGCGCGGCGACCTCGGCGGTGACCGTCTGGCGCTGCGGTTCGAGCTCCATCGGCGCCGGCGCGTCCACCGCCTCCGCCGCGAACGCCATCCGCGCCCCACCCATCGGTACGTGGCCACCGCCCTGCCCGAGCCCGGTGTCGGAGAGTTCGAGCAGCGCCACCAGCGAGGAGTCCAGCGCCTCCGCGTACTCGCGCGCCCGGCGCACCGCCTCCCGTACGGCCTGCCTGCGGGCCTCCGCGTACGCCGGGGAGTCCGGGCGCAGCGCCCACCACGGGCCGTCCACCCGGGTCCACTCCAGATCGGCCAGGCGCGTGGTCAGCTCGCCGAGGGCGGTGAAGTCGGTCAGCTCCGCCGACAGACGCACCCAGCCCTGGTAGCCGCGCACCCGCTCGCCACGCCCGTGCCGGGAGGGCTCAGGACTGACCGAGAGGGCGCCCGTCTCCAGCTTGGCGACGGCGTCCCCGTACGACTTGACCAGGGCGATCGCCTCGGCGTTCCGGCTCGTCAGGGCGGCCAGGACCGAGGAGCGGTCGGTGCCCCGGGCGCGTACCGAGACACCGATCCTGGCGAGCTCCGGATCGACCTCCAGGCGGCCTTCGCCACGAACCGTCACCTGGGGTGCCTCGGGGGTGGGCTGCTGCTGTGTCATACCGAACACTTTCCCACTCCGTAACCCGAAAGGTCTGTTGCGACGGTGCGGTCTGAGCCAGAATCTACGCGCGTTGTGCGCCACGGTCGGCGCCTTCGCCACAGAACCAAAGGGGAGAAACACACATGCCGCTGAACCGCAGGACGTTCCTGGAGCGCTCGGCCGCCGCCGGGGCCGGAGTGGCCCTCACCGGCGCCGTCGCCGTTCCCGCCGAGGCCCACGACGGAGCCCCCGGCCACGGCCGCCCGCGTCCGCAGAAGCGGTACTCCTTCACGGTGATGGGCACCACCGACCTGCACGGGAACGTCTTCAACTGGGACTACTTCACCGACAAGGAGTTCGACGACAAGGCCCACAACGACGTCGGCCTCGCCAAGATCTCCACCCTGGTCGAGCAGGTCCGCGAGGAGAAGGGGCGCTGCAACACCCTCCTCATCGACGCCGGCGACACCATCCAGGGCACCCAGCTGTCCTACTACTACGCCAAGGTCGACCCCATCACCAAGGCCGGCGGCCCGGTCCACCCGATGGCACAGGCCATGAACGCCATCGGCTACGACGCCGCCGCGCTCGGCAACCACGAGTTCAACTACGGCATCCCGGTGCTGCGCAAGTTCCAGGACCAGCTCGACTTCCCGCTGCTCGGCGCCAACGCGCTCGACGCGAAGACCCTGCGCCCGGCCTTCCCGCCGTACAGCATCCACCGGCTGCGCACCCCGCACGGGCGGGACGTCAAGGTCGCGGTCCTCGGCCTGACCAACCCGGGCATCGCCATCTGGGACAAGGCCAACGTCAGCGGCAAGATGGTCTTCCCCGGCCTGGAGGAGCAGGCCGCCAAGTGGGTGCCGAAGCTGCGCTCGCTCGGCGCCGACGTGGTCGTCGTCTCGGCGCACTCCGGCTCCAGCGGCACCTCCTCGTACGGTGACCAGCTCCCGTACATCGAGAACGCGGCCGGGCTCGTCGCCGAGCAGGTCCCGGGCATCGACGCGATCCTCGTCGGGCACGCCCACACCGAGATCCCCGAGTACCGGATCGCCAACAAGGAGACCGGCAAGGACGTCGTCCTGTCCGAGCCGCTCAAGTGGGGCCAGCGCCTCACCCTCTTCGACTTCGACCTGGTGTGGGAGAAGGGCCGCTGGACCGTCGAGAAGGTCGGCGCGCAGGTCCTCAACTCCAACACGGTCGCCGAGGACCCGGAGATCACGGGGCTGCTCGCGGACGAGCACAAGAAGGTCGTCGCGTACGTCAACCAGGTCATCGGCACCTCCACCGCCGCCATGACCACGGCCGACGCGCCGTGGAAGGACGAGCCGATCATCGACCTGATCAACGTCGTCCAGGCCGAGACGGTGAAGGCGGCCCTGGCCGGCGGCGCCTACGCGAACCTGCCGGTGCTCTCGCAGGCCTCCTGCTTCTCCCGGACGGCCCGCATACCGTCCGGGACCATCTCCATCAAGGACGCCGCCGGGCTCTACCCCTTCGAGAACACCCTGGAGGCCCGGCTGATGACGGGCGCCCAGCTCAAGGAGTACCTGGAGTACTCGGCGAAGTACTACGTCCAGACCCCGGCGGGCGCGCCCGTCGACACCGCGAAGCTCACCAACGCGGACAACACCCCGGACTACAACTACGACGCCGTGTCCGGGCTGACGTACGACATCGACATCGCCAAGCCGGCCGGGCAGCGGATCGCGAACCTGCTCTTCCTGGGCAAGCCGCTCGACCCGGCCGCGCAGTTCGTGCTCGCGGTGAACAACTACCGGGCCAGCGGCGGCGGCGCCTTCCCGCACGTGGCCAAGGCCCAGCAGCTGTGGGCGAACTCGGACGAGATCCGCAACACCATCATCCAGTGGGTGAAGGCCAAGGGCACCGTCGACCCGTCCCTGTTCGCCTCGGTGGACTGGAAGCTGACCCGGGACGGCGCGCCGGTGTTCTAGGACGGCTCCCTCCGGGGACTCATACGTTCTGCGTGAGAGGCGTCAGCTTCTGGCCCTGTGCCGGGATGCTCGGCGCCTCTCGCGCGTCCAGGCCGAAGGTGGTGAAGGCGGTGCGGCGGGGCAGCGGGTACGGCTCCTCACCGGTGACCGAGTTGAGGATGACGGCGCTGCGCCAGGCGGCGAGCCCCAGGTCGGGGGCGCCGACGCCGTGGGTGTGCTTCTCCGCGTTCTGGACGTAGACCGAGCCGGTCACCGAGTCGTCGAGCACCAGCCGGTAGGCGCTGTCGATCCGGGGCCGGCCGGCGGAGTCGTGCCGCAGGTACGGGTCCAGGCCGGCGAGCATCCGGTCGACCGGGCGCTCGCGGTAGCCGGTGGCCAGGACCACGGCGTCGGTGGTGAGCCGGGAGCGGGTGTTCTGCTGGGCGTGCTCCAGGTGCAGCTCGACCTTGGTGGTGGCGACCCGGCCGGCCGTGCGGACCCGGACCCCCGGGGTGAGGACGGCGTCCGGCCAGCCGCCGTGCAGGGTGCGCCGGTAGAGCTCGTCGTGGATGGCGGCGATGGTGTCGGCGTCGATGCCCTTGTGCAACTGCCACTGGCGGGGCACCAGTTCGCCGCGCACCGGCTCGGGCAGGGAGTGGAAGTAGCGGGTGTAGTCGGGGGTGAAGTGCTCCAGGCCCAGCTTGGAGTACTCCATGGGGGCGAAGGCCTCGCTGCGGGCCAGCCAGTGCAGCTTCTCGGCCCCCTCGGGGCGGGCGCGCAGCAGGTCGAGGAAGACCTCGGCGCCCGACTGGCCGGAGCCGATGACGGTGACGTGCCCGGCGGCGAGCAGGGTCTCGCGGTGGGTCAGGTAGTCGGCGGAGTGGATCACGGGCACGCCGGGGGCATCGGCGAGCGGGCGCAGCGGCTCGGGGACGTACGGCTCGGTGCCGACGCCGAGGACGACGTTGCGGGCGTACGCGCGGCCCAGCGCCTCGGCCTCGCCGTCGGCGTCCAGCTGGGTGAAGTCGACCTCGAACAGACGCCGTTCGGGGTTCCAGCGGACGGAGTCGACCTGGTGCCCGAAGTGGAGCCCGGGGACCAGGCCGCTGACCCAACGGCAGTAGGCGTCGTACTCGGCGCGCTGGATGTGGAACTTCTCGGCGAAGTAGAACGGGAAGAGCCGGTCGCGGCTGCGCAGGTAGTTGAGGAAGCTCCACGGGCTGGCCGGGTCGGCGAGGGTCACCAGGTCGGCCAGGAAGGGGACCTGGAGGGTGGCGCCCTCGATGAGCAGGCCGGGGTGCCAGTGGAAGACGGGCCGCTGCTCGAAGAAGGCGGTGGTCAGACCGCCGGGGACGCCCTGGGCGAGCGCGGCGAGGGAGAGGTTGAACGGGCCGATGCCGACGCCCACCAGGTCGTGCGGACGGTCGAGGTCGTGCGGGGGGGTGCTGCCGGTCATCGGTCGATGCCGCCTTCCACGAGGGTGATGATCTGTGCCAGGTCGCCGGGGGTGGCGTGGGGGTTGAGCAGGGTGGCCTTGAGCCAGAGCCGCCCGTCGGCCGTGGCCCGGCCGAGGACCGCGCGGCCCTCGGCGAGCAGGGTGCGGCGGATCCCGGCGACGGTGTCGTCGGGAGCGCCGTACGGCCGGAACAGGACGGTCGTGAGGGTGGGCCGGGCGTACAGCTCCAGTCCCGGGGCCTTCTCGATCCGTTCGGCCAGCTCCTCGGCGAGCGCCATGCAGGCGTCGACGAGGGCGCCGAGCCCCGAGCGGCCGAGGGCGCGCAGGGTGACGGCGGTCTTGAGGACGTCGGGCCGCCGGGTGGTGCGCAGCGACCGCCCGAGGAGGTCGGGCAGTCCGGCGTCGGTGTCGTCGTCGGCGTTCAGGTAGTCGGCGCTGTGTCCGAGTACGGCGAGGTCGTCGGCGTCCCGTACGGCGAGCAGCCCGGCGGCGGCCGGCTGCCAGCCCAGTTTGTGCAGGTCGACGGTGACCGTACGGGCCCGGTCGAGGCCGGCGAGGAGCGGGCGGTGCCGGTCGCTGAAGAGGAGCGGGCCGCCGTAGGCCGCGTCCACGTGGAGGTCGGCACCGCCGTGCGCCGCGCACAGCTCGGCGATCTCCGGGAGCGGGTCGACGAGTCCGGCGTCGGTGGTGCCGGCGGTGGCGGCGACCAGCAGCGGCCCGGGGAGGTCGGTGAGCGCCTGTTCCAGGGCGGCCGGGTCCATGGTGCCGTTCGGGGCCGGCACGAGGACCGGCTCGGGCAGGCCGAGGAGCCAGGCGGCGCGCCGGAAGGAGTGGTGGGCGTTGGCTCCGACGAGCGTCCGCACGGTGCCGCCGCGTTCCCGGGCGAGGAGCAGGGCCAGCTGGTTGGACTCGGTGCCGCCGGTGGTGACCAGGGCGTCCGGGCGGGGCGCGGCGGGGAACGCCTCGGCGGCGAGGGCGGCCGTGACCAGCTCTTCGAGCACGGAGGCGGCGGGGGCCTGGTCCCAGGAGTCCAGGGACGGGTTCAGCACGGAGGCGGCGAGGTCGGCGGCGGCCGCGAGGGCGAGCGGCGGGGTGTGGAGGTGCGCCGCGCACAGCGGGTGCGCGGGGTCGGCGGCACCGGCGGTGACCGCCCGCACGACGGCGTACAGCGCCTCGGCGCCTCCCGTGCCGTCCTCGGGCAGCGCCTCCCCCAGCGCCTCCCGCACCTGATGGGCCACCGCCCGGGGCCCGCCCGCCGGGAGGGGGCCGCCGCGGTCCTCCGCGCCGGCGCGGAGGGCGTCGAGGACGGTGTCGAGAAGGGGTCGGAGCTGCTCGGGGCCGGGGGCGCCTCCGGCGAGGGGTGCGGCACGCATGGACGACAGAGTGCCGGGGGTTCTGGGGGTTTGTCCGGAGAGTCGGGTGGTGTGACCCGAACGGGGGACGGGAAGGTGGGCCTTCGCTCCGCGGAGCGGAGCGAAGGCCCACGATGGACCGAGCTCTAGCCGCGGACCCGCAGCGCCCGGCGCAGGTCGTCGAGTTGGTCGACCAGCTTGCGGTGGAGGGACGGGATCGGCTTGTCCTCGGCGAGGTGGCGGTCGCCGAGGGCCAGGGAGTCGGCGTCGACCGCGTCGGCGGGGAAGGCCCAGCGGCCGGCGGCTTCGGCGATGGCGGGGCCCCGGCGGTCGGCGAGGGCGAGGGCGGCCGGGTAGAAGCGGGCCACGTAGGGGTGCAGCAGCTCGGCCTGTTCGGGCTTCCAGAAGCCCTGGGCGGTGGCCGTGAACAGGTAGTTGGAGAGGTCGTCGGAGTCGAACATGGACGCCCAGGCGGCGGCCTTGGCCTCCTCCGTGGGCAGCGCGGCGCGACAGCGGGCGGCGCCCTCCTGGCCGGTGGCGCTGGGGTCGCGGTCGAGTTCGGCGGCGATGGCGGCCTCGTCGGTGGCGCCGAGGACGGCGAGGCGGGCGAGGATGCGCCAGCGCAGCTCGGGGTCGAGCTCGGGGCCGCCGTGGACGGTGCCGTCGGCGAGCCAGGAGGCGATCTTGTCGGGGGTGGTGGCGCTGTCGACGTAGGTGCGGACGGCGGTGAGGCGCAGGCCGGGCGCGTCGCCGTCCTCGGTCCGGCGCATCAGGTCACGGGCGATCCCGCAGATCGTGGCGAGGGCGGCGGGGCGGTCGGCGGCGGAGACGTACCGGTCGGCGATCTGGCCGCGGGCGAAGCCCAGGACGCCCTGGACGACGGCGAGTTCGGTCTCCTCGGGGAGGTGCGCGAGGGCGGTCTCCAGGTAGGCGGCGGGCTCCAGTTCGCCGTCGCGGACCATGTCGCGCAGCGCGTTCCAGATCACGGCGCGGGTCAGGGCGTCGGGGATGCGGGAGAGGCCGCGCAGGGCGGTCTCCTCCGACACCTCGTCGAAGCGCATCTTGGCGTACGTGAGGTCGCCCTCGTTGAGGACGACGAGCGCGGGGCGCGGGCCGGTGAGTTCGAGCGGGGCGGCCTGGGGGACGTCGAGCTCGTGCCGGGCGCGCGGCACGAGGTCGCCGGCGGCGTCGCGGTCGTACACGCCGACGGAGACGCGGTGCGGCCGGCTGCCCTCGCGGTCGACGGTGAGCCGCCACCGCGTGGCCTCGCCCTCGACGCGCGGGGTGAGGACGTCGACGCCGGTGGTGCGCAGCCACTGCTCGGCCCAGCCGTGGACGTCGCGGTCGGTGGCGGCGGCGAGGTTGTCGATGAAGTCGGCGAGGGTCGCGTTGCCGAACTTGTGGCGCTTGAAGTGGATGTTGATGCCGGCGAGGAAGTCCTCCTCCCCCATCCAGGCGACGAGCTGGCGCAGCGCGGAGGCGCCCTTGGCGTAGGAGATGCCGTCGAAGTTGAGGAGGGCGGAGGCGGTGTCGGGGACGGCGTCCGGGTCGGGGGCGACGGGGTGGGTGGAGGGCCGCTGGTCGGCCTCGTAGCCCCAGGCCTTCCGGGTGGCGCCGAAGTCGATCCAGGTGTCGGCGAAGCGGTCGGAGCAGGCCTCGTTGATGGTCTGGAAGCCCATGTACTCGGCGAAGGACTCGTTGAGCCAGATGTCGTCCCACCAGCGCAGGGTGACGAGGTCGCCGAACCACATGTGGGCCATCTCGTGGGCGATGACCATGGCGCGGGTCATCCGCTCGGTGTCGGTGACGGCGGAGCGGAAGACGAACTCGTCGCGGAAGGTGACGAGTCCGGGGTTCTCCATGGCGCCCGGATTGAACTCGGGGACGAAGGCCTGGTCGTACGAGTCGAAGGGGTACGGCTCGTCGAACTTCTCGTGGTAGCGGTCGAAGCAGGCCTTGGTGATGTCGAGGATCTCGTCGGCGTCGGCGTCGAGGTGGGGGGCGAGCGAGCGGCGGCAGTGGATGCCGAAGGGCAGGCCGGCGTGCTCGGTGCGGACGGAGTGCCAGGGGCCGGCGGCGACGCAGACGAAGTAGGTGGAGAGCAGCTGGGTGGGCGCGGCGGTCCAGCGCCCGTCGGCGCCGCGCTCGGTGACGCCGTTGGACAGGACGGTCCAGCCCTCGGGGGCGGTGACGGTGATCTCGAAGACGGCCTTGAGGTCGGGCTGGTCGAAGGCGGCGAAGACCCGCTGGATGTCCTCCATGAACAGCTGGGTGTAGACGTACGCCTCGCCGTCGGTGGGGTCGGTGAAGCGGTGCATGCCCTCGCCGGTGCGGGAGTAGCGCATGGTGGTGGCGATGCTGAGGGTGTGCTCGCCCTCGGTGAGGGTGAGCGGGAGGCGGTTGCCGTCGAGGGCGGCGGTGTCGAGGGGTTCGCCGTCGAGGACGGCGGAGTGCAGTGCTTCCGGCTTGAGCTCGACGAAGCTGGTCCCGGCGGCGCGGGCGGTGAACCGGATGAGACTGCTCGACTCGAAGGTCTCGTCGCCGGTGGTGAGGTCGAGCTCCACGGTGTAGCGGTGGACGTCGAGGAGCTGGGCACGGGTCTGCGCTTCGTCGCGCGTCAGTACGGACATGGGGGCCATGCTGCCTGATGCCGCCCTGCCCCGGCAGGCGGGTTCGGGATCAGGGCATGTCCGAGCCCTGCGCGTCGGGGGCGGGCCGGGGCGTTCGGAGCGGGCGCGACGGGCGGGCCGGGCGGGCCGGGCCTGAAGCGAAGGGCTCGGACAGGTCCGATGCGAAGGGCTCGGACAGGCCCTACGCCAGGCCCGCGCCGTCCAGGTGGGCGAAGGCCGCCGAGATCCGGGGCCGGTCGTATCCGGCGGGTCCCTTGGCGCCGCTGGAGAGCAGGGCGTGCAGCAGGAGCCGGGCCTTGGCGGGGGCGAGCGGGCCGGCCGGGACGAGGCCGCGGTGCAGCAGGTCGTACTCGGAGCCGGGGCCGCGGTAGGTGTGCGAGAGGGTCGCGCCCGCGCCCGTACGGGAGGCGAGGACGACCGGGATGCGCTCGGCGAGCGCGGCGAGGGGTTCGACGAGCCCGGCGGGGACGTGGCCGGCGCCGAAGGCGGCGACGACGAGGCCGTCGTAGCGGTCGGCGACGGCGTCGAGGAGTTCGCCTCGGTCACCGAGGGAGAGGGTGAGCAGGGCCACCCGTACGGCGGGGTCGACGCTGAGCGGGCAGAGCCGGGACGGCACGGCGGGGCGGAGCAGGATCCGCGGCTCGCCCTCGACGACGGCGCCGAGGGGTCCGGCGCCGGGTGAGGTGAAGGTGGCGATCGAGGTGGTGTGGGCCTTGTGGGCGAAGCGGGCGGCGTGGATCTCGTCGGCGAGCACCACGAGGACGCCGAGGCCGCGGCAGCCGGGGTCGGCGGCGACGGCGAGCGCGGCGGCGAGGTTGGCGGGGCCGTCGGCGCCGGGCAGGTCGGGGCGGCGCATGGCGCCGGTGACGGCGATCGGCTCCTCGGTGGTGCAGAGCAGGTCGAGGAGGAAGGCGGTCTCCTCCAGGGTGTCGGTGCCCTGGACGACGACCGCGCCGGAGCCGGCGGCGACGGTCGCGCGCACCTCGTCGGCGAGGGCCGCGAGGTCCTCGAAGGAGAGCGAGGAGCTGGGCACGCGGCGGAAGTCGCGGAGCTCCACGTCGACGCCCTCGGGGGCGACGCCGAGCTCGGCGAGCACCTCGGTGCCGGTCATGCGGGAGGCGTCACCGCCTCGCGCGGAGATGGTGCCGCCCAGCGTGAATACGGTGACCCGGGCCATCAGCGTGCTCCGTCCGCGATCGTCTCGTGGTGCCGGATGACCTCCGCGATGATGAAGTTCAGCAGCTTCTCCGCGAAGGCCGGGTCCAGTTTCGCGTTCCCCGCGAGTTCCCGCAGCCGGGCGATCTGCCGGGCCTCCCGGGCCGGGTCGGCGGGCGGCAGCTCGTGCTCGGCCTTGAGGACGCCGACCTGCTGGGTGCACTTGAAGCGCTCGGCGAGCATGTGGACGACGGCGGCGTCGATGTTGTCGATGCTCTCGCGCAGCCGGGTCAGCTCGGCGACGACGGAGGGATCGATGCCGCCGGTGCCCCCGGCCTCGCCGGTGCCGCTGGTGCCGTGGGTGCCCCTGGTGTCGCCGGGCTCGCTGGACTCGCTCATGAGCAGCGACCTTATCCGGATCTCGGCAGGATCGTGGGCGGGTGTTCGGGATCCGGAACGGTGGTGCTCCAGCCGCCGGGGACGGCTCTGCCCTGTTGTTCGCGGAAGCGGATGGGGGCGGTGCCGACGCGGCGGGTGAAGAGGCGGGAGAAGTAGGCGGGGTCGTCGTAGCCGACCCGCCGGGCGACGGCGGCGACCGGGAGGTCGGTGCCGGCGAGGAGTTCCTTGGCGCGGCCGAGGCGGACGGTGAGCAGGTAGTCCTTGGGGCTGCAGCCGGCGGCGCGGCGGACGGCGGTGCGCAGCTCGGCGGCGGTCATGCCGTGCCGGGCGGCGTGTTCGGCGACGCTGAGGCGGCTGAAGGCGTCACGGGCGAGGGCGGTGAGGACGGGGTCGCCGTCGGCGTTGGTGTCGGCGCGGGAGCGGCGCAGGGCGACGAGGAGCTCGTGGACGGCGGCGCCGGTCTCGACCTCCAGGAAGGGGTTGCCGGGGCGGGCGGCGCGGGCGATGCGGCCGATGGCAGCGCGGGCGGGGGCGGCGTCGGCGAGGGGGACGACGGGCCGGTCGGGTTCGATGTAGCCGAGCTCGGTGTAGGTGGCGGTGGCGGGCCCGGTGAAGTCGACGAAGGACTCGTCCCAGCCGGTGCCGGGGTCGGCGGCGTAGTGGTGGGGCACGCCGGGGGTGAGCCAGATGACGGCCGGGGCGGTGACGGTGGTGCGGCGCCCGTCGGGGCCCCGGTACCAGCCGCCGCCCGAGCTGACGAGGACGGCGACGTGGTGGTCGAGGGTGCGCGGGCCGACGGTGGGCAGCGTGCCGTGCTGGAGCCCGACGCCGAGGCAGACCAGGCCGAGGCGGTGGTGGACGGGTCCGGGCGTGAAGTAGCGCATCCAGGTGTGGTACATCGCGTGGCAGCCTCCTCCTCAGCGCCCTCGAAGGTCCAAACTGCGACGATCTTTGTCCATGGACCGGTTCGCCGCCAGAGGGTGAAGGTGAGGCGCATGAGCGAGTTCGTGGTGGGTGACGAGGACTTTCTTCTCGACGGGCGGCCGGTGCGGCTGCTTTCGGGGGCGCTGCACTACTTCCGGGTGCACGAGGAGCAGTGGGCGCACCGGCTCGGCATGCTGCGGGCGATGGGCCTCAACTGCGTCGAGACGTACGTGCCGTGGAACCTGTACGAGCCGGAGCCCGGCCGCTACGGGGACGTGGACGCGCTCGGGCGGTTCCTGGACGCGGTGGCGGACGCCGGGATGTGGGCGATCGTGCGCCCCGGCCCGTACATCTGCGCCGAGTGGGAGAACGGCGGCCTGCCGCACTGGCTGACCGGGCCGCTCGGGCGGCGGGTGCGCACGGACGACGCGGAGTACCTGGCGCATGTGGAGCGCTGGTTCCGGCGGCTGCTGCCGCAGGTGGTGGAGCGGCAGATCGGCCGGGGCGGTCCGGTGGTCCTGGTGCAGGTGGAGAACGAGTACGGCAGCTACGGCACCGACGCCGGCTATCTGCGGCGGGTCGCCGACCTGCTGCTCGCCTGCGGGGTGGAGGTGCCGCTGTTCACCTCGGACGGCCCGGAGGACCACATGCTGACGGGCGGTTCGGTGCCGGGGGTGCTCGCGACGGCGAACTTCGGCTCGGGGGCGCGGGAGGCGTTCGCGACGCTGCGGCGGCACCAGCCGGGCGGCCCGCTGATGTGCATGGAGTTCTGGTGCGGCTGGTTCGACCACTGGGGCACGGAGCACGTCGGGCGGGACGCGGCCGACGCCGCCGCGACGCTGCGGGAGATCCTGGAGTGCGGGGCGTCCGTGAACATCTACATGGCGCACGGCGGGACCAGCTTCGCCGGGTGGGCCGGGGCGAACCGGGCCGGGCGGCTGCACGAGGGGGAGCTGCGGCCGACGGTCACGTCGTACGACTACGACGCGCCGGTCGACGAGGTGGGGCTGCCGACGGAGAAGTTCTGGCGCTTCCGCGAGGTCCTTGCCGCGTACGCGGAGGGGCCGCTGCCCGAGGTGCCGGAGCCGCCGGCCCGGATCGGCGCGCCCGCCGCCGGGGCGATGGACGGCTGGGCGCCGCTCGCGGAGGTGCTGTCGGTGCTCGGTGACGCCGAGACGGTCTCGCCGACGCCGCCGACCTTCGAACAGCTGGGCGTGGACCGGGGCCTGGTCCGCTACCGGGTGCAGGTGCCGGGCCCCCGGCAGCCGTACCCGTTGGCGGTGACCGGGCTGCGCGACCGGGCCTCGGTGTACGTGGACGGGATCCTCGCCGGGGTGCTCGACACGGAGGACGCCGTGCTGCCGGAGCCGGTGGCGGGGCCCGCGGTCGTCGAGCTGTGGGTGGAGTCCCTGGGTCGGGTCAACTACGGGCCGCGGCTCGCGGAACCGAAGGGCGTCACGGGCGGCATCCGGCACGAACGGCAGTACCTGCACGGGGTACGGGCCCGGGGCCTGCGGCTCGACGCCTTCGAGGCGGCGGCCGTGGACAAGGTGCCGTTCGCCCCGGCCCCGGCCACCGCGGGCCCGGGCCTCCACCGCGGCACCGTGACCGTCCCCTCCCCCGGCGACGCGACCCTTCGCCTGCCGGGCTGGACCCGCGGCTACGCCTGGGTCAACGGCTTCTGCCTGGGCCGCTACTGGAACACCGGCCCCCAGGACGCCCTGTTCGTCCCGGGCCCGGTGCTGCGGGAGGGACCGAACGAGGTGTGGGTGCTGGAGCTGGAGGGCGGGGCGGGGGGTGGGGTGGAGTTGGGGTAGGGGGGCGAGGGGGTGCGGGCGGGGGCGGGCGAGGCGGGGTGCGCGGGGGCGTGGCGGCGCGGGGTGGGGCGCGCGGAGGTGCGCGCGGGAGACTCGTACGTACCGGAGTGCCCGCAGGGGCCCCGTACGCGCGAAGGCGCCCGGTGGAGACCCGTACGCACGAAGGTGCCCGGGGCTTCGCGCCCGGGCACCCCGTGTGTTCACGTGGCCGCTACAGCGTGGCCGCGGCCGCCTTGATCGCGGAGGCGAAGGTCGAGACCTCGGTGTAGACGCCGGGGTAGCCGGCGCGGGCGCAGCCCTCGCCCCAGCTCACGATGCCGACCTGGACCCAGGCGTTGGTGTTGTCCTTGCGGAACATCGGGCCGCCGGAGTCGCCCTGGCAGGTGTCGACGCCACCCTGGCTGAACCCGGCGCAGATCTCCTCGGCGGGGACGAGGGAGCTGCCGTACGCCGCCTGGCAGGAGGCGTCCGAGACGAACGGGACGACCGCCTTGCGCAGGTAGCGCTGCTGGCCGCCGCCCTCGGTGGCGGCGCCCCAGCCGGCCACGGTGAAGTCGCCGCTGTTGTACGCGGTGGTCTCGGCGATCTTCAGGTTGGGCAGGCTGCTGATCGGCGAGGCCAGCTTGATGAGGGCCCAGTCCTTGCCCTGGCCGTTGTAGCCGGGGGCCTGGTACACCTTGGTCGACTTGACCTTGATGGCGCTGCTCGACTGGAGGTCGACGACTCCGGCGGTGGCCGTGATGCTCGTGTTGGCACCGGAGCCGTTCACACAGTGCGCGGCGGTGAGGACGACCTGCGGGGTGATCAGGGAGCCGCCACAGCCCATCGAGAGCCGGACCATCCAGGGGAACTCGCCCTGGGCGGCGCGGACTCCGCCGACGACCGGCGCGGGCGCGGCCGAGGCGGTGGTGGGCTGGAGGCTGACGGCGGCGAGGACGACGGCGCCGGCGGCGGCGATTTTCTGCAGCGCGCGGACCAGACTGTGCTTCTGCATGCGACTGCCTTCCTTCATGGGGGGTTGATCTTGATGGCATGAGCCCGTCAAGACGTGGTCCGGATTATGGACAGCGCCCGACGGGGGCAACAAGGAGGCCTTTTCGGCCAGGCGGTGGATGCCCAGGGGCACCGGCCACGCCGCCCGTACCCTGGACGGCAGGGGGTGGTCCGGGATGCCGCACAGCGACGAAGTCTCCCGTGTCGTCCACGGGTTCCCGCACCTCGACACGGTCCGAGCCGCCATCCGCGCGCTCTACCGGCGCCTCTCCCCCGACGGCGTACGCCGTTACGAGACGAGCCTCCCCGCCTCCGACGTCGCCGTCGAGGACCTGGAGGGGCTCCACCTCGGCGCGCAGGCCGCGGCCCGCGCCCTCGTCCGGCACCTGCGGCTGCCCGACGCCCGGATGGTGGTGAGCTTCCGCGCGATGGACCACGCGGCGGGCGTCGAACTGACGGCCGGTCCGGAGTACTTCGTCGAGCTCAACGAACGCTTCGCCCGGCCGGCCCACCGCCGGGACATCGGCGCCGCCCTCGCGCACGAGATCACCCATGTGCTGCTGCACCGCCTCGGGCTCGCCTTCCCCACGACAGCCGAGAACGAGATCCTGACCGATGTCGTCACCACCTACCTCGGCGCGGGCTGGCTGCTGCTCGACGCGTTCCGGCAGGACGGCATGTCCAGCCAGAAGCTGGGCTATCTGACGCCCGAGGAGTTCGGCTACGTCCTCGCCAAACGGGCCGAGGTGTTCGGGGAGGACCCCTCCCCGTGGTTCACCAGCGCGGTGGCGTACGACGCGTGGGTACGGGGCCGGGAGGAGGCCGCCCGCGACTGGCGGCACCCGCCGCTCGTCGGCGCCGGCTGGGCCGCCCGGCGGCGCGCCCGGGCCGGCGGGGACGGCGTCTTCCCCTGCCCGGTCTGCGGACAGCGGCTGCGCGTGGCGCCCGCCCGGGGGCGGGTCAAGGCCCGGTGCGGGGTGTGCGCCACCGTTCTGGAATGCGCGCCCTGACCGTACGTCAAGGAATGGATTTGCGCCGTTCGGGCGACTCGGGTGAGGGTCGGGCGCATGAGCACGTTGTTCGAAGCGCTGTGGAACGGGGACGACGACGGGGTCGTACGGGCCCTCCGGGACGGGGCCGACCCCGAGACACGCGAGGACGGCGAGACCGCGCTGTACCGCGCGGCCGTCGGCAACCAGCCCGTGGCCGTCCGGCTGCTGCTCGCCGCCGGGGCCGACCCGGCCCGGCGCGGCGGCGAGGACGACGCCGACCTGCCGCTCTGCGGGGCGGCCTGCGGCGGCCACGCCGAAGTGGTGCGGGCGCTGCTGGCCGCGGGCGCGGACCCGGACCAGGAGGAGGGCTACGGCTTCACCGCACTGGCCTGGGCGATCCGGCTCGGCCACACCGAGGTGGTGCGCGAGCTGCTCGAAGCGGGCGCCGCCCCGGACCGGCCGGGCCCCGACGGACTCCCCCCGCTCGTGGCCGCCGCCCGGCGCGGCTCCACCTCCTGCGTCCGCGCGCTGCTCGAACACGGCGCGGGCAGCAGGGCGGAGGCGCTCGACGAGGCGCGGCGGTGGATCGGCGCGGACATGGCGGCGGTGCTGCGGCGCGGGCTCGTCGAAGGCGGGGGCGTCGGGGACACCTACGAGGCGGTGGTGCGGCGGGTGCCCGAGGACGGCGGCGTGACCGTGATCGTCGAGCTGCTGCGCGAGGACGGCGCGCCGACCCGCGGCGACGAACGCCAGACCGGCCACGCGGCCATCGCCACCCTCCTGGAGGGCGCCCTCGGCCTCCGCACCCCGCACGAGGAGCTCGCCCGACGCGCCCTGCACTGCGGCGACCCCGCCCAGGACGCCTGGACGACAGCCGTCGCCGCCCTCACCGTCCGCCCCGACGAAACCGTCGCCACGGCCGCCACCACCTGGTGCACCACCCCCGACCCCCTCCGCCGCGCCCTCGGCATCCAGGTCCTCGCCGGCCTGCCGGGTCACGGAGCGCGGGGGCTGCCGGTGTTGCGGGGGCTGGCGGGGGAGATGGGGGCGGGGTTGCGGGGCGCCGGGGGTGGGGGCGGGGGCTCCGCCTCGGCGGGGGCGGGGGCCGGGGCTGCGGCCGAAGCCGGGGCCTCGGCCCGGGCTGCGGCCGGAGCTGACTCGGTGGCCGGGGCCCGTGCAGTGGCCTCAGCCGGGGCCTCGGCCGGGGCCCGTGCAGTGGCCTCAGCCGGGGCCTCGGCCGGGGCTGACTCCGTGGCCGGAGCGGGCGCCGAGGCCGGAGCCTCGGCCGGCCCGCCGGACGTCCCCGCCCCCACGCCCCCGCCCGCCGACGCCCCGCCCGTCCCCCGCGAGCCCGCCCTCTCCCTGGCCGTCGCGCTCGGGCAGTGCGCGGACCCGGGTGCCGTGCCCGGGCTGCTCGGGCTCGCCGGGCATCCGGATGGGGAGGTGCGGCGCCAGACGGCCGCCGCGCTGACCGGACTCGTACCAGCCGGGCACGCCGAGGCGGTCGGGGTGCTCCTCGGGCTGAGCCGGGACCATGAGCCCCGGGTACGGGACTGGGCCACCCTCGCGCTCGCCGAACTCCCCGACGACACCCCCCTCGTACGCGAGGCCCTCGCCGCGCGGCTCGCCGACCCGGACCCGGAGACGGCGGCCGAGGCCGCGCGGGGCCTGGCCATCCGTCAGGACCCGCGCGCCGTGGAGGCGCTGGCCCGCATCCTGGCGGACGGCGACCCGGACGGCCCCGCCCGCGAGACGGCCCTGGCCGCCCTGGAACACGTGACGGACCCCCGGACCCGGACCCGCCTGGAGTGGACGGCACCGCGCGGACGCTGAGGCGGGCGCGGGGCGGGGGGCGCGGGCGGGCGACGCGGACGGTTCAGGCGCGTCCGACTCGGGCACGGACCAGGACCCCGGCCCCAGCCCCGGCCATGGCCCTGGCCCGGCCGACCCCCCTCGGCCCAGCCCCGACCCTGGCCCGGCCGACCCTCCCCTGCCCGGCCCTGGCCCGGGCCCCGCCCCAGCCCTGGCGCGCCCCGGCCACAAGAGGCCCCGCCGACCCCGACGCCGCCCCTCCCCTCCGGCTCCCTCGGCTGCTACCTTCCTCCCAGCACGCTCACCTAACAAATGTTTGGTGGAAAGGTGGCCGATCCGCACATGGGGCGTCCCCACCTCCCGCCCGGACAAGGGCATCGCGCTCGTCATCGTCGACCGTCCGCAGGAGGACGCGTGACCGACAAGACCATGAGCCCCGAGCGCGTCGTGGCGCGGCCGCGGTCCGGTACGAGGCCGACTTCCGCCGCCTCTCCGGGCCGTCCTGGGCGGCGTAGGTCCGCGAGGGCCTGGCGACGCGCCACCGCCACGGCCACGGCCACGGCCACCGCCACGGCAAGGACCTGTCCTGGCCAGGCCCTGCTCGCCGCGAACACCCCGATGCTGCTGAAGGCTTCCCTGGTCGAGGGCCGCACCGACCTCGGCGTCATGGCCTCCGGACAGGTCGCGGGGGCGATCGAGGACCTGCCCAGCCGCGAGGAACTCGTCACCCGGATCGTGTCCGAGGCCGCGCACGTGCTCCGTACCCTCCCTTCTCCCTGACGGAGTCAGTCATGTCCCTGTCGAGACGCGCACTGCTGAGCACCGCCGGCGCCACCGCGATCCTGGCGGCCACCGCCCCGCCCGTCCTGGCCAGGCCACGGATCCGCACCGCGAACACCATCCGGCAGGTCCCCCTCCAGGGCGCGGTCAACGTCCGCGACCTCGGCGGGTACCTCACCTACGACGGCGCCCGGGTCCGGCACGGCCTGGTCTACCGGGGCGACCACCTCGGCAAGCTCACCGACGCCGACGTGACCGTACTGAACGGCCTCGGCCTCACCCGGGTGATCGACTTCCGGATCCCCCTCGAAGTCCAGTCCGACGGCACGGACCGCCTGCCCGCCGGCCCCGCCCTCGTGTCCCGGCCCGTCACCGACAACGGCCTGTACGGGCAGCTGCTCGCCGCGATCGGCTCGCGCGACCCGGTCCGGCAGGAGGAGATGCTCGGCGGCGGCCGGGCCGCGGCCTTCATGACCGAGGTGTACCGCACCTTCGTCACCAGCCCCGCCAACCGCGAACGCTTCGGCACGACCCTGCGCGAACTGGCCGCCCCGGGCGCGGGCCCGCACCTCTACCACTGCACCTCGGGCAAGGACCGCACCGGCTGGACCAGCTGGCTGCTCCTCACCCTCCTCGGCGTACCGGACCGCACGGCCACCGAGGACTACCTGGCCTCCAACACCTTCCGCGCCGCCAACGACGCCCGCGTCCGCGAGGGCCTCCGCCAGGCCGGCCTGATGCAGAACCCGGACCTGATCATCCCCCTCCAGGAAGTCCGCCCGTCCTACCTGGACGCCACCCTCACCGAACTCCGCACCACCTACGGCAGCGTCTACCGCTACCTGACGGACGGCCTGGGCCTGGACCTCCGGGTCCTGGCGGCCCTGCGCGGCCGACTGGTCACCTGACCCGCGCGGGAGCGACGGCGGCCCGCCGTCCCGGGCCGCCGCGCGACAACGCGACCGAAATTCCCCAACGCACCGCCCCCGACATGCAGTTAATCTCTCCAAGCCCACCAAAGCGTGATCGCGAAGCCCGACCGCACGAGCGTCTGGAGAATTGCCGCCGTTGAGTACCGATCTCAGCACCGCGACCGGCGCCCGGCAGTCCGTCACGGTCATCTTCCCCGTACGGCTGCCGGCTCCACCCCTGTGGGAGACCGGCCCGCTGCCGCTCCGGCTCGGCGCCCGCACGACCGACGCGGGAACCCGGCAGACGTACTTCACCCCCGCGGCCGCCCGCGCGCTGTACGGCACCCCCGAACGCCCGTGCCGCTGGCACACGTTCACCTCCGTGGCGCACGGCGACCTGACGCTGCGGGCGATGGAGATCCTGCACACCGCCACCGCACAGCATCCGCGGCACGCCCTCGCCATCCTGCACCTGGAGGTGAAGGGCCCGTCGCTGCTGACGACCCTGCGGGCCATCGGCCAGCGGCCGACGGCCGGTCCCGACCCGCTCGACGGCCCGCTGGACCCGGCCGTCCTGCTCGCCGGCATCGCGGTGCCGATGACCGCCCGGGGCCCCTTCGCCATAGCCCGCCCCTACACCGTCGCCTTCCTCACCCCGCGCCCCGAGCACGCCGCGGCCGTACGGGTCGACGGGCGGCTGCCGGACTCGGCCGACGGCTGGCTGTGGTCGCTCGCGTCCCGCTCCGCCGACGCGGACTTCCCCTCGGCGCCGGAGCAGTTCCCCCGGCAGACCGCCGACACGGTGCGCATCTCGGCGGACTGGAGCGCGCTGGTCCTGCGGCACGGCGCGGCGTTCCTGGGGCACCGTCCCGACACCGGTGACGGGGACTTCTACGACTTCGCCGCGCTCCACTCCCGGACCGTGTACCTGGACGCGATCCTGCTCGGCACCATCCAGCGCGACCACATCGACGAGCTCACCGAGGGCCTGTCGAACGTCTTCGACGGACGGCGCCTGGCCCGCCGGGTGACCGCCCTGGAACGCCACATCGCCGCCTTCCGCAGCACGTACTGGCGCCAGCACCTCACGGCCCACGGCCCGGCGAACGAGCTGCTCCTCGCCTTCCAGGCCCAGTACCGGCTGGCCGACCGCTTCACGGAGATCCTCGCCGAGGCCGCCGACTACAGCCGCCTCGTACAGACCCAGGACAACCAGCAGATCGCAGGCGCCCTCGGCGTCCTGACGATCCTCGGCCTCCCCCTCAGCACGGCCCTGGGCATCCTCCAGGTCCTCGGCGACGACAGCCCGACCCACCTGCTGATCGGCCTCGGCGCAGCCCTGATCGCCACCGCCGGCGCCTTCGCCACCCGCTACGGCCGCATCGTCCTGGCCTCGCTGAGCGGGGACCGGAGGTAGGGGGACGAGGCGGAGAAGTGGCTGGCGGGCACCCGCCGGTCTTGGTAGCTTCCGCGAAAAACAGTGAAGAGGACACGGGCGACGTGACGGTGAACGAGGGGGAGCCGATCCGGTTGTACCGGAAGGCTTTGCGCTACGCGGAGGCGGACCCGGAGGTCTTCCTCAGTACGGCACGGAGGGCGGCGGAGTCGATCCTGATGGATATCGCCATCAAGCAGGCGGTCGGCTCGAAGCCGACGCTGGAATCCTTATTGACGATCCTCTCGGCGAAGGGCCTGGTCCCGCCGAAGGTCGTGCTCGCCGTGCGGACCATCCAGAACTACGGCAACTACGGCAGTCACGCGCAGGACGCCGCCGGTGAGGAGATCTCCACCGAGGACGTGCAGCCCTGCCTCAACGCCCTGACCCAGCTGGCGGTCTGGTACGGCAGGACCACCGCGTCGTTCGCGGAGGACGAGGCCCAGCACGAGCTGTCCGCGCTCAAGCACCGTTCGGGGACGACCCGCCTCGCCGACTCCACCCTGATCGTGGTGAAGGCGGTGCTGCTGGGCTGCGGGTTCGACGAACTCCTCGGCCGTCGCCGCCATCGCGTCGTGCATGTGCAGATGCCGTGGTCGGACAGGCTGGTGACCGATGTCGCCGGGGGCCTGCTGGACCTCGCCGTCTACAACGAGCAGCGGTTGCTGCGCATGCGGGAGACGGACCCCGAGGTCGCCTCGCAGGTCGTCCCCATCGGCCAGGTCGGCTACTCGATGGGCGGCCGCAACTTCTACCTCCTGGCCGCCCGGGACGGACGCTGGGGAGGCACCTCGGGCGAGGAGTTCCTGCGGGACCCCGCGGGGGCGACGATCGCGGTGCCCAAGCACAGCGACATGTTCGACAACATCCTGCGGGCGTTCTCGACGGACGAGGCGGGACTGGCGGCGAAGGGGGTGCGCATCCTCGACGTGCCGCACCACCTGGGCCTGGAGCTCTTCCATCTCAACGGGGACGTCCTGGCGGTCGGCGGTCAGAACCTGCGGATGCACGCCCTGGAGGACGACGCGTACTTCGAGCTGCTGAACTCCGACATGCTGCCCCCGAACGCCCAGGCGCAGCTGCGGTCCGCGGCCGCGAACGTCCTGCTGGCCAACCGCGCCTGGCTGGAGGAGCTGAAGGTGCCGCCGGAGCAGCTGCACCAGGAGTTCATGCGTTCCTTCCACGATCTGAGTTCGGACGCGGCGCGGCTCGAGGAACTGGTGCGCGATCTCGTCACGCACGCCTCGTTCCCGCTGCAGAACACCGGTGAGAGCAGGGAGCGGCTGGTGCGGCACGTCCTGTTCGAGAGTTACCGGCTGGGGCGCCCGTGACCCGGCCGCGCCGTGTGCTCGTGGCCGGGGGCACCAACTTCGACATCATCGTGCACGCCGGGCGGCTGCCCGAGGAGCACGAGAAGCTGCGCGGCGGCGAGTACAGCGCCCAGCCGGGCGGCTCCGCCGCCAACACGGCGCTCGGCCTGGCCCGGCAGGGCTGCGAGGTGCGGCTGGTGTCGGCGGTGGGCGACGACCTGCTCGGACGGGTGTGCCTGGACGACCTGAGGGCGGGCGGGGTGGGCACCGGACTGATCCGCGTCGATCCCGCCGCGAGGACCGGTATGGCGATCGTCCTCGCCGCCGGCGACGGCAAGCGGATGATGACCTTCCCCGGTGCCGACCGCGACGCGGCGATCGCCTCGGTCACCGCGGACGACGTCCGCGAGGTGGACCACGTCCACCTCGTCGGGGAGCCTCGGCCGGCCCTCGACCGGCTCGTGTCGCTGGCCCGGAAGGCCGGCCGTTCCGTCTCCGTGGAGTGGAACGGGCGGGACATGGGGGCGTCCCTCGGACGGGGGGCGCTGAACTTCATGAACGCGGACGAGGCCGCCCGCCTGCCCGACGCGGTCCCCGGCGACCCCGAGGCCACGGCCCTCCGGTACGCCGCTTCCCTGTCCGGTCATGTGATCCTGACCCTGGGGCCGCGCGGCGCGCTGTGGGCGTCGCCGGACGGCAGGGTCGTCACCGAACCGACGGTGGCCGTCCGCCCGGTGGACCGGACCGGCGGCGGCGACGCGTTCGACGCGGGTTTCCTCGCCGGCTGGTTGGGCGGGGAGACCCGGGCGTCCTGCCTGCGCCGAGGGCTCGACGCCGCACTGCACGTGATCACGAAGATTGGAGCTCAGCCGTGACGAGATGGCTCGGCATCGCCCTGTTGCCCAGCGCGGAACACCGCACGACCGCGATTCGCCTCCAGCAGGAGGTGGGCGGGGACCACGTGTTGCGGCCGCCGCTGAGCCCGGAGGGCAACCTGCCCCATGTCACGGTGTTCCAGGGCCCGTTCCTCGACTCCCTCGACCCGGCGACGGAGCTCGACCGGATAGTCGACGCCGTGGACGCACCGGAGCGGATCACCCTGGCTTCGCACGGGGTCGTCTACCAGCCCACCGGCTGGGTGTTCCTCTCGTTGGAGCGGCCCGCCCTGCTGGAGAGGATCCAGCAGGCGACGCTGAAGGCGCTGGAGCCGCATCTGGACCGGGCCGCGTTCGACCCGTCCAAGGACATCTCCCGGTTCACCCCGGACGAGCGGGAGAGCTTCGAGCGGTACGGGTACCGGTACACCGGACCCGCGTACGCGCCCCACATCACCCTGGGGCGCGCCGATGAGGCGGTGGCCAAGGAGCTGGTCCGGTCGGCGCCCGAGCGGGTCGCCGTGCCGGGGACCTGGGTCTTCGACCGCTTCAGCTTCTACGTGATGGGCGAGAACGGTGCCCATGCGGAGATCCTGGAGGAGAGGACGCTGAACCCGCGGTGACGGGAGAAGGTGAGCTCCTCGCCGTCGCGGGCGAGGCCGTCGACGCGGGGGCGCGCTGGCTGGCCGGGGCGGACGCGGACTGGTCCCGGGCCCGGCACAAGCCCTCGGGCGAGGAGGTCACCGACGCCGATGTGGAGATCGAGCGCCGGGTCTCCGCGTTCCTGCGCCGCCGGACCCCGGACATCCCGGTCGTCGGCGAGGAGAGCTTCGCCGGGGGCCCGCTGCCGGACCGGTGCTGGCTGCTCGACCCCGTCGACGGCACCATGAACTTCGCCCGTGGTGCGCCGCTGTACGGCATCTCGCTGGCGTACGCGGAGGGCGGATCGCCGCGGCTCGGCGTGGTCGACGCCCCTGCGCTCGGCCGTCGTTGGACGGCCGGCGGGAGGTCTTCGCCCGACCGGGTCGCCACCGAGCCGCCCGGCACCGTACGGGAAATCGGGCGGGCGGTCGTCGGCCTGACCGGCACCGGCTCCGGTGACCCACGGGCGCGGACCCTGCTGGCGCTGTTGTACGACGAGGCCTACCGGATCCGGCTCCAGGGCGCGATGAGCCTGGACCTCGTCGGTGTCGCCGAGGGCTGGATCGACGCCTGCCTGTGCATCGGTCCGAAGCCCTGGGACGTGGCAGCGGGAGTCCCGCTGGTCCGGGAGCGCGGTCTGGCGGTCCTGGGCGCGGACGGGGCGGACTACCGCCTCGGCTCGCCGGTGCTCGCCGCGGGCAGTCGCCGTGCGGCGCGCGAGCTGGTCGACCGGTGGAGGCGGTCCGCTGCGGCCTGCCCCTGACCGGGTCGCGCCGCTTCGACGACGCAGGTCCCGGGCATCGCCGCTCCTCCCGGGGTGACCTGGGGCTAGGCGCGTACGGCGATTCCGTCCAGGACCATCGACAGGTACTGGCGGGCGATCTCCTCGGGGCTGTGCCGGCCGCCGGGGCGGTACCAGGACGCGGCGACCCAGACGGTGTCGCGGACGAAGCGGTAGGTGAGGCGGATGTCGAGGTCGGCGCGGAAGACGCCGGCCTCGACCCCGCGCTCCAGGGTGCCGAGCCAGGCCTTCTCGAACCTGACCTGCGAGTCGGCGAGGTACTGGAAGCGGTCCTGGTCGACGAGGTGGCGGGACTCCTTCTGGTAGATGGCGACGGCGGCGCGGTGCCGGTCGATCTCCCGGAAGGATTCGGTGACGAGGGCCTCGATGGTCTCCCGGGGGCCGAGGCCGGCGGCGAGCACGGTGTCGTAGCCGTCCCACAGCTCGTTCAGGAAGGTCGAGAGGATCTCGTCGAGCATCGACTCCTTGGAGTCGAAGTGGTAGTAGAGGCTGCCCGCGAGCATGCCGGCCTCGTCCGCGATCCTGCGGACGGTGGTGGCGTTGTAGCCCTGGGCGGCGAACACCTCGGCGGCGATGTCGAGGAGCTCGCGGCGCCGCTCGGGCGAAGCGGTCACCTGCGGCTTCTTCTTGGCGGATGAGGCGGCGGAAGTCTTGGTCGTCGGCACACGTCCATTCTGGTCCACGGGTGCCGGCTGCCGACCGCGCCCGTCTCGCCGGTTTTGGACGAGGGGTCGGGGGGCGGCCGGGAAGGCGGTGGCGTCGGCGGGCCTGCCACGGTTCCGCAGGCCGTCCGAAGGGGCTCCGGGTGGTCGCCTCAGGGGTCCCGGGTGGGCGCCTCGGGGTCCCGGGTGGGCGCCTCGGGGGTCCCGGGTGGGCGCCTCGGGGGTCCCGGGTGGGCGCCTCGGGGGTCCCGGGTGGGCGACTCGGGCTTATGACTCCCGCGCCGGCGCATCGTCGTTCCCTCGCCGGATCGTGCGCAGCGGCCGGCCCGGCGCCCATGTGCGCAGGACTAGCTCCTCGCCCTCGACCGCCGTGCGGACGACCTCCGTCGGCTCGACGCGGAAGAGGTGGAACGGCAGGGGCTGGCCGGCCTCCTTCGCGTACCACTCCAGGGTCCGCCGGTCGGTGATCTCGACCGCCCTCCCGGAGACGCGGACGTCGCCGCCGCCCATGCCGGTGCCCTCGCCGGGGTTGGCGAGCAGCGAGAAGCGCGGGTCCCGTAGGAGGTCCAGCGCCTTGCGGGAGTGCGGCATCATGCCGAGCCACAGCTCGTCGCCCCGGAAGTCCGCCTCGATGCCGCTGAGCCGCGGCGAGCCGTCCTTGCGGAGGGTGGCGAGGACGTGGTGGGTGTACTGCCCGAAGCGCTCGCGCACGGTGGCGGCGAAGGCGGGCTCCGCGGCCTCGAAGGCGGCCCAAGTGGCCGGGGCGGCGGGGGGCGTGGTGGTTCCGGTGTCTCCCATGGCTCCAGGAGACACCGGAATCCCGACAACCTCTGTCCTGATTACTCTGGATTACTCCGGATCGGTGTCGGTCAGTGCCGATCGGTGCCGACCGCCGCTGGCTACTCCGCCTGCTCGGTCGCGGCCCGCTCCCCCTTGCTGCGCTCGACGCAGAACTCGTTGCCCTCCGGGTCCGCGAGGACCGCCCAGCCCAGGCCGTCCGGGCGGCGCTGGTCGTCGACGAGGGTGGCGCCGAGGGCGAGGAGGCGTTCGACCTCCTCCTCGCGAGTGCGGTCCTCCGGCTGGAGGTCGAGGTGGATCCGGTTCTTCAGCGACTTCTTCTCGGGCACCTGGATGAAGAGCAGGCCCGCGCCCGGCGACTCGACCAGCACTTCGGGGTCGCCCGGCCGGTCGTCGTCGGACAGCTTGGAGTCGAGGACCTGGGCCCAGAAGCTGCCCAGGGTGTAGGCGTCGGCACAGTCGATGGTGATGTGGCGTACGAGAGAGCTCATCCGGTCACTATCGCCCGTGGGGAACGCTTCTGACCATCCGATATCCCTGCATCCCTGCATCCCGGCAACTCGGTATCTCGGCAACTCGGTATCTCGGCCACGTGCAGTCCGCCGCCGGGGTCCCGGGCTCAGGCGCGGACGATGCCCTCGGCCCGCGCCGCGGCGAGCCAGGTGGGGAACTCGGCGACCAGCCGGTCGTACAGCTCCTCGTCCGGCACCCGGCGCGGGTCCTTTCCGGCGTGGAAGAAGCCCGCGTTGTCGACCGGGCGCTTCGCGGGGACGGCCAGTTCGTCGAGGCGGCGCAGGAAGTCGAACTGGCGGCTGTCCGGGTCGCCGAAGCCGATGAACTGCCAGAAGATCGGCAGCCGGGCCGCCTTGCACACGTACCGCTCGGCGGCCGGCTTGTTGATCGGGCCGCCGTCGGTCTGGAAGACGACGAGCGCGGGCGCCGTGGTGCCGCTGTCGAGGTAGTGGTCGATGACCGCGTCCATGGCCAGGTGGTAGCTGGTCTTCCCCATGTGTCCGAGGCCCGCGACGATGCGGTCGATCCGGCCCTCGTGGCCGGCGAGTTCGATGTCGGTCTCGCAGTCGATGTCGGTGGAGAAGAAGACCACCGGCACCCGCCCGTCGTCGTCGAGCTGCGCCGACAGCCCGAGGACCCGGTCGGCGAGGGCCTGGACGCTGCCGTCGGTGTAGTAGGGCCGCATCGAGCCGGAGTGGTCGACGACGAGGTAGACGGCGACCCGCTGCCCTTCGATGCCGTGCCGGCGGAGCGAGTCGCCCGCCGTCTTGTACAGGCTGACCAGCGCGGGGGCGGTCTCCTCGATCTTGCGCAGGCTCAGTGCCACGGGCGATTCCTCTCCAGCTCCTCGATGTCCGCGAGCATGGCGTCGGCCAGGTCGCGCTCGGCGGCGTAGTACCGCTCGGCCCATTTGAGGGTGAGCAGCGGGTACGCCCAGGAGGCGTCGGCCCCGGCGTCGGCGGCGTCCGCCTCGGCGCGCAGCCGCATGGTCTCGGCGTGCTCCCGGTGTCCGGCGAGGATCTCGCGGGTCCGCTCGGGTTCGAGGAGGTGTCCGAGCCAGAGGCGCAGCATCGGCCCGTGTTTGAGGACCGGCGGGTCGAGGGGGGCGGTGTGGGCCCAGGTGCGGACGGCGGCGAGGCCTTCGCCGGTGATGCGGTAGACGCGTTTGTCGCGGGAGCCGGACTCCGGGGCGACCAGGCGGGAGGTGGCGTAGCCGGCCTGTTCCAGGCGCTTGAGCTCGGCGTAGATCTGGCTGAAGGACGGGCTCCAGTAGAAGAGGCCGAGCGAGCGGTCGGACCATTTCTTCAGGTCGTAGCCGGACAACTCCCGCCCGAAGGAGAGCAGTCCGAGCACGGCCCAGCTGGTCGCGGGCAGCGCGGGCAGTGCGGGCACCTTCTCGTCGTCCACCACGGTGGGCAGTCTACGGCTCTCTTCTCTCCTCCCCCTATACCTGCTAGAAGTATTTCGATTAGGCATACCGCCGATCGGTTTCGGTTTCGGTTTCGGGAGGAGCTCCCCCGTGAAGTTCTCGATGATCTTCGAAGCACAGCTCGTCGACCCCACCCCCGCCCGCGAACAGCAGGTCATCCACGACTGCGTCGAACAAGCCGTCCACGCCGAGGAGATGGGCTTCGACCGGATCTGGGCGGTCGAGCACCACTCCCTCACCCAGTACGCCCACATGAGCGCGTCCGAGATCTTCCTGACCTGGGTCGCCGCCCGCACGCGCACCATCCGGATCGGCCACGGCGTGGTCACCCTGCCCTTCGGCTACCAGCACCCGGTGCGGGTGGCCGAGCGCACCGCCATGCTCGACGTGCTCTCCGGCGGCCGGGTCGACATCGGCGCCGGCCGGGGCGCGACCCGCCAGGAGACCCGCATGTTCGGCGTGGACCCGGCCGACACCCGGCCGCAGATGGAGGAGGCCCTGCGGATCCTCGCCGCCGCCTGGCGCGAGCCGGAGTTCGAGTGGCACGGCTCCCTCGACATCGGCCCCGGCGCGGTCCTGCCCCGGCCCGTGCAGGGCCCGCACCCGCCGCTCTTCATGGCCTGCTCGCAGCACGACTCCCTCAAGCGGGCCGCCGAACTCGGCGTCGGCGCGCTGGTGATGGGCTTCGCGGGCGCCGACGACGTCCGCGCGATGCGCGGGGTGTACGACGAGGCCATCGCCGTACGGGACGGCTCGCAGCTCGTGTCCACCGAGGTCAACGACCACTTCTCCGCGCTCTGCCCGACCATCGTCCTGGACGACGCCGCCCGCGCCCTGCGCCTGGGCACCCGCGGCCAGCGCTTCTTCGCCGAGTCCATCGCCCACTGGTACGGCGGCGCCCCCGCGCCCACCGGCTACGCCGAGGACGAGGACCACGCGGGAGCCCTCGAACAGGAGCGGCGGGAGCTGGTCGCCCGGCTGCACGAGGCGAACATCCCGGCCCGGCCGGTCGACACCGGCACGTACCACACGGACCACGCCTACGGGGACGCGGACACCGCCATCGCCTATGTCGAACGGCTGCGGCGGATCGGTGTCGACGAGGTCATGTGCCTGATCCAGATGGGGACCGTGCCGCAGGAGGTCTGCATGGAGACCATCCGGCAGTGGGGCGAGAAGGTCATCCCGCACTTCCGCGCGCTGGACACCGCCGCGTGAGCCGGCGCGACGGCAGGAAGGTCGTCGCGACCGGCGCGGGGAACGCTCCGACCGTCGACGCGATTGGCGCGGGGAACGCTCCGACCGTCGTCGTGACCGGCGCGGGGACGCGCATCGGCGCCCTACCCAGTCGTCCGGTCGGGGACATTCGGGGGGCGCCGCGCTCAGTTCCGTACGTCGTTGTACGGGACGTTCTCAGGGGGTCCGGCCGGTCAGACCGTCAGGGAACGGTCCGTGGGACGGATCGGGGCCGGCAGGGAGCTGGCGCCCGTCAGGTGGCGGTCCACGCCGCGGGCGGCCGAGCGGCCTTCGGCGATGGCCCAGACGATGAGTGACTGGCCACGGCCGGCGTCGCCGGCGACGAAGACGCCATCGACATTGGTGGCGAAGTCCTCGTCACGGGCGATGTTACCCCGCTCGTCGAGGTCCAGACCAAACTGCCCGACGAGGCCGTTCTCGACGTCCGTGCCGGTGAAGCCCATGGCGAGGGTGACCAGCTCGGCGGGGATCCTGCGCTCGGTGCCCGGCTTCTGGGTCAGCTTGCCGTCGACGAACGCGACCTCGATGAGGTGCAGGAAGCGGACGTTGCCGTCCTCGTCGCCCTCGAAGTGGGTGGTGGAGACGGAGTAGACCCGCTCGCCGCCCTCCTCGTGGGCCGAGGTGACCTTGTAGAGCATGGGGAAGGTGGGCCAGGGCTGGCCCGGGTTCCGCTCCTCGCCCGGCCTGGGCATGATCTCCAGCTGGGTCACGGAGGCCGCGCCCTGCCGGTGCGCCGTGCCGACGCAGTCCGCGCCGGTGTCGCCGCCGCCGATGACGACGACGTGCTTGCCCTCGGCGGAGACCGGCGAGGAGACGAAGTCGCCCTCGACGACCTTGTTGGCGAGCGGCAGGTACTCCATCGCCTGGTACACGCCCTTGAGCTCCCGGCCCGGGACGGGCAGGTCGCGGGCGGTGGTGGCGCCGGCGGCGACGACCACCGCGTCGAACCGCTTGCGCAGGTCCGTCGCGGTCAGGTCGCGGCCGATCTCGATGCCGGTGCGGAACTTGGTGCCCTCCGCGCGCATCTGCTCGATGCGGCGGTTGATGTGCCGCTTCTCCATCTTGAACTCGGGGATGCCGTAGCGCAGCAGTCCGCCGATGCGGTCGGCCCGCTCGTACACGACGACGGTGTGGCCGGCCCGGGTCAGCTGCTGGGCCGCGGCGAGACCCGCCGGGCCGGAGCCGATGACCGCGACGGTCTTGCCGGACAGACGCTCGGGGGCCTGCGGCCGGACGTCGCCGCCGTCCCACGCCTTGTCGATGATGGAGACCTCGACGTTCTTGATGGTCACGGCCGGCTGGTTGATGCCGAGCACGCACGCCGCCTCGCACGGAGCCGGGCACAGGCGGCCGGTGAACTCCGGGAAGTTGTTGGTGGCGTGCAGCCGCTCCGACGCCGCCGACCAGTCCTCGCGGTAGGCGTAGTCGTTCCACTCGGGGATGAGGTTCCCGAGCGGGCAGCCGTTGTGGCAGAACGGGATGCCGCAGTCCATGCAGCGGCCGGCCTGCTTGCTGATGATCGGCAGCAGGGAGCCGGGAACGTAGACCTCGTTCCAGTCCTTGACTCGCTCGCCCACCGGCCGGGTCTTGGCGACCTCGCGCCCGGTGGTCAGGAAGCCCTTGGGGTCAGCCATGGGTCGCCGCCTCCATCATCTTCTCGGTGGTCTCGGTCTCGGAGAGACCGGCGAGCTCAGCGGCGTCCTTGGCGGCGAGCACTGCCTTGTACGTGGTGGGGATGATCTTGCTGAACCGGTCCGCGTTCGCGGTCCAGTCGGCCAGCAGCTTCTCGGCGACGGTCGAGCCGGTCTCCTCGGCGTGGCGGCGCACGACGTCGTGCAGCCATGCCTTGTCGGCGTCCGACAGGGCCTCGACCGCGCCCTGGTTGCCGGGGTTGACGTGGTCCCGGTCGAGGTCGATCACGTAGGCGACGCCGCCGGACATGCCGGCCGCGAAGTTGCGCCCGGTCTCGCCGAGGACGACCGCCGTACCGCCGGTCATGTACTCGCAGCCGTGGTCGCCCACGCCCTCCGAGACGACCAGCGCGCCGGAGTTGCGGACGCAGAAGCGCTCGCCGGTGCGGCCGCGCAGGAACAGCTCGCCGCCGGTCGCACCGTACGCGATGGTGTTGCCCGCGATGGTGGAGTACTCGGCGAGGTGGTCGGCGCCGCGGTCCGGGCGGACCACGACCCGGCCTCCGGAGAGGCCCTTGCCGACGTAGTCGTTGGCGTCGCCCTCCAGGCGGAGGGTGACTCCGGACGGCAGGAAGGCGCCGAAGGACTGGCCGGCGGAACCGGTGAAGGTGATGTCGATGGTGTCGGCGGGCAGGCCCGCGCCACCGAACTTCTTCGTCACCTCGTGGCCGAGCATGGTGCCGACGGTCCGGTTGATGTTGCGGATCGCGACCTGGGCGCGGACCGGCTGGGCGGCCTCGGCGGACGCGGCGTTCAGGGCCTCGGCGGCGAGCTCGATCAGCTCGTTGTCGAGGGCCTTCTCCAGACCGTGGTCCTGCTCGACCACGGCGTGGCGGACCGCGCCCTCGGCCAGCTCGGGCACGAAGAACAGCGGCTCCAGGTCCAGGCCCTGCGCCTTCCAGTGGGTGACCGCGCGGCTGGTGTCGAGGAGCTCGGCGTGACCGACGGCCTCCTCCAGGGTGCGGAAGCCCAGCTCGGCGAGGAGCTCGCGGACCTCTTCGGCGATGAACTCGAAGAAGTTGACGACGAACTCGGGCTTGCCGGAGAAGCGGTCGCGCAGCACCGGGTTCTGGGTGGCGATGCCGACCGGGCAGGTGTCCAGGTGGCAGACGCGCATCATGACGCAGCCGGAGACCACGAGCGGCGCGGTGGCGAAGCCGAACTCCTCGGCGCCGAGGAGCGCGGCGATGACCACGTCGCGGCCGGTCTTGAGCTGGCCGTCGGTCTGGACGACGATCCGGTCGCGCAGGCCGTTGAGCAGCAGGGTCTGCTGGGTCTCGGCGAGGCCGAGCTCCCAGGGGCCGCCCGCGTGCTTCAGCGAGGTCAGCGGGGAGGCGCCGGTGCCGCCGTCGTGGCCGGAGATCAGCACGACGTCCGCGTGGGCCTTGGACACACCGGCCGCGACCGTGCCGACGCCGACCTCGGAGACCAGCTTCACGTGGATGCGGGCGGCCGGGTTGGCGTTCTTGAGGTCGTGGATCAGCTGGGCCAGATCCTCGATGGAGTAGATGTCGTGGTGCGGCGGCGGGGAGATCAGGCCGACGCCGGGCGTCGAGTGACGCGTCTTGGCGACCCACGGGTAGACCTTGTGGCCGGGCAGCTGGCCGCCCTCGCCGGGCTTGGCGCCCTGGGCCATCTTGATCTGGATGTCGTCCGCGTTGACCAGGTACTCGCTGGTGACGCCGAAGCGGCCGGAGGCGACCTGCTTGATCGCGGAGCGGCGCTCCGGGTCGTAGAGGCGGTCCGGGTCCTCGCCGCCCTCACCGGTGTTGGACTTGCCGCCCAGCTGGTTCATGGCGATGGCGAGGGTCTCGTGGGCCTCGCGCGAGATGGAGCCGTACGACATGGCGCCGGTGGAGAAGCGCTTGACGATCTCGGAGACCGGCTCGACCTCGTCGAGGGGGATCGACGGACGGTCGGTGCTGAAGCCGAACAGGCCGCGGAGCGTCATGAGGCGCTCGGACTGCTCGTTCACCCGCCCCGTGTACTGCTTGAAGATGTCGTACCGCTTGGAGCGCGTGGCGTGCTGCAGGCGGAAGACGGTCTCCGGGTCGAACAGGTGCGGCTCGCCCTCGCGGCGCCACTGGTACTCGCCGCCGATGTCCAGGGCGCGGTGCGCCGAGGGGACGCCGGTGACGGGGTACGCCTTGGCGTGGCGGGCGGCGACCTCCTTGGCGACGACGTCGAGGCCGGCGCCGCCGATCTTGGTGGCGGTGCCGTTGAAGTACTGCTCGACGAAGGCGGCGTCGAGGCCGACGGCCTCGAAGACCTGCGCGCCGCGGTAGGAGGCGACGGTGGAGATGCCCATCTTGGACATGACCTTGAGAACGCCCTTGCCCAGCGCGTAGATCAGGTTGCGGATGGCCTGCTCGGGCTCCAGACCCTCGATGAAGGTGCCGGCCCGGACCAGGTCCTCGACGGACTCCATGGCCAGGTACGGGTTGACGGCGGCGGCGCCGTAGCCGATGAGGAGGGCCACGTGGTGGACCTCGCGGACGTCGCCGGCCTCGACCAGCAGGCCCACCTCGGTGCGCTGCTTGGTGCGGATGAGGTGGTGGTGGACGGCCGCGGTGAGCAGCAGCGACGGGATCGGCGCGTGCTCGGCGTCGGAGTGCCGGTCGGACAGGACGATCAGGCGGGCACCGCCCTCGATCGCCGTGTCGGCCTCGGCGCGGATCTCCTCGATCCGGGCGGCCAGGGCCTCGCCGCCGCCGGAGACCCGGTAGAGGCCGGAGAGCGTCGCGGCCTTCATGCCGGGCATGTCGCCGTCGGCGTTGATGTGGATGAGCTTGGCCAGCTCGTCGTTGTCGATCACCGGGAAGGGCAGCGTGACGCTGCGACAGGACGCGGCGGTCGGGTCGAGCAGGTTGCTGCCGGGGCCGAGCGAGGAGCGCAGCGAGGTGACGAGCTCCTCGCGGATGGCGTCCAGCGGCGGGTTGGTGACCTGCGCGAACAGCTGGGTGAAGTAGTCGAAGAGCAGCCGGGGCCGCGCGGACAGGGCCGCGATGGGCGAGTCGGTGCCCATGGAGCCGATCGGCTCGGCGGCGCTGCGGGCCATCGGGGCGAGGATGACGCGGAGCTCTTCCTCGGTGTAGCCGAAGGTCTGCTGGCGGCGGGTGACCGAGGCGTGGGTGTGCACGATGTGCTCGCGCTCGGGGAGGTCGGAGAGCTCGATCTCGCCGGTCTCCAGCCAGTCCGCGTACGGCTTCTCGGCGGCGAGGCCGGCCTTGATCTCGTCGTCCTCGATGATGCGGTGCTCGGCGGTGTCGACGAGGAACATCTTGCCGGGCTGCAGGCGGCCCTTGCGGACGACCTTGGCGGGGTCGATGTCGAGGACGCCGACCTCGGAGGAGAGGACGACGAGGCCCTCGTCGGTGACCCAGTAGCGGCCGGGGCGCAGACCGTTGCGGTCGAGGACCGCGCCGACCTGGACGCCGTCGGTGAAGGTGACGCAGGCCGGCCCGTCCCAGGGCTCCATCAGGGTGGCGTGGTACTGGTAGAAGGCGCGCCGGTCCGGGTCCATGGAGTCGTGGTTCTCCCACGCCTCGGGGACCATCATCAGGACCGCGTGCGGCAGCGAACGGCCGCCGAGGTGGAGCAGCTCCAGGACCTCGTCGAAGGAGGCCGAGTCGGAGGCGTCCGGCGTACAGACCGGGAAGATCCGCTCGATGCCCCGGCCGTCGGCGCCGGTGCCGAAGACGTCGCCGGCGAGCTGTGCCTCGCGGGCGGTCATCCAGTTGCGGTTGCCCTTGACCGTGTTGATCTCGCCGTTGTGCGCGACGAAGCGGTACGGGTGGGCGAGCGGCCAGCTCGGGAACGTGTTGGTGGAGAACCGGGAGTGGACCAGGGCCACGGCGGTGGCGCAGCGGCGGTCCGACAGGTCCGGGAAGAAGGGCTCCAGCTGGCCGGTGGTCAGCATGCCCTTGTAGACGATCGTGCGGGCGGAGAGCGACGGGAAGTACGTCCCGGCCTCGCGCTCGGCGCGCTTGCGCAGCACGAAGGCCTTGCGGTCCAGCGCGATGCCCGTGCTGGTGCCGTCGGCCACGAACAGCTGGCGGAAGACCGGCATGGTGGAGCGGGCGGAGGCGCCGAGCAGCTCGGGGGCGACGGGGACCTCGCGCCAGCCGAGGACGTTCAGACCTTCCTCGGACGCGATCGTCTCGATCCGCGAGACGGCCTGTGCGGAGCCGTCGGCGGGGAGGAAGGCGATGCCGACGGCGTACGCGCCGGCCTCGGGAAGCTCGAATCCGGCGACCTCGCGCAGGAAGGCGTCGGGGACCTGGAAAAGGATTCCGGCGCCGTCCCCGGAGTCGGGCTCGGAGCCGGTGGCGCCGCGGTGCTCGAGGTTGCGCAGTACGGTCAGCGCCTGCTCGACCAGCGCATGGCTGGCTACACCGGTGAGGGTGGCCACGAACCCGACACCACAGGCATCGTGTTCGTTACGGGGGTCGTACATCCCCTGGGGGGCGGGGCGACCGTCCATGGGCGACCAGGCGTCGGAACGCATCGGCTCTCCCGTCGTCGTCGTGGCATATGCAGCAGCCGAGGGACGACGTTGGCCCTCCGCGAAATTTCGTGCAGGTTACATGATGGCTGGCTTCTCGGGAAGTGGATAGCTCATTCCAGCATGCGGACACCGCGCGTGCGAGCGGTGGCAATGATCCAGCCGTGGGACACGGGAACTTCGGGGCTCCCATGGCACCCATGGGGGGGGACGGATCGCGATTTCCGGGGGTCTTCGGCGACCCGTCGCAGAGCGGGCCTCATTGCCCGCGGCGCTTACGCCTCATGCCCGGTGGTCAGGCTTTCGAAACCGCCGGGTAACCGGCTAGTTATGTGGCGCTGTGCATAGTGTCCCACCGGAAGGGTGGATCCGCTCCGGGATATACGTCACAGAGACAGGGGCCGTCGGTCGTGTCTTCGGACATGCGAAAGGCCCCCGGGGCGTGGACCGGGGGCCTTTACGGCGCATACGGGGGCGAGCGGGAGGGGCAGGGCTCGCGGGGTGGGACGGGGTGCGCGGGGTGGGACGGGGCTCGCGGGGCGGGACGGCCCGTTCCTACAAGGCGGCGCCGAAGAGCATGCCGAGCCCGTACGTGAGGGCCGCGGCGGCGCCGCCGAGGACGAGCTGGCGCAGGCCGCTGAACCACCAGCTGCGGGCGGTGACCCGGGCGACCAGGGCGCCGCAGGCGAAGAGCCCGAGGAGCGCGAGCAGCACGGCCGGCCACAGCGCGGTCGCGCCGAGCAGGAACGGCAGCACGGGCAGCAGGGCGCCGAGCGCGAACGAGCCGAACGAGGACACCGCGGCGACCATCGGCGACGGCAGGTCGTCGGGGTCGATGCCCAGCTCCTCGCGGGCGTGGATCTCCAGCGCCTGCTCCGGGTCCCTGGACAGCTGCATGGCGACCTCGCGGGCGAGCGCGGGCTCCACACCACGGGAGACGTAGAGCGCGGCCAGCTCCTCCATCTCGTCGACCGGGTGCTTGCGCAACTGACGCCGCTCCACGTCCAGTTCGGCCTGGACCAGCTCGCGCTGCGAGGCGACCGAGGTGTACTCGCCGGCCGCCATGGAGAAGGCACCGGCCGCGAGCCCGGCGAGGCCGGTGATCACGACGGTCTGCGTGGAGACGGCGCCGCCGACGACACCGGTCATGAGGGCGAGGTTGGAGACGAGTCCGTCCATCGCGCCGAAGACCGCCGGGCGCAGCCAGCCGCCGTTGACGTCACGGTGGGTGTGGTTGTCGCGGTGGGCCTCGTGGAGCGGTGCGACGGCTTCGATGATGGACATGCTTCTCCCCTGTCTTTCCAGCGGGTTCGGCACGCCCGCCCCCTTCGACATCATCGAAAATACGCCCGATGTAAGGGGCGCGCCAGCAAGCCAGGCCGTACTTACTAAGGCTCGCTTTACTGAGGCAGGCCTGCCTGACCTGCTGTCACCCGGGTGACAGAAACGTTTCTGTGGAGGGTCGGGCCCCCTCGCGTGGCAGGCATTCGGGGGAGCGCGGAAGGGGAGCGAACATGATCGGCGAGACGGTGTGCGACGTCCGGGAGCGCGCGAGGGGCGCGCTGCTCGGACTCGCGGTGGGCGACGCGCTCGGCGCGCCCGCCGAGAATCTGCGCCCCTCGGAGATCCGGCGCCGGTGGGGCCGGATCGAGGGCTTCGTGACGGACCGTCCGGCGGGCACGGACGACACCGAGTACGCCGTCTTCTCCGGCCTGCTGCTCGCCCGGCACGGTTCGGCGCTGACCGTCGCCCACGTCGAACGGGCCTGGCACCACTGGATCGCCGACCTCGACGAGGGCCCGTTCCGCGGCGCCGGCTTCTCCGAACGCGGCACCCTGGAGAACCTGCGCCGGGGCCTGGCCGCCCCCATCTCCGCCCAGCACCGGCACGCCTGGAGCGACGGCCTCGCCATGCGGGCCGCGCCCTTCGGGGTCTTCGCGGCGGGCCGCCCCGCCGAGGCGGCCCGGCTGGTCGCCATCGACGGGAGCGTCAGCCACGAGGGCGAGGGCATCTACGGCGGCCAGGCCGTCGCCGCGGGCGTCGCGGCGGCGATGGGCGGCGCCTCGGTCACCTCGGTGATCGCGGCGGCCCTGTCGGTCGTCCCGATGGACTCCTGGACGGCCCGTTCGATGCGCCGCGCGGTGGTCGCGGCCCAGCGCGTCCAGCCCGACCCGCTGACCCGCGAGCGCACGGTCCGCTCGGCGGTCGTCATCGGCGGCTACCCCTGGACGGACCTGGCCCCCGAGGCCGTCGCCCTCGCCTTCGGCGCCTTCGCCGCCGCCCGCGGAGACTTCCGCACGGCGGTCCTGACCGCCGTCAACATGGGCCGCGACGCCGACACGACGGCTGCGGTCGCAGGCGCCCTGGCCGGCGCGTCGGGCGGCCTCACCGCCATCCCGGAGGAATGGTCCACCGCCATCACCCCGGTCACCGGCAGCTGCCTGCCCTCGATGCGGGGCTACCACGTACTGGACATCGCGGACTTGCTGACACCGGAGGAGGAGGCTTGATGAGCGGAGACACGACGGTCGCCTCTGCCGCAGCGGCTGTGGGCGATCGTTCCGCAGGGCGAGGGGGGTCCCCCCGGACGGAGCCCGGGGGAGGCTGGGCACAGCCCACGACGGCGGAGACCGCCTCCCCGGACCCGGCCTCGGCCCCCGCCCCCGCCTCCGAGAGCCCGCCCCCAGGACGCCGCCGCACCCGACGCGCCCCCGTCCTGGGCACCCGCCGCACCGCCCCCCGCACCAAGGCAAGACGCCCCGACGCCATCGAAGGCCTTCTCCTGGGCCTCGCCGCAGGCGATGCCGCCGGCTGGCCCGCGGCCCGCCACCGAGCGGCCCGCATGCCCGAATGGACCCGCCGCCTCACCCGCGAACTCGACACCTTCGCGGAGCAGAACGCCACGACCACCCTCCCCGTTCCCATCGCCCTCAACCAGCCCCCCGAACCCCTCCGCCTCGGCCCCTCCGACGACGCCGAGTGGGCGGTGTTCACCGCCGAGGCCCTGCTCGCCTCGGCGGGCCCGCTCTTCGATGCCCTGCCCCCCGAGCGCCGCCTGCGCGCCGCCGTCGACATGGCCTGGAACGCGCTCGCCGGGCAGGTCGCCGCCGCCGCCGACCGCGCCCCCGAGGTCGAGTCGGCCGTCCTCCCCCTCCGGGCCCGGATCTCGGTCCGGGCCGGTCTCGGCAACCTCGCCGCCGGTCTCCGTCCGCCCGCCACGGGCCACGACAACCCGCACTACTTCGACGACGCGGCCTGTGTACGGGCCGCCGTGCTCGCCCTGGTGCACCCCGGCGACCCGGCCGCCGCCGCCGAACTCGCCGAGTTCGACGCCCGGTACACCCAGGACGGCGACGGCGTGCACGGCGCCCGGGCGATGGCGGCGGCCACGGCGGCGGCCCTCGGCGGGGCCTCGCCCGACGAGACCGTGGCGGCGGCCCTGGCGCAGCTGCCGCCCGCCACCGAGATCGGCCGCAACGGCCGGTACGCCGTCGAACTGGCCCGCACCACCGCCTCCGCGTTCGAGCTCGTCCCGCTCCTGGAGCACCGGATCGTCGACCACGTGTACAGCTACGGCATCGCCGCCGCCGAGACGGTGCCGGTCGCGCTCGCGCTGACCGTCGCCGCGCGCGGTGAGATCGCCGTGGCCGTACCGGCCGCGGCCTGTCTGTCGCGGGTCGCCGACTCGGCTCCGGCGCTCGTGGGCGCGCTCACCGGCGCGCTGGGCGGCGGCGGTTCGGTCCCGGCGACCTGGCGGGAGGCCTGCCGTACGCTCGCGGGCTGTGCGCTGCCCCGGCTCGCGGGCACCGACCTGGTGGAACTCGCCGGTCTCCTCGGAGCCACGGAACCGGCCTACCGGGGTGGACAATTCCGACATGACACCCACTCTGGATGACCGGATCACCGGCAGCCTCATCGGTGCCGCCGTCGGCGACGCCCTCGGCGGCCCCGTCGAGGGCTATACGCCCGCCCAGATCCTGGAACGCCACGACGGCCGCGTCACCGGCATCGTCGGCCCGTGGAACGGCGAGGCCTGGCGTACGGCGCGCCCCCTCGCGCCGTACCACAAGGGCGACGGGCACGTCACCGACGACACCTTGATGACGCACGCCCTGATCAGGGTGTACGAGAAGGTCCGCGACCACCTCGACGCGTACGCGGTCGCCGAGCACCTGGTCCCCGAACTCATGGGCCGCCCCGTGTGGATCCCCGAGCTGGAGGCGGAGGCCCTGCCCCTCCAGCGGGTGTTCCTCGCCGAGAAGTGGATCGTGACCCGGCTCCACTACGCGCACGCCGACCCGCGCGAGGCGGGGACCGGCAACATCGTCAACTGCGGCGCCGCGATGTACATGGCGCCGGTCGGCCTGGTGAACGCGGCGAACCCGGCGGGTGCCTACGCCGAGGCGCTCGACCTGGCGGGCGCCCACCAGTCCTCGTACGGCCGGGAGGCGGCCGGTGTCTTCGCGGCGGCGGTCGCCGCGGCCTGCGTCCCGGGCGCCACCCCGCGCTCGGTCGTCGACACGGCGCTGGCGCTCGCCAAGGACGGCACCCGCGCGGCGATCCGCGCGGTCGCCGAAGTCGCCGGGGCGTACCGGGACTTCGAGTCCGCGCTCGATCCGCTGCGCCGCGCGGTCGCCCCGTACGACTCCGTCGGCCCCGACTACCGCGCCCCCTCCCTCGACGCCCGCCGCCCCTCCCGCGTCCACGCGATCGAGGAACTGCCCGTCGCCCTCGGCATGCTGCTCGTCGGCGCGGGCGACTACCGGCGTACGGTCCTGGGCGCGGTCAACTACGGGCGGGACTGCGACTCGATCGCCACGATGGCGGGCGCGATCAGCGGCGCGCTGGGCGGCGAGTCGGTGATCCCCGCGGAGTGGGCGAAGCGGGTGGCGGAGGCCAGCCGCCTCGACCTGCACGCCCCGGCGCGCGCCCTCGCCGCGGTCTCCCGCGAGGTCCACACCCGTGACACCGCACGCCGCCGCGCCCACGAGTCGGCCTACGCGGCCCTGACGGGCTCGGCCCGATGACGACCGCCGAAGCCGGGGCACCGTCCCGGACCCGGCCGCCCGCCGGGGCGGCGGAGGAGCCGCTGCGGCTGACGTGGGTGCAGCCCGAGGACCTGGTCGGGCACGAGCTGCGCCAGGCCGCGGAGGACGGGCGCGACGCCACGGAACTCGCCGCCCGCTGGTACGCGGCCGGCGGCCCCCCGGCCCCGACGACAGCCGGAGCCTCCCCCGGCACCCGCCCGGAACTACGCCCCCTGGCCGAGGAGATCCTGGACGCCCTGTCCGCACTCCCCTCCCCCCTGGCCACCCGCGAACCGACCACTCTCACCGCCATCGTGGCAGCCTGCCCGGACTGGCCGGACGGCCCGGGACAGCCGCCGGGCGCTCCCGGCGGCACCCACCTCGCGCTCCTCCCCCGCCTGCACGCCGCCTGGCTCGGACGGGCCGTCGGCTGTCTGCTCGGGAAGCCCGTCGAGAAGCTGCCCCTGGACGCGATCCGGGCCCTCGCCCGCGCCGCCGGCAACTGGCCGCTCGCCGACTGGTTCACCGCCCGCGGCGTGCCCCCCGCCCTGCTCGCCGCGCACCCGTGGAACCGGCGCTCCGCCCCCACCTCCCTCGCGGAGAACATCGCCGGGATGCCCGAGGACGACGACCTCAACTACCCCCTCCTGGCGCTGCTCCTGCTGCGCCGTCACGGCCGTGACTTCAGCACCGCCGACGTCGCCCGGCTGTGGCTCGACGAGCTGCCGGCCGGCCGTACCTTCACCGCCGAGCGGATCGCCTACCGCAATCTGCTCGACGGCGTCGAACCCCCTCTCACCGCCTCCCGCCGCAACCCGTTCCGGGAGTGGATCGGCGCCCAGATCCGCGCCGACGTGCACGGCTGGACCCACCCCGGGGACCCGGCCGCCGCCGCCCGCCAGGCGCACCGGGACGCGGTGCTCACCCACACCGGCAACGGCGTGTACGGCGCCCTGTTCGTCGCCGCCACCCTCGCGACCGCCGCCACCGGCACCGCCGACGTGCACGAGGCCCTGGCGTCCGGACTGGCCGTCGTACCGCCGGAGTCACGGCTGGCCGAGGCGGTCCGGTACGGCATCACCGCCGCCCGCGGCGCCCGGACGCCGGACGCGTTCGACTCGGTCGTGGACCGGCTCCACGCCCGGTACGGCGGGTATCACTGGGTGCATGCCGTCCCCAACGCCGCGCTGCTCGCCGCCGCCCTCACCCACGCCGACGGCGACTTCACGCGCTCCGTCTGCGCGGCCGTCTCCGGCGGCTGGGACACCGACTCCAACGGCGCCACGGCCGGCTCCGTCGCCGGTCTCCTCGCCGGCCGGCCGGACCGGCTCCCCGCCCACTGGACCTCCCCCCTCCAGAACCGCCTCTCCACCTCGGTGCCGTCCTTCGACGGCATCGGCTTCGACACCCTGGCCGCACTGACACACTCGGAGGCCGTACGCCCATGACCAGCATCGTCGTGCTCGGCAGCACGAACATGGACCTCGTGGCCTATGTGCCCAGGGCCCCCGCCCGCGGCGAGACCGTGACCGGCCGCGAGTTCCGCACCGTCCCCGGCGGCAAGGGCGCCAACCAGGCCGTGGCCGCCGCCCGGGCCGGTGCCGAGGTGTCGATGATCGGCGCGGTCGGCGCCGACGACTTCGGCGCCCGGCTCCGGTCCGCGCTCGACCACAGCGGCGTCGACACCGACCTGCTGCGCACCGTCGAGGGCCCCTCCGGCACCGCGCACATCGTCGTCGACGACGAGGGCGGCAACGCGATCGTCGTCGTCCCCGGCGCCAACGGCACCGTCACCTCCCTCAGCCACGGCGACGAGGCCCTGATCGGCACCGCCGACGCCCTGCTCCTCCAGCTCGAACTCCCCCTCCCCGTCGTCGTCGAGGGCGCCCGCACCGCCCGTGGGCTCGGCGTGCGCACGGTCCTCACCCCCGCCCCCGCCCGCTCCCTGCCCCCCGAACTCCTCGCCTCCACGGACCTGTTGGTGCCCAACGAGCACGAGGCCGCCGCCCTCACCGGTCACACCGAACCGCACGCCGCCGCTCAGGCGCTGCTGCGCTTCGTCCCCGAGGTGGTGATCACCCTCGGCGCCAGCGGCTGCCTGTACGCCGCGCGCGGCGCCGAACCGGTCACCGTGCCCGCGGCCCGCGTCCGGGCCGTCGACACCACCGCCGCGGGCGACACCTTCGTCGGCGCGCTGGCCGTCGCCCTCACCGAGGGCCGGCCCGCGCCGGAGGCGCTCGCCTGGGCGTCGGCCGCCGCCGCGCTCTCCGTCCAACGCCCCGGCGCGTCCACCTCGATGCCGTACCGCTCCGAGATCGACGCGGCGGCCGGCGCACCGGAGGCCGAGCGCGCATGACCGCCACCGACCCGCCCGCCTCCACCGTCCCCGCCCCTCCCCTGCGCGGACTGCGCGTCCTCGACCTCGCCACTCTCTTCGCCGGCCCGCTCGCCGCGATGATGCTCGGCGACTTCGGCGCCGACGTGGTCAAGATCGAGCACCCCCGCCGGCCCGACCCCTCGCGCGGCCACGGCCCGGCGAAGGACGGGGTCGGTCTGTGGTGGAAGGTCCTCGGCCGCAACAAGCGGACGATGACCCTCGACCTGTCCACCCCCGGCGGCCGCGACACCCTGCTGCGGCTCGCCGCCGACGCCGACGTGATCGTGGAGAACTTCCGCCCCGGCACCCTGGAGCGCTGGGACCTCGGCTGGGACGAGCTGTCCACCGTCAATCCGCGCCTCGTGCTCGCCCGGGTCACCGGCTTCGGCCAGTTCGGCCCGTACGCCCACCGGCCGGGCTTCGGCACCCTCGCCGAGGCGATGAGCGGCTTCGCCGCCATCACCGGCGAACCCGACGGCCCGCCGACCCTGCCGCCCTTCGGCCTCGCCGACTCGATCGCCGCCCTCGCCACCGCGTACGCGGTGATGACGGCGCTCACCGCCAGGACCACCACCGGCCGCGGCCAGGTCGTCGACATGGCCATCATCGAACCGATGCTCTCCGTCATCGGACCCCACCCCCTCTGGTACGACCAGCTCGGCTATGTCCAGCCCCGCACCGGCAACCGCTCCCGCAACAACGCCCCGCGCAACACCTATCGGACCGCCGACGGGTCCTGGGTCGCCGTCTCCACCTCCGCCCAGTCCATCGCCGAACGCGTACTGCGCCTGGTCGGCCGCCCGGAGCTGATCGACGAGCCCTGGTTCGCCGACGGCACCGGCCGGGCCGCGCACGCGGAGCTCCTCGACGAGGCCGTCGGCTCCTGGATCGCCCGCCACACCCGCGACGAGGCCATGGCCGCGTTCGAGAAGGCGGAGGCCGCCATCGCCCCGGTCTACGACGTCCGGGACGTGCTCGCCGACCCCCAGTTCCAGGCGCTCGGCACCGTCACCGAGGTCCCGGACCCCGAACTCGGCCCGCTCCGCATGCAGAACGTCCTCTTCCGGCTCTCCGAGACCCCCGGCGGAATCCGCTGGGCCGGCCGCCGGCACGGCGCCGACACCACCGAACTCCTCACCGAGCTGGGCCTCAGCGACGCCGAGATCGACGCCCTGCGCGAGGAGGGAGCCGTATGACGGGCCCCGCCGGGCACACCGAACTCACCCGGCGCGCCCGGCAGGCCACCCCGCCCGTCCCCCTCACCTGGCTCTACGCCCCCGGCGACCGCCCCTCCGTGGTCCGCAAGGCCCTGGCCTCCGGGGCCGATGTCGTCATCGTCGACCTGGAGGACTCGGTGGCCCCGGACCGCAGGGCCTACGCCCTGGCCGCCACCGCCGAACTGCTCGCCGAACCCCACCCCGTACCGATCCACGTCCGCATCCACTCGCCCCGCGACATCCCCGCACTGGCACCCCTCCCCGGCCTCGTCGCTCTCCGTGTTCCCAAGGTGACACACCCCACTGACATCACCCGGATCGCCGAACTCGCCCAGGGCCTCCCGCTCTACGCGCTCCTGGAGAACGCCCTGGCCGTGGAGCGCGCGTACGCCATCGCCGCCGCCCACCCCTCGGTCCACGGCATCGCCCTCGGCGAGGCGGACCTGCGCGCCGATCTGGGCGTACGGGAGGACGGCGGTCTCGACTGGCCGCGCGGCCGGATCGTGGTCGCCGCCCGCGCGGCCGCGCTCCCGCCGCCGGTCCAGTCGGTCCACCCGGACATCCGCGACCTGGACGCGCTCGCCGCGGGATGCGCGCGGGGCCGCGCCATGGGGTTCCTCGGCAGGGCCGCGATCCACCCCCGCCAGCTCCCCGTCATCGCCCGGGCCTACCTCCCCACGCCCGACGAGATCGCCGCGGCCGAGGAGGTCGTGAAGGCGGCGGAGACCGAGGAGGGGGCGCTCGCCCTTCCCGACGGACGCTTCGTGGACGCGGCGGTGGTCGAGGGCGCCCGCCGCGTCCTGACCCTCGCGGCCCGTGCGGTCTGAGGGCGGGGCGCCCGGAAAAAGCGGAAGGGCCGCCGGGACCGGATGGTCCCGACGGCCCTTCGCCGTGTGCGTGCGGCCGGGTCAGCGCCCGCCCGCGCCGGCGCCGTTGTCCACGCCGTCCTTCGCGGCGGCGTCCTCGGCCGGAGCGTCGGAGGGCTCGCCTTCCGGCGTCCTGCCCGCCTTGCCCTGCGGAGCCTCGTCGGCGGCGGCGTCCTTCGCGAGGACGTCGTCCGGGCCGGAGTCGCCGTCGGGGGCCTTGTCGCCGCCGTCCGCCTTCTCACCGGCGACGTCATCGCCCTTGTCGGCGTCGTCGGCCTTCGCGGCCTTCTCGGCCTTCTCGTCGTTCTCGTCCTTCTTCGCCTTCGGCTCCACGATCTCCTCGCGGCCCGGGCGGATCTTCGCCGAGATCACGATGTAGACGACCGCGAGGACGAAGACGATGATCGCCGTCCAGACGTTCAGCCGCAGGCCGAGGATGTGGTGCGCCTCGTCGACGCGCAGGTACTCGGTCCAGACGCGGCCCGCGCAGTACGCCGCGACGTACAGCGCGAAGGCGCGGCCGTGGCCCAGCTTGAAGCGGCGGTCCGCCCAGATGACCAGGAGCGCGACACCGACGCACCACAGCGACTCGTAGAGGAAGGTCGGGTGGTACAGGCCGGCTTCGCGGTTGGGGCCCGCGGTGATCTTCAGCGCCCAGGGCAGGTCGGTCGGCTTGCCGTAGAGCTCCTGGTTGAACCAGTTGCCCCAGCGGCCGATGGCCTGGGCGAGGGCGATACCGGGCGCGATGGCGTCCGCGTACGCCGGGAGCGGGATGCCGCGGCGGCGGCAGCCGATCCAGGCGCCGACGGCACCGAGCGCGATGGCGCCCCAGATGCCGAGGCCGCCCTCCCAGATCTTGAAGGCGTCGACCCAGTTCTCACCCTCGCTGAAGTACAGCTGGTAGTCGGTGATCACGTGGTAGAGCCGGCCGCCGACAAGGCCGAAGGGCACGGCCCAGACGGCGATGTCGGCCACGGTGCCGGCAGTGCCGCCCCGGGCGATCCAGCGCTTGTTGCCGAGCCAGACGGCGACGAAGACACCGATGATGATGCAGAAGGCATAGCCGCGCAGCGGGATCGGTCCGAGGTGGATCACGCCGGTCGACGGGCTGGGAATGTAGGCAAGGTCCATGGCAGGTCCGACGCTACCCTGCCGGGCGGGCCGTGCGGCAGCCAGCCCGGCAACTTCTCCGTAACTACCGCGACGGACGAGGTCAGCGGGTGGCGGATCCGGCGGCCGGGGAGGCGGTGCCGGCCTTCTTGCCCTTGTTGGCCTCGGCGACCCACTTCTTCAGGTTCTCCGGGGAGATCTGCTCGTTCCCCTTCGAGGGGAAGATCGATTCGCCGTTGAGCAGGACGGACGGCGTGCCGGTGAACTCGCTGGCCTTGAAGGCGTCGTTCGACTTCTTCACCCAGGCGTCGTGCGTGCCGTCCTCGACGCAGCTGCGGAAGGCGGGGGTGTCGAGTCCGGGGACCTTCGCGGCGAGCTCGATGAGCCTGCTGTTCTTCGCGTAGGCGTCGTCGGTCTCCTGCGGCTGGTTGATGTAGAGCACGTCGTGGTACTTCGTGAACTTCCCGGCGTCCTGCGCGCAGGACGCCGCGTTGGCGGCGCGCAGGGAGCCGCTGCCGCCCATGTTCCCGTCGATGAGGGTGGCGAGGTGGTACTCGGCCTTGACGGCGCCCGAGGCCTCCAGCTCGTGGACGGTGTCCCGGAAGAAGTTCTCGAACTGGGCGCAGGCCGGGCAGCGGAAGTCCTCCCAGACCGCGAGCGTCGACGGGGCGTCCTGCCTGCCCTGGGGGATGGCCGGCTTGTCGCCGCCGATGGCCCCGGTGGGGGCGACCACGGGGCCGGCCTTGTCGGAGCTGTCCTTGCCGCCGCTGTTGGCGGCGATCACTCCGACGACCGCGGCCAGGCCGAGGACGCCGACGACCGCCGCCGACACGATGAGGACGCGCCGCTGCTTCTCGCGGGCCTTGTCACGCTGACGCTGCTGTTGGAGGCGCTCCCGCGCGCTCTGGGTACCGCCACTGTTCTTCTCGCTCACGCCCACAGCAACGAACCGGGGAGGCACCACCGTGCCTCCCCGGTCCGGAATCCACCCGTATGGGTTACGGGGTGCGGCGCACGCCTTCGGCGAGTTCGGCCGCCAGTTCCCTTACGGCGTCCAGTCCGGCGCTCTCGTCGCCGTCGGCGTCGAGGATCCGCCGCACGAAGGCGGAGCCGACGATGACGCCGTCGGCGAAGCCGGCGACCTCCTTCGCCTGGCGCGCGTTCGAGACGCCGAGTCCGACGCAGACGGGCAGGTCGGAGGTGGCCCGGGTGCGGCGGACGAGGTCGGAGGCCTGCTCGCCGACCGACTCTCGGGTGCCGGTGACCCCCATGAGGGAGGCGGCGTAGACGAAGCCGGAGCCGGCCGCGGTGATCGTGGCGAGCCGCTCGTCCTTGCTGCTGGGCGCGACGACGAAGACGGTGGCGAGACCGTGCTTGTCGGCGTGCTCACGCCAGAGGGCGGACTCCTGGACCGGCAGGTCGGGCAGGATGCAGCCCGCGCCGCCGGCCGCGGCAAGCTCCTCGGTGAAGCGCTCGACGCCGTAGCGGTCGATGGGGTTCCAGTAGGTCATGACGAGGACCGGCTTGCCGGTGGCCTCGTGGGCCTCCTTCACCGTGCGCATGACGTCGGCGATCTTGACGCCGCCGCGCAGGGCGATGTCGTCGGCGGTCTGGATGACCGGGCCGTCGAGGACCGGGTCGCTGTGCGGCAGACCGACCTCGACGACGTCGGCACCGCCGTCGAAGACGGCCTTGATGGCGGCGATGCCGCCGTCCACGGTCGGGAACCCGGCCGGGAGGTAGGCGATGAGCGCGGCCCGGTTCTCCGCCTTGGCCTTGGCCAGGGTGTCGCTGAGCAGCTGAATGTTCCCGGTCACTTGGCGACCCCCTCGGCTCCGTTGTCGTACAGCCCGAAGTAGCGGGCCGCGGTGTCCATGTCCTTGTCGCCGCGCCCGGAGAGGTTGACGAGGAGCAGCGCGTCCTTGCCGAGCTCCTTGCCGATCTCCAGCGCCCCGGCGAGGGCGTGCGCCGACTCGATGGCCGGGATGATGCCCTCGGTACGGGAGAGCAGGCGCAGGGCCTGCATGGCGGCGTCGTCGGTGACGGCGCGGTACTCGCCCCGGCCGCTGTCCTTGAGATAGGCGTGCTCGGGCCCGATGCCGGGGTAGTCGAGTCCGGCGGAGATCGAGTACGGCTCGGTGATCTGACCCTCGTCGTCCTGGAGGACGTAGGAGCGGGAGCCGTGCAGGATGCCGGGCTCGCCCGCGGTCAGGGTGGCCGCGTGCTCGCCGGTCTCGACGCCGTGGCCGGCCGGCTCGCAGCCGATCAGCCGGACGGAGGCGTCCGGGACGAAGGCGTGGAAGAGGCCGATGGCGTTGGAACCGCCGCCGACGCAGGCGACGGCCGCGTCGGGCAGGCGGCCGGCGCGCTCCAGGATCTGGCGGCGGGCCTCGACGCCGATGACGCGGTGGAAGTCGCGGACCATGGCGGGGAAGGGGTGCGGGCCCGCGACGGTGCCGAAGAGGTAGTGGGTGTTGTCGACGTTGGCGACCCAGTCGCGGAACGCCTCGTTGATGGCGTCCTTGAGGGTGCGGCTGCCGGACTTCACCGCGATGACCTCGGCGCCGAGCATGCGCATGCGGGCCACGTTGAGGGCCTGGCGCTGGGTGTCGATCTCGCCCATGTAGATGGTGCAGTCGAGGCCGAACAGGGCGCAGGCGGTGGCGGTGGCGACGCCGTGCTGGCCGGCGCCGGTCTCCGCGATGACGCGGGTCTTGCCCATGCGCTTGGTGAGGAGGGCCTGGCCCAGCACGTTGTTGATCTTGTGCGAGCCGGTGTGGTTGAGGTCCTCGCGCTTGAGGAAGACGCGGGCGCCGCCGGCGTGCTCGGCGAAGCGCGGGACCTCCGTCAGGGCGCTGGGGCGGCCGGTGTAGTTGACCATCAGGTCGTTGAGCTCGCGGGCGAACTCGGGGTCGGCCTTGGCCTTGTCGTACTCGACCGCGACCTCGTCGACTGCGGCGACGAGGGCCTCGGGGATGAACTTGCCGCCGTAGGCGCCGAAGTAGCCCTCGGGGGAGGGGATCTGACCGTCCGGGTCTGGGATGAAGAACTCGCTGGACATGCGGTTGCTCCTGATACGCGTGCTGATGATGGCCACCGTATGCGCGCGCCCCCACCCACCACCCCCCAACACGAGCCACCGCCCGCTATGGGCCGCCGCCCCGCCCGTCGCGGACCGCCGCCCCCCCGTTGTGGGCATTCGTTCCGCTGGGGCTGGGGGTCCCCCCGGACGAAGTCTGGGGGAGGGTGGGCACAACGGAACGGCGCCCCTTGCCGGGCCTAGGCTCCAGCGCCTGTAGCCCAGCCCCCTTGGTGCAGGACCCTCGTGGTGAGGGTCCAGGCGCTGGGAGCGGAGGCGCCGCAGAGGGCGCCGTCCCGTGTGCCCACCCGTCCCGCCCTGCGGGACGATTGCCCACACGGGGGGTGGGCGAGGGCGGTTGCCCACGTGGGGGTGGGCTCGGGGCGGTTGCCCACGCGGGGGTTCGCGAGGGGTTGGGTGGCGGTTCGCGACGGGTTGGGGTGGCGGGGGCGCCGCCCCGTGCCGGTGCGGGGGTGGTTACGTGTTGGTGGTGTGGGTCGCGGTGCGCGCTGGGCGCGGGCGCCATCGCATGCCGTTGACCTGGCCGGGCTCGTCGCCGATGACGTACCGGACCCGGCGGCCGTGGACACGGCGGGCGGGTGCGCGGCAGCCGCGCGGCCGGCAGCCCCGGGCCAGCGGGGCGTGGGCGGTCGCGGCGGCGGTGCGGAGACGGGTACGGCGCGCCGACGGTGCTTCCGGCGTGGCGGCGCGGCGGACGGTCATGGCCGGGTCAGCTCCGGCCGTGGCGCAGGGCCGGGTGGGCGCCGGCGGCGACGAGGTCGGCGACGGCGGCCTTCGGGTCGCGGCCGGTGACGAGCGACTCGCCGACCAGGACCGCGTCGGCGCCGGCGTTGGCGTACGCGATCAGGTCGTGCGGGCCGCGGACGCCGGACTCGGCGATCTTGACGATGTGGTCCGGGATCTCGGGGCCGACGCGCTCGAAGGTGGTGCGGTCGACCTGGAGGGTCTTCAGGTTGCGCGCGTTGACGCCGATGATCCGGGCGCCGGCCTCGACGGCCCGCTCGACCTCGTCCTCGTCGTGGACCTCGACGAGCGGGGTCAAGCCGATGGACTCGGCCCGCTCGATGAGGGAGACCAGGGCCTCCTGCTCCAGGGCGGCGACGATGAGGAGGGCGAGATCCGCTCCGTACGCCCGCGCTTCCCACAGCTGGTACGCGGTGACGATGAAGTCCTTGCGCAGCACGGGGATGCCGACCCGGGCGCGGACGGCCTCCAGGTCGGCGAGGGAGCCGCCGAAGCGGCGCTGCTCGGTGAGGACGGAGATGACGGCGGCGCCGCCCTCTTCGTAGTCCGCGGCGAGCGCGGCCGGGTCGGCGATGGCGGCGAGTGCGCCCTTGGACGGGCTGGAGCGCTTGACCTCGCAGATCACCTTGACGCTGTCCCCGCGCAGTGCGGCGACGCCGTCCTTGGCCTGCGGCGCCTTGGCGGCGCGCTCCTTGAGCTCGTCGAGGGAGACCCGCGCCTGCCGCTCTGCGAGGTCGGCGCGCACGCCTTCGATGATCTCGTCGAGCACACTCACGCGAGAGGCCCCCTTCCGGGACGGTGACGGTGTTGATGAACGCCGGGGAACAGTGTTCAGCCAAGTCGATGGTATCCGCAGGTGGGCCCCGGACCCGCATCGGTTCGGGACGCGTCCCACCTGCTGGGACTTCAGGGGGCCAGCGCGGAGCCGAACGGAAGGTTCCGCACCAGGGTGAAAAGGGCCAGGACGGCCCCGATGCCCCACCAGAGGACGGGGGAGACCGCGAGGCGCATCGGGACGCCCTTGACGGCTCGAATCAGCCAGACGGTCATGACGACCGCGAAGACGCCGTAGCCGACGACGGCCAGGGCGTTCGCGCCGAAGGCGGCGCCGAGGTCGCCGTGGACGAAGGCGTGGGCGCTGCGCAGACCGCCGCAGCCGGGGCAGTAGAGGCCGGTGAAGCGGAGCAGTGGGCAGACGGGGTAGTGGCCGGGTTCGTTGGGGTCGACCGTGCCGACGTACGCGAAGGCCGCGGCGACCCCGGTGAGGGCGCCGAGCGGGGCGAGCAGCCGTCGGGCGAGGGGCTTGGGCGGCACGGCGGGGGTGTACGGGCCGGGCGGCGGCGCCCAGGGGGCCCGTACGGGTTCGGTCTCGGCTGCCGCCGTCGGCTTCGCGTCCACCCGGTGATTCTCGCCCGGGACGCGCGATGGCGCAGCCCCGCGTCGCGGGACTGCGCCATCGGAGTGACCTCGGGGTGTCAGGCGCGCGCCTTGATGCTCTCGGTGGCGGCCTCACGGGCGGCGACGACGGCGGCCGACTGCTTCGGCATGCCGAGGCCCGCGACCTTCATCACGCCACCGACGATGCCGCCGAGGACGATGACTCCGATGCCGCCCCAGAAGCCGGGGATGTTGGCGGCCACCATGAAGACTCCGGCGATGCAGAAGCCGATGAACGAGATGATGACACCGGTCCAGGCGGCCGGGGTGTGTCCGTGGGCGCTGCCCGCCATGAGTTGCTCCTCGTCGATGTTGCTCGGTGGTGACGCCTCATTCTTCCGCACATGGGGGCGCGGAGATGAATCGGGGTGCCCGAACGATCACGCGTCGCGCTCGCGGTCCGGCCGTCAGTCGCCGTGGGTGGGGTCCTCGCCGCGGTCGAGGGCCTTCCACAGGTCCTCGGGCCGGTCCGGATCGGCGGTCGCGGCGCGTCGCGTCGCGCGGGGGGCGCCGGTGCGCTCGTAGCGGCCGCCCATGGCGGGCCAGGTCTTGCCGTAGCGCAGGGCGAAGAGCCCGGCGGCCAGGATGAGGACGGCGCCGGCAGCGGTCACGTACGGCCAGACGGTGTGGCTGAGGCCGCCGACGACGGCGGCGGTGTTGCCGCTGATACGGGCCGCCTCGGCGTCCAGGGCGGCGCTGTCGGAGGCGCCGAGGACGGCGGCGAGGGCCGCGCCCGCGCCGCTGAGGGCGAGCAGGGCGGCGACCAGGGCGCGACCGGTGCGGCGGACGGCGAAGACGGCGACGAGCGCGGCGAGGCCGACGATCGCGAGCGCGGTCGGCACGCCGGTGACGGCGCCGCCGTCGGCGTGCACGGGGACGGCTCCGCCGCCGACGGCCGCGGTCCCCTCGGCCCAGATCTGGCCCGCGGAGAGCAGCACGACGGTGGCGCCGAGGGCGCCGAGCAGGAGGGCCGCGGCCAGGCTGCGGCGGGCGCCGGAGGAAGAGGCGGCGCCGCCCGTGCGGGCGGCTCGGGGCTGGGGTACGGGTACGGCACTCACGTACCCCACTATCCCCTACCGGCTCCCCGTGCGTTCATCCGGTCGTGGTCATCCGGTTGGCCGTGTGGACGGCGCGGAGCACCGCCGCGGCTTTGTTGCGGCACTCGTTGTCCTCGGCGACCGGGTCGGAGTCGGCGACGACACCGGCGCCCGCCTGCACGTACGCGGTGCCGTCGCGCAGCAGCGCGGTGCGGATGGCGATGGCCGTGTCGGAGTCCCCGGCGAAATCGAGATACCCGACACATCCGCCGTACAGGCCGCGCCGGGTGGGTTCGAGCTCCTCGATGATCTGCATCGCGCGGGGCTTGGGCGCGCCGGAGAGGGTGCCGGCGGGGAAGCAGGCGGTGAGCACGTCGAAGGCGGTCTTCCCCTCGGCGACCCGGCCGGTCACGGTGGAGACGATGTGCATGACGTGCGAGTACCGCTCGATCGACATGAAGTCGACGACCTCGACGGAACCCGGCTCGCAGACCCTGCCGAGGTCGTTGCGGCCGAGGTCGACGAGCATGAGGTGCTCGGCGCGCTCCTTGGGGTCGGCGAGCAGTTCCTCGGCGAGGTCGTGGTCCTCCTGCGGGGTGGCGCCGCGGTGCCGGGTGCCGGCGATGGGGTGGACCATCGCCCGCCCGTCCTCGACCTTGACCAGCGCCTCGGGCGAGGAGCCGACGACGTCGAAGCCGTTCTCGAAGCGGAAGAGGTACATGTACGGGGAGGGGTTGGTGGCCCGCAGGACCCGGTACACGTCCAGGGCGGTGGCGGCGCACGGCGTCTCGAAGCGCTGCGAGGGCACCACCTGGAAGGCCTCTCCGGCCCGGATGCGCTCCTTGATGTCCTCGACGGCGTCCTGGTAGGCCGGGCCGCCCCACAGGGCGGAGAACTCGGGGAGCGCGGAGGCGGGCAGGGCGGCGGGGACGGTGGCGACCGGGCGGGCCAGGTCGGCCTCCATCGCGTCGAGGCGGGCGACGGCGTCCGCGTACGCCTCGTCGACGCCGGTCTCCAGGTCGTTGTGGTTGATCGCGTTGGCGATCAGCAGGACCGTGCCGTCCCAGTGGTCGAGGACGGCGAGGTCGCTGGTGAGCAGCATGGTGAGCTCGGGCAGCCGGAGGTCGTCGCCGCCGTGCTCGCCGATGCGCTCCAGGCGGCGGACGATGTCGTAGCCGAGGTAGCCGACCATGCCGCCGGTGAACGGGGGCATGCCGCCCGCCAGGTCGCGGGGGGTGTGCAGGGTCTCGACGGTCGCCTTGAGGGCGGCCAGCGGGTCGCCGTCGACGGGGACGCCGACCGGCGGGGTGCCGAGCCAGTGGGCCTCGCCGTCCTCGACGGTCAGGGTCGCGTCGCTGCGGACCCCGATGAAGGAGTAGCGGGACCAGCTGCGCCCGTTCTCCGCGGATTCGAGGAGGAAGGTGCCGGGGCGTTCGGCGGCCAGCTTGCGGTAGAGCCCGACCGGGGTGTCGCCGTCCGCGAGGAGCCTGCGGCTGACGGGGATGACGCGGCGGTCGGCCGCCAGCTTGCGGAAGTGCTCGAGATCCATGGCGCCAGACCCTACTCGGCCGCGAGGAGGACGTCGGCGTCGAAGCAGGTCCGGGCCCCGGTGTGGCAGGCCGCGCCGACCTGGTCGACCGTGACCAGCAGGGTGTCGGCGTCGCAGTCGAGCGCGACGGACTTGACGTGCTGGACGTGACCGGAGGTGTCGCCCTTGACCCAGTACTCCTGGCGGCTGCGGGACCAGTAGGTGCAGCGGCCGGTGGTGAGGGTGCGGTGCAGGGCCTCGTCGTCCATCCAGCCGAGCATGAGCACCTCGCCGGTGTCGTACTGCTGGGCGATGGCGGGGATCAGACCGTCCTCGCTCCGCTTGAGGCGGGCGGCGATGGCCGGGTCGAGGTCGCTGGGGGTGCGGGGCGTGCTGCTCATACCGCCATTCTGCCGCGCCCGGCGGGGATGTCCGGCGGTGCGTCCACTGGGCGGACCGGCGGGCGCCGCCGTACCCTGGCGAGCATGTCGACCCATGCCAAGCGTGAACGCCTTCTGCTCGCCGACCTGTTGGAGGCGGCCGGTCCGGACGCCCCCACGCTCTGCGAGGGGTGGCGGACCCGGGACCTGGCGGCCCATGTGGTGGTGCGCGAGCGCCGTCCGGACGCGGCGGCCGGTTCGGTGGTGCCGGTGCTGAAGGCCAGGCTGGAGCGGGTGCAGGCGGAGTTCGCCGAGAAGCCGTACGAGGAGCTGGTCCAGCTGATCCGTACGGGTCCGCCGCGGCTCTCGCCGTTCACGATCAAGCAGGTGGACGAGGGCGCGAACGTGGTGGAGTTCTACGTCCACGCCGAGGACGTGCGCCGGGCGCAGCCGGAGTGGTCGGCGCGCGTACTCGACCCGGTCTTCTCCGACGCGCTCTGGTCGCGCCTGGAGAAGACCGCCCGGCTGCTCGGCCGCAAGGCCCCGGTCGGCCTGGTGCTCCGCCGCCCGAACGGGCAGACGACGGTCGCGCACAAGGGCACCCCGGTGGTGACGGTCTCCGGGGAGCCGGGCGAGCTGACGATGTTCCTGTTCGGCCGCCAGGACGTGGCGAAGGTGGCCGTGGAGGGCGAGCAGGACGCGGTGGACCGGCTGCACGAGACGAAGCAGCTGGGGATCTGAGCGACGGCTGCCGGCCCGGCTCCCTGGCCGCTACGTGGGCAGCTCGGCCTTGCGGACCGCCGGGACGACGAGACCGTAGACCCCCGAGAGGGCGCAGACGGACGCGCTCACGACGTACACCGGGCCGATGCCCCACAGGCCGATCGCCGCGCCCGTGAGCGGGTAGCTGAGCGGGGCGAGGCCGAGGGAGCAGAGGCCGGCCACGGCGGTGACGCGGCCCAGGTAGGCGGGGTCGCAGTGGGTCTGGAGGAGGGCGTTGCACAGCGCCCCGGAGAGTCCGGCGAGCAGGCCGATGGCCAGGGCGACGGCGACCGCGACGGGCAGGAGCGACGCGTAGGCGAGCGCGCCGATGGCGACGGCGCCCAGGGTCATGGTCCAGCCGCTGACGGCTCCGGCGCGCGGCACGTGGCCCCGTACCGTCAGGAGCAGTGAGGCGGCGCCCGCGCCGATGCCGAAGCCGGCGAGGATCCAGCCGATGCCGGACGCGCCCCAGTCGCGCTGCTCGGCGAGGACGGCGAGGCCGACGTTGAGCGGGCCGGCGAAGCCGAGGTCGCTGAGGAGCACGATGACCATGAGCGGGCCGAGGACGCGGTGCCCGCGCAGGTAGCGCAGTCCGTCGGCGAGGTCGCTCAGCGCGGTGCCGTCGCGGGCCTCGTCGGTGGCGGGGAGCGGGCGGAGCCGCAGCGCGCACAGCAGGGGGATCGAGAGGGCGAAGAGCACTCCGGCGGCCCCGAAGGCGGTGGCCGGGCCGCCGACGGCGACCGCGAGGCCGCCGAGCGGGCCGCCGAGGACGGCGCCGCAGCGGTACGCGAGGCCGCGCAGGCCCTGGATCCGGGCCAGCTGGTCGGTGGGGGCGATCCGCGGCGGCAGGGCGCCGACCGCGGGCAGGAACAGGGCGTCGACGGTGCCGAAGACGAGGGCGACGGCGGCGAGCGCCCACAGGCCGGGCGAGGTGAGGAAGAGGGTCGCGGCGAGGCCGAGGACGACGAGGCCGCGGACGGCGTCGGAGCCGATGACGACGCGGCGCGGGCCGAGGCGGTCGGCGATCACTCCCCCGCCGAGCATGAGCAGGGCGCGGGGCACGGCGCTGACGGCCATGACGAGTCCGGCCTGGGTGGGGGTGCCGGTGCTGACGACGGTCCAGGACAGGGCGAGGTAGTAGATGCTGTCGCCGAGCGTGGAGGCGGTGTAGGCGCCGACCCAGCGCAGGACGTTCGGGTCGCGGTGAGCGGGGCGCGCGGGGGCGGGGGCGGCGGCCGTGGCGGTGGTCATCGGCTCAGCCCCGGTACGGGAAGCCGAAGAGGTGGACGGCGACGTTCTCGCGGCCCTCGGTGTCGCCCGCGGCCTCGGCGGCGCGGGCCCGCTCGTCGTACTTCCTGAGGACCGCGTCGAGCTCCGCGCCGAGCGCGCCGAGTTCGGCGGCGGTGAGCCGGGGCAGCCACTCGGAGCTCAGGGCGGCGGCGCGCCACTCCTCGGGCCAGGTGTTCCGCTCGTCGAGGAAGCGGCTGTGCATCTCGGTGCGCTGCGCGTTGACGGTGTGGCCGAACGCGGCGGTCGCGGCGGCGAGTTCGGGCGCGCCCCGGAGGTCCTCCTCGCGGATGCTGAACCCGTAGGAGCTGGGCTGCCACCAGCGCTCGCGGCCGTCGGCGGACTGGTTCGCGGCCTCTTCGATGAGACCGTGGTCGGCCAGCTTGCGCAGGTGGTAGCTGACGAGGGAGACGGCCTCGTCGACCTGGTCGGCGAGCTGCGAGGCGGTGGCGGTGCGGGCGACGAAGAGGGCGCGGTAGAGGCGCATCCGCAGCGGGTGGGAGATGGCTTTGAGGGTGCCGAGATCGGTGATCCGGCGGTTCTCCGACGAGGTCATGTCAGGAACTCTAGATAGGAAAGAAAACTTGCGCAATGGATCTTGCGCAAATAATCCAGTGCATCTGGGCGCGAAAAAGGCCCCCGGAACCCGGGGGCCTCTCCGCACAGCCTGCGTCCGTACAGCCTGCGCTCAGCGGACCTGGTGGCCCGCCTCCTTCAGCGCCTGCTTGACCTCGCCGATCCGCAGATCGCCGAAGTGGAAGACCGAGGCCGCGAGCACCGCGTCCGCGCCCGCCGCGATGGCCGGCGGGAAGTCGGACAGCTTGCCGGCGCCGCCGGAGGCGATCACCGGCACGGTCACGTGCTTGCGCACCGCCGCGATCATCTCGGTGTCGTAGCCGTCCTTCGTGCCGTCCGCGTCCATCGAGTTGAGCAGGATCTCCCCCGCGCCCAGCTCGGCGGCCCGGTGCGCCCACTCGACGGCGTCGATGCCGGTCCCCCGGCGACCGCCGTGCGTGGTGACCTCGAAGGAGCCCGTCTCGGTGCGGCGGGCGTCCACCGACAGGACGAGGACCTGACGGCCGAAGCGCTCGGCGATCTCACGGATCAGCTCGGGGCGGGCGATGGCGGCCGTGTTGACGCCCACCTTGTCCGCGCCGGCCCGCAGCAGCTTGTCGACGTCCTCGGCGGAGCGGACCCCGCCGCCGACGGTCAGCGGGATGAAGACCTGCTCGGCGGTGCGGCGCACCACGTCGTAGGTGGTCTCCCGGTTGCCCGAGGAGGCGGTGATGTCGAGGAAGGTGAGCTCGTCGGCGCCCTCGGCGTCGTACAGCTTGGCCATCTCGACGGGGTCGCCCGCGTCCCGCAGGTTCTGGAAGTTGACGCCCTTGACGACCCGGCCGTTGTCCACGTCCAGGCAGGGGATCACGCGTACGGCGAGACTCATGCGGCGCCTCCCTCGGTGGCGTCCGGGCGGTACGCCTCCACCTCGACCTCGACGACCAGACGCGGGTCGACGAATCCGGAGACGATGATCATGGACGCCGCGGGGCGGACGGCGTCGAAGAGCTCCTTGTGGGCCCGGCCGACCTCGTCCACGTCCCGCGCGTGCGTGAGGTACATGCGGGTGCGGACGACGTGCTCGGCGCCCAGACCCAGCTGCTTCAGGGCCTCGAAGGCGACATGGAAGGAGTTGACGGCCTGGTCGTACGGACCGCCGTCGGCGATCGCGCCGCCGACCACGGAGGTGCAGCCGGCGACCAGCACGGTCCCGTTCGGCAGCTCCACCGCGCGGGAGTAGCCGAACTGCTCCTCCCAGGGGGCGCCGGTCACGACCTTGCGCACGGAGTCGCTCATACGGCGGCCACCGCCCGCAGGGCCTCTTCCAGGGTGAACGCCTTCGCGTACAGCGCCTTGCCGACGATCGCGCCCTCGACGCCCAGCGGGACCAGACCGGACAGGGCCCGCAGGTCGTCAACGGAGGAGACGCCGCCGGAGGCGACGACCGGCTTGTCGGTGGCCGCGCAGACGTTCCGCAGGAGCTCCAGGTTGGGGCCCTCCAGGGTGCCGTCCTTGGCGATGTCGGTGACCACGTAACGGGCGCAGCCCTCGGAGTCGAGGCGGGCCAGCGTCTCGTACAGGTCGCCGCCGTCGCGGGTCCAGCCGCGGCCGCGCAGGGTCGTGCCGCGCACGTCCAGGCCGACGGCGATCTTGTCGCCGTGCTCGGCGATGACCTTGGCGACCCACTCGGGCGTCTCCAGGGCGGCGGTGCCCAGGTTGACGCGGGTGCAGCCGGTGGCGAGCGCCGCGGCCAGCGAGGCGTCGTCGCGGATGCCGCCGGAGAGCTCGACCTTGATGTCCATCGCCTCGGTGACCTCGCGGACCAGCCGCCGATTGTCGCCGGTGCCGAAGGCGGCGTCCAGGTCGACCAGGTGCAGCCACTCGGCGCCGGAACGCTGCCACGCGAGGGCGGCCTCCAGGGGCGAGCCGTAGGAGGTCTCCGAGCCGGACTCGCCGTGCACGAGCCGGACGGCCTGGCCGTCGCGGACGTCGACGGCGGGGAGGAGTTCGAGCGCGCTGGTCACAGGGTTCCGATCCAGTTGGTGAGGAGCTGGGCGCCGGCGTCGCCGGACTTCTCGGGGTGGAACTGGGTCGCCCACAGGGCCCCGTTCTCCACCGCGGAGACGAACGGCTCGCCGTGGGTGGACCAGGTCACCTTGGGGGCACGGATGTGCGGGTTGCCGATCTCCAGCTCCCACGCGCGCACCCCGTAGGAGTGCACGAAGTAGTAGCGGGTGTCGGCGTCCAGGCCGGCGAACAGCTCGCTTCCCTCGGGGGCGTCGACCGTGTTCCAGCCCATGTGGGGCACGACCGGCGCGTCCAGCGGCTCGACCGAACCGGGCCACTCGTCGAGCCCCTCGGTCTCCACGCCGTGCTCGATGCCGCGGGCGAAGAGGATCTGCATGCCGACGCAGATGCCCATGACCGGGCGGCCGCCGGAGAGCCGGCGCCCGATGATCCAGTCGCCGCGGGCCTCCTTGAGCCCCTCCATGCAGGCGGAGAAGGCGCCGACGCCGGGGACGAGGAGGCCGTCGGCGTTCATGGCGCGCTCGTAGTCGCGGGTGATCTCGACGTCGGCGCCGACCCGGGCGAGGGCGCGCTCGGCGGAGCGGACGTTGCCGAAGCCGTAGTCGAAGACGACGACCTTCTTGGGGCTGCCGACGCTCATGACCACACGTCCAGCCGCAGCACACCGGCCGCCAGACACATGGCGGCGCCGATGGAGAGCAGCACGATGAGGCCCGCGGGCATCTTCTGCTTGGCGAAGGAGTAGATGCCGCCGAGCAGGAAGAGACCGACGACGATCAGGATGGTGGAGAGGCCGTTCACTTTTACAGCGCGCCCTTCGTGGAGGGGAGGATTCCGGCGGCGCGCACGTCACGCTCGGAGGCGTACCGCAGGGCGCGGGCGAGCGCCTTGAACTGGCACTCGACGATGTGGTGGGCGTTGCGCCCGTACGGCACGTGGACGTGCAGGGCGATCTGCGCCTGGGCGACGAAGGACTCCAGGATGTGCCGGGTCATCGTCGTGTCGTAGGAGCCGATCATCGGCGCCATGTTCTCGGGCTCGGTGTGCACCAGGTACGGGCGGCCGGAGAGGTCCACGGTGACCTGGGCGAGCGACTCGTCCAGCGGGACGGTGCAGTTGCCGAAGCGGTAGATGCCGACCTTGTCGCCGAGCGCCTGCTTGAAGGCGGCGCCCAGGGCGAGGGCGGTGTCCTCGATGGTGTGGTGCGAGTCGATGTGGAGGTCGCCGTCGGTCTTCACGGTCAGGTCGAACAGACCGTGCCGGCCGAGCTGGTCGAGCATGTGGTCGTAGAACCCGACCCCGGTCGACACGTCGACCTTTCCGGTGCCGTCGAGGTCGATCTCGACGACGACGGACGTCTCCTTGGTGGTGCGCTCCACGCGGCCTACGCGGCTCATGCGTCCTGCTCCTTCTTCAACTCACGAACCGCGTCGAGGAACGCGCCGTTCTCTTCGGGGGTGCCCGCGGTGACCCGCAGCCAGCCCGGTACACCGTTGTCCCGGACCAGGACGCCCCGGTCGAGGATCTTCTGCCAGGCCGCGTGGGAGCCCTCCGCTCCGTCGAAGCGGCCGAACTGGACGAAGTTGGCGTCGGACTCGGTGACCTCGTAGCCCAGGGCCCGCAGCTCGGTGACGAGGCGGTCGCGCTCGGCCTTGAGCTGCTCGACGTACCCGAGGAGGGTGTCGGTGTGCTCCAGGGCGGCCAGCGCGGTGGCCTGGGTGACGGCCGACAGGTGGTACGGCAGGCGCACCAGCTGGACGGCGTCGACCACGGCGGGGTGGGCGGCGAGATAGCCCAGGCGCAGCCCGGCGGCGCCGAAGGCCTTGGACATGGTCCGGGAGACCACCAGGTTCGGCCGGCCCTCGATCAGGGGCAGCAGCGAGTCGCCGTGGCTGAACTCCACGTACGCCTCGTCGACGACGACCAGCGAGGGCTTGGCGGCCTGGGCGGCCTCGTACAGCGCGAGGACGGTCCCGGCGCCGACGGCCGTCCCCGTGGGGTTGTTGGGCGAGGTGACGAAGACGACGTCCGGCGCGTTCTCCGCGATGGCCCGCTCGGCCGCCGCGAGGTCGATGGTGAAGTCCTCGTTGCGCGGGCCGGAGATCCAGTGGGTGCCGGTGCCGCGGGCGATCAGGGCGTGCATCGAGTACGAGGGCTCGAAGCCGATCGCGGTGCGGCCGGGCCCGCCGAAGGTCTGCAGCAGCTGCTGGAGCACTTCGTTGGAGCCGTTGGCGGCCCACACGTTGGCCAGGTCGACCGGGTGCTTGGCGGTACGGGTGAGATAGCGGGCGAGCTCGGTGCGCAGCTCGACCGCGTCCCGGTCGGGGTAGCGGTTGAGGCCGCGGGCGGCCTCGGCGACCCGCTCCGCGATCCGGGCCACCAGGGGCTCGGGCAGCGGGTACGGGTTCTCGTTGGTGTTCAGCTGGACGGGAACGTCGAGCTGGGGCGCGCCGTAGGGCGACTTGCCCTTCAGCTCGTCGCGGATGGGGAGGTCGTCGATGCCGACCTTGTCGTACGAGGTCACTTGCTCTGGGGCACCTTCCATCCGAACCGCGCCTTGATCGCCGCGCCGTGCGCGGGCAGGTCCTCCGCCTCGGCGAGGGTCACCACGTGGTGGGCGACCTCGGCGAGCGCGTCGCGCGTGTAGTCCACGATGTGCACGCCCCGCAGGAAGGACTGCACGGACAGGCCCGAGGAGTGGCAGGCGCAGCCGCCGGTGGGCAGGACGTGGTTGGAGCCGGCGCAGTAGTCGCCGAGGGAGACCGGGGCCCACGGGCCGACGAAGATCGCGCCCGCGTTGCGGACCCGGTCGGCGACGGCGGCGGCGTCGGCGGTCTGGATCTCCAGGTGCTCCGCGCCGTAGGCGTCGACGACCCGCAGGCCCTCGGCCAGGCCGTCGACCAGGACGATCGCGGACTGGCGGCCGGCGAGCGCCGGGACGATCCGGTCGTCGACGTGCTTGGAGGCGGCGACCTGGGTCTTGAGCTCGGCCTCGACGGCCTCGGCGAGCTCCTCGGAGGCGGTGACGAGGACCGAGGCGGCCATCGGGTCGTGCTCGGCCTGGCTGATCAGGTCGGCGGCGACGTGCACCGGGTCGGCGGTCGCGTCCGCGAGGACCGCGATCTCGGTGGGGCCGGCCTCGGCGTCGATGCCGATACGGCCCTTGAGGAGGCGCTTGGCGGCGGCGACGTAGATGTTGCCGGGGCCGGTGACCAGGTTGACGGGGGCGCAGCCGGGCGTGCCCTCCGCACCTTCGGTGCCCTCGGTGCCGTACGCGAACATGGCGACGGCCTGGGCGCCGCCGGCGGCGTAGACCTCGTCGACGCCGAGCAGGGCGCAGGCGGCGAGGATGGTCGGGTGCGGCAGGCCGCCGAACTCCTTCTGCGGCGGCGAGGACACGGCGATGCCCTCGACACCGGCCTCCTGGGCCGGGACGACGTTCATCACGACGGACGAGGGGTAGACCGACCGTCCGCCCGGCACGTACAGACCGACGCGCTCGACGGGGATCCACTTCTCGGTGACCGTGCCGCCGGGCACGACCTGGGTGGTGTGGGTGGTGCGGCGCTGCTCGCGGTGGACCAGGCGGGCGCGGCGGATGGACTCTTCCAGGGCGGCGCGGACGGCCGGGTCGAGCTCGTCGAGGGCGCGGGTGAGCTCCTCGGCGGGCACGCGCAGGCTCTCGACGCGGACGCCGTCGAACTTCTCCCCGTAGTCGATCACCGCTGCGGCGCCATGATGCCGGACGTCCTCGCAGATCGGCCGCACCTTCTCCAGGGCGGCTTCCACGTCGAACTCGGCACGGGGCAGCAGGTCACGCAGGGCGGCACCCTCGGGGAGGGACGCGCCGCGCAGATCGATTCGAGAGATCACGGGTCAATTCTCGCAGACGCCCCAGAGCCCCGGACGCCCGTATCACTGGCTGATACGGGCCACTCTGGCGTCTTGTCGCCACTCCTGACCGTTAGCGTTCAGTCCGTCACTCAGCGGGAAGAACGGCTGTACGAATCCGGGGAAGCGAAGCGGAGTCGTGGAAAGCGAGGGGGCGGCAGTGACCGAGCCGCGCGTGGACGACGGAGTGCCGGAGGGCCTGACCGGCCCGGAGCGGTTCATGTGGAGGGCGTTCCGGATCGGCAAGGCGTGTGATCTCAGGGAGGGGGTCGCGGAGCGCGACGACCCGTTCGACCGGCAGGTGGTGTGGGGCGAGGAGCGCAGCGTGCGGGCCGAGGTGGTGGCGCTGCTGCTGCTCGACGGGCCGCCGGCCCGGTCCGGGCGCGTCGCGGCGCTCAAGCTGCGCGGGGCGCGGATCACGGGGGTGCTCAATCTGGCGGGCGGCACGATAGGGCCGTACGTGGAGATGAACGGCTGCCGTTTCGACGGCGAGGTGGTGCTGCCCGAGGCCCACTTCGGGACGCTGCGGTTGGTCGAGTGCGCGATACCCCGCCTGGAGGCGGCGCGGCTGCACACGGCGGGCGACCTGCACCTGCCGCGCTGCCGGGTCGAGCGGGGCATCCGCCTGACGGACGCCCAGATCGGCACGGACCTGCTGATCAACCAGATCCGGGTGTGGCCGGACCGGCGCGGCCGGGCGATCACCGCGGACGGCCTGGTGGTCGCGCAGGACCTCCAGGCCGAGCTGATCGAGACGTACGGGGAGCTGAGCCTGCGCGGGGCGAAGGTCGGCGTGTCGCTGAGCCTGCGGGGCAGCGTGCTGCGCGGCGCCCAGCAGCGCCGCGCGCTGAACGCGCCGCAGCTGACCGTCGAGCGCACGCTCTATCTGAACGCGGCCTGGGTGTACGACTCCTCGGGCAACGCGACGGCCACCCCGCCGTACGGGGTGACCCCGTCGCAGGGCGCCCGGCGCAAGCCCGTCGAGTGCCACGGCGGGGTCCGGCTGGACGACGGGCGCTTCGGCGACTCGGTGGACCTGCACTACGCCCGCTTCCTGCTGGACGGCTCGCGACGGGAGGAGCTGTCGCTGCGCCGGATCGTCACGCCCGAGCTGCGCTTCAACGGCGAGCGCCCCGAGGAGGGCCGGGTGGTGCTCAACGGGGCGAAGGTGGTGACGCTCATCGACCTGTCCACCAGCTGGCCGGGCCCGGGCGGCCTCGCGCTGAGCGGCTTCGTCTACGAGACCCTCGTGCCGTACGGGCACTTCCCGCTGAGCCGGCGCCTGGAGTGGGTCGCGGCGGCCACCCCGGAGTACGCGCCGGAGCCGTACGAGCGCCTGGCCACGGTGCTGCGCAACAGCGGGGAGGACGCCGACGCCCGCGTGGTGCTGCTCGCCAAGCAGCGGCGCCGCCGGGAGACGCTGCCGGTCGCCGGGAAGCTGTGGGGGTACGTGCAGGACCTGGCGGTGGCCTACGGCTACCGTCCGGGGCGGGCCCTGCTGTGGATGGCGGTGCTGTGGGCGGCGGGGGCCTACGCCTTCGCGCACTACGACCCGGTGGCGCTGAAACCGGGCGAGGCGCCGAAGTGGAGCGCCACCCTCTACTCCCTCGACGTGCTGCTCCCGGTGATCGACCTGGGCCAGGCCGGCTACTGGCGCATGGAGGGCTTCTGGCAGTGGGCGTCGACGGTGCTGATCCTGCTCGGCTGGGTGCTGGCGACGACGGTGGCGGCGGGGGCCTCGCGGCTGCTGAGACGGGGGTAGTCGCGAGGGAACGGTGAGGATCAGGGGGCCGGACGAGCACCATCCCACCCCTTTCTTTACGCTGTCTTGACCCTCGCCAGAACAACCTTCCGGCCGCCACCAAGTCTTCACAGTCCCCCACTGGCGCGGCCCTCACCTGCGGTTTTCAATGTTTCGCACCATGTCACTGCTCCGCGCCCTGATCGGCACCGCCCGCATGGTCCGGCACACCCCGCGCCTCGCCGCCGGGCTCCCGCCGGACGACGACGTGCTGCTCGACGTGCCGGACGCGAGACTGGCGCCGGCCCTGGTCGCCGCCGCCCAGGCCGACCCGGAACCGGCCGCCAAGCTGCTCGCCACCACCCGGGACGCCGCCGACTGGGAGGACCGCGACCGCTATGTCACCCGGCTGAGCACCTTCGCGTACCACCGGGACGAGTGGCTCGGGCACTGGCTCTCGGCCGCCCCGCGCGACCCGGACGCCCTGCTCGTCAAGGCGCAGCTCGCCGTGCGCAGGGCCTGGGAGTCGCCGGCCAGGGCCGAGCGGCTGCGCGAGCTCGGGCCGCTGATCGACGCGGCGACCGAGGCCGCGCCCCGCGACCCGGTGCCGTGGCGGCTCGCCCTGGACCACGCGCGCGGCACCCACGCCCGGCACACCGACTTCGAGGCGCTGTGGGAGCAGGCCGTGCGCCGCGCCCCGCACCACTACGGCTGCCATGTGGCCGCCCTCAAGTACCTGTCGGCGCAGTGGTACGGCTCGCACCGCGAGTGCTTCGACTTCGCCGAGCAGGCCGCGGAGGACGCGCTGCCCGGCTCGCTGGTCCAGGCCCTGCCGGTGCGGGCGGCCTTCGCGCAGCTGCTCGCGGGTCCCGGTCACGGGGTGGCGGACGACCGGGTCGACGCGGCGGCCGACCGGGCGCTGGCCCTGTCGGCGGAGTACCCGGCGGGCGACCTGTGGCCGGCCGAGGTGCGCAATCTGCTGGTGCACGTCCTGGTGGGACGGGCCCGTTGGCACGACGCCCTGACGGAGTTCGGGCGGATCGGGGCCCGGGCGACCTCCTTCCCGTGGACGCTGCTCGCCGACGACCCGCTGCGGGGCTTCCTGGAGGCCCGGACGACGGCCGTCCGCGAGGTGGCCCGCCGTACGCGGCTGCGCGCGGGGCACCCCGATCAGGTGCCCGGGCGGGACCAGGACGACCGGGCCGGTGGTGACGGCCCGGACGGCCATTACGCTTGACCGCTGTGACCACCGCTCGCCTGCCCCTCTTCCCGCTCAACGCGGTGCTGTTCCCCGGCCTCGTGTTGCCGCTGAACGTCTTCGAGCAGCGTTATCGCGCCATGATGCGCGAACTGCTCAAGACCGACGAGTCCGAGCCGCGGCGCTTCGCGGTCGTGGCGATCCGGGACGGCCGGGAGGTCGCGCCGACGGCGCCCGGCCTGCCGGACCAGACGGCGCTGCCCGAGAAGGGCCCCACGGCCGGCTTCGGCCCGGACCCCATCCAGGCCTTCCACCGGGTCGGCTGCATCGCCGACGCGGCCCAGATCCGGGAGCGCCCGGACGGCGGCTTCGAGGTGATGGCCACCGGCACGACCCGGGTGAAGCTGCTCTCGGTCGACGCCAGTGGCCCGTTCCTGACGGCCGAACTGGAGGAGATCCCCGAGGAGCAGGGCGACGAGGCGGGCACCCTGGCCGAGGGCGTACTGCGCGCCTTCCGGAACTACCAGAAGCGGCTGGCCGGGGCGCGCGAGCGGTCCCTGACGACGAGTGAGCTGCCGGACGACCCCTCGGTGGTGTCGTACCTGGTGGCGGCGGCCGCGGTCCTGGACACCCCCTCCAAGCAGCGGCTGCTGCAGGCGCCGGACACGGCGACGCGGCTGCGCGAGGAGCTGTCGCTGCTGCGTGCGGAGACGGCGGTCCTGCGCCATCTGCCGTCGCTGCCGGCGGTGGACCTGACCCGCGCGCCGACCAGCCAGAACTGACCTCTGGAGAGGACTCCGTGGCGAAGAAGCAGAAGAAGAACACCGGCGGCACCCCGGCGACGGTGGCGCTGACGGCGGCGGGCACCGCGTACACCCTGCACTCCTACGACCACGACCCGGCGACCCCGTCGTACGGCGAGGAGGCGGCGGAGGCCATGGGCGTCTCCCCCACCCGGGTCTTCAAGACCCTGGTCGCGGACGTGGACGGCGAGCTGACGGTCGCGGTGGTCCCGGTGGCGGGCCAGCTCGACCTGAAGGCACTCGCCTCGGCGGTGGGCGGCAAGCGGGCGGCGATGGCGGACCCGGCGGCGGCCGAGCGCACCACCGGCTACGTCCGCGGCGGCATCTCGCCGCTGGGCCAGCGCAAGCGGCTGCGCACCGTCCTGGACAGCTCGGCCGAGGAGCACCCCACGATCTGCATCTCGGCGGGCCGCAGAGGCCTGGAGGTGGAGCTCGCCCCGCAGGACCTGGCGGCCCTCACGCAGGCGGTGCTGGCCCCGATCGGCCGCGGCTGAGCCGAAGGCCGCCGGGCGCGGGGGCCGTCGCGTCTCAGGCTGGGCGTCTCAGGCACTGGGCGTCTCAGGCACTGGGCCCCTCAGGCGCCGGGCGGCTCAGGCCTTGGGCGTCTCAGGCGCCGGGCCTCTCAGGCGCTCGGCAGCGGGGGCCAGGCCTCGTCCTCGGGCTCCGGGTCGCGGGGGCCGAAGAGCGCGGTCAGCGCGAGGTGCACGATCATCGCGGCGATGGGCCAGGCCAGCATCGCCGCGGCCGCCATGTTGAGCTCCAGCGGCGCCTGGAAGTCGACGTTGGGTCCGACCGCCTTGGCGTGCGCGACGACATCCCGGTCGGGGCCGAGCCAGACCCCGGTGCCCCAGGCGACGAGCGAGCCGAGGACACCGCCGAGGGCGAGGCCCAGGACGAGGGCGATGCCGCCGTGCCGGTGGACGAGGAAGACGAGGGCCGCGGCGACCGCGCCGAAGCCGAGGGCGAGCAGGACGAACGTGCCGTCCATGCCGATCGCCGCCTCCCCCTCGCTGTTGCGCAGGAAGACCGCCTTGCCGTCGGAGATCAGGGTGACCCGCGGCGCTAGCCACAGCCACAGCAGCCCGAGCAGGGTCCCCGCCACGCCGGAGACGGCGGCCACCACGGCGGCCTGCCGCAGCTCGGTGCCGGTGCTCGGGGCGCCGTCCGGTTCGCCCTGCGCGGGGTAGGGCGCGGGCCACTGGGAGTCGTGCGGCGGCTGGTGCGGCGGAGTCAGAGGTGCGGTCACCACGCCATCGTGCCAGGTGTGCCTGTGCGCCGCCTCAGCGGACCGCCGCCCGACGGTACGCCCAGGTCGCGACGGCCAGCGAGAGGACGCCCACCGCCCCGCACACGGCGAGGTCCCGGCAGACGGCCGTCCAGTCCGGGTGCGCGTCGAAGGTACGGGCCAGGGCCTCCACCCCGTACGTGGAGGGCAGCAGGTCCCGCGCCCAGCCGATCGGGCCGGGCAGCCGGTCGGGCGGCAGGACGCCGAGCAGCAGCGCCGCCGACATGCCGAGCTGCCCGAGCAGGGTGGCCAGCTCCTGGCGCGGCGCGAGCAGTCCGAGGGCGGCTCCGAGCCCGGCGAGGGCGGCGCCGGACAGCGGTACGACCGCGGCCAGGATCCACAGGTGCCCGAGCGGCAGCCCGAACAGGACGGAGCCGGCGACGGCGGTCACCACGGTGCCGGGGACGGTGAAGGAGGCGTACGCCCCGGCCGCGCCGAGCACGACGGCGGCGGGCGGCACGGGCAGCGTGGCGTAGTGGTCGAGCCCGCCGCCGGCCCGCAGCTGCCCGAAGTACTGGGCGAGCAGGTTGAGCGCGACGAAGGCCACGACGAGGACGGCGGAGCCGGCCACCACGGCCCGCGCCTCCGCACCGCCGTCCACGACCCCCCGCATCAGGACCATGATCCCGATCGACTGGAAGGTCGCGACGAAGAGCAGCGGGATCCGGGAGACCCGGGCGCGCGACAGCTGCGCCCGGTACACGGCGGCGAGCGCGGGCAGCAGCCGGGCGCGCGGGGCGAGGGGCGCGGCGGCGTGGTCCTCCGCGTCCCCGGTCGGGTCGCCGAGGGCGGTGGCGGGCAGCGCCTCCACGGGCAGGGTGCTCAACTCGTACAGCTCCTGGGATCCGACAGGTGCGACAGATGCGACGGGTGCGACAGCTGGGCCGGCGGGTGGGTCACGCCTTCACCAGCCCCCGGTTCTCGCCGCCGAGCGCGAGGTAGACGTCCTCCAGGCTCGGCGTCGCCAGCGTGAAGTCGTCGAGGGCCGCGAAGGCCGCCCCGCCGGTCACCGCGGCGACAGCGGCGCGCGCCTCGTCGGGGGCGAGCCGGAGCGTCCAGCGGCGGCCCGACTCCTGGGCGGAGAGGCGCAGCGCGGAGACCTCGGGGACCTCCAGGGGCGCCCGCTCGCGCCAGACGAGCTCGACCCGCACCTCCCCCGCGACCCGCTCCTTGAGTCCGGCGGGGGTGTCGCAGGCGATGACCCGGCCGCGGTCGATGACGGCGACGCGGTCGAGGACGGTCTCGGCCTCGATGACGTTGTGGGTGACGAGGAGCACGGTGGCCCCGCGTTCGGCGCGCCGCCGGTCGACGGCGGCCCACACGGCCCGGCGGGCGACGGGGTCCATGCCGGTGGTGGGCTCGTCGAGGACGAGAACCGGCCGCTCGCCGACGAGGGCGGCGGCGACGCAGGCGAGCCGGCGCTGTCCGCCGGAGAGCTTCTTCAGGGGCCGCCCGGCGATCTCCGCGAGGCCGAGCTCGTCGAGGACGGCGTCGCGCTCGGCGCGGGCCTCGCGGGCGCCGAGCCCGCGCAGCCGGCCGGTGGTCTCGGCGGCGAGGGCCACGGTGAGCTCGTCGAGCGCGGTGGACTCCTGCCCGAGGTGGGCGAGGAGCCGGGAGGCGCGTTCGGGGTGGCGGACCAGGTCGTGGCCGAGCATCCGGACGCTGCCGGAGTCGGGGCGCATGAGTCCGGTCAGCTGGCGCACGAGGGTGGACTTGCCGGCGCCGTTGGGGCCGAGCAGGCCGAAGATCTCGCCGCCGCGCACATCGAGGCTGATCCCGTCGGTGGCCCGCACCTCGGGGGTCGCGGGCGTCCCGCGTCTGCCGCGCGTGGCGGGGTACGTCTTGACCAGATCCCGCACCACGCACACCGTACTCACGAGGGATGAGCCTACGGGGTCCCCCGGCTCTCCTCGGGCGCGGGGGCGTGTTGCCCGGCGGCGTGGACGTCGATCTCGCGCCAGAATCCGGCCCGGATCGCGTACCGGTCGTGCTCGTCGATCTGGTCGTCCTTGTGGGCGAGGAGGCCGAAGCGGGCGGCGTAGCGGAGGAGTTCGCCGTCGATGCGGTGCGGGATGCGCGGGTACATGACGGCCAGCTTCTGGACGTGTCCCGGCTCGGGGAGCCGGTCGAGCCAGCGGCGGGCGAACACCTGGCCGACCTCGTAGGGGTCGCCGCCGACGGTGGTGATGTCCTCCTCGCGGTCGGCCCAGCGCTGCTCGGCGCTGGTGAGGTGGGCGAGGGTGGGCAGGAAGGCGGTCTCGGCGGGCTCTCCGAGGGAGGCGGCGGGCCGGTCGATCCACCCCTTGTCGGAGGACCAGCGCAGGGTGGCGGCGGCCGGCTGCGGGGCGGTGGGGGCGGCGGGCCCGCGCAGGGCGGCGAGGTCCTTGGGGGTGGGGACGGTCTTGGCGGAGGAGGGCGCCGGGATGACGGAGCCGTTCACGGCCTCGGCGTCGCCTTGCTCCGGGTCCGGGGGGCCGCCCCCGTCGGTACGGAGCGCCTCGTGGGTGGCACCGGCCGCGGCGGCCCGTTCGGCGGAGGCGGCGAGCGCGGACTCGGGCAGCGGGGCGGAGAGGATGGCGGCGATCTCGGGCCGGGGCACGGGGGGCGTGGCGCACAGTCCGCTGAGGTCCTTGGCGCGGACGGCCCGGGTGATCCAGGCCCGGTCGAGGACCCGGCGCTCGTCGGCCTCGGCGACGAGGTCCTCCGACTGGTTGTAGTCGCCGTCGGCGGCCTGGACGGCCCACAGGTGGACGGCGACCCCGTGTTCCTTGGCGGACATGAGGCCGGGCAGCAGGTCGCCGTCGCCGGTGACGAGGACGATGTCGGAGCAGGCCCGGTTCCTGGCGAGCTCGGTGAGCTCGGTGTGCATGGCCGCGTCGACGCCCTTCTGCGCCCAGCGCCCGTCGGTACGGGTGAGGGCGCCGAGCCGGACGGTGACCCGGGGCATCACGCGCAGCCTGCGGTGCTCGGGCTGGGGCACCCGGTCGGGCGCGCCGTCGAACCAGTAGATCCGCAGCAGGGGCAGCTCCGTGTCGGCCTCGGCGCGTTCCCGCAGCTGCTGGATGAGCGCGGCGTGGTCGACGGTGATCCGTGAGCGGGCCGGCTCCCCGGCGAGGAGGCTGGCGGCGGCGCCCAGCAGATAGCCGGCGTCCACCAGGACGACGCAGCGGTCCACGTGTTCCACCCTCTTTCGGGAACCTCGGGATCGGAAGTGCTCCAGGTTGCTCCGAGTCTGCCCGACCGCGCGCGCGTAGAGGTCCGGAACTGGATCATCGGCGTGGCGGATCTCACGCGGAGACCTCGATTACCGTCCGTAATGATCCAAAATGCGGCGCTTTCCGCCGTGTGTGAGTCTGACAGCGGCCCTGGCCCCCATACCCCTTTGAGGAGGCATCATCCCCATGGCCAAGAACCGAAAGCAGGACCGCAGTCAGCAGCGTGGCTCGCAGGCCGAGCGCGGCCAGCAGCAGGCACAGGCGTCCGCGATGGAAGCCCAGTCCCAGCAGCAGGCCAGTCAGGTCACGCCCGGCGACATGGCACGCAAGAGCCGCCAGAAGCGCTTCGGGCACAACTGACGGATCCACGGCTAAGGGGCGCGCCCGTGACGACGGGCGCGCCCCTTGCGCGTGTGCGGCGGACGCCTAGCCGGCCAGGCAGGACGGCCCGAGCAGCACCTTCAGGTCGCCGAAGAGCGCCGGGTCGGGCTGGACCCGGTGCCGGTCGAGCCGGAGCACGGTGGTGGAGCGCGGCCCCTGGAGCTTGATGCGGACCTCGGTGTTGCCCCGGTGGTGCTTGAGGATCTCGCCGAGCCGGCTGACCATCGGCGGGGTCACCTTGACCGTGGGGATGGTGAGGATCACCGGCGCGTTGGTCCCGGCGTTGGAGAGGTCGGGGACCATCAGCTCCATGGCGACCAGACGGGGGATGTCCTCGCGCTTGTCGAGCCGGCCCTTGACGAAGACGACCGTGTCCTCGACGAGCTGGGTGGAGACCAGCTGGTAGGTGGCCGGGAAGAACATGCACTCGATGGAGCCGGCCAGGTCCTCGACGGTGGCGATGGCCCAGGCGTTGCCCTGCTTGGTCATCTTCCGCTGGAGGCCGGAGATGATGCCGCCGATGGTGACGACCGCGCCGTCGGCGTGCTCGCCGCCGGTGAGCTGGGAGATGCCGGCGTCGGTCTTGTCGGACAGGACGTGTTCGAGGCCGAAGAGCGGGTGGTCGGAGACGTACAGGCCGAGCATCTCGCGCTCCTGGGCGAGCAGGTAGGCCTTCTCCCACTCGACGTCGGAGAACTCGACGTCGAGGCCGAAGCCGGGCTCGTCGCTGTCCTCCTCGCCCATGCCGCCGAAGAGGTCGAACTGGCCCTCGGCCTCCTTGCGCTTGACCGCGACCACGGTGTCGATCATGGGCTCGTGCTGGGCGACCAGGCCCTTGCGGGTGTGGCCCATGGTGTCGAAGGCGCCGGCCTTGATCAGCGACTCGATGGTCCGCTTGTTGCAGACCACGGCCTCGACCTTGTCGAGGAAGTCGGGGAAGGAGGAGTACTTCCCCTTGGACTTGCGCGTCTTGATGACCGACTCGACGACGTTGGAGCCGACGTTGCGGACGGCGGTGAGGCCGAAGAGGATCACGTCGTCGCCCTGGGCGGCGAAGTTCGACTCGGACTCGTTGACGTTCGGCGGGAGCACCTTGATGCCCATGCGGCGGCACTCGTTCAGGTAGACGGCGGACTTGTCCTTGTCGTCCTTGACCGAGGTGAGCAGGCCCGCCATGTACTCGGCGGGATAGTTCGCCTTGAGGTAGGCGGTCCAGTAGGAGACCAGTCCGTACGCGGCGGAGTGCGCCTTGTTGAAGGCGTAGCCGGCGAAGGGGACCAGCACGTCCCAGAGGGCCTGGATGGCCGCGTCGCTGTAGCCGTTCTTCTGGGCGCCGGCCTGGAAGATGGTGAAGTTCTTCGCCAGCTCGTCGGGCTTCTTCTTGCCCATGACGCGGCGGAGGATGTCGGCCTCGCCGAGCGAGTAGCCGGCGATGATCTGGGCGGCCTTCTGCACCTGCTCCTGGTAGACGATCAGGCCGTAGGTGACCGCGAGCACCTCTTCGAGCGGCTTCTCCAGCTCGGGGTGGATCGGGGTGATGTCCTGCTGCTTGTTCTTGCGCAGGGCGTAGTTCGTGTGCGAGTTCATGCCCATCGGGCCCGGGCGGTAGAGCGCGGACACGGCGGAGATGTCTTCGAAGTTGTCGGGCTTCATCAGGCGCAGCAGGGAGCGCATGGGCCCGCCGTCGAACTGGAAGACGCCGAGGGTGTCGCCGCGCTGGAGCAGTTCGAAGGTCTTCGGGTCGTCGAGCGGCAGGGCGAGCAGGTCGAGGTCGATGCCCTTGTTCGCCTTCACCATCTTGACGGCGTCGTCCATGATGGTGAGGTTGCGCAGCCCCAGGAAGTCCATCTTGAGCAGGCCGAGCGACTCGCACTGCGGGTAGTCCCACTGCGTGATGGTGACGCCGTCGGTGTGCCGCACCCAGATCGGCGCGTGGTCGACGATCGGCTCGCTGGACATGATCACGCCGGCCGCGTGCACGCCCATCTGGCGGACCAGGCCCTCGACGCCCCGGGCGGTGTCGATGACCTTCTTGACGTCCGGCTCGTTCTCGTACATCGCGCGGATCTCGCCGGCCTCGCTGTAACGCGGGTGCGAGGGGTCGGTGATGCCGTTGAGGTCGATGCCCTTGCCGAGGACGTCGGCGGGCATGGCCTTGGTGAGCCGGTCGCCCATGGCGTACGGGTAGCCGAGGACGCGGGCGGAGTCCTTGATGGCGTTCTTCGCCTTGATCTTGCCGTACGTGCCGATCATGGCGACCTTGTCGGAGCCGTACTTCTCCGTCACGTACCGGATCACCTCGACGCGCCGGCGCTCGTCGAAGTCGATGTCGACATCGGGCATCGAGATGCGCTCGGGGTTGAGGAAGCGCTCGAAGATCAGGCCGTGCGGGATCGGGTCGAGGTCGGTGATGCCCATGGCGTACGCGACGATCGAGCCGGCCGCGGAGCCTCGGCCGGGGCCCACGGCGATGCCCTGCTTCTTCGCCCACATGATGAAGTCGGCGACGACGAGGAAGTAGCCGGGGAAGCCCATCGAGATGATCGTGTCCATCTCGTACTCGACCTGCTTCATGCGGTCGTCGGGAATGCCCCCGGGGAAGCGGCGGTGCATGCCCCGCATGGTCTCCTCGCGGAACCAGGTGACCTCGGTGAACCCCTCCGGGATGTCGAACTTCGGCATGAGGTTCTTCTCGACGAACATGCCCTCGGTGGTGACCTGCTCGGCGACCAGGAGGGTGTTGCGGCAGCCCTCCTGCCAGGCGTCCGAGGAGTCGACGGCGTACATCTCGTCGGTCGACTTCAGGTAGTAGCCGGTGCCGTCGAAGCGGAAGCGGTCCGGGTCCGAGAGGTTCTTGCCGGTCTGGATGCACAGCAGGGCGTCGTGGGCGGTGGCCTCGTGCGCGTAGGTGTAGTGCGAGTCGTTGGTGACCAGCGGCGGGATGCCGAGCTTCTTGCCGATCTCCAGGAGCCCGTCGCGGACCCGGCGCTCGATCTCGATGCCGTGGTCCATCAGCTCCAGGAAGTACCGGTCCTTGCCGAAGATGTCCTGGTACTCGGAGGCGGACTTCAGGGCCTCGTCGAACTGGCCGAGACGCAGCCTGGTCTGCAGCTCGCCGGAGGGGCAGCCGGTGGAGGCGATCAGGCCCTCCGACCACTGGGAGATGGTCTCCTTGTCCATCCGGGGCCACTTCTGCAGCCAGCCCTCGGCGTACGCGTCGGAGGAGAGCCGGAACAGGTTGTGCAGTCCGGTGGCGTTCGCCGCCCAGATGGTCTTGTGGGTGTAACCGCCGGAACCGGAGACGTCGTCCCGCTTCTGGTGCGGCTGGCCCCACTGGATCTTCCGCTTGTTGCGCCGGGACTCCGGGGCGACATAGGCCTCGATGCCGATGATCGGCGTCACACCGGCCTTCTTGGCCGTGTGGAAGAAGTCGTAGGCCCCGTGCAGGTTGCCGTGGTCGGACATCGCGATATGGGTCATGCCCATCTCGTTGCACGCGTTGAACATGTCCTTCAGCCGCGCGGCACCGTCCAGCAGGGAGTACTGGGTGTGGACGTGGAGGTGCGTGAAGGGCGGCTTGGTCACGGGGGATGCCTCCGATGAAATTCCTGGGGGGACAGCGTCGAAGTCTACGTCGCCCGACTGACAACGGGCGGGCACTCGGGACCGGCGTCGAGCGTTGGGACAGAGAACACCCGCCCCATTTGTCATGCACAATTTTGAGTCACATCGCGGCGCCCGCGCGCCGCGTCCCCGTACCCAGGAGGCACCCTCGATGTCGGTCCCCCAGCCCACCGCTGCCGAGCGCGGTGAGCAGATCCTCGCCGTCTTCGACACCGCCTTCGGCGAGCTGCTCGCCGCCGACCCCGCCGCCTTCAAGGTCAAGTTCCGCAAGATGGCCGGCTCCGCCTTCGCCTTCTACCGGGGCACCGCCTGCCTCTTCTACAAGGACCTGGAGCGGGAGGCGCACGGCGGCCCCTACCTGGACGAGCGGACCGGCCGGGTGTGGATCCACGGCGACCTGCACGCCGAGAACTTCGGCACCTACATGGACGCCAACGGACGCCTGATCTTCAACGTCAACGACTTCGACGAGGCCTACGTCGGCCCCTTCACCTGGGACCTCAAGCGGCTCGCCGCCTCCCTGGCGCTGCTGGGCTACACCAAGGCGCTCAGCGACGAGCAGATCACCGAGCTGGTGCGGATCTGCGCCACCGCCTACCGGGAGCGCGTCCACGCGCTCGCGACCGGCGCCAAGCACGACGAGATCCCGCCCTTCACGCTGGACACCGCGGGCGGCGCCCTGCTCGACGCCCTGCGCGACGCGCGCGGCATGACGCGTTTCGGCCTGCTGGACTCGATGACGGAGATCCGCGAGTCCGAGCGCCGCTTCGCCTCCGGCGGCGGTGCGATCGAGCTGGACGCGGCCACCCGCTACAAGGTCCTCGCCGCCTTCGACGGCTACCTGGAGACCCTCCCGGAGTCGAGCCTGGCCCGCCCGGACTCGTACCGGGTGAAGGACGTCGTCGGGCGCCGCGGCATCGGCATCGGCTCGGCCGGCCTCCCCTCGTACAACATCCTCCTGGAGGGCAACAGCGACGCCTTGGAGAACGACGTCGTCATCTACATGAAGCAGGCACAGACGCCGGCGGTGTCGCGCCATGTGACGGACGCGGCGGTACGGGGGTACTTCCGGCACGAGGGCCACCGCACCGTGATCTCGCAGCGGGCGCTCCAGGCGCACGCCGACCCGTGGCTGGGCTGGACGGAGCTGGACGGGGCCGGGCAGCTGGTCGCCGAGGTGTCGCCGTACGCGGTGGACCTGGACTGGTCGGACATCGACGACCCGGAGGAGATCGCGGCGACCGTGGCCGACCTCGGGCGGGCCACGGCGGCCATGCACGCGGCGGCGGACGACTCCAGCGGCCACTCGCTGGTGCCGTTCTCCACGGAGCGGGCCATCGACGCGGCCATCGCGGCCGACGAGGAGGGCTTCGCCGAGCTCCTGGTGGACTTCGCGCACTCCTACGGGGCGCGGGCGCGGGCCGACCACCAGATCTTCGTGGACCTCTTCCGCAACGGGCGCATCCCGGGGCTGTAGGGGCGGGTGGGGCGGCCGGGTCCGCCCGGCGCGGTCTCACAGCTGGGCCTTAGGGACGCCTTACGGCCCGGCATGACAGACTTCCACGGCGATGGACATGGCAAGCACTCGACTGAGAGCCCTCCGGGCGGCGCTCTTCACGACCCTGGTCGTGGCGCTGTCCGTGGCCTCGCATGTGCTGCTGTCCGGGGTGCCGCTGCCCCTGGCGACGGTCGTCCCGGTCGCCGCCGGTGTCTTCGCCGTGGCCTACGCCCTGGCCGGGCGGGAGCGCGGCTTCGGCCCGATCGCCGGGCTGCTCGTCCCGCTGGAACTGGCCGCCGACACGCTGTTCACCAGCGGGCAGGTCGCCTGTTACGGCCCCGCCGGCGGCCCGGTCGCCGGCTCGCTGCGCGCGGTGGGCTTCGACGTGGACGCGCTGTGCGGCGGCGCCCTCGGCTCCCCGCTGCCGGGTGTGGCGGTCCCGGGGAGCGGGACCGCGGCGGCGCTGCTGAGCTCGCCCGGTCCGGCGGTGCCCTGGCTGCTGCTCGCCGCCCATGTGGTGGTCGGGCTCACGGCGGCCGCCTGGCTGCGCGGCGGGGAGCGGGCGCTCGCCCGGCTGCTCGCGGCGGCCGTGGCCCTCGCCTTCCGGCCGCTGCTCCTGGTGGCGGCCTTCTTCCGCGGCGTGGGGACGGCCCCGCGGCGCGCCGGGCGTCCCGTGGACCGGCCCCGCCGGTCGCGGGCCCGGCTGCTCGTGCACTCCGTGGGACGGCGTGGACCGCCGTGCTCCGCGGGCTTCCGGCGCGCCTGTGCGCCGGCGCTCGCCCTCGTCTGAGCAAGCACGCGGTCCGTTCGCCCTTTCCCTTCCTGCTTCACGTCACGGAGATCACGATCATGAGCAAGCGCAACACCCAGGCCAACAAGGCAGCCGCCCGCGAGCGGCTGCGCGAGGAGCGCGAGCGCCAGGCCAAGAAGGACAAGGCACGCCGCCAGGTGGTCGTCGCGGTGTCGGCGGTCGCCGCGCTCGCGGTGGCCGGCGGCATCGGCTTCGCCGTCGTCCAGGCCAACAAGCCGTCCGCGTGGGAGGCGGCCTCGGACGCGAAGAGCGTCACGGCCCCGAAGAACACCGAGGGCACCGACGGCACGACGGTCGTCGTCGGCAAGCCGGAGGCCAAGAAGACGCTGGAGCTCTACGAGGACTCCCGCTGCCCGGTCTGCGCGACCTTCGAGCAGGGCGTGGGCGCGACCGTGGCGAAGGACGTCGCCGACGGCAAGTACAAGATCAAGTACGTGGGCGCCACCTTCATCGACAACTCCGACCAGGGCGAGGGCTCGAAGAACGCCCTGTCGGCGCTGGGCGCGGCCCTGAACGTGAGCCCCGACGCCTTCCTGAAGTACAAGGAGGCGCTGTACTCGACCAAGTTCCACCCGGAGGAGACCCAGGACAAGTTCGCCAAGGACTCCTACCTCCTGGAGGTCGCGGACTCGGTGCCGGCGCTCAAGGGCAACGCCGAGTTCAAGAAGAACGTCGAGGACGGCACCTTCGACGCCTGGGCGATGAAGATGTCGAAGGCCTTCGACAAGAGCGGGGTCACCGGGACGCCGACGCTGAAGATGGACGGCAAGACCCTGACCGCCGAGGGCAGCGACAACCCGCCGCTGACGGTGGACCAGTTCAACACGGCGCTCGCCAAGGTGATGAAGGGCTGACCCCTCGCCCCCCCGGGCCCCCAGGGCCCCGGGACCGCTTCTTCGGCCCCCGGCCCGCCGCACTCCCGCGGCGGACCGGGGGCCGCGGCGCGTCCGGCGGGGGCCGCGGCCGTGTCCGGCGGGAGCCGCGGCCGGGTCCGGCGGGGGTCCCGGGGAGGGCGGCGGGGCCCGAGGGGGCGGCTGCGGCCTCTTCGGCGACGTCCCGCCGAAGAGTCGGCGAACTTTGCGCACAGCTCTGCCGATCCGCTCTACCGGCCGGTAATCTGACGGCCCGTGACCAGTCGTAACCTCATATCCGCCCCCACTCGCCGCACCGTCGTGAAGGCCGCCGCCGTGACGGCCGTCGTGACCCCGGCACTGGTGGCCGCCGCCTCGCCCGCGCTCGCCGACCCGACGGCGCCGGCGTTCCTGCACGGTGTCGCCTCGGGCGACCCGCTGCCCGACGGCGTCCTGCTCTGGACGCGCGTCACCCCCACCCCCGATGCCGTACCCGGCTCCGGCACGGGCCCCGACGTCACCGTCGCCTGGGAGCTCGCCGAGGACCGCGCCTTCGCCCGGACCGTCGCCAACGGCACGGCCCTGGCCACCGCGGCCTCCGACCACACCGTGAAGGCGGACGTCCGCGGCCTGCGCCCGGCCACCGCCTACTGGTTCCGCTTCACCGCCGGCGGGGTCGTCTCCCCGGCCGGCCGCACCCGCACCGCCCCCGCCGCCGACTCGGCCGGACCCGGCGTCCGCTTCGGCGTGGTCTCCTGCGCCAACTGGGAGGCCGGCTACTTCTCCCCGTACCGCCACCTCGCGGCCCGCACCGACCTGGACGCGATCCTCCACCTCGGCGACTACATCTACGAGTACGCCACCGGCGCCTACCCGGCGGCCGAGTACGTCGTCCGGCAGCACGAGCCGGCCCACGAGATCGTCTCGCTCGCCGACTACCGCACCCGGCACGGGAAGTACAAGACGGACGCCGACCTCCAGGCGCTGCACGCGGCGCACCCGGTCGTCGCGATCTGGGACGACCACGAGTTCGCCAACGACGCCTGGTCGGGCGGGGCCGAGAACCACACGCCGGGCACCGAGGGCGCCTGGGCGGACCGGGTCGCGGCGGCCAAGCGGGCCTACTTCGAGTGGATGCCGGTACGCACCTCGACCGAGGGCACGGTCTTCCGGCGGCTGCGCTTCGGCAAGCTGGCCGATCTGCACCTGCTCGACCTGCGTTCCTTCCGCTCCCAGCAGGCGGGCGTGGGCAGCGGCAAGGTGGACGACCCGGAGCGGTCCATCACCGGCCGGGCGCAGCTGGACTGGCTGAAGTCCGGCCTGTCCGCCTCGGACGCGGCCTGGCAGCTGGTCGGCACCTCGGTGATGATCTCGCCGGTGGCCTTCGGTTCGCTGCCGGCCCATCTGCTCGAACCGCTGGCCGGGCTGCTCGGGCTGCCCAAGGAGGGCCTGGCCGTCAACGTCGACCAGTGGGACGGCTACACGGACGACCGCAAGGAGCTGCTGCGGCACCTGACGGACCGGGGCATCCGGAACACGGTCTTCCTCACTGGTGACATCCACATGGCGTGGGCCAACGACGTGCCGGTGACGGCGGCGACGTACCCGCTGTCGGCCTCGGCCGCGACGGAGTTCGTGGTGACCTCGGTGACCTCGGACAACCTGGACGACCTGCTGCACGTGGCGCCGGGCACGCTCTCGCTGGTGGCGGCGGGCGCGGTCAAGGCGGCCAACCGGCATGTGAAGTGGGTGGACATGGACCACCACGGCTACGGCGTGCTCGACGTGACGGCCGAGCGCTCGCAGATGGACTACTACACGGTCTCCGACCGGGCGGACGTCCACGCGACGGCGTCCTGGGCCCGTTCGTACCGCACGCTCAGCGGAACGCAGCGCGTCGAGCGCGTGTACCAGCCGGTGCGCTGACACGTACGTACGGGCGCCCCGGGGCGCTGTAGCGATGCTTTTCAGCCATGATCCGCTCTGTTAACGGAAGATCACATGGCTACGGCGGGTGGCGAGTTCGGGAGATCGAATCCGGACACACCACCCGCCTTCGTCATCCCTTCTGTTACGTCCACGTCTCAAACTCCGGAAGCGGCAGAAGATTTTCTTCCCGATGCCCCTGTTTGCCCCACGAATGATTGGGCTGGATCAATCCTCAACGACGTCTGACATGGACGCGTAATCTCCCGGCCAGTGGCGAGGAACTGCCTCCCCATCACCCCCCACAAGGAGTCAGCGTGCGCGCTCTCGTCCGTATATCGCCGCGTATGTCACGTCGTATGCTCGGCACGGCCGTGATGGCCGGAACTCTGGCTCTCGCGCCTCTCTCCGCCCCCGCCGCGTCCCCGGCCACCTCCACGCTGGCCTCCGCCGAGAAGTGCGCGGACGGCTCCGCCACCCTGTCCGGCGCCCGCAAGGCCAAGGGCCACGCCGCCGAGGCCGAGCCCAACGAGATCACCGCCGCCCAGGCCAAGGCCATGGACGCGGACCTGCGGAAGAAGGTCAGCGAGGCCCGCGTCTCCGGCCGCGCCTCCCTGGCCGCCGGCGCGAACGCGGCCACCGCGACGACGATCCCGGTCTACTTCCACGTCATCCACAGCGGTACGACGGGCAAGCTCAGCGCCACCGCCATCAACAACCAGATGGCCGTCCTCAACGCCGCCTACGCCGGCCAGGGCACCGGCAACGTGAACTCCAACTTCCAGTTCAGCCTGGCCGGCACGGACTACACGGACAACGCCACCTGGTACAACGTCTCCGACGGCACCCAGGCCGAGAAGGACATGAAGAACGCCCTGCGCAAGGGCGGCGCCAACGCGCTGAACGTCTACACCGCCAACCTCGGCGGCGGCCTGCTCGGCTGGGCGACCTTCCCGTCCTCGTACCAGTCCAGCCCGAAGATGGACGGCGTCGTCATCCTCGACGCCTCGCTGCCGGGCGGCTCCGCGGCCAACTACAACGAGGGCGACACCGCCACCCACGAGGTCGGCCACTGGATGGGGCTCTACCACACCTTCCAGGGCGGCTGCACGGGCAACGGCGACTACGTCAGCGACACCCCGGCCGAGAAGAGCGCCGCCTTCGAGTGCCCGACCGGCCGTGACACCTGCACCTCCAAGCCCGGCGTGGACCCGATCCACAACTTCATGGACTACACGTACGACTCCTGCATGTACCAGTTCACCTCGGGCCAGGTGACCCGGATGAACGACTCCTGGACCGCGTACCGCGCCTGACACACCGTCCGCGCACACGGGTGTGGCCCCCGGGGAACCCTCCCCGGGGGCCACACCCCGTCGGTCGCGCGGATCCACAGACGGATCCACAGACGGATCCATAGACGGATCTATAGACGGATCTATAGACGGATCTACAGGCTGTCCAGGAACGACAGCGCGACCGACCAGGTCCGCTCCGCCGCCTCCTCGTCCCAGTCCGGCAGCTCCGGGTCGGTGTACAGGTGCCCGGCGCCCCGGTAGCGGTAGACCTCCACGTCCGCCCCCGCCTTGCGCATCTGCAGGTACCAGGACGACAGCCAGTCGTCCGTCTCGAACGGGTCGGGCTCGGCCACGTGCAGCTGCACGGGCAGGTCGTCCACCGAGGCCGACTCGGCGATGTCCGAGGTGCCGTGGAACAGCAGCAGCCCGCGCGCCTTCTCGTCACCGAGGGCCAGCGTCTGCGCCACCGAGGCCCCGAAGGACAGGCCCATGTAGACGAGCCCGCGCTCCGAGTACGGCGCCGCCGCCAGGACCGCCCGCCGCAGCAGCTCGTCCTTCCCGATCCCGTCCCTGAGCTCCATGCCCTCCTCGACCGTGCCGACGGTGCGGCCCTCGAAGAGGTCCGGCGTCCAGACCTGGTGCCCGGCGGCCCGCAGCCGCTCGGCCGCGGCCTCCACCGCGGGGCGCATCCCGTAGACCGAGTGGAAAAGCATGATGTCCATGCGGCCATCCTCCCATCCGCGCGACCCGCCCTAGCGCATGCTGCGCACGTCCAGCTGGCGCAGCACCCGGTCCACCACCTCCGGGTCGGCGCCGGGCTCGCTGCGCGCCGCGAGGACCTCGTGGCGGGCCGCCGACATCAGCTCCTTGTGGATCCGCTGGACCTTCTTCACCCGGTCCACCCGCTCGGTGAACGCGGCCCGCCGCTCGTCGTCGACCATGTCCGGGCTGATCCGGGCCCCGATGTCGAAGGCCCCGCGCTGCAGCCGCTCGGCGACCTCCTCGGGCAGCTCCTCGACCTCCTCGATCTCCTTCAGGCGGCGCTTGGCGGCCTTCGCGGCGCGGAGGGCCAGCTCCCGCTCGAAGGCCCGCTCCGCGTCCGCGTCGGCCTGCACGCCGAGCCGCCTGACCAGCCAGGGCAGGGTGAGCCCCTGGACGACGAGGGTGGCGATGATCACGCAGAAGGCGATGAAGACGATCTCGTCCCGGCCGGGGAAGGGCGAACCGTCGTCGGTGCGCAGCGGGATGGCGAGCGCCAGCGCCACCGAGGCCACCCCGCGCATCCCGGACCACCACATGACGACGGTCTCCCGCCAGCTCATCGGGATCTCCTCGGCGTAGTCCCCGCCGGTGTGCAGCCGTTTGGCCAGCCAGGTCGCCGGCAGCAGCCACAGCAGCCGGACCACGACGACCACGCCCACGACGGCCGCGCCCCAGCGGAGCACCCGCCCGCCGTGGTCGTCCACCACCCCGAAGACGTTCACCAGCTCCAGGCCGATGAGCCCGAAGGCGATCCCGGTGACCAGGGTGTCGATGACCTCCCAGAAGGTCTGCCCGGCGAGCCGGCCCATCACGTCGTCGGCGTCGATCGCGTACTCGGCCAGGAAGAGCGCGGTGACCAGCACGGCCAGGACGCCGGAGCCGTGCAGCTCCTCGGCGAGCACGTACGAGACGAAGGGCACCAGGAGGGTGAGCCCGATCTGGAGCGTGGGGTCGCCGAGCAGGCCCATCAGCTTGTTGGCGGTCCAGCCCAGCGCGAGCCCGACGGCGACCGCGACGACGGCCGACAGGACGAGCTCGCCGAGCGCCCGGGGCCACGAGAAGGAGCCGCTCACCACGGCGGTGATCGCCACGTTGTAGAGCACGATCGCGGTGACGTCGTTGAAGAGCCCCTCGCCCTCCAGGATCGACACCAGCCGCCGGGGCAGCCCCAGCGACCCGGCGACGGCGGTCGCGGCGACCGGGTCGGGCGGGGCCACCAGCGCGCCGAGCGCCAGCGCCGCGGCCAGCGGGATCCCGGGCACCAGCGCGTCCGCGACCGCGCCGACGGCGGCCGTGGTGACGAAGACCAGGGCCACCGCGAGCAGGAAGATCGGGCGCCGGTTGGCCGCGAACTGGCGCCAGGAGGTGCGCTGCACGGAGGCGTACAGCAGCGGCGGCAGCACCAGCGGAAGGATGTACTCGGGCGGGATGTCGACATCGGGCACGAAGGGCGCGAAGGCCAGCGCGATCCCGACGAGGGTCATCAGGACGGGCGCGGGCAGCCCGAGCCGTTCCCCGAGGGGCACGGTCAGTACGGCGCCGAGCAGCAGCAGGAACAGCAGGGCCAATTGATCCACGGCCCCACCCTGTCACGTACGCCCGGTTTGACCGCGATTGCCCCCACCCAAGGGGGTCGGAGCGCTTCGGGAACCCGGGCCGGCCGACCGGGCGGCCGGCCTCACCCGCCGCGACGGAGCCCGGTTACAGGGGCCTTCGCATCGCCCGGTGCGGCATCCCCGCGTCGGGGAACTCCGGGCCGTAGGCCTCGTAGCCCAGCCGCTCGTAGAAGCCGAGCGCCTGCGTCTGGGCGTGCAGGTCGACGGCGGCGAGCCCGCGCCCGCGGGCCGCGTCCTCGATGGCCCGCACCAGCGCCGCGCCCACCCCGAGACCGCGGGCGGCCTTGCTGACCGCGAGCCGCCCGAGGGAGCCCACCGACGCGTCGGCGCCGGTCTTGCCGGTCGCGTCCGCCCCGAGGAGCAGCCGCCCGGTGCCCAGCGGCACCCCGTCCGCGCCGACGGCGAGCACATGCACGGCGGTCTCGTCGTACGTGTCGTACTCGAGCTCCTGCGGAACGCCCTGCTCGTCGACGAAGACCTCGCGGCGCACCGCGAAGCACGCGTCGCGGTCGGCGCCGTCCACGGCCTCGCGGACGGCGTACGCGGGGGTGGTCACCGGCTCTCCGAGGCGATCCGGTCGAGCGCGGTCTGCAGGTCCGCCGGGTAGGTGCTGGCGAACTCGACCCACTGCCCGTCGCCGGGGTGCTCGAAGCCGAGGCGCACCGCGTGCAGCCACTGGCGGGTCAGGCCGAGGCGCTTGGCCAGCGTGGGGTCGGCGCCGTAGGTGAGGTCGCCGACGCAGGGGTGGCGGAGCGTGGACATGTGCACCCGGATCTGGTGGGTGCGGCCCGTCTCCAGCTTGATGTCGAGCAGCGAGGCCGCGCGGTAGGCCTCGATCAGGTCGTAGTGGGTCACGGAGGCCTTGCCGTCGGCGGTCACGGCCCACTTGTAGTCGTGGTTCGGGTGCCGGCCGATGGGCGCGTCGACGGTGCCGCTCAGCGGGTCCGGGTGCCCCTGGACGAGGGCGTGGTAGCGCTTGTCGACCACGCGCTCCTTGAACTGGCGCTTCAGCGAGGTGTACGCGTACTCCGACTTCGCCACCACCATCAGACCGGAGGTGCCGACGTCGAGGCGGTGCACGATGCCCTGGCGCTCGGCGGCGCCGGAGGTGGAGATGCGGTAGCCGGCGGCGGCGAGGCCGCCGATCACGGTGGTGCCGGTCCAGCCGGGGCTGGGGTGGGCGGCGACACCGACCGGCTTCATGATCACGACGATGTCGTCGTCGTCGTGGACGATCTCCATGCCCTCGACGGGCTCGGCGACGATCTGCACCGGGGCGGCCGCGCCCGGCATCTCGACCTCGAGCCACGCGCCGCCGCTGACCCGCTCGGACTTGCCGACGACGGCGCCGTCGACCTGGACCTTGCCTGCGGCGGCCAGCTCGGCCGCCTTCGTACGGGAGAACCCGAACATACGGGCGATGGCGGCGTCGACGCGCTCGCCCTCCAGGCCATCGGGAACGGGCAGCGTGCGGATCTCGGGACTCGTACTCACTCGTCGAGTATGCCTTGTGCGGACGACACCCTGTCGTCCGCAGGGGGCGGGCTCAGTCCTTGTGGACGGTTCCGTCCGGGTCCAGGCCCCGGAAGGACAGGATCACGATCAGGATGCCGCCGCACACGATCGCCGAGTCGGCGAGGTTGAAGACGGCGAAGTGGGCGGGCGCGATGAAGTCGACGACCGCGCCCTCGAAAACGCCCGGCGAGCGGAAGATCCGGTCCGTGAGGTTGCCCAGCGCGCCGCCCAGCAGCAGGCCCAGCGCGATCGCCCAGGGCAGGCTGTAGAGCTTGCGCGAGAGCCGGATGATCACGACGATGACGACCGTCGCGATCCCGGTGAAGATGATCGTGAACGCCTCGCCCATGCCGAAGGCGGCCCCCGGGTTGCGGATGGCCTCGAAGCGCAGCAGATCACCGATGACCTTGATCGGCGCGTGCCCCTCCAGCTTCTCGACCACCAGCATCTTGCTGCCGAGGTCGACGAGGTAGGCCAGGACGGCCACCACGAGGAGGGCGACGATCCGTCGCCTCCCCTTGGGCCGCTCCTCGGGGACGGCCGTCTCGTCGGCCCCTGCTGAATCCGTACCTGAATCCGGCGTACCGATGACGCTCTCCGCCTCTGCCATGTGCACGAGGGTACGGCACACCCCTCGGGCCGCGTCAGCCGCGGCGCTCCTGCTTCTGCTTGTCCTCCACGCACAGCGTGGCCCGGGGGAAGGCCTGCATCCTGGCCTTGCCGATGGGCTTGCCGCAGACCTCGCACAGACCGTACGTGCCGGCGTCGAGCCGCTCCAGGGCGTGTTCGCTCTGCTCCAGCATCTCGCGCGCGTTGGCCGCCAGGGCGAGCTCGTGCTCGCGCGTGATGTTCTTGGTCCCGGTGTCGGCCTGGTCGTCGCCCGCCCCGTCGCCGGAGTCGCGCATCAGCCCGGTCAGCTCCTCCTGGGAGTGCACCAGCTCGCTCCGCAGCCGCAGCACCTCCGCCTGGAGGCCGCTGCGGGCCTCGGCGACCTCCTCGGGGGTCCAGGGCTCCTCCCCCGGGCGTACGGCGAGCTCACCCGGCCGGGAGTGAGGCAGCGCGGCCTCGCTCGTGGCCGTCCTGACGCCCCCCGCGGTCTTCTTCGCTGCCACCGTCCTGGCTCCTGTCTTCTCGGTCGCGGCCTTCGCCGTCTTCACGGTCTTCACGGTCTTCGCGGTCGCGGTCTTCGCGGTCTTCTTCGCGGTCCTCGGCGATGCGGCGGCCTTCCCGGCCGTGGCCGCCTTCTTCGCCGCGGGGGTCTTCTTCGCGGGTGCCGCCTTCTTCGCGGGGGCCGCGGGGTCCGCGGCCGCCTTCGCGGCCGCCGCCCTGGTGGCTGTCGCCTTCTTCGCGGCGGCCTTCCCGGCGGGCGCCCCGCTCGCGGGCGCGGACTTCTTCGCGGGCGCGGACTTCTTGACGGCCGGCGTCTTCTTCGCTGCCGTCGTCTTCTTCGCGGCGGTCTTCTTCGCCACCATGTCGCGGCCCCTTCACACTTAGTGATCTTGCTCGCGAATCGTGCTGGGACGATAAATCGGCCCAGAGCCCGCGGCAACGGGGCACGCCGCCCTGCACGCCCGCCCCGGCGCCCTCCGGGACGAGCCTGCCTCCGTTGTGCCCAGCTCCCCGGCGGGTTATCCGTCCCGGCCGTCCCCCACTTGGCCGAAGTCCGACTCCGCACGGGCCGGTGTGCCCATTCGGGTCACCGGGAAACACCGGAAATCCGGTCGGCCGCCCCCGCCCCGGCCCCGTACACTGGGCTGAGCGAAAGGCTTGGATGGGGACGAGTAGCGTCGCACGCAGCCATGAGCGACCCGGGGACGGTGAGAGCCCGGGGGCGAGCCCGATGTGAAGCATCACCCCGGAGCTGCCGGAAGAAAGCCGCGGGCGACCGCGGCGAGTAGACCCGGTGTCGCGACCCCAATGAGGGGGCTCAGGACGGCTGCGGCCGCCCGGGGCCAAGGAGGGTGGTACCGCGGGAGCAGTGCTCTCGTCCCTCCGGACGGAAGCGAAACAGTCCGCCGGAGGAGCTCGCAAGCATGACGCCGCCGCAATACCGCCAGGTGCCCGCCCAGGTCGACCTGCCCGCGCTCGAGCACGCGGTGCTCGACTTCTGGCAGGACAACAAGGTCTTCGCCAAGACCCTGGAGCAGTCCGAGGGACGCCCCGAGTGGGTTTTCTACGAGGGTCCGCCCACCGCCAACGGCATGCCCGGCGCCCACCACATCGAGGCCCGCGTCTTCAAGGACGTCTTCCCCCGCTTCCGCACCATGCGCGGCTACCACGTGGCCCGCAAGGCCGGCTGGGACTGCCACGGCCTGCCGGTCGAGCTCGCCGTCGAGAAGGAACTCGGCTTCGCCGGCAAGAAGGACATCGAGGCGTACGGCATCGCCGAGTTCAACGCCAAGTGCCGCGAGTCCGTGACCCGGCACACCGACGCCTTCGCCGAGCTCACCACCCGGATGGGCTACTGGGTCGACCTCGACGACGCGTACCGCACCATGGACCCCGCGTACATCGAGTCGGTCTGGTGGTCGCTGAAGCAGATCTTCGACAAGGACCTGCTCGTCCAGGACCACCGCGTCGCCCCCTGGTGCCCCCGCTGCGGCACCGGCCTCTCCGACCACGAGCTGGCCCAGGGCTACGAGACGGTCGTCGACCCCTCGGTCTACGTGCGCTTCCCGCTGACCTCCGGCCCGCTGGCCGGCAAGGCGGCCCTGGTGGTCTGGACGACGACCCCGTGGACCCTGGTGTCCAACACGGCCGTCGCCGCCCACCCCGAGGTGACCTACGTGGTCGCCACCGACGGCGACGAGCGCCTGGTCGTCGCCGAGCCGCTCCTGGAGAAGGCCCTCGGCGACGGCTGGGTGACCACCGGCGAGTCCTTCACCGGCGCCGAGATGGAGCGCTGGACCTACCAGCGCCCCTTCGAGCTCGTCGAGTTCCCGGCCGAGGCCCACTACGTCGTCAACGCCGAGTACGTGACGACCGAGGACGGCACGGGTCTGGTCCACCAGTCCCCCGCCTTCGGTGAGGACGACCTCAAGGTCTGCCGCGCCTACGGCCTGCCGGTCGTGAACCCGGTCCGCCCCGACGGCACCTTCGAGGAGGACGTGCCGCTGGTCGGCGGCGTCTTCTTCAAGAAGGCCGACGAGCAGCTGACCGCCGACCTGGACGCGCGCGGCCTGCTCTACCGGCACACCCCGTACGAGCACAGCTACCCGCACTGCTGGCGCTGCCACACGGCGCTGCTCTACTACGCGCAGCCGTCCTGGTACATCCGTACGACCGCCGTGAAGGACCGTCTTCTCGAGGAGAACGAGAAGACGAACTGGTTCCCGGACTCGGTGAAGCACGGGCGCTTCGGCGACTGGCTGAACAACAACATCGACTGGGCGCTCTCCCGCAACCGCTACTGGGGCACCCCGCTGCCGATCTGGCGCTGCGAGGACTCCCACCTGACCTGCGTGGGCTCGCGCGCGGAGCTGTCCGAGCTGACCGGCACCGACCAGTCGGAGCTCGACCCGCACCGCCCGTACATCGACGCGGTCACCTTCACCTGCCCCGCCGAGGGCTGTTCCCACGAGGCCGTCCGCGTGCCGGAGGTCATCGACGCCTGGTACGACTCGGGTTCGATGCCGTTCGCGCAGTACGGCTACCCGTACCAGAACAAGGAGCTGTTCGAGAGCCGCTACCCGGCGCAGTTCATCTCCGAGGCGATCGACCAGACCCGCGGCTGGTTCTACACGCTGATGGCGGTCGGCACGCTGGTCTTCGACAAGTCCTCGTACGAGAACGTGGTCTGCCTGGGCCACATCCTCGCCGAGGACGGCCGCAAGATGTCCAAGCACCTCGGCAACATCCTGCAGCCCATCCCGCTGATGGACCAGCACGGCGCCGACGCGGTCCGCTGGTTCATGGCGGCCGGCGGCTCGCCCTGGGCGGCCCGCCGGGTCGGCCACGGCACGATCCAGGAGGTCGTCCGCAAGACCCTCCTGACGTACTGGAACACGGTCGCCTTCCAGGCCCTGTACGCCCGCACCTCGGGCTGGGCCCCGTCGGCCGCCGACCCGGCGCCGGCCGACCGCACGGTCCTCGACAAGTGGCTCCTCTCCGAGCTGAACACGCTGGTCGCCTCGGTCACCGAGGCGATGGAGGCGTACGACACCCAGCGGGCCGGCAAGCTGCTCTCGGCCTTCGTCGACGACCTGTCCAACTGGTACGTGCGCCGCTCCCGCCGCCGCTTCTGGCAGGGCGACAAGGCGGCCCTGCGCACCCTGCACGAGGTGGTCGAGACGGTCACCCGTCTGATGGCCCCGCTGACCCCCTTCATCACGGAGCGGGTCTGGCAGGACCTGGTCGTCCCGGTCTCCCCCGACGCCCCGGAATCCGTCCACCTGGCCACCTGGCCGGAGGCGGACGCCACGCTCGTCGACGAGGTGCTGTCCGAGCAGATGCTGCTGGTCCGCCGCCTGGTCGAGCTGGGCCGCGCGACGCGCGCCGAGTCGGGCGTGAAGACCCGTCAGCCGCTCTCGCGCGCGCTGGTGGCGGCGAACGGCTTCGCGGCCCTCTCGCCGGAGCTCCAGGCCCAGATCACGGAGGAGCTGAACGTCTCCTCGCTCGCCTCCCTCTCCGAGGTCGGCGGCAGCCTGGTCGACACCACCGCCAAGGCGAACTTCCGGGCGCTCGGCAAGCGCTTCGGCAAGGGCGTCCAGGACGTGGCGAAGGCCGTGGCCGCGGCCGACGCGGCGGCCCTGTCGCTGGCGCTGCGCGGCGGCGAGGCGGTCGTCACGGTCAACGGCGAGGAGGTGACCCTCACTCCGGAGGAGGTCATCATCACGGAGACCCCGCGCGAGGGCTGGTCGGTGGCCTCCGACTCCGGTGCGACGGTCGCCCTCGACCTGGAGATCACCCCGGAGCTGCGCAAGGCCGGCCTGGCCCGTGACGCGATCCGCCTGATCCAGGAGGCCCGCAAGAACAGCGGCCTGGACGTGGCGGACCGGATCGCGCTGCGCTGGACCTCCACCTCCCCGGAGACGGCGGAGGCGCTCGCGGCGCACGCCGGCCTGATCGCGGACGAGGTCCTGGCCACGGACCACGCGGAGGGCGCTGCCGACGACTCGTACGGCACCCCGTTCGAGGACGAGGGCCTGGCCCTCACCTTCCGCCTCCGCAAGGCGTAACCCGCACGGCGAAGGGCCCGGCACCGACCCCGGTGCCGGGCCCTTCCGCGTACCGCACCCCCTTCCGCGCACCCCGGGACCGGCCCGGGGATGCCCGCCGGGCGAAGCACACGGCAAAAGGGCCGGGCCCTGGGTGGATACCCAGGGCCCGGCCCTTACGACTGCCGCCGACGGCTACGCGCTCAGCGCGTGGACGTGCGGCGCCGTCAGTTGTCGTCCTCGTCGATCAGGAAACCGCGCATCGGCGCCGGCGCCTGCTGCATCGGCTGCGGAGCCTGCGGACGGACCGGAGCCATCGGCTGGGTCATCGCCGGGGACATCTGCTGCTGACCGCCGTACGACGGGGCGCCGCCCATCGAGCCGTTGCCGCCGAAGGACGGGGCGGGGGCACCCGCCGAGGCCATCGAGGGGGACGGCGGCAGGGACGCGGTCGCGGGAGTGCGCGCCGGGGCCAGCGAGTCGTCGGCCTGGGTCTCCAGCTGACGCAGCTGCGACTCCAGGTACGACTTCAGGCGGGTCCGGTACTCACGCTCGAAGCCCCGCAGGTCCTCGACCTTGCGCTCGAGGGTCGCACGGGCGGACTCCAGGGAGCCCATCGCGACGCGGTGCTTCTCCTGCGCGTCCCGCTCCAGGGCGTCGGCCTTGGCGCGGGCGTCCCGCTCCAGGCCCTCGGCGCGCGAACGCGCCTCGCCGACGATCTTGTTGGCCTCGGAACGGGCCTCCGCGATCGCCTGGTCGGCGGTCTGCTGGGCCAGCGAGAGGACACGCGCGGCGCTGTCGCCACCCGGGCCCTGAGCCGGCTGCATGGGCTGCATCTGCTGCTGCTGCGGGTGACCCATGGGGCCGCCCTGCATGGGGCCACCCTGCATCGGGCCGGGACCCATGGGGCCGCCCTGCATCGAGCCGGGACCCATCGGGCCGCCCTGCATGGGGCCACCCTGCATCGGACCACCCTGCATCGGGCCGGCGGGAAGCGCGGGGGCTCCCGACGGCAGCTGCGGCGGGCCCATCTGCGGAGGCTGCTGCTGGGCGGGCGGTCCGGATATGGCGGCGGGCACCGGGGCCCCGGGACCGACGGGACGGTCCTGCTGCTCCGGGGGCTTGCGCATGTTCTGCTGCTGCTGCTGGTTCTGCGCGGCGGCACGGGTCGCGGCGGCCAGCTTGGCGCGCAGGTCCTCGTTCTCGCGGAGCAGACGCGTCAGTTCGCCTTCGACCTCGTCGAGGAAGGCATCGACCTCGTCCTCGTCATAGCCTTCTCGAAGGCGGACGGTCGTGAACTGCTTGTTCCGCACGTCCTCGGGGGTCAACGGCATCTCTTCTTCACCTCTACGTAGTCGTCGGCAGTCGGCAAGACCGTATCGTCCACATTTCCCTCCACCATCACCTCGCGAAGCTGCTCACGACGGAGATCAGGATGTAGACGATGATCATCAGAACGAAGAAGGACAGGTCGAGTGCCACGCCCCCGAGACGCAGCGGCGGGATGAGCCGCCGCAGGAGCTTGAGCGGTGGATCGGTGACAGTGTAGGTGGCCTCCAGAACGACCACCATCGCCTTACCGGGTTGCCATGAACGGGCGAACTGGAAGACGTAGTCCATGACCAGCCGGAAGATCAGGAGGACAAGGAAGCACATCAGCGCGATGTAGACCACCTGTAGTGCGACGCCCATCCCGCGCTTCCCTCTCCCCTGGCTCTCGCCTGTCCGGCCTCAGGGCCGGGTCGTTCTCGGTCTCGTGTTCTCAGCTCTGGTTGAAGAACCCGCCCTCTGCGATACGGGCCTTGTCCTCCGCCGTGACATCGACGTTAGCAGGCGACAACAGGAACACCTTCTGCGTCACGCGCTCAATGCTGCCATGGAGCCCGAAGACGAGTCCGGCGGCAAAGTCGACAAGTCGCTTCGCGTCGGTGTCGTCCATCTCCGTGAGATTCATGATCACCGGGGTGCCCTCGCGGAAGTGTTCCCCGATGGTACGGGCCTCGTTGTAGGTCCGCGGGTGGAGCGTGGTGATGCGGTAGGGCTCCCGCTCGGACACGACCTTGGGCATGATCACCGGTGCGTTCTTCTCCAGGCTCGGGCGTTCGGGTGTGATGGATGCCACGGGGGCAATTCGGGCCGGACGCCCGCTCTCGGCGGGTACCGGGACAGAATGGGACACCGGCTCGCGGGGTGCGGGCGGGGAGACCACTCGTACCGGTTCCTCCCGTTCCACCTGGCGCGGGGGCTGGTGATGGCGCCGGTCACGCTCGGGCTCCGGCTCCAGCTCGGGTTCGAAGTCGTCGTCGGGGTCGAAGCCCCGGCCGTCGTAACCATCGTCCTCCACGAGGCCGAGGTAGACCGCCATCTTGCGCATCGCGCCGGCCATGCTCTGAGTCCTCCGCTCTGTGGTGGATCGCCCTTACCGAATGTCGCAGTGTCACCAAGTGCCCGCGATCCACGTGGCCTCCCCGCCTCCCTGGCGGAATGACCATATTTTCTGCTGTGGTCCGACTTGCTTCGCGACGTTACCCGAGCTTCGGGCGGACACCGAGTACCGCCGTACCGATGCGCACGTGTGTCGCCCCGGCCGCCACGGCCTCCTCGAGGTCCGCACTCATCCCTGCTGACACCATGTTCGCAGCCGGACGGGTCGCGCGCAGGACAGTCGACAAATCCATCAGCCGGTCGAAGGCGGCCCGTTGCCGTCCCGCGAACGGACCGGAGAGCGGGGCGACGGTCATCAGTCCGTCGAGCCGCAGTCCGGGGGCCGCGTCCACCGCGGCCGCCAACTCCTCTATCCCGTCGGGGGCCACCCCGCCCCGGTCGCCCCGCGCGCCGGACTCGGCGTCGAGCGCGACCTGGAGCAGACAGCCGAGCTCGCGCTCCGCCTTCTCCGCGGCCGCGGAGAGGGAGGAGACCAGCTTCAAACGGTCGACGGACTGCACCACATCGGCATAACCCACCACGGAACGGACTTTGTTGGTCTGCAGCTGGCCCACGAAGTGCCAGTTCAGGTCGAGGTCCGCACAGGCCGCGGCCTTGGGGGCGGCGTCCTGGTCGCGGTTCTCGGCGACATGGCGCACCCCGAGTCCGTGCAGGATTCTCACGTCGCTCGCGGGGTAGGTCTTGGTGACCACGATGAGGGTCACCTCCTCCCGCGCCCGACCGGCGGCGGCGCAGGCGGCGGCGATGCGCTCCTCCACCCGGGCCAGGTTCGCGGCGAGTTCGGCCGTGCGGTCCGTCATGTCTCTTCCCGGTTCAGCCAGACATATCCCGCGAGTCGCCCGGTGGTGCGGTCGCGGCGGTACGAGTAGTGGTCCCGGGACTCCAGGGTGCAGACCCCGCTCGCCACCACGTCGGTGACGCCCAGTCGGGCGAGCTGGTCCAGGACTCCCGCGGTGACGTCGACGGCGGGGGTTCCCCAGGAGGTCTCGGCGTGGGCGGCCGGTTCGACGGCGGCGACCTCGGCGCGCATCGCCTCGGGCACCTCGTAGCAGCGCCCGCAGACGGCGGGGCCGGTGCGGGCGACGATCCGCTCGGGGCGGGCGCCGAGTTCGGTCATCCGGGCCACCGTGGCCGGGACGACTCCGGCGACCATCCCGGGCCGCCCGGCGTGGGCGGCGGCGGCGACCCCGGCGACGGGGTCGGCGAGGAGGACCGGCACGCAGTCCGCGGTGAGCACCGCGAGGGCGAGTCCGGGCCGGTCGGTGACGAGCGCGTCCACCGAGGGGACGGGGTCCGTCCCCCAGGGGCCGTCCACCACGGCGACGCCGGCGCCGTGGACCTGGTTCATCCAGACCACCCGGGCCGGGTCGAGGCCCAGCCCGGTCGCGGCCCGTTCGCGGTTGGCGAGGACGGCCGCGGGGTCGTCGCCGACGGCTCCGCCGAGGTTGAGCTCCTCGTACGGAACGGCGCTCACCCCGCCCCACCGGTCGGTGAAGGCGAAGTGGGCGCCGCTCGTGTCGTGTCGCTGCCCTATCACTTCAAGAAGTCCGGGACATCCAGCTCTTCGGCCTGGGTGTCCGCGTACGGGCGGGCCGGCGGGACCACCGGCGAGGAGACGGGCGGCAGCGGGGTCTCGCTGACCGCCGGCATCGGCTCCATGGGGGCCACCGGCTCCTCGCGCGGGGCCACCGTGCCCAGACCGCCCAGCGGGCGGGAGGTCTCGGCGATGCGGGGGGCCGGGGCCGGCTCCTCGCGCTTGGCGGAGGCCGAGCCGATGATGTTGTCGCGACGGGCCGGCGGCTGGCCGCCGTCGAAGCCCGCGGCGATGACGGTGACCCGCACCTCGTCGCCGAGGGCGTCGTCGATGACGGCGCCGAAGATGATGTTCGCCTCGGGGTGGGCGGCCTCGCTCACCAGCTGGGCGGCCTCGTTGATCTCGAAGAGACCGAGGTCGCTGCCGCCGGAGATGGAGAGCAGCACACCACGGGCCCCGTCGATGGAGGCCTCCAGGAGCGGCGAGGAGATCGCCATCTCGGCGGCGGCCACGGCGCGGTCGTCGCCGCGGGCGGAGCCGATGCCCATGAGGGCGGAACCCGCCTCGGACATGACCGACTTGACGTCGGCGAAGTCGAGGTTGATCAGACCCGGGGTGGTGATGAGGTCGGTGATGCCCTGGACGCCGCTCAGCAGCACCTGGTCGGCCGACTTGAACGCGTCGAGCACGGAGACCTGACGGTCCGAGATCGACAGCAGTCGGTCGTTCGGGATGACGATGAGGGTGTCGACCTCTTCGCGGAGCTCGGCGATGCCGTCCTCCGCCTGGTTGGCGCGCCGGCGGCCCTCGAACGTGAACGGGCGGGTGACCACACCGATCGTCAGGGCGCCGAGCGAGCGTGCGATGTTGGCGACGACGGGTGCGCCGCCGGTGCCGGTGCCGCCGCCTTCTCCGGCGGTCACGAAGACCATGTCGGCCCCCTTGAGGACCTCCTCGATCTCCTCACGGTGGTCCTCTGCCGCCTTGCGGCCGACGGCCGGGTTGGCCCCGGCCCCCAGGCCGCGGGTCAGTTCACGGCCGACGTCCAGCTTGACGTCGGCGTCGCTCATCAACAGCGCCTGTGCATCGGTGTTGATGGCGATGAACTCGACGCCTTTGAGACCGACCTCGATCATTCGGTTGATGGCATTGACACCACCGCCGCCGACACCGATGACCTTGATGACTGCGAGGTAGTTCTGCGGTGCTGCCACGTCGAAGGCCTCTCGCCTCGAGTTACGTGTCGCCGCTTCGCGGTGGTTAGCGCGCCGCGACGACGGATGCCGATTGGGACGGTCCGAAACGCCGACCCAAACCCTAACGTTGAAGTTTAGGGTTACCAGTGTCTCTGTTCGCTGGACTCTTCCGAACAGGACACTAAGTCGACAAGTGGCGCACGTTCAACGAACACGCCGAACCTCCCGTTTTTCTTTTCACCCTATGTGATCACCCGTAGCGCTGGCCAACCAGGGTGCTGGCCAGGGCTGATGAGCGTCAACTTCCCGACGAAGCGGGCGCCGTGGGGGCACTTACATCGAAGTGCCCCGCTTTGGGAGTGGCCTTCATCAGCGCGGTGAGGACGCGGGCCTTGACGGCCCCGTCCTCACCACTGCCCCAGAAGACCGTGCGTCCCCTGCCGAGCTCCAGGGTGATGGAGTCGTACGACGTGATCCGGACGACACGGGCGTCCCGGGCGATTTTCTCCGGGAGTTCGCCCGTCACGCCTACCGCCTCGCCGAGGAGCCGGTCCTCGTCGAAGCGGCGCAGGCTCGGCGAGGCGGTCCCGTCGAGGACCAGCCGGGGGACGCCGGGGGGCGCCTTGGCCACGGTGGCGAACCGCACACCGCCTGCGTCCACTTCGGTGAACTTTCCGCCCTTTTCCATCAGGAGGACGGGCTTCCGTTCCGTCACTTTCAGACCGATTCCGTGCGGCCAGGACCGCACGACGTCCACGGTGTCGATCCGGGGCAGCCGCTCGCGCAGCCGCGCCTCGATCGAGTCGGTGTCCACGGAGGCCATCGGCGCGCCGACGGGAACGGCCGCGACGCGCTCCACCTCGTCCGGGGTGAGCACCTGCGTGCCGGAGACGCTCACCCGCTCCACGCGGAGCCAGGCCGAGCCGTAGAGCACCCAGACGCCGCCGGCCACGAGGGCGAGGGCGCCGAAGGAGACCAGGAGCGCCCGCGGGCCGGGCACCCGGAACCTCCGGGCGCCCGGTGGGGACGACGGCCCCGGCGAGCCCTTGGACCTGCCGCTCGGGCTCTTCCGCTCGGTCGCGGGTCCGGCTGCCACAGGGCGCTCCCTTTCCGCCGCCGCTACGCCTGACGGCGGGCGGCGATCGCCTCGTACACCATGCCGACGAGGAGGTCGTCGGCGTCCCGGCGGCCGAACTCGGAGGCGGCGCGGGACATCTCGTACAGCCGGTGCGGATCGGCCAGTACGGGCAGGACGTTGCCCTGCACCCACTGCGGCGACAGGTCCGCGTCGTCGACGAGGAGGCCACCGCCGGCCTTGACCACCGGCTGGGCGTTCAGCCGCTGTTCGCCGTTGCCGATGGGCAGCGGGACGTAGGCGGCCGGCAGTCCGACGGCGGAGAGCTCGGCGACGGTCATCGCGCCCGCGCGGCAGAGCATCATGTCGGCGGCGGCGTACGCGAGGTCCATCCGGTCCACGTACGGTACCGGCACGTACGGCGGCATTCCGGGCATGTTGTCGACACGCGGCAGCTCGTTCTTCGGGCCGACCGCGTGCAGGATCTGGATGCCCGAGCGCTGGAGCACCGGCGCGATCTGCTGGACGACCTCGTTGAGCCGCCGGGCGCCCTGGGAGCCGCCGGAGACCAGCAGGGTCGGCAGGTTCGGGTCGAGACCGAAGGCGGCGCGCGCCTCGGGGCGGACCCGGGCCCGGTCGAGGGTCGCGATGGTGTGCCGCAGCGGGATGCCGATGTAACGGGCGTTGCGCAGCTTGGAGTCCGGGGTGGCCACGCCGACCCCGGCCGCGTACCGCGAGCCGATCTTGTTGGCCAGGCCGGGCCGGGCGTTGGCCTCGTGGACCACGATCGGCACGCCGAGCCGCTTGGCGGCCAGATAGCCGGGCAGCGCCACGTAGCCGCCGAAGCCGACCACGCAGTCCGCCTGGGTGCGCTCCAGGACCTGCTCGGCGGCCTTGATGGTGCCGCGCAGCCGTCCGGGGACGGTGATGAGCTCAGGGGTGGGCTTGCGGGGCAGCGGCACGGCGGGGATGAGCGCCAGCTCGTAGCCCCGCTCGGGAACGAGCCGGGTCTCCAGGCCCTTCTCCGTGCCCAGCGCCGTGATCCCCACGGAGGGGTCCTGCCTGCGCAGGGCGTCCGCGAGTGCGAGCGCGGGCTCGATGTGGCCGGCTGTACCTCCGCCGGCGAGGACGACATGCACCGAAATTCACCGCTCTCCGGACGGACGCTTCTTGACGCGCCGTCGCATCGACTTCCATCTCCCCCCGGCCCGCTTGCCCCACCCGGGGCGGCGCATGGCCAGGGCCGCTTTCGCGGCGGGTTCCTGTCGCGCGAAGGCGATCAGGAGCCCGACGGCGAACATGGTCGGCAGCAGGGCCGATCCTCCGTAGGAGAACAGCGGGAGCGGGACTCCGGCGATCGGCAGCAGACCGAGCACCGCACCGATGTTGACCACGGCCTGCGCCGTGATCCAGGTGGTCACGCCTCCCGCGGCAAACCTGACGAAGGGGTCCTCCGTACGTCCGGCCACGCGGATACCCGCATAGCCTAGAGCCGCGAACAGGGCCAGCACCGACAGCGTCCCCGCCAGACCCAGTTCCTCACCGGTGACGGCGAAGATGAAGTCCGTGTGCGCTTCGGGGAGTTGGCCCCATTTTTCCACACTTGCCCCGAGCCCGGAACCGAACCATCCGCCCGAGGCCAGCGCGTAGATCCCGTGCGCCGCCTGGAGGCACGGGGCGCCCTCTCCGCCCGGATCGGTGGCACCGATGCAGGCGAAGCGCTTCAGCCGGTTGTCGCTGGTCTTGATCAGCAGGAACCCGAGGGCCCCGGCCACCGAGAGCACGCCGACGAAGAGCCGGGTGGGGGCGCCGGCGGTCCACAGCAGTCCGAAGAGGATCGCCGAGAGAATGATCGCCGTGCCCATGTCACCACCCAGCATGATGAGCCCGAGCAGCAGCAGGGTTCCGGGAACCAGCGGGACCAGCATGTGCTTCCACTGCGTGAGCAACTTCATGTCCTGCTTGCGGGCGAGCAGGTCGGCCCCCCACAGGATCAGCGCCAGCTTGCCGAACTCGCTGGGCTGCAGCATGAACGGTCCGCCCAGTGAGATCCAGTTCTGGTTGCCGCCGACCGCCACCCCTATCCCGGGCACCTGGACGAGCACCATCAGGAAGATCGCCCCGACCAGGATCGGGTAGGCCAGCGCCCGGTGCAGCTTCACCGGCATCCGGGAGGCCACGAGCAGCAGCCCGGCCCCGAGCAGCGCCGCGAAGAACTGCTTGCGGAAGAAGTACGAGGGCACCAGGTCGTAGCGCAGCGCCGTGATCATCGAGGCCGAGTAGACCATCACCAGGCCCAGGGCGGTGATGAGCAGCCCGGCGCCGACGATGACGTAGTACGCGGTGAGCGGCCGGTCCCAGGTCCTGCGGGCCCGCTCGTGGATCCCGCGAAGACCGCCCCGGCGCGGCTTCCTCGGCGCCGCCGGGGCGCGCCCTCCGCCGCGTACGGCGGACGGGTCACGCGTCCCTGCGGTTCGGCTCGGCATGATCGCCGTCCCCTCCAGTCGTGCCCGGCTCGGCCGGACCTCCTTGCTGGTCAGGTCAGGCGCGTCCGGTCGCGGCCAGGCGGCGGACGGCGTCCGCGAAGGCCTCGCCGCGCTTGTTGTAGTTGGTGAACATGTCCATCGAGGCACAGGCCGGGGCCAGCAGGACCGTGTCCCCCGGCCGGGCGAGCGAGGCCGCCTCCTGGACCGCCGCGGACATCGCCCCAGTGTCGGTCCGGTCGAGGTCCACCACCGGGACCTCCGGGGCGTGTCGGGCCAGCGCTTCGCGGATCAGCGCACGGTCCCGGCCGATCAGGACGACCCCGCGCAGCCGCTGTGCGGCGTTGCGGACCAGCTCGTCGAACTCGGCACCCTTGGCCAGGCCGCCGGCGATCCAGACGATCGGGTCGTAGGACGCCAACGAGGCTTCGGCGGCGTGGGTGTTGGTCGCCTTGGAGTCGTCGACGTAGACCACGCCCTCGATGTCCTCGACCAGTTCGATGCGGTGCGGGTCGGGCCGGAAGGCCCGCAGCCCGTCCCGTACGGCCTTCGGCTCCACGCCGAAGGCGCGGGCGAGGGCGGCCGCGGCGAGGGCGTTGGCGATGTTGTGCGGGGCCGGCGGCCGGATGTCCGCGACCTCCGCGAGTTCCTGGGCGTTCTTCTGCCGGTTCTCGACGAAGGCCCGGTCGACCAGGATGTCCTCGACGATGCCGAGCTGCGAGGGGCCGGGGGTGCCGAGGGTGAAGCCGATGGCACGGCAGCCCTCCTCGACGTCGGCCTCGCGGACCAGGTCCTCGGTCGCCTTGTCGGCCACGTTGTAGACGCAGGCGACCTGGTTGCCCTCGTAGATCCGGCCCTTGTCGGCGGCGTACGCCTCCATGGAGCCGTGCCAGTCGAGGTGGTCGGGCGCCAGGTTGAGCACGGCGCCGGAGTGGGCGCGCAGCGAGGGCGCCCAGTGCAGCTGGTAGCTGGAGAGCTCGACGGCGAGCACGTCGTACTCCTCGTCGCCGAGGACGGCGTCGAGGAGCGAGACGCCGATGTTGCCGACGGCCGCGGTCCGCAGGCCTGCCGCCTCCAGGATGGAGGCGAGCATCCGCACGGTCGTGGTCTTGCCGTTGGTGCCGGTGACCGCGAGCCAAGGCGCGGGAGCCCTTCCCTGCCGGGACTCACGCAAGCGCCAGGCCAGCTCGACGTCGCCCCAGATCTCCACGCCCGCCTCGGCGGCGGCCAGGAACAGGGGCTTGTCGGGCTGCCAGCCCGGGGCGGTGACGATCAGTTCGGTGCCGGGCGGCAGGGTCGCCCCGTCGCCGAGGCGGACGGTGATGCCCTCCGCCTCCAGCTCCGCGGCCTGCGCCCGGGAGCGCTCGTCGTCGCCGTCGTTGACGACCGTGACGACCGCGCCCAGGCCGTGCAGGGCGCGGGCGGCGGGGATGCCGCTCACGCCGAGCCCGGCGACGGTGACGTTCTTGCCCTGCCAGTCCAGCTCGGTCACTTCTCTGCTGCCCATCCCGCGTAGAAGAGGCCCAGGCCCACGATCACGCACATGCCCTGGATGATCCAGAAGCGGACGACGACCAGGACTTCCGACCACCCCTTGAGTTCGAAGTGGTGCTGGAGCGGTGCCATCCGGAAGACGCGCTTGCCGGTCATCTTGAACGAGCCGACCTGGATGACCACGGACATCGTGATCATCACGAAGAGGCCGCCGAGGAGGGCCAGCAGCAGCTCCGTACGGGAGCAGATGGCGAGACCGGCCAGCGCGCCGCCGAGGGCCAGCGAGCCGGTGTCGCCCATGAAGATCTTGGCGGGCGAGGTGTTCCACCACAGGAAGCCGAAGCAGGCGCCCATCAGTGCCGCGGCGACGACCGCGAGGTCGAGCGGATCGCGGACCTCGAAGCAGGCGTTCGGGTTGGTCAGCGTCATGGCGTTGGCGCAGGACTCCTGGAACTGCCAGAGCCCGATGAAGGTGTACGCGCCGAAGACCATCACCGACGCGCCGGTGGCCAGGCCGTCCAGACCGTCCGTCAGGTTCACGCCGTTGGACATGGCCAGGATCATGAAGAGCGCCCAGACCACGAACAGCACCGGGCCGATGGACCAGCCGAAGTCGGTGATGAAGGAGAGCTTCTCGGAGGCCGGGGTGTTGCCGCGCAGGTCCGCGAACTGCAGCGAGAGCACGGCGAAGGCGATGCCCACGATGAGCTGGCCGGCCATCTTCGCCTTGGCCCGCAGGCCCAGCGAACGCTGCTTGACGATCTTGATGTAGTCGTCGAGGAAGCCGACCAGGCCCATTCCGGCCATCAGGAACAGCACCAGGACGCCCGAGTACGTCGGGTCCTCGCCGGTGATGACCTTGGTCAGGGCGTACGCGATGAGCGTGGCCAGGATGAAGGAGATGCCGCCCATGGTGGGCGTGCCCTTCTTCCCGGCGTGGCCGCGCGGGCCGTCGTCGCGGATGAACTGCCCGTATCCCTTGCGGGCGAGCAGCTTGATGAGCAGCGGGGTGCCGATCAGGGTCAGGAAGAGGCCGATGGCCCCCGCGAAGAGGATCTGCCTCATCGGCCGGCGACCTCGCCCTCGGCCGTGTCGAGCAGTGCCAGGGCGACCCGCTCCAGACCCACCGACCTGGACGCCTTCACCAGGACGATGTCCCCCGGTCGCAGCTCACTGCGCAACAGGTCGACCGCCGCCTGCGCGTCGGACACGTGCACCGACTCCTCACCCCACGAACCCTCGTTATAGGCGCCCAGTTGCAGCCAGGACGCTTCCCTGTCCCCGACCGCCACGAGCTTGCTGACGTTGAGCCGGACGGCGAGCCGTCCGACCGCGTCGTGCTCGGCGAGCGCCTCGTCCCCGAGCTCGGCCATCTTGCCGAGCACCGCCCACGTACGGGAGCCCCTGGCCTGTCCGGGCCTGCCCATGGCCGCGAGCGCGCGCAGGGCGGCTCGCATGGACTCGGGGTTCGCGTTGTAGGCGTCGTTGACGATCGTCACGCCGTCCGGACGCTCGGTGACCTCCATGCGCCAGCGGGACAGGTTGCCTGCCTCGGAGAGCGCGGTGGCGATCTCCTCGACGGGCATGCCGACCTCATGGGCGACGGCGGCCGCGGCGAGCGCGTTCGACACGTGGTGCTCACCGTACAGGCGCAAGGTCACGTCGCTGCACCCGGTGGGTGTGTGAAGCCTGAAAGAGGGCTGTCCGTTCTCTGTGAGCCGGACATTCTCGGCACGTACGGCCGCGTCCTCGGCCTCGCCGAAGAGGACGACCCGCGCCGTGGTGCGGCTCGCCATGGCCCGTACGAGGGGGTCGTCAGCGTTGAGGACGGCGACGCCGCCGTCGGCCGCGGCCGGCAGCGACTCGACCAGCTCGCCCTTGGCCTGGGCGATCTGCTCGCGGCCGCCGAACTCGCCGATGTGCGCCGTGCCCACGTTGAGGACCAGGCCGATCCGCGGCGGGGTGAGGCCGGTGAGGTAGCGGATGTGGCCGATTCCGCGCGCCCCCATCTCCAGGACGAGGTGCCGGGTCCCGGCGTCGGCCTTCAGCGCGGTCAGCGGCAGGCCGATCTCGTTGTTGAGGGAGCCGGGCGTCCACACGGTCGGCGCGTGACGCTCCAGGACCTGGGCGATCAGGTCCTTGGTGGAGGTCTTGCCGGCCGAGCCGGTGAGCGCGACGACATCGGTGCCGAGGCGTTCGACGACCGTGCGGGCCAGCGCCCCGAGCGCGGCCTGCACGTCGGCCACGACGATCGAGGGCACGCCGACGGGGCGGGCGGCGAGCACAGCCGCCGCACCCGCCTGGACGGCGCGCTCCGCGTAGGCGTGGCCGTCGACGTGCTCACCGGCGAAGGCGGCGAAGAGGCTGCCGGGCTTCACCTCGCGGGAGTCGATGACGACGGAACCGGTGACCTGGACGGTCTCATCCGGTATGTCGTGCGGCTGCCCGCCGACGATTTCGGCGATCTCGGCGAGGGAGAGGGCGATCACTGCTTCATCCCTGACTGTTCTCGTGACGGTGTGCGTCCTGCGGGTCCTGCGCGTCCTGCGTCTGCTGTGCGGTCTGCTCGTTCGGCGCGTCCGGGCGGGCGGCGCGGGCCAGGACGGCCTCGCGCAGCACCTGGCGGTCGTCGAAGGGGCGGACCGTTCCGGCGGCCTCCTGGCCCTGCTCGTGGCCCTTGCCCGCGACCAGGACGGTGTCGCCGGGCCGGGCCCGGGCCACGGCCGCCGCGATGGCGGCCGCCCGGTCGGCGTCCACGAGGACCTCGCCGCGCTCGGCGGCGGGCACCCCGGCGGCACCCGCGAGCATCGCGGTGAGGATCGCGAGCGGGTCCTCGGAGCGCGGGTTGTCGGAGGTGAGCACGGCGGTGTCGGCGAGCCGGGCCGCCGCGGCGCCCATCGGGCCGCGCTTGGTGGTGTCGCGGTCGCCGCCGCAGCCGATGACGACGTGCAGCTTGCCGCGGGTCACCTCGCGCAGCGAGCGCAGCACCGATTCGACGGCGTCCGTCTTGTGCGCGTAGTCGACGACCGCGAGGTACGGCTGGCCGGCGTCGACGCGCTCCAGGCGGCCCGGGACGCCGGGGACGGCGGCGACGCCGTCGGCGGCGGTCTGCGGGTCGAGCCCGGCGGCGGCGAGGGTGACGATCGCGGCGAGGGTGTTCGCGACGTTGAACGGGCCGGGCAGCGGCGCGGTGGCCGAGATCCGCTGTCCGTCCGGGCCGACGACGGTGAAGGAGGAGTCGGCGGGGCCGGTGACGACGTCCACGGCGCGCCAGTCGGCGTCCGGGTCGCCGGCGGCGGAGAAGGAGACGACCGGGACGCCCGACTCCTTGACGAGCCGGCGGCCGTAGGCGTCGTCCAGGTTCACCACGCCGCGTTTGCTGCGCTCGGGGGTGAACAGGCGCGCCTTGGCCTGGAAGTAGTCCTCCATGTCGGAGTGGAACTCCATGTGCTCCGGGCTCAGGTTGTTGAAGACGGCGACGTCGAAGACGCAGCCGTCGACCCGGCCGAGCACGAGGGCGTGGCTGGAGACCTCCATGGCGACCGCCTCGACGCCGCGCTCGCGCATGACCGCGAAGAGGGCCTGGAGGTCGGTGGCCTCGGGGGTGGTCCGCTCGGACTTGATGCGCTCGTCGCCGATGCGCATCTCGACGGTGCCGACCAGGCCCGTCGCGCGGCCCGCGCCGCGCAGTCCGCCCTCGACGAGGTAGGCGGTGGTGGTCTTGCCGGAGGTGCCGGTGATGCCGATCTGCAGCAGGTCCGCGCCGGGCCGCCCGTAGATCTCGGCGGCGAGCTCGCCCATGCGTCCGCGCGGGTCCTCGGCGACCAGGACCGGCAGGCCGGTCGCGGCGGCGCGTTCGGCGCCGGCCGGGTCGGTGAGGATCGCGGCGGCGCCGAGTCCGGCGGCCTGGGCGACGAAGTCGGCGCCGTGCATCCGGGCGCCGGGCAGCGCCGCGTACACGTCGCCCGGGCGCACCGCCCGGGAGTCGTGCGTGATGCCCGTGACCTCCGTGGAGCCGGTGGTGGTTCCGGCGTCGGTGGGCTCGGTGCCCAGCCGTGCGGCGAGCTCGCCCAGGGGTGTCGGGCGGAGCCGCTCCGGGCGGGGCGGGGTGGTTCGGTACTGATCAGCGTGTGGCACGGCGGTGAGCGTACCGGGCGCACCGGCCGAGGGGCTAAATGAGGCCGCGGCCTCGCCGGAGTTCGATTTCCGGTTCCCGGAACGGGGGGTGATGGTGGTCACTGGTGCTCCCGGCGTGTCACGGGGTCGGTTTGAACGTGGTGGGCAGGCGGGCGGGCTCGCTGCCGGTGGGGGCGACATGGAGGGTCTTGAGGGCGAACTCCATGACCTTCTTGTAGATCGGTCCGCAGATCTGGCCGCCGAAGTAGCTGCCCTTGGTGGGGTTCTGGATGGCGCAGTAGACGGCGATCCGGGGCTCGTCGGCGGGGGCGAAACCGGCGAAGGAGGCGGTGTAGCCCTTGTAGACGCCGAGTTCGGGGTCGACCCGGTTGGCGGTGCCGGTCTTGCCGGCGACCCGGTAGCCGGGGATGGCCGCCTTGCTGCCGGTGCCCTCCTCGTCGTCGACGACGGACTCCAGCATCTGCCCGAGGGTCTTGGCGGTCTTCTCGCTGACCACCCGGCTCTCCTTGGGCGCCGGCGCGGGGGTGAAGCGCCCGTCGGGTCCCTTGGTGCCGCGTACCAGGGTCGGCTCGATCCGTACGCCTCCGTTGGCGATGGCCTGGTAGACGGAGGTGGCCTGCATGGCGCTGAGCGAGAGGCCCTGGCCGAAGGGGATCGTGTACTGCTGCGAGGTCGACCAGTCCTGCGGCTTGGCGAGGATGCCGGGGGTCTCGCCGGGGAAGTCGAGACCGGTCGGGCTGCCGACGCCGAACTTGCGCAGATAGCTGTAGAGCACCCGGTTGGACTCGGCCTGGTTCTCGCCGAGCTGCCCGGTGGCGAGGATGGTGCCGATGTTGCTGGAGCGGGCCAGGACGCCGTTGAGGGTCAGGTACCAGGTGATGTGGTCGACGTCGTCGCTGAAGAGGCGGTCGCCGCGGTGCAGCCGGTTGGGGACGGTGACCCGGGTCCCGGCGGTGGCGGCGCCCTCCTCCAGGACGGCGGCCATGGACATCACCTTGCTGGTGGAGCCGGGCTCGTAGGCGTCCTGGAGGGCCGCGTTGCCCATGGCGGTGGCGTTGGCCTGGGAGAGGTCGTTGGGGTCGAAGCCGGGGGCGTTGGCCATGGCGAGGACCTCGCCGGTCCTGGTGTCCTGCACGACGACGTAGCCGCGGTCGGCCTTGGACTTCCTGACCTGGTCGGTGATGGCCTGCTGGGCGGCCCACTGGATGTCCCGGTCGATGGTCAGCTCGATGTCGGAGCCGGGGACCGCCGGGGTGCCCTGGGAGCCCGCGGTGGGCACCCGGCGCCCGCCGGACTGGGCGAACCTGATCTTGCCGTCCTTGCCGGCCAGGTCCTTGTCCAGCATGGACTCCACGCCGCCGGCGCCTCGGCCCTCGGCGTTGACGTAGCCCAGTATCCCGGCGGCCAGTTCGCCGTTCGGGTACACGCGCTTGGTGACCGGCTCGCTCAGGATGCCGCCGAGCAGGCCGACCCCGTTGCCGCCGTTGGCGGGCTTCGCCTTCTGCTCGTAGACCTTCTTCAGGTCCTTGATCTGGTTCCAGACCTGCGGGGTCTGCTTGCGGGCGAGCAGGGTGTAGCGGGACTTGGGGGTGCGCAGCTTCTTCGCGAGGTCGGCGGGCTCCTTGCCGAGGATCGGGGCGAGGAGCCCGGCGGCCTGCTCGGGGGCGTCCCTGACCTTGGACTCCTCGGGCGTGAAGAGCTTGGGGTCGGCCGTGATGTCGTACGCGTCGACGCTCGCGGCCAGGGCGACGCCGGACCGGTCGGTGATCTCGCCCCGGTCGGCGGAGAGCGTGTACTCCTGGTAGCGGTGCTTCTCCGCCTTGGCCGCGTAGGCGCTGGCGTCCACGGCCTGCACCTGGAGCAGCCGCACCACGAACACCAGCATGACCAGGGTCAGCCCGAGGGAGACCAGGCGCAGCCGGGGCTTGGGGCTGCCGAGCCGGATGGTGCGCGCCCTGGCCGGCGGCCGGGGCGCGGGGCGCCGTGCCTGCGCGGGCCTCGGCGCGGGGCGGCCGGGGGCCGCGGGGCGGGGGCGAGCGGGCCGGGCGGGGCCGGGGACGCGGCGGCGCGGGGGCTCCTTGGAGGGCACGGGGTCACCTGCCGGAGGTCGTGGGGGCGGTCGCGGTCGTGTGCGGCGTGCCGGGGTTCTTCGAGGCGGGCGGCTTCGGTGTCCCGGACGCGGGCGGCTTCGGCGTGTCGCCGGATCTCGCGGGCCCGCCGGTGGCCGGGGTCCGGCCGGCCGGCGGGGTCGTGCTCGCGGTGTTCGGGGTGTTCGGGTTCGGGGTGTTCGTGCCGCCGGCCGGGTCGGCCGCGGGCGGGGCGGGCGTCGGCGTGGGCTTCGGCGCGGCGGCCTTCGAGGGCACGCCGCGCACCTTGCCGTCGGGGTCCAGGAAGACGGGGCTGCCCCCCGGCACCATGCCGAGCTCCCGGGCGCGCCGCTCCAGGGCGTCGGGCGCGGAGCTGTCGTCCACGTCCCGCTGGAGGGCCTGCTCCTCGTCGGTGAGCTCGGTGGTCTTCTTCTTCAGCTCGCTGAGCTCGAAGGAGCCCTGGTTGAGGGCGGAGTTGAGCAGCAGCAGGCTGATCAGGCCGCCGCCGAGCAGCACCACGACGAGCAGGACGAAGGGGGTGCGGGCCGCGCTGCTCGGCCCGGACGGCATCAGCCTCCCGAGCCGCGCGGCCCGCCCTTTGAGAGGCCCCTGTCGCGTCATCGTGTTCCCTCGTCCGCTGCTCCGCCCGCGGCGCGCGTCGCTGCTCCGCCCGCGAGGCGCGCCCCTGCGGGCATCGTCGCCGTCAGCGGCCCGGTGGCCTCGCGTGCTCCCCCGGACACCGCCGGGAGGTGCTCCCGGCTCACGAGGCTTCGTCCTCCCGGATCCGCTGAGCCCCCCGGAGCCGGGCCGGGGCCGCGCGGCGGTTCTCGGCGACCTCTTCCTCGGTGGGGAGCTCGGCGCCGCGGGTGAGCAGCTTGAGGCGGGGCTGGTAGCGCTCGGGGACGACCGGGAGGCCGGGCGGCGCGGTGTTCGCGGCGCCCGCCGCGAACACCTGCTTGACCAGCCGGTCCTCCAGGGAGTGGTACGAGAGGACGGCGATCCGGCCGCCGACGGCGAGGGCCTTGACGGCCGCCGGGATCGCCTCCTCCAGGACCGAGAGCTCCCCGTTGACCTCGATGCGCAGGGCCTGGAAGGTCCGCTTGGCGGGGTTGCCGCCGGTGCGCTTGGCCGCCTGGGGCAGCGAGTCGCGGATCAGCTCGACCAGCCGCGCGCTGTTGCTGAACGGCTCCTTCTCGCGCTCGCGCACGATCGCGGAGACGATCCGCTTGGCCTGCTTCTCCTCGCCGTACGCGCGCAGGATGCGGACCAGCTCGCCGGCCGGGTAGGTGTTGAGGACCTCGGCCGCGCTGATGCCCGTCGTCTGGTCCATGCGCATGTCGAGCGGGGCGTCCTGCGCGTAGGCGAAGCCGCGGTCGGCCTCGTCCAGCTGCATCGAGGAGACGCCCAGGTCGAACAGGACGCCGTCGACGCGCGGGATGCCGAGCCGGTCCAGGACCTCGGGCAGCTCGTCGTAGACGGCGTGGACCAGCGTGGCGCGCTCCCCGTACGGGGCGAGCCGCTCGCCGGAGAGGCGCAGCGCCTCCTTGTCCCGGTCGAGGGCGACGAGCCGTGCTTCGGGGAAGGTCCGCAGCAACGCCTCGCTGTGGCCGCCGAGGCCGAGGGTGCAGTCGACGACGACCGCGCCGGGGCGCTCCAGTGCGGGGGCCAACATGTCCAGGCACCGCTGGAGCATCACCGGGACGTGTCGGTCGTTGCTCAATGCGCCCTCTCAGGTCCGGCGGAAACAGGTACCACCGGCGAGCGGAAGGAGGCCGAGCCGCAGGTACCGCCGCGCATACGGGGAGAAACGGCGGAAATCGCTCGATGTCTCCGTGAACTCCGCGTCACTTTAGTCCACCGGCCGGGCCGGTCAACCAACCGGCTGGCGCGTCGCGCGCCCCGGTCCGCCCGCCCGGAAGGCTCCCGGAACCCTCCCGGCGGCTCACCCGGACGGCCCCGCCCCCGTACGGCCTGTGGGTTGCCTCACAACAAGGTTCATTGGCGCTCTTTGTCCACTCTCACAGCAGGCCCGGACCGTCCGTGACCGTTAACGTCGGAGACATGTCGACCTCTGCGCACCCCTCTGCCGACGCCATACGCAACGCGAGCGCCGTCACCGACCGCCTCGTCACGGCGAACGAGCGTTACGCCGCCGACTTCACCGACCCCGGGATGGACGCGCGCCCCGTGCTGCACGTCGCCGTGGTCGCCTGTATGGACGCCCGTCTCGACCTGCACGCCGCGCTCGGCCTGGAGCTCGGCGACTGCCACACCATCCGCAACGCCGGCGGCGTGGTCACCGACGACGTCATCCGCTCGCTCACCATCAGCCAGCGGGCGCTCGGCACCCGCAGCGTGATGCTGGTCCACCACACCAACTGCGGCCTGGAGTCGCTGACCGAGGACTTCCGGCACGAGCTGGAGGACGAGGTCGGCCAGCGTCCGGCCTGGGCCGTGGAGGCCTTCCGCGACGTCGACCAGGACGTGCGCCAGTCGATGCAGCGGGTGCGCACCTCCCCGTTCCTGCTGCACACCGACGACGTCCGCGGCTTCGTCTTCGATGTGACGACGGGTCTGCTGCGGGAGATCAGCCCGGCCTGATCAGCCCGGCACAAGGCAGCAAACCCCGGCAATTCGCCCCCAGTTATCCACAGGGCGGCGGCAGGCAAGTGACACAACCCGGCCACGGCAACAACAATGCACGGGTGACACCCCCCGGACCTGGTTCCGGGGGCAGGTGTCGGTGCTGCCGGAAGGGCCGAGGAGGGCCGGGTGACGACCTATGACGATCGAGCGAGCCTCACAGATCTGACCACCACAGCGGAGCGGGTGCGCCGGTCGGTGGAAGGTGTGATCGAGGGCAAGCCCGAGGTCGTACGGCTTGCGCTGACCGTGCTGCTCGCCGAGGGACATCTCCTGATCGAGGACGTCCCCGGCGTGGGCAAGACGATGCTCGCCAAGACACTGGCGCGGTCCATCGACTGCTCGGTCCGCCGCATCCAGTTCACGCCCGACCTGCTGCCGTCGGACATCACCGGCGTGTCGATCTTCGACCAGCAGCGGCGCGAGTTCGAGTTCAAGCCCGGAGCGATCTTCGCCCAGATCGTGATCGGCGACGAGATCAACCGGGCCTCCCCCAAGACCCAGTCCGCACTCCTGGAGTCCATGGAGGAGCGCCAGGTCACGGTCGACGGCCAGACCTACGAGCTGCCCAGCCCGTTCATGGTCGTCGCCACCCAGAACCCGGTCGAGATGGAGGGCACCTACCCGCTGCCCGAGGCCCAGCGCGACCGCTTCATGGCCCGGGTCTCCATCGGCTACCCGAGCGCCGAGGCCGAGCTCCAGATGCTCGACGTGCACGGCTCGGCCTCCCCGCTGGACGACCTCCAGCCGGTCGCCCACGCCCACGACGTGGTCAAGCTGATCGACGCCGTGCGCGGAGTGCACGTGGCCGAGGCCGTCCGCAGGTACGCGGTGGACATCGTGTCCGCCACCCGGTCGCACCCGGACCTCAGACTCGGCGCGTCCCCGCGCGCCACGCTGCACCTGCTGCGGGCCGCGAAGGCCTCCGCCGCGCTCAGCGGCCGGGAGTTCGTGCTGCCCGACGACCTCCAGGCACTCGCCGCGCCCGTCCTCGCCCACCGCCTGCTGCCCACCGCGCAGGCCCAGCTCAACCGGCGCACGGCCGAGCAGGTCGTCCAGGACATCCTCCAGCGCACGCCCGTACCGGCCGCCGCGTCCCCTGCGCCGCCCGCCGGACCGCTCTACGGCCAGCAGCAGCCCGGCGCCCGGCGGCTGTGATGAGCACCGCCGACGCCCCGCGGGGACAGCGGGAGGACGGCGACGACGACCGGGGCGGCCTGCGGGCCGCCCTCGGCGGACTCACCACCCGCGGCAGGTCCTTCCTCGCCGCCGGGATCGCCGCCGGTGTCTGCGCCTACGTGCTCGGCCAGGCCGACCTGCTGCGCGTCGGCCTGCTGCTCGCCGTGCTGCCCCTGGTCTGCGTCGTCGTGCTGCACCGCACCCGCTACCGGGTCGCGGGCAGCCGCCGGCTCGCCCCACAGCGCGTCGAGACCGGCACGGAGGCCCGGGTCCACCTGCGCATGGACAACGTCTCCCGGCTGCCCACCGGACTGCTGATGCTCCAGGACCACGTGCCGTACATGCTGGGGCCCCGCCCCCGCTTCGTGCTCGACCGCGTGGAGGCCGGCGGCCGGCGCGAGGTGTCCTACCGGGTCCGCTCCGACCTGCGCGGACGCTTCGCCCTCGGCCCGCTCCAGCTGCGGCTCAACGACCCCTTCGGCATGTGCGAGCTGACCCGCTCCTTCAGCGCGTACGACACCCTGACCGTCATCCCCCGCACCGAACCGCTGCCGCCGGTGAAGCTGGCCGGCGAGTCCACGGGGTACGGGGAGGGCCACCAGCGGGCGCTCGCCCTCGCCGGGGACGACGACATCATCCCGCGCGCCTACCGGCACGGCGACGACCTGCGCCGCGTCCACTGGCGCTCCACGGCCCGCTACGGCGAGCTGATGGTGCGCCGCGAGGAACAGCCGCAGCGGGCCCGCTGCACCGTGCTGCTCGACACCCGCCGGATCGCCTACGAGGGCGGCGGGCCCGACTCGGCCTTCGAATGGGCCGTCTCCGGCGCCGCCTCCGTCCTCGTGCACATGCTGGAGCGCGGCTACGCGGTGCGGCTGCTCACCGACACCGGCAGCAGCCTCCCCGGCGACGGCGCCGAGGGCTTCTCCGGCTCCGGACAGAACACGGCCGAGGCCGCCGGACTGATGATGGACACCCTCGCGGTCGTCGACCACTCCGACGGGGCCGGACTCTCCCGCGCGTACGACGTGCTGCGCGGCGGACACGAAGGCCTCCTGGTCGCCTTCGTCGGCGACCTCGACGAGGAGCAGGCTGCCCTGGCCGCACGGATGCGGCAGCGCGGCGGCGGCGCCGTGGCCTTCCTGCTGGACTCCGGTACCTGGCTGACCGGCGGCGCCGTCACCGGCGCGGTCGAGGACCGGCTGCGGCGGCTGCGGGAAGCCGGCTGGACGGCCGTCGCCGTACCCCCGGGCACCCGCCTCGCCCCGCTCTGGCAGCAGGCCGGCGGCGCACAGAACCAGGCCCCCGCGGCCGACACGTACGGAGGTTGGTCATGAGCGGGCGCGGGCGGCTGACGCTTGCGGCCTTCGGCGCGACGCTCCTCGCGTCGGCCGCGCTGCTGCCGCTGGTGAAGCCGGCGACCTGGATCTTCACCGCGGCGCTCGTGCTGGGCCTGCAGAGCGCGATCGGCACGATCACCCGGCGGGTGCCGCTGGCCCGGCCGCTCACCATCGGCGCCCAGGCGGTCGTCACGCTGCTCGTGCTGACGGTGTTCTTCGCCCGCGAGCAGGCCGTCATCGGCCTGCTGCCCGGGCCCGAGGTCTTCACCACCTTCGGCACGCTCTTCCAGGCCGGCGTGGACGACGTCGGGACCTACGCGATCCCCGCCCCGGACACGGCCGGCATCCGCCTGCTGCTCGTCGTCGGCGTGGCCGCCGTCGGGCTCCTCGTGGACGCCCTCGCGGTGACCTTCCGCAGCTCGGCCCCGGCGGGGCTCCCGCTGCTCGCCCTGTACTCGGTGGCCGCCGGGCTCTCCGGCGGCGGTGCGGGCTGGCTGTACTTCCTGCTGGCCGCCGCCGGCTATCTGCTGCTGCTCCTGGCCGAGGGCCGGGACCGGCTCTCCCAGTGGGGGCGGGTCTTCGGTGGCGCCCACCGCTCGGGCCGGCCCGGCTCGGCCGTCGGTGACGGCGGCTCCGCGTTCGCCCCGGTCCGCTCCGGGCGGCGGATCGGCGCGGTCGCCCTGGGCATCGCGCTGGTGGTGCCGTTCGCCCTGCCCGGGCTGAGCGGCGGGATCTTCGGCGGCGCCGGAAAGGGCGAGGGCGCCGGCGGCAAGGGCGGCACGATCTCGGCGGTGAACCCGCTGGTCTCCCTCCAGAACGACCTGCGCCAGCCGGACGACCGCGAGGTGCTGCGCTACCGGACCAACGCCCGGGACACGTCCGGGATGTATCTGCGGCTCGTCGCGCTCGACCAGTTCGACGGCACGGCGTGGAAGTCCTCGGTCCGCCCCATCCAGGACGTGCCCGAACAGCTGCCCTGGCCGGACGGCCTCGCCCAGGACGTCACCACCACCGAGGTCACCAGCAACTTCGTCGCCTCCACGGCGTACGAGCAGAAGTGGCTGCCGATGCCGTACCCGGCCTCGAAGGTCTCCATCGGCGGCAGCTGGCGGTACGAGCCGGCCGGGCGGATGCTCGTCGGCGACAACGGGCAGAACACCAAGGGCGCGCGGTACTCGGTGACCAGCCTCGACATCCGGCCCACCGCCGAGCAGCTGGCCACGGCGCCGCCCGTGCCGGAGAAGCTGCTCAGCGAGTACACCAAGGTCCCGGCCTCGCTCCCCGCCGACGTGCGGGCGACGGCCGTCGAGGTCACCCGCGGGGCGCGCAACGGGTACGAGCGGGCGGTGAAGCTCCAGGACTGGTTCGCCCGGGACGGCGGCTTCCGCTACGACGTCGAGGTCGACTCCGGCACCGGGGTCCAGGCGATCTCCCGCTTCCTGAAGGACAAGGAGGGCTTCTGCGTCCACTTCTCCTTCTCGATGGCCGCCATGGCCCGCTCCCTGGGCATCCCCGCCCGGGTGGCGGTCGGCTTCATGCCGGGCACCCCGCAGCCGGACGGCTCCCTGTCCGTCGGCATACGGGACGCGCACGCGTGGCCCGAGCTGTACTTCGAAGGGGCGGGCTGGACCCGCTTCGAGCCGACGCCGTCGCGCGGCACGGTGCCGGAGTACACCCGTCAGCAGTCCGCCGGCGGGGCGGCGACGCCGACGGCGCAGCCCTCCACCGGCGTGTCGGCCCAGCCCTCGGCGGCGCCGAGCGCCTCGGAGAGCTGCCCGCCGCAGTTGCGGCGGCTCGGTGAGTGCGGGCCGGACAAGGCGGCGGGGGGTGCGGAGTCCTCGGACACGGGCCTGCCGCCCCTGCAACTGGCCCTCCTGTGCCTGGGCATCCTGCTCCTCCTCGCCCTCCCCCTCCTCCCCTGGCTCTGGCGCACCCGGCTGCGGGCGCGGCGGCTGGGGACGGGAGAGGTCCTCGCGGTCTGGTCGGAGATCAAGGACACCGCCTGGGACCACGGGGTGGCCCCGGACGACTCGCTGACGCCGCGCGGGACGGCGGCGCGGCTGATCCGACTGGGTGAGCTGGGGCCGGACGCGGCGGACGCCGTGCGGCGGGTGGCGCGGGCGGTGGAGCAGGCGCTGTACGCGCCGCGGCCCCAGCCGGCCCCGAGCCTCTCCGAGGACGCCGCTCTGATCCGCCGGGGCTTCCACACCGCGGCCTCCCGCTCGAACCGCCTGCGGTCGATCCTGGCCCCGCGCTCGGCAGCCCGGGTCGCCTGGGCGACCCACACCCACTGGCACACCTTCCGCACCACCACCTCGACCCGCGCCCGAACCATCCTCCGCCGCACGACGAGCGAGACGCCCTGACAGTGGGCCGCGCCCCCCCATGGGCGGGGCGCGGCCCGCAACGGGGGCGGGGCCCCGGGCTCCGGTGGGGGACATGGCTGAGCCCCGGTTGGCCGGGAGGGCCGCGCGGGGCTCAGGGGAGTGTGGGGGTGGGGCGGGTCAGTGGTGGCCGCCGCCCTGTTCGTCGCGGCGGCGCTGCCACCGCTCTTCGATCCGGTTCATCATCGAGCGGCGCTGCCGGGCCTGCTGCCCGCTGCCGACCGTCCGGGCCTGCTCGCCCGGCTTGGGCGCCTTGCGCCATCCGGTGACCGCGAGGACCGCGCAGCCCAGCATGATGAGGAACCCCACCACACTGAGCGGCCAGATCTGCGGAGCGATCATTCCGGCCATGAGGAGCGCGATACCCACCAGGAAGCCGGCGACTGCCTGGTAGACCCGTCGCCGGGTGTACGTACGCAGCCCGCTTCCCTCGAGCGCTGTCGCGAACTTGGGATCTTCGGCGTACAGCGCTCGCTCCATCTGCTCGAGCATTCGCTGCTCGTGCTCCGAGAGCGGCACGGAGTCCTCCTAGTCGTCGGTCGCGGGGGCGACCGGTTTGCGGCCCTTTCAGGATAGGCAGGGAATCGCCCCCGTGAAACCCGCCCTCAATGCCAAATCGCCAATCCGGGCCGCCATGCGGTTCGGATGCTGAGGCGTTGATTCCCCAGCCCCCTGCCCGTCATGCCGGATCGTGTCTCCCGATCATACGGGGACAAGTCCCCGAACGGGCGGCCTGTGGCGTACTCCATCTGCGGTTGCGCCGCTGCTCAGCAGGTGCGGCGGTGTCCCGGGGCCCGAGCCCGGGGGCACCGCCGGGCGGGTGTCAGGCGCGCTTCTCGCCCAGGACGTGCAGTTGGGTGGCGATCGCGTGGAAGGACGGCAGCTCGGCCGCCGCCGCCTCCAGCTTGAGGAGGGCCTCGGCGGCGCCGGGCTCGGTGTCGACGAGGGCGCCGGGCACGAGGTCGGCGAAGACCCGGACGCCGTGCACCGCGCCGACCTCCAGACCCGCGTCCTCGGCGAGCCCGGTGAGCTGGTCGGCGGTGAAGCGCCGGGGCACGGGGTCGCCGTCGCCCCAGCGTCCCGCGGGGTCGGTCAGCGCGTGCCGGGCCTCGGTGAAGTGGCCGGCCAGCGCGCGGGCGAGCACGGCGCCGCCGAGTCCGGCGGCGAGCAGGCTGAGGCCGCCGCCGGGACGCAGCGCGGCCACCGCGTTGCGCACGCCTTCGGCCGGGTCGTCCACGTACTCCAGGACGCCGTGGCAGAGGACGACGTCGAAGCCCTCGCGGTCGACGACGTCGAAGAGGCCGCGGATGTCGCCCTGGACCCCGCGCACCCGGTCGGCGACGCCCGCCTCGGCGGCGCGCCGCTCCAGGGCGAAGAGCGCGTTGGGGCTGGGGTCGACGACGGTGACGCGGTGTCCGAGGCAGGCCGCCGGCACCGCGAAGTTACCGGAGCCGCCGCCCGTGTCGAGGACATCGAGGCAGTCGTTCCCGGTGGCCTTGACCCGGCGGTCGAGGGCGTCCTTGAGGACGTCCCAGACGACGGCGGTGCGCAGGGAGGCGCGCGACGGGCGCGAGGTCGCCTCTCTGCCGAAGACAGGGGAAGGGTCCGACACGGTTGCTGCACTCCTCGGTGACGGGGACGAACGGCTCCACCCTATGGCCTCGGGCCTCCGGCCCCGGTCATCCCGTGGTCTCCTCGGCGCCCGGCTGCCGGGGCAGCACCGGCTGGAGCACCAGGAGGCGCTCGACCAGCCGCAGGAACATCGCCGCGTCCCTGAGCAGGTCGTCGGCGTCCCGACGGCTCGCGGCGCCGGTGATCCCGGCCTCGGCCCTGGCCCGGCGGGCGGCGCCGGAGGCGAACAGGGCGCTCCATTCGGTGAGCTCGGGCGCTATCTCCGGGAGCACCTCCCAGGCGCTGCGGATGCGGGCCCGCTTGCGGGGGTCGCGCTCGGGCCGGCCGCGGGCGGCGAGCACGGCGGCGGCGGTGCGCAGGGCGGCGAGGTGGGCGGTGGCGTACCGCTCGTTGGGCACGTCGAGCGCGGTGGCCTCGTCGAGTCCCGCCCGGGCCTTGGCGAGCAGGTCGAGGGCGGCGGGCGGGGCCGAGGCGCGGCGCGCGACGGGGTGGATGTCGGACGCGGGTCCGAGCTGGGCGGGGGCAGGGCGCGGCGCGGTGTGGCGCCGGGGTTCGGCTGCGGCGGAGTGGCCGGCCATGACGAGCCTCCTGTCGTCGGGTGACGGCGCTGTGGCCGTATGTGTTCATCGTGCCCGCCCCCACTGACAATCGCGCTGACCTGGGGTTTTGCCAGTTCGGCGACTCAGCGGTAACTTTTTGCACTGACTGGTCAGTTCAAAAGAGTTCCTAGGGGGGATCGTGGACGCGCACCCGGACGAGCCGCACGGCGCCGCCGTCGTCGCGGACGGCTACGGGCTGAAGGGCCCGCGCGGCTGGGCCTTCCGCGGCATCGGCTTCGAGGCCGCACCCGGATCACTGGTCGCCATCGAGGGGCCCTCGGGCTCCGGCCGCACCTGTCTGCTGCTCGCACTCACCGGCCGCATGAAGGCCCAGGAGGGCCACGCCCAGGTGGCGAGGCTGCGGCTGCCCAAGAAGATGGCGGCCGTACGGCGGATCAGCGCGCTCGGCCCGGTGCCGGGCGTCAGTGACCTCGACCCGGCCCTCACCGTCGCCGAGCACCTGCGTGAGCGGGCCCTGCTCCAGCGCCGTTTCGACGGTTCGCTCAAGGCGCTGCTCCGGCCGCCCGCCGAGCGCGCCGCCGCCGCACGGGCCCGGATCGACGAGGCCCTGAAGGCCGCCGGTCTCGACCTGGAGACCCTGCCGAAGGGCGACCGGACCTCCGTACGGGACCTGGAGCGGCTGGAGGCGCTGCGCCTGTCGCTGGCCCTCGCCCTCCTCGGGCGCCCCCGGCTGGTGGCCCTGGACGACACCGACCTGAAGCTGTCGGACGCCGACCGCGCCGAGGCCTGGGCCCTGCTCCGGTCCGTCGCCGACTCCGGCATCACCGTGCTCGCCGTGTGCAGCGAGGCCCCCGAGGGCGCCCTGCGCGTCTCCACGGCATCCGCCACCACCCGGACCGCGCCGAAGACGTCCAAGGCCGAGCCCGGGACCGCCGACGCCGAGCCCGAGACCGGAACCGCAGACGCCAAGCCCAAGCCGGAGACCGAGCCCGAGCCCGACGCCGAGCCCACCGCGACCGGGCCCGACACCGACGCCGAGCCCACCGCGACCGGGCCCGGCACCGACGCCGAGCCCACCACGCACACCATCCAGAAGGCCCAGAAGGGGGAGGCCGATGCGTTCGCCGCGACTCGCCGCGCTTGAGCTCAAGCGGTTCGGCAGGGGGAAGCTGCCGCGGGCCGCGCTCGTCGCGATCCTGCTGCTGCCGCTGCTGTACGGCGCGCTGTACCTGTGGTCGTTCTGGGACCCGTACAGCAGGCTCGACAAGATCCCCGTCGCCCTCGTCAACGAGGACCGCGGCGCCACCGCCGGCGGCAAGAAGATCACCGTGGGCTCGGACATCACCGAGAACCTGCGCGAGAGCGCCGTCTTCGAGTGGCACGAGGTGAGCGACGACGAGGCCCGTGAGGGCGTCGAGGACGGGAAGTACTACCTGTCCCTGACCATGCCGTCGGACTTCAGCGAGCGGATCGCCTCCAGCTCCGGGGACTCCCCCGAGGCCGGCGCGCTCAAGGTGCGGACGAACGACGCCAACAACTACATCGTCGGGCAGATCTCCCGCACGGTCTTCTCCGAGGTGCGCACCGCCGCCTCGACGAAGTCCTCGCGCACCTTCCTGGACAAGATCTTCATCTCCTTCTCCGACATCCACGAGGCGACCGCCAAGGCCGCCAAGGGGGCCGGCGACCTGAAGGACGGTGTCGACAAGGCGAAGGCGGGCTCCAAGAGCCTCGCCGACGGCCTCAAGGACGCCAAGAAGGGCAGCGGTGACCTGGCCACCGGCATCAAGAAGTTGAACAAGGGTGCCAAGGACCTGGAGAGCGGCTCCCGGAAGGTCGCCGACGGCACCCAGGCGCTCGCCGACAAGGTGAACGGCACGGCCGACAAGGTCCGCCCGTACCTGGCGAACAACGGCAAGTCGATCCGGGACACCGCCCGGCTGGTCTCCGACTCCGCGACCGCCGTCCGGCACAACCTGGACGACCTGGTGCGCCGCGCCCCGATCGCCCGCGACGCCGCCCACGTGGCCGACGACAAGCTGGCCGCGCTCTACAAGAAGCGGTGCGTGACCAACCCGCTGCCGGACGCCCAGGAGTGCGAGGTCCTCAAGGAGGCCTCGGTCTCCGCCGACGACGTCGCCAAGATCGCCGACGACCTGCACGAGCTGACCAAGGACCAGAAGGGCGACCTGAAGACCCTGGACACCCGGCTCGCCAAGCTGAAGAAGGACGCCGACGAGCTGGCCCGCCGCGCCCCGCACCTGGACCAGGACGTCGAGGGCGCCATCAAGAAGATCAACGAGCTCAACACGGGCGCCAGGAAGGTCGCCGACGGCGCGGACCGGCTGCACACCGGCCTGACCGACGCGCGCACCGGTTCCAGCAGCCTCGACACGGGTGTCGGCAAGCTCAAGAAGGGTGCCGGCGAGCTCGACGGCGGCCTGTTCAAGCTGGCGGACGGCTCGGGCGAGCTGGCCACCGGCCTGAACGACGGGGTGAAGCAGATCCCCGACTACGACAAGCAGGACCGCGACAAGCGCACCGAGGTGATGGCCGACCCGGTCAAGCTGGCCGCCCAGTCGATGCACAAGGCGCCCAACTACGGCACCGGTTTCGCCCCGTACTTCATCCCGCTCTCCCTCTGGGTCGGCGCGATGGTCGCGTACATGATCATCCAGCCGCTCAACCGGCGCGCCCTGGCCGCCGGCGCCTCCGCCTGGCGGATCGCGCTCGCGGGCTGGCTGCCGGTCGCCGCGATCGGCGTCCTCCAGGTGGGCGCGCTGATGTCGGTGCTCCACTGGGGCCTGGGGCTCCAGATGGCGCGGGCCGCCGGGACCGTCGGCTTCCTCGCCCTGGTGACCTGCTGCTTCGCCGCCATCATCCAGTGGCTGAACGCCAAGTTCGGCGCGGCGGGACGCATCCTGGTGCTCGCGGTGCTGATGCTCCAGCTGACCTCGGCGGGCGGCACGTACCCCGTGCAGACCAGCCCGGGCTTCTTCAACGCCATCCACCCGTTCCTGCCGATGACGTACGTGGTCGAGGCGCTGCGCCGGCTCATCACGGGCGGCGGCATCGGACCGGTCTGGCAGGCCTGCGCCGTCCTCACCGCCTTCACGGTGGGCGCGCTGGCCCTGACCGCCCTGACCGCCCGGCAGAAGCAGGTGTGGTCGCTCGACCGGCTCCACCCCGAACTGTCGCTCTGAACCTGTGAGAATCGAGCCCATGGACAGCAGCAGCACCAGACGCCAGGCCACGCGCACCAAGCTCTACGAGGCGGCCGTCACGCTCATCGCGGAGCAGGGCTTCTCGGCGACGACCGTCGACGAGATCGCCGAGCGGGCGGGCGTGGCCAAGGGCACGGTCTACTACAACTTCAAGAGCAAGACCGAGCTCTTCGAGGAGCTGCTGCGGCACGGCGTCTCCCTCCTCGCCGCCTCCCTGCAGGCGGCGGCCGAGGAGACCGCCGGGCGGGGCGGCAGCCGGGTCGACGCGCTGGACGCGATGATCCGGGCGGGCCTGGTCTTCATCGACCGCTACCCGGCCTTCACCCAGCTGTACGTGGCCGAGCTCTGGCGCACCAACCGGGCGTGGAACTCGACGCTCCTGGTGGTCCGTCAGGAAGCCGTCGCGGTCGTCGAGGGCGTGCTGCGCGAGGGCGTCGAGGCCGGCGAGCTGAGCGAGGAGATCGACGTGAAGCTGACGGCGGCGGCGCTGGTCGGCATGGTCCTGGTGGCCGCGCTCGACTGGCAGGCGTTCCAGAGCGAGCGCTCCCTGGACGACGTCCACGCCGCGCTCTCGCGCCTGCTCCACGGGCGCGTGGGCGGCCGCTGACACCGGTCGCCCTGGCCCTCGGACGGCTGAGCGGACGAAAGAAGCGCCGGTCCCGCGCGAGGCTCGATCCCCCCGAGCCACGCCGGACCGGCGCTTCCTCCGTACTCCCCCGTGAGTCCCCGTGTCCCCCGTGGACCCGCGTTCCCCCGTGGTCCCGTATCCCCCGTGGACCCCGTACCGGCAGGTGCGCGACCCCGTTCCGCAGCCCCGTGCCGGCGGTGCCGGAGCCGCGCCCCTTCCGTGCGGTCCACTCTCCCTTCCCCGCAGGTCACGGCCTATCCGCGTACCTACTCATCTCGCGCTCTAGGTACGGATACTCAGACCTGGCTACGATCGCGGACGTGTCCGTACTCCCCCTGGTGTTCACGAGCGGCTGGGCGAGCGGGATCAACGCCTACGCGGTGGTCCTGCTGCTCGGTCTGTTCGGCGCGACCGGGCTCTCCGACGAGGTGCCCGAGGCGCTGCAGCGGCCCGATGTCCTGATCGCCGCCGGCGTGCTGTTCCTGTGCGAGGCGGTCGCGGACAAGATCCCGTACGTCGACTCCGTCTGGGACTCGGTGCACACGGTGATCCGGCCCCTCGCCGGTGCCGTGGTCGCCGCCCTGCTCGCCGGGCAGTCCGGTTCGCTGCCGGAGCTGGCGGCGGGCGCGGTGGGCGGTACGACGGCCCTGCTGAGCCACTTCGTGAAGGCCGGCACGCGGATGGCGGTGAACACCTCGCCGGAGCCCTTCTCCAACATCGCCGTGTCCACGGCGGAGGACCTCGGGGTCGCCGCGGTCATCACCTTCGCCATATTCCATCCGGTCGCCGCCGCCGTGATCGCGGCGGTGCTGCTCGTGCTCGGCCTGGTGATAGTGGCCTTCCTGGCCCACAGCATCCGGCGGTTCTGGCGGCGCCGGGCGCAGCGCCGCGAGGAGCGGAGGCTGGCCGGCGTCCGGGAGCGGCCCCCCGCTCCGACGGACGGTTCGGAGCATTTCTGAGCGCCGGATAGGGTCGCCCCCATGGCACGGATTGTGGTGATCGGGGCGGGACTCGGCTCGATGGCGGCGGCCGCCCGACTGGCGGTGGCGGGCCACCGGGTGACGGTCTACGAGAGCGGCGCGACGTACGGGGGCGGGGTCCGCCGCTTCGAGCGGGACGGCTTCGGCTTCGACACCGGACCCGGGCTTCTGCACGTCCCGGCGGTCTACCGCGATCTCTTCGTCAAGACCGGCAAGCAGCCGCTGGAGGAGTGCGTCACGCTGACGCAGGTCGATCCGGCGAGCCGTCATGTCTTCGCCGACGGCACCCGCGTCGACCTGCCGAACGCCTCTCGGGCCGGCACGATCGCCGCCCTGGAGGCGGCGCTCGGCGGGGGCGCGGGCGAACGCTGGGGTGACTTCATGGGGCGGGCCCGGGAGGCCTGGGACCGCACCCGGCGCCCCCTCCTGGAGGAGCCGCAGCCCGAGGACGTCTCCGCGCTGGGCCGCGAGCCCTATCCGGCCCCCAAGGCGGGCCTGCTGCGCCGCCCGACGACGACGCTGGCGCGGATCGGCGAGCGCGAGCTGCGCGACCCCCGGCTGGCCGCGCTCCTCGGCTCGTACGCCTGGAGCTACGGCTTCGACCCGGCCACCGCCCCCGCCGCGGCGGCCGTGCTCCCGTACATGGAGCAGACCTTCGGCAGCTGGTACGTGGCCGGCGGCATCCGGGCGCTCGCCGACGCGGTGTACGAGCGGTGCCTCCAGCGGCGGGTCGAGTTCGTCTTCGACACCGAGGTGACCGACGTCCTTCAGGAGCGGGGCCGGGCGACCGGCCTCGCGCTGGCGGGCGACGAGACGGTGGCGGCCGACCACGTGGTCGCGGGCGCGCCCGTGCCGATGCTGTACACCGAGCAGATCGTCGGCTGGGAGTCCGGCGACGAATGGCCGCACTACCAGCCGATGCCCACGGGCCGGGTGACGCTCTGTCTGGCCCTGCGCGGGGCCCGGGAGTCCGGCGCCACGCACCGGACGGTCGTGCACGGCTCCGGGGCGCTGCCGACGGTGACCGTGCTCCGGCCCGACGACCCGGCGCTGCGGCCGGACGCGGCGCACGAGTCGGTGACGGTCACGGCGACGGTCGGGATCACGGCGTCCTGGGCGGAGTTCGCCGAGCGGATGCTGGTCCAGGCCGCGACGGCCGTGCCGGAGCTGCGCGAGCGGCTGCTCTGGCAGGAGGTCCGCACCCCGGACGACACCCTCCTGGAGACGGGCGCCGCCGAGGTCCCGGGACCGGCGCTGGCCGGGGCGGGCGGGCGGTGGCTGCCCGCGGCCAACCGGTCCCCGCTCCCCGGCCTCCACTTCGTCGGCGGCTGGTCGCACCCGGGCGGCGGGCTCGCGCACGCGGGCATGTCCGGGGCGCTGGTCGCCGGACTGATCGTGGAGGGCGCGGACTTCCGCGGCTCGCGGTGACCGGTCCGGCGCGCGGCGCCTAGTACCGGTACTGCTGGTCCTCGCCGTAGCCGTACTGCTGCTCCGGCGGGTGCTGCTGTGCGTCGTCCTGGCCGGTGCGGCCCTGCTGCTGGGGCACCCAGACGCCGCCGGGAGGGGTGTCGTACGTGTAGGAGGGCGCGTACGGGTCGGCGTACGGCTGCTGGTACGTGCCGTACTGCTGGCCGGCGTCGGTGTACGCCTGCTGGCCGATGTACGGGTCGGAGTAGGCCGCGTACTGCTGCCCGCCGTCGGTGCCGTAGTCGTAGCCGGGCTGCTGCTCGTAGCCGCCCGCGTAGGCGTCGGCGTACGGCTGCTGCTGGTCGTAGGAGGTGCCGTAGACGGCGTACTGCCCGGTGTCCTCGGGCAGCGGCTGGGGCTCGTACACGTCCGAGGCGGCGGCGTGGACCTCCTGCGGCTCCGGGAAGGCGTCCTCGGCGGCGGCGTTCCCCGCGTGGGGCTCCGCCGGCTCGTAGGAGAGGTCGCTGACCTCCAGCGTCGGGCCCTCCTTCGCGGCCCGCCCGCCGGCCCGGCGGCGGCGGCTCGCGCCCGGGTTGCCGCCGATCGCCCAGCCGGTGGAGAAGCCGCGCCGGAAGGAGAGCGTCACATAGGTCTGGCCGACGGCGAAGGCGACGGCGCCCACGACGATCACCAGCACCGAGGGCAGCAGCACGCCGACGACGACGCCGAGGAAGCCGCCGAAGGCGAGCAGCCGCCAGCGCAGCCGCGCCTTGTACTGGAGGAGCACCTCACCCAGCAGCCACAGCGCCACGACACCGAACGCGATGTAGAGGACCGTCCACCCCATGCCCGCCCCTCTCCTACGGCCACCGCCGCGGGAAGGGGCGGGTACGGCCGGTCACGACTGCTGGTGCAGTCCGAGATTCTCGTAGATCTCGAGCGTCGCCTTGGAGTTGTTCAGCGTGATGAAGTGCAGTCCGGGGACACCCTCGGAGAGCAGCCGCGCGCAGAACTCCGTCGCGAACTCGATGCCAATGGAGCGTACAGCGGCCGGATCGTCCTTGACCGCGAGGATGCGGTCTTTCACATCCTCGGGGAAGGCGGCGTTGCTCAGCTGGGGCAGTCGCTCCAGGCTCCGGACGCTCACCACGGGCATGACCTCGGGGATGATCGGGGTGTCGCAGCCCGCCTTCTCGGCGCTGTCGCGCAGCCGCAGGTAGTTCTCCGGGTCGAAGAACATCTGGGTGATGGCGTAGTCCGCCCCGGCGCGGCACTTGTCCACGAAGTGCCGGATGTCCGTGTCCCAGTCGGAGGAGCGCGGGTGCATCTCGGGGAAGGCCGCGACGCCGACGCAGAAGTCGCCGGACTCCTTGATCAGCCGGACCAGGTCGGCCGCGTAGTGGACGCCCTCGGGGTGGGCGATCCACTCCCCGAGCGGGTCGCCCGGCGGGTCGCCGCGGACGGCGAGCATGTTCCTGATGCCGGCGTCGGCGTACTGGCCGAGGACGTTGCGGAGCTCGGCGATGGAGTGGTCGACGGCCGTGAGGTGGGCGACCGGGGTGAGGGTGGTGTCGGAGGCGATCTTCTGGGTGGCCTTGACGGTGCCGCCGCGCGTGGTGCCGCCGGCCCCGTAGGTCACCGAGACGAAGCTGGGCGCGACCGCCTCGATCCGCCGCATGGCGTTCCAGAGGCTCTGCTCGCTCTTCTCGGTCCGGGGCGCGAAGAACTCGAACGAGTACGAGGTGCCACCCTCGGCGAGGATGTCCCGCACCGTGCGGGCGCGGTCCGTGCGGGTGGAAGCGGTACCAAGGGCCATACGGGCAGGTTAGACGGGGTCCAGGGGCAGACAGAAGGCGCGTCCGCGTTATGGACAGGTTCTGGACACGTTTCCGGACAGCCCGGCGTGTCCGGTGGGGGCCGGGGGTCCTACCGGGCTTACGCGAGGCGGTCGCGGATCCGCTTGGCCAGGGAGGCCGCCGCGGCGGCCGGGTCGTCGGCCTCGGTGAGGGCGCGGACCACGACGATCCGGCGGGCGCCCGCGTCCAGCACCTCGTCGAGGTTGCCCTCGTCGATGCCGCCGATGGCGAACCAGGGCCGGTCCTGCTCCAGGGCCGCCGCGTAGCGCACGAGGTCCAGCCCCGGCGCGTACCGCCCCGGCTTGGTGGGGGTGGGCCAGCAGGGGCCGGTGCAGAAGTAGTCCACGCCCGGCTCCGCCGCGGCCGCGGCGGCCTCGGACTCGGCGTGGCAGGAGCGCCCGATCAGCACCTCGTCGCCGAGGATCGCGCGGGCGGCGGGCACGGGGAGGTCGCCCTGCCCGAGGTGGAGGACGTCGGCGCCGATGGCGTGGGCGACGTCGGCCCGGTCGTTGACGGCGAGCAGCTTGCCGTGGCGGCGGCAGGCCTCGGCGAGGACGGCCAGGTGCTCCAGCTCCTCGCCGGCCTCCATGCCCTTGTCACGGAGCTGCACGATGTCCACGCCGGAGGAGAGCACAGCGTCGAGGAAGGCGGGCAGGTCGCCCTGGCGCTTCCGGGCGTCGGTGCACAGGTAGAGCCGGGCGTCGGCGAGCTGCTCGCGAGGCGTGGACATGCAGGTTCCCCCGTCGGGTGGCGCGGGTGCCGGGCCGGCCCGGTGTGGCCGGTCCGGCAGCCGCGGTGGTGTCTTCGGTGGTGCTCGGTGGTACTGGGTCAGACGGCGAGCGCCTGGGCGCGGCGCTTCACCTCCGTGCCGCGATTCTCACTCAGGGCCTGCGCGGGGGTGCCGGGCAGGCTCGGGTCCGGAGTGAAGAGCCACTCCAGCATCTCTTCGTCGCTGAAGCCGTCGTCCCGCAGGAGCGTCAGGGTGCCGACGAGGCCCTTGACGACCTTGTCGCCGTCGATGAAGGCGGCGGGCACCTGGAGCACCTTGCGCTCGCCGCGGCGGACGGCGATCAGCTGGCCCTCGTTGACCAGCTGGCGCACACGCGTCACCTCGACATCGAGCATTTCCGCGATGTCGGGGAGGAAGAGCCAGGCGGGGACGAGAGCATCGGTCTTTGCGTCAATCTCGGTCACGGGACAAGCGTGCCATCCCGGACTGACAGCCGGTAGTCGGGCCCTACCTGACTGCCGCCTTCAGGGGGACGGAGGGGTCGGCCGCCCTCGCCGGGTCGACGGGTGTGCGGCGCTCGATCAGCCTGCGCCCCTGGGCGAGGTCGCGGGGGCGGCTGACGGTCAGCAGGGCGACGGGCACCTCGTCCTGGAGCCACAGCACGGTCCAGGACTCGTCGGACGGGTCGCCGCGCCACAGGAGGGTGTCGGCGGCTCCGTGGTGGCCGGCGTACTGGACGAAGCGGCCGAACTGCTCGGACCAGAAGTACGGCACCGGGTCGTACGGCGCGGGCTCCCCCGCGGCCGGGCCGAGGATGTCGGCGGCGACCGTGCGCGGCCCCTGGAGGGCGTTGTCCCAGTGGTGGACGAGCAGCCGCTCGCCGTAGCGGGCCGAGGGGAACGAGGCGCAGTCGCCGACCGCGTACACGTCGGGCAGGGAGCTGCGCAGCCGGTCGTCGGCGGTGACGGCGCCGCTCGGGTCCAGGGCGATGCCGGAGCCGTCGAGCCAGCCGGTGGCGGGGCGGGCGCCGATGCCGACGACCACGGCGTCGGCGGGCAGCTCGGCCCGCTCGCCGGAGCGGTCGGCGCCCTCGGCGAGGACCACGCGGCCCTCCTCGACGCCCGCCACGCGCGCGTTGAGCCGCAGTGCGGCGCCGCTCTCGGCGTACCAGGCGGTCATGGGGGCGGTGACCTCGGCGGGCAGGGCGCCGGCGAGGGGGCGGTCGGCGGCCTCGACGACGGTGACGGCGCAGCCGGCCGCGCGGGCGGCGGTGGCGAACTCGGCGCCGATCCAGCCGGCGCCGACGACCACGATGTCGTGGCGGCGCTCCAGGACGCCGCCCAGCCGGACGGCGTCGTCGAGGGTGCGCAGCAGGTGGACGCCGGGCACCCCCTCGGTGCCGGGCAGGGTGAGCGGGTGGGCGCCGGTGGCGAGGACCAGCGTGTCGTACGGGACGGGGCCGGCCTCGGTGTCGATCTCGCGGTCGGCGGGGCGCAGCCCGGTCACCTCGACGCCGAGGCGCAGGGTGATGGCGAGGGACTCGAAGTCGATGTCGAAGGCGGAGCCCTCGGCCGTGCCGAGGAGGACCGCCTTGGAGAGCGGGGGCCGGTCGTAGGGCTGGTGGGGTTCGGCGCCGATGAGGGTCACGGGTCCGGTGAAGCCCTGTTCGCGCAGGGCGACGGCGGTCTGGACGCCCGCCATTCCGGCGCCGACGATCACGATGTTCCGCTCGGTGGGCCGTGGGGTCTGCTTCTGCTCGCTCACCCGCCCACCTTACGCATCTGACGGATCGTCAGGAAGGGAGGGGCCTGCGACGGGCCACGCGCTGCGGCTAGGGTGGCGGGCGCAAAGCACTCGCGGGAGCCCGGACGCACCGGGCTGAGAGGGAGGCTGTCCGGCCTCCGACCGTACGAACCTGATCCGGGTCATGCCGGCGAAGGGAGGGGCTGGACGCCCATGTCGCGTACACGCGGTACCTCTGACGTCCTCGTCATCGGGGGCGGCATCATCGGCCTGGTCACGGCCTGGCGGGCGGCGCAGCGCGGCCTGCGCACCGCCGTGGCCGACCCCGAACCGGGCGGCGGTGCGGCCCGGGTGGCGGCGGGCATGCTCGCCGCCGTCACCGAACTCCACTTCGGCGAGGAGACCCTGCTCGGGCTCAACCTCGACTCCGCCCGCCGCTACCCCGCGTTCGTCGCCGAACTCGCCGAGGCCACCGGCCACGACGTCGGCTACCGCGCCTGCGGCACCCTCGCCGTCGCCCTCGACGCCGACGACCGGGCCCATCTGCGCGAGCTGCACGCCCTGCAGACCCGCTGCGGGCTCGCCTCGGAGTGGCTGAACGGGCGCGAGTGCCGCCGCTTGGAGCCCATGCTGGCCCCGGGCGTCCGGGGCGGGCTGCGGGTGGACGGCGACCACCAGGTCGACCCGCGCCGGCTCGCCGACGCGCTGCTCGTCGCCTGCGAGCGGGCCGGGGTGGTGTTCCACCGGGCGCTCGTCGAGCGGCTCACGGTCACCGGGGACCGGGCCCGCGGCGCCGTCCTCGCCGGCGGCGACGAGCTGGCGGCGGACCAGGTGGTGCTGGCCGCCGGCAGCCTGAGCGGCCGGCTGGCCGGCGTACCGGAACGGGTGCTGCCGCCCGTCCGGCCCGTGAAGGGGCAGGTGCTGCGGCTGCGGGTGCCGCCCGCGTACGCGCCGTTCCTCTCCCGCACCGTCCGCGCGGTCGTCCGCGGCAGCCACGTCTACCTGGTGCCGCGCGAGAACGGCGAGCTGGTCGTCGGCGCGACCAGCGAGGAGCTCGGCTGGGACACCACCGTCACGGCGGGCGGCGTGTACGAGCTGCTGCGCGACGCGCACGAGCTGGTGCCCGGCATCACCGAGCTGCCGCTCACCGAGACCATCGCCGGGCTGCGGCCCGCCTCCCCCGACAACGCGCCGCTGCTCGGCCCGAGCGCGCTGCCCGGTCTGCACCTGGCCACCGGCCACTACCGCAACGGGGTGCTGCTGACCCCCGTCACCGGCGACGTCCTGGCCGAGGCCCTGACCACCGGGGCGCTGCCCGACGAGGCCCGCCCCTTCACCGCCCGCCGCTTCTCCCCCGTCCACCTGGAGCACGCATGAACGTGTCCGTGAACGGAGAGCCCCGCGAGCTCGCGGACCCGCTCTCCCTCGACGCCCTCGTCGCCACCCTCACCGTCGCCCCCGCCGGGGTGGCCGCCGCCGTCAACGAGACGGTCGTCCCGCGCGGCCAGTGGGCCGCGACCCTGCTCGGCGAGGGCGACCGGGTCGAGGTCCTCACCGCGGTCCAGGGAGGCTGAGCCATGTCCGACGACGTGTTCCTGCTCGGCGGCACCGAGTTCTCCTCCCGCCTGATCATGGGCACCGGCGGGGCGCCCAGCCTCGACGTGCTCGACCGCGCCCTCGTCGCCAGCGGTACGGAGCTGACCACGGTCGCCATGCGCCGCCTGGACCCGACCGTGCGCGGCTCGGTGCTGTCCGTCCTGGACCGGCTCGGCATCCGCGTGCTGCCGAACACCGCGGGCTGCTACACCGCCGGCGAGGCCGTGCTCACCGCCCGGCTGGCCCGCGAGGCGCTCGGCACCGACTGGATCAAGGTGGAGGTCATCGCCGACGAGCGGACCCTGCTGCCCGACCCGGTGGAGCTGCTGGACGCGGCCGAGACGCTGGTCGACGACGGCTTCGTGGTCCTGCCGTACACCAACGACGACCCGGTCCTCGCGCAGAAGCTGGAGGACGTGGGCTGCGCGGCGATCATGCCGCTGGGCTCGCCGATCGGCTCCGGCCTCGGCATCCGCAACCCGCACAACTTCGAACTGATCGTCGAGCGGGCCGGGGTGCCGGTGATCCTGGACGCGGGCGCCGGGACGGCCTCCGACGCGGCCCTCGCGATGGAGCTGGGCTGCTCGGCGGTGATGCTGGCCTCCGCGGTGACCCGGGCCCAGGAGCCCGCCCTGATGGCCGAGGCGATGCGCCACGCGGTGGAGGCGGGCCGCCTCGCCCACCGCGCGGGCCGCATCCCCCGCCGCCGCTTCGCCGAGGCCTCCACCCCGCACGAGGGCCGCGCCCGGCTGGACCCGGAACGGCCGGCGTTCTAGGGCGGGGCGCCACGGCCCGGGCGGGGCGCCGCCCGGGCCCCCGCCGGGGTCGCGCGCGTCACAACCGCGCTGCAGAGCGCCCGACGCGGGCGGGTGGCCGGTACGCGGCTCGTAGACTCGACGCCGTGGACACGACCCTTCAGGACCCCCTCGTCGGGCGGCTGCTCGACGGCCGCTACCGCGTCGACGCGCGCATCGCCGTCGGCGGGATGGCCACGGTCTACCGGGCCGTCGACACCCGGCTCGACCGGGTGCTCGCCCTCAAGGTGATGCACCCGGACCTCGCCACGGACGCCGCGTTCGTGGAGCGGTTCATGCGCGAGGCCAAGTCCGTCGCGCGCCTGGCGCACCCCAATGTCGTCGGGGTCTTCGACCAGGGCGCGGACGGCGCGTACGTCTATCTGGCGATGGAGTACGTCGCCGGGTGCACCCTCCGTGACGTGCTGCGCGAGCGGGGCGCGCTCGCGCCCCGGGCCGCCCTCGACATCCTGGAGCCGGTGCTGGCCGCGCTCGGCGCCGCGCACCGGGCCGGGTTCGTGCACCGGGACATGAAGCCGGAGAACGTCCTCATCGGGGACGACGGCCGGGTGAAGGTCGCCGACTTCGGTCTCGTACGGGCCGTGGGCTCGGCCACCGACACCACCGGCGCGGTCCTCGGCACCGTCTCCTACCTGGCCCCGGAGCAGATCGAGCACGGCACCGCGGACACCCGTGCCGACGTGTACGCGTGCGGGGTCGTCCTGTACGAGATGCTGACGGGCGCCAAACCGCACTCCGGGGACACCCCCGCCCAGGTGCTCTACCAGCACCTGAACACCGACGTACCGGCGCCGTCCGCCGCCTTCCCGGGGCTCGCGCCGGAGCTGGACGACCTGGTGGCGGGCGCCACGGCGCGCGACCCGGAGCTGCGGCCGTACGACGCGGTCGCGCTGCTCGCCCGGCTCCGCGAGGCCCGCGCCGGGCTCGACGACGGGCAGCTGGACGCCGTACCGCCGCGGGCGCACGCGCCGGAGCGCTCCGGCGCAGAGGACCGCACCAGCGTCATCCCGCGCCTGCTCCCCCAGCCGGTGGAGCACACCAGCCTGCTGCCGGCCCCGCCGCCCGCGCCCCCGGCGTCCCGGCGCCGGACCGCACCCCGAGGGCCGTTCCTGATCGTCGCCGCCGTCCTGCTCGCCCTCGGCATCGGGGCCGGTGTCTGGTACATCAACTCGGGCCAGTTCACCCGGGTCCCCGCCGTCCTCGGCCAGAGCGAGGCACAGGCCACCCGGCGCCTCACGGACGCCGGGCTCGACGTGGGCGCGACCAGGCGCGCGTTCAGCGACGTGTACGAGCGGGGCACGGTCATGGCCACCGACCCCGGTTCCGGCGAGCGCATCCGCGGCAACGGCACGGTGACGCTGACCGTCTCCCGCGGCCCCGAGATCGTGAAGGTCCCGAACCTGAAGGGCGTCCCGCTCGCCGACGCCAGGAAGCGCCTCACCGACGAGGGGCTCGCGCCCGGGGTGGTCACGTACGCCTTCAGCCGGGCCGTCGCGCAGGGCGCCGTCATCAGCTCGGACCCGGAGCCCGGCACCGAGCGCGCCCCCGACTCGGCCATCGCCCTGGTGGTCAGCAAGGGCGCGCCGATCGACGTCCCGGACGTCACGGGCGAGTCGGTGGCCGACGCCACCGCCACGCTCCAGGACGCCGGCCTCAAGGTGACGGTGGCCCCGGAGCGGATCAACTCGCCCGAGGACGCCGGCACCGTCGCCGCGCAGTCCCTCGCCGAGAGCAGCCGGGCCGCCAAGGGCGACACGATCACCCTGACCGTCTCCAAGGGCCCGCGGATGGTCGAGGTGCCGGACGTCGTCGACATGAAGACCGACGAGGCCCGCGCCGAGCTGGAGTCGGCCGGCTTCGAGGTGAAGATCGAGAAGACCTTCCCCTTCCTCGGCGACACGGTCACCGGCCAGTCCGCGGAGGGCGGCTCCACCGCCGCCGAGGGCTCCACCATCACGCTCACGATCAAGGGACTGTAGAGACTCATGCGCAACCCCGTCGGCGGACATGTCCCCGTGGCCGGCGGCCTCGCCACGACCGGTCTCGGCTACGCGCGCGAGCTCGGCGCCGAGACCGTGCAGGTCTTCGTCGCCAACCCGCGCGGCTGGGCCACCCCGGTCGGCAACCCGGCCCAGGACGAGCTGTTCCGGGCCGGCTGCGAGACCGAGGGCCTGTCGGCCTGGGTGCACGCCCCGTACCTGATCAACTTCGGCTCGCACACCGAGGCCACGGTGGACAGGTCGGTGGAGTCGATGCGCCACTCGCTGCGCCGCGGCCGGGAGATCGGTGCCAAGGGCGTGGTGGTGCACACCGGCTCGGCGACCGGCGGGCGGCCGCGCGCGGAGGCGCTCGCGCAGGTGCGGGAGCGGATGCTGCCGCTGCTCGACGAGCTGACCCACGAGGACGACCCGTTCCTGCTCCTGGAGTCGACCGCCGGGCAGGGCTTCTCGCTCTGCTCGCGGGCGGAGGACTTCGGGCCGTACTTCGACGCGCTCGACCACCACCCGAAGCTGGGCATCTGCCTCGACACCTGTCACATCTTCGCCGCCGGGCACGACCTGACCGGCCCGGACGGCGCCGCCCGCACCCTGGACGAGCTGGTCGCGGTGGTCGGCGAGGGGCGGCTGAAACTGATCCACGCCAACGACTCCAAGGACGTCGTCGGCGCCCACAAGGACCGGCACGCGAACATCGGCGCGGGGCACATCGGCCAGGAGGCCTTCGGGCATCTCCTGAGCCACCCCGCCACCGACGGCGTGCCGTTGGTCATCGAGACGCCGGGCGGTCCGGAGGGGCATCGGGCGGACGTGGAGCTGCTGAAGAAACTGCGTTGAGGAATACCCTAGGGGGGTATACGGTTCTTATAGGAAGAGGAACCGCTACCCGGCTTTGGGGGCACCCATGCAGCACGACGCGCACACCGGTCACGAGCACACCGCCACCCACGAGGGTCACCACCAGCAGCACGAGAACCACCAGAACCACGCGGGTCACGCCGACCACCAGAACCACGCGGGCCCGGGCAAGGCCTCCTGGTCCATGGCGGCCAAGGCGACGCTGCACTGCCTCACGGGCTGCGCCATCGGTGAGGTCCTGGGCATGATCATCGGCACCGCGCTCGGCTGGGGCAACATGCCGACGATGATCCTGGCGATCATCCTGGCCTTCTTCTTCGGCTACGCGCTCACCCTGCGCGGCATCCTCGCGGCCGGCGTCGACTTCAAGACCGCCTTCAAGGTCGCGCTCGCCGCCGACACCCTGTCCATCGCCGTCATGGAGCTCATCGACAACGGCGTCATCGCGCTGTGGCCGGGCGCCATGGACGCGCACCTGTCCGAGGCGCTGTTCTGGATCGTCCTGGCGATCTCACTGGCGGTCGCCTTCGTCGTGACCACGCCCGTCAACAAGTGGATGATCGGCCGCGGCAAGGGCCACGCCGTCGTCCACCAGTACCACTAGAGCTCGGGGCCGTCGCCCGGCTCCTCCTGGTACGAGTAGCGCTGCTCCGTCCACGGGTCACCGATGTTGTGGTAGCCGCGCTCCTCCCAGAAGCCACGCCGGTCGGCGGCCATGTACTCCACGCCCCGGACCCACTTCGGACCCTTCCAGGCGTACAGGTGGGGCACCACGAGGCGCAGCGGGAAGCCGTGCTCCGCGGTGAGCAGGTCGCCGTCCTTGTGGGTGGCGAAGATCGTGCTCTCCGCCGCGAAGTCGGCCAACCGCATGTTGGCGCTGTAGCCGTACTCCGCCCAGACCATCACGTGCGTGACGCCCGGCGCGGGCGGGGCGAGCTCCAGGATCGTGCGGGCGGGGACCCCGCCCCACTCGGATCCGAGCATGCTGAACTTCGTCACACAGTGCAGATCGGCCACGACGGAGCCGAACGGCAGCGCCGAGAACTCCTCGTGGTTCCAGCAGTGCTTGTCGCCGTCGGCGGTCGCCCCGAAGACCCGGAACTCCCAGCGCTCCGGCTTGAAGCGCGGCACGGGGCCGTAGTGGGTGACCGGCCAGCCGCGCTGAAGGCGCTGCCCCGGCGGAAGTTCCGTCGCTCCTGCTTCCCGGCGTACTCCGCCCTCCGGCTGACCCATGTCATCCATGGTGACAGACGGCGAGGGGTGGTCATGACCAGTCAACGCCCGACATCCCGGGACATCCCGGCGTTCGGGACAACTCACAGTAAGCCTGCACTTACTGGACGCCACCCGGGTGCGCTGCGAGGATGCGGCCATCCTGCCCAGTGGCGGCGGTTACATACGTGGAAGGATCCTGAAGCGATGCAGGGCGACCCCGAGGTCCTCGAGTTCCTCAACGAGCAGCTGACCGGCGAACTCACCGCGATCAACCAGTACTGGCTGCACTACCGCATCCAGGACAACAAGGGCTGGACCAAGCTGGCCAAGTACACCCGCGAAGAGTCCATCGACGAGATGAAGCACGCGGACAAGCTGACCGAGCGCATCCTCATGCTCGACGGCCTGCCCAACTACCAGCGCCTCTTCCACGTCCGGGTGGGCCAGACGGTCAAGGAGATGTTCGAGGCCGACCGTCAGGTCGAGGTCGAGGCGATCGACCGGCTGCGGCGCGGGATCGAGGTCATGCGGGCCAAGGGCGACGTCACCTCGGCCAACCTCTTCGAGGAGATCCTGGCCGACGAGGAGCACCACATCGACTACCTGGACACCCAGCTGGAGCTGATCGAGCAGCTCGGCGAGGCGCTCTACTGCTCGACGCTCATCGAGCAGCCCAGCTGAGCGGACTAGGCGGCCTCGGACAGGTCGGCCGCGAGGGCCGGCATGCCCTGGTCCAGCAGTTCGCGCCGCGGGCAGTTGCCGCGCCCGAGGAGGGCCTGGATGCGCTTCACGCACGAACCGCAGTCCGTGCCGGCCTTGCAGGCGGAGGCGATCTGGCGGGGCGTGCAGGCGCCGGCCTCGGCGTGGTCCTTGACCTGCTTCTCCGTGACACCGAAGCATGAGCAGACGTACACGCGGTTCACCTCCCGCCGAGATCGATAAGGCTAACCTAACCTTACCCGGCGGTCCTGGGCCGTGAAAGACCCGGACACGAGGATGGGGCGCGGATCACATGGATCCGCGCCCCATCGGAGTCGGGGGCCCCTCCCAGCGGCAGCCGGGGGAGGAGCTCCTTACTGATCGCGGTACATCTCCGCGACCAGGAAGGCGAGGTCGAGCGACTGGCTGCGGTTGAGGCGCGGGTCGCAGGCCGTCTCGTAACGCTGGTGCAGGTCGTCGACGAAGATCTCGTCGCCCCCGCCCACGCACTCGGTGACGTCGTCGCCGGTCAGCTCCACGTGGATGCCGCCCGGGTGGGTACCGAGCTCCTTGTGGACCTCGAAGAAGCCCTTGACCTCGTCGAGCACGTCGTCGAAGCGACGGGTCTTGTGACCCGAGGCCGCCTCGAAGGTGTTGCCGTGCATCGGGTCGGTCACCCAGGCCACGGTCGCGCCCGAGGCGGTGACCTTCTCGACCAGCTCGGGCAGCTTGTCGCGGACCTTGTCGGCGCCCATGCGGACGATGAAGGTCAGCCGGCCCGGCTCGCGGTCGGGGTCGAGGCGGTCGATGTAGGTGAGCGCCTCCTCCGCGGTCGTCGTCGGACCCAGCTTGATGCCGATCGGGTTGGCGATCCGCGCGGCGAACTCGACGTGCGCGTGGTCCAGCTGACGGGTGCGCTCGCCGATCCAGACCATGTGGCCGGAGGTGTCGTACAGCTTGCCGGTCCGCGAGTCCGTACGGGTCAGCGCGCCCTCGTAGTCGAGCAGCAGCGCCTCGTGCGAGGAGTAGAACTCCACGGCCTTGAACTCGGCCGGGTCGGTGCCGCAGGCCTTCATGAAGTTCAGCGCGTTGTCGATCTCGCGGGCGAGCGCCTCGTAGCGCTGGCCCGACGGGGACGACTTCACGAAGTCCTGGTTCCAGGCGTGCACCTGGCGCAGGTCGGCGTAGCCACCGGTGGTGAAGGCGCGGACCAGGTTCAGCGTCGACGAAGAGGCGTGGTACATCCGCTTCAGGCGCTCGGGGTCCGGGATGCGGGCGGCCTCGGTGAAGTCGAAGCCGTTGACGGAGTCGCCGCGGTAGGTCGGCAGGGTCACGCCGTCGCGGGTCTCGGTGCCCTTGGAGCGCGGCTTGGAGTACTGCCCGGCGATGCGGCCGACCTTGACCACGGGCACGGAGGCCGCGTAGGTCAGGACGGCGCTCATCTGGAGCAGCGTCTTCAGCTTGGCGCGGATGTGGTCGGCGGAGACGGCGTCGAAGGCCTCGGCGCAGTCACCGCCCTGGAGCAGGAACGCCTCGCCACGGGCGACGGCTCCCATCCGGGCGCGCAGCTGGTCGCACTCGCCCGCGAAGACGAGCGGGGGATAGCTCTGGAGCTCCGCGACGACGTCGCGCAGAGCCTCGGCATCGGGGTACTCGGGCTGCTGCGCCGCGGGCAGGTCTCGCCAGGTCGCCTTGGCGACGGCGTGGGTATCAGCGTTCACGGTCACGCCACCACAGTACGGTGCCGGAGCCCGCGTCCACGCCAGTGACCGATGGATGAGACGGGTGTGATCCGGCTCATGCGCTACGATCGGCGCCATGTTCACGCAGACGATCCAGAACTGGTGGTGGACCGCTCATCCGGCGGCCCACTGACTGCGCGTACACCGACAGCACGCGAAGGCCGCCCGAGGGCGGCCTTTCTCGTACCCGGGGCCGTTCCTCTCCGCATCCGAACCCCATCGGAAGGAACGACTCCCGCCATGGACCTCCCCCGCCTCCTCTCCCGTCTCCTCGACGACTCCTGCCCGCCCTTCGCCCTGCTGCGCCGGCGCACACCGGGCCGGGACCACGACACCGTCGAGGTGCTGATCGGTCCGGTGCACGAGGCCGGGCGGCTCGCCGAGCTGCCGGTGGGCGCCCGGCCGACGCTGGCGCTCGTGCCGTTCCGGCAGATCCGCGAACGCGGCTTCGAGGTCCGCGACGACGGCACCCCGCTGGTCGTCCTGGTCGCCGACGAGGCGTACGAGCTGCCGCTCGCCGAGGTCCTGGACGGGCTCCCGGCCCATGACGTGCGGGTCGAGGGCGGCGGGTTCGACGTCGGCGACGAGGAGTACGGGCGGATCGTGCGGCGGGTGATCGACGAGGAGATCGGCGCCGGCGAGGGCGCGAACTTCGTCATCCGGCGCACCTACACCGGCGGGATCCCGGGCTTCGGGCGGGCCGACGCGCTGGCCCTGTTCCGGCGGCTGCTCGCGGGCGAGCGGGGCGCGTACTGGACCTTCGTGGTGCACACCGGGGACCGGACGCTGGTCGGGGCGAGCCCCGAGGTGCATGTGCGGATGTCCGGCGGGACGGTCGTGATGAACCCGATCAGCGGCACCTTCCGCTACCCGTCGGGGGCCGCGCCGACCGCCGAGCAGCTCCTGTCGTTCCTCTCCGACCGGAAGGAGACCGAGGAGCTGTCCATGGTGGTCGACGAGGAGCTGAAGATGATGTGCACCGTCGGCGACCGGGGCGGGGTGGTGATCGGACCCCGCCTGAAGGAGATGGCACATCTCGCCCATACGGAGTACGAGCTGCGCGGCCGGTCCTCGCTGGACGTGCGCGAGGTGCTGCGCGAGACGATGTTCGCGGCGACCGTCACCGGCTCTCCGGTGCAGAACGCCTGCCGGGTGATCGAGCGGCACGAACTCGGGGGCCGCGGCTACTACGCGGGGGCGCTCGCCCTGCTCGGCACCGACGAGAACGGGGCGCAGACCCTCGACTCCCCCATCCTGATCCGGACCGCCGACATCTCGCCCGAGGGGCGGCTGCGGGTCCCGGTCGGCGCCACGCTGGTGCGGCACTCCGACCCGGCGGGCGAGGTCGCCGAGACCCACGCGAAGGCGGCGGGCGTGCTGACCGCGCTCGGGGTGCGGGAGGGGCGCCCCGCCGACGCGGGCGCGGTGGCGCCGCGGCTGGCCGACGACCCCCGGGTCCGGGCGGCGCTCGACGCGCGCCGGGCCGACCTGGCGCCGTTCTGGCTGAAGATGCAGGACCGGTCCGCCGAGCTGTCCGGGCACGCGCTGGTCGTGGACGCCGAGGACACCTTCACCGCGATGCTGGCGCACCTGCTGCGCTCCTCGGGCCTTGAGGTGTCCGTACTGCGCTACGACGAGCCGGGGCTGCGGGAGCTGGCGCTCGCCCACGAGGGGCCGGTCGTGCTCGGGCCCGGTCCCGGGGACCCGTCGGACGCCGCCGACCCGAAGATGCGTTTCCTGCGCGGGCTCACCGCGGAGCTGCTGCGCGGGCACCGGCACGGTCTCCTCGGGGTCTGCCTGGGCCATGAGCTGATCGCGGCCGAGCTGGGCCTGGAGATCGTCCGCAAGCGGGTCCCGTTCCAGGGCGCGCAGGTGCGGATCGACCTGTTCGGGCAGGAGCGGACGGTCGGCTTCTACAACAGCTTCACGGCGCGGTGCGACGAGCGGACGGCGACCGAGCTGGCGTTGCACCGGATCGAGGTGAGCCGGGACGCGGGCACCGGCGAGGTGCACGCGCTGCGCGGGCCGGGGTTCGCGGGCGTGCAGTTCCACCCGGAGTCGGTCCTGACGAAGGAGGGCGCCGCCGTGACCGCCTCGCTCCTCGCGGGCGTGCTCGTCTAGCGTCGTCGGCGTTCAGGCCGTCTTCGGCATCTTCGGCACCAGGACGTTCTCGTCGCGCCGGCGCGCGAGGTAGTTGAGGACGTTCTGGACCGTGGTGTCGATGATCTGTCCGACCGCGTCGACCGTGTAGTAGGCCTGGTGGGAGGTGACCAGCACGTTGGGGAAGGTCACCAGGCGGGCCAGGGTGTCGTCCTCGACGACCTCCAGGGACTTGTCGAGGAAGAAGAGCCCGGCCTCCGCCTCGTACACGTCGAGTCCGACGCCCGTGAAGCGCCCGGCGCGCAGTTCGCGGACGAGGGCCTCGGTGTCGATGAGGCCGCCGCGGCTGGAGTTCACCAGGATGGCGTCGTCCTTCATCCTGCCGAGCGCGGCGGCGTCGATGAGGTGGTGGGTGGCCGGGAGCAGCGGCACGTGCAGGCTGATGAGGTCGGACTCGGCGAGGAGGCGTTCCTTCTCCACGTACTTCATGCCGAGTTCGAGGCAGGCGGGGTTCTCGGCGACGTCCCAGCCGAGCAGGTTCATGCCGAAGCCGTGGGCGATCCGGGTGAACGACTCGCCGATCTTGCCGGTGCCGAGGACGCCGACGGTGCGGCCGCGCATGTCGCGGCCCATGAGCCCGTCGAGCCGGAAGTCGAAGTCGCGGGTGCGGATGGAGGCGCGGACGATCCGCCGGTTGACGCCCATCGCGAGGGTCCAGGCGAACTCGGCGACGGAGTAGGGCGAGTAGTACGAGACGCGGGCGACCGTGAGGCCCAGCCGCTCGGCCACGTCGAGGTCGATGTTGTTGAAGCCCGTGGAGCGCTGGGCGATCATCTGGGTCCCGCCGGCCGCGAGGGTCTGCAGCACCCGGTGGTCGAGGCTGGCGTTGACGCTGGTCGAGACGATCTCGTAGCCGGCGGCGATGGGGGCGGTGTCCTCGGTGAGGAAGACGTCCAGGCAGCGCACCTCGTGGTGCCCCGCGAAGGCCTTCTCGATCAGCGGTTTCTCGTCCGCCTGTACACCGAATGCCAGGATCTCCATGGGGCCCCTCCGGGGATTGCGCCGTATATGTCTGGGTACGGGAGCGAATATACGGGCTCCCCCGACCGCCCGCCCTCAGCCGAAGAACACGCCCGCCTCGGCGTACAGCGCCGGGTCGACCGTCTTGAGCCGGGCGGTGGCGGCGGCCAGCGGGACCCGGACCACCTCCGTGCCGCGCAGCGCCACCATCGTGCCGTGCGCCCCGTCCCGTACGGCGTCCACGGCGTGCAGTCCGAACCGGGTGGCCAGCCAGCGGTCGAAGGCGCTCGGGCTGCCGCCGCGCTGGACGTGCCCGAGGACGGTGGTGCGGGCCTCCTTGCCGGTGCGCCGCTCGATGGCGGCGGCCAGCCACACCCCCACCGAGCCCTCCACCACGGCGCCGTCCCGCGGCCGTGCCCCCTCGGCGACGACGAGGATCGGGGCGTAGGTGGCCTCGAAGCGGGAGGCGACCCAGGCGCAGACCTGGTCGAGGTCGAAGCGCTGCTCGGGGACGAGGATGACGTTGGCCCCGCCGGCCAGCCCGGCGTGCAGGGCGATCCAGCCGGTGTGCCGGCCCATCACCTCCACGACGAGGACCCGCCGGTGGGAGTCGGCGGTGGTGTGCAGCCGGTCGATGGCCTGGGTGGCGATGCCGACGGCGGTGTCGAAGCCGAAGGTCCAGTCGGTGGCCGACAGGTCGTTGTCGATGGTCTTCGGCACGCCCACGCACGGCACCCCGTGCTCGGCGTGCAGCCGGGCGGCGATGGCCAGGGTGCCGCGCCCGCCGATGGCGATCAGCGCGTCGGTCCGGCGCTCGGCCAGCCGCTCCCCGATCCGCCGCGCCCCGTCCGGGACGCCGAAGGGGTCGGTCCGGGAGGAGCCGAGCACGGTGCCGCCGCGCGGCAGGATGCCGCGGACGGCCCGCACGTCCAGCGGGACCGTGTCGCCCTCGACGGCCCCGCGCCAGCCGTCACGGAAGCCGGTGAAGCTCCAGCCGTACTCCTGGACGCCCTTGCGGACGACCGCTCGGATCACCGCGTTGAGCCCGGGGCAGTCGCCGCCGCCGGTCAGCACACCGACGTGCATGGGCACTCCTTCGCCGTACGTGGGGGGATGCGGCCCACGCTAGTGGGGGGCCGGGTCGCCCCGACACGGCGAACCGAGTGAATCAGGCGTCGTCGAGGCCGCGCTCGATGGCGTACCGGACGAGTTCGACCCGGTTGTGCAGCTGGAGCTTGCCGAGGGTGTTCTGGACGTGGTTCTGCACCGTGCGGTGCGAGATGACCAGCCGCTCGGCGATCTGCTTGTAGCTCAGCCCCTTGGCGACCAGGCGCAGCACCTCGGTCTCCCGCTCGGTCAGCTGCGGCGCCTTCGGCTCGTCGCCGCCGGCCGCCTGGAGCGGCTCGGAGGCGAGCCGCCGGTACTCGCCGAGGACCAGGCCCGCGAGGCCCGGTGTGAAGACGGGGTCGCCGACGGAGGTGCGGCGGACCGCGTCGATCAGCTCCTCGGTGGAGGCCGACTTCAGCAGGTAGCCGGTGGCGCCGGACTTCACCGCCTCCAGGACGTCGGCGTGCTCGCCGCTCGCGGAGAGCACCAGGACCCGCAGCCGGGGGTTGGCGCCGACGAGTTCCTTGCAGACCTGGACGCCCGGCTTGAGCGGCAGGTTCAGGTCGAGGACCAGGACGTCCGGGCCGGCCGCCGCGGCGCGCCGCACCGCCTGCTCGCCGTCGCCGGCGGTGGCCACCACGTCGAGGCCCGCCTCGGCGAGGTCGCGGGCCACCGCGTCCCGCCACATCGGGTGGTCGTCGACGACCATCACCTTGATCTGCTGCTGCTCGTTCACTTCGTTCCCGCCTTCCCCCGCCGCTCCCGCGGTGCCCGCGGGACTTTCAGTTCCACTTCGGTGCCCTGGCCGGGGACCGAGATCAGTTCGGCGCTGCCGCCGAGGTCCCGCAGTCTGCCCCGGATGGACAGGGCGACGCCCATCCGGCCCTCGCCCTCGGCCTGGTCGAGCCGGCCCTCGGGGATGCCGGGGCCGTCGTCCCGGACCGTCACGATCACCTCGTCGCCCCAGTCCTCGACCAGGATCCAGGCCCGCGCGCCGTCGCCCGCGTGCACCCGCACATTGTCCAGGGCGGCGCCGACGGCGGCGGCCAGTTCGCGGGCGGCGGGGGGCGGCAGGAGGACCGGGGTGCCCGGGTCGGAGAGGGTCACGCGGGAGCCGGCGCGGGGCGCGAGCAGGGTGCGCAGGTCGAGTTCGGCGCCGGAGCGGGCCTCGTCGTCGGGCTCCTCCACGATCCGGACGACCGCGCCCTCGGACTCGTCCTCGGAGACGTACGAGGTACGGGTGAGCCCGCCGGCGACCAGGGTGCGCAGGGCGACCTCCTGCTCGCCGGCCATCCGGCCCAGCTCGGCCGCCTCGCCGCCGAGCGCGGTGCCGCGCCGCTGCACCATGGCGAGGACCTGGAGCACGCTGTCGTGGATGTCGCGGGCGAGCCGCTCCCGCTCGCGGGTCGCGGCCTCGATCTCCAGGGCACGGGCGAGGGTGCGCTCGGAGGCGCGGGCGACCTCGACCACGTAACCGATGGCGATGGAGGCGACCCAGACGAGCAGCACGTTGTGCAGGGTGTCGCGGCTGGGGTGGCCGCGCTCGATGATGTTGGCGACGGCGACGAAGGAGGAGGCGAAGCCCGCCCAGCGCCAGCCGCCCTTGATCGCGTACGCGAGGACGGCGCCCGCCGTCCATATGGAGGGGAGGGTGGTGCTGTCCATCGACCGGGCCTGCTCGTCGGCGAGCGGGGTGAGCAGGATGCCGGTGAGGGCGAGGGCGAGGTCGGCGACGAGGAAGCGCCGGGTGCAGTTGACCGCGCTCGCCACCTTGGGGAGGGTGGCGAGGGTCCAGACGCACATGACGGCGAGGAAGCCGGCCGCCACCCAGGGGCGTTCGTAGCGGCTGTGCCCGAAACCGAAGAGCAGAACCGCGTAGATCATCGTCAGGACGCGGTACGCGGTGAGCGCGCGCCACAGCGGCTGCTCGACCGACATGCGCACGACCCGTTCGCGCCTGGCCATCTTCCCCACCCCTGGGCACTCCCCTCGCAGAGGGTCAGGCGCCGGACTCTTCCCGTGCCGCGATCTCGGCCTTGACGGCCTCCTTGGCGGCCTTCTCGGCATCGGCGATCTGCCGCTTGGCGGCGGTCGCGTAGATGTCCACGTACTCCTGGCCGGACAGCTTCATGATCTCGTACATGACCTCGTCCGTGACCGAGCGGAGGATGAAGCGGTCGCCCTCCATGCCCTGGTAGCGGGTGAAGTCGAGCGGCTTGCCGATCCGGATGCCCGGGCGCATCAGCTTGGGGACCAGCTTGCCGGGCGGCTGGATCTTCTCGGTGTCGATCATGGCGACCGGGATCACGGGGGCGCCGGTGGCGAGCGCCACGCGGGCGAGGCCGCCGGGCTTGCCGCGGTACAGGCGCCCGTCGGGCGAGCGGGTGCCCTCGGGGTAGATGCCGAAGAGGCCGCCGGCCTCGATGACCTCGATGCCGGCCTTGATCGCCGCCTCGCCCGCGCCGCGGGCGCCGGAGCGGTCCACCGGGAGCTGGCCGACGCCCTTGAAGAAGGCGGCCGTCAGCTTGCCCTTGACGCCGGGGGTGGTGAAGTACTCGGCCTTCGCGATGAAGGTCACCTTGCGGTCGAGGACCGCGGGCAGGAAGAAGGAGTCCGAGAAGGAGAGGTGGTTGCTCGCGAGGATCGCCGGATCTTCGGCGGGGATGTTCTCCAGGCCCTCCACCCAGGGCCTGAAGGCGAGCTTCAGGGACCCGCCGAGGGAGAACTTCATTGCGCCGTAGATCAACTCGCCATGCCTTCCGTGTGCCGTCACGACGACTTTATCCCGTGCGGGCCCGGCCGGACCGCCGTGGGCGGCGCGGCAGCGCCGGGCCGCCGTGCTCCTTCGTGCGAACGGCCCTGGTCGGTGTCGGTCCGGTCGCGTACGGTGAAAGCCTTCCCCTTTCCGTCGCCGCTTCGGGTGTCCGCGAGAGCCAGGCCCGAAGTCGAACCCGAACAGGAGACCCCGTGCCGGTCCTTCCTGGAGCCGAGCCGTACCGCCACGAGGGCGGAAAGGTCGGCGTACTCCTCTGTCACGGATTCACCGGCTCCCCGCAGTCGCTGCGCCCCTGGGCCGAGTATCTGGCCGAGCGCGGCCTCACGGTGTCGCTGCCGCTGCTGCCGGGGCACGGCACGCGCTGGCAGGACATGCAGCTCACCACCTGGGAGGACTGGTACGCGGAGGTCGACCAGGCCCTGCGCGAGCTGTCCGCCCGCTGCGAGCGGGTCTTCGTCATGGGCCTGTCGATGGGCGGGGCGCTGACCCTGCGGCTCGCGGCGCGGCACGGCGAGGCGGTCAGCGGCATCGTCCTGGTCAACCCGGGCAACAAGGTGCACGGCCTGGCCGCGAAGGCGCTGCCGGTGGTCCGGCACCTGGTGCCGTCGACCAAGGGCATCGCCAGCGACATCGCGAAGCCGGGCGCGGCCGAGGTCGGCTACGACCGGGTGCCGCTGCACGCGGCGCACTCGCTGCGGCGCTTCTTCCAGCTCGTGGACGCGGAGCTGCCGCAGGTGACGCAGCCGATGGTGCTGCTGCACAGCCCGCTGGACCATGTGGTGCCGCCGGCTGACTCGGCGCGGGTGCTGAGCCGGGTCTCGTCGACGGACGTGAAGGAGGTCCTGCTGGAACAGAGCTACCACGTGGCGACGTTGGACCACGACGCGGAGCGGATCTTCGATGAGAGCTGGGCGTTCGTGTCCCGGCTCGCTCCGGAACTCGTCGGCGAGAAGAGGAGCGCGAGCGGTGGCTGAGCAGCAGGACGGGGAGCGCGAGCCGCAGCCCATCGACGAGGAGGCGGCCTGGGCCGCGATCGTCGCGGGGTACGGCGAGGAGCCGGTGGACCCGCCGGGCACCAGGCCGTTCCGGCCGGTGGAGGACCTGGCGCTGCCGCCGATGCCCGAGGACGGCGGGGCGGCGGCGAAGCCGGACAAGTTCCGGAAGCCGGCGTCCGAGGAGGACGGGGCCGAGGGCGCCGGGAGCGGCGGGAAGGCCGGGGACTCCGAGGACTCCGGGGACGGCGAGGGGGCCGGGCGGCCCGCGCTCGGCTCGTCGATCGTCTTCGCGCCGGGCGTGGGCCTCGGCCCGCGCGACTACTCGGTGGCGGAGCCGGACGAGGCGCCGGAAGGCACGAAGGGCAAGGGCCGCAAGGGTGCCGAGGACTCCGACGAGGGCCATTTCGTCCCGCCGGAGCCGCCGCCGCTGCCGGAGGCCGACACGACGACCAAGTTCGCCTGGCTCGCGGTGGTCGGCGGCCCGGTGCTGCTGCTGCTCGCGGTGCTGCTCCAGTGGGACATGACCTGGTGGCTGACCACCCTGTGCGTGGGCGGCTTCCTGGGCGGCTTCGTGACGCTGGTGGCCCGGATGAAGCACGACGACGAGGACGAGGACGGCTTCGACGACCCGGGGCGCGGGGCGGTCGTGTAGCTCCTCAGGAGTCCGACGAGGCAGGGATCGCCGGGGCCGAGCGCTCGGCGGGGATACGGACCACCGCCAGTACGGGCAGGTGGTCCGTCGCCGTTCTCAGGTCGTGCGGGTCGAGGTCCGTGGGGACGCCGCAGCTGAGGATGTCGACGCCCGGTGTCGTGAGGACGGCGTCGATGCGCTGGTGCGGGGCGGTCGGGCTGAAGGTGTGTTCGGTGCCCCAGGGGCTGGTCGCCCAGCCGTCCTGGAGCTCCTTGGCCAGGCGGCCGAAGGCGCGTCCGCCGGGACCCTCGTTGAGGTCGCCGGCGACGATCGCGTGCGGGGTGCCGAGGGCGGCGACCCGGTCGAGGACGAGGCCGGCCTGGGCGTAGCGCTCGTCGGCGCGCAGGCTGAGGTGGCAGCTGACGAGGCCGACGCGGGCGCCGCCGAGGCGGACCACGGCGGTGGCGAGGCCGCGCCGGTGGAGGCCCGGGGTGAGCGGGAGGAGGACGTCCTCGGTGCGTTCGACGGTGGCCCGCAGGGAGCACAGCAGCATCGGTCCGGCGGCGGTGGCGCCGCCGGAGAGGACCACGAGTTCGCTCTTGGCGGCGAGCCGGGCCGCGTGCTTGCGCCAGCGGAAGAAGCGCGGGGCCTCCTGGACGAAGACCAGGTCGGGGGCGCAGGCCCGGATCACCCGGGCGAGGGCGTCCTCGTCGTCGCGCATCGAGCGGATGTTGTAGGACAGCACCCGGACGACGGCCGAACCGTCGGGTTCCGTACGGGACTTGGGCAGCTCGCTGATCGAGGTGTTCGCACCGGTCGGCATGGGCCCACGATAGGCGTCGTGCCCGCCGCGCCCCAGAGGGCACGACGGGCACGGGCGTGAAGGCGTGGCTGCCGGGGCTCAGCCCTGGCGGGCCAGGTCGGCCGCGCCGACGAGTCCGGCCTTGTTGCCGAGCTGCGCGGCGAGCACCTGGGCGTGCGGACGCCACTGGCCGCCGATCAGCCAGCGCCGGAAGGACTTGCGGATCGGGTCCAGGACCAGCTCGCCCTCGTCGGAGACGCCGCCGCCGACGATGAACGCCGACGGGTCGAAGAGCGAGGCCAGGTCGGCGAGACCGGCACCGGCCCAACGGGCCAGCTCGCGGAAGGAGTCGACGGCGACCGGGTCGCCCGCGCGGGCGGCCTGGCTGACGTGCTTGCCCTGGATGCCCTCGGGGGTGCCGTCGCCGAGCCCGAGCAGGACCTCGGCGTTCTCGGGGGTGGCGGCGGCGCGCTGCTTCGCGTACCGGACGAGGGCGCGGCCGGAGGCGTACTGCTCCCAGCAGCCCTGGCTGCCGCAGCCGCACAGCAGGCCGTCGGGGACGACCCGGATGTGGCCGAACTCGGCGGCGACGCCGAAGCGGCCCCGGCGCAGCTTGTTGCCGATGATGATGCCGCCACCGAGGCCGGTGCCGAGGGTGATGCAGATGACGTCCTCGTGGCCCTGGCCGGCGCCGAAGCGGTACTCGCCCCAGGCGGCGGCGTTGGCGTCGTTCTCCACGACCACGGGGAGGCCGACCCGCTGCTCGACCTTGTCCTTCAGCGGCTCGTGCCGCCAGTCGATGTTCGGCGCGAAGAGGACGGTGGCGCGCTTGTCGTCGACGTAGCCCGCGGCTCCGATGCCGACGGCCTCGATCTGGTGCCCCTTGCCGGCCTCGGAGACCGCGGCGCAGATGGCGTCGACGATGCCCTCGGGGGTCGGCGGGGTGGGCACGGTGTGGGTGTCGAGGATCTTGCCGTCCTCGTCGACCACGCCGGCCGCGATCTTCGTGCCGCCGATGTCGACGCCGATGGTGAGTCCCATGTGTCCCTCAGTTTTCGGTCGAGCCCCGCTAGGGCCAACCGTACCCGAGGGGGAGGGCGCTCCCGATCAGTCCAGATCGATGTGCTGCCCGGTGCCCGGGCCTTCGTCGCGGCCCTCGTCGCGCGGATCGCCCGGTTCCGTGCCGCTGGTGTCGCCGCGGGTCCAGCGGGTCTCGTGGCCCTGGACGGCCGAACGGTAGGCGGCGAGGAGTTCGTTGCCGGCGGCCGCGAGGTGGTCGAAGACCTGCGGGTTGCCCTCGATCACGGGCTCGACGAGGGCCTTCGCCTGGTGGACGACCTGCTGGACGGTCTCGGCTGCCTGGCCGCCGAGGAGGTGGCCGCCGAGGGTGCCGGAGAACTTCTCCGCGACGGCCTCGAACAGCTTGCGGAACTCCTCGGCCGGGGTGCCGGGCTCCTCCCCGCGCTCGGCGCGGCGGCGGGCCTTCTCGGCCTCCAGGTCCTCGGCGCAGGCCTTCGCCCAGGCGTCGTCCGCATCGCTCATGGCGTACTCCTCAGGTTCTCCTGCTATCGACGGTACACGCCTCGCGACGGCTCAGGGAGCGGCCTTCGGCCACAGCCCGGGGTCGGGCGTGAAGCGGATCCGGAGGTCGCCCTCGACGAGTCCGGCGCCGGTGACGGTGCAGCGGCGCAGTACGGCCGGGAGCGGGACGTTGCGGCGGAACGGTCCGGCGGCGAGGAGCAGTTCGTCGCCGCGGCGGACCAGCGAGAGGCCGTCCTTGACGGCGCCGGGCAGCGGGACGTGCCAGACCAGGATGCCGTCCGCCTCGCGCCGGTCCTCGACCCGCCAGCTGGGCACGGGGGCGGCGGGCGTGTCCTCCACGGCCAGCAGGAGCAGATCCTCGGGGCCGCGGGGCGCGCGGCCCAGGTGCGGCAGCTCGCGCACGGCCGGGTGCTCCTCGCGCAGGGCGGCGAGGTGCCGGTGCTGCTCGGCGGCGAGCGCCGCGAACCAGGGGTCCGCGGAGTCGGCGGGCAGCACCCGGTTGGCGACGACGGCGTCCAGGGCGAGGCCCTGGATGGCCAGGCCGAGGCGGGCGGTGCGCAGGGCGTCGGACGCGGCGGGGCCGGGTTCCACGACGAGCCGGACGCCGGTGTCCGGGGAGTCGACGACCTCCTGGACGGCGGCGAGCTCCGCCTCCCAGCGGGCGGTGGTCTCGTACAGCCACTGCGCGGGCAGGGGTACGCCGGCGAGCTGGGCGAGCATGGGGCGCAGCGCGCGGGCGGCCTGCCGCTCGGGCGGCAGCAGGCGGCGCAGATAGCGGCGCAGCTGTTCCGGCAGGGCGAGCAGGGCCAGGGCCTCGCGCAGCGGGGGCAGGTCGACGACGACCAGGTCGGCGTCGGTGACCGCCGCGTCCCGTACGGCCCTGAGCAGGGCGAACTGGGAGCTGCCGGGGAGCTCGGTGAGCTCGGCGTCCTCGAAGGGGGTGGTGCCGAGGAGGTCCAGGGCGGTGGTGGAGCGGGCCTGGAGGGCGAGGAATTCTCGGCGGAAGTCGGCGGCGGGGGTGGGGGTGAGGAGGCGGAGGGTGCCGGGGCCGGTGTCGGCTACGTCGACGCTGGTGTCGCCGGTGTCGCCGGTGTCGCCGGACACCAGAACGACACGGCGGCCCGCCCTGGCCTCGGCCAGGGCCGTGGCCGTCGCTACGGCGGTGCGTCCGGCTCCGCCTGTGCCGGTGACGAGAATGATCCGCATGGGGCGACCGTACCGGGCGCCGTTCGTCGTGGGCGGGGTAGGTCCGGGGAGCGGAGGCGCCGCTCTGCGCGCCATCCCGTGTGCCCACCCTCCCCCGGACTTCGTCCGGGGGGACCCCCGGCCCCAGCGGGACGATTGCCCACACAAGCGGGGGCGAGGGTGGCGGGAGGAAGGCTCCCGGCTTACTTCGTCGACTCGACGCGCTGCTTCAGGCCCTGGAGGGCTCGGTCGATGATGACCTTCTCGGCCTTGCGCTTGATCATGCCGAGCATGGGGATCTTGACGTCGACGGTCAGCTGGTAGGTGACCTCGGTGTGGGCGCCGCCGGCGGCCGGGGCGAGGCGGTAGGAGCCGTCGAGGGAGCGGAGCATCTGGGACTTGACGAGGGTCCAGCTGACCTCGTCGTCGCCGGTCCAGGTGTACGCGAGGGTGTGGTCGTCCTTGATCGCGCCCGCGTCGAGGAGGAGGCGGACCTTCTCCGCGCGGCCGGCCTGGTCGGTCTCCAGGACCTCGGCCTCCTTCACCTCGCCCGTCCACTCGGGGTAGCGCGCGAAGTCGGCGATCACGCTCATGACCTCGGCCGGGGCCGCCTCGATGGTGACGCTCGAGCTGGTGTGTTCCGCCATCGCGGTGGCTCCTCGTATGGACGCGACTCGTATCTGTGTGAAGGCTATCGCGCCGTCATCGGGCCTCCGTCACCACTCCAGCGTCCACGGCCGGCCGGTCGCCGCGAAGTGGCCGACGTTCACGCACTCGGTCGCGCCGATCCGCATCCGGCGGGCGAGCGGCTGGTGGACGTGACCGAAGAGGGCGTAGCGGGGGCGGACCCGGTGGATGGCGTCGAGGAGGGCGCGGCTGCCGCGTTCGAAGCGGCGGGCGACGGTGTCGTAGGTGAGCTCGGGGACGTCCGGCGGGATGTGGGAGCAGAGCACGTCGACGTCGCCGAGGGCCTCGACCTTGGCCGCGTACTCCTCCTCGGAGATCTCGTACGGGGTGCGCATGGGGCTGTGCAGGCCGCCGCCGACGAAGCCGAAGACGAGGCCGCCCAGCTCGATCCGGTCGCCGTCGAGGACGGTGGTGCCGGGGCGGGCGTACTCGGGCCAGAGGCCGGGGATGTCGACGTTGCCGTAGGTGGCGTACGTGGGGGTGGGGAAGGCGGCGAACATCTCGGCGTACTGGCGGCGGACGGCGGACTCGATGGCGGTGGCGCGGTCGATGCCGAGCTCGCTCCAGAGCCTGCGGCCCAGGTCGCGGGCCTCGTCGAAGCGGCGGGCGGTGCGCAGGGCGACGATGAGGTCGGCGTTCTCGACGCCGAAGAGGTCGGGGAAGATGCCGCGCGCGTGGTCGGCGTAGTCGAGGAAGAGCACGAGGTCCCCGAGGCATATGAGGGCGTCGGCGCCCTCTCCCGCCGTGGCGAGGGCCCCGGTGTTGCCGTGTACGTCGCTCACCACGTTGATCCTCATGGCGTCAGCGTAGGGGGCTGGGCCCGCCGTGTGCGGCCCGCCCGGTCGGACCTGCGGTTACTTCCGAGTCGGGAAAGCGGTGGATTACTGTGCGCGGAGGAACGCCATACACGTGTGACGCATGGAACATCTGGCCAGGACCCCCTATCCGGAACCGCGTACTGATGGGTAACGTCCGGGCAGTCCGGTCGTGCTCACCCCCACTGAGCACCTGCCCGATCTTGGACCGCACCGACGCATCACACAGAGCCGTGGCGCCGGCGCCCGATGAGGAGCAGCAGTCTTGCGCGAGTTCAGCCTTCCGGCCCTGTACGAGGTCCCCACGGACGGCAACCTGACGGATCTCATCCGCCGCAACGCCGCACAGCACCCAGACGTCGCCGTGATGGGACGCAAGGTGCCCGGCGGCTGGGTCGACGTCAACGCCAAGCAGTTCCTCGCCGAGGTCCGCGGGGCCGCCAAGGGCCTCATCGCCGCCGGTGTCGAGCCCGGCGACCGGGTCGCGCTGCTCTCCCGCACCCGCTACGAGTGGGTACTCCTCGACTTCGCGATCTGGAGCGCGGGCGCCGTGACGGTGCCGGTGTACGAGACCAGCTCGCCGGAGCAGATCCAGTGGATCCTCGGCGACTCGGGCGCCTCGCTCGCCCTCGTCGAGTCCGCCGCGCACGAGGCCTCGGTGGCCTCGGTCCGGGCCGGTCTGCCGGACCTCAAGGGCATCTGGCAGATCGACGCGGACGCCGTCGCGCGGCTGACGGAGAGCGGTGCGGAGGTCTCCGACGAGGAGCTCGACCGCCGGATGTCCTCCGCGCACGCGGACGACCCGGCCACGATCGTCTACACCTCGGGCACCACGGGCCGCCCCAAGGGCTGTGTGCTGACGCACCGCGCCTTCTTCGCCGAGTGCGGCAACATCGTCGAGCGGCTGAAGCCGCTGTTCCGTACGGGCGAGTGCTCGGTCCTGCTGTTCCTGCCTGCCGCGCACGTCTTCGGCCGGCTGGTCGAGATCGCCTCCGTGATGGCGCCGATCAAGCTGGGCTGCCTGCCCGACATCAAGAACCTCACCGACGAGCTGGCCTCCTTCCGGCCGACGCTGATCCTCGGTGTGCCGCGGGTCTTCGAGAAGGTCTACAACTCGGCGCGGGCCAAGGCGCAGGCGGACGGCAAGGGCAAGATCTTCGACAAGGCCGCGCACACGGCCATCGCGTACAGCCGGGCGCTGAGCACCCCGCAGGGTCCGTCCTTCGGTCTGAAGCTGAAGCACAAGGTCTTCGACAAGCTGGTCTTCTCGAAGCTGCGCGCGGTCCTCGGCGGCCGGGGCGAGTACGCGATCTCGGGCGGCGCGCCGCTGGGCGAGCGGCTCGGGCACTTCTTCCGCGGCATCGGCTTCACGGTCCTGGAGGGCTACGGCCTGACGGAGTCCTGCGCGGCGACCACGTTCAACCCGTGGGACCGGCAGAAGATCGGCACGGTCGGGCAGCCGCTGCCGGGTTCGGTGGTGCGGATCGCCGACGACGGCGAGGTGCTGCTGCACGGCGAGCACATCTTCTCCGGCTACTGGAACAACGAGGCCGCGACGGCCGAGGCGCTGGCGGACGGCTGGTTCCACACCGGCGACATCGGCACCCTCGACGAGGACGGCTACCTCTCGATCACCGGCCGCAAGAAGGAGATCCTGGTGACGGCGGGCGGCAAGAACGTCGCCCCGGCGGTCATCGAGGACCGGATCCGGGCGCACGCCCTGGTCGCCGAGTGCATGGTGGTCGGCGACGGACGCCCGTTCGTGGGCGCGCTCGTCACCATCGACGAGGAGTTCCTGGGCCGTTGGGCGGCCGAGCACGGCAAGCCGGCCGGCGCGACGGCGGCGACGCTGCGCGACGACCCGGAGCTGCTCGCCGAGGTGCAGCGCGCGGTCGACGACGGCAACGCGGCGGTCTCGAAGGCGGAGTCGGTGCGGAAGTTCCGTATCCTGTCCGCGCAGTTCACCGAGGAGGCGGGGCACATCACCCCGTCGCTGAAGCTGAAGCGGAACGTGGTGGCGAAGGACTTCGCCGACGAGATCGAGGCGATCTACCAGGGCTGACAAGCCCTCAGAGCGCCCCTGGCGGGCCCGCGACGCGGGCCGGCCGGGGGCGTTCGCGCGCGCCGGGATCGGAACGGACGATTCCGTCATGTGGCCCATGGAGGTCACGTGCCGCCACACCGATACGAAACGGAAGCAGGAAGTCATGCGGCTCAAGCGCACCGCCGCCGTCCTGGGCACGGCTCTCACCGCCCTCGTCACGCTCACCGGGTGCAGCAGCGCCTGGGGCGAGGACGCGGGGCTGCCCGCGGCCGGCGACATGGCGGCGATGGAGAAACTGGTCGGCGCCCACACCATGTGCAGCGACCTGCGCACCAACGGCGGCGGCGCCCTGCGCGAGCAGGCCGCGGACCCGGCCTGGGCGATATCCGAGCGCGGGGTGTGCGGCGACGACGACAAGGACACCGTCACGCTGGCGTCCGTCTCCGACATGGAGAAGTTCCAGCAGGCGAACAAGGCCGCCGCCGCCAAGGGCAAGGGCGTGCGGGTGCTGGTCGGGCAGGACTTCGCGCTGTTCCCCGGCGACGAGAAGACCGCCAAGGCGCTGCTCGACTCCGGCGTCCTCCTCTTCACCTGCGAGAAGGGCTTCAAGGTCCCCGACGGCTACCGCAACGAGAAGCTGCTCGTCGACGGCTGCGCCCTGACCGACTACCTGCCCGGCTAGCCGGGCGGGCGGGGGAGGCCGGACCGGCCGCCCCCGCCCGAGGCACCCGCTAGAGCAGTTCCCTCAGCCGTTCGGCCAGCAGGTCCCAGCGCCAGCGCTCCTCGACCCAGCGGCGGCCGCGCTCGCCCATGCGGGCGCGCAACTCGGGGTCGAGGAGGAGGGTGGCGATGCGGTCGGCGGACTCCTCGGGGACGCCGCCGCGGACGACCCAGCCGGTCTCGCCGTCGAGGACGGCGTCCGGGGCGCCGCCGGAGTCGCCCGCGACCACCGGCAGGCCGGTGGCCGAGGCCTCCAGGTAGACGATGCCGAGGCCCTCGACGTCGAGGCCGCCGCGGCGGGTGCGGCAGGGCATCGCGAAGACGTCGCCCGCCCCGTAGTGCGCGGGCAGCTCCGCCCACGGCACGGCGCCGGTGAACCGCACGGAGGCGGCCACGCCGGTGCGGGCCGCCAGCTTGCGCAGCTCCGGCTCGTACGGGCCGCCGCCGACGATCAGCAGGACCGCGTCCGGCACCCGGCGCAGGATCTCGGGCATGGCCTGGATCAGCGTGTCCTGGCCCTTGCGCGGGACCAGCCGGGAGACGCACACGACCACCGGGCGGTCGCTGAGCCCGAGCCGCTCGCGCACCTCGGCGCCGCCCGAGTCGGGGTGGAAGGTCTTCTCGTCGACGCCCGGCGGGAGCTGCACCATGCGCCCGGCGGCGGCCGGGGTGAGCGCGGCGGCGATCCGGGAGCGGGTGTACTCGCCGAGGTAGGTGATCGTGTCGGTGCCCTCGCCGATCCTCCGCAGCAGCTGCCGGGAGGCCGGCAGCTGGGCCCAGCCCGCCTCGTGGCCGTGGGTGGTGGCGACCAGACGCCGGGCGCCCGCGCGGCGCAGGGCGGGGGCCATCAGGCCGAGCGGGGCGGCCGCGCCGAACCAGACGGACTCGCAGCCGTGCTCGCGCAGCAGCGCGGTGGCCCGGGCGGTGACCCGAGGTGTCGGGAGCAGCATGGTGGTGCGGTCGCGGACGACCGTGAAAGGCTGTTCCGCGTCGAACGCGGCGGTCGCCTCGATGCCCTCACGGCTGCGCTTCCACGTGGACGCGTAGACGACGATCCGCTCGGGATCCAGGCGCAGCGCCATGTTGTGCAGGAAGGCCTGGATTCCACCGGGGCGCGGCGGGAAGTCGTTGGTTACGATCAGGGTCTTGTGCATCGTGGCCGACAGTACCGTGGCCCCGGCCCCAGCCCGGCACCACCACCCTCCGCCCCGGCGGACCGACAGGACAGGAACAGGACAGGTATGACGGGCGCAGTGGGCACGACGGCACCGGACCGCCCGGCACGCGAACGGCTGCGGCTGCCCGTCGGCATCTGGGCCGTCACCCGGGTCCTGTTGCTGCTCTGCGTCTTCAAGGTCGTGGTGATCCCGGGCCCGGACGTGACGAGCGACGTCGAGCAGATCTACCAGGGCTGGTACGAGGTCCTGCGGACCGGCACGTTCCCGCTGGACGACGTCACCTGGCAGTACCCGCCGGCCGCCGCGCTGGCGATCCTCTCCCCCGCCCTGCTGCCCTTCCTCGGCTACTCGGCCGCCTTCTTCGTGCTCAGCCTGGCGTGCGACGCCGTCGTCTTCGGGCTGCTCGTGTACGCGGGGCGGCGGCCGGGCCGCTCGATGCGCGGGGCGTGGCTGTGGATCGCCGGTGTCGCGCTGCTCGGGCCGACCGCGTACGCGCGCTACGACCTGATGGTGACGGCGGTGGCGGTGGCGGGCCTCCTGGCGGCGGTGCGCAGGCCTGCGGTGCTCGGCGCGCTGGCCGGGTTCGGGGCGATGCTGAAGGTCTGGCCGGTGCTGCTGCTCGCGGGCACCGCGCGCGGCCGGGCCACCCTGCGCTCCTGGCCGACGGCGGTCGGCACGGCGGCCGGGGTGCTGCTGCTGTGCGTGCTCGCGGCGCCCGGGGCGCTCGCCTTCCTCGGCTTCCAGCGGGACCGGGGCACCGAGGTCGAGTCGCTGGGCGCGCTCGTCTTCCATGTGGCGAAGAACTTCGGCTGGGAGGGCGAGGCGCGGATGAACTACGGCTCGATCGAGTTCCTGGGCCCGGGGGTCTCCGCGGTGTCCACGGCGGCGATGGTGCTGACGTTCGCCGCCTTCGGCTGGCTCCTGGTGTGGCGGCTGCGGACCCGCCGCTTCGCCACGACCACGACGGCGGACGCGGCCTTCGTCGCGGTGCTGCTGTTCGTGACGACGAGCCGGGTGATCAGCCCCCAGTACATGATCTGGCTGGTGGGCCTGGCGGCGGTGTGCCTGGTCTACCGGGCCAGCCGGATGCGGCGGCCCGCGCATCTGGTGCTGTGGGCGACGGCGGTGACGCAGTTCGAGTTCCCGGTGTGGTTCTCGCACGTCTCGCACAGCGACCCGCTGGGCATCGCGCTGCTCCTGGTCCGCAACGGCCTGCTCGTCGCGGCCTGTCTGTCGGCCTGCAGGATCCTGTGGCGCCAGACGGTGACGGAGCCGCGCCTGACGCCGGTGGCGGTGCCGGCCCCGGCCCCGGCCCCCGCGGAGCGGGAGAAGACCCCGGTCCCGGCCTCCTCCTGACGCCCTCGGCGACGGTGCGCAGTGACCGGCCCTCCCGGACACCGGAGCGGAGCTCCTAGGCGAGCCGCTCCCCCACATACGTGCGCCAGCTCGCCGTGAACTCCTCCGGGGTGGTGCCCAGGACGTCCTTCAGCGCCTTCTCCAGGGCGCCCTCGCGCTGCGGGTGGGCGCCGACCGCCCGGTAGAACGCGGTCAGCTTCGCCTCGCCCCAGTGCGCGGCGATCAGCTCGCAGGCCAGCCAGCCGCCCTCGTAGGCGCGGGCCATCGCTTCCTGGTCGCCGCCGAAGGTGAAGTCCTTGTCGTCGGGCAGGGCGGCGGGCGCGTCGCCCGCCTGGACCGCGCGGCGCAGTTCGGGGGCGGCCTGGGCGGCGGTGCGGCCGGTGCCCCGGTAGGCGATCCAGTCGGCGAAGCCCTCGGAGAGCCAGACCGGGGTGGCCTTCGTGGTCTGGACGCGGGTCGCGACATGGGTGGTCTCATGGGTGAGGACCAGCTGCCGGCCGAAGGAGCCGAGCGTCGCGTACGCGTCGGGGTTGACGATGACCCGGTCGGCGGGGGCCGACGGGCCGCCGCCGCTCTCGCCGGTCGTGACGGCCGCGATGCCCCGGTAGGAGGCGGCCGGCGCGCCGAGCAGCCCGCCCATCGCCTCGACGGAGGCGGGCACCAGGACCACGATCCGGCCGGCCCACTTCCCGTGCCAGGCGTCCCCGACGGCGGGCACCGCCCGGTCCGCCTCGGCCGCGATCTCGCGCAGCCGCTCGGGGCTCTGGCCCACGCCGAGGACGAGGCTGCGCCGGCCGGTCACGGTCCGCACCTCGCCCTGCTGCCACAGCTGCTGCGGGGCGCCCTCGGCGGGGCGGTCGCCGGTGACGTACCAGCGCCCGTCGCGTTCGGCGAGCTCCAGGACCCGCTCGGCGGTGACCGGCCCGGAGTCGTAGCCCTTGATCCGGTAGCCGAGCTCGGCCCTGGCGGTGGCCCGGCCGCCGCCGGTCCGGTCGACGTCGGTGACCCGGTACCGCCAGCCGTCCAGCGGGAGCGTCGCGAGCCGGTCGAACTCGGTGCGGGCGGCGGGTGCGAGCGCGGGGTCGAGGGCCGCGAGATAGGCGGCCGCGTCCCGGTCGCGCAGCGCCCGCGCGTGCCGGTCGAGCAGGTGCTGGATCTGCCCGGGCGCGGGGTCCGCGGGGGCGGGAGCCGTGCAGCCGGTCAGCACCAGCAGGGCCGCCGCCAGGCACACGGCCGCGCCGCGCGCCCTTCCGCTCCCCTGACCTGCCACGCCCCCGATCGTACGGGGCGGGGGCGGCGGCGGGCCCCGGCCGGCCGCTCAGACCCGGGTCACGGTGACGTGGGACATCATGTTCACCGGGTCGTAGCGGACCCGGGCGCCCGGGTAGGGCGCGTGGATGACCTGCCCGTTGCCGGCGTAGATGGCCACATGGCTGGCGTCGCTGCGGTACGTGACGAGGTCGCCGGGCTGCGCCTGGGAGAGCGGCACCCGGCGGCCGGCGGACCGCTGCGCGGAGGAGGTGCGGGGCAGGGCGATCCCGGCCTGCCGGTACGACCAGACCATCAGGCCCGAGCAGTCGAAGGCGGAGGGGCCGGTGGCGCCCCACACGTACGGCTTGCCGATGGCGCTGCGGGCGGCGATCACCGCGGCGGCGGCCCGGGAGGGGCCGAGGTCGGCGAGCGGCGGGAGCGCGTCGTCGAGGGAGTCGCGGCCGGAGCGGGAGGCCCGCTCGTAGCCGGCCCGCTCGTCGGCGGAGAGCGAGGCGAGCACCCGGCGGGCCTCGGTCAGCTTCCGCTCGACGGTGCGCTTGTGCCGGGCCACCTCGGTTCTGCTGCGCTCCAGTTCGGCGAGGGCGCGGCCCGCTTCCGTGCGCTCCTGGGCCAGCTTGCGCAGCTCGCGGCGGAGTTCGGCGAGGGCGGCGCCCTGGCGGGCGGTGGCCCGGTCGAGCACCGAGGCCCGGTCGAGGTAGGTCTCCGGGTCGGAGGAGAGCAGCAGGGCGAGGGCCGGGTCGATGCCGCCGGAGCGGTACTGGGCGCCGGCCACCGAACCGAGCGCGCCGCGCATGCGGTTGACGCGCTCCTGGCCGCGGGCGAGGCCGTCCTGCGCGAGCGAGACGGTCCTGCGCAGCCGGTCGGCCTTCTCGTCGGCCTGGTTGTAGCCCTCGGTGGCCTTCTCGGCCTCCTCGAAGAGGCGGTCGACGGTGGCGCGGGTGGCCTCGGGGCCGGCGGCGCCCGGGTCGGCGTGCGCGGGGACGGCACCGAGGGCCGTGGCCGCGGTGGCCGCGGCTGCGGTGAGGACGGTGACCCTGGCGGGTCGTCGGTGGGACGCCACGGAACGCGCTCCGTTCGGTTCGACGGACTGGCGCGGCAGACAGTAGCCGGTGATCACCCCAGGTCCAACGAAGCCGCCGGACACGCAAAGTGACGCCCCGCCCGTGACCACAGGTCACCGGCGGGGCGTCACGTCAGTCCAGGATCCGGCGAACCACCCGTTCGGAGGGCAGCCGCCGTCGCGTCAGATACGGACGCCGAACTGGAAGGTGCCCATGTAGTCCATCGACTCGTAGCGGACGTAGGCGCCCGGCTTCGGGGCGTGCAGGATGGTGTTGTTGCCCGCGTACAGGCCCACGTGCGACAGGTTGTTGAAGAAGACCAGGTCGCCCGGCTTGAGCTGGCTGCGGCCGATCTTCACGCCGTCGTTCTGCTGCGTGTAGGTGGTGCGGGTGAGCGAGACGTTGGCCTGGCGGTAGGCCCACTGCGTCAGACCCGAGCAGTCGAAGGAGTTCGGGCCCGTGGCGCCGCGGAAGTACGGCTTGCCGATGCGGGTGGCGGCGGCGTTGAGGGCGGCGGCGCCGCGCTCGGAGGCGGGCACCTCGTTGCCGAGCTCGACGCGGTCGCCGGCGTCGCGGCTGGCGCGCTGCTCGTCCTGCTGCATCTTGGCGCGCTCGGCGGTCGTCAGCGTGTTGAGCAGCTTGCGGGCCTCGGCCAGCTTGGCGGTGGCCTTGTTCTTCTTCTCGTTGAGCGTCTTGCGGACGTCCTCGAGGTCGGCCAGCTTGGTCGCGGCCTCGGTGCGCTCCTGGGCGAGGGTGCGCTGCTTGGCCTGGATCGACTGGAGCACGTCGGCCTGCTTGGCGCCGAGCTGGTCGATCGCGGACGCCTTGTCGAGATAGGTGTCCGGGTCGGCGGAGAGGAAGAGCTGGAGCGCCGGGTCGATGCCGCCGGAGCGGTACTGGGCGCTGGCGACCGAACCGATCTGCCCACGCAGGGTGTTGAGGTCCTGCTGGCCGCGGGCGACCTTGTCCTGGAGGGCGTCGATCTCCTTGTGGAGCTTGCCGCGGCGCTCCTCGGCGAGGTTGGCCTGCTCCGTGGCCTCTTCGGCCTCGTGGTAGAGCTTGTCGACCTTGGACTTGACCTCGTCGATCTTCGGCTTGGCGGGGGCCGCGGAGGCGCCGCTCTGGGCGGAGATCGCGACGGCGAGGCCGGCGGTGGCGGTGAGCACGGTCACACGGGTGCGGCTCGGCTGCTTGGGTCGACGGTGGGACGCCACGAAGGCGAGCTCCTTCTTCCTTCAGCCGCCGACCGGGTAAGCGGCAGGCGGGCCCCTCGCCGCCATCCCGGATGGATGATCAACCGCGCGAAGGTTCGAACCCCGACCCTAGTGACCATCTTGTGATCAGTTCAAATCCCGATAGGCAAAATCTCGCTCGGGCAACAAAGTATTCGCACACATCACACAGGCAGTAATGGTCACTTGACCCTGCGCGGACCAGAAAAAGGACATCAGGCGCAGACGTTACGATCCTTCACGTGAGACGCGAAAGCCGCTTCAGCAACAAGGCGGACGCGACCGGGCGCGCACCGGACTTGGCGACCCCGTCGGCCACTTCGCGGTCGGTGGAGACCACCACCACGGGACGGCCCGGCGGCTCGGCCCGGACCAGCTGACGGATCAACTCGTCGGCCGTGACACCGGGCTTGGAGAACAGCACCCGCACCCCGCGCGGCGGCGCGAGCAGCACCGGGGCGGCGAGCTCGGCCCCGTCGAAGACACAGGTGATCTCGGCGCCCGAGCGGGCCGCGAGGGCGGACAGACCGCCGAGCAGCCGCAGCCGCTGCTTCTCCAGCGGCATCGTCGGGTAGCCGGTCTTGGTGACGTTGTAGCCGTCCACCACCAGGTGCGCCTGGGGCAGTTCGAGGAGCTGGTCCAGGAGCGCCGGGTCGGTCTCGGACAGCGCGCGGGCCGCGATGTCCTTCGGCGACATGCGGCCCGGCTCCACCGCGTCCACGGTGTCCGCGGGATGCATCGAGACCGGCGGCAGGGCCAGTTCGCGGCGCAGCCCCTGGGCGGCGTCGAGCACGGTGTCCAGGAGCAGCCGCAGCCGCATGTCCTCCACCGAGCGGCCCTCGCGGGCGGCGCGGCGGCTGGTCTCCAGGGCCGCCTCCACCTCGCCGAGCCGGGCCTTGAGCCGCCGGCTCTCGCTCTCGGCGGCGGAGACCTGGGCGGCGGACTCGGTCCTGGCCGAGTCGATCTCGGCCTGGACGCGCCGCAGCGCCGCCTCGCCGCGCTTCACGTCGCTCTGGGCGCTGCGCAGCTTGCGGTGAAGCGATTCCGCTTCCTTGCGGGCCGCCTCCAGGTCGTGGCGCAGCTGCTCGGTCTCGGACCGGGCGCGCTCCCGGGCGTGCGCGACCTCCTCGCGCAGCCGCTCCAGTTCGCGCCGGCCGGCCTCGTCGGCGCGCTCGGCGTCGGCGCGCTCGGCCTCCTCGCCGGCGGCGGCGACCAGCTTGCCCCAGCCGGCCGGGCGCAGCACGTAGGCGGCCGCGGCCACGTCGACGGGGTCGGCGGCGGCGGGCGGGGAGCCGGACTCGACGGCGCCGGCCAGTTCGGGCTCGGCCTCCTTGAAGCGCTCGCCGATCCGCTGCCGGAACAGGGGGTCGCTCTCCAGGGCGGCCGCCATCGCGTTCCCGGCGAACTTGGCCCGCCGGGAGGCGGTGAAGCGGGCGTACTGACGCAGCGGTCCGGGGAGCTCGGCGACGGTCAGGCCGCCGAAGGCGTCCGCGACCAGCGCGACCACCTTGCGCCGTACGGGCTCGGGCAGCGGCCGGTCGAGCGCCTCGGCGGCGTCGTCCGCCGAGCCCGTCGGTTCTTCACCGTGCGCGGGCTGCGCCACGATCCGTCACCCCACTTCCCTGTCGTCGTCGCCCTCGCGGGCCGCTTCTCAGGAAGCGGAACCCGGCCTGTCCACCAGTTCGATCTGGTCCACCGCGTTGCACCAGCGGCAGCGGACCGACTCGATGGTCTCACTGACCACCTCGCGTTCCTCGACCTTGGGCTCACCGGCGAGGTCCAGATGGACGTACTCGACGACCTTGGAGGACCGCGTGACGTCGAAACGGGTCAGGTTGCCGCAGAGCGTGCAACGCCAGCGGGTCTCCGGGGTCGGCAGGGGAACCGTCGTCATCGTGCCGCCTCTTTCTGGGCTTTCCCTGGAATTCCGGGGTTGTACGGGACCGCGGTGCGCCGTCGGACTGCGGAAGTCTGCCCGTAACCCTACGGCCTCGCGGGTACCCCGTGTCACGGCGAGGCACTCTGTCCAGGTGGACCCCGGTACGCCATGATCTGTCCATGATCGACTGGCGGCGCACGGCCCTCGGCGCGTGGCACGGGACCCGGAACGGGCCCACCGTGACGTACGGCCTCATCGCGCTGTGCGTCCTGCTCTTCGCCATGAGCCCGGTGTCGGGGCTCAACCCGGGGTACGGCACCGGCGACCGGCTGCTGGCGGCGCAGGGCGCGTACTTCGAACGCTGGGGCGTGATCCCGGCCGAGCTGGTGAACGGACGGCCGCGCGCCCTGCTCACCCCGCTGACCGCGCTCTTCGTGCACGGCAGCTGGCTGCACCTGCTCGGGAACATGCTGTTCCTGTACGTCTTCGGCGCGATGGCCGAGGAGCGGATGGGGCCGGCCGAGTTCGCCCTGTTCTATCTGGGGTGCGGCGGTCTGGCGCTGCTCGGCTACGCGGCGGCGCACGCGGACAGCACACAGACACTGGTGGGGGCGTCGGGGGCGATCTCGGGGGTGCTCGGGGCCTTCCTCTATCTCTTCCCGCGCTCCCGGGTGACCAGCCTCTTCCCCTTCCTCTTCTTCCTGCCGCTGAGATTCCCGGCCTGGATCGTGCTGATCTTCTGGTTCGTGCTCCAGTGGCTGGCGGCCCGCTCGGCCGGGGCGGGGCCGGGGGTGGCGTACCTGGCGCACGTGGTGGGGTTCGCGATCGGCTTCCTCTACGCGTGGGGCCGGTACAGAGGTGGCGTTAAGGTGAAGCCACCAGCCGCGGCCACCGAGGGAGAAAGCCAGCCGTGATCACCGCGATCGTGCTCATCAAGACCAGCGTGGACCGCATTCCCGAGATCGCGGAGTCCATCGCCTCGATCGACTGCGTCAGCGAGGTCTTCTCGGTGACCGGGACGTACGACCTGATCGCCATGGTCCGGGTGCCGCGCCACGACGACCTCGCCGACGTCATCCCCGGGAAGATCAGCAAGATCCCCGGCGTCGAGGGCACCGACACCCATGTCGCCTTCCGCGCCTACTCCCAGAACGACCTGGACGCGGCCTTCGCCATCGGCCTGGAGTCCTGAGCCCGCGGGCTCCGGCCCGCGGCACCCCGCACACACGGTGAAGCCGGCCTCTCCCGCACGGGAGGCCGGCTTCACTCGTACGGGGGAAGGAGCTCAGCCGCGGTCGGGCACGCAGCGGCCGTCCTCGGTGCGGTACTTCCACTGGGCGCCCTCGCGCACCAGCTGCCTCACCGCGCCGACGAACCGATCCACGTGCTCGTCGGGCGTCCCCGCGCCGAAGCTGACGCGGATGGCGTTGAGGGAGCGCTCGCCGGGGGCCGCCTCCGGGGCGCCGCACTCGCCCGGGTCCTGCGGGTCGCTGCCGAGCAGGGTGCGCACCAGCGGGTGGGCGCAGAACAGGCCGTCGCGGACGCCGATGCCGTACTCGGCGGAGAGCGCGGCGGCGAAGTGGGAGCTGTTCCAGCCGTCCACGACGAAGGAGATGACGCCGACCCGGGGGGCGTCGTCCCCGAAGAGCGAGAGCACCCGCACCTCGGGCACCTCGGCCAGGCCCTCGCGAACCTTCGCGATCAGGTGCCGCTCACGGGCGACGAGCTGGTCGAAGCCGGCCTCGGTGAGCGCCTTGCAGGCGGAGGCGATGGAGTAGACGCCGATGACGTTGGGCGAGCCGGCCTCGTGCCGGGCCGCGGTGGTGTGCCACTCCACGTCGACCCCGCCGTCGGCCCGGCGGGCCACCGTGCGGGAGGCGCCGCCGCCGGCGAGGTAGGGCTCGGAGTCCTGGAGCCAGTCGGCGCGTCCGGCGAGGACGCCGGAGCCGAACGGGGCGTACAGCTTGTGCCCGGAGAAGGCGATCCAGTCGACGTCCAACTCCTGTACGGAGACAGGGTGGTGGGGCGCGAGCTGGGCGGCGTCGAGGACGATCCGGGCGCCGTGGGCGTGCGCGGCGGCGGCGAGTTCCCGCACCGGCCACAGCTCGCCGGTGACGTTGGAGGCGCCGGTCACGCAGACCAGGGCGGGGCCGTAGGGGTCGCGGTCGGCGAGCGCCCGCTCCAGCGTCTCGACGGCCTGGCGCGGGGTGCGCGGGGCGTTGAGGTAGGTGACCCGGGCGTCGCGCCAGGGCAGCAGGGAGGCGTGGTGCTCGGTCTCGAAGACGAAGACCTGGCAGTCGGCGGGGATCACCTGGGCGAGCAGGTTGAGCGAGTCGGTGGTGGAGCGGGTGAAGACCACCTGGTCGTCGGGGCGGCAGTCGAGGAACTCGGCGACGGTGGCGCGGCTGTTCTCGAAGAGGTCCGTGGAGAGCTGGGAGAGGTAGCCGGCACCGCGGTGGACGCTGCCGTAGTACGGGGCGTACGCGGCGACGTCGTCCCACACACGCTGCAGGGCCGGGGCGCTGGCCGCGTAGTCGAGCGCCGCGTAGCTGACCTCGCCGCCGGTGACGAGCGGGACGGTGACGTCCCGGCCGAGGACCGGCAGCGGGGCGGCGCAGCAGGGGTCCGCCGACGCGGCGGACTCGGCGGACTCACCGGAGGCGGCGGAGACGGTGGCGGTGGCGGCGGCGGCGTTCGGGCATGCGGACATGACGGTATCTCCCGGCGGAAAAGGGGCGCGAAAAGGCGTGAAAGAGCCCGCGGGGCAGCGCGAGGAAAGGGGTGCCCCGTACGGGTGTTCGGTGAAGAAGTGGGCCGACGGCCCTAACGCATTCGCTTGCTCACGAGACACTGCTCCCTAGAGGACCAAGGACCCCAGGGTTGTGCGCAGGGGTCCGCGCTTGCCGCAGGCTTCTGCTCGTACGGCCTGGTCTTCACCCGGGGCACCCCGCCACGGACGGAGGGTTGCCGGACAGCCAGCCGGGGCTTTGTCGCTGTCACTCATGACCTGCCACAGAACCTATGCCAGTCGATCACGACGACGCAACCCCGTCCCGGCATTCGGAACGGGGCTGCGTGCGGGCCGCGTACGGGCCTTGTGCGGGACCGAGTAACAGACCGCGTACGGGGGCGGTGGCGCTTGCTAGGCGTTGCTGGCGGCGATCCAGCGCTCCAGGGCCCGGCGGGCGGCGCCGGAGTCGATGGACTCGGCCGCCTTGGCCATGCCCACGCGCAGTTGCTCCGTCAGGGTGCCCTCCCCCGGTTCCAGCGCGATGAGCGCCGCCGCCGAGTTGAGCAGCACCGCGTCCCGTACCGGGCCGGTCTCGCCGGCCAGCAGACGGCGCGCCACATCGGCGTTGTACGAGGCGTCGGCGCCGCGCAGGGCCTCCACCGGGACGATGTCGATGCCGACGTCGCGCGGGTCGAAGGACTCCTCGCGGACGGTGCCGTCCCGGACGATCCACACCCGGGAGGTCGCCGTCGTGGTCAGCTCGTCCAGACCGTCGTCGCCGCGGAAGACCAGCGCCGAGGAGCCGCGCTCGGCGAGGACGCCGGCGACGATCGGGGCCATCCGCGGGTCGGCCACGCCGGTCGCCTGGGCCCGCACCCGGGCCGGGTTGGTGAGCGGTCCGAGGAAGTTGAAGACCGTGCGGATGCCCAGCTCCTTGCGGGCCATCGCCACATGGCGCAGCGCCGGGTGGAACTTCACCGCGAAGCAGAAGGTGATGCCGGCCTCGCCGGCGACCTCGGCCACCCGCGCCGGGGTCAGTTCCAGGTTGACGCCGAGCTTCTCCAGGACGTCGGAGGCGCCGCTGGCGCTGGACGCGGCCCGGTTGCCGTGCTTGACGACCTTGGCGCCGGTGCCGGCCACCACGATCGCCGACATGGTGGAGATGTTGACGGTCTTGGCGCCGTCGCCACCGGTGCCGACGATGTCCACGGACGGGCCGGGCACCTCGATCGTTCTGGCGTGCTCGTACATGGTCCGGACGAGGCCGGTGATCTCCTCGACGGTCTCGCCCTTGGCCCGCAGGGCGACGACGAAGCCGGCGATCTGCGCGGCGGTGGCCTCGCCGCGCAGGATGCGGTCCATCGCCCAGGCGGTGTCCTCCGCGCTCTGGTCGCGGCCGCTCAGCAGGCCGTCCAGGACGGCGGGCCAGGAGCGGCCCGCCGAGTCGAGTCCTCCAGCGGGGGTCGCAGCGCTCATGGCAGCTCCTGGCGATCGGTGATCGGTGATCTTCGGGGATGGATACCTTCCCACCCTATCGATCCGCGGGAACGGCAAAGAGCCCCGTCCATCGAATGGACGGGGCTCTCGCCGTGGCGACCTGCTTCAGGAGGTCAGATGATCAGTGGTGGCCGTGGCCGCTCGTGATCTCCTTGTACTCCTCGGCGGTGGGCTTGACGATCTGGTTGTCCGCGCCGTAGTAGCCCTTGTTGAGCTTGACCCGGAGCTTCTCCATACGCCCGATCTTGCGCTCCACGCCGTTCTCGTCGACGGCCGGCGGCAGGGCCGCGGCGTCGTACTGCTCGTGCGCCGTGAGGCGGTGCAGCTCACCCTGGCTGAGCGGCTGGTGGACCTCGACGAACTCACCGTGCGGCAGGCGCTTGATGATGCCGGACTCGCGTCCGTGCAGCACCTTGTCCTTGTCCCGGCGCTGGAGGCCGAGGCAGATGCGCTTGGTGACGACGAAGGCGATGACCGGTCCGGCGAAGAAGAAGATCCGGACGAACCAGGTGATCGAGTTGATCGACAGGTGGAAGTGCGTGGCCCAGAGGTCGTTGCCGCCACCGACGAGCATGATCATGTACGCGGTGATCCAGGCGACACCGAAGGCGGTGCGCGTCGGAGCGTTGCGCGGGCGCTGCGCGATGTGGTGCTCACGCTTGTCGCCCGTGATCCAGGACTCGATGAACGGGTAGACCGCGATCGCGCCGAGCACCGCCGGGAAGATCGCCAGCGGGATCATCACGCCGAGGACCAGCGTGTGGCCCCACAGGTTGATCTCCCAGCCCGGCATGACACGGATCAGACCCTCGGCGAAGCCCATGTACCAGTCGGGCTGGGCGCCGGTGGACACCTGGTCCGGGCGGTACGGGCCGATGGCCCAGATCGGGTTGATCGAGGCGATCGCCGCGATGACCGCGATGACACCGAAGACCAGGAAGAAGAAGCCTCCGGCCTTCGCCATGTACACCGGCAGCAGCGGCATGCCGACGACGTTCTTGTTCGTACGGCCGGGGCCCTCGAAGTGCGTGTGCTTGTGGACGAACACCAGGATGAGGTGCGCGACCACGAGACCCAGCATGATGCCCGGCAGCAGCAGCACGTGCGCCGAGTAGAACCGGGCGACGAAGTCGCCGCCGGGGAACTCCCCGCCGAACAGGAACATCGACAGGTACGTGCCGACGATCGGCACGGACAGGATCGCGCCCTGCATGAAGCGCACACCGGTGCCGGAGAGCAGGTCGTCCGGGAGCGAGTAACCGGTGAAGCCGGTGAACATGCCCAGGAAGAACAGCAGGAAGCCGAACAGCCAGTTGATCTCACGCGGCTTGCGGAACGCGCCGGTGAAGAACACGCGCATCATGTGCACGAACATGCCGGCGAGGAAGATCAGCGCCGCCCAGTGGTGGATCTGCCGGATGAGCAGACCACCACGCACCTCGAACGAGATGTGCATGGTCGAGTTGAACGCCTCGGACATCAGCTGTCCCTGGAGCGGGACGTACGGTCCGACGTACTCCACCTCGTTCATCGACGGGTGGAAGAACATCGTCAGATAGACGCCCGTCAGGATGATGATGAGGAAGCTGTAGAGGCAGACCTCGCCCAGCATGAACGACCAGTGGTCCGGGAAGATCTTCCGCATGTTGGCCTTGGCCAGCGTGTAGATCCCCAGGCGGCCGTCGGCCCAGTCGGCGATGCGCTCGCCGGCGGGTGCCTTCTTCTGCGTATTGGTCACAGTGCTCATCCGCGCTCCCAGAAGGCGGGACCGACGGGCTCTTCGAAGTCGCCGTGCGCCTCGAGGAAGCCCTTGTCGTTCACGCCGATCCGCAGCTGCGGGAGGGCGTGACCGGCCGGGCCGAAGATGACTCGGGCGCCGTCGGACAGGTCGAAGGTGGACTGGTGGCACGGGCAGAGCACGTGGTGCGTCTGCTGCTCGTACAGAGAGATCGGGCAGCCGACGTGGGTGCAGATCTTCGAGAAGGCGACGATGCCCTCGTGCGACCACTCGAGCTCGCGCTTGTCCTTGATGTCGTCCGGCTGGATACGGACGATCATCAGGGCGGCCTTGGCGATCTCGGTCTGGAAGTGCTCGTCGTGCTCCGAGAGGCCCTCGGGCATCGCGAAGGTCAGCGAACCGACCGCGACGTCCTCGGGACGCAGCGGCTCGTGCGTGTTCATGTTGACGAGCAGCTTGCCCTTGGCCCACAGGGTGGAGCGGAGCTTCTTCTCGGGCAGCGGGCCCATGTCACGCAGCAGCACGATGCCGGAGAGCGGCACCATGGCCAGCGCGCCGAACAGCGTGTTGCGGATCAGCTTGCGCCGGCCGAAGCCGGACTCGGCGGCACCGGCCGCGAAGTCCGCCATGACCTTGGCCTTGACCTCGGGCGTGGCCGCCATCGGGTGACGGTCGTCGGCGACCTCGACGTCGGACATCAGGGTGCGGGCCCAGTGGACCGCGCCCGCGCCGATGAAGAACAGGGCCGCACCCAGGGTCAGACCCAGGGAGAAGTTGAGCGCGGACACCCGGCCGAAGGGCCAGATGTACACGATCTTGTCCACCGGGAAGATCACGTACGAGGCGATGAAGCCGATCGTGGCCAGCATCGACAGCGTGAACATGAAGGCGACCGCACGCTCGGACCGCCGGGCGGCCCGCTCGTCGATGTCCTGGATGCGCGGCTTGTGGGGCGGGAGGCCCGGGTCGGCGAACGGGTCGTCGGCGACCTTCACCGCGCCGTGCGCGGTGTCCTGCTCGGACGGCAGGTTCTCTTCTGGATTCTCTTGGGTACTCATGACTTCTTGGCCTTAGCGGTGTGGGCCGCGACCCAGATGGCAACTGCGATCAGCGCGCCCAGGCCGAAGACCCACGCGAACAGACCCTCGCTGACGGGGCCGAGGCCACCCAGCTTGAGACCACCCGGGTTGTCGGCCTTGTCGCTGTTGACGGCCTGGACGTAGGCGATGATGTCCTTCTTCTGCTTCTCCGGCATGGTCGTGTCGGGGAAGGAGGGCATGTTCTGCGGGCCGGTCTGCATGGCCTCGTAGAGGTGCTTCGGGCTGACGCCTTCGAGGTTCGGGGCGTACTTGCCGTAGGTCAGCGCGCCACCCTCACCGGTGAAGTTGTGGCACTGGGCGCAGTTGGAGCGGAAGAGCTCGCCGCCCTTGGCGATGTCGGCGCCGTCAGGGCTGTACTGGCCTTCGGTCGGCACGATCGGGCCGGCACCGAGGGACGCCACGTACGCCGCGAGCTGATCGATCTCAGCCTGCGTGTAGATGACCTTCTTCTTCGGGACCTGGGCACCCGGCTGCTGAGCCGGCATACGGCCCGTGCCGACCTGGAAGTCCACGGCCGCCGAGCCCACGCCGACCAGGGACGGGCCGTCAGAGGTGCCCTGACCGCCGGTCCCGTGGCAGCTGGCGCAGCCTACGGAGTAGAGCTTCTTGCCCTCCTCGATGGCGAGGGACTGGGCGGTTTCGTCGGCCTTCGCCGTGCCCGCGGGCGCGAACGCGGCGTACAGCCCCCCGGTTGCCGCCAGCGCGAGGAGTAGGACGACGACCGCCGCCAGCGGATGGCGTCGTCGTGCGGAGAGCTTTTTCACGGATTACCCCGGTGTCAGGATCTTCTGCGTCGATGCTTGCTGGATGAGTGGCCCGCCGCGAGCGGCGGAGCACGATTACTTGATCAAGTAGATCGTGGCGAAGAGGCCGATCCAGACGACATCGACGAAGTGCCAGTAGTAGGACACGACGATGGCGGCGGTTGCCTGCTCGTGAGTGAACCTCTTGGCGGCGTACGTCCGGCCCAGGACCAGCAGGAAGGCGATGAGACCGCCCGTCACGTGCAGGCCGTGGAAGCCGGTGGTCAGGTAGAACACCGTGCCGTACGGGTCCGAGGACAGCGAGAGGCCGTCCTCCTTGACCAGCTCGGTGTACTCGAAGACCTGGCCGCCGATGAAGATCGCGCCCATCACGAACGTGATGATGAACCACGACCTGAGCTTCTTCACGTCGCCCCGCTCCGCGGCGAAGACGCCGAGCTGGCAGGTGAGTGAGGAGAGCACCAGGATCGTGGTGTTCGTCGCGGAGAACGGGAGGTTCAAGGCCGAGGCCTTTTCCGTCCAGAACTCGGCGCCCATCACGGATCGCAGGGTGAAGTACATCGCGAAGAGGGCCGCGAAGAACATCAGCTCGGAGCTCAACCAGATGATGGTTCCGACGCTGGTGAGGTTCGGTCGATTGACCGACGGGTGCGCGTGCCCTGTTTCTACTGTCGTTACTGTCGCCACGACCGACATTATGTCGGTCGCTTATCCCGCCCTCACTCCGGGGGGTGCCGTTCGGAGTGTCCGAGGGGCGTGTCCTGCCCGAACGGCCCATCGGAAGCGCCTTCCGGCACCCTTCGAACAGGTGTTGAACGGGTGTTGACGGGGTGTGGACCGGAGTAGCATCCGCGCAACGACCGACCACCTTCACGGAGGAACGATGCAGTCGAGCGCCACGGTCCTGGTCTACAGCGACGACGCGAACACCCGCGCGCAGGTCCGCCTGGCGGCGGGTCGCAGGCCCGCGGCCGATGTTCCCCCGGTCGAGTTCGTCGAGTGCGCGACGCTGCCCGCCGTGTTGACGGCCCTGGACGAGGGCGGCATCGACGTGTGCGTGCTGGACGGCGAGGCGGTGCCGGCGGGCGGCATGGGCGTGTGCCGTCAGATCAAGGACGAGGTGTTCCACTGCCCTCCGGTCCTGCTGCTGATCGGCCGCCCGCAGGACGCCTGGCTGGCCACCTGGAGTCGCGCGGACGCCGCGGTCACTCTTCCGGTGGAACCGGTGGAGTTCGCGGCGTCCCTGGCGTCCCTGCTGCGTTCGCGGCTCTCCCTCGACGCCTGAGGGTCCTGCGGGGCCTGAGAGGCCTGTGCGATGCCCGGCGGGGGGCCTGAGGCGCCCCCGGGGGCCCGTGGGGCCTACAGGGAGGGCCTGAGCCGGGCCTTGGCGTCCATGGTGGCGGTCGGATCCGAGGTGTCCGCCACCAGGGCGCTGCCCTTGCGCCACTTGTCCCAGTCCAGGTTCCAGTCGCCGAAGCCGTTGCCGAAGGTGTCCATCATCTCGCCCTCGCTGTTGACGACGCGGACGATGTCCCCCGGGCGCACGTTCTCGTAGAACCAGGCGGCGTTCCCGGTCGACATGCCGACACAGCCGTGGCTGACGTTCTCGACGCCCTGGGAGCCGACGGACCACGGCGCGGCGTGCACGTACTCGCCGCTCCAGGTCACCCGGGTCGCGTAGTAGACGGGCAGGTCGTACGAGTCGGAGCTGCCCTCCGAGATGCCGATGCTGGTGCCCCGCATCCGGACGTAGTACTCCTTGCCGAGCACCACTTTGATCCCGTTACGGGTGGAGAAGCCCGGTTTCCCGGTGGTCACCGGAATGGTGTTGATCACTTCTCCGTTGCGCCGCACCGTCATGTAGTGCGAGCCGGCGTCGGTGACGGCCTCGATCCGGTCGCCGATGGTGAGCTTGAGCGGCTTGGAGTCGCCGCCGTAGAGCTTGTCGCCCACCTTGAGGCCGGCCAGGTTGCCGGTGGCGGTGACGACGGCGCCCGTGGGCCAGTACTCCTTCGGGCGGAAGTGCAGCTTCTTGTCGTCCACCCAGTACCAGGAGCCCTCCACGGAGGGCGTCGAGCGGACCTTGAGGGCCCGTTCCACGATCGTGCGGGCCGCCCTGTCCTTGACCGGGAGGCTGAGGTCGGCGGTGATCGGCTGACCGACGCCGTACGTGCCCGCCTGCGGCCCGAAAGTGACGGTGAGGGCCCGTTTGGCCGGGGCCGTCTCAAAAGTGAACGTACGGGCCCCAGGAGCGCCGTCCGCGTCCTCCGTGGCCACCTGGACGGTGTACCGGGCGCCGGCCGCCAGCGCGGCCGTGGAGCGCCACTTGCGCCCGTCCGCGGTGAGCTCGCCGGCCAGGTGGTGGCCCGACTCGTCCAGGGCGGTGACGTCGGTGATCCGCCCGTCGTCGCCCTTGGCCGTGATCTCCAGCGGCTTCTCGGGGTCGGCCTTCTTCCCCTCCGGGGCGTTGAAGGCGATCTCGTCCGCCGCGTCGTAGGGCTTCGCCGACAGCGGATGGTTTCCGGAGCCCGCGCACGCGGTGGCGCCCGCGGTGACGGTGAGGGCCAGAAGAGTGCAGCTCAGAACAGTCCGAATGCGCGGCGTGTCGTTCATGACCTCACGTTAAGAACAATCCTCCGTCCCAGCGCGCCGGGCATGGCAAACGAGGGGCCCGGCCGCTTCGTTCGCACGAAGTGACCGGGCCCCTCGGGGTGTTACGGGGTACTGCGGGTGCTACTGGTTCTGGTTCTCACCGCGGTAGAACTCGAAGACCCAGCCGAAGAGGCCGACCAGGATCAGCGGAGCGGAGAAGTACAGCAGCCACCAGCCCATCGCGATGGCGAGGAAGGCGAGCGCGCCGCCGATGGCCAGCGAGAGCGGCTGCCAGCTGTGGGGGGCGAAGAAGCCCACCTCGCCGGCCTCGTCCGCGACGTCGGCCTCCTTCTCGTCCTGCGCCATGGCGTCGACCCGCCGGGCCGTGAAGGCCAGGTAGTAGCCGATCATGATGCAGAGACCGAACGCCAGGAACAGCGCCGTCGTACCGACCGGCTCCTTCGACCACACGCCATAGAGGATCGCCATGGCGAGGACGAAGACGCTCAGCCAGATGAACATCTTGCCCTGGATCTTCACTTGCCGGTCTCCTTGCCGCCGGTGAGCGCCGCCACCTCGTGACCCTTGTTCTCGAGCTGGTCGAGAGCAGAGATCTCAGGGTGGTGCAGGTCGAACGCCGGGGATTCCGAACGGATCCGCGGCAGGGTGAGGAAGTTGTGCCGCGGCGGCGGGCAGGACGTCGCCCACTCGAGCGAACGGCCGTAGCCCCACGGGTCGTCGACCTCGACCTTCTTGCCGTACTTGGCGGTCTTCCACACGTTGTAGAAGAACGGCAGCATCGACAGGCCGAGCAGGAACGACGAGATCGTCGAGATCGTGTTCAGCGCCGTGAAGCCGTCGGCGTCGAGGTAGTCCGCGTAACGACGCGGCATGCCCTCGGCGCCCAGCCAGTGCTGGACCAGGAACGTGCCGTGGAAGCCCACGAACAGCGTCCAGAAGGTCATCTTGCCGAGCCGCTCGTCCAGCATCTTGCCGGTGAACTTCGGCCACCAGAAGTGGAAGCCGGAGAACATCGCGAAGACCACGGTGCCGAAGATGACGTAGTGGAAGTGCGCGACGACGAAGTACGAGTCGGAGACGTGGAAGTCCATCGGCGGCGAGGCCAGGATGACGCCGGTCAGACCACCGAAGGTGAAGGTGATCAGGAAGCCGACGGCCCAGAGCATCGGGGTCTCGAAGGACAGGGACCCCTTCCACATCGTGCCGATCCAGTTGAAGAACTTCACGCCGGTCGGTACGGCGATGAGGAACGTCATGAAGGAGAAGAACGGCAGGAGCACGCCACCGGTGACGTACATGTGGTGCGCCCACACGGTCACGGACAGACCGGCGATCGCGATGGTCGCGGCCACCAGACCGATGTAGCCGAACATCGGCTTGCGGCTGAAGACCGGGATGACCTCGGAGATGATGCCGAAGAAGGGCAAGGCGATGATGTACACCTCTGGGTGTCCGAAGAACCAGAAGAGGTGTTGCCAGAGCAATGCTCCGCCGTTGGCCGCGTCGAAGACGTGGGCACCGAACTTGCGGTCCGCCTCCAGGGCGAACAGCGCGGCCGCCAGGACCGGGAAGGCGAGCAGGACCAGGACACCGGTCAGCAGGACGTTCCAGGTGAAGATCGGCATGCGGAACATCGTCATGCCCGGAGCGCGCATGCAGATGATCGTGGTGATGAAGTTGACCGAGCCGAGGATCGTGCCGAAGCCGGAGAAGGCCAGACCCATGATCCACATGTCGGCGCCGACACCCGGCGAGCGGACGGCGTCCGACAGCGGGGAGTAGGCGAACCAGCCGAAGTCCGCCGCACCCTGCGGGGTGAGGAAGCCGGCGACGGCGATGATCGAGCCGAAGAGGTACAGCCAGTAGGCGAACATGTTCAGCCGCGGGAACGCCACGTCGGGCGCGCCGATCTGCAGCGGCATGATCCAGTTCGCGAAGCCCGCGAAGAGCGGGGTGGCGAACATCAGCAGCATGATCGTGCCATGCATGGTGAACGCCTGGTTGAACTGCTCGTTCGACATGATCTGCGTGCCCGGACGGGCAAGCTCGGCGCGCATGAAGAGCGCCATCAGACCGCCGATGATGAAGAACACGAACGACGTCACCAGGTACATGGTGCCGATCGTCTTGTGGTCGGTGGTGGTAAGCCACTTCACCACGATGTTGCCGGGCTGCTTGCGGCGGACCGGGAGCTCGTTCTCGTACGAGTCCTCAGCCGCGGCCGCACCGTGGGGTTCGTTGAGGATGCTCACAGCTTGTTCGTCTCCGCATTCCTGGCCGGGTCCGTCTGCTCAATGCCAGACGGGATGTAGCCGGTCTGCCCCTTCTCCGCCAGCTCCTTCAGGTGCTGCTGGTAGCGCTCCGGAGAGACCACCTTGACGTTGAAGAGCATCCGGGAGTGGTCGACACCGCACAGCTCGGCACACTTGCCGAGGAACGTGCCCTCCTGGGTCGGGGTGACCTCGAAGGCGTTGGTGTGACCGGGGATGACGTCCTGCTTCATGAGGAAGGGGACCACCCAGAAGGAGTGGATGACGTCACGGGAGGTCAGGACGAACCGGACCTTCTCGCCCTTGGGCAGCCACAGGGTCGGGCCCGGGTTGCCGGTCTGCGGGTTCCGGTCACCGGGGATGCCGGCGTCGTAGACGCCGCCCGCGTTCGCGGGGAACGCGTCCTTGTACTTGTCCGGAATGGCCGCGAGGTTGATGTCCGTCTTCGCGTCGCCCTTCACACCGGGCACGTCCTCGACGTAGTTGAAGCCCCAGCTCCACTGGTAGCCGACCACGTTCACGGTGTGGGCCGGCTTCGGGGAGAGCTCGAGGAGCTTCGACTCGTCGCGCGCGGTGAAGTAGAAGAGCACGGAGACGATGATGAGCGGGGTGACCGTGTACAGCGCCTCGATCGGCATGTTGTACCGGGTCTGCGGAGGTACCTCCACCTTGGTGCGGCTGCGCCGGTGGAAGATGGTCGCCCACAGGATCAGACCCCACACCAGCACGCCCGTGATGAGCGCTGCCGCCCACGAGCCCTGCCAGAGGGAGAGGATCCGAGGCGCCTCTTCCGTCACCGGGGTGGGCATGCCAAGGCGGGGGAAGTCTTCCCAGTTGTACGAGCAGCCGGTGGCTGTCGCCAGGATCAGGCCCGCAGTCAGCACCTGCGGCAGCTTCCGCCGCATCGGGCGCCGCGACGAGCGGTCGGAGCCGTTGGGACTCACGTAGCGCCTTCCCGAGAGTCTCGGCCCGCGTTTGGTCGGACACGGCCGTCCGTCTCGCTGGTCGGTCGCCGCCCCGGCCGCGGGCAGGGGTTTGGATGTTTATGCGGACCAAACCCTACTGGACGCTATTTGGGGTCGCGCGGGGAGGGTGCCCAACGCGCCGTCGGAGTCCCCGAAGGGGTGGACTCCTTCGTTCCGGGGGTGGGTTCCGCAGGGCCGATCGGCGGTGTGGGCGGGCCATCTGACGGGGCCTTACGCGTCGGGGTTAGCGTGGGCGGATGCCCTACTTCGACGCCGCTTCCGCCGCCCCGCTGCACCCCGTCGCCCGCCAGGCGCTGCTTGCCTCCCTGGACGAGGGGTGGGCCGATCCGGCCCGGCTCCACCGGGAGGGGCGGCGGGCCCGGATGCTGCTGGACGCGGCGCGGGAGGCCGCGGCGGAGGCGGTGGGCTGCCGTCCGGACGAGCTCGTCTTCACTCCTTCGGGGACGCGCGCGGTTCACGCCGGAATCTCCGGGGCGCTCGCCGGGCGTCGGCGTGTCGGGGACCGTCTGGTGGTCTCGGCGGTCGAGCACTCCTGTGTGCTGCACGCGGGCGAGGCCCACACGGCGGCGGGCGGCTCGGTGACCGAGGTGCCGGTGGAGCGGTCGGGCGCGGTGGACCCGGGGGTCTTCGCGGCGGCGCTGGACGCCCGTACGGCCCTGGCCTGCCTGCAGTCCGCCAACCACGAGGTGGGCACCGAGCAGCCGGTGGCCGAGGTGGCGGCGGCCTGCCGGGCGGCCGGGGTACCGCTGCTCGTGGACGCGGCGCAGTCGCTCGGCTGGGGGCCGGTGCCGGAGGGCTGGTCGCTGCTGGCGGCGAGCGCGCACAAGTGGGGCGGCCCGGCGGGGGTCGGGCTGCTCGCGGTGCGCAAGGGGGTGCGGTTCGCCCCGCAGGGCCCGGCGGACGAGCGGGAGTCGGGGCGGGCGCCCGGCTTCGAGAACCTGCCGGCGATCGTGGCGGCGGCGGCCTCGCTGCGGGCGGTGCAGGCGGAGGCGGCGGCCGAGGCGGCGCGGCTGCGGGCCCTGGTGGACCGGATCCGGGCGCGGGTGCCGGAGCTGGTGCCGGACGTGGAGGTGGTGGGCGATCCGGTGCGGCGGCTGCCGCATCTGGTGACCTTCTCCTGTCTCTATGTCGACGGGGAGGCGCTGCTGCACGAGCTGGACCGGGAGGGTTTCTCCGTTTCGTCCGGTTCGTCGTGTACGAGTTCGACGCTGACGCCCAGCCATGTGCTGCGGGCGATGGGGGTGCTGAGCGAGGGCAACGTCCGGGTGTCGCTGCCGACGGGCACCTCCGAGGAGGACGTGGACCGCTTCCTCGCGGTGCTGCCGGGCGCGGTCGCCTCGGTACGGGACCGGCTCGGGGCCCCGGAGAGCGTGGTGGCGCCCGTCGGCGTGGCCGGCACGCTGGTGGTGGACGCCCTCGGCAAGCGGTGCCCGATCCCGGTGATCGAACTCGCGAAGGTGTTCGGGTCGGTACCGGTGGGCGGCACGGTGACGGTCCTGTCGGACGACGAGGCGGCCCGGCTCGACATCCCGGCCTGGTGCGAGATGCGCGGGCAGGAGTACGTGGGCGAGCAGCCCTCGCCGAAGGGCGGCACGGCGTACGTGGTGCGGCGGGTTTCCTGACGTACCGGGGCGGACGCACCGGAGCCCCGGTCCGCGCCGTACGGGCGGCGGGCCGGGGCTCCGGGGGGCTTTTTCAGGACAACCTCGGGAACAACCTCAGGAGAGGTGCGCCTGGACCTCGGCGGCGGCCTCGTCGCCGTAGGCCTTGGTGAAGCGGTCCATGAAGTTGGCGCGGCGCAGGGTGTACTCCTGGGTGCCCAGGGTCTCGATCACCAGGGTGGCCAGCATGCAGCCGACCTGGGCGGCGCGCTCCAGGCCGACACCCCAGGACAGGCCGGTCAGGAAGCCGGCCCGGAAGGCGTCGCCGACGCCGGTCGGGTCGACCTTGGCGTCCTCCTCCGGGCAGCCGACCTCGATGGCCGGCTCGCCGACGCGCTCGATGCGGACGCCGCGGGAGCCGAGGGTGGTGACCCGGTGGCCGACGCGCTCCAGGATCTCCTGCTCGGTCCAGCCCGTCTTGGACTCGATGAGGCCCTTCTCGTACTCGTTGGAGAAGAGGTAGGTCGCCCCGTCGAGGAGGGTGCGGATCTCCTCGCCGTCCATGCGCGCGATCTGCTGCGAGAAGTCGGCCGCGAAGGGGATCTCGCGGGTGCGGCACTCCTCCGTGTGGCGCAGCATCGCCTCAGGGTCGTCGGCGCCGATCAGCACCAGGTCGAGGCCGCCCACGCGGTCGGCGACGGCCTTCAGCTCAATCAGCCGGGCCTCGCTCATGGCGCCGGTGTAGAAGGAGCCGATCTGGTTGTGGTCGCTGTCCGTGGTGCACACGAAGCGGGCGGTGTGCAGGACCTCGGAGATGCGCACGGAGGCGGTGTCGACGCCGTGGCGGTCGAGCCAGCCCCGGTACTCGTCGAAGTCGTACCCCGCGGCGCCGACCAGGATCGGGCTGCCGCCGAGCTGGCCCATGCCGAAGCAGATGTTGGGGCCGACGCCGCCGCGGCGGATGTCGAGGTTGTCGACCAGGAAGGAGAGGGAGACCGTGTGGAGCTGGTCCGCCACGAGCTGGTCGGCGAACCGGCCCGGGAAGGTCATGAGGTGGTCGGTGGCGATGGAGCCGGTGACTGCGATACGCACGGCTGGACGCTCCTGCGGTAAGGACGGTGATGACAGTTCACGCTACCGGGTGCGGACCCGCATGCCGAACAGTGGAAACTACCCCAGAGTAGGGCTTTTCCCCGAAGCGATGGCGTGCGTACGGTGCGGCCATGACCCAGTACCCCGCTCCTCGTGAGCCTCAGGAGTCCGAGTTCAGTCTTGCGCAGCTGTGCGGTGACAGTGCACGGATGGCGCCGCACTGGGTGACTCCGGCCGCCCCCAGGACCGCTCCCGTCTCCCCCGCGCTCATCCACGGCGTCGAGGTGCCGGCCGCCTCGGCCCGGCTGATCGCCGCCACCTCCGAGTACGGAGCCTGACGGCCGGACCGGACGGGACCGACGGCACCGACGGAACCGGCTGAGCGCTTCTCCCGTCCCATGGGTGTCTTCCAGTGGGATGCCATGGTCAGGAGGAGCCTGCGGTGAGCAGTACGGAGAACCGGTCCGGGAAGCGCGGCCCGCTCCTCGTCGCCTCGGTGGCGGCGGGGGTGCTGCTGGCCGGCGGCGGTGGCGTGTACTACGCCGCGACGGCCGCCGGCGGGGGCGAAGGCGCGAGGACGGCGCCCGCCGCCCCGCCGGCGCTGAACCTGGATGAGAAGGGCGACGGCGGCCCCGGGATCGCGCCCGGCGAGCCCGACCCCGGCGGCGGTCCGGGCGGGACCGTCTACCGGGCCGGGGTCCCGCTCCCCCAGGGGCCGCCCGAGGCGGCGGTGCACCGGCCCGAGGGGCGGATCGGCGCGGCCGACGTGACCCGGCTGGCGAAGGCGCTCGGCCTGTCCGGCACCCCGCAGCTGGTGGGCGACGTGTGGCGGCTGGGCCCGGACAGGGACGAGTCCGGGCCGCGCCTGGACGTCTCGGCGAAGGCGCCGGGCAACTGGACGTACAGCCAGTACCGGGGCGGCCCGGTGGGTGACACCTGCCTGAAGGGCAAGGCCTGCCCGCCGCCCGGGGAGGCCGAGGCCCCGCGCGGTGGCAGCCCGGTGAGCGAGGCGGCGGCGAAGGCGGCGGTGGCGCCGGTGCTCAAGGCGACCGGCCAGGACGACGCCAAGCTGGACGCGCGGCAGCTGATGAACGGCTCGGTGCGGGTGGTCAACGCCGACCCGGTGGTGGGCGGCCTGCCCACGTACGGCTGGTCGACGGGCATCCACGTGGGCCCGGACGGCTCGCTGGTCGCCGGGAGCGGACGCCTGGTGGAGCCGCCGGCGGGCGACACGTATCCGGTGGTCGGCGCGCGGAAGGCGCTGGACGAGCTGAACAAGGCCTCGAAGGGCACCGGTCCGATCGGGATCGGCGGCTGCGCCACCGACCCGCCGGCGGGTACGGACGGCACCGCGGGCGAGCGGCCCGGCCTGCCGTGCCGGACGGGCGACGCGGCGCCGCCGCACGTGGTGGCGGTGACCGGCGCCCGGTTCGGGCTGGCCGCGCAGTACGTGGACGGCGAGCAGGTGCTCGTGCCCGCATGGCTGTTCGAGGCGCGGGAGAAGCCCGGCACGGCCCCGTACACGGTGGTGCGGACGGCGGTGGACGCGCGGTATCTGACGCCGCCGGCCACGTCCTCCCCCGCGCCGGACCCGGGGACGGCGCCGGAGCGGCAGATCTCCTCGTTCACGACGGACCCGGCGGGCCGGAAGCTGTCGGTGAGCTTCTGGGGCGGGGTGTGCGGCACGTACACGGTGTCGGCCGTGGAGACCCCGGCGAAGGTCACGGTGCGGATCGCGGAGAAGCCGGCCGACCCGGACAAGGTCTGCATCGCGATCGCCGTGGACGTCACGAAGACGGTGACCCTGGAGCAGCCGCTGGGCGGCCGGCCGGTGGTGGACGGGGCGAGCGGGCAGGCCGTGCCCCGGAAGTGAGCGGGGGCGGGGCCATACGGACGCGCGAGAGGGCGGCATCCGCGGTGCGGATGCCGCCCTCTCGGGTGCTACGGCTTAGCTGAAGCTGTCGCCGCAGGCGCAGGAGCCCGTGGCGTTGGGGTTGTCGATCGTGAAGCCCTGCTTCTCGATGGTGTCGACGAAGTCGATGGAGGCACCGCCGAGGTAGGGGGCGCTCATGCGGTCGGTGACGACCTTGACGCCGTCGAAGTCCTTGACGACGTCACCGTCGAGCGAGCGCTCGTCGAAGAACAGCTGGTAACGCAGGCCGGAGCAGCCGCCGGGCTGAACGGCGACGCGCAGCGCGAGGTCGTCGCGGCCTTCCTGGTCGAGGAGGGCCTTGACCTTTCCCGCGGCGGCGTCGGACAGGAGGATGCCGTCGCTGACAGTGGTCTTCTCGTCCGATACGGACATCTGCTTCTCTCCCGGGTGGGTACGGAGACTGCTTGCCGACGGTTGCAACCGTCGGGGCCGCGGATTCATTCCGGGCCGAGGCGCGTCTTTCCCTTTCATGCTCGCACACCCGGCGCGGAAGGCGGGAGCGGCGACGGCGAGGCGAATTCGTCACATCGACACTATGGCCATCGTCAAAGTGACGTGAAGCGGTTATGATAGATAGCGTCATTTAGACGAAAAGGCTTTTCGAGGCTCACCGCAGAAGTAGAAAGGGTGCGTGACGTGACCACCGCCCAGCCCCTGGACGTCCAGCCGACGCCGCTCGCCCTGCTGCTCCTCGGCCGCGAGGCCGACCCCAAGAGCGAGCGCGGCGTCGAGTGCCCCGGCGACCTGCCGTCGCCGTCCGACCCCGACCTGGTGGAGCGTGCCCGCGCCGCCAAGGAGAAGCTGGGGGACAAGGTCTTCGTCCTCGGGCACCACTACCAGCGGGACGAGGTCATCCAGTTCGCCGACGTCACCGGGGACTCCTTCAAGCTGGCCCGTGACGCCGCCGCCAAGCCGGAGGCCGAGTACATCGTCTTCTGCGGTGTGCACTTCATGGCCGAGTCGGCCGACATCCTGACGACGGACGACCAGAAGGTCGTGCTGCCCGACCTGGCCGCCGGCTGCTCGATGGCCGACATGGCCACCGCCGAGCAGGTCGCGGAGTGCTGGGACGTGCTGACCGAGGCCGGCGTCGCCGAGCAGGTCGTGCCCGTCTCGTACATGAACTCCTCCGCCGACATCAAGGCCTTCACCGGCAAGCACGGCGGCACCATCTGCACCTCCTCCAACGCGAAGAAGGCCCTGGACTGGGCCTTCGAGCAGGGCGAGAAGGTGCTGTTCCTGCCGGACCAGCACCTGGGCCGCAACACCGCCGTGCGCGACATGGGCATGTCCCTGGACGACTGCGTGCTCTACAACCCGCACAAGCCGAACGGCGGCCTCACCGTCGAGGAGCTGCGGAACGCGAAGATGATCCTGTGGCGCGGGCACTGCTCGGTGCACGGGCGCTTCTCGCTGGACTCGGTCAACGACGTCCGCGAGCGCATCCCGGGCGTCAACGTGCTGGTCCACCCCGAGTGCCGGCACGAGGTCGTCGCCGCCGCGGACTACGTGGGCTCGACCGAGTACATCATCAAGGCCCTGGAGGCCGCCCCGGCGGGCTCCAAGTGGGCGATCGGCACCGAGCTGAACCTGGTGCGCCGCCTGGCGAACCGGTTCGCCGCCGAGGACAAGGAGATCGTCTTCCTCGACAAGACGGTCTGCTTCTGCTCGACCATGAACCGGATCGACCTGCCGCACCTCGTGTGGACCCTGGAGTCGCTGGCCGAGGGCAACCTGGTCAACCAGATCCAGGTCGACCAGGAGACCGAGTCCTTCGCCAAGCTGGCGCTGGAGCGGATGCTGGCGCTGCCGTAACGATTCGCCGTACGGAACGGGAAGGGGCGCCCCGCGTGATCGCGGGGCGCCCCTTCCGTCGTGTGTCCGGCCTCAGACGCCCGCCGGCTCCTTCGCCTGCGGCGGGATCTCCGCGGCGCCGGGCGCCGCCTCCCGCTTCGCCGCCTTCTTCTTCGCGCGGCGCTCCTTGCGGAGTTCCACCATCGCGTAGAGGGTCGGGACGAGCAGCAGGGTGAGCAGCGTCGAGCTGATCAGACCGCCGATGACGACCACGGCCAGCGGCTGGGCGATGAAGCCGCCCTGACCGGTGATGCCGAGCGCCATCGGGAGCAGGGCGAAGATCGTCGCCAGGGCGGTCATCAGGATCGGGCGCAGCCGGTGCCGGCCGCCCTCGACTACCGCCTCGACGACGCCCAGGCCCTGTGCCCGGTACTGGTTGATCAGGTCGATCAGGACGATCGCGTTGGTGACCACGATGCCGATCAGCATCAGCATGCCGATGAGCGCGGGCACGCCCATCGCGGTCCCGGTGGCCACCAGCAGGCCGAGCGCGCCGGTCGCCGCGAACGGGATGGAGACCAGCAGGATCAGCGGCTGGATCAGCGAGCGGAAGGTCGCGACCAGCAGCATGAAGACGATCGCGATGGCGGCGAGCATCGCCAGGAACAGGTTGACGAAGGCGTCGGACTGGTCCTCGGAGACGCCGCCGATGGTCGCGGTCGCGCCGGCCGGCAGCTTCAGCTCCTTGAGCTTGGTCTGCAGCGCGGCGCTGACCGCTCCGGTGTTGTCGCCGACCGGGGTGGCGGTGACCGTCGCCGCGCGGGCGCCGTCGATCCGGGTCTTGGAGACCGGGCCCGCGACCAGTTCGACGCTCGCGATGTCGCCCAGCTTCACCGGGCCCAGCGGCAGCGCCTTCAGCTCGGCGAGCGTGGTGGCCGGCTTCGCCGAGGTGATGAGGACGTCCCGCTCGGTGTCGTCGAGGATCGCCTTGCCGGAGGGGGCGCCGTGCACGGCCTGGCCGACGATCATGCCGAGGGTGGTGGCGTCGAAGCCGGCGTCGGCGGCCTTGGCGTTCGGCCGGACCGAGATCCGCGGGACCGACTGCGACAGGTCGCTCTGCACGTCGGTGACGTCCTTGAGCTGCCCGACCGCGGTCTTCACCTGGTCGGCGGCGGCCTTGAGGACCTTCGGGTCGGTGGCCTTGACGACGACGCTCAGGTCCTGGCTGCCGAAGGCGGCGCCGGCGGAGACCGTCGTGTCACCGATGCCGTCCAGCTTGGCGAGCTCGGCCTCGACGCTGTCGTGGATCCTCTCGTACGAGGCGGAGTCCTCCAGGGCGACCTGATAGGTGGCCTGGTTGGCGCCGGTGCCGCCGCCGAAGGCCGCCATGAAGCCGGAGGAGCCGACGGTGACCTGGTAGTCCTTGACGCCCTCCGTGCCGGCGAGGACCTTCTCGACCTTCTTCGCGGCCTCGTCGGCGGCCGTCAGGCTGGTGCCGGGCGCCAGCTCCTGGCGGACCGTCATGACCTCCTGCTCGCCCTGGTCGAAGAAGTTGGTCTTCAGGAGCGGGGTCATGCCGAAGGTGACCACGAGCACCACGAGGGCGATGGCCACGCTGGTGAGGCGGCGCCGGGTGGCGAACCGCAGCACCGGCACGTACAGGCGCTGGAGCCTGCTCTTGTTCTCCTTCTCCTCGGCGAGGCGCCGCGCCTCCTCCTGGTCCTCCGAGGTGCCCTTGGGGGCGCGCAGGAACCAGTACGAGAGGACCGGGACGACGGTCAGGGAGACGAGCAGCGAGGCGAGCAGGGCCGCCGTGACGGTCAGCGAGAAGGAGCCGAAGAGCTGCCCGATCATGCCGCCGGTCAGGCCGATCGGCAGGAAGACGGCGACCGTGGTGAGGGTCGAGGAGGTGACCGCGCCGGCCACCTCGCGGACCGCGGTGAGAATCGCGCTCTCGCGCTCCTCGCCGTACGCGAGGTGCCGCTTGATGTTCTCCAGGACCACGATCGAGTCGTCGACGACCCGGCCGATGGCGATGGTGAGCGCGCCGAGCGTGAGCATGTTCAGGGAGAGGTCACGGGTCCACAGCACGATCAGGGCGAGGACGACCGAGAGCGGGATGGAGACCGCGGTGACCAGGGTGGAGCGGATCGAGGCAAGGAAGACCAGGATCACCAGGACGGCCATGACCAGGCCGAGCATGCCCTCCGTGGTGAGGCCGGAGATCGACTTGGCGACGGCCGGGCCCTGGTCGGAGACGACGGTCAGTTCGGCGCCGGAGCCGAGGTCCTGACGCAGCTTCGGCAGCTTGTCCTTGACGGCGTCGGAGATGCCGACGGCGCTGCCGTCCTTGTCCATGGTGGCGTACACGGCGAGGCTGGGCTTGCCGTTGGTACGGGTGAGGGAGACCCGCGGGGACTCCTCCTGCTTCACGGTGGCCACGTCACCGAGACGGACCGCCTTGCCCTGCTCGGGCTTGATCCGCAGGTCCTGGATCTGCTCCAGGGAGGTGTAGCCGCCGCCGACCTGGACGGTGCGGCTCTTGCCGTCCTCGGAGAAGGCGCCGGCCGGAAGGGTGGCGCCGCCGGAGCGGACGGCCTCGGCCAGCTTCATGGTGTTCAGGCCGGCCGCGGCCAGCTTGCGCGGGTCGGGGGTGACGGAGACCTGGAGGTCCTGGACGCCCGAGACGGAGACCTGGCCGACGCCGTCGATGCCTTCGAGGGCGGGGACGACGGTGCGCTCCAGCTGGTCGGCGAGCGCCTGCGGGTCCTTGTCCGAGGAGACGGCGAGGACCACGGTCGGCATGTCGTCCGTGGAGCCGGCGATGACCTGCGGGTCGACCGAGTCGGGGAGCTGGGCGCGGGCCCGGTTCACGGCCTGCTGGACGTCGGCGACCAGCTGCTTGGTCGACTCGTCGCCGTAGTCGAAGCTCGCCATGATGACGGCGCTGCCCTCGGAGGCGGTCGAGGTGACGCCCTTGATGCCGTCGACGCCCTTGAGGGCGTTCTCGATCGGCTCGACGACCTGCTTCTCGACCACGTCGGGAGAGGCGCCCTGGTAGGGGGCGAGGACCGAGACCATCGGGAACTCGATCGACGGGAACAGCTGCTGCTTCAGCTGCGGGATCGCTATCGCTCCGAAGACGATGGCGACGATGGACATCAGCCCGATCAGGGCCCGTTGCGCGAGGCTGAATCTGGACAGCCAGGACATGCGGTCTCTCTTCCGTGGCGTGCTCGGCAGGCGTCCGGTCACCCCCGAGGAGTGCCGTCCGGGCACCGACAGGGGTGCCCGGTCACCACGATCAGCCATGGGGAGGGGCAGATCCTCGCCCCCCGGGCCCAATTCCTTATGCCGCGCATACCGCGTCTGGAGTACGCCGGACCCCGGGCTCACTCCACCCTTGGACGTACGAGCCCCGACTCGTAGGCGGTGACCACCAGCTGGGCGCGGTCGCGGGCGCCCAGTTTGGCCATGGTCCGGTTCACATGGGTCTTGACGGTGAGCGGGCTGACGTCGAGCCGTTCGGCGATCTCGTCGTTCGAGTGTCCGCCGGCGACGAGCACCAGGACCTCGCGCTCGCGGGCGGTCAGTGCCGTGAGCCGTTCGGAGTACGCGGGGCCCGAGCCGTCCTCCGGGTCCGCACCGCCGCCCTGCGCGAGGAACTTGGCGATCAGGCCCTTGGTCGCCACCGGGGACAGCAGGGCCTCGCCGGCCGCCGCGATCCGGATGGCGCCCAGCAGCTCCTCCGGTTCGGCGCCCTTGCCGAGGAAGCCGGACGCCCCCGCGCGCAGCGACTGCACCACGTACTCGTCGACCTCGAAGGTGGTCAGCATGACGATCCGTACGGCGGACAGCTCCGGGTCCGCGGTGATCATGCGGGTGGCGGCGAGGCCGTCCGTGCCCGGCATGCGGATGTCCATGAGCACCACGTCGGCCCGCGCCGAGCGGGCCAGGGCCACCGCCTCGGCCCCGTCGGCGGCCTCGGCGACCACCTCCATGTCCGGCTCGGAGTTCACCAGGACCTTGAAGGCGCTGCGCAGCAGCGCCTGGTCGTCGGCGAGCAGGACCCGAATGGTCTCGCTGGTCACGCTTCCCCCCCGTTGTCGGCGTTCACCGGCAGTATCGCCTGCACCCGGAAGCCGCCCCCGTACCGGGGCGCGGCGGTGAGCGAGCCGCCGAGCGCGGTGACCCGCTCCCGCATGCCGAGCAGGCCGTGGCCTCCCCGGTCGGCCCCGTCGGCCCCGTCGGCCCCGTCGCCCCCGTCGCCCCGGTCGGCGGGTGGCGGCAGCGGCGGGCCGTCGTCCAGGACGGTGATCTCCACGGTGCGGCCGACCCGGACGACGCTGACCTCGGCCCGGGCGTCGGCGCCGGCGTGCTTGCGCACGTTGGTCAGCGCCTCCTGGATGATCCGGTACGCGGCGAGGTCGACGGCGGCCGGCAGGGCGGTGCCGGCGTCGGTGCGGGCCAGCTCCACGGGCAGCCCCGCGTTGCGGAAGGTCGCCAGCAGGTCGTCGAGGACGGCGAGGCCGGCCACCGGCTCGGTGGGGGCCTCCGGGTCGCCCGACTGGCGCAGCAGCCCGACCGTGGCGCGCAGCTCGTCGAGGGCGGAGCGGCTGGCCGCGCGGACGTGCCCGAGGGCCTCCTTGGCCTGGTCGGGGCGCTTGTCCATGACGTGCGCGGCGACCCCGGCCTGCACGTTGACCAGGGCGATGTGGTGGGCGACGACGTCGTGCAGGTCGCGGGCGATCCGCAGCCGCTCCTCGGCGACCCGGCGGCGGGCCTCCTCCTCGCGGGTGCGTTCGGCCCGTTCGGCCCGCTCGCGGATGGCGTCCACGAAGGCGCGGCGGCTGCGCACCGCGTCCCCGGCGGCCGCGGCCATCCCGGTCCAGGCGAAGACGCCCAGGTTCTCCTGCGCGTACCAGGGGGTGGGGCCGAAGAACATCGCGGCGGCGGTCAGCAGGGCCATGGTGACGAGCCCGAGCCGCCAGGTGGTGGGCCGGTCGGTGTGCGAGGCGACGGTGTACAGGGCGACGACGACGCTCATGGCGACCGGCGCGGGCCGCTCGTCGCCCACCAGCTCGACGAACGCGAAGCCGGCGGTGACCACCAGCACCGGGATGGGCCGGCGGCGGCGGAAGACCAGGGCGGTGGCGCCGAGCAGCATCAGCACGACGCCCTCGGTGGTGGGCGCGCGGGTGCCGAAGGTGGGCCCGTCGGGGCCGTGCGGGTCGGTGAAGGAGCTGATGACCATCGCCACGAGGACCAGCAGGGCGAGGCCCGCGTCGAAGGCGAGCGGGTGGGTCCGCTGCCGGTCCCGGGCCCGGGCGAGGAGGGTGCCGTCGGTCGTCACAGCAGGAAACGGTACGGCGCCCCCGGCCCGGGACAGGCGCCCCGGGCCGGGACCGTACATCCGTCAGCCCGGGATCAGGCCGTCGTCGGAGAGCATCTGCCGCACCTCGTCGAGGGTCGCGTCAGGGGCCGGGAGGATCAGTTCGGACGGCTCCAGGGCGTCGTCGGGCAGCGGCTCGCCGAGCCGCCGCACGGCGTCGAGGAGGGCGCCGAGCGTCCGGCGGAAGCCTTCCTCGTCCCCCGACTCCATCTCCTCAAGGAGCTCGTCGTCCAGCTTGTTCAGCTCGATGAAGTGACTGTCGGCCAGCTTCCACTGACCCTCCCCCATGATCCGTACGATCATGACGTGCCGTCCTCCTGAAGGAAGTGCCCCCAGGGTGTGCCCCTGGGGGTGTGCCCGTACGGGCCGCTACTTCTCGAAGCGCGGGTGGGACTGCTGCTGCCCGGGGTCCTGCTGTCCCGCGGCGCCGCCCTCGATGGCCTGCTGCTGCGCCGACGGGCCGCCGGCCAGCTCGGCCTTCATCCGCTGGAGCTCCAGCTCGACGTCCGTACCGCCGGACAGCCGGTCGAGCTCCGCCTGGATGTCGTCCTTGCCCAGGCCGGACTGGTCGTCGAGCGCGCCCGAGGCGAGCAGCTCGTCGATAGCGCCGGCCCGCGCCTGGAGCTGGGCGGTCTTGTCCTCGGCCCGCTGGATCGCGAGGCCGACGTCGCTCATCTCCTCCGAGATGCCGGAGAAGGACTCGGCGATCCGGGTCTGCGCCTGGGCCGCCGTGTAGGTCGCCTTGATCGTCTCCTTCTTGGTGCGGAAGGCGTCGACCTTGGCCTGGAGGCGCTGCGCCGCGAGGGTGAGCTTCTCCTCCTCGCCCTGCAGCGTCTGGTGCTGCACCTCCAGGTCGCTCACCTGCTGCTGCAGCGCGGCGCGGCGGGACAGCGCCTCGCGCGCCAGGTCCTCACGGCCGAGCGCCAGCGCCTTGCGGCCCTGGTCCTCCAGCTTGGCGGACTGGCCCTGCAACTGGTTCAGCTGCAGTTCGAGGCGCTTGCGGGAGGTCGCCACGTCGGCGACGCCACGGCGCACCTTCTGCAGCAGCTCCAGCTGTTTCTGGTACGAGTAATCGAGGGTCTCGCGCGGATCCTCGGCCCGGTCGAGGGCCTTGTTTGCCTTCGCGCGGAAGATCATCCCCATACGCTTCATGACACCGCTCATGGGCTTCGCGCGCCCCCTTCTGACGGACTGGGCTCCAGCTCTCCAACAGAAACCACAGTACGGTTCCTGCCTCCATTACCGCACTGTTCCGGACCCGATGTGCTCCTCCCCAAGGACGAGTGACGATCATCCGTCCTCCCGCCCAGGGAGTAGAGAACCCCGGGGTCCCCTGCCCAGGGACGCGGGCCGTTAGCGGATCGTTCCCGCCGACGCTGGGGTCCATGCGTGGCACCACGTACCCTGGGCCTTGTGTTCCGTAGCCGTTCGAAGGATGAGAAGGCCCCCACCGAGAAGGTGACGGCGGACCTTTCCAAGCAGCCCCGCGACCCCGAGGCCCCCAAGGGCCGCCCGACCCCGAAGCGGAGTGATGCCCAGTCGCAGCGCCGTCGCGCGCAGTCCGCGCCGTTGGACCGCAAGGAAGCATCCAAGCGGCAGCGTGAGGCGCGCCGCACCGACATGGTCCGGCAGCGCGAGGCGCTGGCCAGCGGTGACGAGCGTTACCTGCCCGCCCGTGACAAGGGTCCGGTGCGGCGCTTCGTCCGTGACTTCGTCGACTCGCGCTTCGCGGTCGCCGAGTTCTTCCTGCCGATGGCCGTGGTCATCCTGGTGCTCTCGCTGTTCGGCAGCAAGGCGCCCCAGCTGCAGACCATCTCGCTGGTGCTCTGGGCCGGTGTGATCGTCATGATCGTCATCGACTCGATCGGCATCGTGTTCCGCCTGCGCAAGCAGCTGAACGCGCGCTTCCCGGACGAGTCGAAGCGCGGCGCCGTCGCGTACGGCCTCATGCGCACGCTCCAGATGCGCCGGCTGCGGCTGCCGAAGCCGCAGGTCAAGCGCGGAGAGCGGCCCTGAGCGCGGACGGCTCCGGTTCGGCGTCGCCCGTCGTCGCCCACTGGCCGGTCGTGCCCGGCGGACTGCGTGACACCGTCCGCCAGGAGCTGATCGCGCGCCAGCTCGACGAGCAGATAGCCGCCCGCTACCCCGTGGGGCAGCGGCTGCGGATCCTGGACGCGGGGATGGGGCAGGGCACCCAGGCCCTGCGCCTGGCCCGCGCCGGGCACACCGTGACCGGCCTGGAGGCCGATCCCGAGCTGCTCAAGGCCGCCCGGGACTCGCTGGCGACCGAACCGGCCGGCATCCGCGAGCGGGTCCGGCTGATCGAGGGCGAGGGACGCGAGACCGGGGTGCACTTCCTGCCCGGCAGCTTCGACGTCGTCCTCTGCCACGGTGTGCTGATGTACGCCGACGAGCCCGACGCGCTGCTCGCGGGCTTGGCCCGCATGCTGGCCCCCGGCGGGCTGCTCTCCCTGGTGGTCCCCAACGCGGAGGCGCTGGCCATGCGGCCGGGTCTCGCCGGGGACTGGGCGGGCGCGCTCGACGCCTTCGATTCGGACGTGTACACCGACCGCAACGGCACGAAGGTGCGGGCGGACCGGTTCGACGCGCTGACCGCGACGCTCGCCGGGATCGCGGCCCCGCTGCACGCCTGGTACGGCGTGCGGGTCTTCACCGACGGCGTCCCCGGCGACGAGGGCCTGCCGGCCGCGGACGAGCTGGAGCGCCTGCTCACCGCCGAGGACCGGGCCTCGCGCACGGATCCGTACCGGCGCATCGCGGGCCTGCTGCACCTCTGCGGCGTACGGGGCTGAGACACCCGGACTTCCGGGGTGCGGGCCCTCGGCCCGCACCCCTTTTCGCGTTGCCGGACGTCTATGGGATTTCTAACCCTCGGCGTCGAGCGCCATGGGGCCGTAGATCTTCGTCCCGTCCTCGGACAGCGTCACCTGGTCCGCGCCGCCGTCGAGCAGGTCGCGCCAGTTCTCGCCGATCCAGGATTCCGCGTCGCCCTGGGTGGGGAACTCCTCGGGGGTCACCGCCGGTGCGACCTCAGTGCCGTCGGTCTTCTCGAACCGCCACGTCCATGCCATGCCAGCCTCCGGATGATCGGTTTCCTGCCCGCAGCGTAGCCGGGCGCGCACCGCTTGCGGTGACGCGGGAGGATCTGAGGGTGGAACTGACTCTGCTCGGCACCGGCGCACCCCTCGGACTCCCCCGCCCCGGCTGCCCCTGCGCGGTGTGCGCGCTGTCCCGCGGGGAGCGGGCGCGGGCGGCCACCTCGCTGCTCGTGGACGCGGCGCTGCTGCTGGATCTGACGCCGGGGGCCGCGCTGGCCGCGGCCCGGTCGGGGCACTCGCTGGTCGGGGTGCGGCAGGTGCTGCTCACGCATCCGCACGACGGGCCGGCGGTGGAGCTGCCGGCGGGGCTGCCCGCGGCGGGGCGGGTGCCGGACGGGCGGGAGCTGACGCTGATCAGCGGGCACCGGGTGCGGGCGGTGTCGATGGACTCGCCGGGCACCGGGTACGAGGTGACCTCGGCGGAGGGCGAGCGGCTGCTGTACCTGCCGCCGGGCGGTGCGGCGGCCGGGCTGCCGGACGACCACCGGCCCCCGTACGACATGGTGGTCGCCGATGTGACGGGCCGGCCGGACGGGCTGGCCCGGCTGCGGGCCATCGGGGCGGTCGGCCCGAGCACCGACGTGATCGCCGTGCACCTGGACCACGACGCGCCCGCCGGGGCCGAGCTGGACCGGCGGCTCGCGGCGGCGGGGGCGCGGGCGGTGCCGGACGGGACGACGCTGTACGTCGGCGAGTACCACGCCGTGCCGGACGTGCCGCGCCGGACGCTGGTGACGGGCGGCGCCCGGTCCGGGAAGTCGGTGGAGGCCGAGCGGCGCCTGGAGACCTTCCCCGAGGTGCTGTACGTGGCGACGGGCGGGACCCGCGAGGGCGACCCGGAGTGGGCGCAGCGGGTGGGGCTGCACCGGGAGCGGCGGCCGGGCTCCTGGCGTACGGCCGAGACCACCGATCTCGTACCGCTGCTCACGGGCGAAGGCCCGGCGCTCCTCGTCGACTGTCTGTCGCTGTGGCTGACGGACGCCATGGACCGGGTCGGGGCGTGGGACGACGAGCGGTGGGAGTCCGGGGGCCGGGAGGCGCTCGCGGAGCGGGTCGCCGGGCTGGTGGCGGCGGTGCGGGCGACGCCCCGGACGGTCGTGGCGGTGACGAACGAGGTGGGTTCGGGGGTGGTCCCGGCGACGGCCTCGGGGCGCCGTTTCCGGGACGAGCTGGGGCGGCTCAACGCGGCCTTCGCCGACGAGTGCGAGCAGGTGCTGCTGGTGGTCGCGGGGCAGGCGCTGGTGCTGCGCGGGTAGGGCGACCGGCTCCGGACAGGGAGCGGGGGCCCCGGGTAGGGTTCGAACGTCCTACCACCATGGCCAACGATGATCGACGTCCCTAGGCGGAACCCACCTTGAACCTCGACGACTTCTCCGATCTGATCGAGCGCCCCGACGGGGGGATCCGGCGTGACGCCGAGGAGCGCAGGGAGCGGCTGAGCGTGCGCCCCGGAGCGCTCGGGCGGCTCGACGAGCTGGGCGAGTGGCTGTCGGCGGCGCAGGGCGCGGTCCCGCCGCGGCCGGTGGAGCAGCCGAAGGTGGTGCTGTTCGCGGGCGACCACGGCGTGGCCTCGCTGGACGTGTCCGGGCGGGCCGCGGGCGGCGGGTACGAGCTGGTGCGGGCCGTGCTGGACGGGGCGAGCCCGGTGGCGGTGCTCGCCCGGGCGCAGCAGGTGCCGGTGCGGGTGGTGGACGCGGGTCTGGACTGCGACCCGGAGCTGCTGCCGGCGGAGGTCACCCGGCGCCGGGTGCGGCGCGGCACGGGCCGGATCGACGTCGAGAACGCGCTGACCCTCGACGAGACCCGCGCGGCGCTCGAACTGGGCATCGCGATCGCCGACGAGGAGGCCGACTCGGGCACCGATCTGGTGGTGCTCGGGGATCTGAGCGTGGGCGGTACGACGCCCGCCTCGACGCTGATCGCCGCGCTGTGCGGGACGGACGCCTCCGTGGTGACCGGCCGGGGCGGTGCCGGGATCGACGATCTGGCGTGGATGCGCAAGTGCGCGGCGGTCCGGGACGCGCTGCGCCGGGCCCGGCCGGTCCTCGGCGACCAGCTGGAGCTGCTCGCGGCGGTCGGCGGGCCGGACCTGGCGGCGACGACCGGCTTCCTGCTGCAGGCCTCGGTGCGGCGGCTCCCGGTGATCCTGGACGGTGTGGTGGGCGCGGCCTGTGCGCTGGTGGCGCAGCGGGCGGCGTTCCGGGCGCCGGACTGGTGGCTGGCGGGCCAGGTGAGCGGGGAGCCGGCGCAGGCGAAGGCGCTGGACCGGATGTCGCTCAACCCTCTGCTCGATCACGGCGTCACTGTGGGCGAGGGAACCGGGGCACTGCTCGCTCTTCCCCTCGTCCGGGCCGCCGCCGCGCTGGCCGCGGAGCTGCCGGAGGTGACCGATCCGCCGGCGGACACCACGCCGGTGGAGGACACCGCCGTGGTGGCGGACGAGGTGGGCTGAGCCGGATCACCGGCCCGGGTGCGTGCGCTCCGCCACGGCGGGACGGGCGCATCCGGCGGCCAGCCATGCCGGGTGATGCCCCATATGATCGCTTTTCATGGGAGAGGTCCGTTTGTCCACCGAAGAAGCGCCCCGGACCACGGTCCGTTCGCGGCGCGGTGCCGCGTTCGCCGTCTGGTACCTGCGGGCCGTCACGTTCATCAATTTCCTGAGCGCCGTCTGGGTCTCGTTCGGCCAGGACCTGCGCCGGCACAACGAGGACAACTACTTCACCCCGTACATGCTCACCGCCGGTTTCGCCTCCGGTGTCTTCACGCTCTTCCTGGCGATCACCATGCGGCGCCGCAAGCGGGCCGCGTGGATCCTCAACCTCGTGCTCAGCGGGCTCTTCCTGCTGCTCTTCGCCCTGGTGATGATCTTCCCGGAGATCCGCCAGCACGCCCAGAACTGGGTCTCGCTGGCCCTGACCGCCGCCTTCTTCGTCTCCCTGCTGCTGGGCCGCAAGGAGTTCTACGCGAAGGGCGACCGCTCCAACCCGCCGCTCGCCGCGGCCGTGGCGGTCGGCGGACTGCTCGTGACCTCGCTGCTCGCCGCGGCCCTGGTGACCGCCACCAACACCGCCACCGGCCACTCCACCTTCCTGGAGCGCTGGAAGTACGGCGTGATGCGGCTGATCACACTGGCCTCGGACGACTCGGCGTACGCCTCGATCACCACCCCGGGCTGGGTGGACGTCGTGATCAACATCATGTCGACGCTGCTGCTCTTCGCCGTGCTCTTCGCCGCCTTCCGCGCCCGGCGGGCCGTCGACCCGCTGACCGAGGAGGACGAGGACCGGCTGCGGACGCTCCTCGACAAGCAGGGCGACCGGGACTCGCTCGGCTACTTCGCGCTGCGCCGCGAGAAGAGCGTCATCTGGTCGCCCAGCGAGAAGGCCGCCATCGCCTACCGGGTGGTCGGCGGGGTCTCCCTCGCCTCCGGTGACCCGATCGGCGACCCGGAGGCCTGGCCCGGGGCCATCGAGCCCTGGCTGGCCGAGGCCCGCGAGCACGGCTGGATCCCGGCCGTGATGGGCGCCAGCGAGGAGGCCGGCACCATCTACGCCCGGCACGGCCTGGACGCCCTGGAGCTGGGTGACGAGGCGATCGTGGAGACCGACGAGTTCACGCTCGACGGGCGGGCCATGCGCACCGTCCGGCAGGCCTTCAACCGGGTCAAGCGGGCCGGCTACCAGGTCCGCATCCGGCGCCACGAGGAGATCCCCACCGACGAGATGGACGAGCTGCTCCGCAAGGCCGACGACTGGCGCGACGGGGCCACCGAGCGCGGCTTCTCGATGGCGCTCGGACGTCTGGGCGACCCCCGGGACGGCCGCTGCGTGATGCTGGAGTGCTCGGACGAGTCGGGCGAGCTGCGGGCGGTGCTGTCCTTCGTGCCCTGGGGGCCGAAGGGTCTCTCGCTCGACCTGATGCGCCGGGACCGGGACTCCGAGAACGGCCTGATGGAGTTCATGGTGATCGAACTCCTCCAGCGGGCGAAGGAGATCGGGATCACTCAGGTCTCGCTGAACTTCGCGATGTTCCGCTCCGTCTTCGAACGCGGCTCGAAGCTGGGGGCGGGACCCGTGCTGCGCATGTGGCGTTCGCTGCTCAGCTTCTTCTCCCGCTGGTGGCAGATCGAGTCGCTGTACCGCGCCAACGCCAAGTACCGACCGATCTGGGAGCCCCGTTTCATGCTCTTCGAGAAGAGCGCCGACCTGCTGCGCATCGGCCTCGCCGCCGGGCGCGCCGAGGGCTTCCTGGAGGCCCCGGGCCTGCCGAAGTGGCTGCACCGCAAGCACCTGGAGGGACGCCGTTGAAAGGGGGGCCAGGGGCGCCTGAGGGGCGTCCGGCGACGCGGGGACGGGGGGTGCGCGGGGCCCTGAAGGGCTTCGCCATACGGGAGTGGGGGCCGCTGTACGCGACGGTGCGGACGGCGCTCGTCACCCGCGGGTGGCGGGCGATCCCGATGACGCTCGCGGCGGTCTGCCTCACCTCCCTCTTCCAGATCGTGCAGAACCAGGACTGGGGCTACCAGCCGGTGCAGGACATCGGCTCGGTCCGGGCGGAGGACCCGCTGGCCCTGGCCCTGCTGCGGACCCCGCTCTCGCTCTTCGTGCCGGCCCTCGACCTGCCGGTGTGGGGCGCGCTCGCGCAGATCCTGCTGGTCTTCGGCATCGCCGAGATCTGCCTGGGCCGGTGGCGGACGCTGCTCGTCGCGTACGTGGCGACGCTGGCCGGCACGCTGTACGCCCGGGTCGGCATCGCGCTCGGCCCGGACAGCCCGCTGGGGCTTCCGGCCTCCGACACCCATGTGGTGGACACCGGCCCGTCGGCGGCGGTGGTCGGCCTCGCCGTGTACGTGTGCTGGCGCTACCGGGCCCGGTGGACCGGGACGCTGGTGGTCGTGGCGATGGTGGTCGAGGTGCTGGTCAAGAACAACCTGGCCGGCAAGGAGCACATCGCCGCCATCGCCGCGGTCCTCCTGCTCATCGCCTTCCAGGAGTGGCGGGGCCGGGGTCAGCGGGGCGGCGTGGAGCCCCGCCCCGGGACGCGCTCCTGGAAGCCGCCGATCAGGTCCTGAGCCCTGCGGCGCACCCCGGTCCAGCGCTTGTCGTGCCGGTAGGCGCGGATCCGGGAGCGGGCCCTGGCCCGGTGGCGCCTGGCGTAGACGTGCCGGGACCACCAGGAGCCGGGGCGGGCGAGGCGGACCGCGCCGACGATCGCGACGAACGGCACGAGGGTGCCGAGCACCGCCATCCGGAACTTCCCCTTCACCAGGGTGGCCAGGACGAAGAGGAAGTTCACCGCGAGGGTCAGGACGAACCCGGCCCGGTTCTGCCGCTCCCCGGTCGTCATGTCGTTCACGCCGAGCGGGGAGAAGCCGGCCAGGGCGAGCAGCACGAGGGCCGCGGTGAGGACGACGACCTCGACGCTCTTGCGGCCGTCGTCCGACCAGTAGACGTCGTCGAGATGGAGGATCAGCGCGAACTCGTCCAGGACGAGCCCCGCGCCGACCCCGAACACCACGGCGAAGACGCCCGCCCCGACCCCCTCCCGGCCGCTGGCGACCGCCCCGAAGCCGCCGAGGACGGTGAGCACGACCCCCGGCACCACGTGGTGGATGTGCAGCCCGCCCGTGGAGACGTTGCGGAAGGGGCCCTTGCCGGCCCGGATGAGCCGGGTGACCGTGCGGGTGACCGCGAAGGTCAGCACGAACGAGGTCAGGGCGAGGAACAGCGGGAGCTTCCCGGGTTCGACGATGTTGCGTGAGAACCAGTGACCCATGCCACCCCTCTGCCGATTGGCCGCTTTCGTACCCTATGGCCAATTTAGCGTCCAGGCGCGGGGCACTACCCTTCCGCGGATGGACGGCCTGCGTTTCGCCTTCGGCACCCTCACGGTGCTCCCCGCCCGCATCACCCGCTGGGACCGCGACGCGGCCCGCGCCGGGATGCTCTGCGCCCCGCTCGCGGGTCTCGTCGTCGGCCTGTGCGCGGCCGCGGTCGGCGGAACGTTCCTGCTGCTCGGCTCGGGCCCGCTGCTCGCCGCCGTCCTCACCGTCGGCGTCCCCGCCCTGATGACCCGTGGCCTCCACCTCGACGGCCTCGCCGACACCGCCGACGGCCTCGGCAGCGCCAAGCCCGCCGAGGACGCGCTGCGCATCATGAAGCAGTCCGACATCGGGCCCTTCGGCGTGATCGTGCTCCTCTTCGCGCTGCTCGCCCAGGTCGGCGCGTTGTACGAGCTCTACGGCAAGGGCTGGGCGCACGGCACGGCCGCCGCGGTCCTCGCCGCCACCGTCGCCCGCCTCGCCCTCACCCACGCCTCCCGGCACGGCGTCCCCGCCGCCCGCCCCGAGGGCCTCGGCGCGATCGTCGCCGCGACCGTCCCGCTCCGCCCCGCCGCCCTGACGACCGGTCTGGTCCTCGTCCTGTGCGCGGCGGCCGGCGCCCTCCTCTCCCCGTACGACGCCCTGCGCCTCCCCCTCGCCGCCCTCGCCGCCCTCGGCACCGCCGAGCTGCTGCTGCGGCGGTGCGTGCGGCGCTTCGGCGGGGTGACCGGGGACGTGTTCGGCGCGGTCGAGGAGACGGCGGCGACGGTGGCGCTGGTGGCGCTCACCTTGGGGTGAACCCCGAGGCCCCTCGCACGGGCGGGCTCCGCCCGACGTGTCGTCCAGCGGCCACCACAGCATGCCGCCCGAGCCTCCCCAGGTCTGGTGACCGCCCGTCAGCAGGCCCGGCGCCAGGCGTCCAGCGCGTACGACTTCCGCATCGAGCTCAGGCCCAGCGCGCGGGAGCCGGGGCAGAACTCCGCCGGCTCCCGCTCGTACTCGACGTGGAACACCGGCTTGCCCGCCTTCACGAAGGGGGTCAGGCGCTCGCACTCCTCGTACTGCGCGCACTGTTCGTTGACCGCGAAGTCGAAGTCCGGGAGCAGGGCGGGGATCTGGTCCAGGTCGTTCTTCAGGCCGACCGCCAGGCCGCGGTCGTGGGCGAGGCGGGCGATCAGGCGGTTGTAGCGGAGCTGGTCGGCGGCGGTCAGGGGGAAGCCCGTCGGGTTCCGGTAGCCGTCCATGTTGTCGGGCTCGACCGCGTCGAAGCCCTTGGCCCGGCACATGTCCAGGCGGGCCGCCATCAGGGGGGCGAGCACGTCGGTGCGGCGGATGTCGAGCCACCGTTCGCCCTGCCAGCCGTTGCCCTTGCCCAGGACGGAGCCCGGGAACCTCGCCGCGTCCGGGCGGAAGTCCTCCCAGGCGCCGGTGGAGAGGTAGCAGATGACCTTGCGGCCCCGGCGGTGCAGGTCGGCGACGGTGGCCGCCGGGTGGTCGAAGCCGTCGATGTCGTACACCGGGACATCCACGGCCGGGTCCAGACGGCCGCTCAGCTGCCACTGCCAGGCGACTCCCGGGCGGGGCTGCCAGCGGGGGGTGGGTTTCGGGTCCGGGGCCACGGGGTGCGAGGGGCCCGGCGGGGGCGAGGGCGGAGGCGTCGTGCAGCCGGCCAGGAGGAGCAGCAGGGCCAGCAGGGGTGCCAGGCGTCTCATCGGGCGGGCTCCAGGGTGTGCGGGAGGGTGCCCCACGGGTGGGCGCCCGTGCCGGGGACCGCGCAGTGCACCGGGGTCGTGGGGCGGACGTCCGCCGGGGCCGCGTACACCAGGTGACAGTAGTGGTCGGCGACCGGCAGATCGAGGTCACGGTACGAGTCCCAGGGGCCCTCGAAGGTCACCAGGAGGTCGGCGAGGGCCTCGTAGCCGGGGGCCGGGTGGGCGCCGTGGTTGAAGACCAGGGTGCGGAGCCCGGCCGCCCGCGCCGACACGGCGAGGCGCCGGTAGTGCGGGAGCGCCCCGGGCTCCGTCGGCACCTGGTCGAGGAACGCGCCGTCCGCCGCGTACCAGTCGCGGTGCCGCACCAGGTCGGCGACGACCTCGGCGTGCGGGCGGCGCCCGTAGTCGGTGTCCGCGTAGCCGAGGACCCGTACCCCGGCCGCCCGCAGCCGCGCGGCCAGCTCGGCGAAGGCCGGGTCGCGGGAACGGCCCGCACCGCTGGCCGGGTTGAGGACGACCCCGTAGAGGGCCGGCGCCGCCGCCACGACGGCGGACCAGTCCTCGGGGCGGTCGGCCGGGTGCTCGTAGAAGGGGACGAGCAGAGAGGGGGTGGTCATGGTCCTGTCCCTAGAAACGGTGGGTGGTGGGGCGGGCCAGCAGGACGCAGGTCAGCACGGACAGCGCCGCCGCCGCCCCGCCGGCCGCCACCGGCCCCGCGGTCGGCATCAGCGTCTGCGCGCCCGCGGCGAGCAGGCACACCGCGGCGGCGCTCGACACCCCGCCGAAGGCCTGGAGCAGCAGCCCGAGCCACAGCACCGCACCCACCAGGAGCAGCGAGCCGATCCGCCCGGGGGCGACGGCCGCGGCACCCGGCCACAGCGCGGCGGCGGTGAGGGCGAGGGCGGCCAGCACCCCGAGGTAGGCGCCCAGGCTGCGGGCGAGCATGCCGGTGACGGCGCGCCGGAACTCGTACGCCGTGGTCAGCAGGCTCAGCCGGGTCAGGCTCGCGCCACGGAAGCGGTGCAGCAGCCACTCGGCCGGGCCCATCGACAGGGTGAGCGCGATGACCGCGTCGGCCCCCGCGTACAGCACGAGCAGCCCGCTGCCCAGGCCGAACAGGCCGTACGGGACGGAGGCCGCGAACGGCGGTCCGCCCCTCCCCCGCCCCCGGACGGGCGGCGCGTCGGGGGCCGGGCGCAGGGCCAGCGCGGCGCAGGCCGCCGTCGCGCTGAGCGAGGCGAGCAGCAGGGCGATCCGGAGCGGATCGGGCAGGTCGTAGCGGAAGGCGGGGACGGCTCCGGCGAGCGGCAGCAGCGCGCGCAGCAGGGCCCGTTCGCGGCCCAGCACGAGCAGCACGGTCGCGGCGCCCAGGTACACCGCCTGGCCGGCCCCGAACAGGGCCGCCGGGCTCTCCCCCGGGCCCGCCGCCGCGACGGCCACGGCCGCGCCCGCGAGCGCGCCCGCCGGAGCGCCGGTGCGCAGCGCGCGGGCGGCGGCCCGCCGGTCGCCGAGGCCCAGCCAGGTGTACGCGCGGTGGGACAGCACCTGGTTCCACACCCAGCCGGTGACGGCCCCGGCGAACAGCGGCACGGTGCCGGGCGGCAGGCCGTAGCGGCCCGGCCCGGTGGCGAGCAGCGGCGCGCCCAGCACGTAGGCGAGGCCGGGCAGGGCGAAGACCACACCGCGCAGCAGGCAGCCGGCCAGGCCGGTGTGCCAGGGGGCGGCCTTCGGGGGCTCGGGCGCGGAGTGGCGGCGTTCGGTCCTCGCGTAGAGGTCCTCGGCGAGGGCGAAGGAGTCGGCGCGGCCGTAGGTGAGGCGGATGTGGCTGTCGGTCATGCCGTCGGATTCCAGGATGGCGGCTATCTCGTCCGGGTGGACCGCGGCTGCCGCGAGGGCGTCCAGGCGGTCGGCCAGTTCGTCCATCGGGTCGGCGGCCAGGGGTGGTCCGGCGGGGTCGGGGGATGTGGCCCGTTGGCGGGGGACGGCGGGGAGGGCGTCCCGTGTGGTGCCCGGCTTCAGCCAGAGGGAGCCGCTCATGCCCATGCGCCTTCCGTGAGTCCGGTGCGCCACCGGTCGGTCAGGCGGACGGTCCAGTCCTGCTGCCGCCCGGCGGGGGGTTCGGCCCTGTCCTCGCCGGCGAGTTCCCGGTAGATGGTGCGGAAGCCGTCCACGGAGCGGTGCAGGGTGAAGCGGTCGACGACGCGCTGGCGGGCGTCCTTGGCGAGTGCCGCCCGGCGCGGGTGGTCCTGGAGGAGTTCCGTCACGGCGGCGGCCATCACGGCCGGTTCGCGGGGCGGGACCACGAGGCCGGTGTCGCCGACGGCCTCGCGGACCCCGCCCACGTCCGTCGAGACGGTGGCCCGGCCGCAGGACATGGCCTCGATGAGGGAGAAGGGGAAGCCCTCGCTGATGGAGGAGAGCATCACGATGTTGCCGGCCGCGTAGGCGCCGGCCACGTCGGAGGTGCGGCCCTCGAAGGTGACGCCGTCGGCGACGCCGAGTTCGGCGGCCAGCTTCTCCAGGCGGGTGCGGTAGTCCTCGTTGCCGGCCGGGACCGGGCCGAAGAGCCTGAGGCGTACGTCGGGGAGTTCGGCGCGGACGATGGCGTACGCCCGGATCAGGGTCTCCAGGTCCTTGATCGGGTCGACCCGGCCGACCCAGCTGAGGGTGGGCGTCTCCGGTTCGGGGCCGGCCCAGGGGAAGGCGGCGGGGTCGACGCCGTTGTAGACGGTGCGGATGCGGTCGGCGGGGGCGCCGCCGCGCTCCTCCCAGCGCCGGTTGTACTGGTTGCAGGGGGTGATGAGGTCGGCCTTCCGGTAGCCGAGGGAGTTGAGCTCGCGGTAGAAGCCGAGCATGAGGGCCTTGACCGGCCAGCGCTGGGCCTCGGTGCGGTAGCCGAGGTAGCGCTCGCGGAGGTAGATGCCGTGTTCGGTGAGCAGGAAGGGCACCCCTTCGAAGTGCTGGGCGGCGAGCGCCGGCAGCGTGGCGAGACCGCTGGACACGGCGTGTGCCACGCGGTCGCCGGGTATCCGGGCGGCGAGCGGGCGCAGGGCGTGTTCGAGCAGGTCGGTGGCGGTGAGGGCGTCGTGGACGGTGGGCCGGGCCCCGGCCGTCGGCAGGTGGGGCATGGACCAGATCCACATGAGGGAGCGCAGCACCTGCTCCGAGCGGAGGGCGGCGGTCAGGCGGCCCTGGCGGGCGAGTCCGGCCAGGGCGTACAGGCCCTCGCCGAAGTCGCAGCCCGCGGTGGGGTCGAGGAGGGCGAGCAGGAAGCGCTCGTAGGTGTCGAGGAAGCGGCGGCGGGCCCGGCCCCGGGGCGCCCCGCCCCGCTCCGGGGTGCCCCAGAGCGGGAAGGACCGGTGCTCCGAGATGTTCGGCGGCAGCTCCCAGGTCACGGGTTCACGGCCGCTGCCGGTGAGGGCGAGGATGCGGAAGTCGACCTCGGGCATGCCGCGGACGAGCTGGTCGCACCAGGTGCTGACGCCCCCGTGCACGTGTGGATAGGTGCCTTCGGTGAGCATGGTGACGTGACGGCCACTGCTCGGCATGGGTGTCCCCCCGGACGTGTCGGACGGGCCTTGGCGTCGGTCGGGCCCTGGCTCCGGTCAGGCGATCGGCGATCGGCGGTCAGGCGGTCGAGCGACCCGACGGTCGGGCCGTCGGGCCGTCGGGCCGTCGGGCCGTCGGGCCGTCGGGCCATCAGGCGGTCGGGCCGTCGGGCGATCAGGCGGTCGGGCCGTCGGGCGATCAGGCGGTCGGGCGATCAGGCGGTCGGCAGCTTGAGCGTGATCGCGGTCTGGAGCAGTTCGGGCGTGGTCCAGGCCGAGCGGGCGCCCGCGTACACGGTGCCGAAGGCCGTGGTGCCGAGGAGGAGTTGCTTGCGGGCGCCCTCGGGGGCGGTGATCGGGACGTCGACGCCGGAGGGGGCCTTCACGGTGACGGTGGTGCCGATCCGGTAGGCGGTGACCTGTCCGGCGGAGAGCGCCCGGTCCCAGGCGGCGCGGCGGTCCAGTTCGGTGCCGACGTCCTTCTGGCGCGGGTTGACCAGGGGCGTGTCGGCGGCGAACAGCTCGCGGTAGTCGGCGAGGACCCGGTCGAGGACGGGGTAGAGGAGGCGCTCCTCGGCGAGGTTGGACTGGTGCACGTAGTGCGGGCGCGGGTCGTTGCCCATCACGTGGGAGAGGGCCGTGCGGGCCTCCTGCGGCACGATGTGGGAGGCGTAGCCGGTGGCGGGGTCGAGCGGGGCGGGCAGGCAGGTGGAGGCCGGGTCGGACTCGCAGATCCCGCTGCCACCGCCGGCGCGCGCGGTGTAGATCCAGTTGTACTCGTCGGTCATCTCGGCGGCCGTGCCCACGTTGTAGTACACGTTCATGGGGTGGCGGGGCACCGTCTGCGCGGCCCCGGTTCCGGTGCCGACGGAACGCTGCTGCGGCTCGCGCGAGTTGTCGCTCGCGGTCCATTTCACGCCGTTCTCGGCGAGCGCCCCGGCGAGGTTGGGGTTGTCCACGGACTGCTGCGGCAGGGTCTTGAGGCCGGAGTGCTCGCCGGTGACCAGTTCGCTGCGGTCGACGGAGATCCCCCTGAGGACGGCCCAGTTGAGGTTGTCGCGGATCTGGGCGGAGATCTCGCCGCGGCCGGTCCACTTCACCGCCCCGGTCACCGGGTCCTTGGCGCACTGCCAGGGGACGGTGGTGGCGTCCTGGACGCAGCCGAGGAACGGGTGCGTGTAGGTGTGGTTGACCCAGCGGTACTGGGCGCGGTCGGCCAGCAGCCGGGCGGCGAGCGGGTCGGTGCCGCCGTGCTCGGTCTTCCACTGCTCGCCCTGGCCGCCGTTGTAGACCAGGTCGAGCTGGAAGCCGGCGGACTTCTGCCAGGCGGCGGCGTACTGGGCGTCGGCGGCGGTCATCCGGATCGGGTTCTCGGCCTCCCCGTCGCCGCCGGCGCAGTCGAGGTCGCCGGGGGTGCAGTCGCGGGCGGTGTCCCAGCGGGCGTCGGGGGCGAACACGTCGTCGACGTGGACGGAGAGGTAGTTGCGGTCCTGCCCGAGGTGGACGCCCTGGGTGAGCCATTCGACGATGCCGCGGGCCAGCGCCCGGTACTGGCGCTGGTACTGGTTGTACGCGAAGGAGACCACCAGCTCGCGCCGCCCGTCATGGGCGTACTCGCCGATCAGGCTGGCCCGGCCGCCGCCCCCGACGGGCATGTCGAGGTAGCTGGTGTAGCCGGGCCGGGGGCGGCCCGCGTAGCCGTAACTCTCGGCCACGGACGGGTCGTTGTCCTCGAAGTCGACGGTCCCCCTGAGGTGCCGGAAGGGGCCCGTCCGCCCGGCCGGGGTGACGGAGGCGCGGGCGCCGTCCAGGACGCCGGAGTAGCCGCCGTCGTCGGTGTAGTCGAGGCCGACGCCGGGGTGGGCCCAGGTGTACGCGTCGACCTGCGGGATGCCGAAGGCCCGCTCGTACGCGACGAGGGCGGTCTGCTCCGCGGAGTCGGGGCCGAAGACGGCCTCGTGCGGCAGCACGACGCCCTGGTACCTGGCGCGGGGGCGCCCGTCGACCGTGTCGCTGAGGAAGGCGGGGGTGAGCACGGCCCGGTGCTCGTCGTTCAGGTCGAGCGTGCGGTACGGCACGCCGGAGCCCTTCAGTTCGGCGGTGATCGCCTCGACCGCGCTGCCGCCGTCGTCGACGACGAGCACGGTGAGGTCGACGCGCGGGGTCTGCTCGGCGGCGCCCGCCTGCGCGGACGGGACGACGGTGGCGAGCAGCCCGGCGGCGGCGAGGGCCGCGAGGCGCCCGGTGCGGGCGCGGGCCGCGCGGGGTGTACGGGCGGTTCTGGGCGTACGGATTCGGCCGGAGTCGTTCACGTGGTGTCCCCCCTCGGGCAGGCCCGTCCGGCGGGAGGACCTGTGGAGATGCTGCAGAGGATGCAAAGGCGAGGGCGTCGCCCTTGCGCGAATGAGGCGAGTGTGAACGAGCTCCGCGACCCGGCGGGGTAAACCCGAAAGAGACACCACGGACGAGTGAATCAGCGCCGCCGTGAGCGAACACGGCGAGCGGGCGTAGGCTCGTTCTCGGCGCTCATCGGGCCGAAATACGATGCGGCGGGGCACGGTCGGCCCATCCCTCGACCGCCAAGAACTCAATGGAAGCGAGATTTCACCACCGTGACTGCTCTCACTCTCAGCACCGCCGGAGCGGCGACGCTGCGCGCCGACGCCCTTGTGGTCGGTGTCGCGAAGTCCGGCAAGGCGCTCGTCGTCGCCCCCGGCGCCGAGGCCGTCGACCAGGCCTTCGACGGCGGGCTCGCCGCCGTCCTGGAGACTCTGGGTGCCTCCGGTGCCGAGGGTGAGGCGACCAAGCTGCCCGCCCCCGCCGGCGTGAAGGCCCCCGTCGTCCTGGCCGTCGGCCTCGGCGCGGCCGCCGAGGACGGCGAGCCCTACGCGGCCGAGACGCTGCGCCGTGCCGCCGGCACCGCCGCCCGCGTCCTGGCCGGCGCGAAGAAGGCCGCCTTCGCGCTGCCGATCTCCGCCCCCGAGGACGCCGCCGCCATCGCGGAGGGCGCCCTGCTCGGCGCGTACGCCTACACCGCCTACCAGGACGTCCCCAAGGACGCCAAGAAGCCGCTGGGCGAGGTCGCCCTGCTCGGCGCCAAGCCCCGCGACAAGGCCTACAAGGCCGCCGCGGAGCGCGCGCAGATCGTCGCCGAGGAGATCAACCGCTCCCGCGACCTGATCAACCAGCCGCCGAACGACCTGCACCCGGTCGCGTTCGCCGCCGCCGCGCAGGCCGCCGGCAAGGAGTACGGCCTCAAGGTGCAGGTGCTCGACGAGAAGGCGCTCGCCAAGGGCGGCTTCGGCGGCATCCTCGGCGTCGGCGTCGGCTCGGTGAACCCGCCGCGCCTGGTCCGCATCGCCTACACCCACCCGAAGGCGGAGCAGACCCTCGCCCTCGTCGGCAAGGGCATCACCTACGACTCGGGCGGCATCTCCCTGAAGCCGGCCGGCCACAACGAGACGATGAAGTGCGACATGAGCGGCGCCGCCGCCGTGTTCTCCACCGTCGTCGCCGCGGCCCGCCTCGGACTGGCCGTCAACGTCACCGGCTGGCTGGCGCTGGCCGAGAACATGCCGTCGGGCTCGGCCACCCGCCCCGGCGACGTGCTGCGCATGTACAGCGGCAAGACCGTCGAGGTCCTCAACACGGACGCCGAGGGCCGCCTGGTCCTGGCCGACGCGCTGACCAAGGCCTCGGAGGAGAACCCGGACGCCATCATCGACGTGGCCACCCTGACCGGCGCCATGGTGCTGGCCCTGGGCGACCGCACCTTCGGCATCATGGCCAACGACGACGCCTACCGGACCGCGATCCACGAGACCGCGGACGAGGTCGGCGAGCAGTCCTGGCCGATGCCGCTCCCGGCGGACCTGCGCAAGTCCATGGACTCCCCCACCGCCGACATGGCGAACATGGGCGTCCGGATGGGCGGCGGCCTGGTCGCCGGTCTCTTCCTGCAGGAGTTCGTGGGCGAGGGCATCACCTGGGCCCACCTGGACATCGCGGGCCCGGCCTTCCACGAGGGCGCCCCGTACGGCTACACCCCCAAGGGCGGCACCGGCTCCTCCGTGCGCACCCTGGTGCGGCTGGCCGAGCGCCACGCGGAGGGCGAGCTCTGAGCGAGCGCCTGACGTGACGGTACGGCCCCGGGGACCCCGCGTCCCCGGGGCCGTCCCCGTTCGTGGTCCGGACGTCCGCGGCCGGGACGCCGCTGTTCGCCCGCGACGAAATCCGTACCTTCGCACGCCTGCGTTACCCGTCCGTACGGACGATCGGCCGGTCTCAACCACCGGCCCCGCGTCCCGCCGTCCGTCAACAAGTGCGAAGATGGGTTCTCGGCAGGACAGGGCCCCCACCACAGGGCCGAAGAAAATGCGGCCGGACACCAGCCGACCGACCGGTCCCCCTCCCGTACGGGAACGGGGGGTCCGGCGACGAGCGCACATGCATGGAGGACGTGACGTGGCGAACGACGCCAGCACCGTTTTCGACCTAGTGATCCTCGGCGGCGGTAGCGGCGGTTACGCCGCGGCGCTGCGCGGAGCGCAGCTGGGCCTGGACGTCGCACTGATCGAGAAGAACAAGCTCGGCGGCACCTGCCTGCACAACGGCTGCATCCCGACGAAGGCCCTGCTCCACGCCGGCGAGGTCGCCGACCAGGCGCGCGAGGCGGAGCAGTTCGGTGTCAAGGCCTCCTTCGAGGGCATCGACATCAAGGCCGTGCACAAGTACAAGGACGACGTGATCTCGGGCCTGTACAAGGGTCTGCAGGGTCTCGTCGCCTCCCGCAAGGTGACCTACATCGAGGGCACCGGCCACCTGTCCTCGCCCACCTCCGTCGACGTGGACGGGCGCCGTGTCGAGGGCCGTCACGTCCTCCTCGCCACCGGCTCCGTGCCGAAGTCGCTCCCGGGCCTGGAGATCGACGGCAACCGGATCATCTCCTCGGACCACGCGCTGACGCTGGACCGGGTCCCGGAGTCCGCGATCATCCTGGGCGGCGGCGTCATCGGCGTCGAGTTCGCCTCCGCGTGGAAGTCCTTCGGCACCGACGTCACCGTCATCGAGGGCCTGAAGCACCTGGTCCCGGTCGAGGACGAGAACAGCTCGAAGCTGCTGGAGCGCGCGTTCCGCAAGCGCGGCATCAAGTTCAACCTGGGCACCTTCTTCCAGTCGGCCGAGTACACCGAGACCGGTGTCAAGGTGACCCTGGCCGACGGCAAGACCTTCGAGGCCGAGGTGCTGCTCGTCGCCATCGGCCGCGGCCCGGTCTCGGCCGGTCTCGGCTACGAGGAGCAGGGCGTCGCGATGGACCGCGGCTACGTGCTCGTCGACGAGTACATGCGCACCAACGTGCCCACGATCTCCGCGGTCGGCGACCTGGTCCCGACCCTCCAGCTCGCGCACGTCGGCTTCGCCGAGGGCATCCTGGTGGCGGAGCGGCTGGCCGGTCTGAAGACCGTCCCGATCGACTACGACGGTGTCCCGCGGGTGACGTACTGCCACCCGGAGGTCGCCTCCGTCGGTATCACCGAGGCCAAGGCCAAGGAGATCTACGGCGCGGACAAGGTCGTCGCCCTGAAGTACAACCTCGCGGGCAACGGCAAGAGCAAGATCCTCAAGACCGCGGGCGAGATCAAGCTGGTCCAGGTCAAGGACGGTGCCGTGGTCGGCGTCCACATGGTCGGTGACCGCATGGGCGAGCAGGTCGGCGAAGCTCAGCTGATCTACAACTGGGAGGCGCTGCCGGCCGAGGTCGCGCAGCTCATCCACGCCCACCCGACGCAGAACGAGGCCCTCGGCGAGGCCCACCTGGCCCTGGCCGGCAAGCCTCTCCACTCGCACGACTGACGCTCACGTCACCAGGGCGCGACGACCACTTTCCGCACATTCGATAGGAGCAACCGAAACCATGTCGGTTTCCGTAACCCTGCCGGCGCTCGGCGAGAGCGTCACCGAGGGCACCGTCACCCGCTGGCTCAAGGCCGAGGGCGAGCGCGTCGAGGCTGACGAGCCGCTGCTCGAGGTCTCGACCGACAAGGTCGACACCGAGATCCCCGCCCCCGCCTCGGGCATCCTGGCCTCCATCAAGGTCGCCGAGGACGAGACGGTCGAGGTCGGCGCCGAGCTGGCCATCATCGACGACGGCACCGGCGCCCCCGCCGCTGCCCCGGCGCCGGCCGCCGAGCCGGCCGCCGCTCCGGCTCCGGCCCCCGTGGCCGAGGCCCCCGCCGCCCCGGCCCCCGTGGCCGAGGCTCCGGCCGCCCCCGCGGCCGGTGGCGCCACCGGCACGGACGTCGTCCTGCCGGCGCTCGGCGAGTCCGTCACCGAGGGCACCGTCACCCGCTGGCTGAAGTCGGTCGGCGAGACCGTCGAGGCCGACGAGCCGCTGCTCGAGGTCTCCACGGACAAGGTCGACACCGAGATCCCGGCGCCCGCCTCCGGCGTGCTGCTGGAGATCGTCGTCGCCGAGGACGAGTCCGCCGAGGTCGGCGCCAAGCTGGCCGTCATCGGTGCCGCCGGTGCCGCGCCCGCCGCCGCCCCGGCTCCGGCCGCCCCGGCCCCCGCCCCGGCTCCGGCCGCCCCGGCCCCCGCCGCGGCTCCGGCTCCGGCTCCGGCCGCCCCGGCCGCTCCGGCTCCGGCGCCCGCCCCGGTGGCTCCGGCCGCTCCGGTCGCCGCTCCGGCCCCGGTCGCGCCCGCCGCCCCGGTCGCCGCTCCGGCTCCGGTCGCCCCGGCCGCTCCCGCCCCCGTCGCCGCTCAGCCGGCCGAGGACGGCGCGTACGTGACCCCGCTGGTCCGCAAGCTGGCCACCGAGAACGGTGTCGACCTGGCGGGCGTCAAGGGCTCGGGCGTCGGCGGTCGTATCCGCAAGCAGGACGTCCTCGCGGCCGCCGAGGCCAAGAAGGCCGCTCCGGCCCCGGTCGCCGCTCCGGCCGCCCCGGCCGCCGCGTCGAAGGCTCCGGCCCTCGAGGTCTCGCCGCTGCGCGGCCAGACCGTCAAGATGACCCGCATGCGCAAGGTCATCGGCGACAACATGATGAAGGCGCTGCACGGCCAGGCCCAGCTGTCCTCGGTCGTCGAGGTCGACATCACGAAGCTGATGAAGCTGCGCGGCCGCGCGAAGGACGCCTTCGCCGCCCGTGAGGGTGTCAAGCTCTCCCCGATGCCGTTCTTCGTGAAGGCGGCGGCCCAGGCACTGAAGGCCCACCCGGTCATCAACGCCCGGATCAACGAGGACGAGGGCACGATCACCTACTTCGACTCCGAGAACATCGGGATCGCGGTGGACTCCGAGAAGGGCCTGATGACCCCGGTCATCAAGGGTGCGGGCGACCTGAACATCGCCGGCATCTCCAAGGCCACCGCCGAGCTGGCCGGCAAGGTCCGCGGCAACAAGATCACGCCGGACGAGCTCGCCGGCGCGACCTTCACCATCAGCAACACCGGTTCGCGCGGTGCGCTGTTCGACACGATCATCGTGCCGCCGAACCAGGTCGCCATCCTGGGCATCGGTGCCACGGTCAAGCGTCCGGCCGTCATCGAGACCGCCGAGGGCACCGTCATCGGCGTCCGCGACATGACCTACCTCACGCTCTCCTACGACCACCGTCTGGTGGACGGCGCCGACGCCGCCCGCTACCTGACGGCTGTCAAGGCGATCCTGGAGGCCGGCGAGTTCGAGGTCGACCTCGGCCTGTGAGCGCAAGCTACTGAGCTGTAACAAGCCTCACCTGCGGTGTCCCCGTCCGGATGTGTTTCCGGGCGGGGACACCGCCGTATTGTCTAAGGGTCAATGACTCCCTAAGGAGCGGCTTCCATGACCATGCCCGTCGTCCATTCGCTGCGCGAGCAGATCCGCGAGCACATCGTGGAGGGCATCGTCAGCGGGCGCTGGAAGCCGGGCGAGCGGATCGTGGAGCGCCGGATCGCGACGGAGCTGGAGGTGTCGCAGACGCCGGTGCGCGAGGCGCTGCGCGAGCTGGAGTCGCTGCGGCTGATCGAGTCGGCGCCCAACAAGGGCGTCCGGGTGCGCAATCTGACCGCCGCCGACCTGGAGGAGAGCTACCCCGTACGGGCCGGTCTGGAGCAGATCGCGGCCGAGCTGGCGGCGGGCCGGCTGGCGGCGGACTGCTCGACCCTGGAGCCGCACGTGGCGGCCCTGTACGAGGCGGACGCGGCCGCGGACGGCACGGCGCAGGTGCGGCACACGGTGGCCTTCCACCGGGAGCTGGTGAAGGCGGCCGGGAACAGCGTGCTGCTGCACACCTGGGAGGGCCTGGGCATCGAGGTGTTCACGGCGCTGTCGATCCGCTGGCTGGGCACGGTGCAGAAGTCGTACGCGGAGGAGCACCAGGAGCTCGTGGAGGCCTTCCGCAGGGGCGATCCGCACATCGGGGCACTGGTGAAGGCGCATGTCCTGGGGTGCGCGCCGAGGGCGTGATCCGGCCACTCGCAGGGCCGACCACCGCGTGAGCGGGTCCGTTTCGAACGGGCCCGCTCATTCGTGCGTAGGGGCTCTCAATCGCTCTCCCACCTGCGCAAATCCTTCGAAAACAAGGCACCGGGTGCCCTTTTTCGCGGCACCCTGTGCCGACTTTCGTACTCCAGGGAAGTTTTTCGGTTCAACGCTTTGATCGATCATCGATCGGCGGCTTACAGTCTTCGGCGGGCCGTACCCCGGCCCTTCGCCCTGTCCTGCCAGACAAGGCCTCTTTTTCTCCACCCCCACCTGTCCGGAAGGCGGCGATCATGACCGATCCCGTAGGCAAGATTCCGAGCGAGCTCGACCAGCTCCCGGACCGTGACACCGAGGAGACCGCCGAGTGGGCGGCCTCCCTGGACGCCGTCACCAAGGCCGCCGGCCCCCACCGGGCCGCCTACCTGATGCGCCGCACGCTCCAGCACGCCGAGGGCGCGGGCCTGGCCCTGCCCAAGCTGCTGGAGACGGACTACGTCAACACCATCCCCACCTCCGCCGAGCCCTCGGTCACCGAGTTCGGCGGCGACGAGGAGATGGAGCGGAAGATCACCGCGTGGAACCGCTGGAACGCGGCCGCGATGGTCACCCGCGGCTCCAAGCACGGCGTCGGCGGCCACATCGCCACCTTCGCCTCCGCGGCCTGGCTCTACGAGACCGGCTTCAACCACTTCTTCAAGGGCAAGGAGTCGGGCGCCGCCGAGGGCTCCGGCGACCAGCTCTACATCCAGGGCCACGCCTCCCCCGGCATCTACGCCCGCGCCTTCCTCGACGGGCGGCTGAACGAGGGCCACCTCGACCGCTTCCGCCAGGAGTCCGGCGGCAACGGCCTGCCCTCCTACCCGCACCCGCGCCGGCTGCCGTGGCTGTGGGAGTTCCCCACCGTCTCCATGGGTCTCGGCCCGCTCTCCGCGATCTACCAGGCGCGCTTCAACCGCTACCTGACCAACCGCTCCATCAAGGACGTCTCCGCCTCGCACGTGTGGGCGTTCCTCGGTGACGGCGAGATGGACGAGCCGGAGTCGACCGCCGCCCTGGCGCTCGCCGCCCGCGAGGGTCTGGACAACCTGACCTTCGTCATCAACTGCAACCTGCAGCGCCTCGACGGCCCGGTCCGCGCCAACTTCAAGATCGTGCAGGAGCTGGAGGCCCAGTTCCGCGGCGCCGGCTGGAACGTGGTCAAGTCCCTGTGGGGCAACGCCTGGGACGAGCTGTTCGCGCTCGACACCACCGGCGCCCTGGTCCGCCGCCTGCGCCAGGTACCGGACGCGCAGGTCCAGACGTACCAGACCCGCGACGCCGCCTACATCCGCCAGGACTTCTTCGGCGCAGACCCGGCCCTCGTCGAGATGGCGAAGCTGCTCTCGGACGACAAGATCCTCGAGTGCTTCCACCTCTCCCGCGGTGGCCACGAGCCGCGCAAGGTGTACGCCGCGTACAAGGCCGCCCTGGAGTTCAAGGGCGCGCCGACGGTCATCCTCGCGCAGACCGTCAAGGGCTTCACCCTGGGTGAGGGCTTCGCGTCGAAGAACGCGAACCACCAGATGAAGAAGCTCACGAGCGACGAGTTCAAGAACATGCGTGACCTCCTCGAGCTGCCGATCTCGGACGCGCAGTTCGTCGACGGCCAGGTGCCCTACGGCCACCCGGGCGCCGACTCCCCCGAGGTCCGTTACCTCCAGGAGCGCCGCGCGGCCCTCGGCGGCCCCGCCCCGGCCCGCCGGACGCACCCGCTCGCGCCGCTGCCGGCCCCGGCCGAGAAGACCTTCGCCGCCTTCGACAAGGGCTCCGGCTCGCAGTCCATCGCCACCACGATGGCCTTCGTCCGCCTGGTCAAGGACCTGGTCCGCGACAAGGAGACCGGCAAGCGCTGGGTCCCGATCGTCCCGGACGAGGCCCGCACCTTCGGCATGGAGTCGCTGTTCCCCTCGCTCGGCATCTACTCGCCGAAGGGCCAGACGTACGAGCCGGTCGACCGCGACCAGCTGATGTACTACAAGGAGGCCGTCAACGGCCAGATCCTGAACGAGGGCATCACCGAGGCCGGCTCGATGGCCGACTTCATCGCCGCTTCGACGTCGTACGCGACGCACGGCGAGGCGATGATCCCGTTCTACATCTTCTACTCGATGTTCGGCTGGCAGCGGACCGCCGACCAGATGTGGCAGCTCGGCGACCAGCTCGGCCGCGGCTTCCTCGTCGGCGCCACCGCCGGCCGCACCACGCTGACCGGTGAGGGCCTCCAGCACGCCGACGGGCACTCCCCGGTGATCGCGGCCACCAACCCGGCGGCGCTCACCTACGACCCGGCGTTCGCCTACGAGGTCGCGGCCATCGTCAAGGAGGGCCTGCGCCGCATGTACGGCGAGGCGGCCGAGGGCGAGGACCAGAACGTCTTCTACTACCTCACCGTCTACAACGAGCCGATGCCGCAGCCGGCCAAGCCGTCCGGCGTCGACGAGGGCATCATCAAGGGCCTGTACCGCTTCAACACGGCCGAGTCGGCCGGCCTGGAGCTCCCGGCGAACGCCTCGCGCATCCAGCTGCTCTCCTCCGGCACGGCCATCCACTGGGCCCTGGAGGCGCAGAAGCTGCTCGCCGCCGAGTGGGGCGTGGCCGCCGACGTGTGGTCCGCCACCTCGTGGACCGAGCTGCGCCGCGACGCGCTGGAGGCCGACGCGGCCCTGCTGCGCGGCGAGGAGCGGGTGCCGTACGTCCGCCAGGCCCTGGAGGGCGTGGACTCCCCGGTCCTCGCCGTCTCGGACTACATGCGCCAGGTCCCGGACCAGATCGCGCAGTGGGTCGAGCAGGACTGGTCCTCGCTGGGCGCCGACGGCTTCGGCCTGTCGGACACCCGCGACGCCGCCCGCCGCCACTTCGGTGTCGACGCCCAGTCGATCGTGGTCGCCGCGCTCGCCCAGCTCGCCCGTCGCGGCGAGGTCGAGGCGGCCTCGGTGAAGGAGGCGCGGGAGCGCTACGGCCTGTAGGGGCCCCTTGATCCACCCGAGGCGGGCGGCACGCATGATGGACTCATGCGTGCCGCCCGCCTCATCAAGTTGGTGCTCCTGCTCCAGTCCCGGCCGTCCATGACGGCCGCCGAACTCGCCGCCGAGCTGGAGGTGTCGGAGCGCACCATCACCCGTGACGCCCTCGCCCTCTCGGAGGCGGGGGTGCCGGTCTACGCGGACCGGGGCCGGGCGGGCGGCTACCGGCTCGTCGGCGGCTACCGGACCCGGCTGACCGGGCTCGCGCGCGGCGAGGCGGAGGCGCTGTTCCTGTCGGGGCTGCCGGAGGCGCTGCGGGACCTGGGGCTCGCCGACGCGGCCTCGGCGGCCCGGCTGAAGGTGTCGGCGGCGCTGACGCCCTCGCTGCGGGACGCGCCGGAGGCGGTGGGCCGCCGCTTCCACCTGGACGCGCCCGCCTGGTACCAGGAGCCGGAGACGCCGGAGCTGCTCGCGCCGGTCGCGGACGCGGTCTGGGACGACCGGCCGGTGCGGGCCCGCTACCTGCGGGGCGACGGTGAGGTGGAGCGCGAGCTCCAGCCGTACGGTCTCGTCCTGAAGGCGGGCGTCTGGTACCTGTGCGCCCGGGCCGGCGGCTCGTTCCGCACCTACCGGGTGGACCGGTTCACCGAGGTGGTAGTGGCCGACGGGGAGCGCTTCGAGCGGGATCCGGGCTTCGATCTGGCGGCGTTCTGGAGCGAGCGGTCCGCCGAGTTCGCCCGCTCGCTGCTGCGCGCGGAGGTGGTGCTGCGGCTGACTCCGGCGGGGGCGCGGCGGCTGCCGTACGTGACGGACCGGGCGGCGGCCGAGGAGGCTCTGGCGGGCGCCACCCAGGGCGCGGCGGACGGCCGGGTCACGGTGACGCTGCCCGTGGAGAACGAGGAGGTCGCCTTCGGGCAGCTGCTCGGGCTCGGCCCGGAGGCGGAGGTGCTGTCCCCCGCCTCCCTGCGCGAGCGGTTCGCGCAGGCCGCCCACGCGCTCGCCGGGATCTACCGGTAGTCCTCCACCTTGGTGTCCGGGTCGGTCTCCTTGGCCATGATGAACCCCCAGGAGTCGGGCCGGGAGCCGTCGGCGTCGGTGAAGCCGTACTCCCGGGCGAGCCGCCCGCTGTCGAGGGACCGTCCGTTCCAGCGCGCCCGGTCCGGGTCGGCGGCGAGGGCGGCGACGGCGCGGCCGACGTAGACCGGGGACTCGGAGACGCCGAAGTCGGGGAGGTCCCGGGTCGCGTCGCGCCAGTTGTCCTCGGTGACGCCGAAGTGGCCGAGCATCTGCTCGGACCTGAGCCAGCCGGGGCTGACGCAGACGGCCGTGCCGCCGTACTCCTTCAGCTCCTCGCCGAGGCCGAAGGCCATCCGGAGGGGGGCGTTCTTGGCGAGGTCGTAGAAGAGGTTCTCGCGGTAGCGGGTGCCGTTGTACGCGGAGGTGCCGTCGGTGACCTCGACGACGAGGCCGCCAGGGTGCCGGATCAGCAGCGGCAGCGCGGTGTGGGAGGTGATGGCGTGCGTCTTCACGCCGAGTTCGAGCATGCGCAGCCCGTCGGCGAGCTCGTACTCCCAGGTCTTCTTCCCGAAGGCGAGGAGGTGCTCGCCGCCCCAGACGTCGTTGACGAGCACGTCGAGTCGGCCCCGCTCGCGGTCGATCCGCTCGATCAGGGCGCGCACCCGGTCGGGGTCGAGGTGGTCGGTGGGGACGGCGATGCCCTCGCCGCCGGCGGCGGTGACGAGTTCGGCCGTCTCCTCGATGGTCTCGGTGGTGCGGCCGACCTCGCTGGCCCGGTCGCGGGTGGTCCGTCCGGTGACGTAGACGGTGGCTCCGGCGGCGCCGAGCTGGACGGCGATGGCGCGTCCGGCGCCTCGGGTGGCGCCCGCGACGAGGGTGATCCGGCCGGACAGGGGCTTCGGTTCGGTGGTCATGGGCCGAGCCTGGCAGGAAAATACGACATCTTCCGTCCGGATTGTTTTCGGCCGGTTCCGGGTGCGTCGCCCCGCGCCACCCACGATGCTTGTCCCGTGATGGACGAGACGGAGTTCTGGGAGATCATCGACTCCACCCGGGAGGGCGCCGACGGCGACCCGGAGGAGCATGCCGAGCTGCTCGTCGAACGGCTGACGCAGCAGGACCCCGATGCCGTCCTCGACTTCGCCCGCCACTTCGAGGCCCGCTTCAACCGCGCGTACACCTGGGAGCTGTGGGGCGCGGCGGCGGTGCTGTTCGACGGGGCGGGGGACGACGCCTTCGACTTCTTCCGCTGCTGGCTGATCGGCCAGGGCCGGGAGGTCTTCGAGGGGGCGGTGCACGATCCGGACGCGCTGGCGGAGCTGCTCGACACCTTCGACGAGGAGATCGACGGGGACGGCGAGGAGCTGGGATTCGCGGCCGACGAGGCGTACGAGCGTCTGACCGGCGTGGAGGCGCCGGACCTGGGGATCCCGCCGCAGGCCGCGGAGCCGGCGGGCACCCCGCTCGACCTGGCGGACGACGAGGTGCTCGCGGCCCGCTTCCCACGGCTGTGGGCCCGGTTCGGTCCTGGATGACGGGGGGGGACACCCGGACCGAACCGGACCGGTCCCTCAGCCCCCGAGCCGCAGCCGGGGGTTCTCCTGGCCGAGGATCATGTCGGTCCTCGGCGGGAGGGCGGGGAAGAGCTGTTCGGGCTGCGGGATCGCCCCGTACTTCCCCTCGGCGACCAGGTCGAAGACCCTCCCACGGACTTCGTCCGGGAGGTGCCCCCAGGCGTGCCCATGGCCATGACCCCGGCGTTGTCGACCAGCAGGTCGACCACGCCGAACCTACGCCGCGTCGGCGAGCGCCTCGACGGAGGCCGGGTCGGCGACGTCGGTGACGACGGCCGTGCGCCCGGCGAAGGTGTCGGCGGCGGACGTCAGAAGTGCGTTCCGCCGTCGATGCGGACCTCGGTGCCGGTGATGAAGCGGCCGTCCTCGGAGGCGAGCATCGCGACGACGCCGGCGACGGTCTCGGGGCCGGCGAAGCCCTGGCCGAGGGCGGGGGCCAGCTTCGCGAAGAGCGACCAGTCGGTGTCCTCGGGCAGGCCGGGGCCCGCGGACTGCTTGCTGGCGCCGCTGCCGTCGGTCATGCCGGAGGAGATGGAGCCGGGCTGCACGGCGGTGAAACGGATGCCCCGCTTGGCGTACTCGGCGGCGAGGGCGTGGGTCATCGACTGGATGCCGCCCTTGCTGGCCGCGTAGGCCGCCATGTAGGGGTGCGCGAACATCGCCGAGGTGGAGGAGAAGTTGACGACGGCGGAGCCCTCGCCCTCCAGCAGCGCGGGAACGGCCTCGCGGATCATCAGGAAGGTGCCGGTCAGGTTGACCCGGAGCACCTGCTCGAAGGCGTCGAGGCTGGTCTCGTGGGTGTGCGAGGAGCGCAGGATGCCGGCCGCGTTGACCAGGACGTCCAGGCCGCCGAGGGCCGCGACGGCGGCGGCGACGCCCTCGCGCACCGAGGTCTCGTCGCCGATGTTCACCACGAGGGTGGTGAGGCGGTCGGCGTCGTCGCCGGCCTTGGCGACGGTGTCCTTGAGGCCGTCCTCGCTGATGTCCGCGGCGACGACGGTGCCGCCCTCCGCGAGCATGCGCAGGACGGTGGCCTGGCCGATGCCGGAGCCGCCGCCGGTGACCAGGGCGCGGCGTCCTACGTAGCGGGTGAGCTGCTTCATGACGGCAACCTCTCGATGTCGAGCTATCCGGGGGATGTGTGCCACGGTACGCCTAAGTGGCACGTTTTGCCATAGGTGCATGGTGTGCACGCATGGCAGTCGCGGGCGTACGCTGGGTGGCGTGAGCGACAAGAACCCGGCCGGCGACACCGCATCCGCCAGGACCCCCTCCCTGACCGAGCGCCGCAAGGCGGCCACCCAGCAGGACATCGCCCGCGCCGCCGCCGAGCTGTTCACCGAACGCGGCCCGGACGACACCACCGCCGAGGACATCGCCCAGCGGGCCGGGGTCGCGCTGCGCACCTTCTACCGCTACTTCCGCTCCAAGCAGGACGCCGTCGCCCCGCTCCTCGCGGGCGGCGCCGACCGCTGGCGGGCCGAACTCGCCACGACCGCTCCCGGCACCGCGCTGCCCTCCGCCCTGGAGCGGTCCATCGCCGCGTCGCTCGCCGCGCGGGGCGAGGAGGCGGAGGAGGGCCTGCGCTGGACCCGCGGGCTGCTGCGCGCGGCGGAGAGCGACCCGGCGCTGCGGGCCGTCTGGTACCGCGTCAACCAGGAGTCCGAGGACCGCCTGCGCGGCGTCCTCGCCACCCTCGCGGGCCCGTCCGCCGACCCCCTGGAGCTGCGCCTCGCCGCCGCGGCGGCGACGGACGCGATCCGGATCGCCCTGGAGACCTGGGCCGAGACGGACGCCCCCCTCCACGGCGAGGACGCCCCGGCCGCCCTGGCGGTGCGGTGCCTGCGGGAGTTGATGGGCGGGATGCGGGTGCTGGGGGCGGACGGGGGGTGAGGGGGCGCGGGCGGCCCGGCGCCTGACGCGGCTCGGCGTCTGACGCGGCTCGGCGTCTGACGCGGCTCGCAGGCCGTACGGCGCGGCTCGGCGCAGCCCAGCCCGGCCCAGCCCGGCCCAGCCCGGCCCGGCCCGGCCCAGCCCAGCCGGCCCAGCTCAGCTCAGCCCGGCCCAGCTCAGCCCGGCCCAGCCCGGCCCAGCTCAGCCCGGCCCGGCTCAGTCGAGTGCGCGCCCCATGCAGATGTCGTCCACGTACGTCCCCTCCAGCAGGAACTCCCCCGGCAGGACGCCCTCCACGGCGAAGCCCTCCGCCTCGTAGAGCGCGCGGGCCGGGGTGTTGTGGCCGAGGACCCGCAGGGTGATGCGGGTGGCGCCCTGCCGGCGGGCGAGGTCCATCGCGGCGCGCACCAGCGCGCGGGCCACGCCCTTGCCTCGGGCGGCCTCGCCGACGACGAGGCCCTGGATCTGGCGCACATGGGCGTTGCTGGGGAGCGGGATGGCCCGGACCAGACGGACGAAGCCGACGACGCCCGCGTCCGGCAGCTCCGCGACCAGGTAGTGCTCGGGCAGGTGCCGCTCGTCGTAGAACGGCTCGCCGCCCTCCGGGGCGGGCAGGACCGCGTGCAGCGGCGACCAGCTGACGCGGTCGAGCTCGGCGAGCACGGGCTCGTCCGCGAACCGGGCCGCGCGTATCCGAATCTCCGGGACGATCATGCGAGCCACTGTGCCACGGAGCGGCCGGGAAGGGCAGGATGAACGCATGCAGCGCTCCTCCCGCCCCGCCGCCCCCCGCAAGCGTGTCGCCGTCACCGGCGCCACCGGACTGATCGGCTCCGCCCTCGTGCGCTCCCTGCGCGCCGACGGCCACGAGGTGCTGCGTCTGGTCCGGCGTCCGGCCGCCGCGCCCGACGAGGTGGAGTGGGACCCGGCCCGGCTGTACGTGGACACCGCCGCGCTCGTCGGCGTCGACGCGGTCGTGCACCTGGCGGGCGCGGGCGTCGGCGAGCGGCGCTGGAGCGAGGCGTACAAGAAGGAGATCCGCGACAGCCGGGTGCTCGGCACGCGGGCGATCGCCGAGGCGCTCGCCTCGCTGGCCGAACCGCCCGAGGTGCTGGTCTGCGGCACGGCGCTCGGCTACTACGGCGACACGGGCTCCCGCGCGGTGGACGAGAGCGCGCCGGCCGGCGAGGGCTTCCTGCCGTCGGTGTGCGTGGAGTGGGAGGCGGCGGCGGCTCCCGCCGAGGCGGCCGGCATCCGGGTGGCGTACGCCCGTACCGGCCTGGTCGTGGCGCGCGAGGGCGGGGCGTGGGGGCGACTGTTCCCGCTGTTCCGGGCCGGGCTCGGGGGGCGGATGGGCGACGGGAGCCAGTACTGGAGCTTCATCGCGCTGCACGACGAGGTCGCCGCGCTGCGGCACCTGGTGGACACCCCGGCGGTGTCGGGCCCGGTGAACCTGACCGCGCCCGAGCCGGTCACCAACCGCGAGGTGACCGCGGCGATGGGCCGTGTGCTGCACCGGCCCGCCTTCTGCCATGTGCCGGCCGCCGCGCTGCGGGTGGCGCTCGGGGAGTTCGCGCAGGACGTGCTGGGCAGTCAGCGGGTGCTGCCGGGGCGTCTGCTGGAGACGGGCTTCGACTTCGCGTTCCCGACGATCGACGAGTCGGTCCGCGCGGCGGCCCGCTGACGATCCGCCATCCGCCCACGGGCCCCGGGCGCCCCGGCGGCCCCACCACCTCGCACCTTCCCCGGCCTTTCCCCTCCCGTGCGCTCCCCCGTGCTGCGTGCACCCCGTCGCGCGCGGCTTCGCCGCGTGGGAGCGCTGCCTACTCTTCTGCGAACTCGGGCATTCCGGGGGCACGTTGGGGGCATATGCCTCCCACCGAACGCGCCGACCTGGGGAGGGGCACGTGCTCAACAACTCGGACGTCGTCGTCGTAGGAGCCGGGATCGCGGGTCTCGCGGCGGCCCGGCTGCTGACCGAGGCCGGTCTCTCGGTCACGGTCCTGGAGGCCGCACCACGGATCGGCGGCCGGATGACGACCGACACCGTAGACGGCTTCCGGCTCGACCGGCTCGGGCCGCTGCTCACCACACCACAGCTGGAGGGGGTCCCGCTGCGCGCCTTCGCCCCGGGGGTCGTCGTGCACAGCGACGGCCGGTTCGGGCGATGGGGGGCGCCGCACACGCCGTGGAGTTCGCGGGGCGCGGGGCCCTCCGGCGCGGGGGGAGCACGCGGAAGGGCGCGCGCCCTCGCGAGCGCCCCGCGCAATCCGGCCACCTCGCTCGACCAGGCGCGCCTCGGCGCCTCCCTGGTCCGGCTGGCCACGACGCCCGCCCAGCGCCTGCTCGGGCGCACGGAGCGGACCGCCCGGGAGGCGTTGACGGCCCGGCTGCCCGCCCGCACCGTCCAGGGGGTGTTGCGCCCGCTGGTCTCCGCGCTGCTCGGCGACCCGGACCTGACGACCTCCAGCCGCCGCGCGGACCTCGCGCTGCGGTCCTTCGCGCGGGGTCGGCCGAGCGTGCCGGCGGGCGGTTCGGACGCCCTGCCGGAGCGGCTCGCGGCGGCGCTGCCGCCGGGGACGGTCCGTACCGGCGTGAAGGTCACCGAGGTGTCGATCGCGCGGGTCACGACGGCCGAGCACGGGGTGTTCACCTGTCGCTCGGTGATCCTGGCGACGGGCGGCCGGACGGCGGCGGAGCTGCTGCCGGGGCTGTGCGTGCCGGAGTACCACGCGGCGACGGTGCTGCACCACACGGCGCCGGTGGCGCCCACCGCGAACCCGGTGCTGCTCCTGGAGTCCGACGCGGGCGGCCCGGTGTCCCACACCGCGGTGATGAGCGCGGTCGACCCGGGCCGGGCGCCGGCCGGGCGGACGCTGATCACCTCGACGGTGCTCGGCACGGCGCCGGACGACACCGAGCGGCGGGTCCGCAAGCACCTGGCGACGCTGTACGGCACCTCGACGGACGAGTGGGAGCTGCTGGCGCTGCACCACACCCCGTACGCCTTCCCGGCGATGCGGCCGCCCTTCGACCCGGAGCGGCCGGTACGGCTGCTGTCCGGCCTCTACGTGTGCGGCGACCACCGGGCCACCGGCACCCCGGTGGGCGCCCTCACCTCGGCCCGCCGCGCGGCGATCACGCTGCTGACGGACCTGGGGCTGTGCCCGGCGGGGGCGGCCGCGGAGGCGGAGGCGGCGTAGCCGGGGCGGGAGGCCGCTCAGCCGAGCGCCGCCACCCGGTCGCGGTAGGTCCGGACCGCCGGGGCGTCGCGGTAGGGCTCCAGGCGCCGTTCGAAGTCGCGGACGTACTCGACCGCGCGGGCCGAGCGCATCTCGGAGGCCTGCTGGGCGGCCTCGGCGCCCAGCGCGCAGGCCTGGTCGAGTTCGCCGAGCGCGAGGCGGGCGGAGGCGAGGACGACGCGGCAGAACAGGCGGCTGCGGGCGTAGCCGGGGGCGCGGAGCTGGAGGGCGCGTTCGGCGTGCTGGGCGGCGGCCCGGTACTGCTGGAGGTCGCGGTGGCAGTGCCCGAACTCGTCCGCGAGCTGGGCCTCGTCGAAGGGCCTGGCCCAGTAGGGCACCTCGTCGCCGGGCCGGGCGGCCTCCAGGGCGCGCTCGGCGCGGGCGAGGGAGGCGCCGCAGGCCCGGGAGTCGCCGAGGACGCCGTGGCCTCGGGCCTCGACGGAGTGCAGCAGCGCCTGGACGACGGGCGGGGCGGCGGCGCCGACGCCCTGCTGGGCGACCCGGGCGAGCTGGACGGCCTCGCGGCCGTGCCCGAGGTAGACGGCCTGGTGGCTCATGGTGATCAGGACGTACGAGCCGTACGCCCGGTCCCCGGCCGCCTGCGCGAGCCGCAGCGCCTGGACGAAGTACCGCTGGGCGAGGCCGTGCGCGGCGATGTCGTACGAGGTCCAGCCGGCCAGCCGGGTGAGGTCGGCCGCCGCGCCGAAGAGCCGGCGGCCGGTGCTCTCCCCGTACGTGCCGCGCAGCATCGGTTCGGCCTCGTGCTCCAGGTAGCGGACGAGGGCCTGACGGGCGTGGCCGCCGCCGTAGGCGTGGTCGAGGGTGCGGAAGAGCTCGCCGACGGAGCGCAGGGCGGCGATGTCGCCGCCGGAGACCCGCTGGCCGGGGCCGCGGTCGGTGCCGCGCTGGCGGGGCACCGAGTAGCGGCCCTGGAGGGGCACGCGCGGGTCCGCCGGGGTGCCCGCGGTTCCGCCGGGCTCGCCGCGGGCCACCCGTTCGTCGGCCCGTCCGATCAGCCAGTCGCGGCTGGGCACGACGAGCCCGGCGGGGGTGAAGGCGATCTTCCGCAGTTCGGCGTGACTGCCGGAGTCCTTGCGCCAGAGGCCGCTGACGATGTCGACGGCCTCCTCGGGCGTGGCCGCGAACTCGAGTCCGGCGTAGACCGGGGCGCAGGCGTCGAGCCCCAGGTCCTGGGCGGAGAGCCGGCGTCCGAGGCGTCGGGTGAAGACCTCGGCGATGAGCGCGGGGGTCGTGCCGCGCGGCTGCTGCCCGCGCAGCCAGCGGGTGACCGAGGTCTTGTCGTACCGCAGGTCGAGCCCGTGCTCCAGGCCGAGCTGGTCCACCCGTCTGGCGAGGCCCGCGTTGGAGAAACCGGCTTCTGCGATGAGCGCGGCGAGCTGGCGGTTCGGGATGCGCTGCGGGGGTCGTTCCGTCATCAGCTGTGCGGTCTCCTGCCTTCCGGGCCCGGGTGGCAGCCCGCCCGTACGGACCCTCATGGCCCTCATGGAACGGCGTGAATTTAGCGGCAGTGACCGCCCTGACTGCCACCTTCGCCCCACATTCATCCGATCGTGTGAGGAACATGGAGTGGTCTTTACGGCCACCCCCGAGGCCGAGGGCGTCCCAGCAGCGCGCACGGACCCCCACGCACCTGCCGGACGGCTGTTCGGCGCTCCGCCGTACAGTGGCATGGGCGCGTATGACGCATGGTGCCGAGCCGGCTCCCGCCCCGGGACGATCCCCGGAACCCGGCCCTCGGCATCCAGGAGGAGGCATGGCCGTGAGTGAGCTGCGATTCGTCCGTCTGGGCTTCGGCGAGGACGCCGTCGACTACCAGGTGGCGTGGGACAAGCAGCGCGAGGTGCACGCCGCCCGGTTCGCGGACGAGGTCGACGACACCTGTCTGCTGCTGGAGCACCCGCCCGTCTACACCGCCGGCCGGCGCACCGCGGAGAGCGAGCGCCCCCTGGACGGGACGCCGGTCGTGGACGTGGACCGCGGCGGCAAGATCACCTGGCACGGCCCCGGCCAGCTGGTCGGCTACCCGATCATGAAGCTGCCCCGCCCCGTCGACGTGGTCGCCCACGTCCGGCGCCTGGAGGAGGCCCTGATCCGCACGGCGGCCGACTTCGGCCTGGAGACCACCCGGATCGAGGGCCGCAGCGGGGTCTGGGTCCTCGGCGACCCGATCGAGCAGCGCCCCTCGCTGGGCGGGCTCTCGCTGGACTTCGACCCGCGCCTGACCGACGACGAGTTCGACCCCCGGCTGAACGGCCCGGAGTACGCCCCCTCCAACGCGGGCCAGCGGCGCGAGGACCGGAAGCTGGCGGCCATCGGCATCCGGGTCGCCAAGGGCGTCACGATGCACGGCTTCGCGCTCAACGTGAACCCGGACAACACCTGGTTCGACCGGATCATCCCGTGCGGCATCCGCGACGCCGGCGTGGCCTCGCTCGCCAACGAGCTGGGCCGGGCCATCACCATCGAGGAGGTGCTCCCGGTCGTCGAGGGGCACCTGCGGGAGGTCCTGGAGAACGCGGACCTCAGGCCGCGGCCCGTCGAGCACGGGACGCCGGCCGGGGGCGCGCGCGAGACGGAGCGGGCCTCGGCCTGACGGCCGCCCGGCGGCGGCCCCCCGGCCGCCTGACGGCCACCGAGGAATGCCGAGCCATGGCCACGGGTTGGCCAGAGCGTCAAGGCATGGGAAGCAACGGGCGTACCCTGGTGTGCGCCGAAGAATCGAAGCTACAGGAGCCGATGTGTCCGCAGTCGCACCCGACGGACGCAAGATGCTGCGCCTGGAGGTCCGGAACGCCCAGACCCCCATCGAGCGCAAGCCCGAGTGGATCAAGACCCGCGCGAAGATGGGACCGGAGTACAACAAGCTCCAGGGCCTGGTGAAGAGCGAGGGCCTGCACACGGTCTGCCAGGAGGCGGGCTGTCCCAACATCTTCGAATGCTGGGAGGACCGCGAGGCCACCTTCCTCATCGGCGGCGACCAGTGCACCCGCCGCTGCGACTTCTGCCAGATCGACACCGGCAAGCCGGAGGCGCTCGACCGTGACGAGCCGCGCCGCGTCGGCGAGTCGGTCGTCACGATGGACCTGAACTACGCCACCATCACCGGCGTCGCCCGCGACGACCTGGAGGACGGCGGCGCCTGGCTGTACGCGGAGACCGTGCGCCAGATCCACCAGCAGACCGAGGGACGCGCCGAGGGCCGCACCAAGGTCGAGCTGCTCGCCCCCGACTTCAACGCGGTGCCGGAGCTCCTGGAGGAGGTCTTCGCCTCCCGCCCCGAGGTCTTCGCGCACAACGTCGAGACCGTGCCGCGCATCTTCAAGCGGATCCGCCCCGGCTTCCGCTACGAGCGGTCGCTGGAGGTCATCACCAAGGCGCGTGACTACGGTCTGGTCACGAAGTCGAACCTGATCCTCGGCATGGGCGAGACCCGCGAGGAGGTCAGCGAGGCCCTCCAGCACCTGCACGACGCGGGCTGCGAGCTGATCACCATCACGCAGTACCTGCGCCCCTCCGTCCGGCACCACCCGGTGGAGCGCTGGGTGAAGCCGCAGGAGTTCGTGGAGCTGAAGGAGGAGGCCGACGAGATCGGCTTCTCCGGTGTGATGTCGGGCCCGCTGGTCCGCTCCTCGTACCGGGCCGGCCGCCTCTACCAGCAGGCGATCGAGAAGCGCGCGGGCACGGTCGACGCCTCTCAGGCCGTCTGACCAGCCGTTCTCCCCGATGCGGCCGTCCGAGGGACGGCCGCATCGGTGTATCCGCGCCGGGCCTCAGCCCGCCGGACGGGCCGTCGGCACCGTCAGAGCTTCATCAGTGTTTGACCGCGGGGTCACGCCCTGGTAACACCGTTCTGTGAGGATGTACTCACTCACCGCCACCGAGTGTTCACGGAGGCCCCCAGCCATGCAGGCCGCGCAGATCCGCGCCACGGCGCTCCCGTCCGTCACCGACGCCCTCCGGGCCGTCGAGTCCGTCCTGCTCTCCCGCGGGCACCGCAGGGCCCGCCGCAACGCCTGGGCCTCCGTCCTGGAGGACCGCCGCCGCGCCAAGGACCGGGTCGAGGCCCAGCACGTCCTGGAGGCGGTGTCGGGCCCCGCCTCCCGGGCCACGTAAACTTCAGGACATGGCGAGGAGTGCAAACACGGGCGGCGCTGACGCCGCGAACCCCGGGCGACTGAAGCAGATCGCCCTCACGTACAAGATGACCCGGAAGGCCGATCCCAAGGTCGGGCTCGTCGTCGCGGGCGTGGGCATCGTCGTACTCGGTGTCTTCCTCGCGATCGGCTTCCTGATCGGCCACCCGCTCTACCTGGGCATCCTCGGCTTCGTGCTGGCGTTCCTGGCGATGGCCATCATCTTCGGCCGGCGCGCCGAGAAGGCGGCCTTCGGTCAGATGGAGGGCCAGCCGGGCGCGGCCGCGGCGGTGCTGCAGAACATCGGGCGCGGCTGGACGGTCACCCCGGCGGTGGCGATGAACCGCAACCAGGACGTCGTGCACCGGGCGGTCGGCCGTCAGGGCGTCGTGCTGGTCGGCGAGGGCAACCCGAACCGGCTGAAGACGCTGCTCGCGGCCGAGAAGAAGAAGGTCGCCCGCATCGTCGTGGACGTGCCGGTGACCGACATCATCGTCGGCAACGACGAGGACCAGGGCCAGGTGCCGCTGAAGAAGGTCCGCACCAAGATGCTGAAGCTGCCCCGGCTGCTCTCCGGCCCCCAGGTGACGGCCACCAACGACCGGCTGCGGGCGATGGGCGACCTCATGAGCAACATGCCGCTGCCGAAGGGCCCGATGCCCAAGGGCATGCGGATGCCGCGCGGCGGAAAGATGCGCTGAGCGTACGGAGACGTACGGAGACGTACGTCGTCGTACGGAAACGGGAAGCGCCCCGGACCTGATCGGTTGATCGGTCCGGGGCGCTTCCCGTTTCGCCGTCCGGGCCGTCGCGTGGCCCGGCCGTCGGATTCCCCTGCCGTCAGATCCGGACCTGGACGGCGCCGGAGAAGCGGTCGTGCAGGCCGCGCCCGTCGCGGTCCCAGATGAGGGCCGGGATGGCGAGGCAGACCAGGGCGCTGCGCAGGGCCACGCGGACGATGCCGAGGCGGCCGCCGTGCACCGAGACCACCCGGAGGCCGAAGAGGCGCTTGCCGGGGGTGGAGCCGACGGTGCCGACCGTGAGCACGCTCAGGACCAGCAGGAGCAGCAGCGCCCAGTTGCCGGTGGCCTGGCCGTAGCCGTGGGTGATCAGGCCGTATGCGATCAGCATGCAGAGGGCCCAGTCGACGGCGAGGGCGCCGAGCCGGCGGCCGGGGCGGGCGATCGAGCCGGGCCCGTCCTCGGGAAGACCGAGCTGCTGCCCCCGGTAGCCGAAGTCCACGCCCGCTTCTTCGGCCGCGGCGCGGGGTCCGGAGAGCCATGATCCGAGTGCTTGCCTGTTGTCCACCCGACCACGGTACTGTGCCCGTTTTTGATCACTTCGGCCTGGGTCGGCGGGACGCCCCGGACGGGCGGGCGCACACCCGCCCCGGTTAACTTCGACGAAACAAATGGGTCATGCTTGAGAAATCCCGTCTGCCTATGGTCGGGTCCTGCGTGTGCCACCGCACTGGCCGCACGACCGAGCTGCAAGCCCGCCCCTCCCCGGGCCGGGAGTAGGAGGAGTTGGATGTCCGAGAAGCACGGGTTCCAGAACGCCGACGAGGTCAAGAAGTTCATCCAGGACAACGACGTCAAGATGGTCGACGTCCGCTTCTGTGACCTTCCGGGCGTGATGCAGCACTTCACGATCCCGGCGACGGCCTTCGACCCGTCGGAGGAGCTCGCGTTCGACGGTTCGTCGATCCGCGGCTTCCAGGCCATCCACGAGTCGGACATGTCCCTGCGCGCCGACCTGTCGACGGCCCGGGTGGACCCCTTCCGCCGCGACAAGACGCTGAACATCAACTTCTTCATCCACGACCCGATCACGGGCGAGCAGTACAGCCGCGACCCGCGCAACATCGCGAAGAAGGCGGAGGCGTACCTGGCCTCCACCGGCATCGCCGACACCGCGTACTTCGGCCCCGAGGCCGAGTTCTACGTGTTCGACTCGGTCCGCTTCGAGACCTCGGCGAACCAGGGCTTCTACCACATCGACTCCGAGGCCGGCGCCTGGAACACCGGTGCGGAGGAGAACAACCGCGGCTACAAGGTCCGCTACAAGGGCGGCTACTTCCCGGCCCCGCCGGTCGACCACTTCGCCGACCTGCGTTCGGAGATCTCCCTGGAGCTGGAGAACGTCGGCCTCCAGGTCGAGCGCCAGCACCACGAGGTCGGCACCGCCGGCCAGGCCGAGATCAACTACAAGTTCAACACGCTGCTCGCCGCGGCCGACGACCTGATGCTCTTCAAGTACATCGTGAAGAACGTCGCCTGGCGCAACGGCAAGACCGCGACCTTCATGCCGAAGCCGATCTTCGGCGACAACGGCTCGGGCATGCACGTCCACCAGTCGCTGTGGACCGCCGGCCAGCCGCTCTTCTACGACGAGGCCGGCTACGCGGGCCTGTCGGACACCGCCCGCTACTACATCGGCGGCATCCTCAAGCACGCCCCGTCGCTGCTCGCCTTCACCAACCCGACGGTGAACTCGTACCACCGTCTGGTCCCGGGCTTCGAGGCCCCGGTCAACATGGTGTACTCGCAGCGCAACCGCTCCGCCGCCATGCGCATCCCGATCACGGGCTCGAACCCGAAGGCCAAGCGCGTCGAGTTCCGCGCGCCGGACCCGTCCTCGAACCCGTACCTCGCCTTCTCCGCCCTGCTCCTCGCGGGCCTCGACGGCATCAAGAACAAGATCGAGCCCATGGAGCCGATCGACAAGGACCTGTACGAGCTGGCTCCCGAGGAGCACGCGAACGTCCCGCAGGTCCCGACCAACCTCGAGGCCGTCCTCACCGCCCTGGAGGAGGACAACGAGTACCTCCAGGCCGGCGGCGTCTTCACGTCCGACCTGATCGAGACGTGGATCGACTACAAGCGCACCAACGAGATCGCCCCGATCCAGCTGCGCCCGCACCCGCACGAGTTCGAGCTGTACTTCGACCTCTAAAGGGCGCTCGATCCGCGTCTGAACCGCGGATCCACGAGACGAGCGGGCCCCGTCCGGCATCACGCCGGAGGGGGCCCGCTCGTCTCCGTCCCGTCTCAGTCCATGGTGCGGCAGCGACGGCGCCATTCATGGACCAGGACCACGACGGCACCGATCACGACCAGCCCCGCGGCGGCCGCCGCGAAGAACCCCAGGAGGCCGGAGCCGCCGGTGGAGGCGAGTTCCGAGCCCCCGGTGCCGCCCGAGGGCGCGCCGCCCGGCGTGGGGCCGTCGGTCGCGGTGCCGCCCTGCCCCGGGCCTCCCGAGGCGCCGCCAGGTGCGGCGGAGGCGCTCGCGGTCCCCGAGGGGGTCGGAGAGGCGGACTCGCTCGGAGGAGGCGGGCTCGCCGAGCCGGTGGGGTCGCTCGGCTCGGCGGTCGGCGCAGGACCGGTGGCCTCGATCCAGCTCGCCTTCGCCCGCGCGGTGACGGGGATCCGGTCCCCGCTCACCAGGGCCATGGACTGGCTGCCGCTGCCGTCCCCGCTGACCAGCTTGTGGCCCGGCCGGACCGGGACGGAAGCCTCCGCCGAGACCGTCGCCCCGCCCGCCTTCGCGCCGGCCGGGGCCTTCACGAACAGCGCGTCGCCGTCCTTGGCGGGCCGGGTCAGCCTGCCCTCGGCGTCCGAGAGCACATGCCCCTCCCGGTCGGTCAGCACCACACCGGCCGCGACGGACTCCGCGTCGAGGGAGACGGTGACCTGGTCACCGGTGGAGCCGACTTCGATCGGACCGAGCGGGGACCCGGCGGTCCCGGTCACCGTGCCAGGAGTGAGGGTGAGGGACGGGGCCGGTTCCTCGGCGTCGGTGGCGTGTGCCGAGAGGTAGTCGGCGAGTACGGCTCCCTCCGGATTCCACGGGACCGCCTTGACGTGGTTGGTGATGCGCCAGATGGCGGCCTGGGTCGCGCCGGCCGCCGCGCCCTTGGACACCTTCCTGCCGACCAGCTTGCCGAGCGCGTCCTCGGAGACGGCGGGATACCCGTGCCGCAGGATCCAGTCGACCTTCCCCGCGTCCGGCTTGCCCTTCAGGGTCGGCACCTCGGACCGGTCGGCCTCCCGGTAGGACGAGCCGGAGTTCAGGTCCACGAGGGCGTCGAGACAGTACACGTACAGGGTGCCGCCCTCGCTGGTCCTCACCTCGATCAGACCGCCGGCCTCCCCGTCTTCCTTGCCCTCCGGCTCATGGATGCGGCCGATGTAGTCGAAGTCGAGGAGGGCGCTCGACTTGACGACAAGCCTCCCGTCACCGCCGGCGTCCGCCGCCACCGCGGTCGTCGCGGCCCCCGCCACGCCGCTCACCAGCATCCCGCCCGCGAGTACGCCGACCGCCCTGCGGACCACGCGTTTCCGCCTCACCAATGCTCTGCTCTTCTCTTGTGTGCGCCAGCTCGGACCCTGACCACGCTAGGAGCGGCCGGAGCGGCTCGACCCCGGAAACGGAGGTCACTCCCTGCGGACCGCGGCTGCAGCTTCCTGCAAGGCGGCAGATCTATGACCCCATAGACGCGCTTGATGGGCCGCGCTCCGAACGGGCCGGGCGGCACCCGCGCCGGAGCCGTGCGCAGGGGCATCCAACTTCGTTGAAAGGTTGCCTGCTTGGCGTTCCGGCGAAGCCCGACGACCCGGCACGGCCGCGTCCCCGGAACACCGAAACCGCCTCACGCGCCCGGGGCATTGGTCCCGCCGGGAGGGGGCTTAGGTCCCTGGGGAGGGGCGTCCGGCGCGATGGACGATCTCCGTCCGGGAGAAGGCCGACACGAGAGCGGGGACGGAAACGATGGACGGCAACACACTCGCGCCCCTCGGCGTGAGCGCGGGTGAGGAGGCGGTCTACCGGATGACCCTGCGGTCGCCCGGCATCGGCATCGCCGCGATCGCCGAGGGCTGCGGCATCGACGAGGAGACGGCCGTGGCCGTGCTCGGCCGGCTCCGGAACCTGGGCATGGTGGCCACGGCCGACCGGCTCACGTTCAACGGCGCGGACCCGGCGTCCGTGGTCGACCGGCTGGCACGGTCGCGGATCCAAGGGCTCCAGGGCGAGATCCGGCGCGTCGCCTCCTCACGCCACCTGGTGGAGAGCCTGGCCGAGGACCGGCGCACCGGGACCTGGGGGCAGCTCACCGAGCTGGAGCGGGTCGAGGGCCTCGACCAGGTGCTGGCGTGCGTGGACGAGCTGTCGTACTTCGCCCGCGAGGAGCGGCTGACCACACACCCCGGACCGATCCTCACCGGCGCCCTCGACGCGGTCAGGAGCTCCGACCTGAAGTACCTGCACCGGGGCCTGCGGATGCGGACCATCGTGCACACCGGGGCGCTCGGCTCCCCGGAGGTCGGCCGCTTCCTGTCGGAACTGTCGGAGCAGGGCGCCCAGGTACGGGGCACGACCGGGCCGCTCGAACGGATGGTGGTCTTCGACCGCCGGACCGCCCTGGTGGCGACCGACCCGGCGGACATCACGCGGGGCGCCCTGATCGTCCGCCAGCCCGGCCTCCTGTCGCACCTGCTCGCCCAGTTCGAGTCCCGCTGGGCACGCTCCTTCGGGGTCGCGGACGACCTGCCGAGCCAGACCGAGCACCTCGTCCTGCGCGCCATGGCAGGGGTGGACAAGGACGAGACGGGCGCCCGCCGACTCGGCATGTCCGTCCGCACCTACCGGGGCCACGTCGCCGCGCTCATGCGCCGCCTGGGAACCCAGAGCCGCTTCCGGGCCGCGCTGGCGGCCCGGGAACGGAACTGGCTGTGACGACTGCGGGGTGAGGGCCCGCGCCGCTTGCTACGTTCGTCCTTCCTGCGTGTCGCCCACGCGGCGCAGCGGAAGAAGGGGGCGGTGAGGTGGAACAGGGCTGGACCCGCAACGTCGTGGACGGCGGGACGGTGGGGGGACCGGTGGTCCAGGCCGGGTCGATCGGCGTCGTCCATCTCCACACGGACGCGCGTCCGCAGCCGGAGCCCGCCGAGACGCCCCCCGCCGACCCCTGGGTGCGTGCCGTCGGCGACTCCGCGGTGTGGAAGCACGTGGCCGGCGACCGGGACGCGCGGGCGCACCGGGAGCTGGCCGAGGCGGTGGCGGCACGGCTGGCGGGGATCCGTGCGGGGGTGGGGGTGCCGCCGGACGCGGGGGTGCCGACGGAAGCCGGAGTGCCGCCGGACGCGGGGGTGCCGGCGGAAGCCCGCACCGACCCCTGGGACGATCCCGGGCTGCCGACGCGCTTCCTGGGGCAGGTCGAGTGGCTCCTCGGCGAACCGGGTGCCGGCCCCGACCTCGACCTCTACCCGGCCGAGGCGGCGCTCCTCGCGCTCTTCCCCTTCCTCTACCGGGCGCACTGCCTGCTCCGCGTCGAGCAGCTCGCGGCGGTCGCGCCCTGGAGCCTGGCCCCGATGCCGGAACCGTCCCCCGACCGGCGGGCGTTCGAGGTGTTCACGGAGGGGGACGAGGCGCTGGTCCAGCGGGCCCGGCGCGACGCGGCGGCCGAGCCGGCGGTCGGCTGGTGGCTGTTCCACCGCTGGCTCGCGCAGCAGCGGGAGTTCGCGGGCGCCGACCCCGTACGCCGACTGCTCGACGCGCTGGGCGACACGGCGGACGGGCTCGGCGAGGCGCTGGCGCCGCGTCGGGTGGCGGCCCTGCTGCACGGTCTGCGCCGCGGCCCCGACGTGTGCCACCCGGAGTTCCTCGGCCTGCTGCCGACCGACGACGGGGTCCGCTCCGGCCCCGGCCACCAGCGCATCCGCGACCAGCGGCTAGTTCTGCTGCTCGCCCTCGCGCACGGCATGGCGGTCGAGATGACGGCCCTGCCCTCGATCGTCGCCGAGCATCTGCCCATCCCGTACCCGGTGGACCTGGACGCGCTGCGCCGCACCCTCGACACCGCCCACTGGGGCGGCCCGCACGATCACCCCGTGCTGCGGGCGGAATGCCGGCACGAGGCCGTCGTGGAGGGGCTGCGCGAGTACACGGCCCGCGCCGACGAACTGCTGCACACGGTACGGCGGACCGCGCGCGACCGGATCACCCAGCCGCTGCCCGAGCTGCCGACCCGGCTTTCCAGCGACGGCGTCGTGCCGAGCGAGGGTGCCTTCGACGGGTACGCGCGCTTCCGCGGCGACGGCCGCCGGGTCCTCGACCTCGCCATGGGCATCCAGCTGTACAAGTCCCGCGACCTGGCGGTCCGCGAGCTGTACCAGAACGCCCTGGACGCCTGCCGCTACCGGCGGGCCCGCGGCGAGTACCTGGACCGCACGGGGCAGCCGGCCTCCACCCCGTACCTCGGGCGCATCGCCTTCGTGCAGGACGTCGACGAGGACGGCCGGGAGTACCTGGAGTGCCAGGACGACGGCGTCGGCATGGGCGACGCGGAGCTCCGCGGGGTCTTCTCGCGGGCGGGCTCGCGCTTCGCCGAGCAGCTGGAGTTCACCCTGGAACGGGCCGCCTGGGAACGCCTCGACCCGCCCGTCACGCTCTACCCCAACAGCCGCTTCGGCATCGGCGTGCTCAGCTACTTCATGCTCGCCGACGACATCCGCGTCACCACCTGCCGGATGGGTCCCGACGGCGTTCCCGGGCCGGTGTACGAGGTGTCGGTGTGCGGGCCCGGGCACCTGTTCCGGATCGTCCAGGTGGCGGCGCGGGGGCGGGAGCCGGGGACGCGGGTGCGGTTGTATCTGCGACCCGACACGCTGGAGGAGGGGTGGTCGAGCGTCGACGTGCTGGAGCGGGTGCTCGGGATCGCGGAGTTTCCGACGAGTGCGCGGCACGGCGGGGGGCCGGAGAGTACGTGGGTGCCGGGGGTGCTGCGGGCGCGTCACGGGAACCAGGGCGAGGACTTCGCCCTGAACGCGCACGGGAGCCTGACGGTCTGGCCCGACGCGCCGGAGGGCGTGGACGTCGTCTGGTGCGAGCAGGGCGGGGCGCTGCTGGTGGACGGGCTGCTGGTGGAGCCGCAGGTGCGGCATACGGGGATTTTCGGCGGCAAGGTTTCAGGCCTGACCGGCGCTGTGGTGAACCTCAGCGGATCCCGGTCACCGGGGACCCTGTCGGTGGACCGGCGGCATGTCGTCGACGACGTGGCGCCCGTGGTCGGCGAGCTGCTGCGTCAGGCGGCGGGGGTGCTCGCCGACGCGGAGGCCGACCGGGGGGTGCCGGGCTTCGAATGGGTCTGCCGGGTGGCCAAGGAGAGTCCCGTCCTCGCCGACATCGTCACCTCGGCGCTCGCAGCGAAGGGGCGGACGCTGACCTACAAGGGCCTGTCCTTCGGCGCTCCCGGGGCCGGGTTCCTGCCGATGGACTTCTCCCTGCTGCCGCGGTGGCGCCGCGGCGACAGGTACACCCCCGCCCGGTGGGCGAACGACGGAAAGGACGTGGACGACCACATCTACCTCTGGCGACTGCTCGCCAGGCGGCACCCGGCGCTGGAGGGCCTGGAGGAGGTGTGCCCGGGAATCCGGGACTCGGGCCCCGTCCTGCGGGCCGTACCTTCCGACCAGTGGATCCTCCGCTCCACCACACAACGGTTGGCCTTCATCCCTGACGCTGCCCGCTCTCTCGGGTCCGCCCCTCGCGAACTGGCGCGGCGCATGGCCGTGCTGGGGTTCGCGAAGGTCGACCCGCGACACTGGGCGCCCGACGCACTCCTCACCCAGGCAGGCGCACGGGCTTTCGAGGACCCCTCAGATCCGGACGGGCTCACCCTGCACGAGCGGGTCACCGCGGACGGCCTCCAGAAGGCGGCGACCCGTATGCGGTCCGGCGTCGACGAAACCGCGGCGCATCTGCGCCGGTTCGGCTTCACCGTCCCCGAGCACGTCGAACGTCTGGCCGCCGCTTCGGACGAACTGCTCGTCGCAGCGCCGGGCACGTACGGGGCCGGCCTCCTGGACGCCGACGCGGTTGTCCCGCCGGGGCACATCGCCGAAGTCAGCATCGCCTCGGGCATGTCCGTCCCCGAGGTATGCCGACGGCTCGCGGCATACGGTCTGGCCGTCGATCCCGGCGGTCTCCCCGAACGCCCCTCGACGGAGGACCTGGTGCTGCTGAGCGCACGAGGAACCGGCAAGGCGCCCTGGCTCGACCGGGCGGAGGTGACCCCGCCGGGGCACCTGCTCCAGGCTGTGAAGCAGCTCGGTCTGCCGTTGACCGGCGTGCTCGCGCGGCTCAAGGGGCTCGGCTTCACCGTTCCCGACGTGCTTCCCCCCGACGCGGGACCCGAGGACCTGGCCCTGCTCACGGACGATTTCGAGCGGGTCTTCCTGACCTCTGCCGCCTCCCCCCTCTACGCCTTCGTGCTCGACGGGGCGAACGGCCTGCCGGAGCTGCGCCGCAAGGTCGCCCGACTGCGGTCCTACGGCTTCGAGATCGCCCTCGACGTGCCCAGCCGTCCCACCGCGCTCGACCGCGAAATCCTGCGCCCGTACGGTCCTTTCAACTGGTGGACGCCCTCGAACGCACCCGTGCCGTTCACCCATGTGGTGATGGCGGCACGTGAACTCGGCACCAGCCCCCGCGACATCGCGAAGCGCCTGCGAGCCTGCGGGATCACGCCCTCGCACGACGACTTGCCGCCAGGCGTGTCGTTCGGTGAGGCCACAGACCTGCTCCGGCTGGGCGACACGCCGGAGACAGAGGTCCCCGAGGCGCACCACTTCAGCCTCCAGTACCTCCACCACGCCGCCATCCGTCGCCGCACCACCCTCACCGAAGTCGTCGACCTCATCCGCAACCTCGGCGTCCCCCTCCCCCACCCCGCCGACACGATCCGCGCCGCCCTGGCCCGCGTCCCCCGCCCCCCGTGCAACGAAATGGTCGGTCACGGAGAGCAGCGGCTGCCCGTGGCCCAGGTGTACGGAGAGCGCCGCCCGGCACGCGTGGGCCGGGCGGCGCCCTTTCCGGGTCAGCGGCCGTAGCGGATCAGGGCGCGGACCATGTGGCAGGTGGTGTCGGACGGCGGGTGGATGCCGAGCTGGACGGCGGTCGTGCGGATCTTCGCGTTGGTGGCCCGCGACGGGATGTAGACCCCGGCGTCGAGCAGGGCTATCGAGAGGCGCATGGCCTTCAGCCGGCGGTTGTGGGTGACGTACCACTCGCGGGGGCGGCCCGCGGGGAGCGGCTTCTTCTGGAGCGGCTTCCAGGGTTCGAGGGACGGTGTCCGGATCACGGCGAGAGCCATGCGCGACCTCCTGGCGAACGGTGGGCGAGAGCCCTCCCCGGGACCCTCGCCTTCACCCCTGATTTTAGTCGCCCCCACTGACAATCGGCCCTGGCCAGACGGGGTTTAGTGGCACGTTTCCCGGTACGTTCCGCGGCCCGTGCCACGGTCCTCCGCGCGGTACGTTGGGGGCATGGAGATCTGGATCAATCCCGCCTGTTCCAAGTGCCGCGGCGCACTGACCCTGCTGGACGCCGAGGGCGCCGACTACACCGTGCGGCGCTACCTGGAGGACGTGCCGAGCCCGGACGAGATCCGGGCCGTGCTCGACCGGCTCGGCCTGGAGCCGTGGGACATCACGCGGACGCAGGAGGCGGACGCGAAGGAGCTCGGGCTCAAGGACTGGCCCCGGGACGCGGCGAACCGGGACCGCTGGGTGGAGGCGCTGGCCGCGCGTCCGAAGCTGATCCAGCGGCCCATCATCACCGCGGAGGACGGCACGGCCGTCGTCGCCCGCACCGACGAGGCCGTGCGGGACGCGCTGTCCCGCTGACCGCCCGCCGCCTCAAGCGGACGCCCCCGTCTCAGGCGGACGCCGCCGTCTCCGCCTCCGCCAGGATCTCGGTGAGCCGCGCCCCGAAGCGCACGTCGCAGGCGTGCGGCTCGCCGCTGCGGACGGCCTCCAGGAGGGCGTCCACCGCTCCCCCGAAGGCGCCCAGGGCGCCGTCCCAGCCCGGCATCGTCACCCGCCCCCGCTTCCCGTATAGGGAGAGCGCGGCCTCTGCGGCCTCGGGCGGGGCGCTGAGGGTGAGGGTGGCGGTGCTGCTCGCGCCCGAGGTGTGCCGCAGGACCAGGTGCCGGGTGTCCTCGGGGCCGGGGGCGCAGGTCACCGAGGTGACGTCGCCGAGGATCGGCAGGTAGACGGAGAGGACGTGCGGGCCGACGTCCCACAGGCCGCCCTTCTCGCGCCGCCACGGCGAGGCCGCGTAGGCGCTCTGGGAGCCGGGGCCGAAGAGGGAGCCCAGCCAGTGCGCCTCGCCCAGGAACCAGCCGCCCGCCGCCGCCTGTTCGTCGATCCAGCGGGCGGTGGGCTCCGCGAACCGCAGGGTGCAGAAGACCACGGAGGCGACGCCCTCCGCCGTGACGGCCGCCGCCAGGTCGCGGGCCGTGCCGGGCGAGGTCGCCACCGGCTTGTCGAGGATCACGTGGCAGCCGGCGGCCGCCGCCCGGGCCGCGAGCGGGGCCTGGACGTCCGGCGGCAGCGCGAGGGCGACGGCGTCGCTCGCCGCGAACAGGGCGTCCACGTCCTCGTACGCCCGCGTCCCGAACCCGGCGGCCAGCGCCGCCGCGGCCTCGGGCCGTCTGCCCCACACCCCGCTGAACTCCACGCCCGCGTGCGCCGCCAGCGCGGGCGCGTGCGTGCGCTCGGCCCAGGGGCCGGTGCCGAGCAGTCCGATACGGGGCTTCACGCCGGGGATCTTCGCCATGCCCACCAGTCTGCCGCCCCGCTCGGACATCGGACCCCGGGATGCCCCGGATCCGAGCCCGTATACGAACCGGACCCCGCCGCCCCGCCCGCGCCCCGCCGCACCCCGCCCCCCGGATACGGAGGAAAGCTGAGTAACACGGGGTTCACAATCGGGCAACCATCGGGAAATCCGATATTGCGATGCTGCGCGCAGACACCGCCCCCGCAGCGCACGCCAAAGGATGACACCCGTGACCTTCAAGGCTGAGTACATCTGGATCGACGGAACCGAGCCGACCGCCAAGCTCCGTTCGAAGACGAAGATCATGCCCGGCACGGGGGTCGCCCTGGAGGAGCTGCCGCTCTGGGGCTTCGACGGTTCCAGCACCAACCAGGCCAAGGGACACGCCTCGGACCGTGTCCTCAAGCCGGTCTTCTCCTGCCCGGACCCGATCCGCGGCGGCGACGACGTGCTCGTGCTGTGCGAGGTCCTGAACACGGACATGACGCCGCACGAGTCCAACACGCGTGCCGCGCTGGCCGAGGTGTACGCGCAGTACGCCGCCCAGGAGCCGATCTTCGGCATCGAGCAGGAGTACACCTTCTTCGACGGCGAGCGTCCGCTCGGCTTCCCGGTCGGCGGCTTCCCCGCCCCGCAGGGCGGCTACTACTGCGGTGTCGGCGCGGACGAGATCTTCGGCCGTGACATCGTCGAGGCGCACCTGGAGAACTGCCTGACCGCGGGTCTCGGCATCTCCGGCATCAACGCCGAGGTCATGCCCGGCCAGTGGGAGTTCCAGGTCGGCCCGCTGGCGCCGCTGGAGGTCGCCGACCAGCTGTGGGTGGCCCGCTGGCTGCTCTACCGCACCGCCGAGGACTTCAAGGTCACCGCGACCCTGGACCCGAAGCCGGTGAAGGGCGACTGGAACGGTGCCGGCGCGCACACCAACTTCTCCACGAAGGCGATGCGCGAGGGCTACGACGCGATCATCACCGCGTGCGAGTCGCTGGGCGAGGGCTCGAAGCCGCTCGACCACGTGAAGAACTACGGCGCGGGCATCGACGACCGGCTGACCGGTCTGCACGAGACCGCCCCGTGGGACAAGTACCACTACGGCGTCTCCGACCGCGGCGCCTCGGTCCGCATCCCGTGGCAGGTCGAGCAGGACGGCAAGGGCTACATCGAGGACCGCCGTCCGAACGCGAACGTGGACCCGTACGTGGTGACCCGCCTCATGGTGGACACCTGCTGCGAGGCCCTTGAGCGGGCCGGCCAGGTCTGATCCACACGCACCCGGAAGGGGCGTCCACCGTTCCGTACGGTGGGCGCCCCTTCCGGCATGTGGGAAGCACATGTGGGCGGCGCGACACCGCTTTTGGCCGACCGGGGGCTGCCCACCGCACTTCCCTCCTGGTTTAATAGGGATATGGCCAGCATCGAGAACGACACCGCGAAGGGTCGCCACGACCTCGAGCCGTTCTGGCCTTCCCGTCAGCACCATGACTTCGACCGGTGCTGTCGACGCGTGAGGAACGCGTCGGCCCTCTAAAGCCCCCGACCGGTAGGTCCGGTTCTCCGGCCTTCGGCCGACGCGCATGACGTACGACGCCTGTCCGTCCGTAACTCGCGCGAAAGAGTTGAGCTTTCATGGCCCATACCCAGGCTGCCGCCACCCTCACCCCCCTCCGTCCCCGCGTCGAGCGGGCCGACCGGCACCGGCTGCGCGCCGTCGACCCCGACGAGGTCGCCGGTCTCGCACGGGTCGCCGACTTCCTGCCGCCGGGCGCCACGCTGCTGCCCGCGCCCCCGCACACCCTGCCGGCACTGCCCGGCCGGCCGCCGATGGTCGGCTATCTCGTGCTGCTCCCCGCCGACCAGCAGCAGCCCGCCCCGGTGGCGGCCGAGCCGGCCGGCGAGCAGGGTCCGGTGGCCATCGACGGCGTCCAGCGGGTCGCCGTCGTGGACGGGCGGCCGCTGGACCTGACGTATCTGGAGTTCGAACTGCTCGCCCACCTCGTGGCCCACCCGCACCGGGTGCACACCCGCGACCAGTTGGTCACGACGGTGTGGGGGTACGGGCACGTCGGCGACGGCCGGACCGTCGACGTCCACGTGGCGCGGCTGCGCCGCAAGCTGGGCGCCGAGCACCGCCACACGATCCAGACCGTGCGGCGGGTCGGCTACAAGTACACCCCCTGATCAGGCCGTTCCGGCGGGGTCCGGGCCACCGCGCCCGGCCCGGACCCTCGCCACCACCCCGGTCGTCACGTCCACGGCCACGAACAGCAGCAGGCTGAGGCCGAGCAGCGGGACGAACCACGCCACCAGGGCCGTCCCCGCGAGCAGCGGCAGCAGCAGCGTCGGCGGGACCTTCCGCCAGGCGCCCCGGGCGACCGGGCGGCCCGGCCGGCGCAGCCACCACATGCGGTAGCCCCACAGGACGAGCAGGACCAGGGCGAGCCCGAGGGCCGCGAGCGCCAGCTGGTTGAACAGGCCGAGGAAGACACCCATGTGGGCGTCGATGCCGATCCGGGTGAGCTGGGCGAGCAGCGGGTAGTCGGCGAAGCGCAGTTCGTCGAGGACGGTGCCGTCGGCCGGGTTCACGGCCACCGAGTCCAGCTCGACGGGGAACTGCTTGTCGGTCTCCTTCACCACGTAACCGGCGCCCTCCGCCGGCAGCACGACCGCGATCGAGGGGCTGTCGATGCCGGCCGCGCGGGCCGCGTCGACCGCCCTGTCGAGGCCGATGTCCGCACCCTTGGGCGCGGCCGGGGCCGGCTGGTGACCGGCGCCGTGCCCCGCGTGCTCCCCGGCCCCGGCCCCGGCCGGGCCGCCGGCCGTGATGTCGGCGGACAGCGCCGGGGTGGCGCCGCCGAGCCGGTCCTGGACGGAGCCGATGTTCTCGCCCGCGTACCGCGACCAGGTCAGACCGGTGGCGGAGAGCGCCACGAGACCGGCCACCGTCCACAGGCCGACCGTGCCGTGCCAGGAGAGCGTGCGGCGGCGGGACTTCGGGCCGCGTTCGGGCAGGAACAGCGCGCGCCGGTTCCTGCGACGGCGCCCGATCCACAGCAGCAGGCCGCCGAGCGCGACCACCCACAGCCAGCTGGCGGCCAGCTCGCTGTAGTTGCGGCCGAGTTCGCCGAGGTGCAGGTCGACGTGGAGCCCGGAGATCCAGGTGCGCAGCGGGAGCGCGCCCGAGCTGCCGTAGCTGGGCAGCTGTCCGCGTATGTCACCGGTGTACGGGTCGACGAACACGCCCATGGAGGTGCCCTCGGGGGCCTCCGGGTCGGCCATCAGGACCCGCGTGGTGGCGCCGGGTTCGGCCCCGGGCCACACGGCGGTGACGGTGCCGTCGGGGTTGGCCGCGCGGGCCAGCTCCACCTGGCGGGAGAGCGGCAGGGCCGTGGCGTCGGCGGGCACGGGGACTTCGAGCTCGTGCGCGTAGACCAGCTTCTCGGCCGGTACGGACAGCGCGTACAGCAGGCCGCTGACGGCGGCGACGAGGAGGAACGGGGCGACGAGGACGCCCGCGTAGAAGTGCAGGCGCAGGACGAGCGGGCGCAGCGCCGCCCAGCCGCGCGGGCGGGCCGGGGAGTCGACGGGGCGCGTGTCGGGGGTTTCCGGCGCGACCGGCGTATCCGGTGCCTCCGGCGTATCCGGTGCCTCCGGGGCGTCCGGGGCGTCCGGGGCGTCCGGGGCGTCCGGTGTATCGGGTGTATCCGGGCGTGCGAGGTCGTCGATGGGCATGACGGTCCTAGGAGTGTGTGTCGGCATGGGGAAGCGGCCCCCGGGCCGATCACGTCAGACGCGTGCTCCGAGGGCCGTGGCGCGGGGTGCGGCCGGGCGGGGCGGGCCGCGCCGGGAGACCGACCGCGCGAGGACGACACCGCGCGGCCTGCGGGTGTACGGGGCGGTGCGCACCGGCCGCAGGACCGGCGGTACGGGTGCGAGAGCGCGTACGACGGCGAGCGCGAGGCGCAGCGGCGTGAACGCGGTCGCGGCGACGGCACGGGCCAGCGCGAACAGCGCGGCCTCGCCCCGGGCGAGCCAGAGTCCGCAGGCCAGGGCGGCGATCAGGTGCGCGGCGAGCATGCCGAGCCCGGAACCGGGGCCGGAGGCACCGGCTCCGCCCATGGTCATGGTGTGCGCCATGGAACCCATGTGGTCCATGGCGCCCATCGAGTCCATCGAGCCCATGGCGTCGGCGGCGCCCATCTCGCCCATCCCGCCCATGCCGTCCATGCCGTCCATGCCGTCCATGGGCCCCATCAGGCCCATCGCCTCCGACATCGACCCGTGTTCGCCCGCCCCGAAGATCAGGTGCAGCGCTCCCTGTGCCGCGGTGAGGCCGGTCGCGATGGCGAGGGGGCCGCGGCGGTGGCCGGCGGCGGTCCAGGCGAGGGCGGCCGTCACGGCGAAGGCCAGGAGGAGCGAGCGCCCCGGGATCGCGTGGGCAGACATGGACGAATGCCCCACCGCTGCCAAAGTAACGCACACCGCCGCGAAGAGTGCGGCACGGAGGGCGCGCAGCGGCGACCTGGGGTGCGTCATGGTGCGGCCATGGTGTCATCCCCGCGCCGGGCCCGGCAGTCCGCCCCCGACACGCATCGGCTACGGTGAGCGGGAAACTGCTTTTGTACCGGTTTCGTAGGAGTCGACGCATGCCCGCCATCCCCGCCGCCACCGTCGCCAACCTCCGCGGCCTCGGCTCCCTCCCCCTCGGCGAGGGCCGCAGTGTCCGCGAGGGCCTGGTCTTCCGCTCCGGGCAGCTCGACCGGCTCGATCCGGCCGATCCGGTGGTGGCCGCGCTCGGCATCCGTACCGTCGTCGACTTTCGCACCGCCGCCGAGCGCGCCGAGCGGCCCGACCAGGTGCCGCCGGGCGGGCGGCTGCTCGTCGCGGACGTGCTCGCGGACTTCCTGGCGACCAGCGGGCTGCCGCCTGCCGCCCGCCTGAAGACCCTGCTGTCCGATCCGGCGCTCGCCGAGGAGCACCTGGGCGGGGGCGGGGCGCAGGCGGCGTTCCGGCGGACGTACCGGGCCTTCGTGAACACCGAGTCGGCGCGCGCCTCGTACGGGGCCTTCCTCACCGAGCTGGGCGACCCGTACTCCGGTCCGCTGCTCTTCCACTGCACGGCAGGCAAGGACCGTACGGGCTGGGCGGCGGCGGTCGTGCTGTCGCTGCTCGGCGCGGACGAGGAGACGGTCATGGCGGAGTTCCTGTCCGTCAACCCGGCGGTGCGGCAGGCCTTCGCCCCGCTCATCGAGGGCTTCACGGCCCAGGGCGGCGACCCGGACCTGGCGCTCGCGCTGATCGGGGTCGTGCCGGAGTACCTGGAGGCGGCGTTCGACGAGGTGGCGGTGCTGCACGGGTCGATGGAGAAGTACGTGCGGGAGGGGCTCGGCGTCCCCGACGAGGTGACCGCGCTGATCCGCGAGCGGCTCACGGTGTACGCGGCCTGAGCCGGGCCGGTCCTGGCCGCGCCCACAGGGGGCCCACAGGGGCCCCCGCCTCGCCCGTACGGGGGACCCCGCCGGGGTGACCATCGCACGATTCGCTCGTTCTGCTGAACGTGAGCACCCAGGAACTCGCCCCCTCCTCAGGCCCCTCCCCCGACTCCCCCGGTCCCGTCGACGTGGAGCAGGCCGAGGCCGCGCTCGTCGAGCACTACCCGCGGCTCGTCCGCATCGCGTACCTCGTCCTGCCGCCCTCGCTGGGCCGCAACCGCCGGGTGCTGACCGCGCACGCGCTCGTGCAGCGCTCGCTGCCGCGCCGCCGTACCTCGGGCGGGGCCGTCCCGGGGGCGCGGCGGGCGGAGGACGCGGTCGACCCGGGGTACGCGTACGTGCGGGGCGAGGTGCTGCGGCAGGCGCTGGTGGCCGGGCTGCCGCTGCGGCGGCGGGCGCTGCCGCGACGGGCGCAGTTCCCGCCGCTGCTGCCGCAGGTGTGGGGGCTGCGACTGTTCCCCCGGGCGGGCGGCGCCGACGAACTGGCCCTGGACCAGAGTCTCTCGGCGCTCTCCGGGCCGGGGCGCGCCGCGTACGTGCTGCGCGGCCTGGAGCGTCAGGGCGACCCGGAGGTGCTGCGGGTCCTGGCGGCGGCCGGGGCCGAGGACCCCGGGGCGGCGCTCACGGAGGCGGACGGGGTCGAGGCGCGGAGCGCGCTCCTGGAGTCGCCCGAGTTCGACCCCTGTTCGCTCCAGGCGCGCCCGCCGGACCTCATGCGGCGGCGCCAGCACGGCCGGGCGGCGCTGGCGGCGGCAGCGGCGGTGGTGGTGTGCGGGACGCTGCTCGGGCTGCCGGGGGACGGCTGGGGCAGGAACGGGGCGGCGGCACCCTCGTACGCCCGCAATCCGGCGGCGGAGGCGGCGCTCGACCCGGGCGGTGTGAAGCGGGTCGCGCCGGCGGCCTGGCGGACGTCCACCCGGACGGACTTCTCGGTGTGGCCGGCGCGCGGCGGGCTCACCGGCGACACGGCGCTGCTGCGGCGGGCGCTCGCGGTGTGGGCGCGCCCCGGCCCGTCCGTGCACGCCTCGGCGACGCCCGGGACGCCGCCGGGGCCGCCGATGGGATCGCCGCAGCTGCTGTACGCGGGGCAGGTGGACGCGGTGCGCGTGGTGCTGGTCTACGACGGCCTGCGGGTGGTGCGGTACGCGGAGCCGGTCGGGGACGCGAGCGGGGCGGCGCTGGACTTCGCGCGGACGGACGGGGCGGACGCGGTCGGCTCGGCGGCGCTCGTGGTGTCGCGGGCCGCGGGCAACGTGCGCTATCTGACGGCCCCTTGGGTGAAGGAGACGGCGGTCGTCGACCTGCTGGCGCCCGCGAAGGCGGCGTGGCCGCTGGCCCGGGACGCGGCCGGGGTGACCGAGCCGATGCCGAGCCCGGCGACGGCCCGGACCTGCGCGAGCTGGAACACGCTCCAGGTGCGGGACGGGACGGGCGTCCGGCTCCTGGGCGACCTGGGCGAACTGGCCCCGGCGCGGCTGACCTCCGGCCCGCCGTCCGCGCCCGTGGACGCGACGGGCCCGGCGGCGCGGGAGGCGTGGGCGCGGACGGCCTGCCAGCTCTCGGCGGTGCGCTCGCACGGGGTGCGGGCGGTGAACTCCTGGACCTTCGCCGGGCAGGCGCTGCCGGAGGCCGGCGGGCGCGCGGAGTGGCTGTGCGCGCGGGCGGAGACCTGGCGGGGTACGGGGAGCCGCGCGCTGGCGCTGTTCCGCGCGCCGGGCGCGACGGGCACGGCGGCCCTGGCGGCCCGCTCGGAGGGCAGCCCGGCCTGTGGGGCGCGGGATCCCCGGGTGCTCGCGGGCGTGGTCTGGCAGGCCCGGAGCGGGCAGTGGTACGTGGTGGCGGCGGGCACGGGGGACTTCGCTTCGCTGAGCCTGTCGGGCGGGGTGAAGGGGCGGGCCGAGGGGCATCTGCTCGCGGTGAAGGCGGCGCCGGGGAGCCGGGCGGACCTGACGGGGACGCTGGCGGACGGGACCCGGGTGAGCGCCCTGAGGTGACGGGCCGCCCGGGGCGGGGAAATGGGCGTGCGCGACCCCTGGTCCTCGCGCCTACCCCTCAGTACATTGACGCCATGTCTAATACGCAGCCTGCACCGGTGGCGTCGGAACACATCGAGCTCAAGGCCCGCAAGGTCTCCTTCGACTGGGAGGAGACCCCGCTGCACTGGGTTCCCGGCGACCCGTTCACCACCCACACCATCAACGTGCTGCACCTGCTGCTCCCGGCCGGTGAGCGCTGGTTCGTGCACGTCTACAAGCAGGTCCTCCCGTACATCACCGACGACCGGCTGCGTGCGGACGTCATCGGCTTCATCGGGCAGGAGGCCGTCCACTCCCAGGCCCACGACGACGTGCTGCCGCACCTCAAGCGACTGGGGCTCGACCCCACCCCGTACACCGCGCAGGTCGACTGGTTCTTCGAGAAGCTGCTCGGCGACCGGACCCTGCCGCCGGGCCGGCCGCGCCGCTGGTGGCTGATGGAGCGGGTCGCGCTGATCGCCGCCATCGAGCACTACACCGCCTTCCTCGGCAACTGGGTGCTCAACGCCGAGGAGCTGGACCGGGTCGGGGCCGACCCCGTCATGCTGGACCTGCTGCGCTGGCACGGCGCCGAGGAGGTCGAGCACCGCTCGGTCGCCTTCGAGCTCTTCCTGCACCTGGACGGCGGCTACCGGCGGCGCGCCCGCACCTGGGCGGCGGCGTTCTCCGCGCTCGCCTTCCTCTGGCAGCGCGGGGTGCGCTTCTTCATGGAGAACGACCCCAGCGTGCTCGACGCCAAGCCGAGCGTGGGCCAGTTCGTCCGCAAGGGCCGCGAGGGCGTCCTGCCCTCCACGCCCGCCATGCTGCGCTCCATCCCCCGCTACCTGAGCCGGAGCTACCACCCCACCCAGGAGGGCAGCACCGCGCAGGCCGCCGCCTACCTGGCGAACTCCCCCGGCGCCAACGGAGGCCGTCACTGATGCCCCGACCGCGTACCGTCGTCCTGCTCGCCGGGGCCGCGCTGCTCGCCAAGCGGGCCCTGCGGCGCCGGATCGACGCCTCGCCGCTCTGGCCCATGCCCGCGCTCGACGAACCGGTCTCCGGCCGCGGGCGCGGCTCGACCGTCACCCTGCGCGTCCTCGTCGCCGAGCGCCGCGAACCCGCCGCCGGCGTCGTCCAACTGCGCCTGGAGGGCAGCGGACTGCCCGCCTGGCAGCCGGGCGCGCACATCGACCTCGTCCTGCCCTCCGGCACCGTGCGCCAGTACTCGCTCTGCGGCGACCCCGCCGAGCGGGACGTCTTCACGATCGCCACCCGGCTGATCGAGGCCGAACAGGGCGGCCGGGGCGGCTCCCGCGAGGTCCACGAACAACTGCACGTCGGCACCGAGATCGAGATCCGGGGGCCGCGCAACCGCTTCCCGTTGGCCCCGGCCCCCTCGTACGTCTTCGTCGCCGGCGGCATCGGGATCACCCCGATCCTGCCCATGGTGCGCGCCGCCGAGGCGGCCGGGGCGGACTGGCGGCTGCTGTACTGCGGGCGCCACCGCGCCACCATGCCGTACGTGTACGAGGTGGAGAAGCTGGGGCGCGGCCGGACGACCGTGGTCACCGAGCACGAGAGCGGGGTCCCCGACCTCTCCTTCCTCGGCGGGCTGCCCGCCGAGACCGCCGTCTACTGCTGCGGGCCCGAGGGGCTCATGGACGCGGTGGGCGCCGCGCTGCCCGAAGGACGGGTCCCCACCCTGGAACGCTTCTCCGCCGCGCGGACCGAGGGCGGAGCGCCCTTCGAGGTCGAACTCCGGCGCTCCGGGCGCACGTTGACCGTGGCGGCCGACCAGTCGGTGCTCTCCGCGGTCCGCGAGGCCGTGCCCGGAGTCCTCTACTCCTGTCAGCAGGGGTTCTGCGGGACCTGCCGGCAGGGGGTCCTGGAGGGCGAGGTCGACCACCGGGACGAGCTGCTCACCGACGCCGAGCGGGCCGACTCGATGCTGATCTGCGTGTCACGGTGCGCGGGCGAACGACTGGTCCTGGACCTGTAGTCCGTCAGCTCACCCGCCCGCCGGGCGTCAGGGAAGGACCAGCCAGTCCAGGGCGAACGCGGTGAGCAGGCCGCCTGTCAGCAGCCAAGTGGCCAGCCGCGTGCGCCCGTTGCGGGAGAGTTCGATGACGACCCCGCACAGGATCATGGCGAGCCCGTACACGCCGACGACGAGGACGGAGGTGTGGTTCGCCAGGCGGACCGCCAGCACCGCGCCCGTCACGACGAGCAGGACCGAACCGGCGACGACCCGCAGCAGCCGCGCCTGCTTCGGGGTGAGGCCCGCGGCCTCGTCCGGGTCGCCGGGCTCACCGGGCTCGTCAAGCTCCGCCACGGTGTCCGGGGTGTCCTGCTCAGAAGCGCTCATGTGGCGGGAGCGTAACGGACTCCCGTTAGGCTGTTCGCATGACGACCGGGGTACGCCGCAGGATGGGCGTCGAGGAGCGCAAGCAGCAACTGATCGGGGTGGCCCTCGAACTGTTCAGCCACCGCTCCCCCGACGACGTCTCGATCGACGAGATCGCCGCCGCCGCGGGCATCTCACGGCCGCTGGTCTACCACTACTTCCCCGGCAAGCAGTCGCTGTACGAGGCGGCGCTGCGGCGGGCCGCCGACGACCTGGCCGGGCGGTTCGTGGAGGCGCCGGAAGGTCCGCTGGGCGCGCGGCTGCTGCGGGTGATGGGGCGCTTCTTCGACTTCGTCGACGACCACGGCCCGGGTTTCGCCGCCCTGATGCGGGGCGGTCCCGCCGTCGGGTCCTCCACCGCCCACGCGATGATCGACGAGGTGCGGCAGGCCGCGTACGAGCAGATCCTGGCCCATCTGGAGGTGACCGGCCCCTCCGCGCGGCTCGAACTGGTCGTCCGCTCCTGGGTGTCGCTCGCCGAGTCGACGGCGCTGCTGTGGCTGGACGGGCGCCGGGTGCCGCGCGCGGAGCTGGAACGGCAGCTCGTGCACGACTTCGCGGCGCTGGCGGCGGTGAGCGCCGCGTACGACGAGGACATGGCGGCGATCCTGGTCCGGATCCTCGCCGACGAGCCGGCGGACGGGCCGTTCGGCGAGCTGGTGGGGCGGCTGATCGCACTGGCGCCGCCCCGGGTGCCGGACCAGCGCCTGTCGTAGCGGGGCGGAGGCCCACCGTCCCGGCGACGGTGGGCCTTCGCGCGCGGGTCAGCCGGTGGTGAAGACGGCCACCGTGCGGGCCGGGACGGTGAAGGTGCCCGAGTCGCGTTCGTACGCGGCGGCCTTCACCCCCGCGTCGGCCCCGTCCGCCTGGACCGGGTGCAGCCGGTAGGCCCGCCCGGCCAGGTCGCCGACGGTCTGCCGCTGCCCCCGCGGGGTCGCGTTGAAGACGACGACCAGGTCGCCCAGGCGCATGGTGATCACGCCCGGGGTCTCGTCGCGGCCCGAGAGCGGGAAGGACAGGGTGTCCTGGACGCGCGCGGCCGAGTCGAGGGAGAAGGCGGGCTCGGTGGTGCGGATGCGGAGCAGGTCGCGGTAGGCGGCGGAGGCGCCGGGGATCTCGGCGCAGCCGGGGGTCAGGGCCGGCCGGGTCAGGAGCGGCTTGCCGTACGCCCACTTCGCCTTGTTGTCGGCGGCCGGCGGGAGGCCCCGGCCGAAGCCGTTGCCGTCGCGGCAGTCCCAGTGGATCGCGTTGAACCAGTCGCCGCTGTCGAAGGAGTTGCGGTCGAGGGACTTGGAGCGGAGCAGGTCGGTGCCCGCCTGGGCGAGCGACGGGCCCTGGGAGAGCGCGGTGGTCGCCAGGGCGAGGACCTGCATGCGGGCCCGGTCGGCCGCGGAGGTGCCGGCCGGCAGCTTGAAGGCGAGGGCGTCGTACAGGGTCTCGTTGTCGTGGGCGTCGGCGTAGGCGAGGGCGTCGCCGGGGGTGGCGGCGTAGCCGGCCGGGGCGCCGTTGTAGTCGACCTCGGAGCCCTTGACCGTACGTCCGGCGGTGTCGGTGAAGGAGTAGGCGGCCAGGTTGCCGGTCAGGCCCACCTTGATCAGGTCCTGGTAGTGCAGGAGGCGGGCCTTCTGCTCGGCGGGGGTGCCGTTGGCGGCGGACGGGTTGGGGTCGGTGTAGAGGCCGCTGGCGAAGCCCTGGACGCCGGGGTCCTCGTCGAAGGGGCCGCCGCCGCGGACGGCGTCGCGGGCCCGGTCGGAGAAGGTCGCGACTCCGGTGCCGGCCATGTTCTTCTGGGTGGCCTGGACGAAGCGGGCGTCGTCGGCGATCTCGCCGAAGTTCCATCCCTCGCCGTAGAGGACGATCGCCTTGCCGTCCACGCCGTCCTTGGCGACGGTCAGCGCGTCGAGGGCCTTGCGGACGGCGAGGATGTTGGCCTTGGGGTGGTGGCCCATGAGGTCGAAGCGGAAGCCGTCGACCTTGTAGTCCTTGGCCCAGGTGACGACGGAGTCGACGACCAGCTTGCCCATCATCGCGTTCTCGGGCGCGGTGTTGGCGCAGCAGGTGGAGGTGGCGACGCTGCCGTCGGCCTGGAGGCGCTGGTAGTAGCCGGGCACGATGCGGTCGAGGACGGACTTGTCGGACTGTCCGGCGGCGACGGTGTGGTTGTAGACGACGTCCATGACGGTGCGCAGGCCCTCGCCGTTGAGCGCCTGGACCATCTGCCGGAACTCGACGGTGCGGCGGGTGCCTTCGGGGTCGGTGGCGTACGAGCCTTCCGGCACGGTGTAGTGCAGCGGGTCGTAGCCCCAGTTGTAGGCGTCCCGGGCCGCGGCGGCGGCGACGCAGGCCTGCTGTTCCTCGGAGTCGGGGGCGTAGACCTTCAGGTCGCAGGCGGGCGTGGTCTGGGCGGACTTCTTCTCGGGGATGGTGCCGATGTCGAAGGCCGGGAGGAGGTGGACGTAGTTGGTGCCGGCGGCGGCGAGGTCCTTGAGGTGCCGGGCGCCCTGGCTGCCGGTGTCGCCGAAGGCGAGGTAGGTGCCGCGGTGCGCGGCGGGGACGGTGGTGTCGGCGACGGAGTAGTCGCGGATGTGGAGTTCCTGGATGCGGGCGTCGCGCAGCGGCACGGCGGCCGGCTTCCTCAGCTGCCGCCAGCCCTGGGGGGCGAGGGCCGGGGCGGTGAGGTCGACGACGAGGCTGCGGGCGGAGTCGGTGGTGAGGGCGGTCGAGTAGGGGTCGGTGACCTGGTTGACGACGAGCCGCTGGACGCTGGGGGCCCAGACCTTCACGGCGTACCGGTACGGTTTGCCGGTCCAGGTCCGCGGGCCGGTGACGGACCAGACGCCGCTCGCGTCGTCGCGGCGCATGGGGACGCTCCGGCCGTCGAGTTCGAGGGCGACGGACTGGGCGGTGGGGGCCCAGACGGAGAGGGTGGGGCGGCCGGCCCGGAAGACCGGTCCGAGGGCGGCCTTCGTCGCGGCCGGTGCGTACAGGTCGTCGAGGACGCCGGCGGTCTGGACGCCGGTGGCGGCGAGCAGGGCGCCGTTGGCGGCCCGCTGGGTGGCGATGAGCTGGCCGCGCAGGGAGGCGCGGACGCGGTCGGCGTCGCGCGGGTCGACGGTGAAGGCCGGGTAGTCCTTGAGGTGCGGGAAGCGGGCCTTCTGGGCGTCGGTGAGCGCGCCCGGGTTCAGCCGGAGCCATCGGCCCTCGGCGCTGAGGGCGCCGTCGGTGACGGTGATGCCGCCCTCGGGGGCGTACACGAGCTGCTGGCTGGTGGCGTCGGTCGCCTTGACCTTCCAGACGACGGTGGTGCGGTCGATCCACTGGGCCTCGGCCTTGGCGAGGTCCAGGTCGGGGGTGCCGCCGGTCTGCGGCAGCAGGTACTTCGGCTGGCCGGCGAGCAGCCAGACCTCGTTGCCGTAGGTGGCGAGGTCGAGGGACTGGTCGGTGGGCAGGTCCTTCTGGTCGCCCTTGTGGAGGATGTACGAGAGGGAGCTCGCGCCGTCGGTGAGCGGGACCTCGTAGACCGCGCCGTACGCGTCGAAGCGGGCCGGCAGGAGCGGCTTGGACCAGTCGGTGGGCTGGGCGGCGCCGGTCCAGGTGTGCAGGCCCCAGCCGTCGTAGGCGCCGTCGGCGCGCTGGTAGTGGACGACGGCCTTGGTCTTGTCCTGGGGCGGGGTGGCGGGGGCGGTGTCGGACTGGGTGTCGGAGCCCTGCGTGATCCAGACCTCGCCGGTGCGGGCGAGGCTGATGCTCCGCTGCGGGCCGTCGGCGGTGCCGGCCTTCTCGACGGTGTACGGGAGGGTGGCGGCGCCTTCGGGGACGCGGACCCAGGCGAAGGCGCCGTGGGCGTCGCGGCCGGTGAACGCGGCCTCCTGTCCGGCGGCCTTCAGCGTCCAGCCGTCGTAGGCGCCGTCCGGGCGCTGGTAGTGCACGACGGCGTAGGTGCGGTCGACGGCGACGGGCTTCTCGGGCGCCGGGGTCTGCCCGGCCGTGGAGGCGGCGAGGGCGCTCGCGGTGCGGCCGGCGGAGTCGACGGCGACGGCCTTGTAGCGCAGGGCGGTGCCGGCGGGGGCGGTCACCTGCTGGGTGACCTTGTAGGGGGCGTGGTCGGCGGTGCCGAGGGTCTGCCAGCGCCCGTCGCCGACCTGGGCGGCGAACACGACCCGGTTCAGGGCGCCGCCGGTGACGTCGGCGGTGAGTTCGACGGTGCCGGTGGCGCCGGTGGCGGGGGCCTTGAGCGTGACGGCCGGGGCGGTCGCGGGGGCGGGCAGCGGCCGGTCCGCCTTCAGGACGAGGGAGGACAGGGCGGGGACGGTGACGGTGACCTTGCCGTTCTCGGCGGTGACGGCGCCCTGGCCCCCGTACAGGAGGTGGAAGGCCGTGGAGTCGGCGGGCACGGTCACGGTCCTGGCCGTGGTGGCGCTGTTGGTGGCGACGAGGTACTCGGTCCGCGCCTTCGGGTCGGTGCGGGAGAAGGCGTAGACGGAGCCCTCGGCGTACCGCTCCTGCTGGACGCCGTCGCGCAGGGCGGGGTGGGCCTGGGTGAGGCGGGAGAGCGCGGCGATGGACCGGTAGATCGGGTGCCCGGTGTCGTACGCGTCGGAGGCGTGGGTGCGGTCGGTGCCGAGCTGGTCGTCGTCGAGGTAGTCGGTGGTCCGCGAGGCGAAGAGGGTCTGGCGGGCGTCCTTGTCGCCGCCGGCTCCGGTGAAGCCCTGCTCGTCGCCGTAGTAGATCACCGGGTTGCCGCGGCCGAGGAACATCAGCTCGTTGGCGAGGCGGGCCCGCTGGAGGAGTTCGGCGTCGGTCGCGTCGGGGTGGTCCTGCTTGAGGAAGGTGCCGATGCGGCCCATGTCGTGGTTGCCGAGGAAGGTGACCTGCTCGTAGGCGTTGGCCTTGTCGGTGGTGTAGCGGTAGTCCTCGGCGAAGACCTTGGCGAGCCGGTCGGCGCCGGCGCCCTGGGAGGCGTAGGCGCGGGCGGCGTCCTGGAAGGGGAAGTCGAGGGTGGCGTCGAGCCGGCCGCGGGTGACGTAGGGCGCGGTGACGGTGGTGTCGGCGGAGTAGACCTCGCCGAACATGAAGAAGTCCTCGCGGCCGTGCTTCTTGGCGTAGGCGTCGAGGGCGGTGGCCCACTGGGTCCAGAAGTCGAGGTCGACGTGTTTGACGGTGTCGATGCGGAAGCCGTCGATGTCGAAGTCGCGGACCCAGGTCTCGTAGATCCTCTTCATGCCCTCGACGACCTCGGGGCGTTCGGTCCACAGGTCGTCGAGGCCGACGAAGTCGCCGTACTCGGCGGACTCCCCGGCCCAGGTGGAGTCGCCGCGGTTGTGGTACATCGCCGGGTCGTTGAGCCAGGCCGGGACCTTGGCCGCGCGGTCGGCGGGCGGGACGACCGGGGTGTACGGGAAGGAGTCGGTGTCGGTCTTCCCGACGGCGGTGCGGTCGTCGAAGGGGCGTCCGTCCTTGTCGAGGTAGGGGTAGGCGCCCTTGGGGCGGTAGCCGTACTTCTTCTCGGCGTAGTCGACGGTGTCGGCGGTGTGGTTGGTGATGACGTCGAAGAAGACCTTCATGCCCTTGGCGTGGGCGGCGGCGATGAGGCGCTTCAGGTCCTCGTTGGTGCCGAAGTGCGGGTCGACCTGGGTGAAGTCGGTGATCCAGTACCCGTGGTAGCCGGCGCTGGCGTCCTTGCCGGTGCCCTGGACGGGCCGGTTCTTGAAGATGGGCGCCATCCAGATGGCGGTGGTGCCCAGGCCCCTGATGTAGTCGAGCCGCTGGGTGAGGCCCTTGAGGTCGCCGCCCTGGTAGAAGCCCTTGTCAGTGGGGTCGAAGCCGGTCCGCTCGCGGCTGCCGGTGAGTCCGCCGCGGTCGTTGGAGGGGTCGCCGTTGGCGAACCGGTCCGGGAGCACGAAGTAGAACTGCTCGCGGGTCAGGTCGTGGCGGGCCGGGGTGGCGGCCAGCGCCCGGTCGGAGGGCGGGGCGGGCGGGCGCGGCGCGGCGGCCGCGGGCAGGACGGGCACGAGGGCCGCGCACAGGGCGGCGGCCACGACGGCCGCCGTTCTCTTGCGTGTCACGAGGGTGCTCCCAGGGGTACGGGAAGAGGGGCCGCCCCGGGTGGGGCGGCCCTGGGACGCTGGGGCGTCAGTTGCGGAAGGTGTCGTTCAGGACGGTCTGGCCGGAGGCGGGGACGGTCGCGGCGCGGTTGGCGCCGGACTCCCAGGTGACGTTTCCGGCGGCGTCCTTGCGGACGTACTTGTACTCGAAGGCGGTGCCGGCGGGCAGGGTGACGGCCAGCTTCCAGACGGGGTACGCGGCCGGGTCCAGCTTGAGGGCGGCGGCGGGGGCCCAGTTGCCGAGCTCGGGGCGGTTGCCGGTGACGTAGATGTCCTGGCCGACGGCCGTGGTGGCGTTGACGTTGAAGGCGGCGCCGGCCGTGACGGGCTGCGTGCCGCAGGCGGTGGCTCCGGCGTGCAGGGCGAGTGCGGTGTTCGCGCCGAGTGTGGCGGTGAACTGGCCGGAGGAGTTGACGCTCACCGCCGTGCCGGACTGCACGTCGCAGTAGGAGCCGGCGGGCAGGGAGGTCTGGAAGGTGCGGGTGAGGGCGGAGCTCTCGTGGTTGATCGCCACGTAGGCCTTGGTGCCGCGGCCGAACGCGATCGCGTTGTTGCCGTTGTCCCACCAATCGGTGACGGCCTGTCCGCGGGCGGTGTTGCGGAAGGCGACCATGGAGGCTATCTCGCGCCAGGCGTGCTGACACTTCCAGCCGTTGCTGTAACAGGCGGTGACCTGGTGCCCGTTGGGGGCGCCGGCGTCCTTGTCGGTCCACTCGTAGCCGGAGTGGACGTCCGGGGAGCCGTAGGGCCAGGCCAGCATGAAGACGGAGGCGAGGGTGTAGTCGGCGCCGTTCTTGTAGTTGAGGGTGTCGCCGCCGCGCTCGGTGTCGTGGTTGTCGACGAAGACGGCGGACTGGCCGGAGGGCATATAGCCCCAGGCCTCGCCGAAGTTCTTCAGGTAGGAGAGCTTCTCGCCCTGGAAGACCCGCTTGAGGTCGCGGGCGTAGCGGAACTCCTGGACGTCGCCGTTGCCGAGGTACTCGCTGGGCGAGACGGCCTCGCCGGCGCCGTAGATGGCCTCCTGCTTCCAGTAGACGGAAGGATTCGTCAGCCGTGACTTGATGTTGGCGAGGTCGGCGGCCGGCATGTGCTTGGCGGCGTCGATGCGGAAGCCGTCGACGCCGAGCGAGAGCAGGTCGTCGAGGTATCCGGCGATCTTGCCGCGGACCCAGTCCTCGCCGGTGTCCAGGTCGGGCAGGCCGACGAGTTCGCAGTTCTGGACGTTGGCGCGGTCCTGGTAGTTCGAGATCGTGGCGCGGCAGTCGTCCATGTCGGAGCCGGAGTACAGGCCCGGGTAGGCGTACTTGGAGAACGCCGTGCCGCCGGTCCCGGTGCCGGAGGAGTTCGCCATGTGGTTGACGACGGAGTCGGCGACGACCTTCACCCCGGCGGCGTGGCAGGTGTCGACCATGCTCTTGAAGGCGGTGCGGTCGCCGAGCGGGCCGGCGATCTTGTAGCTGACCGGCTGGTAGGCGGTCCACCAGGCGGAGCCCTGGATGCGTTCCTGGGGCGGGGAGACCTGCACGTAGCCGTAGCCCGCGGGGCCCAGCTGGTCGGTGCAGGCCTTGGCCACCGAGGCGAAGTTCCACTCGAACATCACCGCGGTGACGTCCTTGACCCCGGGGGCGGCGGCCTGCGCCACCGGGGTTCCCGTGACGGCCGCCGCGGCACCCGCCACGAGGGCGAGCGCAGCGGCCACGGTCTTTCTTGCCATGTTTCCTCCTGTACGACGTCCCTGTCGCAAGAGCTGTTCGCAAGAAGTTGCCGAAAATGACAGCAACTGTTTTCAGCCGCGACCGTAGGGGCGTACAGACGTGCGGTCAACCCTTCCGGCCACCGCAACGCAAGGGATTGCGCAAGGAGTTACGCGACCGGCTGGGGCGCCTGCGCGGTCGAGCCGCGCACGACCAGCTCGGGCTGGAACACGAACTCCGTCCTCCCCCAGCTACCGCTGGGAGGTTCCCCCATGACCGGGTTTCCCTCGATCTCCTCCAGGAGCGCGCCGACCGCCGCCGTCGCCATCGCCCGCACCGGCTGGCGCACGGTGGTCAGCGGCGGGTCGGTGAACGCGATCAGCGGGGAGTCGTCGAAGCCCACCACGGACACGTCGTGGGGCACGTCGAGGCCCCGGGCGCGGGCCGCCCTGACCACCCCGAGGGCCATCAGGTCCGAGCCGCACACGATGCCCGTGCACCCCTCCGCCAGCAGCAGGTCGGCGGCGGCGTGCCCGCCCTCCACGCCGAACAGCGTGGGCCGTACGAAGCGTTCGGCCTCGGCCCGCTCGATGCCCAGCTGCTCGCGCAGCTCGGCCGCGAAGCCCTCCGCCTTGCGCCGCGAGGGCACGTAGCGGGTCGGCCCGATGGCGAGCCCGATGCGCTCATGGCCGAGTTCGACGAGGTGCCGTACGGCCATCCGGGCCGCGGCCCGGTCGTCGGGCGAGACGAAGTTGGCGTCGATGTGCTCGTTGAAGCCGTTGATGAGGACGAACGGCACGCCCCGGGCGGCCAGCCGCGTGTAGCGGGCCGGGTCGGCGGTGGCGTCCGCGTGCAGCCCGGACAGGAAGACGATGCCCGCCACCCCGCGCTCCACCAGCTGCTCGACCAGCTCGTCCTCGGTGGCCCCGCCCGGCATCTGGGTGCAGAGCACCGGCGTGTAGCCGTGCCCGGCGAGGACCTGCTCCACGACCTGCGCGAAGGCCGGGAAGATGGGGTTGGTCAGCTCGGGCACGACCAGGCCGATCAGGCCCGCGCTGCGCCGTCGGAGCCGTACGGGACGCTCGTAGCCCAGCACGTCCAGCGCGGCGAGCACCTTGTGCCGGGTCGCGCCGGCCACCCCCGCCTTGCCGTTGAGGACCCGGCTGACGGTGGCCTCGCTCACCCCGGACTGGGCCGCGATGTCCGCGAGCCGCGGGGCGCCGTGACCGGCGCCCCGCGGCGGAGGGATCGTCACACCGCCCACCAGACGGTGGTGTCGGCGGGCAGCTCCACCACGCCCTCGCCGTGGGAGACGGGCTCGTTGGAGAGGAGGAACCGGCCGGGCAGCGGGACGGAGATGGCCCGGCCGGTGGTGTTGGCGGTGCAGACGAACCCGTCGCGGCGGAAGGCCAGGACGCCCTCGGGCGCCGTCAGCCACTCAAGGCCGTTGTGGGGTTCGCCCGCGCCGAGTCCGGGCTGGGCGCGGCGCAGGGCGAGCGCGTCGCGGTACAGCTCCAGGGTGGAGGCGGGGTCGCCGGTCTGCGCCTGGACGCTGAGCCCGCCCCAGGTGGCGGGCTGCGGCAGCCAGGAGCCGCCGGCCCCGAAGCCGTACGAGGAGCCCTCGACGGTCCACGGGATCGGCACCCGGCAGCCGTCGCGGAAGCCGTCCTGGCCGGTGGCCCGGAAGAACGACGGGTCCTGGCGGACCTCGTCGGGCAGGTCGGTGACGTCCGGCAGGCCGAGCTCCTCGCCCTGGTAGACGTAGGCGGAGCCGGGCAGCGCCAGCATCAGCAGCGTCGCGGCGCGGGCCCGGCGCAGGCCGAGCGCGCGGTCGCCGGGGGTGCGCAGCTGGGTGCCGAGGCCCGGCGGGTTGGCGAAGCGGGTGGCGTGCCGGGTGACGTCGTGGTTGGACAGCACCCAGGTGGTGGGGGCGCCGACGGGCTCCATGGCGGAGAGGGAGGCGTCGATGACCTGGCGCAGCTCGGCCGCGTCCCAGGAGGTACCCAGGTACTGGAAGTTGAAGGCCTGGTGCATCTCGTCGGGGCGCACGTAGTTCGCGGTGCGCTCGACGGTCGGGGTCCACGCCTCGGCGACGAGGACGCGCTCGCCGTCGTACTCGGAGAGCACGGTGCGCCAGGAGCGGTAGATCTCGTGGACGCCGTCCTGGTCGAAGAAGGGCATGACGTCGTTGCCGAGCAGCTTCAGCTGGTCGTGGCTGCCGATGTCGGGCAGGCCCGCGGCCTTGACCAGGCCGTGGGCGACGTCGACGCGGAAGCCGTCGACGCCCATGTCGAGCCAGAAGCGCAGGATCGAGCGGAACTCGTCGCGGACGGCCGGGTGGTCCCAGTCGAAGTCGGGCTGCTCGGGCGCGAAGAGGTGGAGGTACCAGTCGCCGGGGGTGCCGTCGGGGTTCTGTGTGCGGGTCCAGGCGGGGCCGCCGAAGATGGACTCCCAGTCGTTGGGCGGGAGTTCGCCGTTCTCGCCCTTGCCGGAGCGGAAGTGGTAGCGCTCGCGCAGCGGGGAGCCGGGGCCCTCGCGCAGGGCGCGCTGGAACCACTCGTGCTGGTCGGAGGAGTGGTTGGGCACGAGGTCGACGATGATCCGCAGGCCCAGGTCGTGGGCCTCGCGGATGAGGGCGTCGGCGTCGAGGAGGGTGCCGAACATGGGGTCGATGGCCCGGTAGTCGGCGACGTCGTATCCGGCGTCGGCCTGCGGGGAGGCGTAGAACGGGGAGAGCCAGACGGCGTCGACGCCGAGCTCCTTCAGGTACGGCAGCCGGCTGCGAACGCCCTCCAGGTCGCCCATGCCGTCGCCGTTGCCGTCGGCGAAGCTGCGCGGATAGACCTGGTAGATCACCGCGTCTCTCCACCAGCCCGAGTGCGTGCCGGTGGTCGGAGCGGCGGCGGCGGGAGTGGCGAGGTGCTGGGTCATGTCTTCCTTGAGTCGTAAGGAGATTACGGACACGGGTTCGGGCACGGGTGCGGGCCCCGGCGCGGGGTGCGGCGCCGGTGTGCGGCTCAGCCCTTGACGGCACCGGCGGACATGCCGGTCACCAGGTGGCGCTGGGCGAAGAGGAACACCAGGGCGGCCGGGACGGCGATGAGCACGGAGGCCGCGGACATCGGGCCCCACTGGGCGCCGTACTGGTTGACGAACTTCTGCAGTCCGCCGGCGAGCGTCAGGTTCTCGTCGCCGACCATGAACGCGGAGGCGTAGGCGACCTCGCTCCAGGCGGTGATGAAGGAGTAGAAGGCGGTGACCGCGATGCCCGGCTTGGCGAGCGGCAGGATCAGCCGCCAGAAGGTCCCGAAGGGGCTGAGGCCGTCGACGTACCCCGACTCGTCGATCTCGCGCGGGATGGTGTCGAAGAAGCCCTTCATCATCCAGGCGCAGAACGGCACGGCGATCGTCAGATAGGTGATGACCAGGCCGGCCGGGCTGTTGAGCAGGCCCATCGAGGCCATGATGTTGTAGATCGGCACGATGAGGACGGCGACCGGGAACATCTGGGTGATGAGCAGCGTCCACATCAGTCCGCGCTTCCCGGGGAAGCGGAAGCGGCTGACGGCGTAGCCGGTGGTGGACGAGACGAAGACGCCGAGCACCGTGGTGAGGGCGGCGACGAGCAGCGAGTTGCCGAACCAGGTGAGGAACGGGGTGTCGCTCAGCAGGTTCGTGTAGTTCTCGAACGTCGTCTCTTTGAAGAAGTCGGTGCTGGTCGCGAACTTCGCCGGCTTGAGCGAGGTCAGCAGCACCCACAGCACCGGGAAGACCGCGATCACGGAGGCCGTGATCAGGGCGAGGTGCAGCCCGGCCGAGCTGAGCGGCGAACGGCGGCCGCGGCGGGGGGCGTTGGCCGCGGGCGCCGGGGCGGCCGGGGCCTTCACGGCGGGGGCGGGGGTGGTCGTGGTCACCAGACTTCTCCCTGCTTGCGGAGGACTCGCCGGTAGACCGCGGCGAAGACCATCAGGAGGATCAGGATCAGCACGCCCCACGTGGAGGACTGGGCGTAGTCGCGCGGGCTGATCTCGAAGGAGAACTTGTAGGCCTGGGTCACCAGGATCTGGGTGGCCTCGCCGGGTCCGCCCCGGGTGAGCAGGAAGATCACCGGGAACATGTTGAAGGTCCAGATGGTGGAGAGCAGGATCACCGTCGTGGACACCGAGCGCAGCCCGGGCAGGGTGATGTGCCGGAAGCGCTGGAGGGCGTTCGCGCCGTCCATCTCGGCGGCCTCGTAGAGCTCGCCGGGGATGGACTGGAGCCCGCCGAGCAGGGCGACCATCATGAAGGGGACGCCGAGCCAGACGTTGACGGCGATGACCGAGAACTTGGCCCAGCTGGGGTCGTTGAGCCACGGGACGGCGTCGATGCCGCCGCCGGCGAGGACCTTGTTGAGCAGACCGTTGTCCTCGTTGTAGAGGAAGCGCCAGGCGAAGACGGAGACGAAGCCGGGCACGGCCCAGGGCAGGATCAGCAGCATCCGGTAGGCGGAGCGGCCGGCGATCCTGCGGTTGAGCAGGTTGGCGAGACCGAGGCCGAGGGCGAAGGTCACGGAGACGCAGGAGACCGTCCACACCAGGGTCCAGCCCAGGGTGGAGAGGAACTGGCTCCCGGTGAGCGCGTCGACGTAGTTGTCCACGCCCACGAACTCGTAGGTCGCGGGGATGTGGTTGACGCCGATGGAGCGCTCGACGTTGCGCTCGTTGGCGTCCGTGAGCGACAGCCAGATGCCGCGGACCAGCGGATAGCCGATGATCACGCCGATCACGATCACCACCGGGGCGACCATCGCCCAGGCGTACCAGTGAGTGGAGAGCGAACGCTTCACCGCTCGCTGCCGGTTGCCAGTTCCGCGGCTCCGGCCGCGGGCGACGTTCTCGCCCGCGGCCTTCGCCACCGACTGGCTGCTGGTGTCCACAGCCATCAGCCGGTCTGCCTTCCTTCCCGCTTCCTTGTTACTTCCAGTCCTTCAGGAGCTTGCGGTAGGACTCGCCCGCCGTCTTGGCTCCCTGCTCCGGGGTGGTCTGGTTGGTGAGGACCTTGGTGTACTCGGTGACCAGCGGGGCGAAGAGGCTGCCGCCCTCGGGGATCCACGGGCGCTCGACGGCCTTGTCGACGACCGGCTTGAAGAACGTGATCATCTCGTTCATCGCCACGTCGGACTTGCCGTAGACCGAGGTACGGGTGGGGAGCAGGCTCAGCTCCTTGGCGACCTGGGTCTGCACCTCGGGCGAGCTCATGTAGTCGACGAAGGCGTAGGAGGCGTCCAGGTTCTTGGAGCCCGCGTAGACGGCGAGGTTGTGGCCGCCCTGCGGGGCACCCTGGCCGCCGGAGCCGGCCGGGACCGGGGCGATGCCCAGGTTGGCCTTGTCGGCGAACTCCTTGCCGGCGTAGGTGTCGGTGACGGCCCAGGGGCCGTTGATCATCATGGCGACCTTGCCGTCCTTGAAGGCCGTCTGCATGTTGTTCCAGCCGTCGGTGGCGTCGGTCTTGGCGGCGCCCGAGTCGACGAGGTCCTTGACGGTCTTGAAGGCCTTGACGCCGGCCGCGTTGTCGATCGTGACGGTCTTGGTGTCGGCGTTGACCATGTCGCCGCCCTCGCCGTACAGGAAGGAGAGGAACCAGTAGGCGTCGTCGCCGCGCAGGTAGAGGCCGGTCTTGCCGGTCTTCTGCTTGATCTTGGCGGAGACGGACTTCAGCTCGTCGATGTTCTTGGGGACCTCGACGCCGGCGTCCTTGAAGATCTTCTTGTTGTAGAAGATGCCCATGGAGTCGATGACCTGCGGCACCGCGTAGGTCTTGCCGTTGTACTTGGTGGACGCGGCGGCCTGCTTGAGGAAGTCGTCCTGGTCCTTCAGGGCGGCGGTGCCGTCCAGCGGGGCGAGGTAGCCGAGGTTCGCGAAGTCCGGGGTCCAGGCGACCTCGGAGCGGATCACGTCGGGGGCGCCGGAGCCGGACTGCGCGGCGTTCTTGAACTTGTTCTGGGCGTCGCCGAAGGGCACGTTCACGTACTTGACCGTGACCTTGGGGTGCTTCTTCGTGAAGTCCTCGGCGATCTTCTTGAAGACCTTGTCCTCGGAACCGACGGTGGAGGTGTCCCACCAGGTGACGGTGCCGGACAGCTCACCCGAGCTCTTCGAGCCGCCGCCGGTGGAACCGTCGCCGCTTCCGCACGCCGCCAGGGACACACCCAGGGCCGCGACCAGCGCGGTGGCCGCTATGCCACGCCGCATGTGAACTCCTTCAACTGATCCCGGATTGGACGAGGGTCTCGAACAACTTCCTCATGCGACCGCTCCCTCGCGGCGCCCCGGGTTGCCAGGAACGTAACAGGGATGAAAACGCGCCGAAAGAGCTTGCGGGAACTTTCTGCAAGACCCGCCGATCGTTACATCCGCGTGTCCTGAAGGTTGCCGACGGGCCGCTTGACAGCCCCGACACCCCTTCCCCTCTTGCAAGAACTTGCGAAAACCGGCTGACAGCTCCACGGCAACCGAACGTCGGCGGCCGGAATCCGCGCTCGGTGGGCAATCCGACGGGCGACCGGTACAGTCCACTCCCATGACCGCGCGGCTCGCCGACATCGCAGCCCAGGCGGGGGTCAGTGAAGCCACAGTCAGCCGCGTGCTCAACGGCAAGCCCGGTGTGGCCGCGGCCACCCGTGAATCCGTTCTCGCCGCACTCGACGTGCTCGGCTACGAGCGTCCCGTACGCCTGCGCCAGCGCAGCGCGGGACTGGTCGGCCTCATAACCCCCGAACTGGACAACCCGATCTTCCCCGCGCTCGCGCAGGTCATCGGGCAGGCCCTCACCCGCCAGGGCTACACCCCGGTGCTCGCCACCCAGACCCCCGGCGGGTCCACGGAGGACGAGCTCACCGACATGCTGGTGGAGCGCGGGGTGTCCGGCATCATCTTCGTCTCCGGGCTGCACGCCGACACCACGGCCGACACCACCCGCTACGACCAGCTGCGCGGCAAGGGCGTCCCGTACGTCCTCATCAACGGCTTCTCCCCCAAGGTGCAGGCCCCCTTCGTCTCCCCCGACGACCGGGCCGCGATGGTCCTGGCGGTGACGCACCTGGCCGCGCTGGGGCACACCCGGATCGGTCTCGCCGTCGGGCCCAAGCGTTTCGTACCGGTGCTGCGCAAGATCGAGGGCTTCCGCAAGGGCATGCAGGAACGCTTCGGGCTCACCCCCGAGGAATCCGAGGAGCTCATCCAGCACTCGCTGTACACGCTGGAGGGCGGGCAGGCCGCGGCCGCCGCGCTCCTCTCCAAGGGGTGCACCGCGATCGTCTGCGCCAGCGACATGATGGCGCTCGGCGCGATCCGGGCCGCGCGGCAGCAGGGCTTCGAGGTGCCGAAGGACGTGTCGGTGGTCGGCTTCGACGACTCCCCGCTCATAGCCTTCACCGATCCGCCGCTGACCACCATCCGCCAGCCCGTGCAGGCGATGGGCCAGGCGGCGGTCCGGGCACTCCTGGAGGAGGTCGGCGGTACGCCGGCCCCGCACAGCGAGTTCGTCTTCATGCCCGAACTGGTCGTTCGCGGTTCAACGGCCTCGGCTCCCCTAAGGGGCTGAGGTCAGCCCTGAGACGGAGCGGGTGCGCTCCGAACCCGACCGAGGGATGATCGGTCGGAGGAAAGGGATCTGGCAGACTCTCCTCCTATGGGTGAAACGACCGTGAAGAGTTTGGAAAACCGGACGACCCCGTCGTCACCCATCGTGGCCGACGGCAGATTCGCGCGCCTGCGTGCCCGCACGCCTCGGCGCCCCACGATCTGGTTCGAGATCGCGCTCATCGCGATCAGCTACTGGACCTACTCCCTCATCCGCAACGCGGTGCCGGAGCAGAAGGCCCAGGCGCTGAAGAACGCCGACTGGATCTGGCAGGCCGAGCACTCCCTCGGGCTCGCCTTCGAGCACACCGTCAACCAGGCCGTGAACTCGGTGACCTGGCTGATCGTCTCGATGAACTACTACTACGCCACCCTGCACTTCATCGTGACCATCGGTGTGCTCGTGTGGCTGTACCGATGGCAGCCGGGCCGTTACGCGGCGTTCCGCACGGTCCTGTTCGCCACCACCGGTGTGGCCCTCGTCGGTTACTACCTGTACCCGCTCGCGCCGCCGCGGCTGATGAACGGCCAGAACTTCGTCGACACCGTGCTCGTGCACCACACCTGGGGCTCGATGGCCTCGGGCAACCTCAAGCACATGTCGAACCAGTACGCGGCGATGCCGTCGATGCACATCGGCTGGTCGCTGTGGTGCGGTGTGACCATCTTTCTGCTGGCCAAGGCGCCCTGGGCGCGGATCCTCGGCCTGCTCTACCCGACGGCGACCCTGGTCGTCATCGTGGCCACCGCCAACCACTTCTGGATGGACGCGGTCGGCGGCATGCTCTGCCTGGCCTTCGGCTTCGGCATCTCGTACCTCTGGTACGGCTCCCGCCCGCACAAGCTGCCCCGGCTGGTGGAGCCGGCCGCCCCGGTCGCCCAGGGCGGCCCGCCGCGCACGGCGGACGAGGGCGCGGACGCCGTCGAGGCGGGCCGGCCCCGGCCGCCCGTCAGCTCCGGAAATTGACTGCTCCCTGCCACCCGTGAGGGGGCGGGATTCCTGGCTCACGCTGCCGGGTGGGACGGCGTCCCACCCGGACTTCCGCGATCAACACCAGCCGGGTTCAGACCTGCCCGGACGAGCATCACACGAGCGGAATTCTTGTCTCTCGGGGACACCGCTCCACACGCGGCGCACGTGTACGTGCGCATTCCCAGCGGCAGTGCGTGCTTGGCTCTCGCTCCGCACTGCGCGCAGTCCATCGTCGTGTACGCGGGGTGGACCAGATACACAGCCCTACCGTGCTTGCGCCCCATCTCGATCAGGGCCTTCTTGGTGGCACCGATAGCGGCGTCCGCGGCCTTTCGGGCCATCGTGGTCCTCGCCAGAAACTTCGGCTTGAAGTCTTCGACGGCGATGGCGTCGTGATCGCGGACGACACGCTTGGCCCACTTGCGCGCCGCGTCCTGTCGTTGCCGGGCCACTTTCCCGTATGACTTCGCGACCTGCCGCTTCGCCCGCCGGTAGCCCTTTGACCCCGCCTGGCCCTTTCCCGGCCTCCGCCGGGCCATCATCCGCTGGTATCGGGCAAGCCCCTCCTCGGCCTTCCTTCCGTACGCGGCATGAGGCAGGTCATGGGCGTCGCTGGTGGTGGTCGCGGTCTCCTTCACACCCCAGTCGATGCCGATCACCGCACCGGTTTCCGGCAACGGACTCACCGTGACCCGGACGACGAATGTCGCGTGCCAGTGTCCGACGCTGTCCTGGTGGACCCGGACGCTGGACGGGTCCGCCGGAAGATTTCGCGACCACACCACTGTCAGCACGATGCCGCCCGCGAGATGCAGACGTCCGCCCTGGACTCGAAAGCCCCGTCGCGTGTAGTTCAGGCTCGGCCGCGTGTCCCGCTTCTTCTTCCACCTCGGCATCCCTGACCGCCGAGACACGGGCAGTCGGTCCCTGATGTCCTTCTGAGCCTTCGCCCGCGAAGTGCCGAAGTCCCTGACCACCTGCTGCTGCGGAACCGACGAGCCTTCCCGTAGCCACGGCATCCCGGCACGTGCCTCAGTGAGCATCCGACTCAGCTGAGCCGGGCCGCAAGTACGCTTCGCATCCCCCGCCGTCCTTGCCTCGTTCCAGGCGTGGACCTGCTTCGACTTGGCCACGCACTCGTTCCAGATCCACCGGCATCGGTCCCACTCGGCGAGCAGCCGCTCACCGGCAGTGGAGGAGATCCGCAGGCGATAGGTGTACCGCGCGTATCCGGCTTCTTCGACTGCCGTCATCACGATCAGCTGTGAGCGTGAGGGCCGGGGTGATGGGCGAAGAGAGCGCAGGCCTCACGCTCAGGAGGACGCCCTCTCGCGGTGCAGTCGCGGAGTTCGATCAGGTCTGCCTCCGCCCCGGCCCAGCGAGCCCAGAGGGCCGAGCCGACGTCCAGGGAGTCGAGAACTGCGAAGTGGTGGCCACAGCCGTGTTCATCCAGGGAGCAGTACACCGTCCGGTCGAGCGCCGGCTCGCGGAGCTGCCTCACGGCGGCGTCAAGTAAGCCAAGGGGCAACCGCAGGGACTCCGAACACCTCGACCGACGACAGCGGGGGCAGGCGCAGGCGGGATAGCGACCGGGGCTCGCGAGGGGATCAAAGGCGGTGCCCTCGGAGACGGTGGTGAACGGTCCCCATGTTCGTCCGGAATCCCTGGAGACACGCAAGGTCATGCGTACCCGCTGCTCTTGAGTTTCGACGCCCTGACGAGGCATGAAACGAACTCCTCTCCAGACAACCAGGTCCTTCACTCATGTATATGAGTGCTCTCTCGCAGAGTGCCTGCACCACTCCTGTGAGTCAACCCACCGTGAGGGTGAACGTGCGGCGGACCGAGCTGACTTGCGGCGTCGTTCAGTCAGCCGCAGGAATGCGGTAGCTCAAAACGAATTGATCGGCGGCCATGAGGGTGTCGCAGACCTCGACCACCCGCCCCTTTCTCGTGACCGCTTCCCGCACGAGGTGAATGACAGGCGCCCCAGGACTCAGGGCGAGCTCGGAGGCCTCAGCCCTCGCCGCCGACCGCGCATGGAGCGTTTCGACGAACTCGGCGAAGACATGGCCCGCATCCTCCAGCCGGGCATAGATGCCGCCTGGTCCGGGATTCTCGGCGAACAGCTCAGGGATGTCTCTCACCACGTCCCACGGGAGATACGACGTCGCCACCTCGACCGGAACGCCGTTTCGGAAGTACAACCGTCGCCGGGCCAGTACCTGGCTCCCGACGTCCACCCCAAGTCGCTCGGCGATCTCCGTCGGCACTGCCAGTGGGCCTACGAACAGCACACTCACCTTCGCCGTCGCCCCGGCCTGCTCCGACTCGGCCAGGTACGCGGCTCGGCCACCCCGCCGGTGCGATGCCCTGAATCGATCCGACGACCGCGACTTCACCGGCGGCCGGTCCTTCACGAACGAGCCCTTGCCATGGCGTGTGGAGACCAGGCCGCTCGAACGGACCTCCACCATCGCCTTGCGAATCGTCCCGCCGGAAACTCCGTACCGCTCCACGAGTTCGGATTCACTCGGCACCATGTCACCGGCCTTCAGCAGGCCTGCGCGGATCTGTTGCACGATCTCGTCAGCGATCTGCACGTACCTCGGCACGGCCCGGCCGGCACCTGCGGGCGTTCCCACGATCCTTCTCACTCTCCTAAGCTCCTGCACATGAGTAACAGCCCCCAGGAACCCGGGTCAACGCCGCTGCACTCCGTGTCCGTGGCTGGAGCGGTCGTACGGGAAGACGGCCGCCTCCTCGCGATCCGACGGGCGGACAACGGGGCGTGGGAACCACCCGGCGGAGTGCTCGAACTCACCGAGTCCCCGGAGGAGGGCGTCGTCCGCGAGGTCTGGGAAGAGACCGGCATCCTTGTCGAGGTCGACGAACTGACCGGTGTCTACAAGAACACCACTCGGGGGATCGTCGCCCTGGTCTTCCGCTGCAAGCCCTCCGGTGGCAGCGAGCGTACATCGGCCGAGTCCACGGCGGTCGGCTGGCTCACTCCCGCCGAGATCGAGCAGTGCATGAGCGAGGTCTACGCGATCCGCCTGCTCGACGCGATCGACAGCGGAGGTCCGCACGTGCGCAGCCATGACGGCAGGCGACTGCGCCACGTGCGGTGAGCCCTGGCGTCTTCCCGATCAGCGCCAAATGCGCGATGTGCCGACGCTGGAAATCCGCTGCGCCTGGCAGGGGACAAGCGTCAGTCGAGCTGTTCCGTACGCCAAATGGAGCCTCCCACCATCCGGAATGACACAGACGCCTTGCAGCCCTGCTCGCGGATGAGTGAAAGCTGCCAGGAGGTCCTCCGGGTACGGGTACGACGTCCACTCCAGTTCCCAGGAATCGCCACTGCCATCGAGGCGACGCGAGTGTCCTCGTGAGCGCACCGAGCCGCGATCACGGTTTGGAGGAGGGTTGAACCATCCTCCGATCGCCCAGGATCCGAGCGGGTCCTTGAGCCAGAGTCGTGAAGTGAGGGCTCCGAGCAGCATCTCGGCGTCGGGCGTCATGGGCGGGAGGGCGTCAAGGACTTCCTCTTCCCACGGCGTGATCGGTTGGTCCGCGCGCCTCCATGAGTGCGCGTTGTACGAGCTTCCGCCCCCCGTGCCAGTGTTGCGGGTGGTGGTGGTGACGCGTGCACCAGTCGGAAGGTGAATCAGCCGGACAGCGTCATCCGGGTCGTCGAGCAGTCGCATTCCCGGCAGGCAGAGCACGTCGGCCTTGTGTTCTCCCGGAAGCAGCCGGTTGGCGATGTTGTCGGCGGCGTGCGAGATCAGAACCAGATCATCTCGGCGAGGAGAAACCAGGAAGCTGTACAGGCTCAGTTCGTAAAGGCAGGATTCCGAGAGCCAGGCGGCGCGGGAACCACAGTTGAGCACAGCGAGGGCCAGTAGCGCTCTGAGCCGTCGCTGCGCCGGAAATGCAGAATCCAGCCCCAGGCCCCCGTAACGCGTGGTGCCCAACGCGGCGGCGGCGTGACTCTCCCCAGTGAACGAGGACCGCTCAGCAGCCAAGGTGCGGTGACGTGAATGCGACATGGTCGATGCCTCCATGCTGCCCGGCCAGCTGAGACTGCGACCCTGAACACGGTCGGACTCGGATTTCCGCGAAGCGGGCGCACCACACCCTCTGTTGTGAGTCTGGTCCAGCCGGGAGTTGGCCATCTCACTGTTCCGGACTTCGCGTACTGCCGGTCCGCGGAGACTAGCACTCGTTCCTACGTCACTGCCCCGGCCCGGTAAGTGATCCGCCCGCCGGCCACCGTGAGCCGGATCGGGGCCTCGGCCGTCTCGTCGGCCGGGGCCTTCGTCGGGTCGAGGGTGAAGGCGGTGAGGTCCGCGCGGAAGCCCGGTGCGATCCGGCCCGCCAGACGCTCCTCCCCCGCCGCGAGGGCCGCGTGCGTGGTCATCCCCTCCAGGGCCATCTCCCCGGTCAGGCCGTGCCGGGCCGAGGCAGCGCCCCTGGGGGCCTGGGCGGTGGCGAGGACCTGGCGGGCGTCGTAGTGGGCGATGGGCCAGTCCGAGCCGAGCGCGAGGTGCGCCCCGGCGTCCCTGAGGTCGCGGCACCGCCAGGCCCGGTCGGCCCGCTCCTCGCCGAGCCGCTTGGACCACTCGTCGGTGCGGTCGGCGCGGGTGTACGCGGTGTGCGGCGGCTGCATGGAGGCGACGACGCCGAGGGCCGGGAAGCGGGCGAGCTGGGCGTCGGGGACGGTCTCGATGTGCTCGACGCGGTGCCGGGGGCCGGTCCCCGCGCCGAGGCTCTCCACGGTGTCCAGGACGTGCCGTACGGCCGCGTCGCCGATGGCGTGGGTGGCGGTGCCGACGCCGGCCCGGTGCAGGTGCCGTACGGCGGCGGAGTACGCGGCCGGGTCGGGCCAGAAGGCGTCGGTGCCCTGGCCGTGGCAGTCGGCGTGCTCCAGCCAGGCCGTGCCGCCCTCCACGGTGCCGTCCATGAAGAACTTGACGCCGCCGATCCGCCACAGCCGCCCCGCCCGGTCCTGGAGCCGGACCAGTTCGTCCAGCTCCTCGGTGGTGGCGCCGGGCATGCACCAGGGGGCGAGGCGCAGCCGCAGCGGCAGGTCGCCGGCGGCCTCGACGGCGGCGAGCAGGCCGGGGACGTCGTGGCCGCCGAGGTCCATGACGTGGGCGCCGGTGAGTCCGGTGGCGGCCATCGCGGTGAGCAGTCCGACGAGCCGGTCGCGGCGCTCGGCGGGGTCCTGGGCGGGGAGGACCGGGGTCATCAGGTCCATGGCGGCGTGCTCGTTGAGGTGCCCGGTGGGGCGGCCCCCGGCGTCGCAGACGATCTCGGAGCGCTGGGTGAAGGCGCGCGGCCCGTCGATGCCGGCGGCCCGGAGGGCGGCGCCGCTGGCGAGGGCGGAGTGCCCGTCGTAGAGGCGCAGGAAGGCGGGGGCGTCGTCGAGGGCCTCCTCGATCAGCTCGCGGTGGATGGGGCGCCCGCCGAAGACGTTGTGGTCGAGGCCGTGGCCGATCACCCAGCCGGAGCGGCGTGCGGCGGTCCTGAGCGCGGCCCGCAGCCCTTCGAGGTCGGTGACGGCGGAGAGGTCGGTGCCCGCGGACATCTCCAGGCCCCAGACCGGGTGGCTGTGGGCGTCGGTGAGGCCGGGGGTGAGGGTGGCGCCGCCGAGGTCGACGAGCTCGGTGCGGGGGCCGCGCCAGGCGCGGGCGTCGGTGTCGTCGCCGAGGGCGGTGATCAGTCCTTCGCGGACGGCGACAGCGGTGTGGCGGGAGGGGCCGGGGGTGCGGAGGCGGGCGTTGACGAGGACGAGGTCGGGTGCGGCGTGCGCTGCGGACACGAGGGGTCTCCGGGTTCCAGGGGCTCGGTGGGCGGTTCTTCGGCGAAGTGGGCGTAGACCTCGGGGCGGGTGCGGCGGAGCCGGTACGCGAGGAGGAGGCCGAGGAGGAAGACGGCGGGGACGACGGCGACGAGGACGGTGTCGACGGTGTCCGAGGCGCCGGTGAAGAGCTGGACCTTGGAGGCGACCAGCCAGATCGCGACGGCCAGCAGGACGGCGGCGGTGCCGGGGGCGACGAGGGTGCGCAGGGCGCCCTCGTGGTGCGGGACGCGGCGGAAGTAGCGGACGACGGCGAGGGCGGCGAGCAGCATCAGCGCCATGAGTCCGAGCATGCCGGGGGTGTTCACCCAGAGCAGCAGCTGGGCGTACGGGTCGGCGCCCGCGGCGGCGAAGCCGAGGACGACGGCGGCGCCGAGCACGGTCTGGACGGCGCCCGCGACGTACGGGGAGCGGTGGCGGGGGTGGATCCGGCCGAGCGCGGCGGGCAGGACGCCCTCCTCGGCGAGGGCGAGGCCGTAGCGGTTGATCGCGTTGTGGAAGGCGAGCAGCGAGGCGATGATGCTGGTCACGATGAAGACGTGCATCAGGTCGGCGGCCCAGGGGCCGACGTACGTGGTGATCGCGGCGAAGAAGAGGCCGCCGGGGTCGTCGGTGGCGGCGGCGACGACCCGGTCGTCGCCGAAGGCCTGGATGACGGTCCAGACGACGAACGCGTAGAACAGGCCGAGGAAGGCGACCGCGATGTAGGTGGCGCGGGGGATGGTGCGGTCGGGGTCGCGGGCCTCGCGGCGGTAGATGACGGTGGACTCGAAGCCGGTGAAGGCCGAGAACGCGAAGGCGAGGACGGCCGCCGTGCCGGGGACGAGCACGTTGCCGGGGGCGAAGGAGGCGAGGGAGAGTCCGCTCGCGCCGCCCCGGAGCAGGACGCCGCCGGCGAGGAGCAGGAGTATGCCGGTCTCGGCGACGAGGAGGACGCCGAGGACCTTGGCGCCGAAGTCGATGGAGCGGTAGCCGCCGTACCAGATGAGCAGCAGGCCGGCGAGGGCGATCGGCAGCCAGGGCAGGTCGACGCCCCACAGGGCCTGGGCGGTGTCGGCGGTGGCGGAGCCGAGGAGTCCGTAGACGCCGATCTCCATGCCGTTGTAGCCGACCATCGCGATGAGCGCGGCGGCGATGCCGACGGGCTTGCCGAGCCCCTGGGCGATGTACGCGTAGAAGGCGCCGCCGCTGCGGACGTGGCGGCTCATGGTGGTGAAGCCGATGGCGAAGACGGTCAGGGTGACGCCGGCCAGGAGGTAGCCGACGGGGGTGCCGATGCCGCCGAGGACGAGGGCTATGGGGGCGACGCCGGCCATCACGGTGAGCGGGGCGGCGGCGGAGACGACGAAGAAGGAGATGTCGGCGGTGGTGAGGCTGCCGGTTCTCAGCTCGGGTCGTGGTGGCTCGTCGGCGGTGCGGGAGGACATGGGTGGGGAGGCCCTTCTGCGGCAGGAGCAGGAAACCTAAAGCCTTTCGGTTGGCGCAATGTAGCCTCGGGTCCATCGATCCGGGAAGACCTGAACAGGGGGAAAACCTTCATGGGCCGGCCGCGCACACCTCTCCTCGACCGGGAGCGCATCACCACCACGGCGCTCGAACTCGTCGACGAGCAGGGCGACTTCAGCGTGCCGCAGATCGCCCGGCGACTGGGCGTACAGACGGCCTCGGTGTACCACCATGTGGACGGCCGGGACGGCATAGTCGAGTTGCTGCGGGAACGGGTCTGCGACGCGATCGACGGCGGCGCGCTCGACCGGGAGCCCTGGGACGCGGCCATGGCGGCCTGGGCCCGCTCCTACCGCGCCGCCTTCGCCGCCCACCCGCGCGCCATCCCGCTCCTCACCACCTCGCCGGTGCGCGCGCCCCGGGTGCTCCTCCAGTACGAGAAGGCCGTCGTCCGCCTCCTGGGCGCGGGCTTCCCGCTCAGCGACGTGATGCCGGTGATCATCGCCCTGGAAAACCTGGTGCTCGGCTCGGCCCTCGACATGGCCGCCCCCGAGGCGATGTGGGAACTGACCGACGAGACGGCCACACCCCAACTGGCCCGCGCACTGGCCGAGGTCGCCGAGGGACGCACGGACGCGGCCTTCGAACTGGCGCTCGCGGGGTACCTGGAACACTGCCGACGGCGGCTCGACGCCGCCACCCCCTGACCAAGGAGAACAGCACCGTGGCCATCCTCATCCTGTCCGCCCTCGTCGTCCTCGCCGCCGTGGGCTGCGGCTGTGTCGTCTGGGCGGCCCGCGGCGGCCCGCGCTGGACGCGCGGCGTGGCCGGCGCCACCCTGGCGGCGGGCGAACTGGCGCGCGGGGTCAGCCGGTCGAGCCGGAAGCGCAACGGCGGCGCGGGCGTGGACGGCGACGGGGAGTAGGACTCCGCCGGGTCCGGCGGGGCATGCCACGACGACCCCGCAGGGGCAGGGCCACCCCACTATGCACCCCGTGTATACGCACTACGTATAGTCGCCCGCATGACCACCGCCTCACGGCCCTTCAAGACCCTGGCCGTCTCCTCGCTCGGCGTCGCCGCCTCGCATCTGATCCTCTCCGACACCCTCTACCTGGGCTTCGCCGGACAGGCCTCGGCGACACTGGGCGGCGGCGGGCCGGCGTACTCCGGGGACCAGGCGTTCACCACGGCGATGATCAACACGGCCCTCGTGATGCCGCTGGTGCTCTGGATCGGGCTGCGGATCTCCGGCGAGCGGCGGCTGTGGCTGACCGTGACGACGGGGACCTTCGCCTGGATCTGCGCCGTGTGGAACGGCCTCGACCACATCGACGACGCCCCCGGCACCCTGCTGCCGCTGCGCTCGCTGCTCCTCGTGGTGGCCGTGACCGCGCTCGCCTCGCTGATCCCGACGAGCGCCCTGCGCCGCGCTACGCGCCGTAGAAGCGCTCCTCCACCACCGCCCGCGCCCGGCGCGTGATCCGACGGTAGTCGTCGACCATCTCGCCGACATGGCCCGGGCCGTAGCCCAGGTAGCGCCCGACCGCGGCCAGTTCGCGCGGCTCGGAGGGGAAGGTGTCGCCGGGACGGCCGCGGACCAGCATCACCGCGTTGCGCACCCGGGTCGCCAGGACCCAGGCCTCGTCCAGGATCTGGGCCTCGTCCGTGCCGATCAGCTCCGCCGCGTGGGCGGCTGCCAGCGCCTCCCGGGTCCGGGTGGTGCGCAGACCGGGCTCGGCCCAGCCGTGCCGCATCTGGAGCAGCTGCACCGTCCACTCGACGTCGCTCAGGCCGCCGCGGCCCAGCTTGGCGTGGAGGGTCGGGTCGGCGCCGCGCGGCAGCCGCTCGGTCTCCATCCGGGCCTTGAGCCGCCGGATCTCGCGCACCGCGTCCTCGCCGAGCCCCTCCATGGGGTACCGCAGCGGGTCGGCGAGCTCGATGAACCGCGCGCCCAGCTCGGCGTCTCCGGCCATCGGCTCGGCGCGCAGCAGGGCCTGGCTCTCCCAGACCAGCGACCAGCGCCGGTAGTAGGCCTCGTAGGACTTGAGGGTGCGGACCATGGGGCCGCTCTTGCCCTCCGGGCGCAGATCGGCGTCGATGAGCAACGGCGGGTCCGCCGTGGGGAGCTGGAGGAGCCGACGCATCTCGGTGACGACCTGGTTGGCGGCCCGGGCGGCCTCCTGTTCGTCGACGCCCTCGCGCGGCTCGTGCACGAACAGGACGTCCGCGTCGGAGCCGTAGCCGAGTTCGTGGCCGCCGAAGCGGCCCATGCCGATCACGGCGAACCGGGTGGGCAGTTCGTCGCCCCACTCGGCCCGCACGGCGGCTCGGAGGGCGCCGGCGAGGGTGGCCGCGTTGAGGTCGGTGACGGCCTTGCCGACCCGGTTCACGAGGGCGCCGGGGTCGGGCTCGCGGGGGCTGTCCTCCGTACCGTACGAGCGGATGAGGTCGGCGGCGGCGGTGCGGAAGAGTTCCCGGCGGCGCACGCCGCGCGCCGCGGCCACCGCCTGCTCGGCGCCGTCCGCCCGGCCGACGGCGGCGAGCACCTCCTGCTCCAGGTGTTCCCGGCCGCGCGGCTTGAGGCCCTCCGGGTCGCCGAGGATCGCGACCGCCTCGGGGGCGCGCAGCAGCAGGTCGGGGGCGAGCCGGCCGGCGGACAGGACCCGGGCCAGGTTCTCGGCGGCGGCGCCCTCGTCGCGCAGCAGCCGCAGGTACCAGGGGGTCTTGCCGAGCGCGTCGGAGACCTTGCGGAAGCCGAGCAGGCCGGCGTCCGGGTCGGCGGAGTCGGCGAACCAGCCGAGCAGCACCGGCAGCAGCGTGCGCTGGATGGCGGCCTTGCGGCTGACGCCGGAGGACAGCGCCTCCAGATGGCGCAGGGCGGCGGACGGGTCGGCGTAACCGAGCGCTTCGAGGCGCTGGCCGGCCGCCTGGGGGCTGAGCCGGATCTCGCCGGGGGCGAGCTGGGCGACGGCGTCGAGGAGCGGGCGGTAGAACAGCTTCTCGTGCAGGCGGCGCACCACGGTCGCGTGCCGCTTCCACTCCTTGTTGAGCTCGGCGACCGGGTCGGTGCGCAGGCCCAGGGAGCGCCCGAGGCGGCGCAGGTCGGCCTCGCCCTCGGGGACGAGGTGGGTGCGGCGCAGCCGGTAGAGCTGGATGCGGTGTTCCATGGCGCGCAGGAAGCGGTACGCGTCGTCGAGCTGGGCGGCGTCGGCGCGGCCGACGTAGCCGCCGGCGGCGAGGGCGGCGAGCGCGTCGAGGGTGCTGCCGCTGTGCAGGGTGGCGTCGCTGCGGCCGTGCACGAGCTGGAGGAGCTGGACGGCGAACTCGACGTCCCGCAGGCCGCCGGGGCCCAGCTTCAGCTCGCGTTCGACCTGGGCGACGGGGATGTTGTCGACGACCCGGCGGCGCATCTTCTGCACGTCGGGGACGAAGTTCTCGCGCTCGGCGGCGTGCCAGACGAGCGGGGAGACGGCGTCGATGTAGGCGGCGCCGAGCTCCGGATCGCCGGCCACCGGGCGCGCCTTCAACAGGGCCTGGAACTCCCAGGTCTTGGCCCAGCGCTGGTAGTAGGCGAGGTGGGAGGAGAGGGTGCGCACGAGCGGGCCGTTGCGGCCCTCGGGGCGGAGGTTGGCGTCGACCGGCCAGATGGTGCCCTCGACGGTGGTCTCGGAGCAGATCCGCATGAGGTGGGAGGCGAGCCGGGTCGCGGCCTGGATCGCCTTGCCCTCGTCGGCACCCTCGGCCGGCTCGCCGACGAAGATGACGTCGACGTCGGAGACGTAGTTGAGCTCGTGGCCGCCGCACTTGCCCATGGCGATGACGGCGAGCCGGCACTGGGCGGCGTCCTCGGGCGCGGCGACGGCGGCCAGCGCGAGGGCGGCGCGCAGGGTGGCGGTGGCGAGGTCGGCGAGCTCGGCGGCGGTCTGGGCGACGAGGGTGGTGCCGCACACGTCGCGGGCGGCGATGGCCAGCAGACAGCGCCGGTAGGCGACCCGCAGCGAGACCGGGTCGGAGGCCTCGGCGAGGCCGCGCTCGAAGTCGGCGACGCCCGGGTTGAGGTCGGCGGCCTCGTACGTGACGAGGGCCTGCCAGTCCTGCGGGTGGCGGGCCAGGTGGTCGGCGAGCGCCTCGGAGGCACCGAGCACGCCGAGCAGCCGGTCCCGGAAGGGCTTGGCGGAGAGCAGGGTGGTGGTGAGCGCCGGGCGCTCGGCCTCGGGCTGCGCCTCGACGAGCCGGACCAGGCCGCGCAGGGCGAGGTCGGGGTCGGCGGTGCCGCCGAGGGCGTCGAGGAGCACCGGGTCGCCGCGCAGGGCGGCCAGCTCCTCCAGGTCGAGCAGGCGTTCGGCGGCGGACGGATCGGTGAACCCGTGCCGCAGCAGCCTGCTGAACGTGCTGCTCCTGCGTCCCGGCACCGTCATGCCGCCGCTCCCTCCACCGGTCGGTCCAGCCCCCGGACGAGCCTATCCGGCGAACGGCCGCCTTGGCGTTTCGAGGTGCGTGGCGGGCGCGCTTCGGACACGGTGGTACGGCCGGAACCGCACCGCACACCCCACCCAAGGAGGAGCCCGAACGTGAACTGGACCCTGGAAGTCGTCCCCGTCCCCGTCACCGACCTGGACCGGGCCAAGGAGTTCTACGCCGACCGGTGCGGCTTCAAGGTCGATCTGGACCAGGAGGTGGCGCCGGGCATCAGGATCGTCCAGATCACCCCGCCGGGCTCCCGCTGCTCGCTCACCCTGATCCAGGGCATGCCGGCGTTCCCCGGCACCCGCGAGATGCCCCCCGGCACCCTGCACGGCCTCCAGCTCTGCGTGACCGACATCGAGGGGGCCAGGAACGAACTCGTCGAGGCGGGCGTGGACGTGTCGCCGGTGATGCACGTGGGCGCGACGGGCTGGGAGGAGGGCAAGGGCGGGACCTGGAACTCGTTCCTGACCTTCGCGGACCCCGACGGCAACGGCTGGGTGGTCCAGGAGGCCCCGACGGAGCTGTCCGAGCGCTGAGCCTTCCGGCTCCTAGAGCACGACCCGATAGTTCCGCACGGTCTCGTCCTCGCCGTCGTACGCCATCCCCGCCCGCTCCATCACCCGCTGCGAGGCGAGGTTGTCGAGGTTCGCGTCGCCCCGCACTGCCGTGGCCCCGGCCTCGCGGGCGCGGCCGATCAGGGCCCGCAGCGCCTCGGTGGCGAAGCCCTGTCCCCGGAAGGCCGGCACGAGCCCGTACCCGATGGTGACGACACCGTCGGGGCCGGGCGGCCGGTGAAAGCCGATGCCGCCGATGACGACGTCGTCCTCGTCACGCACCCGTATCGCGTACGGCCGGTAGACGCCGGGATCCCCCCGCTCGGCGACCCCGGCGAGGAAGGCCCGCGCGTTGGCGACGTCCCCGACCCCCGGGTACTCCGCGGCCCAGTGCTCCCCGGCCGCGGGCCGGACGTCGACGATGCGCTGGGCGTCGCCGAAGGAGAGCGGGTGCAGGACCAGCCGCTCCGTTTCGATGATCTTCGTTTCACTCACGCGCCGAAGTCTCGGGCCGCCCGGTGGCCGGACGCAACGCAATTGCCCGGCCACCCCCGCACGACGCCGAAGCGCCTACAGCACCGGCAGGTTCTTCCGCAGCTCGAAGGCGGTGACCTCGGAGCGGTACTCCTCCCACTCCTGCTTCTTGTTGCGGAGGAAGAAGTCGAAGACGTGCTCGCCGAGGGTCTCCGCGACCAGTTCGCTGCGTTCCATCAGGGCGATGGCCTCGCCCAGGTTCTGCGGGAGGGGCTCGATGCCCATCGCGCGGCGTTCGGCGTCGCTGAGGGCCCAGACGTCGTCGTCGGCGCCGGCCGGGAGTTCGTAGCCCTCCTCGATGCCCTTGAGGCCGGCGGCGAGGAGGACCGCGTAGGTCAGGTAGGGGTTGGCGCCCGAGTCGATGGAGCGGACCTCGACGCGGGAGGAGCCCATCTTGCCGGGCTTGTACATCGGGACGCGGATCAGCGCGGAGCGGTTGTTGTGGCCCCAGCAGATGTACGCGGGGGCCTCGCCGCCGGAGCCGGCGGTGCGGCCCGAGCCGCCCCAGATGCGCTTGTACGAGTTGACCCACTGGTTGGTGACGGCCGAGATCTCGCCCGCGTGCTTCAGCAGGCCGGCGATGAAGGAGCGGCCCACCTTGGAGAGCTGGTACTCGGAGCCAGACTCGTAGAAGGCGTTGCGGTCGCCCTCGAAGAGCGAGAGGTGGGTGTGCATGCCCGAGCCCGGGTAGTCCGAGAACGGCTTCGGCATGAAGGTGGCCTGGACGCCCTGTTCGAGGGCGACCTGCTTCATGACCAGGCGGAAGGTCATGATGTTGTCGGCGGTGGAGAGCGCGTCCGCGTACCGCAGGTCGATCTCCTGCTGGCCCGGCGCGCCCTCGTGGTGCGAGAACTCGACCGAGATGCCCATGGATTCGAGCATGGTGATCGCCTGGCGGCGGAAGTCCATGCCCACGTTCTGCGGGGTGTGGTCGAAGTAGCCGGAGTTGTCGGCCGGGGTGGGCCGGGTGCCGTCGAGCGGCTTGTCCTTCAGGAGGAAGAACTCGATCTCGGGGTGGGTGTAGAAGGTGAAGCCGAGGTCCGAGGTCTTGGCGAGGGCCCGCTTCAGGACGTAGCGCGGGTCCGCGAAGGACGGCGAGCCGTCGGGCATGAGGATGTCGCAGAACATCCGGGCCGTGCCGGGGGCCTCCGCGCGCCAGGGCAGGATCTGGAAGGTGCCCGGGTCCGGCTTGGCGATCATGTCGGACTCGTACACGCGGGCGAAGCCCTCGATCGCGGAGCCGTCGAAGCCGATGCCCTCGTCGAAGGCCTGCTCCAGCTCGGCGGGTGCGACGGCCACCGACTTCAGGAAGCCCAGCACGTCGGTGAACCACAGACGCACGAAGCGGATGTCGCGCTCCTCGAGCGTACGGAGCACAAATTCCTGCTGCTTGTCCATTTCCACACCCATCCTCGCTGGTCAGGCCGCCTGCTCCCACCGCCTCGGGCACATCGGGGGGCACCTGAGCATCCCACCACATGGTTTCGTGCACGTTGCCTACCCATAGTGCCTGCTCCGCTGTGACCGAGGTAACGGGAAAGCGGCCGGAAAGCGGCGCCGGTCAGGCATCTTTCCGGTACCGAGTGGTCCCCCGTTCGGCCCAAGGACCCCTTTCAACCACTACGATCGGCGCCCATGGGAGCCTCCCGGCTCATCGGCCCGCCGCGACACGCGCGTCCCCTGGCACTGGCGAGTGCCGTGGCGACGCTCATCGGCGCGCTCTTCCTCTGTCTGGGGGTCGGCGACCCGGCCGGCGCCGACCGGGGCCTCGCCGCCCACGAGCAGGCCGTACGGCATCACACGTCCCTCGTCGAGGAGTACGTCTGCCCGTACGACCCCGGCGGCTGCTCCCTCTTCCCGTCCCTCTCCCCCGCGGTGCTCAGCGCCCCGCCGCTGGACCCGCCGCTGCACACGGAGGGGCGGCTGCCGCGCCTCGGCGCGCCGCACCACTCCGGCCTGGCGCCCCGCCCCGGCGCGCAGCCCCGCGCGCCGGACCTCCACGTCCTTCAGGTGCTGCGGACGTAAGCGGCCGGGTCATCCCCACAGTTCGTTCGCATCGTTCGCATTTCCCCTTACTTCCGAACTTCCGAGAAGGACGACATCACCATGGCCGCGAACCGCTCCACCACCTCCGACCGCCGCGCCAAGATAGAGGAGCTGCGCCGCGCCGAGCAGGCCCGTGAGCGCCGCAACCGTCTGCTGACGATCGGTCTCTCCACCGTCGTCGTGCTCAGCCTCGTCGGCTTCGGCGGCTGGGTGATCACCAAGGAGAACAAGGAGCAGGAGCAGACGGAGGCAGCCGCCAAGGCCCCCATCAAGGGCGAGAAGGACTGGGACGCCAAGAAGCTGGGCCGCAACCACGTCACCACCCCGGTGAAGTACGACATGAAGCCGCCGGTCGGCGGGGACCACAACCCCGTCTGGCAGAACTGCAACGGCGACGTCTACGACAAGTCGGTCAACGACACCAACGCGGTGCACTCCCTGGAGCACGGCGCCGTCTGGGTGACGTACAACAAGAAGGCCGCCCCCGGTGACGTCGAGAAGCTGAGCGCGAAGGTCAAGAAGACCCCGTACTCGCTGATGAGCCCGGTCGACGACCAGAGCGGCGCCATCATGCTCAGCGCCTGGGGCAAGCAGGTGACCGTGGACGGCGCGGGCGACCCGCGCGTCGACGCGTTCTTCACCAAGTACGTCAACGGCCCGCAGACCCCCGAGCCGGGCGCCGCGTGCACCGGCGGCGTCGGCGCGGACGGCCAGGGCGGCGCCGGGATGGGCCAGTGAAGCTGAACCGGACGCAGTGGGCGTCCGTCACCGCCGTGGTCCTGGCGCTGCTGTTCGCCGGGGGCGCCGTCACCGTCGCCTCCGCGGACCGCGACAAGGGCCCGGCGACGCCCACCGCGGAGTCGGCGGACGCGGGCTTCGCCCGCGACATGTCCGTCCACCACCAGCAGGCCGTCGAGATGTCCTTCATCGTCCGCGACCGCACCGAGGACGAGGAGGTGCGCCGCCTCGCGTACGACATCGCCAACACCCAGGCCAACCAGCGCGGCATGATGCTGGGCTGGCTCGACATGTGGGGGCTGCCCAAGGTGCAGTCCGGCGTGGAGCCGATGACCTGGATGGGCATGGGCGGCATGTCCGCGGCCGAGGGGGCTGGCGAGGACGGGGAGCTCATGCCGGGCATGGCCACCCGCGCCGAGCTGGACCAGCTGCGCAAGGCCTCCGGCAAGGCCGCCGAGGTGCTGTACCTGAAGCTGATGACCGAGCACCACAAGGGCGGCATCCACATGGCCCAGGGCTGTGTGGAGCGGTGCGTGCCCGGCGTCGAGCGCGACCTCGCGCAGGGCATGGTCGACGGGCAGCAGTCCGAGATCAAGCTGATGGCGGACATGCTCAAGCAGCGCGGCGCCTAGGAGGCGGCCGTACCTCCGGCTGACCCGCGCCGATGCGCCGGCCCCCGTGACCCCAGCGGTCGCGGGGGCCGCGTCGTGAACGGAGAATGGGGGGTGCTCGGGGACCCCGTCCGCACGCCGGCGTCCGACGTCCGGCGTTCGACGAAAGGTACGCACCCCATGACCACGGCGAAGGACATCATGCACGCGGGAGCCCAGTGGATCCCCGCACACGAGACCCTCGACCGCGCCGCCCAGCTGATGCGCGACCTGAACGTGGGCGCCCTGCCCATCGCCGACCAGAACGAACGGCTCTGCGGCATCATCACGGACCGCGACATCGTCGTGGGCTGTGTGGCCATGGGCCACGACCCCGCCAAGATCACCTGCGGTGAGATGGCCCAGGGCACCCCGCGCTGGATCGACGCGGGCGCCGACGTGGGCGCGGTCCTGGAGGAGATGCGGAGCCACCAGATCCGGCGGCTGCCGGTCGTCGAGAACAAGAAGCTGGTCGGCATGATCAGCGAGGCCGATCTGGCCCAGCAGCTGTCGGACGAGCAGCTGAAGGCCTTCTGCGCGAGCGTGTACGCCGCTTCCTGAGGCGGTCTCAGCCTCCGAGTACGGCCCGGGCCACGGCGTCCGGGCGGTCCAGCATGACCAGATGGCCCGACGGTTCGGCCGCCTCGTAGCGGGCGCCGAGCCGCCGGGCCAGCGCGCGTTGGCGCCGCTCCCAGCGGGCGGAGCCGTCCGGCGCGGCCAGCACGGTGACGGGCAGGCCCGGCGGGAGCGGCACCCGCTCGCGCAGCGCGAGGAGTTGGGCGGCGACGGCGCCGTAGCGGGCGTTCTCGTCGAGGATGCCGCGCAGCACGCGCGAGGTGCGGTAGACGCGGCGGACCAGGGCGGGCGGCGCCGGGTCGTGCCGTACGGACAGCGCGCGGGCGGCCGGTCCCAGCGCGGCCGGCACGCCGACCGCGGACAGGACCGCGCCCAGCAGCCGGGCCCGGCCGGGCGCGGTGCGGGAGGCGCGCGGGCGCTCCTCCACGGACGAGTCGACGAGGACCAGCGCGGCGGTACGGGCCGGGTGGAGGCGCGCGAAGGCCTCCGCGTGGAACCCGGCGAGGGAGTGGCCGACGACCGTGGCGGGGCCGGGCAGGCGCAGCGCGTCGAGCACGGCGGCGATCCTGTCCGCCTCGCCCACGGCGGTGGACGGCCCGGCGGCGGGGCCGGACAGCCCGTGGCCCGGCCGGTCGAAGCGGACGACCGTGCGGTACGGGGCGAGCAGCGGGACGACCGGATCCCAGTCGAACCAGCTCATGCCGAGCCCCGCGGACAGCACGCAGACGGGGCCCGATCCGTCGACGACGACGTGGTGGGGGACACCGCCGATGCGGACGAAGAGGGGGGCGGGGGTGGCGCCGTGGGCGGGGGTGGCGTCGTGGGTGGGGGTGGCGTCGTGGGTGGGGGTCATGGGCGCTGTCCCCACGCCCGGTGGTCCCGCTCCCGGAACACCGACCACGCGAGCACCGCCAGCCACATCGCCACGAGGAGGACCTGGAGGCGCTGGCCCGCGCCCAGGGACCACAGGCCCTTGCCCGCCTCGAAGGCGGCCACGGCGGCGAGGGTCCAGGCGGTGGCGGCGAGTTCGAGGGCGACGAGGGCGGGGCCGGTACGGGCGAGGGGGCGCCACAGGCCGTAGCGGCGGGCGGCGACGGTGAGGGCGATCATCGCGGTCAGGGCGCCGGCCATGGCGAGGCTGGAGCTGACGGCGTGGGCGGTGTGGGTGGCGGGCACGAGTCCGGCGGTCTCGCGCGCGGCGCACTCGGGGTCGGCGGTGGGGGTGCAGCTGAGCGGGAGCCGGGAGTCGACGGCGGTGGCGGCGCCGAAGAGCGCGAGGGCGAGCCAGCCGGCGAGCAGCCAGGGGCGGCGCGGGCCGGGTTCGCGCCGGGCCCAGGAGGTCCCGGCCGGGCCGTCGGGGCCGGGCCGGGCGGTCGCCACGAGGCCGGTGAGCGCGCCCGCGAGGACGAGCAGTCCGGCCGTGAGGTCGGTCGCGCGGAACAGGCCGCCGAGCGGCTGGTCGGCGGCGGCGAGCTCGGAGACGTAGGTCCGGATCGGGTCGAGCCCGGTCCGGACGACGACTTCGAGCACCCAGGCGGTGTACGCGAGCGCGCCGAGCGCGAGGAGGACGGCGGCGGTCTGCGTGGCTTTCCTGGACACACTCGTCCTACGTCAGGGCGTGGTGGAAGGTTCCCGGTGTTCCGGGTGGATCCAGCCCGGCTTGCGGTATTTGAGCAGGGCCCCGGGGATGAGGAGGCCGAGGACGAGCAGGCCGCCGCCGACGATCAGGAGGTAGCGCCACAGCGGCTGGTCACCGAACTGGTCGGGCGGCACGAAGCCGATGGCGAGGGCGGCGACGGAGGAGACGAAGCCGATGCCGGCGACCCACGCGACGGCGGGGACGCGGAAGCCGCGCTCCACGGCGGGCTGGGTCCCGCGCAGCCTGACGACGGCCACGAACATCAGCAGGTAGGCGATGAGGTAGATCTGCACGGTGATCACGGAGAACATCCAGTACGCGCTGGAGACGTTGTCGCTGAAGGCGTAGAGGATGCCGATCAGGGTGGTGACGACGCCCTGCGCGACCATGATGTTCAGGGGGGCGCCGGCCTTGTTGAACTTCTGGAACACGGGCGGCAGGTAGCCCTCCTGCCGGGAGAGCAGGACGAGGCCCTTGGCGGGTCCGGAGAGCCAGGTGAGCATGCCGCCGAGGGCGGCGCAGACCAGCATGATGCCGACGACCTTCGTCATCCAGCCGATGGAGAAGTGGTCGAAGAAGGCCTGGAAGGCCTGCATGAGGCCGGCGGTCAGGCTGAGCTGCTCGGCGGGCATCACCCAGGCGATGGCCAGGGCCGGAAGGATGAAGATCAGCAGGACGAGGCCGGTCGCCAGGAACATCGACTTCGGGTACTCGCGCTTGGGCTCGCGCAGCGAGGAGACGTGGACGCCGTTCATCTCCATGCCCGCGTAGGACAGGAAGTTGTTGACGATGAGGACCAGGCTGGCGAGGCCGGTCCACGGCGGCAGCCAGTGGTCGGCCGTCATGGGCTGGGCGGACGGGTTGCCCTGGCCGAGGAAGACGATGCCGAGGACGACGAGCAGGACGCCGGGGATGAGGGTGCCGATGACGAGACCGAAGGAGGACAGGCCGGCGATGGTCCGCGTACCGCGCGCGGAGATCCAGACCCCGGACCAGTAGATGACGACGATGACGATCGCGACGTAGAGGCCGTTCTCCGCGAGGGAGGGGTCGATGACGTACGCGAAGGTCGAGGCGACGTAGGCGAGCAGGCTCGGGTAGTACGCGATGGTCATGGCGAACTGGCACCAGACGGCGAGGAAGCCGAGCGGTTTGCCGAGCGCCTCGCTGACCCAGCGGTAGATGCCGCCCTCCCAGCCGGAGGCGAGCTCGGCGCCGACGAGGGCGGTGGGCAGCAGGAACACGAGGGCGGGCAGCAGGTAGAGGAAGATCGCCGCGAGTCCGTAGAGGGCCATGGACGGCGAGGGCCGCAGGGAGGCGACGGACGCGGTCGTCATGAACGCGAGCGTCAGCCAGGAGATGAACTGCCGCCTGGTGCCGTCGTCCTGGCGGAGCTCCGCTTCCGTCGGGGAGCCCGTGGCGGTGTTCCCAGCCGACTCTGCCGGATCGTCAGTGGTCGTCATGGGCCCATGATCGGCGGGCGGGACCAGCTTCGCATGTCGGCCGAAAGAGGAGTGAACCGTCCCATCCGGCCTCCGGTGCGGATCACGAACACATATCGTTCACAAATCAACTGGTCCCTTCACATGCGGCTGCCTTACGGTCGTGATCTCCAGGGGTGGGGCGGTCTTGCCATGCCCCGAACCGCTCGCGAAGGACACCGCATGACCATGCCCACCCACTCCCCCGACCAGCAGCCCTGGGGCGCGCCGGGAACGCAGCCCCCGGTCCAGCCCCGCAACGGGCTCGGCGTCACGGCACTGGTGCTCGGCATCGTGGGCCTGCTCTTCGCGATCATCCCGTTCCTGTTCTGGCTGGGCGGGATCCTGGGCCTGCTGGCCCTGATCTTCGGCATCATCGGCGCCTCGCGGGCCGGCAAGGGCCTGGCGACCAACAAGGGCAGTGCCGTGACCGGCCTGGTCCTGGGCGCCCTCTCGATCCTCGTCTCGATCGTCTGGACCGTCGTCATCGCCACGGCGGTGAAGGACGTCGCCGACGAGATCGAGAAGTCGGGCGGCCTGCCGACGGCCACCGCCTCCGCCGAGCCGGGCGCCGGCGGCGCCGCCAAGCCCTCGGCCAAGGCGACCGACGCGGCCTCCGGGGCGCTGAAGTTCGGTGAGACCTTCGCGTACGACGACGGCCTGAAGGTCACCGTCTCCACGCCGCGTGCCCACAAGCCCGACGCCTTCGCCGCCGGGTTCACCAAGGGCAACAAGGCCTTCCAGGTGACCATCACCATCGTCAACGGCAGCAAGGAGGCCGTCGACATCACCGCCGCCCTGCCGAACGCCAGCGACGCCAACGGCGCGTCCGCCGAGATGGTCTTCGACGGCAGCTACGCCACCAAGCCCTTCGAGGGCAAGGTGCTCCCCGGCAAGCAGGCCAAGGCCGACTTCACCTTCTCCATGGCGCCCGACGCCGCCGGCGAGCTCCAGGTCGAGATCGCCCCGACCGTGCTGGACCACGAGTCGGCGGTCTGGACCGGTCCGACGAAGTAATCAGGAAGGGGCGCGAGGCGCATTCCCCAGGACATAGCGTCGAATTGACGATTAGACTGGGGGGCGTGCCTCAACTACGCCTCGCCCTGAATCAGATCGACTCGACGGTCGGCGACCTCGCCGGCAACGCCGAGGCCGTCGTCCAGTGGACCCGGCACGCCGCCGAGCAGGGGGCGCACCTCGTCGCGTTCCCCGAGATGGTGCTGACCGGCTACCCCGTCGAGGACCTGGCGCTGCGCTCCTCGTTCGTCGAGGCCTCCCGGGCCGCCCTGCGGGCACTCGGGCGGCGCCTCGCGGACGAGGGCTTCGGCGAGCTGCCGGTCGTCGTCGGCTACCTCGACCGGTCCGAGCGCGACCGGCCCCGGCTCGGCCGGCCCGCCGGCTCCCCGGAGAACGCCGCCGCCGTGCTGTACCGGGGCGAGGTGGTGCTGCGCTTCGCCAAGCACCACCTGCCCAACTACGGCGTCTTCGACGAGTACCGCTACTTCGTCCAGGGCGACACCCTGCCCGTCCTGCGCGTCCACGGCGTCGATGTCGCCCTCGCGATCTGCGAGGACCTGTGGCAGGACGGCGGCCGGGTCCCGGCGGCCCGCAGCGCCCGGGCCGGACTGCTGCTGTCGGTCAACGCCTCCCCGTACGAGCGGAACAAGGACGACGCCCGGCTCGAACTGGTCCGCACCCGCGCCCGGGAGGCCGGCTGCACCACCGCCTACCTGGCGACCACCGGCGGCCAGGACGAGCTGGTCTTCGACGGCGACTCGATCGTCGTCGACGCCTCCGGCGAGGTGATCGCGCGGGCCCCGCAGTTCGCCGAGGGCAGCGTGATCCTGGACCTGGACCTCCCGGCGGCCGTGCCCGACGCCCCCACGGGGACCGTCGACGACGGACTGCGGATCGACCGGGTGGTGCTCTCCGAGGAGCCGCTGCCCGCGTACGAGCCGGAGGTGACCGGCGGCTACGCGGAGCGGCTCGACGACGACGAGGAGGTCTACTCGGCGCTCGTCGTCGGCCTGCGGGCGTACGTCGCCAAGAACGGCTTCCGGTCCGTCCTGGTCGGCCTGTCCGGCGGCATCGACTCCGCCCTGGTCGCCGCCATCGCCTGCGACGCGGTCGGCGCGGCACACGTGCACGGCGTGTCGATGCCCTCGAAGTACTCCTCGGACCACTCGCGCGGCGACGCCGCCGAACTGGCCCGCCGCACCGGCCTCGACTTCCGCACCGTCCCCATCGAGCCGATGTTCGACGCCTACATGGGCTCCCTCGCCCTGACCGGTCTCGCCGAGGAAAACCTCCAGTCCCGGCTGCGCGGCACCCTGCTCATGGCGCTCTCCAACCAGGAGGGCCACCTCGTCCTCGCGCCGGGCAACAAGTCCGAGCTGGCGGTGGGCTATTCGACCCTGTACGGCGACTCCGTCGGCGCGTACGGACCGATCAAGGACGTCTACAAGTCGGACGTCTTCCGGCTCGCCCGCTGGCGCAACCGGGCCGCCGAGGAGCGCGGCCAGCTCCCGCCGATCCCGGAGAACTCGATCAGCAAGCCCCCCAGCGCCGAACTCCGCCCGGACCAGGTCGACACGGACTCGCTGCCCGACTACGCGGTCCTGGACCGGATCCTGGAGCTCTACGTCGACCGCGACCGGGGCAAGGACGAGATCGTCGCGGCCGGCTTCGACGAGGAGCTGGTGACGCGGACGCTGCGGATGGTGGACACGGCGGAGTACAAGCGCCGCCAGTACCCGCCGGGCACCAAGATCTCCGCGAAGGGCTTCGGCAAGGACCGGCGCCTGCCCATCACCAACCGCTGGCGGGAGACCCGCTCCTGACGGTCGCTCCGGCGGCGCCGGATGGACCCCTGGAAGCCCAGGTCAGAACTTCACGCGGGCCGCGACCGGCAGGTGGTCGCTCTTCGTCTCCGGCAGGGTCCAGGACGAGAGCGGCTCGACGCCCTTCACCATGATCTGATCGATCCGGGCCATCGGGAACGACGCCGGCCAGCTGAAGCCGAAGCCGTCGCCGGCCGCGCCCTGCGTGGAACGCAGCTGCGAGGTCACCGCGTTGAGCGAGCGGTCGTTCATGGTGCCGTTGAGGTCGCCGAGCAGCACGATCCGCTGATGCGGGTCGTGCGAGATGGCCTCGCCGAGGGCGTTGGCGCTGTTGTCGCGCTGGTTGGCGGTGAACCCGGCGTTCAGCTTGACCCGTACGGAGGGGAGGTGGGCCACGTAGACGGCCACGTCCCCGGCCGGCGCGGCGACGGTGGCGCGCATGGCGCGGGTCCAGCCCATCCGGATGTCGACCGGCCGCGGGTCGCGCAGCGGGTACTTGCTCCACAGACCGACCGTGCCCTGCACCGAGTGGTACCGGTACGTGTCGGCCAGGCCCCGCTCGTAGGTGGGCACCACGTCGCCCTTGAGCTCCTCCAGGGCCACCACGTCCGCGCCGGAGGCCGCGATCTGACGGGCCGTGCCCTCCGGGTCGGGGTTGTCGGCGTTCACGTTGTGGCTCACCACGGTGAGGCCCTCGCCGGGCTCCGACTTGTCGACGATCAGGCCGCCGAAGACGTTGACCCACACGACGGCCGGCAACAACAGGGCGATCAGCGCGGTCGCGGAGCGGCGCAGCAGGGCGAGGACGAGGAGCAGCGGCACGAACAGGCCGAGCCAGGGCAGGAAGGTCTCGGTCAGGCTGCCGAGGTTGCCGATCCGGTTCGGGATGTCCGAGTGGAACACCATCAGGAACGTCAGCAGCACCGCGCACAGGGCGAGGAGGATGCCGCGCCGCCAGATGCCGCGGTCGCCGCGCAGGGCCCGCAGACGGAGGGCGAACCGGGAGGCGGGGCCCTTGTCGTGCGGCGCGCCGCCGTTCTCGGTCTCCGTCATGTCCACCCGCGTCATCGCTGCCGTCCTCACTGCCTTGCTCTGCGACCCGGACTCGACCCTAGGCGATTCCGGTTCGGTCGTACTCCCCGAGGGACGACAGAGCGGCGTGGCGGGTTCCTGCAGGTGGCGCGGGGCGTACTGCTGTGACAGAACGCGCACATTCGTACGACTCGTCCGGTCGTGCGTCGCGCCTGGTCAGTCGCGCGGGCGCACGCCCTCCAGGACGGCGTCGACGACCTGCTCGGCGAGGTCCGGTTCCAGGGTGGCGCCGGGGCGGATGACGGTACGCAGCAGCAGCGGGCCGGTGAAGAGGTCGTTGACCAGCTCGACGTCCAGGTCGTCGCGGATCTCGCCGAGCTCCATCCCGCGCCGTACGACGTCCAGCCCGAGGCGGCGGCGGGGGTCGATGACGGTCTGGTGGTACGCGTCCCACAGCTTGGGGTAGCTCTGCATCTGCGAGAACACGTTGTGCAGCAGCGCCGAGTTCCGCTTGGCGAGTCCTCGCCGCCGGATCGACTCCATGAGCGCGACGAGGTCGTCCCGGACCGAGACGCCGGGCAGCACCGGGTCCGGGAGCTCGACGGAGCGCAGCAGGTCGACGAAGAGCTCCTCCTTGCCGGGCCAGCGACGGTAGATGGTGGCCTTGCCGACCCCGGCGGTGCGGGCGATCCTCTCGATCGACAGTTCGGTCAGCGGCGTCCCGCCCTCCAGCAGCCCGATCGCCGCATCGAAGATCGCCTGCTCCGCCGCCTCACTCCGCGGCCGGCCACGCCGGGCGGAGGCGGGGCAGTCGTCGGTGGGAGGCGGGGGCGGGGCTGTGGCGCGAGGGGTGCCCCCGGCGCTCCCGGCGCCCTCGGCCCGGGGCGTGGCCGGGGCCTGAGCTGTGGCCCGGGGGGTGCCCCCGGCGCTCCCGGCTCCTCGTCCGGTTCCCGGGCCCGTCGCCCGGGCCCCGCCGTTCTCCTGCGCCACGTCCGCTCCGCCTCTCCGTCCGGGCCCCTGGGCCACCGCCGCCGCCGCCTCTGCCGCTACCTCGTCACCGATTCTCCCGCCTTCACGCGGTCGCCGGGAACGTCGGCGCGCTCCGTGGGGGGCGCCGGGGTGCGGCCGGGGAGGAAGAGGGCCACGACGACGGCGCCCAGGAGGGCGACGGCGGCGGAGCCGATGGCGGCGACGTGCATGGCGTCGAGGAAGGCGTCGTACGCGGGGGCGACGAGGCCGCGCCCGGCCGGGCCCAGCTTCTCGGCGACGGCCAGGGTGGCCTCGATGGACTCGCCGGCCGCGTCGCGCAGCCCGGCCGGTACCGCGCCGAGGTGGTCCTCGATGCCGCCGCGGTAGGTGGAGGACAGGACGGAGCCGAGGACGGCCACGCCGAGCGCCCCGCCGACCTGGCGGAAGGTGTTGTTGATCGCCGAGCCGGAGCCGGCCTTCTCGCGGGGCAGCGCCTGCATCACGGCGACGGTGACCGGCGGCATGATGTGCGCCATGCCGGCGCCCTGGACGAAGAAGACGACTTCGAGGACCCAGACCGGGGTGTCGGCGTCGAAGAAGGCGAACGCGCCGAGGCCGACGGCGACGGCGAGCATGCCGGCCGTGCACACGGCCTTCGCGCCGAAGCGCTCGACGACCAGCCGGGCCCGCGGCGAGAACAGCACCTGGGCGATGGCCAGCGGCAGGATCAGCAGGCCGGACTGGAGGGCGCTGTAGCCGCGGACGCTCTGCAGGTAGAAGGCGGAGAAGAAGGTCACGCCGAGCAGGGCGAAGAAGACGAGCGCGATGGCGGCGACGGCGGCGGAGAACGCGGGCTTGCGGAAGTACGAGATGTCGAGCGCCGGGTGGTCGGTGCGCTTCTCGTACAGCACGAAGCCGGTGAGGACCGCGAGGCCGGCCAGCGCGGGCACGAGGACGGTGACGTCGGTGACGCTCGCCAGCTCGCCGCCGCGGATGATGCCGTACACGAGCAGGACCAGGCCGAGGACGGAGAGCAGCACGCCGGGCAGGTCGATCCGGCCGGGCTTGGGGTCCTTGGAGTCGGGCACGAGCCACGTCATGAGGACGAGCGCGAGGAGCACGACGGGCACGTTGACGAGGAAGATCGACCCCCACCAGAAGTGCTCCAGGAGGATGCCGCCGGTGATGGGGCCGATGGCGATGGCGAGGCCGACGCTGCCGGCCCAGATGCCGATGGCCTTGGGCTGCTCGTCGCGCTCGAAGACGTTCATGAGGACGGCGAGGGTGGCCGGCATGACGAAGGCGGCGCCGAGGCCCATGAGGGCCCGGTAGGCGATGAGTTCGCCCGGGGAGCCGGAGAGCGCGGCGAGCGCGGAGGCGATGCCGAAGACGGTGATGCCGAAGAGGAGCACCTTCTTGCGGCCGAGGCGGTCGCCGAGCAGGCCGGAGGTGAAGAGGAGTCCGGCGAAGACGAGCGTGTAGGAGTTGATGGCCCACTCCAGCTCGCTCTGGGTGGCGCCGATGCCGGTGGGCGCGGGGCTGGCGATCGTCTTGACGGCGACGTTCAGGATCGAGTTGTCGAGCACGACGATCAGCAGGCTGAGCATCAGGACGCCGAGGATCGCCCAGCGGCGGCGGTGCACGGCCTCGGGTATCCGAGGAAGGGTGAGGTCAGGGGACGGCTGAGACATGGTCCTCACCCTAGACCTATTTCGATACGAGACCGTCTCGTATCGAAACGCCTGATGAAGTTTTTACGTTGCGCCGGTGTGAACAGCGCCACTCCGCCCCACTTCCCCGGCCCCCCGCCGAAGTGCCACCATGGACGTGGTCCGGGGACGCCACAGGGCGCCTCGAGATGACAAAAAGGAGCCGTTCACCATGACGCTTCAGGCTGCCCAGAAACCGCCCGCCGACAGCAGCAAGGCGCTGTACGGGGGGAAGGGCACCCGCCGCATCACCGTCCACGACATCGCCGCCGCCAAGACCCGCGGCGAGAAGTGGCCCATGCTCACCGCCTACGACGCCATGACCGCGTCCGTCTTCGACGAGGCCGGCATCCCCGTGGTCCTCGTCGGCGACTCCATGGGCAACTGTCACCTCGGCTACGAGACCACCGTGCCCGTCACGATGGACGAGATGACCCTGCTCTCCGCCGCCGTCGTACGGGGCACCCGGCGCGCCCTCGTCGTCGGCGACCTCCCGTTCGGCTCGTACCAGGAGGGCCCGGTCCAGGCCCTGCGCAACGCCACCCGGCTGGTCAAGGACGCGGGCGTCGGCGCGGTCAAGCTGGAGGGCGGCGAGCGCTCCCTCCCGCAGACCGAGCTGCTCGTCCAGGCCGGCATCCCCGTCATGTCCCACCTGGGCCTGACCCCCCAGTCCGTGAACACCATGGGCTACCGGGTGCAGGGCCGCTCCGACGAGGCCGCCCACCGGCTGCTCAGCGACGCCAAGGCGGCGCAGGACGCGGGCGCCTTCGCCGTGGTCCTGGAGCTCGTCCCGGCCGAGCTGGCCGCCGAGGTCACCCGCTCGCTGCACATCCCGACGATCGGCATCGGCGCCGGCCCCGACACGGACGCCCAGGTCCTCGTCTGGACCGACATGGCCGGTCTGACCGGAGGCAAGGTGCCGCGCTTCACCAAGCAGTACGCCAACCTGCGCGAGACGCTCGGCGACGCCGCCCGCGCCTTCGCGGAGGACGTCACCGGCGGGGCGTTCCCCGCCGAGGAGCACAGCTTCCACTAGGCCCCACCGGACCTTCCCGGAAAGAACGACAGCCCGCCGACCGTCCCCCGTCGGCGGGCTGTCGGCATCTGCCGGCGTCTGCCCTGCCGGAGGCGGTCGGGCGCGGTCGGTGCCTGTCGGGGCCTGTCGGGGCCCGTAGGTGTCTGTCGGCGCCTGTCGGTGCCCGTAGGCGGTGCTGTCGGTCGGCTGTCGGTGCGTTGTCGGTGGCGCCGTGTTCCATGGTGGACATGACGCGATCACACACCAACGCCGTCGAGGTCCGGGGCCTCGTGAAGCACTTCGGCGAGACGAAGGCCCTCGACGGGGTCGACCTGGACGTCCGCGAGGGCACCGTCCTCGGGGTCCTCGGCCCCAACGGCGCCGGCAAGACCACCCTCGTCCGCTGCCTGTCCACCCTCATCGCCCCCGACGCGGGCACCGCCTTCGTCGCCGGCTACGACGTGGTGCTCCAGCCCCGCCAGCTGCGCCGCACCATCGGCCTCACCGGCCAGTACGCCTCGGTCGACGAGAAGCTGTCCGGCTGGGAGAACCTGTACATGATCGGGCGGCTGCTCGACCTCTCCCGCAAGGACGCCCGCACCCGCGCCGACGAGCTCCTGGAGCGCTTCTCCCTCACCGAGGCCGCCAAGCGCCCCGCGATGAACTACTCCGGCGGCATGCGGCGCCGCCTCGACCTGGCCGCCTCGATGATCGGCCGGCCGGCCGTGCTCTACCTGGACGAGCCGACCACCGGCCTCGACCCCCGCACCCGTAACGAGGTGTGGGACGAGGTCCAGCGGATGGTCGCCGAGGGCGCCACCGTCCTGCTCACCACGCAGTACATGGAGGAGGCGGAGCAGCTCGCCAGCGAGCTGACCGTCATCGACCGCGGCCGGGTCATCGCCCGGGGCGGCGTCGACGAGCTGAAGGCGCGGGTCGGCGGCCGCACCCTCCAGGTCCGCCCGACCGATCCGGCCGACCTGTCCGCCATGGCGGCGGCGCTCCGCGAGTCGGGCCTCGACGGGATCGCGGGCTCGACCGTGGTGCCCGACGAGGGCGTGCTGTACGTGCCGATCCTCAGCGACGAGCAACTGACCGCCGTCGTGGGCCTGTTCGGTGCCCGCGGCTTCGGCATCGCCCACATCGGCACCCATCTGCCGAGCCTCGACGAGGTGTTCCTCGCCATCACGGGCGAGAAGACGACCGCTACCGACTCCGTCCAGGACGCGCTTACCCAGGAGGTCGCCGCATGAGCACCACCACCCTGCCCCAGACCCCCGTGGGCACCCCCGGCGCCACGCCCGCCCGGAAGGCGTCCGGCGACGCCGACGGCCGCATCGGCCTGCGGGCCAACGTGCGCCACATCGGCGCCCTGGTCCGGCGCAACGCGCTGCAGATCAAGCAGGACCCGGAGGCGATGTTCGACGCCGTCCTGATGCCGATCATCTTCGTGCTGCTCTTCGTGTACGTCTTCGGCGGCGCGATCGCCGGCAAGGGCAACAACACCGAGTACGTGAACTACGTCGTGCCCGGCCTGATGGCCATGATGGGCATGAACATCGCGATGGGCGTCGGCACCGGCATCAACGACGACTTCAAGAAGGGCGTCATGGACCGGTTCCGGACCATGCCGATCGCCCGGTCCTCGGTGCTCATAGCGAAGATCGTCGTCGAGCTGGGCCGCATGCTGATCGCCACGGCGATCCTGCTGGGCATGGGCTTCCTGCTCGGTCTTCAGATCCACACCTCGGTGCTCCACCTGTTCGCCGCGATCGGCCTGTCCGCGGTCTTCGGCGCCGCCCTGATGTGGATCTTCATCCTGCTCGGTCTCACGATGAAGACGGCCCAGGCCGTCCAGGGGATGGCGATGCTGGTGCTGATGCCGCTGCAGTTCGGCTCGTCGATCTTCGCCCCGCCGACCACGATGCCCGGCTGGCTTCAGAGCTTCACCGACTACAACCCGCTGTCCAACCTCGCCGACGCCGCCCGCGGCCTGATCAACGGCGGCCCCGTCGCCCACTCGGTGTGGATGACGCTCGCCTGGTCGGCCGGCCTCACCCTGGTCATGGCGCCGCTGGCGGTCTCCAAGTTCCGCAAGAAGACCTGATCCGCAGGGGGCTTCAGGACTCGGCGCGCCCGTTGATCGCGTCGGCGCGTACGAGCAGGGCGGCGGCCTCCTCCAGGGAGAGGCCGCCGCCTTCGGCGTACGCGGCCTCGAACTCCGCCTCGTCGCCGAGCGCGGCACGGGCCAGCTCGGTGCCGCGCGCCAGGTTCTCCCGCTCGATGGGCGGGGACAGGTGCCCGGGCGGGCGCAGCCCCTGGGACGCGCCGAGCAGCACGGCCGCCGTACGGGCCCCGGGCCCGCCGATCCCGGCCAGCGCCCAGGCGGCGGTCGTCAGATGGACCGACGGCATCTGCGGCGCGACCATCAGCGACAGGGCGCCGAGCGAGCGCTCGTACGCCCGCCGGGCGAGCCCGAAGGCCACGTCGTACCGCTCGTCGAGGTTCTCCACCCAGCCGAGGCCGCCGAGGGTGAAGCCCTCGAAGATGGAGAGGGTCTGCGAGCGGAACTCGTCGAGCAGCTGCTCCAGATGGGCCCGGGCCTCCTCCAAGCGGCCGGTCCGGCCGAGCAGCATCGCCAGGAAGATCCGGGCGGCGAGCATCGGTTCGTGGCCGCGCCCGTGTTCGCCCTCGACGACCTCGCGCAGGATCTTCTCGGCCTCGTCCATCCGGCCGGTCTCGATGAGCATGTCGGCGTAGCGGGCGCGCAGCAGCGCCATCTGGGACTGGGCGCCGACCCGCCGCGCGTAGTCGATGGCGGCCGCGAAGTCCTCGGCGGCGCCGTGGAACTCCAGCTGCCGCTCACGTGCCTCGGCGCGCGAGGACAGCGCCTCGGCGGCGCCCCAGGCGTCGTCGAGGCGGACGAAGATCCGCAGGCTCTCCTCGGCGTCGGCGGCGGCCTGTCCGGCCAGGTCGGCCCGGTTGGCGAGCAGGTTGGCGCGCAACTGGAGGGCGTTGCCGAGCTCCCAGTCGTACCCGTAGCGGCGGCAGGCGGCGACGTGGGCGTCCAGGGCCTCGCCCATGCTTCCGGGTTCGGCGATGAGCAGGACGGCGAAGACGGTGAAGGAGCCGGGGAGCCGGCAGGTCTGGGGCAGCCCCGGCGGATAGAGCGCGTTGATCCGCCGCAGCCGCACGATCCCCTCGGGTGTGGTCCACCGCCCCGTCTCGTGGTCCATGTTGAGCAGTTCGATCAGGCGCACTCCGCGCCGCGCCTCCCACAGCTGCTCCTCGCCGAGCGGCGGGGGCGCGGCGGTGATCGGCTCGTGCAGCGGTACGACGGGGGCGGCGGCCGGTCCGAACGGGTCGGGCCCGAGGCCGGCGACGGACTCGGCCCAGTGCAGGGCGTCGGCGCGCAGGTCGCGCATGGTCCAGTACCAGAGCAGGGAGTGGACGAGGACGAGCGCCTCGTGCTCGTCGCGCGCGGCGACGGCCCGCCGCAGCGCGGAACGGAGGTTCCCGTACTCGACACCGAACCGTTCGAGGGCAGAAGCCTGCCGCGGCCCCCGGAGTTCGGGGTCGGTCAGCCGGGCGAGCTCCCGGTAGTACTCGAGGTGAAGCCGCTCGGTGACCTCCCGGTCCCCACCCTCGTCAAGCCGCTCCCCCGCATACTCGGCCACCGTCTCCAGCAACCGGTACCGCATCCCCCCAACCCCCTCGACAGCCACCACCAACGACTTGTCGACCAGCGCCCCCAACACACCCAACACATCCGGCACACCCACAGCGCCCACAGCACCCACCGCGCCCACGGCACCGAGCGAACCCGCCGAACCCGCAGGACCCACCGGCCCGCCGCCCCCGCACACCGCCTCGGCAGCCTCCAGATCACACCCACCCGTGAACACCGAAAGCCGCCGCAACACCACCCGCTCGGCCCCGTCCAACAGATCCCACGACCAGTCCACCACCGCCCGCAAAGTCTGCTGCCGCGGCAACACCGTCCGCGCCCCCGACGTCAACAACCGGAACCGGTCGTCCAACCGCTCCGCGATCTGCCCCGCCGACAACACCCGCAACCGAGCCGCCGCCAACTCCACCGCCAACGGCAGACCGTCCAACCGCCGAACGATCTCCTCAGCAGCCCCCCGCTCCTCCTCCACCCGGAACGCCGGCCGCACCGCGGCCCCGCGCTCACCGAACAACCGCACCGCCACACCCACCGGCAACGGCGCCAACGGCCGCACCACCTCCCCCGGCACCCCCAACGGCTCCCGACTCGTCGCCAGCACCGTCACCCCCGCACACCGCGCCAGCAACACCTCCACCAGCCCCGCCACCGCACCCACCACGTGCTCGCAGTTGTCCAGCACCACGAGCATGCGCAGTCCGGCGCAGTGCTCGACCAGGCGTCGGGTGGGGTCGTTGGGGTCCTCGCCGAGGCGCAGTTCCTCGGCTCCGGCGCCGCGCAGGACGGTCTCGCGGGCCCCGACAGCGCCGAGGACGGCCTCGGCGACGGCCTCGGGGTCGGTGACGGGCGCGAGCTCGACGAGCCAGACGCCGTCGGGCCAGCCACCGCCGACCCGTTCGGCGACCTCCTGCGAGAGCCGGGTCTTGCCGACGCCCCCGGGCCCGAGCAGGGTCACCAGACGAGACGACCGCAACTCCTCCCCCAACTCCCCCAGTTCGGCATCACGCCCGAGGAAACTGGTGAGCCGGGCCTTGAGGTTGCCGACGGACGCCCGTACCGCGGGAAGGGCAGCGGCGCCGGGCTCCGACTCCAACAACTCGCGGTGCAGGAGCCGCAGTTCAGCCGAGGGATCGACCCCCAGCCGCTCAACGATCTCCCCCCGTACGACGTCGTAGGCCGCCAGGGCCTCGGCCGAGCGCCCGGCGTCCCGCAGGGCCCGGATCCGCAGGGCCTGGAGGGGCTCGTCCAGCGGATGGGCCTCGCACAGGGCGGTCAGCTCGGGCAGGACCGAGGCCGCCTCGCCGAGCGCGAGCGAGGCCGCGAGCCGGCCCCGGCGGGCATCGAGCCGGCGGGCCTCCCAGCGGGCCGCCTCGGCCGCACGGTCCGGAAGGTCGGCGAGGACCGCCCCCTTCCACAGCCCCAGGGCCTCATCGAGGAGGGCGGCGGCGGCAGCGGCACGCCCGAGCCCCAACTCCCGTACGCCCTCGGCGGCGAGCCGCTCGAACCGGAACAGGTCGACGTCGTCCCGCGAGGCGTCCAGCCGATAACCCCCCTCGGTGGAGACGACCCGCTCGTGCCCCAGGGCCCGCCGCAGCCGCCCCACCAGCGCCTGGAGCGCGGCGACCGCGTCGGCCGGCGGCTCGGCACCCCAGACCTCGGAGACGAGCACGCCGACGGGGACGGCCCGCCCCGCCCGCAGCGCGAGCACGGTCAGCAGCGCCCGCACCCGGGGCCCGCCGACGGCGACGGCGGCCCCGTCGGGGCCTTCTGACGTGTGAACCCGAGCCGGGCCGAGGACGAAGTAGCGCACGGGCCCCATTGTCCGTGAGCCGACACGATCCGGGGCCCGCCGCAGGAACCGCCGGCGCGCCCGGGTACGTTCCCCGGACAGAGAACCCCACCTCCGGGAGCCAAGCATGAGCGCGACCACCCACCGCCACCACGAGCGGAGGATCAGCCCGGTCTTCCTGGCGATCGCCGCCGTGATGGGAGTCACCGGCTGGGCCGTGTGGACGGACTTCGCGGCCTCGACCAGCCTGGCGATCTTCCTCTTCGTGACCTCGGCGTGGATCGTCTCGCTCTGTCTCCACGAGTACGCGCACGCCCGCACCGCGCTGCACAGCGGGGACATCACGGTCGGCGCGAAGGGCTATCTGACCCTGAACCCGCTCGCGTACACGCACGCGGTGCTGAGCGTCGTCCTGCCGGTGCTGTTCGTGATCATGGGCGGGATCGGTCTGCCGGGCGGCGCGGTCTTCATCGAGCAGGACCGGGTCAGGGGCCGCTGGAAGCACAGCCTGATCTCGGCGGCGGGCCCGCTGGCGAACGTGCTGTTCGCGGTCGTGTGCACGGCGCCGTTCTGGCTGGGCGCGCTCGACGGCGTACCGGTCGCGTTCCGGTACGCGCTCGCGTTCCTGGCGTTCCTCCAGGTGACGGCGGCGCTCCTGAACTCCCTGCCGGTGCCCGGGCTCGACGGCTACGGGGTGATCGAGCCCTGGCTGTCGTACGGCTTCAAGCGCCAGATCGCGCCGTACGCGCCGTACGGCTTCTTCGTCGTGATCGCGCTGCTGTTCGTCCCGGCGATCAACGGCGCGTTCTTCGACGGGGTGGACGCGCTGATGCAGGCACTCGGGGTGCCGGAGCTGGCGCGCGACTGCGGGTCGACCCTGTACCGCTTCTGGGAGTCGACGCCCGAGATCTGCGCGGTCTAACCCTCGGCGGAGGTGGAGGCGGTCGCCTTGGCGCGCCGGATGTAGTACCAGGCCATGTTCGAGGAGAGACCGGCCAGCAGCACCCAGATGATGCCGAGGAAGCTGCCCTGGACGAAGGAGACGACGGCCGCGGTGACGGCGAGCGCGCAGACGACCAGGGCGTAGAGGGCGAGGCGGGGCATGGAGGTCGACTCCTGTCGGATACGGCGATGGTGCCCGTCCAGTGTCCCCCATGCCCGGACCGCGCCTCGCCCGGGCCGGGTCCCGGGCGAGGCGGAGACGCGGACGCGCCTCAGACGTCGGTGACCCGCAGCCCGGCGTGCGCCTTGTACCGCCGGTTGACGGAGATCAGGTTGGCGACCAGCGACTCGACCTGGTGCGCGTTGCGCAGCCGCCCGGCGAAGACGCCGCGCATGCCGGGGATGCGCCCGGCGAGCGCCTGGACGATCTCGACGTCGGCGCGGACCTCGCCGAGGACCATGACGTCGGTGTCGATCTCGTCGATGGAGGCGTCCTGGAGGAGGACGGCCGACAGGTGGTGGAAGGCGGCGGTGACCCGGGCGTCGGGCAGGAGGGCGGCGGCCTGCTCGGCGGCGGAGCCCTCCTCCGGCTTGAGGGCGTAGGCGCCCTTCTTGTCGAAGCCGAGCGGGTTGACGCAGTCGACGACCAGCTTGCCGGCGAGCTCGCCGCGCAGGGCCTCCAGGGTCTTGGCGTGCCCGTCCCACGGCACGGCGACGATCACGATGTCGCTGCGGCGGGCGCACTCGGCGTTGTCGGCGCCCTCGACGCCGAGGCCGAGCTCGTCGGCCGCGGCCTGGGCGCGGTCGGCGGCACGGGAGCCGATGATCACCTTCTGGCCGGCCTTGGCGAGCCGGTAGGCGAGGCCGCGCCCCTGGTCGCCGGTGCCGCCGAGGACGCCGACGACGAGCCCGGAGACGTCGGGAAGGTCCCAGGGGTCCTTGGGCGCGGGGGCAGCGGCGGCGGAGGCGGGGCTGCTGGAGGAGGGCGAGGAAGTCATGGCCCCGACATTACCGACCGGTCGGGTCGGTGGGCCCCGTACGGGTGAGAGTTCCGCGAACGCCCGCGCGCGCCTCCTGCGGGGGCCCATGATGCGGGGCCATGGACGCCGTACGTGTCGCGCTGCTGCGTGAAGTGCTCGCCGGTACGGAGTGGCCGGCGGCGGCCCGCCGCTTCGCGGGCTCGCTGCGCTCCTCGGTCGTGTCGCACGGCGGCGGGCTGCTGCTGGTGGGGACGGAGGAGTACGAGCCGTGGCACCTGGCGGCCCATCTGGTGGACGAGTCGGCCTGGTCGGGCTGTCCGGAGCTGGCGCCGACGCTGGTGCGGCACCGGGTGCGGCCCGGCGACCCGGCGCACCTGGCGGTCGGTCTGGGCAGGATCGAGACGGCGGGGCGGGGGGCGACGCTGCTGATGGTGGCGCCGTCGCGGCCGGCCGAGGGGCTGCTGGAACGGGTCCATGACGCGCGCCGGGCGGGGGCGACGGTGCTGTCCCTGGACGGCGGCGACCCGGAGCTGCTGGGTCTGGCGCACGAGTCGCTGGCGGTGGCGGCGGACGCGGAGGTGGACCTGGACACGGTCCAGCACCTGGTGAGCGCGGCGACCGGCGAGAACTGCCTGCCGCCGGCCCCGCGCGGACGCCTGCGCTTCCGGGACCGCCTGTCCCGCCTGGCCGACCAGCTGACGGCCCCGCCCCCGGCCCGGTGGTGAGCGCCCCCACCGACGCGCCCCCGAAAATTCGATTGCCCCGGGCACGCACCCCACCGGACCATGACCCGTCGTGAACCGTCTGCTCCGCCTCCTCCCCGATCTCGCCCCCTGGCGCTCCTCCCGTGACTTCCGCCTCCTGTGGGTGCAGGGCCTGGTGGCGTACTTCGCGGGTTTCATGGCGCTGATCGCGCTGCCGCTCCAGATCAAGGACCTCACGGACTCACCGCTCGCGGTGGGCGCGATGGGGGCGGTGGAGCTCGTCCCGCTGATCGTCTTCGGGCTGTACGGCGGGGCGCTCGCCGACGCGGTGGACCGGCGCAAGGTGATCGTGGCGACCGAGGCGGGGCTCGCGCTGCTGGCGCTGGTCCTGTTCCTGAACGCGCTGCGGCCGCAGCCGCTGCTGTGGCCGCTGTACGTCGTCGCGGCCGGGGTGTCCGCCCTGGCCGGGCTGCAGCGCCCGGCGCTGGACTCGCTGATGGCCCGGATCGTGCCGCACGAGCAGCAGACGGCCGCCGCCGCGCTGAACTCGCTGCGCTGGCAGCTGGGGTCGATCGCGGGCCCGGCGCTGGCGGGTCTCGTCGTCGCGTACGCGGGGCACGCCCCGGCGTACGCGGTCGGGGCGGCCGGGTTCGTGGCCTCGGTGCTGCTGTGCCGCCGCCTGTCGCCCGCGCCCCCGGCGCGGGACGCCGAGAAGCCGTCGCTGCGCGGGATCGTGGAGGGCGCGCGGTACGCGTGGTCGCGGCCGGTGCTGCTGGGGACGTACGCGATCGATCTGGCCGCGATGTTCTTCGCCTTCCCCAACACGATCTTCCCGTTCCTCGCGGACGACCTGGACGCGGAGTGGTCGCTGGGCCTGATGTACGCGGCCGGTTCGATCGGCTCCCTGGCCCTCGGGCTGACCAGCGGCTGGACGTCGAAGGTGCGGCGGCACGGGGTGCTCGTCGTGGCGGGGGCGACGGGGTGGGGCCTGGCGATCGCGGCGGCGGGCTGGTTCGGGAACGTGTGGCTGGTGCTGCTGTGCCTGGCGTTCGCGGGCGCGGGCGACATGCTGAGCGGCCTCGGCCGGTCGACGATCTGGAACCAGACGATCCCGGAGGAGCTGCGCGGGCGCCTGGCGGGCATCGAGGTGCTGTCGTACAGCGTGGGCCCGCAACTCGGCCAGGTCCGGGCGGGTGCGATGGCCGGCTGGACGGGGACGCGGGCGGCGGTCTGGTCGGGCGGGGTGGCCTGCGTGGCGTCGGTCGGCCTGCTGTGCCTGGCCCTGCCGAAGCTGCTCGCGTACGACGCGACGACGGACGAGGACGCACGGGCCCGCAAGGCCGCGGCCGTCGCGTAGGGCACGGGAGCCCTGCGCGACGGCCGCGCGGGGCCTGCGCGGGGCCGGAGCGGGCCCCCACGCGGGCCGGGGGCGGCGGGCGCGCCCTCAGGAGTCCCGGCGGCGCGCCGCCCACCCGCGCAGGGGCAGCGCCGCGAGGACGAGGACCCCCGCCGTCTCGACGGCGAGCGTGGGGACGACCAGGTTCGCTTCGACGACCTCCTTGAAGCCGAAGAGGCCGGTGGTGAGGCTCAGGACGAGCGCTCCCAGGGTGCCCGCCGTGAAGAGCGCGGTGACCGCGGCGACGGGCTCCAGGAAGCGCGCGGGCGTCACGAGCAGGGCCGCCGCGAGGACGCAGCCGACGATGCCGTTCAGCAGGAAGAGCACGCCGATGGTGGCGAGGTACCGGTAGCCGTCGCCCCAGAGGTACAGGTGGATCGCGGCCATCGTGGCGGTCAGGGCGACGCCGGTCAGGCGCAGCAGGACCGTCACGGCGGTGTTCCTAGTAGCCGGTGCCCGGGCTGTTGCCGTTGCCATTGCCGTTCCCGTTGCTCGGAGTGGTGTCGGTGGCCGCCCCGCCGACGGTGATCTGGGTCTTCATGCCCAGGTCCTTGTGGCCGTCGACCGGGCAGTAGACCTGGTAGGTGCCGGACTTCAGGGTCACCGTGAGGGTGGCCGATTCGCCCGGGGCGAGGGTCTGGGTGCGGTTCTCCGTGCCGGCGCCCTCGATCTCCAGGGCGTGGTCGTGCTGCCCGTCGTTCTTGGCGACGAAGGTGTACGGCCCGGGGTGGAAGGTCTGCGGGGAGAGCGTGATGTGGAAGTCGGTCAGGTCGGCCTTCACCTGGGTGGCCGCCGCGCTCCCCGTGGACGGGGCCGGGGCCGGGGTGGTGCCGCTGCCGCTTCCTCCGCCGCCGCCTCCGCAGGCGGCCAGGAAGCCGGCCAGGGCGGCGCCCGACAGACCGAGGGCGACGCGGCCGCGGGTGCGGTGCTTGCGTGGGGTGCTGCTTGTTCCGGTCATGGTTCGGTCCTCCACAGGGGATACGGCCGGGCCGGACGAAGGGATTGCCGTACGGACGGACAATGGATCCAGGCAATCCCTTCGGGGCCGCGGAACGTATCCACGGGTATGCGGCACATGGGCTCTTCCCTCGGGCAGGTACCCGACGAGGCGCTGCTCTCCGGTCTGACCACGGGCGACCAGGAGATCGCGGTGGCTTTCGTGCGCCGTTTCCAGCGGACCGTGTTCGGGGTGGCCGTCGCCGTCGTCGGCGATCCCCAGCTGGCCGAGGACATCGCCCAGCAGACCTTCGAGCGGGCCTGGCGGCACGCCCAGGTGTACGACCCGCGGCGCGGCTCGGTGCGGACCTGGCTGACGACGATCGCGCACAACCTGGCGATCGACGCGGTACGGGCCCGGCGGGCCAGTCCCGTGGCCCCGGAGGACCTGGACGCGCTGCTCGGCGCGATGACGGACACGCCCGAGCGGTACGCGGTGGCGGAGGAGGGCTCGGAGCGGGTGCGGCGGGCGGTGGCGACGCTGCCGCGCGAGCAGGCGCGGGCGCTGGTGATGGCCGGGATCTACGGGATGACCGCGCGGGAGGTCGCCGCGCTGGAGTCCGTGCCGCTGGGCACTGCCAAGACCCGGATCAGGGCGGGCACGATGAAGCTGCGGGCGGCCCTGGAGCGGGAGGGGGAGCGATGAGCGGCGTGGCGTGCGAGCGGCTGCGGGAGCTGGGTGCCGAGCTGGCGCTCGGGGTCCTGCCGGCCCGGGAGCGGGCCGAGGCGGTGGCCCATCTGGACCGCTGCCCGGAGTGCCGGGAGTACGTGGAGCAGCTGACGGCGGCCGGTGACGGGCTGCTCGGACTGCTGCCGGAGGCCGAGCCGCCGGTCGGCTTCGAGAGCCGGGTGGTGGCGGCGCTGGCTCCGGCCCCGGTGCCCCGGCGGCGGCGCGGGAGGCGCCGGCTGCGGCTGGCGGCGGCGGCGCTGGCCGCCGCCCTGGCCTGCGGGTTCGGCGGCTGGGCGGTCGGCACGGTGGTGGAGGGCGCGCCGGCGGTCTCGACGGATCCGGGGCGTGCGGCGCGTCCGGGGCTGTTCGAGGCGGCCCTGGTCGCCCCGGGCGGGCACGAGGTGGGCCGGGTCTTCGCGCACCAGGGGAACCCGGGCTGGGTGTACATGTCGGTGGACCTGGAGGGAGCGGGCAGCGGGCCGGTGCGGTGCGTGCTCGACGGCTCCGACGGCGGCTCGGCGGTGCTGGGGTCGTTCGCGCTCAAGGACGGGTACGGCTACTGGGCCGCCCCGGCCCAGGTGGGGAGCGCGGCGCCGGCCGGGGTCCGGCTGCTGGACCCGGCCGGGACCGTACTGGCCACAGCGGGCTTCGCCGGGAACGGGTCGTGAGGGCCCCGGCCGTCGCGAGGGCCCCCTACCGGTCCTGCCCGGAGGGGCCGTCGTTCCCCTCGCCGCCGCCCTGCTTGTCGTGCCAGCGGGGGTCGGTCTCCCACTCCAGGTTCCGTTCCCGCGCCGTCTCCATGGCGTGGGCGGCCTCCTCCGGGGAGGCGTACGGGCCGAAGCGGTTCTTGGCCGGGCACTCGGGGCCCTCCTCGACCTTCTTGTGCTCCAGGCAGTAGTACCACTCGCCCGGCTTGCCCACCGTGCGCTTCTTGAACAGGGCCATCGTCGGCTCCTTCCTCTCTCGCCATGCTGCCCCAGACGCGGTCGTTAGACTCGCTGACATGTCTGGCCAGTCGCTTCTCGTACCGGGGGAGCTCTCCCCCCACCGTTCCGTTCCGGGGTCCATCCGCCGCCCCGAGTACGTCGGAAAGCCCGCCCCCACCCCGTACTCCGGGCCCGAGGTGCAGGACTCCGACACGATCGAGCGGATGCGGATCGCCGGCCGCATCGCCGCGCGGGCGATGGAGGAGGCCGCCAAGCACATCGCGCCGGGGGTGACCACGGACGAGCTGGACCGGGTCGCGCACGCGTACATGTGCGACCACGGGGCCTATCCGTCGACGCTGGGCTACCGCGGCTTCCCGAAGTCGCTGTGCTCGTCGGTCAACGAGGTCATCTGCCACGGCATCCCCGACTCGACCGTCCTCCAGGACGGCGACATCGTGAACCTGGACGTGACCGCGTACATCAACGGCGTCCACGGCGACAACAACGCCACCTACCTGTGCGGCGACGTCGACGAGGAGTCCCGGCTGCTCGTCGAGCGGACCCGCGAGTCCCTGAACCGGGCCATCAAGGCGGTCAAGCCGGGCCGCCAGGTCAACATCATCGGCCGGGTCATCGAGTCGTACGCCAAGCGCTTCGGCTACGGCGTCGTCCGCGACTTCACGGGGCACGGCATCAACTCGTCGTTCCATTCCGGGCTGATCATTCCGCACTACGACTCGCCGCACCACACGACGGTCATCGAGCCCGGCATGACGTTCACGATCGAGCCGATGCTGACCCTGGGCACCCACGAGTACGACATGTGGGACGACGGCTGGACCGTGGTGACCAAGGACCGGAAGCGGACGGCGCAGTTCGAGCACACGCTCGTGGTGACGGAGACCGGGGCCGAGATCCTTACGTTGCCCTGACCCGATGGAGGGGTAGCTTTTTACCGACAGGACGTCGGGAACCAATTGACTTAGGCAAGCCTAAGTCGGCAGGATCATCCTGGTCATGACGGTTCCCGACCCCCGACGGTCCCGGAGGCACGCCTTGGACACGCCCTTCTCGACGCTCATCCGCACCGCCTCGCACGAGCAGCACACGGAAGCCGAGTCGTCGACGTTCATGAGCGATCTCCTCGGCGGCCACCTGGCCGTGGACGCGTACGCGCGCTACACGGAGCAGCTGTGGTTCGTCTACCGGGCCCTGGAGGACGGCGCCGAGGCCCTGCAGGCCGACCCCGTCGCCGGGCCCTTCATACAGCCGGAGCTGTTCCGGACCGCCGCCCTGGAGCAGGACCTCGCCCACCTGCGGGGCCCCGGCTGGCGCGCCGGGCTCACGGCGCTGCCCGCCACCGAGGCGTACGCGGCGCGGGTCGCCGAGTGCGCCCGCGGCTGGCCCGCCGGCTATGTGGCGCACCACTACACCCGCTACCTGGGCGACCTGTCGGGCGGCCAGATCATCCGCGACAAGGCCGAGCGAACCTGGGGCTTCGCACGCAAGGGCGACGGCGTCCGGTTCTACGTGTTCGACGCCATCGGCAACCCGGCCGCCTTCAAGCGGGCGTACCGGGAGCTGCTCGACGGGGTCGACGTGGACGACCTGGAGAAGCAGCGGATCATCGACGAGTGCAAGCGCGCCTTCGACTTCAACGGCGCGGTGTTCCGCGAACTGGCGAGCGAGTTCCCGCTGACCGCGGCCTGATCGCGAGGGGTACGGGGCCGGGCGGGCGGCCGGGCCGGTACGGGTCCGGTCGGGGCGGCCTGCGCGCTCGGGCGGCCTCTCCGCCCGGGCCCCCGGCCCCCTCCGCTCCGGGCCCGGACCAGCCCAACCCCGGCCCTCAGACGGTGAGCGTCCGCTCCAGGCGGACGCGGCCGCCCAGTTCGACGATGCCGTCCGGGCCGGGTGCGGTGAGCAGCTGCGAGCCGCGCCCCTGGGTGATGTTGAGCGCCCGGCCGAGCTCCGCCGTGAGCAGCAGCGCCACCGCTCCCGTCGCCTCGTCCTCGTCGATGCCGTCGCCGCGCCCCGGGAAGGCCCGCGCGCGGATCCGCCCGGCGGCCTCGTCCTCCCAGGCCCAGGCGTAGATCCACTCCCCCGGCTCCGGGACGGCCAGGGCGTCGACCTCGTCGGCCGAGGCGTACCGCTTCAGCGTGCGCGGCGGGGCCCATTCCGCGCGGGCCTCGATCCAGGTGAACTCGCCGTCGCCGCGCACCCACACCTCGCCGGCCGGCGGGCAGATGACCTCCAGGTCGAGCAGCCAGGCCGTGCCCACGAGCGGGTGCCCGGCGAAGGGGAGCCGCAGCCCCGGGGTGTAGATGTCGACGACGCCCCGCTCCGGGTCGTCCACGAACACGGTCTCGCTGAAGCCGAGTTCCTTGGCGAGTGCCTGCCGGGACGCCTCGTCGGGGTGGCCGCGCCCGTCCCGTACGACACCGAGGGCGTTGCCGTGCCGGCCGTCGCCCGCACAGAAGACCCGCAGGACGTCGATGTCAGTGACCGTCGTGTTCATGGCGGAATTGAAGCATCCAGACACCCGCGACAGGGGGAGGTGTTCCCGCATCCGCGACCCGGCACCCCCGTCTCCCTACCCACGCGTAACCCGAATCAGGACAATTCACCCTGCTTGACCAGTCCTTGACCAAGCACTGAAGCCTCCATGAGCCAGCCGTGACCTGGCCGTGTCCGAGGCCCCGGTCCTGAGAGCTGAATCACTGGACGCGTGGGTATGGCTGAGGTAAGCCTCGGTTAAGTTAGGTCCGCCTCACCCCGTCCCCAGCGTCGTGTCCCCGAGTGGAGCCCACATGCGAGCCGTCCGTCTCACCGTCGTCACCGCCGCCGTCACGGCGGCGACTCTGGCCGCCGTCACGGGCTGCACCCAGAAAAGCGACGGGAAGTCGGAGGACGGCGCGATCCAGGTGATCGCCAAGGACGACTCCTGCGAGGTCTCCAAGAAGGACTTCCCGGCCGGTCACCTCAAGCTGAACGTGGAGAACCGCGGCAGCAAGGTCACCGAGGTCTACGTCCTCTACCCGGACGACCGGATCGTCGCCGAGCGCGAGAACATCGGCCCCGGCACCAAGGCCTCCATCACCGCCGAGATCAAGGCCGGCGACTACGAGATCGCCTGCAAGCCCGGCATGAAGGGCGACGGCATCCGCCAGAAGGTCACCGCGACCGGCGCCGGTGCCGCCGCCGTCAAGCGCTCCCCCGAGATGGACGCCGCCGTCGCCGCCTACCGCCAGTACGTGCAGGCGCAGGCCGACGCCACCATGCCCAAGGTGAAGGTCTTCACCGACGCCGTCCGCGCCGGCGACGTCGAGGCCGCCAAGAAGGCCTACGCCGAGTCCCGTATCGGCTGGGAGCGCACCGAGCCGGTCGCCGAGTCCTTCGGCGACATCGACCCCAAGGTCGACGTCCGCGAGGACGGCCTGGAGGCCGGCCAGGACGTGGCGAAGGACTGGACCGGCTGGCACCGCCTGGAGAAGGCGCTGTGGCAGGACAAGAAGATCGGCGACCGCGAGAAGCAGCTCGCCGACCTCCTCGACAAGGACCTGGCCGACTGGCAGAAGCGGGTCGGCAAGGCCGACATCACGCCCACCTCCATGGCCAACGGCGCCAAGGAGCTCCTGGACGAGGTCGCCACCGGCAAGGTCACCGGCGAGGAGGAGCGCTACTCGCACACCGACCTGGTCGACTTCAAGGGCAACGTCGAGGGCGCCCAGAAGTCCTTCGACCTGCTGAAGCCGGTCGCCTCCAAGAACGACCCCCAGCTGGTCGCCGAGCTCGACAAGCAGTTCGCCGCCCTGAACACGCTGCTCGACAAGTACCGCACCGACAAGACGAGCTACGTCTTCACCTCGTACGAGAAGGTCGGCAAGGAGCAGCGCAAGGAGCTGTCGGACGCCGTCAACGCGCTGGCCGAGCCGCTCTCCAAGCTGGCCGCCGCGGTTGTGAAGTAGAGGGGGACGAACGGGATGAGCACCTCGTCGGACGAGAACACCACGCAGAGCGCCGCGCAGAACTCCTCGGAGAGCGCCGCGCAGAGCACTGAGCAGACCGGGCAGGGCTCCGCGCCCTCCCGTCGCAGCGTCATCGGCTGGGGCGGGGCCGGGCTCGCGCTCGGCGCCGTCGCGGCCGGCACCACCGTCGCCCTGACCCGGGGCGGCGGCGGCGCCACCGAGCCCGTCGCGGAGAGCGGCGCGGCCGTCCCCTTCCACGGCACCCACCAGGCCGGCATCTCCACCGCCGTCCAGGACCGGCTGCACTTCGCGTCCTTCGACGTGAAGACGAAGGACCGTGCCGAGCTGATCCAGCTCCTGAAGGACTGGACCCGGGCCGCCGAGCGCATGACGGCGGGCCACGAGGTCGGCGAGGGCGCCTACGGCGGCCTGCCGGAGGCCCCGCCGGACGACACCGGTGAGGCCCTCGGTCTCAAGCCGTCCCGGCTCACCCTCACCATCGGCTTCGGCCCCTCGCTCTTCGACGGCCGCTTCGGTCTCGCGGACAAGCGGCCCGCGGCCCTGGTGGAGCTGCCCAAGTTCCCCGGCGACAACCTGGACCCGGCCCGCACCGGCGGCGACCTGTGCGTCCAGGCCTGCGCGGACGACCCGCAGGTCGCCGTGCACGCCATCCGCAACCTGGCCCGCATCGGTTTCGGCAAGGTCGCGGTGCGCTGGTCCCAGCTGGGCTTCGGCAAGACGTCCTCGACGACCCCGGACGCCCAGACCCCGCGCAACCTGTTCGGATTCAAGGACGGCACCCGCAACATCGCGGGCACCGAGACCGACCGCCTCGCGCAGCACGTGTGGGTGGCGGGCAAGGGCGCCGAGGGTCCGGCCGCCTGGATGGACGGCGGCTCGTACCTCGTCGCGCGCCGGATCCGGATGAACGTCGAGACCTGGGACCGCACCTCGCTGGCCGAGCAGGAGGACGTCTTCGGCCGCGACAAGAAGGAAGGCGCGCCCGTCGGCAAGGCCAAGGAGCACGACGAGCCGTTCCTGAAGGCGATGAAGCCGGACGCGCACGTGCGCCTGGCGCACCCCGACTCCAACGGCGGGGCGACGATCCTGCGCCGCGGCTACTCCTTCACGGACGGCACGGACGGCCTGGGCCGCCTGGACGCGGGCCTGTTCTTCCTCGCGTACATGCGGGACGTCCGTACCGGCTTCATCCCGGTGCAGACCTCGCTGTCCCGCCACGACGCGCTCAACGAGTACACGCAGCACGTGGGTTCGGCACTGTTCGCGATCCCGCCGGGCGTCCGTGACAAGGACGACTGGTGGGGCCGGGCGCTGTTCGCCTGAGTCGCGTACCGCCCCGTCATCCAAGAAGGGACCGCCGTGTTCGGCAACTATCTGATCGGCCTGCGCGAGGGTCTTGAGGCCAGCCTGGTCGTCTGCATCCTCATCGCCTACCTGGTGAAGACCGGGCGCAGGGACGCCCTGCGGCCGATCTGGATCGGCATCGGTGTCGCCGTCGCGCTCGCGCTCGCCTTCGGCGCCGGCCTCACGTTCGGCTCGCAGGAGCTGACCTTCGAGGCGCAGGAGCTGCTGGGCGGCTCGCTGTCGATCATCGCGGTGGTCCTGGTGACCTGGATGGTGTTCTGGATGCGGCGCACCGCGCGGCACCTGAAGACGGAGCTGCACGGCAGGCTGGACGCGGCGCTCCAGATGGGCACGGGCGCGCTGGTCGCGACCGCGTTCCTGGCGGTCGGCCGGGAGGGCCTGGAGACGGCGCTGTTCGTGTGGGCGTCGGTGCGGGCCTCCTCGGACGGCACGTACGCGCCGCTGGCCGGCGTGATCCTCGGTCTGCTGACGGCCGTGCTCCTGGGCTGGCTGTTCTACCGGGGCGCGCTGAAGATCAACCTGGCGAAGTTCTTCACCTGGACCGGCGGCATGCTGGTCGTGGTCGCCGCCGGTGTGCTCGCGTACGGCGTGCACGACCTGCAGGAGGCGGACTTCCTCGGCGGCCTGTCGACCAAGGCCTTCGACGTCTCCGCGACGATCCCGCCGGACAGCTGGTACGGCACGCTCCTCAAGGGCGTGTTCAACTTCCAGCCCGACCCGACGGTCCTTCAGGTCACGGTGTGGGCCGCTTATCTGATCCCGACGCTCGCCGTGTTCCTGGCCCCGGTAGGGTCGGGTCCGTCCAAGCGGGTGGCGAAGCAGAAGGCGACCGAGACCGATGAGAAGGCTGAGGCGACCGGCGCGGAGGCGACCGGCTGACACGCTCCTCGCGGCGGTGACGGCTTCCGTCCTCGCCCTGACCGCGAGCGGCTGTGTGACGGTGCACGGCGAGCGGGAGCTGACGCCCGCCGCGACGAAGGCCGAGGCCGAACAGGCCCTCAAAGACTTCACCGACGCCTACAACAAGGCCGACAAGGCGTACGACCCGGCCCTCGACGCGGGCCGGGTCACCGGCCCGATGGGCGAGATCAACCAGGCGGGCCTGACGTCGCGCCAGAAGTCCACCCCCGGCGGCAACCCGGACCACCGGCCGCTGGAGCTCACGGACACCAGGTTCGCCATCCCCCGGAAGGCCGGCTGGCCGCGCTACTTCGTCGCGGACGCCGACTCCAACCGGGACACCGACCAGAGCTCCGGCGACACCCGCTGGCTCCTGGTCTTCGTGCGGGGCGGCGCCCAGCAGCTCTGGGAGGTCGCCTACCTGTCGATCCTGAGCGCCGGCGACGTCCCCGCGTTCAAGAGCGAGGCGGGGTACGCGGTGCCCGTCGGCGCCGGTTCCCAGGGCCTCGCGGTCGCGCCGCAGGAGCTCGGCGAGCGGTACGTGTCGTTCCTGAAGGGCGGGGCGGCCGGGCAGCAGGGGCCGTTCGCGCCCGGCCCGCACACCACCGAGTGGCGGGCGGAGCGGGAGAAGGACGCCAAGCGGCCCGGACTCGTCACGCAGTACGTCGACCGGGCGGACAGCGCCGGGGACTTCGCGCCGCTGGGCCTCGCGACGGAGGACGGCGGGGCGCTGGTCTTCTTCGCCACCCGCTACTTCGAGCGCCAGACGGCGGCCCCGGGCTACCGGCCGAAGGTCGGCAAGGACGTGAAGGCGCTGCTGACCGGCGAGGTCAAGAACACGGTCACCAAGCGGTGGGTGTCCAGCCAGACGGTGCTGGTGAAGCCGGCGGGCACGGAACGCGACGCGGTCGCGGTCGTGGGCCGGCTCCAGGGCGTGACGGCGGCGGAGGGGTCGTAACCCCTCGGGCGCCAGGCCTCCGCGCCGGGCTCGCCGACCACGGCGCGCTGCCCGCCGCCTCCGCGCCGGGCCGCTGCTCCCGCGCCGGGCTCAGCGGCTGAGCGGCCAGGCGGCCTCGTGGTCCGTGGGCTCCCCCTGCTCGGCGCGCGCGGCGGCGTGGCGGGCGCAGGCGTCGGTGAGGGACTCCAGGAGGTTCAGCGGCTCGGGCAGGGGGTGCTCGGGGCCGCGGACCCAGGCGAGGACCGGCTGGCTGCCCTCGTCACCGGGGAGCCGGGACGGCGGCACGAGCACGTAGCTGCCGCGGCAGTGCCAGCGGAGCCCCGGATGCTCGTCCATGGTCTCGGGGTGGCAGTCCAGCTCACAGGGCCACCACTCGTCCTCGTCCTCGGGGGTGCCCCGGGTGGCGGTGAAGAACAGCATGCGGCCGTTGTCGCGGTCCTCGGCGGCGCCGGAGACGGCGACCGGGCCGACCTCGACGCCCTCGGCGAGCAGCCGGTCGAGGGCGGCCTGGCCGGCGGCGAGGGGGACGTCGAGGACGTCGTGGACCATGCCGGTGGCGGTGACGAAGTTCGCCTCGGGCTGGTTGCGGGCCCAGCGCTCGATCTGGGCGCGGTCGGTGGTCGACTGGGTCTGCCAGGCGAAGGAGACGGGGTGCCGGGCGGGGGTGGGACAGCCGATCCGCTCACAGGAACAGCGGTAGCCGACGGGGTACGCGGCGGGCGCCAGTGGCATCCCCGCGGCGGCGACGGCCAGGAGCGCGTTCTCGCGGTCGTTCTCGACATCGGCCGCGCTCCGCTTGGGGCGCCTGCGCAGCCACTGTGCGAGTTTGCTCTCCGTGCCGCGGAAGCGGCCGATGCCGTCGCCCATCTATCCCCTCACACCTCGTGCTCGCCCGTTCGGTCCCACGGGCTCTCCATGGTCCCACCATCCTGCGCCTCGGGTGACCGGAGTCGGGAACCGGGGGGTGGGCCGGTTCTCACGGACGGGCGCCGAGGCCGCGCAGCGCGTAGTCGACGAGGGTGTCGGCGTAGGCGTGGGTGAGCGGCCGGGTCCGGTGCAGCCAGCGGTGGTGCAGGGGTCCGACAAGGAGTTCGAGGGCGATGCGGGGGTCGACGGAGGGGTCGACGTCGCCGGCGGTCTGGGCGGCCTCGATGCGGCGCACGTACTGCTGGAGCGCGGGTTCGAGGAGCCGGGCGGTGAACTGGGCGCCGAGTCCGGGGTCGACGATGCCCTCGGCGGCGAGCGCGCGGGTGGGGCGGTCGTAGACGGGGTTGTTGAGCTCGTCGACGGTGGCCCGCAGGACCAGCTTGAGGTCGGCGGCGAGGTCGCCGGTGTCGGGGATCTCACTCCCGCCGCTGCCGCCGAGCGCCTCGTCGGCCTGCTCGGCCAGGTCGAGGAAGGCCTCCATGAGGACGGCGGGCTTGGTGTTCACCGGCCACCAGCGGTAGATGGTCTGCTTGCCGACGCCCGCGCGGGAGGCGATTCCCTCGACGGTGGTCCTGGCGTAGCCGTTCTCGGAGACGAGGTCGAGGGCGGCGGCGTAGATGGCGCGGCGGGAGCGCTCGCTGCGCCGGGAGGAGTCGGGCGCCTTGTCGGACGCCTTGTCGGGTGCCGTGGAGTCGGACACCTTGTCGGACGCCATGGAGGCGGGCGCCGTGGGGTCGGCTGCCTTCGCGTCGGGCGCCTTGGAATCGCGCCCCTTGGAGTCGGTCATGCCGTCAAACCTAACAGTCGGCGAGACGTATCGTCTCGCCACCCGTTCTTCATCGGAACCACCCGAACGGTCCAGTGCGCACGGCCCCCGGAAGGCGGACCATGGGCTCAACGCTCAGCGACCGTAGAGGAGCCCTCTTTGCGCCACACCCCGCGCGAGGCCTCGCCCCGCCGTTATCTGATGTGCCCACCCACGCACTTCAAGGTGACCTACTCCATCAACCCCTGGATGGACCCCACGAAGCCGGTCGACCTGCCGGTGGCCCTCGCGCAGTGGGAGGACCTGCGCGACCGCTACCGGGCCCTCGGCCACACCGTGGAGCTGCTCGACCCGGGTCCGGGACTTCCGGACATGGTCTTCGCCGCGAACGGCGCCACCGTCGTGGACGGCCGCGTGCTCGGCGCGAGGTTCGCGCACCCGGAGCGCTCGGACGAGGCGGCCGCGCACCTGGACTGGTTCCGCAGGAACGGTTACCCGGACACGGACCTACGGGTGCCGGAACACGTGAACGAGGGCGAGGGCGACTTCGCCGTCACCGACTCCTGGATCCTGGCCGGCCGGGGCTTCCGCTCCAGCCCGCTCTCGCACGACGAGGCCCAGGAGTTCTTCGGCCGCCCGGTGATCGGCCTGGAGCTGGTGGACCCGCGCTACTACCACCTGGACACGGCGCTGTGCGTCCTGGACGACGCCCGCGACGAGATCATGTACTTCCCGGACGCCTTCTCCCCCGGCAGCCGCCGCGTCCTGGAACGCCTGTTCCCCGACGCCCTGATCGCCACCGCCGAGGATGCCGCCGCGCTCGGCCTGAACGCGGTCAGCGACGGCCTGAACGTGCTGCTCCCCCAGGCGGCGGTGGGGCTCTACGGCCCGCTGCGGGAGCGCGGCTTCGAACCGATCGGCATGGACCTGGGCGAGCTGCTCAAGGGCGGCGGCAGCGTGAAGTGCTGCACCCAGGAGCTACGCCCCTGACCCGTACCGTCACTCCGTCTCCGGCGGCCAGGGGTCACCCCAGTCGGCGTCCCGGGCCTCCTTGTACAGGGGCCCGTGGCGCTTGGTGACCGTCTCCCGGCTGAGCCCGTCCGGCCCGCAGAGCTCCAGCAGGACCTGTCCCTTGCGGATCTGCGGGCGGCGGGTGATGCGGGAGCTCGCCGGGGTCACCGGGAAGCGGGTGGCGGCGACGTACGCGTACTTCTCGTCCTCGTACGGCAGCGAGCCGCCCTTCACCTGCCGGTGCAGGGAGGAGCGGCTGACCCGGGCGGAGAAGTGGCACCAGTCGGTGCCCGGCACGATCGGGCAGGCGCCACTGTGCGGGCAGGGCGCGGCGACGGTGAAGCCGGCCTCGACGAGGGCGGACCGGGCGGCGATGATCCGCTCGTACCCGTCGGGGGTGCCCGGCTCCACGACGACGACGGCCCGCGCGACGCGGGCGGCCTCGGCGACGAGGGTGGCCCGGTCCTTCTCGGTCAGCTCCTTGAGCACGTACGAGACGGTCACGAGGTCGGTCTCGTCGAGCCGCAGCGCGGTGCCGACGCGCTCGCGCCGCCAGTCGGCGTCGAGGACCCCGGCGGCCAGTTCGCGTCCGAGGGTGAGCGCGGGCTCGGCCCAGTCGAGGACGCGGGTACGGGGCACGGCCCCGTCCCACAGGTCGGCGACGGCCCAGGTGGCGGCGCCGGTCCCGCCGCCGACGTCGGTGTGCGTGGCGGGCACCCAGTCGGGGGCGGCGTCCCGCAGCGCGGCGAGGGCGCCCCGGGCGGCCTCGAAGGTGGCGGGCATGCGGTAGGCGGCGTAGGCGACCACGTCGGACCGGTCGCGCAGCACGGGCGCGTCGGTCGGGGTCGTCCCCCGGTAGTGCGCGATCAGACGCTCGACGGCCCGCGCGGCCTGCGAGGGCGGCAGCCCGCCGACGACCCCGGCGAGGGCGGCGCGCAGGGACTCGGCGGAGGCGGTGGATCCAACATTCACCGCACGATTCTAGGGGGCGGCGCGGGTGGGAGCGGCGCAGGTGGGAGCGGCGTCCCGGGCCAGGGCAGGAGTTTGACGACAGGCCCTAGCCCGGCCGGCCGCCGCCCTGCGTCACGGACGGGGAGACCGGGCCCGGGGACGCCGGCCGGGCCGGCGTCGGCGTCGGCCGTTCCACGATGCCCGGCGGGCGCGCGGGCGGCGCCGGATCCGGGCTGAGCAGGCCGCCGGGGAACGCCCCCCACAGGTACGCGGCCGCCACGGCCGCCGCCGCCCCGAGCCCCGCGAAGGCGACCCCCCGTACCCGGCGCGTCCCCCGGGCACGGCCCTGGGGCGGCTGGTCGCGGCGCAGTTCGTGATACGTGACGAGGGCCGCGCGGGCGGTCAGCGCGGCGCGCAGCCGCTCCTCGACGGGGGAGTCGTGGTCCCCGGCGGACGGTGTCTGCGGTCTCATCGGTCCGCCTCCAGCTTCTTCTCCAGGGCGTCGAGCGCCCGGCTCGCGGTGGACTTGACCGTGCCGCACGAGAGCCCCAGCGTCCGTGCGATCTGTGCCTCGGTCAGCTCCGACCAGTAACGCAGCACGAGCACCTCGCGCTGGCGCCGGGTCAGCTGCGCGAGGGCGTCGAGCACGTGCCGGTGCTCCTCCGCGAGCAGCAGCCCCTCGTCGACCGGCGCCCCCGCGCCCGGGTGCGGCGGGGTGTACGCGCGCGCGGTGCGGCGCCTGCGCAGCACGGAGCGGGCGGCGTTGACCACGGCGGTGTGGAGGTACGCCCCGGGGTCCTTGAGCCCGCCGAGCGAGGTGCCATGGGTGCGGCACAGCGCGGTGAACGCGTCCTGGACCACGTCCTCGGCGGTGTGCAGGTCGTCCACCAGGAACAGCGCGAGCCGCACCATGTCGAGCCGCCGTGCCCGGTACAGCTCGGTGAGGGTGGGCGGCGGTTCGCGGCGGTACGGCGACTCGTGACCGTACGCCGGCTCGTCCTCGTACGACGGTGCGACCGCCCGGAGATGGCGCCCGCGCCCCCGTCCTCGTACCGCCGCCTCGTCGGCCGCCCGGGACACGCGGGCGAGCAGCCGCGACCACCAGGCCGACGGCACGGGCGCGGGGCCGGGGCCGGGGAGGGTGCTGGATATGGCGTACGACAACGGCACGTCCTCGTCGATCCGTCGCGGGAGGGGTGGCGGGACGGGACCGGGCCCGTCCCGCCACCCCGGTGGCATGGCCGCTCGGCTACTTCCGGACGCCGGTGCCGGGCGAGATCACCCGGGGCGCGGTCTCGGCCGGGGCGGCCGCCGACGCGGGGGTGGCGGCGGTGGAGACGGTCGTCCTGGTCCCCTTGGCCGGGGAGACGCCCTTCGGGGCGGGCGCGGGTGCGCCGGCACCGGGCTTCGACACGGCCGGGGCGGCGTCGGGCGCGGTGGCCGGCACCGGGGCCGGGGCGGGCTTCGGGCCGGAGTCGGCGAAGGCCTGCGCGGCGAAACCGGCGCCGAGGAGCAGCGCGACACCGGCGGCGACGCCCAGGACGCGGGGACGGCGGAGGTTCCGCTTGGAGTGGACGGACATGAGATCTCCCGAGGAAGTGGGACGGAACACGGTCTGGTGGATCCGGCCGATCAGGCGATCAGGACATCAGCCGGATCGATGGATCGGTGGATCGGTTGAAGGGCGCCTTCAACCCACCAGACGTGCGTCACCCTCGGAGGTTGCGACCCGCCCCGGGAATCTTTCTGCCGGATCCCCGGATCGTCACCTCAGGAGTTGCGCGGCTCCGGTGCGGCGCGCCAGGGCCGGCACAGCAGCAGGAAGCAGGCGATGGCGGCGACCGCGCAGCTGACCTGGACGACCGCCATGGGGACGGCGGTGGTCTCGCCGGCGATGCCGACGAGCGGTGAGGCGACGGCGCCGATGAGGAAGGAGGAGGTGCCGAGGAGGGCGGACGCGGAGCCGGCCGCGTGCGGGGTGCGCATGAGGGCCTGGGCCTGGGTGTTGGGCAGGGCGAGGCCCATCGCCGACATCAGGACGAAGAGGCCGGCGGCCACGGGTACGAGACCGGGTTCGCCGAAGACGCCGCTGGTCATGAGGAGCAGGGCGACGGAGGCGAGCAGGATGATGCCGAGGCCCCAGCCGAGCACCTTGTCGAGGCTGACCCGGCCGACGAGCAGCCGCCCGTTGATCTGGCCGACGGCGACGAGGCCGACGGAGTTGAGCCCGAAGAGCAGGCTGAAGGTCTGCGGGGAGGCCCCGTAGATCTCCTGGACGACGAAGGGCGAGGCGGAGATGTAGGCGAAGAGGACGGCGAAGGCGAGCCCGCCGGCCAGCATGTAGCCGGTGAAGACCCGGTCGGCGAGCAGGCCGCGCATGGTGCGCAGGGCCTCGCCGACGCCGCCCGCGTGGCGCCGCTCGGGCGGCAGGCTCTCGTGGAGGAAGCGCCAGACGACCAGGGTGAGGACGATGCCGACGCCGGTGAGGACGTGGAAGACGCCCCGCCAGTCGGTGATCCGCAGGATCTGGCCGCCGATGAGCGGGGCGACGATCGGGGCGACCCCGGAGATCAGCATCAGGGTGGAGAAGAAGCGGGCCATCTCGACGCCGTCGTACAGGTCGCGGACGACGGCGCGGGCGATGACGATGCCGGCGGCGCCCGCGAGACCTTGGAGCAGCCGGAAGCCGATGAGGAGTCCGGCGGAGGGGGCGAGGGCGCAGACGGCGGTCGCGAGGACGTACACGATCATGCCGATGAGCAGCGGCCGTCGGCGGCCCCATTTGTCGCTCATGGGGCCGACGACGAGCTGGCCGAGCGCCATGCCGGCGAGGCAGGCGGTCAGGGTGAGCTGGACGGTGGCGGCGGGTGCGCGGAGGACCTCGGTGACCTCCGGCAGGGCCGGCAGGTACATGTCCATGGAGAGCGGCGGGAGGGCGGTGAGACCGCCCAGCACGAGGGTCACGAGCAGCCCTGCCCTGCGGGCGGTGGCGGCCGGTGCGTCGGCTATGTGGGGTTTGGTGGTGGTCCGGCCGCTCTCCGGCATCGCTGCTCCGTTTCGTTGAATCCTTCCTTATGTTAGGCGGGGGTGAGTCCGGGGTTGCCCGCCTCGGTGACGAAGGACGCGGCGGTGGTCACCGGGGCGCCGGGGGTCGTCACGGCGGAGACCGTACGGAAGTCGGCCCGCGCGCTGTCCTGCCCGAGCGCGACGGTCACGTACCCGCGCCGCCCGTCGTAGAACTTCAGGTGCGGATTGGCGCGCGTCAGGTTCGCGTAGTTGGAGGGCCGCTCGCTGCCGTTCTTCCCGCTGGTGATGGACGTGGTGACGATCTCGGTCCCGAGCGTGCGGGAGCCGGGGTCGCGGAAGTCGGCCTTGATGTCGAGGCCGTACGCGACGTGGACGTCGCCGGTGAGCACCATCAGGTTCTCGACGCCGGCCGCCTGGGCCCCGGCGAGGACGCGCTGCCGGGAGGCGGGGTAGCCGTCCCAGGAGTCCATGGACAGGGTGTACGCGTCGGTGGGGACGCTGCGGCGCTCGGCGAGGACGACCTGCTGCGGGACGACGTTCCACCGGGCGCGGGAGTCGCGCCAGCCGTCGATCAGCCAGCGTTCCTGGGCGGCGCCGGTCAGGGTGCGCGCCGGGTCCTCGGACTCGGGGCCCGGGACCTGCCAGCCGTCGCCATACGCCTGGTCCGAGCGGTACTGGCGGGTGTCGAGGATGTCGAACTGGGCGAGCCGCCCGAAGCGCAGCCGCCGGTACAGGCGCATGTCCGGGCCCTGGGGCCGCTGGGGGCGGCGCAGCGGCTGGTTCTCCCAGTAGGCGCGGTAGGCGGCGGCGCGGCGGATCAGGAACTCCTCCGGCGGCACGTCGTTCTCGGGGGTGTCGCCCGCGTAGTTGTTCTCGGTCTCGTGGTCGTCCCAGGTGACGACGAACGGGTGGGCGGCATGGGCGGCGATCAGGTCCGGGTCGGACTTGTAGAGCGCGTAGCGCAGCCGGTAGTCGTCGAGGGTCAGCGTCTCCCGGTTGAACACGGCGGGAAGGACCCGGTCCCGGTAGCCACGGGCACCGCCGGCGCCGTTCACGGCGTACTCGTAGAGGTAGTCGCCGAGATGGAAGACGACGTCGACGTCCTCGTCGGCGAGGTGGCGGTAGGCCGTGAAGTAGCCGTCGTGGTACGCCTGGCAGGAGACGGCGGCCAGCTTCAGGCGGGTGTTGTGCGCCCCGGGAGCGGGCGCGGTGCGGGTCCGCCCCACCGGGCTGGTCCAGGCCCCGACGCGGAACCGGTAGAAGTAGACCCGCCCGGGCCCGAGGTCCGGGACCTCGACGTGGACGGTGTGGTCGAACTCGGGATGCGCGATCGCGCTCCCCCGCCGGACCCCGCGCCGGAACAGCTCGTCGTGGGCGAGCTCCCACTGGACGGTGACCCGGCTGCCGGTGGGCAGACCGCCACCGGTCTCGTACGGGCGGGGGGCGAGCCGCGTCCACAGCAGCGCGGACCCGGGCAGCGGGTCGCCCGATGCCACCCCCAGGGTGAACGGGTCCTCGGACAGGCGACGCGCGTCGAGCTCGGCGGCGGCGGCCGTGCCGGCGGCGGGCAGGTTCACCGCGAAGGCGAGCGCGGCGGCGGCACCGGTGACGGTGAGGAAGCGACGCCGCCCTAAGTGCCGTGCGACGGCCCGCAGTTCCTCGGAACGATCCTGACTGACGGTCATGTTCCCCTCCCCTGACGGATGCTGTCCGTCCGGTATTGCAGCGGAACGGGACGGCCTCAGTCTGTCGGTTACCGGACGTCCACGTGTCGGACGGATGAGTTCATGGGGCACGGGTCTGCCGTACGCTGCGCGCCCATGAGCATCGCGGTGGTGACGGGAGCGGGGTCGGGGATCGGCCGGAGCGTGGCACGGGCCCTGGCGGAGGCCGGATGGCAGGTGGCCCTGGCCGGCCGCCGCCTGGCCCCGCTGGAGGAGACGGCGGCCCCCCTCCCCGCCCCGGACACCCTGTGCGTCCCCACCGACGTGACCTCCCCCGACCAGGTCGCGTCCCTCTTCGAGGCGGTACGGGACCGGTTCGGCCGGGTCGACCTGCTCTTCAACAACGCGGGTACGTTCGCGGGCGGCGGCGTCCCCGTGGAGGACCTGGACCCCGCGACCTGGCGCCAGGTGGTGGACGTCAACCTCACGGGCGCGTTCCTCTGCGCGCAGGCCGCCTTCCGCATGATGAAGGACCAGTCGCCGCAGGGCGGCCGCATCATCAACAACGGCTCCATCTCGGCGCATGTGCCGCGCCCGCACTCCATCGCGTACACGGCGACGAAGCACGCGATGACGGGCCTGACGAAGTCCCTGTCCCTGGACGGACGCCCGTACCGGATCGCCTGCGGCCAGCTCGACATCGGCAACGCGGCGACGGACATGACGGCCCGCATGCAGACCGGCATCCTCCAGGCCAACGGCGAACTGGCGGCGGAGCCGGTCATGGACGCGGCGGACGTGGCGGCCACGGTGGTGCACATGGCGGGCCTGCCGCTGGAGGCGAACGTGCAGTTCGCGACGGTGATGGCGACGAGGATGCCGTATATCGGGCGGGGGTGAGGGTGGGGGTGAGATTGGGGGGCGGCTGAGGCTGGGGGCGGGCGCCCGCCGGGGCGGGGCCCGCGGGCGCGGCTGGGCTTGGGGGCAGGGCTGCTCCGGCGGGCGGGCCCCCGCAGGAGAGGGGTGGCTACGCCTGCCCGGTCTCGAACCGCGAGACCTTCCCCCCGTCGACGGTGAACCTCCAGGCGGTCCGCATGGCCCCCCAGGTGTCGTTGCTGTAGTCGGCGACGAGAGCCCGCCCCCCGTCCGCCTCGGACTCGACCTCCATGCGCCCGTTCGAGGAGAAGACCTCCCGCTCGGTCCAGTCGGCCACGTCCCGGTCCGACCCGTCGTCGGACATGGTGGCGCCGGGGGCGAGGGCGTCGAAGAAGGCCTGCCGGTCGTTGGCGTTGAGAGCGACGACGAAGGCCCGCACGGCGGGGTCGGTGAGCTGGTCCACAGGAATGGTCATGCCCCACCGGTACACCGCGCGACGACCCGCCCCCGGCACCGACACCACGACGGCCCCCGCCCGGACCAGCGGGACCGGCCCGTCGAACCGAAGATCCGAAGCAGTACACCCCGGGACGCCTTCCCCGGCCCACGAGACCGCCCGCCTGAAACTGGTCGCACCGGGCACCCGCTGCCCGGCGGACGCGTACACCCGACTCCACGACGACAACCACGACGCCCGCCACCACGGCACGAGCACGTCCGGCGGCTCAGCCTCCTCGGGCGGCGGCGGGGGCGGCCGGACCGGCCTCCAGTACGGGCGCTTCCGCTCCCGGGTGAGCCGGGCCGCATGCGTCAGGCCGTCTGCCCCTGCCGAGGCCGTCGCCCCGGCTCCCGAGGTGGCGCCGAGGCTGGGACCGGGGACCGGCAGGCATCGGAGGCCGCAGGCCCGGGGATAGAAGAAAGGCCCCGACCCGCTGTTTCGCTGGTCGGAAGCCTTGAGGGGCAGACGAGTCGGGCTGTACGCCGGGGACTGTCGGCGCAATGCTATGACCTGCACAAACACGTAGGGATGGCACTTTCGTGGCTCCTTTGATGGCTACGTAAAAGACGTCCCCGCCCGGATCGGCCCGGACGGGGACGTCGTCGCTCCCGAGATTCAGACGGTCCCTTCGATGCGTTCGAAGATGTCCGCGTCCGTCTCCCGCTGCCAGACCGGCAGGTCGGACCAGTCGGCAACATATCCGGGCTTCGGGTCTTCGAAGTGCCTGAACATCTGGGCGGTCCAGCAGATCGCGACGAATCGGCCCTTCTGCTCGCGGGTGAGCCGAGCCGCATGCCCGCCGCTGACCTCGATGAAGCCGCGCACCTGCCCGTAGACGGCGGTGGCGGCTTCGCGCTCCCACACGGGCGTCTCGTCCCACGGCGTGACGTAGCCGGGCTTCGGCTCGCCGGGATAGTGCTTGTTCACGCCGTCGATCCACGCCTCGCGGAAGATCCGGCCGTCATTCATGCGCGTGTCCCTCTCATCATGCGGTGCGCGGAAGCGCCGCGATTCGGTGATCAAGAGTCGAGACTCGGTCATCGGACATGAGCGGGGCAAGACGCCCCCGAAGCCCGTCCAGCTTCTTGCCGACGAATCCCGAATCCGACCGGTCGGCCAGTCCGAGTGCTTGCTCCGCGTAGTGCACGACCTGGTCGATGTCCCGCCTGTGCGCCCCGAGCACGGCGAGGTCGCTCAGAACAGCAGCGCGTCGACGCAGGGACAGAGGCTGGACAAGGGCTGCGGTGAGCGCCTCCTCGGCGAGGTCAGGGCGGCCCAGCTGGAGGTAGCAGGCTCCTCGCTCCTCTGCCAGGCGGGACCCGTCGAAACGGAGCCAGCCGCCGTTGTGGGAGTGAGCGTCGTCGAGGGCGCGCACTTTCTCAGCTTCGTCCAAAGCCCGGTTGCACGCGTCGAGATCGCCCACTGCCGCGTACGCCTGCGCCTGAACGGCCGCGACCCAGTGACGGGTGGAAAGAGTTTCGTCGCCCCTCCGGGCAATCCGGAAAGCCGCAGCGAGCAGGGGTTGAGCGGCGTGCGCGCGGCGCGCGTACAGCTCGACGTACGCGTGGCGGGTCATGGCGCAGGCCCACAGGTCGTGGTCGCCACCGGCGTAGGCCGCGTTGGCGGCCAGTGTGTAGCACTGCGCGGCGTCGGTGTACCGATTGGCGTCGAAGAACAGCTCACCGACGAGCTGGTAGACGTCGGCCGTCATCCGACACAACCGGGACCGGTCCACAGCAGTCCGGGTCTCGGTCAACCCCCTCGCCATCACATCGAGCTGCGCGCGAACCGCAGGGAAGACGACCTGCTTGGAGTCCGATAGCGCGTAGACCTGCCAGAGGCTGCGGTGTAGAGCGTCCCCTGTCTCCAAGAGCGTCGAGACTGCCCGCCCTCGGCCGGCCTCACCGGGACCTGGAAGAGCGACCAGCGCACCCGTAACGGCGAGCAGACCCAGGACTTCGCGGCGCTTCATGTCGTCATCATCACCATGGAGGAGGGGTGGAGCAGCGGAGAGCCCGGCTGTCTCGGCCGGCTGTTCGTCGGAGAGAAGGGCTTCAAGCTCGGGGAGGGTCACTCCCAACAGCCCTGCGATCTTCAGCCGTTGGTGGGGACGCGGGGTGGCACGACCACTTTCCCAACGGACCACGGTGGACGCGGCCACCGAGAGCGCTTCTGCGAATTCCTCCTGAGAGTAACCCCGGGCCGCACGCCGTTCCGCAAAGTGCTTACGCCTCGACGTCATTGGTCTCCCCTCACGAGAACCCTTTCACGCGCTCATGCCCGCCACGTGCCAACGCCTGGAAAACGACCGGGTATTGCGCGAGGTCGGCTCTGGGAGAAGGTAACGGATCGTCGTTCACTGGTCACACGCCGCTCGGAGGCCGAAGGACCCTCCGGGTGGCTCTCACGGAGAGGAGCGACCGCGTGACGACCTCCGGACTGCCCCGCAGGAACCCTGGCGCCAGTGGCCGTGCATACACGCCGCCGGAGCCCCGGCCGGGTGCGCCGAGCCGGGCTCTGCGGGTACGGGCGGCCGACGGCTGGGAGAGGTTCATGCGCCGCGTCGAGGCCCGGCAGGAGCCGGAGGAGTGAACCAGGTCGGTTCCGACGGCTACGAGCACCACCCGCTCCTGGACACGCTTGTCCGTGACATCGCCTCGCGTGGGGAAGGGGTGCTCGTCGCCGTCACACACGAGCTCCGCAGCCACGGCACGGTCCGCATCGCGCACATCCGGCCCGCGTCCGGAGTCGAGTGGACGACCGCGGCCGGCAACATCCAGGCCGCTCGCCCCTGAGCCGCGGCCCGCAGATCGCCGTCCGCGCCCCCTGCGCAGGCGGATTCCCGCACCACACCCTTCAGCCCAAGGAGACTCATGACCACCTCTGTCGCACTCCCCTCCCCCACGCGGCCGTGGGGTGCGGGCCGACTCGCGCCCTACCCGACGGTCACCCGCCGACCCCACGCCACGGTCGCCATCGACCCCACGACGCAGCTCGGAGTGTTCCGCGACCGCGCCGGGCAGGTGGTCGAGATGGGCAAGCACGGCACCAGCTCCGGTACCGAGACCTCCACGACGACGAACTCGGACTCCCGGAACGACCAGGGTCACGACCAGGACAGCAATCAGGATTGATGGCCATGACCGAGGAGAGGCCGGTTCTGGTGGCCACCGAGGCGGACGACATCACCGCCGACATGGTGATCACGGAACTCAACCGGCGCGATGTGCCGGTGGTCCGGTTCAACCCCGCCGACATCGGCGAAAGCCTCACGGTCTCGGCTCGGTTCGGCACCTGCCCGGCCCCGGTGGTCGGGCAGGTGCGCACCCCGTCGAGAACCGCTGATGTGACCGAGGTCCGGTCGGTGTACTGGCGCCGCCCTGAGTGGCCCACGTTTCCCCACCTGTCCGCTGACGACTCCCGGTTCGCGGCGGCACAGGTCCGCTACGGACTCGGTGGCACCCTCTACGCCCTGGGCGGCCCGCTCTGGGTCAACCACCCGTTGCGCATTGCCGCAGCCGACTACAAACCCGCGCAGCTCGTTCTCGCCCAGCAACTCGGCTTCACCATCCCTCCCACTCTTGTCACCAACGACCCGGACGAAGCCCGCGAGTTCATCCGAGCTCAGGAGCAGGCGATCTTCAAGACGCTGCGATGGACGCCCTACACGCGTGATGGCGTGCCGGTGACGGGATGGGCTGCCCCCGTCGCCCCCGAGGAGATCGACGACAGCATTCGGGTCACGCCCCACCTGTTCCAGGCCCGCGTGGACAAGATCGCCGACGTTCGCGTACTGCTCGTAGGTCGGCATACGTTCGCCGTACGCATCGACTCCGACCTCCTGGACTGGCGCAAGGACTACGGCGCCCTGACCTACACCGTGGAGCACCTACCCGACCGGGTAGACCAGGCACTGCATGCCTACCTGGACCAACTGAATCTGGTGTCGGGAAGCTTCGACCTCGCGGTCGACCGGGCGGGGGCCTACTGGTGGCTGGAACTGAATCCAAACGGACAGTGGGGGTGGCTGGAGACCGAGACCGGCCTCCCGATGTCCGCTGCCTTCGCCGACCTACTCGTACAAGGAGATCGCCGATGACCGACCCGGCATCCGAGCGGCGCCGCATGGCGACCGTTCTCGTGAAGGAAGGGGTCCTGAAATCCCCCTGGCTGCGTGAGGCCGTCGAGTCCGTCCCCCGAGAGCGGTTCCTCCGCCCGGGAGTCTTCCTGGACGAGGGGCGGACCTGGCGGCCCGTCACCGCCACCGATACGAATCCGGACGAGTGGCTGAAGATCGCATACAGCATCGGCACCCTCACCACACAGCTCGACGGCCACCTCACCGCCGACCAGGCCGACGAACCTGTCGGGGGCGTGCCCACGTCCTCCTCGACCGACCCGGCCACCGTCGTCGGCATGATCGAGACCCTGGACCTCGTGACGGGCCACCGAGCCCTGGAGATCGGCACAGGCACCGGCTACTCCACAGCCCTGATGTGCCACTACCTCGGCGAGGACAACGTCGCCACGGTCGAGGTGGACGCACAGGTGGCCGCACGCGCCGATGCCGCTCTCGAAGCCGCCGGCTTCTCGACATGGACTGCGACGGGCGACGGGCTCCTCGGTCACCCGTACCGAGCACCGTACGACCGGGTCATCGCCACCTGCGCGGTTCGCCGCATCCCGTACGCCTGGATCAGGCAGACGAGCCCTGGAGGCATCGTCCTCGGCACCGTCGGCTCGTGGCCGTGGGGAACCGGCCTCGCGAAACTGGCCGTCGGCGATGACGGCACCGCCGTCGGCTCGATCGTCGGGCGATCCTCCTTCATGCACGCGCGGGCCCAGGCAGCGGCCCCCGTGGCCGGCGATCTCTCCGCCCGGACCGCGTACGCGGACAGTGAGCGGCGCACGAAGGTGTCTCCTCATGTCCTGGAGGAGTGGATGCCCGCCTTCCTTGCACAGCTGGCGGCGCCCGGCGCCCAGTTCGTCCGTGTGACGGGCGGTGACGGCTCACCCTTGCGGTACCTGTTCGACCCGGAGAAAGAGTCGTTCGCCGAGTTCTTCGTCGACGGCGAGAACTGGACCGTCCGCCAAGGCGGTCCGGTGGCCCTGTGGGACGACGTGGAACGTTCCCTCGTCGCCTGGCAGGACGCCGGGGCGCCGGAGATCGACTCCGTACGGCTCCACGTGACGCCAACGTCCCACCGGTACTGGATCGACCAGGCGCCCTCCCTGCGCTGGGAACACCGGATCACCTGACCCACTACGCTCCGGACATGGACGACGAACCGCTCTCCCAATGGGCCGAGCGTCGCGACGCGAGGATCGGGCAGCTCCGCGCCGTCCCCCTGGGGTGAGGCGACGCCCACGACTCCACAAGAAAAGGCCCCTGACCTGCGATTTCACTGGCCAGAGGCCCTGAGGGGCAGACGAGTCGGGCTGTACGCCGGGTTCTGTACCCCGGGACCTCGCGGTCGTCGGGGTGACGGCCATCCATCTAGGGCCGGCGTTGCCGCCGGCCTCGTGCGGTCTACCCGCGGACTCGGGCGGGCAGCCCTCGATCGTCCGCGCAGGAACACCGGAGTGTTCCCTTTTGACCTTGCTCCTGGTGGGGTTTACCTAGCCGCCTGAGTCACCTCAGGCGCTGGTGGTCTCTTACACCACCGTTTCACCCTTACCGAGGACCGAGGTCCCCGGCGGTCTGTTTTCTGTGGCACTGTCCCGCGGGTCACCCCGGGTGGCCGTTAGCCACCACCTTGCCCTGTGGAGCCCGGACGTTCCTCGGGAAGACCCGAAGGTCTCCACGCGGCCGCCCGCCCGGCTCGTCTGCCGTGCCGACCATGCTACCTGCCGATTCACACGAGGTCGGCCGTCTCCAGGTCGAAGCCGAAGGGCTCGGGGAGGGTGAGTGTCTTGCCGAACGGGACCCGGTGCTGCTCGCGGTAGTCACCGTGGTCCGGGTCGGTGAACAGGGTGACCGTGGCGTCGTCCCGGTCCACGAGCAGGTACAGCGGGATGCCTCCGCGGGCGTAGCCGCGGCGCTTGCTGTCGCGGTCCTTGTGCGGGCGGGTCGACGTGACCTCCAGGACCATCGCGACGCCTTCGCACGGCATCCAGGAGTCCGCGCCGCCGAACAGGTCCCGGTCGACAGGTGCGAACGTGATGTCCGGGATGACGTGGTCACGGGGGAGGCCGGCCGCGCTCGCCAGTTTCAGGCCCTTGTTGCCCGAGAGGTCCATGTCGACCAGCGACCGCCTGATCACCTGCCTGGCGATCCGGCTGATGTACTTCTCGTGGTCCCCGTCCGGCGGCGGCGTCACGACGATCTCCCCTTCGATCAGCTCCGCCCGGAAGCCCTCCGGCGTCTTCAGCGCCAGAAAGCCCTCCAGCAGGATCTCCTCCTGCGTGAGTGGTGCGTGCGGCATGGCAGTCATGTCGTGATCGTCGGACATCCAGGCACCCGCCGTCCCTGCGCTCGGGGTCGTTCCCCCGATCGTGGCACATGATCCGTACCGCGCCCCGGAGGACGCTTGACCTTGTCGCAGCGTCAAGGTTTCTACTGGGGGCATGCGCAAAGGGATGCGGATCGGCGAGATCGCCGCGCTCGTCGGGGTCACCCCGAGGGCCGTGCGGCACTATCACCACCTCGGGCTGCTGCCCGAGCCCGAGCGGCGGGCCAACGGGTACCGGGAGTACGGGGTGCGGGACGCCGTGCTGCTCGCGCGGATCCGGCGGCTGACCGAGCTGGGGGTCGGGCTCGACGAGGTACGGGACGTGCTCGCGGACGACGCCGGGCGGGAGCTGGTGGAGGTCCTGGAGGAGCTCGACGGGGATCTGGCGCGGCAGGAGCGGGTGATCCGTGAGCGGCGGGCGCGGCTCGGTGAGCTGCTCGCGCAGGCTCGGGAGGGGCGGCTGGCTGCGGACGGGCCGGTGTCGCCGGAGCTGGCGGCGCTCCTCGCCGAGCTGGGCGAGACGCCCGGGCCGGCCGCGTCGCCGATGGCCGCGAAGGACCGGGAGCTGCTGACCCTCCTCGACGCCGTGGTGCCGGCGGAGGACCGGGCCCGGCTGATGGAGCTGATGCGGGAGGCGTCCGCGCACGCGCCCGAGCTGTACGCGCGCCTCGACGCCCTCGTGGACGCGGCGCCCGACGACCCGCGGGTCGCGGAGGCCGCCGCGCTGCTCGCCGCCTGCCTGCCGGACGAGGCCGTCGCGGAGCCGCCCGAGAGCGGGCTCGCCGACGTCTTCTTCGGCGACCTCGCCCCGGCCCAGGCCGCCGCCGTACGGCAGGCGCTGCGGCTGGTGTGGGAGCGGGCCGCGCGATGAGGTATCTCGTCTACGCGCTGCTCCCCGCCGAGTTCGTGCTCGTCGTCTGTCTCGTCGCGGGCGTACGGATACCCGCGGCGGTTCTCGTCGGCGCCGAGGCCGCCGTGGTGGTGCTGGTCGGCGTCGAGACGTGCGCCTATCTGCGGCTGCGGCGGCGTGGGCTCTCCCGGCGGGCCGCGCTCGGACGGCTCGTACCGGAGCCCGTGCTGCGGCTGGCCGGGCACGAGCTGCGGCTGATGGCGAGCCTGGCGCGCTGGGTCGTCCGGCGGCCGCACCGGGGCGGGCCGGGCGCCACCGCGTTCTCGCACGCGCGGGACCAGGCGGCCCTCATGTACGGCTTCGCCTTCGTCTGCGTCGTGGAGACCGTCGGCATGTCGTACCTGTTGGCGGAGTGGCCCGTGGTGCACGCCGTCGTCCTGGTCCTCGACGTGTACACCGTGCTGTTCGTGCTCGGGCTGCACGCCGCCTCCGCGACCCGGCCGCACCTGCTCACCGAGGACACGCTGCGGGTGCGGCAGGCCGCCCACGTCGACGTACGCATCCCGCTGGAGCGGATCGCCGCCGTCCGCCACGAGTCGCTGTTCTCGCACGAGAAGGCGGAGGGCGAGCTGAACCTGGCCGTCGGTTCGCAGACCTCCCTCACGGTCGAGCTCACCGAGCCCGTGCCCGCACCCCGGCTGCTCGGACCGCCCCGGCCGGTACACACCGTCCGCCTCCACGCGGACGACGCCCGGGGGCTCGTACGGGCGATACGGGAAGCGAGGGAGGGGAGGGGGGCGAGGGGGGCGAGGGAGGCCCGGGAAGCGCAGGAGGCCCGCGAGGCCCGCGAGGCCCAGGAAGCCCAGGAAGCCCAGGAAGCCCAGGAAGCGCGCGACGCGTACTGAGTGCTCGCGGGTCGGGGCGGTGGTGCCGCTACGCCGGGGCGAACAGAACCTTCTCCCGTCCCGGATCCGCCTGCGTCAGCCTGACCCGCAGGGGGTCGCCGAGCGGCAGCGGCGCCCCGTCGGCCTCGACGCGGCCGATCACGGCCGGGTCCGGCAGGTGCACGGTGCCGACGTCCGGTTCGTGTTCCTGGACGTCGATGACGACCGAGTCGAAGGTCTCCCCGATCCGGTGGCTCATCAGGGCCGCCTCGACGATGTCGACGCTCTCCCGCTCGGCCTTGTTGGCCAGCTTCGTCCCCTTCGCCATGTCCTGCGGCAGGGTGGCGAGCGCGCTCAGCACCCACTCGGGCGGCGCCGTGCCGGCGGACGCGGCGAGGCTCAGTTCACCGGTGTAGCGGTCGATGAGCCGCCGCAGCGGGGCCGTGCAGTGGGTGTACTCGTCGGCGACGGCCGCGTGCACCGACGGGGTGGGGATGTGCCCGCCGGTGAAGGGGGTGTAGTCGGAGCCGCGCAGCAGGCTGGTGGCGTCCTGGAGGAACGCGGCGTGGCGGCCGTTGTTCGGGTCGAGGGAGCGGATGAGCTCCGCGTACGAGACGTGGTGCGGCCATTCGATCCCGAGGGCCTTGGCGGAGAGCCGCAGCCGGGCGACGGCCCCGTCGGGGGCGGGCGGCAGGGTGCGCAGCACGCCGGTGCCCGCCGCGATCATCAGGTCGGCGGCGACCATTCCGGTGAGCAGGGAGATCTGGGCGTTCCAGCCGTCGACGGGCAGCGTGGCGCGGTAGTCGAGCGTGTAGGTGCCGTTGGTCTCGACGACCTCCTGTTCGGGCACGTTGAGGGAGACGCCGCCGCGTTCGATCTCCAGCTGTTCCCGGAGGGGGCCGATGGTCGCGAGGAGGGCGAGCGGCTCCTCCGCGGTGCCCGCGTCGATCTGGGCCTGCGCGCCCGCGTAGTCCATCTTGGCGAGGCTGCGGACACGGGCCCGGCGCACGTCCACGGCGACCTGACGCCCGTCCGCGTCGAGGTCGATGCGCCAGAGCAGGGCGGGGGCGATGTTGCCGGGGAGCAGGCTGGCCGCGTCCTCGGAGAGCACGGGCGGGTGCAGCGGCACCTTGCCGTCGGGGAGGTACAGCGTGGTGGCCCGTCGGTGCGCCTCGGCGTCGAGGGCGCCACCCGGGGTGACGAAGGCGGCGACGTCGGCGATCGCGTAGTGGACGCGGTAACCGCCCTCGGGGCGCCGGGCCAGGTGCATGGCCTGGTCCAGGTCCCGGGAGGTCGGCGGGTCGATGGTGAAGAAGGGGATGCCGGTGGCGTCGTACGCGGGCATCTGCGGCGCCTTGGCCGCGGCTTCCGCCTCGGCGAGGACGGCCGGCGGGAAGGCCTCGGGGATGGCCAGTTCGGTACGGAGGGCGCGCAGGGCGGCCGACAGCGGGGCGTCCGCTGCGGCGGTCACGTGGATGTGTCGGCGGGGCATGGACCGAGCGTAGGACGGGGGGCGGGGGGCGGCACGTCGTCGCGGCGCTCGCCCGATGCCCCCGGCGGCGGGTCGCGGGGGGCCCGGCCCCTTCGCATGTCGTACGTGTGCGGGCACCCCGCCCCCTCGCCACCTCGCACACGGGCGGCACCCCGCCCCCCTCGCCACCTCGTACGCTGGGGCACCGGGGCCGCACCCCCACCCCCGTACGTACGAAGGAGAACCGCCGTGCTCGTCCTGTTGCCGCCCTCCGAAGGCAAGGCCTCCTCGGGGCGGGGGGCGCCGCTCAAGCCGGAGTCGCTGTCGCTGCCGGGGCTCGCGGAGGCGCGGGCCGCGGTCCTCGACGAGTTGGTCGAGCTGTGCGCCGCCGACGAGGAGAAGGCGCGCGAGGTGCTCGGTCTGAGCGAGGGCCTGCGGGGCGAGGTCGCGAAGAACACGGAGCTGCGGACGGCCGGTGCGCGGCCCGCCGGGGAGATCTACACCGGGGTCCTGTACGACGCGCTGGGCCTCGCGACGCTGGACGCGGCGGCCCGGAAGCGGGCGGACAGCTCGCTGCTGGTGTTCTCGGGGCTGTGGGGCGCCGTACGGGTGAGCGACCGGATCCCCTCGTACCGCTGCTCGATGGGAGTGAAGCTGCCGGGCCTCGGCGCGCTCGGGGCGCACTGGCGCGGGGTGATGGCCTCGGTCCTGCCGGAGGCGGCCGGGGACGGCCTGGTCCTGGACCTGCGCTCGTCGGCGTACGCGGCGGCGTGGAAGCCGAAGGGCGACCTGGCGGCGCGTACGGCGACCGTGCGGGTGCTGCACGCGCCGACCCGGAAGGTGGTCAGCCACTTCAACAAGGCGACGAAGGGCCGGATCGTACGGAGCCTCCTGGAGGCGGGCGCGGCGCCGGCCGGCCGGGAGGAGCTGACGGAGGCGCTGCGGGACCTGGGGTACGTGGTGGACGAGGGCGGCAAGGCGGGGATGCTGGACGTGCTGGTGGACGAGATCCACTGATCCCTCCGGGGAGGACCGGCAGGCCCGTTGCAACATACGCAACGCTCGTTGCACACCCCGCTCACCGCCGCCAGGATGGGGCCATGACGAGCGTGCTTGACCTTGCCTCCGCCGCCCCCGTCGTCCCGGTCGTCGTGATCGAGGACGCCGCCGACGCCGTACCGCTGGCCCGTGCCCTGGTGGCCGGCGGTCTGCCCGCGATCGAGGTGACCCTGCGTACCCCGGCGGCCCTCGACGCGATCCGGGCGATCGCGGCGGAGGTCCCGGAGGCGGTCGTCGGCGCGGGCACGGTCGTCTCCCCCGCGAACGTGGCGGACGCGGTCGGCGCGGGGGCGCGCTTCCTGGTGAGCCCCGGCTGGACGGACGCCCTCCTGGCGGCGATGCGCGGGTCGGGCATGGCGTTCCTCCCCGGCGTCTCGACGACCTCGGAGGTCGTGGCCCTGCTCGAACGCGGGGTGACGGACATGAAGTTCTTCCCGGCGGAGGCGGCGGGCGGCGTGCCGTACCTGAAGTCCCTCGCGGGCCCGCTCCCCCAGGCCCGCTTCTGCCCGACCGGCGGCATCTCCCGCAGCTCCGCCCCCGCTTACCTCGCCCTCCCCAACGTGGACTGCGTCGGCGGCACCTGGATGCTCCCGGCGGACGCACTCGCGGCCCGCGACTGGGGGCGCGTCGAAGCGCTCGCGCGGGAGGCGTCGGGGCTGGGCGCCGGCTGACCCGCTAGTCGAACTCCACGGCGCTGTGCTCGCCGATCGGCCGGTAACCGAGCCGCTGGTACAGCGCGTTGCTGGTGGGGTTCGCCAGGTCGGTGAAGAGCAGCACCTGTCCGGCGCCCTCGTCCAGGGCCTTGCGGCTGACGGCGCTGGTGACGGCGCCGCCGTAGCCGCGGGCGCGGTGCGCCGGCGGGGTGTAGACGGGCGAGACCCGGGCCTGGCCGGCGACGAGCCGCGAGACCGAGGCCATCGCTACCGGCTCCCCCGCCACCTCCCACAGATGGAGCCGGGCTCCGGCGACGCGCCCCTCGACGTTCGCGGTGTAGTCGGCGTCCGGGTCCTCGCCGATGTCCCGCGCGAACTCCCGCATCCACGCGACGCCGAGCGGCACGTCCTCCGGGCCCGCCACGCGCGCGCGACCGGGCGGTGCGGGGTGCGGCGGGGTCAGCGCGCCGAGCCGGAAGAGGCGCATCCGGCGTGTGCGTACGGGCCTGCGGCCCAGAGCCGCCACGAAGGCCTCGACGGTGCCCGACTCGCCTCGTACGCCTCGTATGCCGCGCGCGTCTCGTACGCCTCGTACGTCCGCGAACGAGGCCCGGTCGGACAGCCGGGTGGCCAGTGCGTGGGCGGCGGCGTCCGGCATCGTGCCCAGCACCGGCGCCCAGCGGCCGGGGCCGGGGCCGGGCGACGGGACCATGAACGCGCCCGTGACGCGCCCGTCCACGGGGTCGGTCCACCAGCCGCGCGTGCCGGGGACGTCGAGCTGCGTGAGCAGGACGGTGTTACGGGCCGAGGCGGCGGCGAGGTACTCCCCGACGGCCGCCCGGAAGGCCTCGGGGTCCTCTGTGAGGTGCCAGGTCATGGCAGCGATGGTGGTACGGGGCGGGGACCGGGTCGAGCGATTTACCGCGCCCCGCACCCGCCCCGGCGCCCGCTCCCCGTACCGGCTACCTCAGGTGCGAGGTGTCGTTGAGGAGGCGGACCGACGCGTTGCCGTCGGCGTAGTAGGCCACCGCCGAGATCGAGGCCGCCGAGAGCTCCATGCGGAACAGGGACTCGGGCGGGGCGCCGAGGGCGAGCCGTACCAGGGTCTTGATGGGGGTCACGTGGGTGACCATCAGGACCGTGCGGCCCACGTAGGCGGCGGCCAGGCGGTCGCGGGTTGCGGCGACGCGGCGGGCGACGGTCGCGAAGCTCTCGCCGCCGCCGGTCGGGGCGGCCTTCGGGGAGGCTAGCCAGGCGTCGAGGTCGTCCTTGTACCGCTCGCGGACCTCCGCGAAGGTGAGGCCTTCCCAGGCGCCGAAGTCGGTCTCACGCAGCCCGTTCTCGATCCGTACGTCCAGGCCGAGGCGGGTGGCGACGGCCTCGGCGGTCTGGCGGCAGCGGGTGAGCGGGGAGCTGACGATCTCCTGGATCGTGCCGCGCGCGGCGAGCGCGGCGGCCACGGCCTCCGCCTGGCGGCGGCCGGCCGGGGACAGCTCGGGGTCGCCCCCGCCGCTGCCCGAGAAGCGCTTCTCGGGGGTGAGGGCCGTCTCGCCGTGCCGGAGCAGCACGAACGTCGCCGGGGCGCCCATGTCGGGGCCCGACCAGCCCGGGGAAGAGGCGGGCGCGGCCTGCGCGTGGGTCGCGTCCGCGGCCTCCGCCTCGAAGTCACCCGTCGCGGTGTCGCGGGCCGCCGTGGGCGGGACTCGGTCCGCCGGTGAGGGCTCGCGGTCAGGCGTCGCGGTCTCATGGTCCGGCGTCGCTGCGGCCCGATCCGCCGTCGCCGTCTCGCGGTCAGCTCGCGCCGTCCCACGGCCCGCCGTCGCCGTCTCGCCGCCCCCCGGCGCCGTCCCACGGTCCGCCGTCGCGGCAACCCGGTCCGCCGTCGCGGCGGTGCTCAGTGAGGCGCGGGCCTGGGACGCCACAACCTCGTCGGGGGCGAACAGGCCCTCGGCGGCGGGGGCGGCGGACGACCGCCCGGCCGTCGGGGGTTCGGTGGTCGGCTTCCCGCCCGCCAGGGCGGCTCGTGCCCTGGCCGCGCCGGCCGTCGGGTCGCCCGCCGCCTTGCGGGCGGCGGCCAGGTCGGCCGTCAGGTCGAGGGCCGCGGTCGACGCGGCGGGGCTCCACTGCTCGCCCCGGCGTCCCGCGTCCATCGCCTCGTTGGCCAGCCGGTCCGCGTGCTTGTTGCGTTCGCGCGGGATCCACTCGTAGCGGACCCGGCCCGGCGGGAAGACGCGGGCGGCCTCGGCCGCCAGCGGCTTCATGTCGGGGTGCTTGATCTTCCAGCGGCCGGACATCTGCTCGACCACCAGCTTGGAGTCCATGCGGACATGGACGGTGCAGTCCGGGAACAGCTCCCTGGCGGCGGCCAGTCCGGCCACCAGGCCCTTGTACTCGGCGACGTTGTTCGTCGCGACGCCGATGAACTCGGCCCGCTCCGCCAGGGTCTCCCCCGTCACCGGGTCCAGGACCACCGCCCCGTAGCCGGCGGGTCCCGGGTTGCCCCGGGAGCCGCCGTCGGCCTCGACGATCAGCTCCCTCGACGGTGTCATTACAGACCGGACTCCGACGTACGGACCAGGATCCGGCGGCAGTTCTCGCAGCGCAGCACGGCGTCGGCGGCGGCCGCGCGGACCTCGTTGACCTCGGTGATGTTCAGCTCGATGTGGCAGCCCTCGCACTTGCGCTGGTACAGCCGGGCCGCGCCGACGCCGCCCTGCTGCTCGCGCAGCTTCTCGTAGAGCTTCATCAGGTCGGCCGGGACGGAGCCCGCCACGAGCTCGCGCTCCTTGGCGACCGAAGCGCTGTCGGCGTCCAGCTCGGCCTGCGCGCTGTCGCGGCGGGCGGTGGCGTCGTCGGTCTTGCCCTGCACGGCGGCGACCCGCTCGGTCAGCTCGGAGACGCGCTCCTGGGCGGACTCGCGGCGCTCCATGACCTCCAGGACGATCTCCTCGAGGTCGCCCTGGCGCTTGGCGAGCGAGGTGATCTCGCGCTGCAGGCTCTCCAGGTCCTTCGGGGAGGAGACGGCGCCGGAGTCGAGCCGCTGCTGGTCGCGCGCGGCGCGCTGGCGCACCTGGTCGACGTCCTGCTCCGCCTTGGTCTGCTCGCGGGCGCAGTCGCTCTCCTCGGTCTGCGCGGCGACGAGCAGGTCGCGCAGCTGGGTGAGGTCCTTGTTCAGCGACTCGATCTCGGCGTGCTCCGGCAGCGACCGGCGCTTGTGCGCGATCTGCTGGAGGCGCACGTCCAGGGCCTGGACGTCGAGGAGTCGGATCTGGTCGGCGGGCGCGGCGTTCAGTTGGGGGCTCCAGGGGAGGTGGGTTCGGAAGGGGCGCTCGGGGCGCTCCCGGGCAGGGCGGCGGCGGGGTCGACGTGGGCCGACCAGGGATCGGTGACCGTCTTGGAGACGTGGACGCGCAGGTCCCAGCCGTGGCGGTCGGAGATCGCGTCGAGCTGGGCGGCGGCCTGCTCGCACCAGGGCCATTCGGTGGCCCAGTGGGCGGCGTCGACCAGTCCGAGCGGGCCGGAGGAGGAGTGTGCGGCCTGGGTCGCCTCGGAGACGGGGTGGTGGCGCAGGTCCGAGGTGAGGAAGGCGTCCACGCCCGCGGCCCGTACGGCGTCGAAGAGGCTGTCGCCGGAGCCGCCGCTGACGGCGACCCGGTGCAGCACCGTGTCGGGGTCGCCCGCGAAGCGGATGCCCTGTGCGGTGGCGGGCAGCCGCTGGGCGGCGCGGGCGGCGAACTCGGCGAGGGTCTCGGGGTGGTCCAGCTCGCAGATCCGGCCGAGGTTGGTCTCGGGGACGAGCGGTCCGGTGACCCGGAGGCCGAGGGCGCCGGCGAGGGCGTCGGAGACGCCGGGGTCGGCGGTGTCGGCGTTGGTGTGGGCCACGTGGAGGGCGATGTCGTGCTTGATCAGGGTGTGCACGACCCGGCCCTTGAAGTGGGAGGCCGCGACGGTCGTCGTCCCGCGCAGGTAGAGCGGGTGGTGGGTGACGATCAGGTCGGCTCCGAGGGCGATGGCCTCGGCGGCGATCTCCTGTACGGGGTCGACGGCGAAGAGCACGCGGGAGATCTCGGCGTCGGGGTCGCCGCAGACGGTGCCGACGGCGTCCCACTGCTCGGCCCGCTCGGGCGGCCAGAGGGCGTCGAGCTCGGCGATGACTTCAGACAGACGGGGCACGAGGGAAAGGCTACCTGGCTCCCCTTTGCGCCCGGACCGGCGCCGCTCTCGCGGAGGCGGCGGCCGGCCGCGGGGGTTCCTCAGGAGTCAGGGATTCCTCATAGGTCCCTCAAGCCTCAAGGGACGGTTGCCGTCGTCCCCACGGAAGAAACCCCTGGCGCCGATCAGCGCCAGGGGCTCCACCGTCTACGTCCCGTACGTCCCGAGGTCGACGCGCAGGTCGTCGCCTACTTCACGAGGTCGCCGCGCAGGTCGTCGAGGACGCTGTTGGCGGCGGTGACGCCGAGGCCGAGGTACCAGGTCTCGTCCGGGACGTCCTTGGCCTGGCCGGCCTTGACGGCCTTCAGGTTCTTCCAGAGCGGGTTGGCCTGGGCGGTGTCCCGCTTGGTGGCCTTGGGGTCGCCGTAGACGCCGGTGAAGATCCAGTCGCCGTCGGCCTGGTCGATCTTCTCGGGGCTGACCTCGACGGCGAGGTCGTTCACCTGCTGGTTGGCGGGGCGGGGCAGGCCGACGTCCTCCAGGATGGTGCCGATGAAGGAGGCCTTGGCGTAGAGGCGGATCTTGCCGGGGAGGTAGCGGACCATGGAGACGGTCGGCTTGTCGGCGCCGATGTCCGTTCCGAGCTGCTTGGCCTTGGTCTCGTAGGCGTCCAGCTTGGTCCTGGCCTCCGCGCTCTTGTCCAGGGCTGCGGCGTTCAGCAGGTAGTTCTCCTTCCAGGTGAAGCCCGGGCGGATGGAGAACACGGTGGGGGCGATCTTCGACAGCTCGTCGTACTTGTCGGCGGCGCGCAGCTGGCTGCCGAGGATCAGGTCGGGCTGGAGGTTGGCGATCGCCTCCAGGTTGAGGCTGTTGATGGTGCCGATGGACTTCGGGGTCCCGGCGTCCTTCTTCAGGTAGCCGGGGATGCCGTCGTCGCCCTCGGAGGGGGCGTAGCCGACGGGCTTGATGCCGAGGGAGACGACGTTGTCGAGTTCGCCGACGTCGAGGACGATCACGCGCTTGGGCGCGGCGGGGATCTCGGTCTTCCCGAGGGCGTGGGTGAGGGTGCGCGGGAACTGTCCCGGCTTGGCGTCCGTCCCCATGGCGGCGGTCTTGGCGGCCGCGTCGCCGAAGTCCTTGCCGCCGACGGCGACGTCCTTCTTCTTGCCGCCCTCGTCCTTCTTGGCCCCGTCCGAGGAGCCGTCACCGCCTCCGCAGGCCGCGAGGGTGAGCGCGGCGGCGAGGCTGAGGGCGGCGGCAGCGGTGCCGCGGCGGCGGAAGGACATGAGGGATCTCCTGTACGGACACGGGGGCGGGGATGAGGACGGGGATGGGCATGGACGGCTCGCGACCCCAGGGCGGAGCACCGGGTTCCACTTAGGGTCGCCTAACCTTACCTACCCTGCGCCCCACCAGCACAACCCGCCCCCTCCGTTCAGCAGAACCGAACGACGGCCACCCTTTGGGGTGAAGTGAGGTGGCTCGCGTTGTTCGGCAGGAAGTGCGAAAACTAGCTTCGTGGCCGGAGGTGACGAGTCGATGACAGTCTGTGCCATCGAAACGGCGACGGAAGGCGGCCCGATGCGGCCCGCACCCGCCGGCCACGGGGCGTTCACGATCACCACGAACGGCGCCTACGCGGCCCGGCTCGCGGGATCCGGGGACGCGTTGTACGTCGAGCGGTGGACGCTCGACGGCCCGGAGCCGTACGCCGTACCGCTGCCGCTCGCCCAGCCCGAGGAGCCCGGCACGCCGCTGTTGCCGCTGGCCGACGGGCGGGTGCTGGTCGCGCGGCGCGTGGACGGGCGCCGGCACACGTTCTCGCTGCTGTACCCCACCGGCCCCGAGACGGGCGAGCTGATGCTCGGCGCCGTGGAGGCGCCCGGCACGGGCGAGCTGGTGCTGCTCCCGCCGTCGCCCGACGGCATCTGCGCGTACGCCCTGTGCGTCGGCCCGGACACGACCACCCTGTGGCTGGTGGCGGGCGGCGCCTTCGGGCCCGAGCCGGTCGCCGAGGTGAAGGGGCGCTGCTCGGGCGGCGTGTGGCTGGACCGTACGGGCCGGATGCTCGCCCTCGACCGGCGCCTCGGCGACGGCCCGGTGAAGGCGGTCGCGGTCGACCTGGAGCGCGGCGGCGAGGTGACCCCGCTGCTCCAGATCACCGAGGAGAGCAACGACCGGCTGCTGCTCGCGGACCCCGACAGCGGGCTGCTGCTGATCCGTTCGGACGCGCCCTCGCCGGGGCACGACCGGCTGGGCTGGGGGGTCCTGGGGAGCCTGCTGCCGGTGCGGTTCCCCGAGTGCCTGCGCCTCGACGACGCGGCGGTGACGCCGTTCGCGGTGCAGCCGGGTCAGGCGCTGCTGCCGGAGGGCTGCGGGGTGGCGCTGCGGATCGACGCGGCGGCGGGCAGCTGGGTGGGCATGTGGCGGCCGTCCTCGCGCCGGATGCACCAACTGGGCGTCCCCGCGGGCTGGCTGGCCGGGGCGGGCCTGTGGACGCCCGAGGGCGTGCTGCGACTCCCGTACGTGACGGCCGGCACGCCCTGCGGACTCGCCGCCCTGGAGGAGCCGGACGAGCCCCCCGTACCGGAGCCGGGGCCGGCGACGGCGACGGGGGCGGGGGCGGGGGCGGGGACCGGCGCCTTCAAGATCTGCCGCCCGGTGCCGTTGCAGCAGGCTCCGCTGACGGACCGCGGGCCCGCTCGTTAGACTCACGGGCCGCACAGCAAGAGCGAGATCAACGGGGTGAGTTCCACCATGAACAACACGGACGCGCAGGAGTCGAACGGCTCGGGCAGGCACCGAGGCGAATCGGCACCGACGGAGGATTCGGCATCCTCGCCGCACGGCCGCCACCGCCGCGAGCCGGACGCGCAGTAGCAGGACCAGCAGGCGCCCGGCGCGCGAGCGCACGGACGGCCCCCGGGGATCCCTCCCCGGGGGCCGTCCGCGTTCCCCGACCACGCCCCCCGCGCGGTCAGCCCTCGCTCAGCCCGTTCTTCAGGCAGGCCTCAGCCCTTCCCCAGCCCCTCCTTCAGGCAGCCTCAGCCCCTTCTTCAGGCCGCCTCAGCCCTTCTTCAGCCCCAGCACCTCCGCCGCCGCGAAGGTCTCCCCCGCCGGGCGCGCCGCGTAGTGCGGGGTGAGGAGCCCGTCGAGCTCCTCGTAGGTGAAGGCGTCCTTCGCCGTGTCGAACTTCGCGGCCACCTTCGGGCGGTCCACGATCGCCACCATCCCGCCGTGGACGACGAGCAGCTGCCCGTTGACCCCGGCCGCGGCCGGGGAGGCGAGGTAGCCGACGAGCGGCGCCACGTGCTCCGGCGACAGCGGGTCGAGCTGGTCCTCGGCGGTCGGCTCGGCGAACCCGGCGAAGACGTCCTCCGTCATCCGGGTGCGGGCCCGGGGGCAGATCGCGTTCGCCGTGACGCCGTACTTGGCGAGGGCGAGCGCGGTGGAGGTCGTCAGGCCGACGATCCCGCCCTTGGCCGCCGCGTAGTTGGGCTGTCCGGCCGAACCGGCGAGGAAGGCCTCGGACGAGGTGTTGACGATCCGCCCGTAGACGCCGCTCTCGCCCGCCTTCGCCCGGCCCCGCCAGTGCACGGCCGCGTGGTGGGTGGTGTTGAAGTGGCCCTTGAGGTGGACCCGGATCACCGAGTCCCACTCCTCCTCGCTCATCGAGAAGACCATCCGGTCGCGCAGGATGCCCGCGTTGTTGACCAGGATGTCCAGCTTCCCGAACTCGCTCACGGCCAGGGCGACCAGGCCGCGCGCGGTCTCGAAGTCGGCGATGTCGCCGAGGTGGGCGACGGCCCGGCCGCCCGCCGCGCGGATCTCGGCGGCGACCTCCTCGGCGGGGGTCGCCGACGCGTCGCCGGAACCGTCCCGCCCGGGCTGGCCGAAGTCGTTGACGACGACGGCCGCGCCGAGCCGGGCCAGTTCGAGCGCCTCGGCCCGGCCGAGCCCGCGGCCGGCGCCGGTGACGATCGCGCTCAGTCCCTCAAGAGGGAGTGACATGGGGCAGGTCCTCTCAGGTGTGCTCGGTGTGCTCGGTGTGCTCAGGTCGGGGTACCGGTCAGATCTCGATGCACGTACGCAGCGCGACCCCGGTCCGCATCTGCTCCAGCGCCTCGTTGATCCCGGCCAGTGGCACCCGGTGCGTGATCAGGGACTCCAGGTCGATGCGGCCGGCCCGCCAGAGCGCGATGGCCCGTTCGTACGAGCGGAGCACGTCCCCGCCCCCGTACATGGAGGGGAGGATCCGCTTCTCGTCGAAGAACAGCTCGAACATGTTGAGCTGGAGGTGGTCGTCGAGGGCGCCCGCGCCGACGACGCAGAGGGTGCCGCCGCGGCGGGTGGTCTCGTACGCGGTGCGCGCGGTGGCGGACTTGCCGACGACCTCGAAGACGTAGTCGAAGCCCTCGCCGCCGGTGAGCCGCTGCTTGGCGTCGGCGAGGGCGTCGGGGGCGACGGCCTCGGTGGCGCCGAAGCGGAGGGCGGCCTCGCGCCGGGACTCGACGGGGTCGACGGCGACGATCGCGGCCGCGCCCTGCAGCTTGGCTCCCTGGATCGCGGAGATGCCGACGCCGCCGCAGCCGATCACGGCGACCGACGAACCGGCCTCCACCTTCGCCGTGTTGATGGCGGCGCCGAGCCCGGTGGTGACGCCGCAGCCGATGAGCGCGGCGATGTCGAAGGGCACGTCGTCGGGGATCGGGACGGCGCAGCCCGCGTCGACGACGACCTCCTCGGCGAAGGTGCCGGTGCCGGCGAAGCCGAAGACGTCACCGCCGGGGCGCTTGAAGTTGGGGGTCCCGGCGTTCATGAAGCCGGCCAGGCAGAGCTGGGTCTGGCCGCGCTTGCAGGCGGGACAGCTGCCGCAGGCGGGCAGCCAGCAGAGCAGCACCCGCTGCCCCTCGCTCAGCCCGGTGACCCCGTCGCCGATGTCGAGGATCTCGCCGGCGCCCTCGTGCCCGGGGATGAAGGGCGCGGGCTGCGGGAGGACGCCGCTCATGGCGGAGACGTCGGAGTGGCACAGGCCGGTGGCCCGCACCCGGATCTTCACCCGGCCGGGGCCGAAGCCCACCGCCTCGACGTCGTCGAGGACTTCGAGTTTGTCCTGGCCGATCTCGTGCAGTACGGCTGCGCGCATGGTGCGGCTCCCCTCGGGGCTGGTTCAGGAGTGGTCGGTCAGGCGTGGCCCGTCAAGAGTGGTCCGCCGGGAACGGTCCGTCAGGAGTGGTCCACGACGGTGTCGGCGAGTACGGGCGCGTCGTCCCGCTCGACGGCGTTGACCGTGATCTGGATCCGGTCGCCCTCCAGGCGCCACATCCGGATCCGCAGGGTCTCGCCCGGGAAGACGATCCCGGCGAAGCGGGTGCGGTAGGCGCGGACCCGGGTGACGTCGCCGTCGAGGAGGGTGTCGACGGCCGCCTTGAGGGTCATGCCGTACGAGCAGAGGCCGTGCAGGATCGGCCGGTCGAAGCCCGCCAGCTTGGCGAACTCGGGGTCCGCGTGGAGCGGGTTCCAGTCGCCGGAGAGGCGGTAGAGCAGGGCCTGCTCCTCGCGGATGGGCCGCTCGACGGTGGCGTCGGGCTCGCGGGCGGGGAGTTCGAGGCGCTCGGAGGGTCCGCGGTCGCCGCCCCAGCCGCCTTCTCCGCGGACGAAGATCTGGGCGTCGCTGGTCCACAGCGGGCCGTCCGCGTCGGCGGCCTCCGAGCGGAGCACCAGGACGGCGGCCTTGCCCTTGTCGTACACGGCGGCGACGCGGGAGGTGGAGACGGCCCGGCCTGAGACGGGCAGCGGGCGGTGCAGGGTGATCGACTGGCCGCCGTGCAGGACGGCGGCCAGGTCGATGTCGATGCCCGGGGCGGAGAGTCCGCCGACGACCCCCATGCCGGCACCGGCGACGGTCGCGAAGCTGGGCAGCACGTGCAGCCGGGATTCGAGGGTGTAGCGCAGCTCGTCGGGGTCGGTCGCGGGGACGCCCGCGCCGAGGCCGAGGTGGTAGAGCTGGATGTCCTTGTGGTCCCAGCCGATCTCCGCGCTGCGGGGCTCGGCGGCGACGGCCTTGGCGGCGTCAATGGGCATCGGCTTGCTGCTCCTTGGGGATCCTTGGAGTGGAAGACCTCGGTGCGGTCGTCCGCACCGTCGACCGCACCGAGGCCGTGCGGGAACCGGGCCGGAAGGCAAGCCCCAGAAGCTAGAACCTGTTCCAGTTCGGTGACCCCCATGTATAGCGGAGGGGTGTTCCGTTGGGAACCCTCCTGACGGCATGTCAGATCCGGTCCGCCCGCAAGGCCCGCAAGGCCCTCAGGGATGCCGGGCACCCGGGACATTTGTCACGGCCAGGTCCGTACACGCGCTCCTGCCGCCCCCCGCCCTCCCCTCCGTAACGTCGTGGCCATGACGAACGAGCCCGCCGTCGCCTTCGAGGCGGCCACCAAGACCTACGGCCCGGTCCGCGCCGTGGACGGCATCGACCTCACGATCCGCCGCGGCGAGACCGTCGCCCTGCTCGGCCGCAACGGCGCCGGGAAGTCCACCACCATCAACCTGCTCCTCGGCCTCGACGCCCCCGACAGCGGCCGGGTCCGCCTGTTCGGCGACACGCCCGCCCGGGCGGTCGAGGCGGGCCGGGTCGGCGCCATGCTCCAGGACACCCGCCCGGTCCCCCGGGTCACCGTCCGCGAGCTGGTCTCGTTCGTCGCCCGCACCTACCCCTCCCCCATGCCGGTCGCGGAAGCCCTGGAACTGGCGGGCCTGACCGAGTTCGCGGACCGGCGCGCCGACCGGCTCTCCGGCGGCCAGGCCCAGCGCGTCCGCTTCGCCGTCGCCCTGGCCGGCAACCCCGAGCTGATCGTCCTGGACGAGCCGACCGCCGCGCTGGACGTCGAGGCACGGCAGATCTTCTGGGACGCCATGCGGGACTACGCCGGGCGCGGCAACACGGTCCTCTTCTCCACCCACTACCTGGAGGAGGCCGACACCAGCGCCGACCGGATCGTCGTCGTCGACTCGGGCCGCGTGCTCGCCGACGGCACGGCCGAGCAGCTGAAGCGGCGGGCCGGCGGGGCGCTGGTCTCCTTCGACCTGGCCGGCGGCCCGACGGAGGGCCTGACCCTGCTGCCCGGCGTGACCTCGGTCGAGATCCGCGGCGACCGCGCGCACCTGCGCAGCGACGACTCGGACGCGACGGTCCTCGCGCTGGCGGCGCTGCACGCGATCCGCGGCCTGGAGGTCGCACCGGTCTCCCTGAACGACGCGTTCCTGGCCCTGACCAGCGGAAACACCACCACCCCTGCCACCACCGACCACAAGACCATGGAGACGGCCCGATGATCACCGCCTACGTCCGCCTGGAAGTCCGCCGCACCCTGCGGGACGTCGGCTTCGCGATCTCCTCGATCGTCGTGCCGGTGATGATGTACCTGCTCTTCACCAACCTCGGCGGCGCGAACAGCCCCGAGGTCAAGGCCGCCGCCATGGTCGGCATGGCCGCGTACGGAGCGCTCGGCGCCGCCCTGTCCCTGGGCACCGGCGTCGCCGAGGACAAGTCCTCCGGCTGGCTGCGCCAGCTGCGGATCACCCCGATGACCCCGCGCCAGGTGGTCACGGGCCGCGCCCTGACCGGCACGGTCGTGGTCCTCCCGGCGATCGCGGCCGTGCTGCTCGCGGGGGCGCTCGTCAACGGCGTACGGCTCGACGCCTGGCAGTGGGCGGCCGTCGCCCTCGCCCTGTGGGCCGGTTCGCTCCCCTTCACCCTGCTCGGCCTCGGCAACGGCTACCGTCTCTCCGCGCAGACGACGGGCGTGGTCAACGTCGCCTGCAACCTGGGGCTCGCGGTGGTCGGCGGGCTGTGGTTCCCGGTGGAGCTGTTCCCGCGGTGGCTGCGCACGATCTCCTCGTACACGCCGACCAACCGCTTCGCCGAGCTCGGCAGGGCGCTGACGGAGGGCACGATGCCGGGGACCGGGGCGCTCCTGATCCTGGTGACGTGGGCGGTGCTGTTCGGCGCGTACGCGGCGGTCTCGTACCGTCGTTCGGCACGGACGGTCTGATGCGGAAGGCTGGAGGAGGAGTCATCATGCGACGCAAGCGACGCGGCGACCGGACCCCGGAGGAGATGGGCCCGCCGAACGGCTTCGCCATGCTGCCGTGGCTGCTGATGGGCATGGGCGCCATCTCCAACCTCCTCCGCGGCGAGACCCCGTACCCCTGGGTCGGCGCCGTCGGCCTCCTGGCCTTCAACTCCCTCTACATCTCGATCGTCTTCCGCGCCTTCGACCGCACCAGACGGGAGGCCCCGGCGACCTGGTGGCTGCTGGGCGCGATCACGGCGGTCACCCTGGTCCTCGCCATCGCCTGCGGCGGCCCGTACCTGCTCTTCTTCCCGCTCCTCGGCCTCGCCGTGGGTTCGGTGGTCCGCGGCCGGATGCTGGGCCGGGTCGTCCTCCCGCTGTGCGTGCTCGCGGGCACGGTGGCCGGGGTACGGGACGGGTGGGGCGCGATCAACGTGGCGTACGGGACGTTCCTCTCGACCATGGTCACGGCGGCCGTGCTCACCCTCTCCGAGACGGTGAAGGAGCTGCGCGCGACCCGCGAGCAGCTGGCCCGCACGGCCGTCGAGAAGGAGCGGCTGCGTTTCTCCCGGGACCTGCACGACCTGCTCGGCCACACCCTGTCGGTGATCGTCGTGAAGTCGGAGGCGGCGCGGCGGCTGGCGCCGCGCGACCTGGACGCGGCGCTGTCGCAGATCACGGACATCGAGTCGGTCGGCCGCCAGGCCCTGACCGAGATCCGCGAGGCGGTCACCGGCTACCGCGAGGTCACCCTCTCCGCGGAACTGGACCGCGCGCGGGACGCCCTCTCCTCCGCCGGCGTCGAACCGGTCGTACGCCAGTCGGGCCCGCCGCTGGAACCACAGACGGAGGCCCTGCTGAGCTGGGTGGTCCGCGAGTCGGCGACCAACGTCGTACGCCACAGCCGGGCGACCCGCTGCGAGATCGAACTAGGGGGCACCCCCGAACGCGTCCGCCTCACCGTCACGGACAACGGCCGGGGCACGGGCGAGGGCACCCCCGGGAGCGGCCTGAAGGGCCTGCGCGAACGGGTCCTCGCGGCGGGCGGCACCCTGGAGTCGGGCCCGGGCCCGCGCGGCGGATTCAGGGTGACGGCGGAGCTGCCGGTGGAAGCGGCGGCGGACGTGGCGGCCGGGGCCGCGGCGGACGCGGCGGGCCGGGCCGCCTCCGAGAAGGGCTGCTAGGCCCGGTCGACGGAGAACACCACCCGCACGCCGGTGGTGGAGTTGATCCGCTCGTTGAGCCCCCAGATCCGCCCGCTCGCCGGGTCGTAGCCGAGGTTCTGGGTGTAGACGGGCGCGGTGGTCAGCACATGCGGGGCGGCGTTGGCGCCCGCCTTGTGGATGCAGGAGTACGGGGCACCCGAGGGGTCGCCGGAACCTCCGCCTACACCGCTGGGGCAGTCACCGGCGAGGTACCAGTCGGTGCCGTCGGTGGTGGCGCCCTGCATCGCCCAGATCGGGGAGGAGTAGGCGGCGGTGGCGTGCCCGTACGGGAGGGCGGTGTTGGCGTCGAGGGCCCAGCGGATGACGCGGCCGCCGGCGGCGCCCGGCTTGTACTCGGCGGAGACGAGGCCGTCCTGGCCGGTGCGGTCGAGGCTGAGGGAGTTGAGGCAGGGCCGGTCCTTGGGAACGGTCGCGTCGCTGCTGCCGACCGAGCAGGCACCGCCGTCGGAGGTGGTGACGTACTCGCCGATCATCGGCAGGGCGTAGGCGCTCCACCGCGCGGACGAGGTGGTCCCGGAGACGCCGACGGCATCGCTGCTGGAGTTGACCTGCCAGATGTGCCGCAGGTCGTACACCTGGAGCCAGCGCCCGTTGGCGACGAACACCTTGTTGCCGTACCAGACGACGCCGTCGCTGTGGCTGGACACCCCGGTGAAGCTGCCCTTCCCCTCGGCGTCGACGGTCGGACGGACGAGGAGCAGGTGGTTGTAACGGACCTGGCCGCCGTCGTTGTTGACGAGACTGACCCGGCTGAACTCGTTGGCGACCTTGGCGCCGCCGGTCTGCATGCCGCGGCTGAAGTGCCAGGAGGCGAGGAAGGCGGTGTGCCCGTCCCACAGGCCGCCGGGCTGGGCGTCGTAGGACCCGGTCAGCCCCTGCGGGGTCCAGCCGCCGGCGTCCGTGTACGAGTTGGAGGTGTCGTCGGCCGCGTCCCAGCAGAAGCCGCTGGGGCTGAGGGAGGCGGAGAGGCCGGTGGTGTGGCACAGGCCGGGGCGCCCGGTGCGACCGCCGGAGGTGAGGACCTGGGTGGCGTTCTTGACGGTGACGGCGCCCTGGGCCTCGACGGCCTTGATGGCGGCGTCGTTCTCGGCGAACGTGTTCCCGGGCCGCAACTGGAACCCGGCGACGGTGGCCGCGTCGACCGCCGCGAAGGGCGTGGCGGCCTGGGCGGGCCCGGCGGCGACGAGCGAGGACCCGAGGGCGAGGAGCGCGGTCCCGAGGACCGCGAGGCGGGTACGCAATGACTGAACCATGGCCAGAGATCGTAGGGGACCCCCGGATTCCGCCCTGGATCCGCTCCCCCGCCCCCCCCTCCGCCCCTGCCGCCGCCACTGCCACTGCCCCCGCCGCTAGCTCCCGATGCTCTGCTCGGAGGCGTTCCCCCCGATGACGGCAGTCTGCGCGTCGCCACTGGCAGGGACCCCGCCGCCCGAATCCCCCGCCCCGAGGACGCCGACGAGCCCGCCACCGGGGAGGTCGAGCGGGAGGGGGGCGGCCTGCGCGGCCCCGGCGGCCCCGAGGGCGGCAGCGGCGGCACTGGCGGCGAGGAGGAGGGAAGCGGCGAGGACACGCTGTGCGTTGTTGGTCATGCGGTGCAAACGATCCGGGCAACGGCGGGTTGCGCGCGGGCGGACGCGGATGCGAACCAGGCGGAGTCAGTGAAGGAGCCCCGGAGAAGGCCAGCAGGACGGGTCGTGAGCGCGTGCGGTTCCCATCCTGGTCCTGACCGGTCTGGCCAGCGCTGACGCCCACTGCCGCAGAGGTCCCCGGTTCGAATCCCGGGGTGGGCACGAGTCACGTGGAGGAACGCGGCGGCCCGCTCCGGGCTGCCATGGCCAACGCGACGATCCAGCCGAGCACTGTCCATCCGAGAAAGACGTTGATCACTATGACCGACCCTCGGTTCGGAACACTTCGCACGACCGCGACCACTGTTGGTACGAAGTACGGCAGCGCGAGAACAATCACCGTCGGCACAAGCATGCTGTAACTCATAAGTCCGCCGGACTGAACGTTGGTTGACACCCTCTCTATCTCGCTCGCCGCGGCATGTACAGACCGCGTAGCCCGACGCGAGGGGCGCCGCCCAGTTCCGATCCGAGGATGGGGCCTAGCGCTGTGCCCACCACGTTCCAGCCGCCCCGCCGGCGGTGGTTGCGAGGGCGACGAGCCACGACGGGATGTGCTGCACGACGACGTGCAGCCCGTACAGGCGCAGCTCGAACACAGGTCGAGTGTCGGTCTTGGAAGGCATGACTACCTTTCGTAGATCGGTCTCGTGGAGCGTAGGCAGGGGTGGCACGGGTGCGGGAGGGGGCTCAGCTACCCCACCCCGTCAAAGACGTCAAAGATCAATCAGATATGCGAACGCACGCTCTTGAGTGGCACAGCGACATGACAGCACGGGGGTTCACCCTGGGGTTCACTGTGGTGAACCCACGCTGTGAAACTTCTAGTTACCCCACACCGGTAGACCTCGCCGAAGATCGACAGCAGTCCCCGGTCATGGCCCTATGTCTACCCGCCTCGTACGCCGAGAACTACCCCTTGGGGTGTTGCGTCGAGTGCATCCACGTGTTGCGTGACCGTTGCGCCCATACCGCTCCCACCTGGGCATTCATCAGAAGAGATGGCAGAATCCAGTGCTTCGTCGTCGAAGCGGAACACCGACAGGTCATCCGCCCTACCCTGTTCCTCGTGAACGACATGCCGCAGGACCGCCGCCCCGCCAAGAGCGTTCGGGTGCTCCTCGCCGAGGACCAGGGAATGATGCGGGGCGCGCTCGCCCTGTTGCTGGGGATGGAGCCCGACATCGAGGTCGTCGCGCAGGTGGGCCGGGGCGACGAGATCGTGGACGCGGCGCTGCTCGCGCGGCCCGAGGTGGCGTTGCTGGACATCGAGCTGCCGGGGCGGTCCGGGCTCGACGCGGCGGCGGATCTGCGGGACGAGGTGCCGGACTGCCGGGTGCTGATCCTGACGACGTTCGGGCGGCCGGGGTATCTGCGGCGGGCGATGGAGGCGGGGGCGGCCGGGTTCCTCGTCAAGGACGGGCCCGTCGAGGATCTTGCCGAGGCGATTCGCCAGGTGCTTCGGGGGGAGACCATCATCGATCCCGCGCTTGCCGCCGCCGCGCTCAGCGCCGGGCCCAATCCGCTGACCGCTCGCGAGCGGGATGCCCTTGGGGCTTCCGTCGACGGGGCCACCATCGCGGACATCGCGGCGGCGCTGCATCTGTCCGAGTCAACGGTGCGGAATTATCTGTCCTCCGCCATCGGGAAGACGGGTACCCGCAATCGGATGGAGGCCGTGCGGGCCGCGCGTCAGCAGGGGTGGCTGTAGTTCAGCCCTTCCGCTCCCGCCCCGGCAGCCACACCGCCATCAGCGCCGCCGTCGCCAGCAGGACGCAGGCCGCCACGCGGAAGGCCGCCGCGTAGCCGGCCGTGAGGGAGGACGGGGTCGGGACGTCGGTGGTCGTCCAGGCGGCGGCGACCGTCGAGAGGATCGAGAGGCCCAGGGCGCCGCCCATCGTGCGGGACGTGTTGATGAGGCCTGAGGCCAGGCCCGCTTCCGACGGTGGGGCGCTGGTGGTGGCCAGGATGGCCAACGGGGTCGAGCCGATGCCTATGCCGAGCATCATCAGGATGCCGGGGATGAGGATCGACGTCGTGTACGTGCCGTCCGGCGTCATCGTCGACTGCCACGCGAAGCCGCTCGCGGCGATCAGGATGCCCGTCACCGCGATCGGGCGGGCGCCGAAGCGCGGGAGGAGGCGGGGGGAGAGCTTCGAGCCGACGATGACGCTGGCCGAGCTGGGGACCAGGGCCAGGCCGGCCTGGAGGGGGGTGTAGCCGAGGACGTTCTGGGCGTAGACCGTCATGAAGAACCACATGCCGAAGGTCGTCGACGCGCAGAGGGCCATCGTCGCGTTCGCCGCCGACACCGCGCGGGTGCGGAAGATACGGAGGGGCATCAGGGGGGCCGTCGCCCGGGTCTCCCACCACAGGAACAGGGCCAGCACGAGGGCGCCCGCCGCCAGGGGGAGCAGGGTTTCCGGGGCGCCCCAGCCCGACTCCTCCGTCTGCACGATGCCGTAGGCGAGGGTCGCCAGGCCGCCGGTGACCAGGACGGCGCCCGGGAGGTCCAGGCGGGTGCCGCCCCCCACCCGGCTCTCCGTCAGCCACAGGCCCGCGCACAGCAGGACCAGCGCGCCGATCGGGACGTTGATGAGGAGGACCCAGCGCCAGGACAGGAGGTCCACCAGGACGCCGCCCACGAAGCCGCCCGCCGCGCCGCCGGCCGCTCCCACCGCCGTCCATGTGCCGACCGCCCTCGTGCGGGCCGGGCCCGCGGGGACGGCCGCCGTGAGGAGGGTGAGGGTGGAGGGGGACAGGACGGCCGCGCCCAGGCCCTGGACGGCGCGGGCGGCCAGGAGTTGCCAGCCCTCCTGGGCCAGGCCGCCCGCCACCGACGCCAGCGTGAACAGGCCGAGGCCCACCATGAACATGCGCCTGCGGCCGAACAGGTCCGCCGCCCGGCCGCCCAGCAGCATGAAGCCCGCGAAAGCGATCGCGTACGCGTTGATCACCCACTGGAGGCCCGCGGCCGTCAGGCCCAGGTCCGTGCGCATCGACGGCAGCGCCACGTTCACCACGGACACGTCCAGCACGACCAGGAACTGGCCGGCGCACGCGATCAGGACCACCAGCCACAGACGGGAGGGCGGGGGTATGGAGGGGTCTGCGGTGGGGCTGGCTTTACTCGTGTCGGTTCGCGGCATGCCCGTCATGGTCGCAGAAGCGGTCCGACCCGTACATCGACTATGCCCTCGTCCTCCTCAGCGGCGTCCCGACCCGTGCGTCGACTAGGCCCGCCTCAGCAGCGTCACCACCGCCGCCCCGCCCAGGCCGATGTTGTGCGCCAGGCCCACGCCCGCGCCCTCCACCTGGCGTCCGCCGGCCTCGCCCCGGAGCTGCCACACCAGCTCCGCCGCCTGGGCCAGGCCCGTCGCGCCCAGGGGGTGGCCCTTGGAGATGAGGCCTCCGGAGGGGTTGACCACCCAGCGGCCGCCGTACGTCGTCGCGCCCGATTCGACGAGTTTGCCCGAGGCGCCCTCCTCGCACATGCCCAGCGCCTCGTACGTGAGGAGTTCGTTGATGGAGAAGCAGTCGTGGAGTTCGATGACGTCGATGTCCTCGATGCCCAGGCCGGAGGTCTCGTAGACCTGCCTCGCCGCCGCCCTCGACATCGGGCGGCCCACGACGTCGATGCAGGTGCCGGAGGCGAAGGAGTCCTCCGTGTCGGTGGTCATGGCCTGGGCGACGATCTCCACCGCCCGGTCACGCAGGCCGTGTTCCGCGACGAAGCGTTCGGAGACGACGACGGCCGCCGCCGCGCCGTCCGAGGTCGGCGAGCACTGGAGCTTGGTCAGGGGGCGGTGGATGGTCTTCGCCGCGAGGATCTCCTCGACCGTGTACACGTTCTGGAACTGCGCGTGGGGGTTGCGTGAGGAGTGTTCGTGGTTCTTGGCGGCGACCGCCGCGAGCTGCGCCTCGGTCGTGCCGTAGCGGTCCATGTGTTCGCGGGCCGCGTTGCCGAAGATCTGGGCGGTGGGCGGGGTCATCTCGAAGCCGTGGCCGGCCGCCATGATCCCGTAGTGGCGGGCCACCGGCGAGGTCTTGAAGTCGCCGCCGTCCGAGCCGCCGCCGAGCGCGCCGCGCGCCATCTTCTCGAAGCCGAGGGCCAGGACGCAGTCGGCGATGCCGCCCTCGACGAGTTGCCGCGCCATCATCAGGGCGGAGGAGCCGGTCGCGCAGTTGTTGTTGACGTTGTAGACGGGGATGCCGGTCAGGCCCAGTGCGTAGACCGCGCGCTGGCCCGCCGTCGAGGGCTGGAAGCAGTAGCCGACGGGGACCTGTTCGACCAGGCCGTACGGGATGCCGGCGTCGTTCAGGGCGGCGGTGCCGGCCTCCTTCGCCATGTCCCAGTACTGCCCGTCCCGGGTCTCCGGCTTCTCGAACTTCGTCATGCCCACACCGACGATGTACGACTTCATCGAAGCCACTCCCTCAGTTTCTCAGTCTCGCGGCAGGCCGAGCAGGCGCTCGGCGACGACATTCAGCTGCACTTGGGTGGTGCCGCCCGCGATCGTCAGGCAGCGTGACATCAGCAGTCCGTGCACGGCCCGTTCCCCCGGCCCCTCCCGCAACGCGCCTTGCGTGCCGAGGAGTTCGAGGGTGAGTTCGGCCAGTTTCTGCTGGTGGACGGTCTGGACGAGTTTGCGGACGCTGGCCCCCGGGCCGGGTTCGAGGCCGGACACCTGGAGGAGGGTGGTGCGCAGGCCGATGCAGGCCAGGGCGTGCGCCTCGGCGACGAGCGCCCCGATCCGGGCCCGTACGGCGCCGTCCTCGTCGCCCGCCCGTCCAATGAGCGCTTCGAGGCCGGTGTCGAAGGCGACCTGGTCGGCCATGTGGACGCGTTCGTTGCCGAGGGTGTTGCGGGCGACCTTCCAGCCGCCGCCGACCTCGCCGACGACCGCGTCGGCGGGCAGGACGGCGTCGTCGAACCACACCTCGTTGAAGAGCGAATCCCCGGTGATCTCCTTCAGTGGCCTGATGTCGATGCCGGGGGTGTTCTTCATGTCGACGACGAAGTACGTGAGCCCCTTGTGCTTGGGCGCGTCGGGGTCGGTGCGGGCGAGGAGGATGCCGTAGTCGGCCCACTGGGCGGCGCTCGTCCACACCTTCTGGCCGTTGATCCGCCAGCCCTGCCCGTCGTCCGTCCGTTCCGCCTTCGTACGGAGGGAGGCCAGGTCCGATCCGGCCTCGGGCTCGGAGAAGAGCTGGCACCACTGCTGTTCGCCGCGCAGGGTGGGCGCCAGGTGGCGGGTCTGCTGTTCAGGTGTCCCGTACGCGAGGAGGGACGGGATAACCCAGGTGGCGATGGAGAGAGGGCTGAGCCGCACCCCGGCCGCCTCCATCTCCCGCTGTACGGCGAGCTGTCGCACCGGGCCCGCCCCGAGTCCGTACGGCTCCGGGAGGTGCGGGGCCGCGTAGCCGGTGCCCGCGAGGGCGCGGCGGGCGGCGCGCGGGTCGAGCCCGACGGCCGGCGCCAGCGCCTCCCGGGCGGCGGCACGGAACTCCTCTGCCTCCGGAGGGAGTTCGAGGCGGAGTTCGCGCCGGGTGCCGGCCGCCGCGTGGCGTACGGCGGCCAGCCGGTGGGTGTCGCCGGAGCCGAGGAGCTGGCGGGCGACGAGCGCGCGGCGCAGATAGAGGTGGGCGTCGTGCTCCCAGGTGAAGCCGATGCCGCCGAGGATCTGGATGCAGTCCTTCGCCAGTCCGTACGCGGTGTCGAGCGCGGCCCCCGCCGCGAGCGACGCGGTCAGCCCGCGTACGTCGACGGCGTCCTCGCGCGCCGCGCGGGCGGCGTCCCAGGTCAGCGCCCGGGCCTGCTCCAGCCGGACCAGCATGTCGGCGCAGAGGTGCTTGACGCCCTGGAACTGCCCGATGGGCTTCCCGAACTGCACGCGGGTACGGGCGTGTTCGGCGGCGATGTCGAGAACGCGGGCGGCCGTCCCGCAGGCGTCGGCGGCGAAGAGCACGGCCGCCAGGTCGGCGACCAGGACCGCGTCGACGCCCCCCACGATCCGGCTCGCGGGCACGAACACCCCGTCGGCGGCGACCTCGGCGGTCGGCCGGGTCGGGTCGGCGCTCTCGTGCGGGCGTACGGAGAGGGTGTCGGCGTCCACGGCCAGCCACACCGTGCCGTGTTGAGCGCGCGCGGAGAGAATCAGCAGCTCGGCCTGCGCGCCGCCGAGGACCGGCGGCGCGACCCCGTCGAGCACGAACCCGTCCGCCGTGTGCGAGGGCGCGGCGGTCAGGGTGCCCGGCCCGAGGGCGACGGCGCCGGTCCGCTCCCCCGTGGCGAGCGCGCCCGCGTCCTCCCCCCGCCCCGCGCGGTGCAGCAGCTCGGCGGCGAGGACGGTGGGGAGGTACGGACCCGGCAGCAGCGCCCGCCCCGCCTCCTCCAGCACCACGGCGAGGTCGACGAGATCCCCGCCGCCCCCGCCCTCGCACCCCTCGGGGAGGTGGATGCCCAGCAGCCCCTGCGCCGCGGCCCCGTCCCAGTACGCCGGCCTGCCCGCCGCGCCCCCTGGCGCGTCCAGGTGCTTGCGTACGTCCTCGGGCGGTACGGCGCGGGTGAGCCAGCCGCGGACGGACCGGGCGAGCTCCCGCTGTTCGTGCGTGATGGCGATGCCCATGGCACGGCAGACTAGAACACGTTCCAATCTGACGGAAGGTCAGATACGCGGTCGATTGGCGAGAGCCCCGTCACCTCAGGGGCGTTGTCAGTGGCGGGTGCCAGCATGTGGAGCAGCAGTCGGGACCGCCGACACGGAGAGAATGAGCGAGCACATCATGGGCACTTGGGACATCGGCCCCTTCGACAACGACACCGCCGCCGACTTCTCGTACCGGGTCGACGAGGCGGACGACAAGGCGGGCGTCCTTCTCGTCGCCTTCCGCGAGGTCACCGAGAACGGCGACGACTACCTCGACTCGTACTTCGCCGTCCAGGCCGTCGCCTCCGCCGCCCTCGTCGCCGCGCAGTGCCCCGGCGGCGACCCCGTCACCACCGCGTACGGCCCCAAGAAGGCCATACCGCCCCTCCCGGCCACCCTCCGCCCCCTCGCCGTCGCCGCCCTCGACCGCGTCCTCGGCAAGGACTCCGAGCTGCTGGAGCTGTGGGAGGAGTCCGACGGCGGAGAGTGGAAGGCGGGCATCCTGCGGCTGCGGGCGGTACTGGCGGGTGCCGCCGGTCAGTGACCGATACGCCCCTCGGCGGCCGCCGCCACGAAGGCGGCAAAGGCCGCCGGGGCGGCGCGGAAGACGGGGCCGGCGGGGTTCTTGGAGTCCCGCACGGCGACGTGCGCGGTGAGGTCGGCGACCTCGATGCACTCGCCGCCGTTGGAGCTGCTGAAGGACGACTTGCGCCAGGCGGCGGCGCCGAGGGGGGCGCACTCGACGCAGTCGCCACCCGTGTCGGAGCTGTACGAGGACTTACGCCATTCAGCGCCCGTCAGGTTCAGGTTGGTCCCCATAGCGCTCCTCCATGACACGGGCGATCAGTGCGGCCGATTCCTCCACCGAGAGGGCAGCGGCCCTCAAGTGATCGTAACGGAGCGACCCTTCCCTGAAGGCGGCCGGATCGGCGGTCATGTGCCCACGGACGAAGTCCTCGGTATAGACGAGATCAGGGTCGTCGTCGAAGCGCAGGAGATTGAACGAACCCGGCAGCCCGGCATGCGCACCCGCCTTGAAAGGCAGGATCTGGATCTTCACCCACTCCCGCTCCTGCATGGCCAGCAGGTGGGCGAGTTGTTCTCGCATGACCACGGGCCCGCCGATCTCCTGATGGAGCACCGCCTCGGACAGCACGACCCACAGCAGGGGCGGGGTATCGCGGTCCAAAATGCGCTGGCGTTCCATTCGCGCCGCGACCTTGCCCTCGACGTCCGCTTCCGTCCGCGCGCCCAGAACCGCGCGGGCGTAGGCCGGGGTCTGAAGCAACCCGTAGACCAGTTGGGATTGGAACGTCGAGATGTAGGTCGCCTTCGCTTCCATCTCCGCGTACGGCTGGAACCAGTTCGGCAGCTGGCTCTTCAGGACCAGCCCGATCAGGCGCGAGAACAGCCCGCCCGTCATCAGCGCCGCGTCCAGCCGCTCCGAGAACACCCGGCTCGGCAGCTTCTTCGCGGTCTCGATCTGACCGATCAGCGAGCCCGTGCAGAAGAGGATGTCGCCCAACTGGTCCTGGCTGAGCTTCGCCTCCTCCCTCAGCCGGCGTAACTCCGAACCGTAGTAGTCCAGCGGCGAGGCGCTGGGATCGAGCATACGGATGTTGGCCACGGCGAGGTCACCCCCAAGGAAACGCCATTGAGCGTTGAGTCCAGTCCGTAGCCGAGCGTAGCGATGCCGCTCCAATCTGGAGGCATGAATCAGGGAACAGACCTCTATCCTGCGGAGCTTGAAGCGAGCTACCGGATGGGCTTCACCGTGGGTGAGCATTCCGCCGGTCACATGCGTCGCATCCTCCGCATGTTCCTCACGCGTTGGGGACTCGACCGGCTGTCCGATTCAGGTGAGCTCGCGCTCACGGAGCTCGTCGCGAACGTCGTCCGGCACGTGCCGGGCCGCCGGTGCACGGTGCTGCTGCTGCGGGAGCCCCACGGGCTGCGGGTGGAGGTGGCCGACGGGGTGCCGGGGCCGCTCGTGGCGAAGGCGGCGGGGCCGCTCGACGAGGGCGGGCGGGGGCTGGCTTTGGTGGAGGCCGTGACGGACCGGTGGGGGGTGAGGGAGGGGGCCGACGGGAAGACGGTGTGGTTCGAGTGCGACGCGTAGGGCACCATGGGCGCCCGTAAGCGCGTACCCGCCAGTAGGAGGAGCCGACCATGGTCGCCGCCGAGCCCACCCCCGAGATCCTCGCCGCCTTCGAGGCCGCGAAGGGCTTCATGCCGGTCAAGGAAGGGCTCGCGCTGTACGCGGCGGCTGCCGAGGCGGCCGGGCTCGGGCTGCCGCTGCTGGAGGTCGGGACGTACTGCGGGCGCTCGACGATCCTGCTCGCCGACGTGGCACGGGCGGCCGGGACGGTCGCGGTGACCGTGGACCACCACCGGGGCAGCGAGGAGCAGCAGCCGGGGTGGGAGTACCACGACGCGACGGTGGTCGACCCGGAGGTCGGCGTCATGGACACGCTGCCGACCTTCCGGCGCACGCTGCGCAAGGCGGGCCTCGAAGAGCACGTGATCGCGGTCGTCGGGCGTTCGCCGCAGGTCGCGAAGGTGTGGGCGGGGCAGCTCGGCTTCGTGTTCGTGGACGGCGGGCACACCGACGAGCACGCGACCAACGACTACGAGGGCTGGGCGCCCAAGGTCGCGCCCGGCGGCATCCTGGTCATCCACGACGTCTTCCCGAACCCGGAGGACGGCGGCCAGGCCCCGTACCGGATCTATCTGCGGGCGATCGAGTCGGGCGACTTCGAGGAGATCTCGGTCACCGAGTCGCTGCGGGTGCTGCGCCGGCGGGGCTGAGGCGGCGGGGCCGGAAACGGCCCCCCGAATCCGTACGGGCGAATGCGCCGAAACCGCCTTCGCCCGGCCTCTTCCGCTGCCATGATGGCGCCCCTCGGTCCCGACCGGCCCCGTCAGTGGCCCCGCGCGTAAGAGGTCCCAGGTGCAGTTATTCGACGACCCGGTCATTCGTGCGGCCCTCATCGCGGGCGGCGTCACCTACGGTCTCGCGTGCCTCGTCTCGGGCGTGGGCGGGGTGCGGACGGAGACGCGGGAGCAGTCCGACCAACTCCCCTTCCCTTCGACGCGCAGGTTCCACGTCCAGGTGTCGGAGCACGGGAGGAGGCTCAACACCAGCTTCGGCCAAGGCGCCACCAACCTGGCACTGGCGGTCACGTGCTGCGTGATGGCGCTCAGCCGGTCGGTCGGCTCCGTCGGGCAGTGGCTGCCGCTGGTCTTCACCGACCGCCGGGCGACCCTGAACAGCCTCGCGGGGCAGCTGGCGAACGGATCACTGATCCTCCAGCTCACCACCGTGGCCGTCGGCGTGACCGTGCTGATGCGGCACATCAGCTTCCTGCGCACGCTCTTCGGGCACGACGGCACCACGCTGGAGCTCTGGCGGAAGCTGCGTCAGCTCAACATCACCAACGCCCAGGGCGGCGTCTTCCTCGCCGCCCTCACCATCATGTGGCTGCTCCGGGGGCACGGACTCGACGGCCTCTGGATGACGTCGCTGGCCTATGTGTTCGCGTTCTTCATCGACGACTGGATCATCATCAGCGAGTACAGCATCCGCCTGGACGTCCCGTCGTTGACCTTCCACAAATGGCGGCTCCGGTTCGCCTACGTGTGCCTGTTGGTGCCCAGCGTGGCTCTCGCCTGGGACGCCTTCGGCGGGTGGGGTGCCGGGGTCATGATCTGGTACGCCATCTCGCTGTTGGCCGTGGCTGGTTCGCACCGCAAGGGCCCCGAGCGGCGTCGCCTGTCGAGGGCGTCGCTTCCCGGGCAGCGGGCCAAGGGCGCCAAGGTGGAGCGGACGGAGCGGCCGGAGCAGTCGGAACAGGCCTAGATACCGCCGCTATCCGCCCACCGATCCCGCCAGCCTCATCACGTACCGGCGCGACGCGTCGTTGTCGCAGCTGAACTGGACGAGCGGCACGTTGTTGTCGGTCGACCGGCCGCCCGCGACGGTCGCGCACAGCCCGGTCTGGACGTTGACGAGCTGGTAGGAGTTGCCGTTCCAGTTGGTCACGCGCCAGCGGCGCGAGGGGTGGTCGTCGCAGTCGAACTGGACGAGCGGCTTGTTGTTCCCGCCGTCGCCGCCCGCGACCGTGGCGCACTTCCCGGTCTGCCGGTTGACGAGCTGGTAGGAGTCGCCGTTCCAGTTCGTGACGCGCCAGCGGCGCGAGGGGTGGGTGTCGCAGTCGAACTGGACGAGTTCCACGTTGTTGTCGGTGGACTCGCCGCCGGCGACGGTCATGCACTTGCCGGTCTGGAGGTTGCGGAGCTGGAAGGAGCCGCCCGAGATGCGGGCGGCGGCCGAGTTCGCGGCCGAGGAGCCGGTGTCCGCCGCGGGGTGGGCGACCGCGGGGACGGGGAGGAGCATGACGCCCCCCGCAATGAGAATCGTTGAAGTCGTCACCAGACGACGGGACCGCGTGTCCTTGCGCATACGCATAGGAGCGCTCCTCTCTAGCGCGGAGGAGGAAGGGGCCACGGCACGCCCCGATCCTCACTATCCGCGCGTGGGCCGGGCCCCGCAAACGGGGCCCGGCCCTGGAACACGCTCGGTCACCTTCTCCGGATTCTCAGAACCCTGAGGTCACGTAGAGGCAGTTGGTGTAGCTGTAGCCGGACTCGATCTTGGCGTTGCTCGGCTTCTTCATGCCGGCCGACGAGCCCGTGCCCACCCGCTTCTGGAGCATCTGGTAGTTGCCGGGAGGCAGCGTCAGGGTCCGCTTCGGGTACTTGGACGAGGGGCCCGAGCACGGCTTGACCTTCTGGCCGACCGGCACCAGGAGGGTCGGGTAGCTGGTGCACTTGGCGCAGGACGGGATGGTGAGACGGCCGGTGACCGGGCCGGTGTAGAGGAGTTCGACCTCGCCGGGGCCGTCGTTGCTGATGACCATGACCATGCCGGAGCCGTCGACGGTGGCGCCGGAGGGCACCTTGTTGCCGGCCGCCGGGGTCTCCTCGGCGATCTCGGCGGCGATGGCGATGTTGCGCGCCTGGGCGGCCTGCGGGCTGTCCGGGTAGGTCTTGGCGTAGTCGGTCATCGCGGTGGCCGCCTCGCTGAACTCCTTCTTCTTGAAGCGGTCGAGACCGCAGCCGAAGTCGCCGCGCTGGATGACCCGCTTGGTGTCCGCCCCGAGGCCCGCGTAGGTCTCGCTCGGCAGCATGCCGACCGTGGTCCCGAAGCGGCGGACCTCCGTGACGGCGTCGCAGGGCGCGCCGGCCACGGCCTTCTCGCGGGTGCGCAGGCCGTCGCGCAGGGTCGGCTCTATCTTCTGGGTGAAGGGGGACTGCGGGAAGGTCTTCATCAGGTCGTTGAGGTACTCCCCGGAGCTGGTCTCCTGGCCCGCGTTGCCGATCGTGGTGGTGCCGCACTGGAACCAGGACTCGGCCAGCGGCTCGTCGGCCTTGCCGACCAGGCCGCCGAGGAGTCCGCGGTCGACCTTGTCGGGCAGCGTGCGCAGGTGCTTGAGGCCGGGGACGGCCGCGCAGTAGTCCTTCTTCGTGTACGGGGCGGAAACCGAGGCGTAGTAGGCGGCGAGCCGGTCGGGGACCAGCTTCGCGGCGCGCGAGTCCGCGTGCTTCGTGGCGAGGTCCTGGTAGGTCGCGAGGACCGAGTTGTACGTCACCTCGACGCTGGTGAAGGACTGGCCCTCGGCCCGCTTCACCAGCCCGTCGGCGGTGGTCAGCGTGTCCATGAGCTGCTGCTCGATCGCCTCGTCGCGGGCCGCCCCGTACGCGAAGGTGCCGCCTCCGGGGATGACGGCCAGGAGGGCGATCGCGACGGGCAGGACGAGCGCGCGGCGGCCGGGGGCCTCCAGGGCGGCGGGGGTCGCGCGCAGTCCGCGGCGGGCCCCGTCGGCGGCGACGGCGAGGAGGAGGACCCCGTACGCGACGAGGACGCCGAGGGGGATGCCGTCCGGGTCGGCGGGCAGGGCGACGACGAGCAGCGCCACGGTGGCGGCCCAGCAGAGGGCGGCGAACGCCCACTGCTTGAGCAGGACGTAGCCGAGGCCCAGGCCGGAGAGGTTGAGCAGGGCGACGGCGACGGCCTGCGCGGGGTTCGGCGGGCCCGGCGGCGGGCCGGGCGGCGGCGGTGGCGCCGCGGTCATCACCGGCGGCGGTCCCGGTGGCGCGGGCGGCTGCCCGTACGGGCCGGGCTGGAGGCGCGGATCCTGGGGCGCCCCCGGTGACGGCTGTGCCTGCGGACCCGAGGGCTGCTGTGCTCCCGGTCCGGTCCATTCCCAGGGCGACGGCTGTCTGCCCCGGGGATCGTTCGCGCCGTTGTCCTCGGCCGCGCTGTTGTGGTCGTGATCTTCCCCCGCCACAGGTTCCCCCTCTGTGGTCGTTGCTGCGGTGCCCCCCACATACCCTTCACCCTCCCCCCACACACGTCCAGCGGAACGCGCAATCCCGCGCCGGAACGCCTACAGTCGCGGGGTGCCGTACGCCCACCGGAACCTCCTCGCCCTTCCTCTGGCCCTGACCGCTGCCGCCGCCCTCGCCGGCTGCGGGGGCGCGGCCGAGTCGGCGACGCAGACGCCCTCGCAGCCCTCCCCCCGTACCGAGGCGGCCAAGGCCACCGCCCCCGCGGGCGGCCCCGCGACCGGGGCGATCCCGGCCGGGCCGCCGCGGAAGCTGCCGCTCGCCGGGCGGACGATCGTGATCGACCCGGGCCACAACCCCGGCAATTTCCGGCATACCTCGGAAATCAACAAAAAGGTCAACATCGGGACGAACCGCAAGGAGTGCGACACCACGGGCACCTCCACGAACGCGGGCTACACCGAGGCCACGTTCACGCTCGATGTTTCACACCGTCTCCGCGATCTCCTCAAGGCGCGGGGCGCCGAGGTCGTCCTCGTCCACGACGCCGAGCGCCCCTACGGGCCCTGCATCGACGAGCGCGCCCGGATCGGGAACGGCGCCGGGGCCGACGCCGTCGTCTCGGTCCACGCGGACGGCTCCGCCGTCGGCAACCGGGGGTTCCACGTCATCCTGCCCGCGCTGGTGCAGGAGGGCGGTGCGGACACGACGAAGATCGTGGGCCCCTCGCGGACCCTGGGCGAGAAACTGGTCACGCGGTTCGGGCGCGCGACCGGGACCCACCCCGCCAACTACATCGGTTCCGGTACCGGGTTGGATGTGCGGAAGGATCTCGGGGGACTCAATCTCTCGACCGTCCCCAAGGTGTTCATCGAATGCGGCAATATGCGTGATCCGAAGGACGCCGCACTGCTGACCGAGGCCGCGTGGCGCCAGAAGGCCGCGCAGGGGATCGCCGACGGCATCGGGGCCTACCTCAAGGGGTAGGCCCGGCGTCCCGACGGACGGACGATAGATTCCCTCCGTACGATGCTCCGTACGAGGGGGCCGCCCCCGTGCTCCGCGCCACCCCGACGAGACGACCCGACGAAGGACTCTTACGTGAATATCCGCTCCCTCACCCGAGGCGATGGCGTGCTGATCGGTGCAGCGGTGGTGCTGTTCATCGCCTCGTTCCTCAGCATCTCCGGATGCGACGCCGGTGCCGCGATCTGCTCCAAGGTCGACCTCCCGAACTCGTGGGAGGTGTCGCCGCTCGGCTGGGGCTCCTTCTTCCTCGGCATCGCCGGCGCCGCGCTGGTGGTCCTCTCGCGCGCGCTGCCGCAGCCGCGCAAGGTGGCCGGCCTCGAGCTCGGCCCGGTCGGCGCCGCGTTCGGCATCGCCTCCGCCTGGACCCTGCTGATGTGGGTCTTCGAGTCGGACAACGCCGGCGCGGGCCTCATCCTCGGCCTGATCGCCGCGCTCGTGGTGGCCGGTGCGGCCGTCGCGGCCCCGCTGGTCCCGGCCCTCGGCGGCCCACTGCTCGGCGCCCCGAAGCCGCAGACCCCGCAGCCGTACGGCATGCAGCCCGGCGCCCAGCAGGGCGTCCCCGGCGGCTACGGCTACCCCGGCGCCCCGCAGCAGCCGTACGGCGCCCAGCCCGACCCGTCGCTCGGCGGCCAGCCCTTCGGCGGCCAGCCGCAGGCGCAGCAGCACCAGGCGCCGCAGCCGCAGGCCCCGCAGCCCCAGCCGCAGCAGGCCGCCGCTCCGGCGCCCGCCGCCGACTTCACCGCGTTCTGGTTCGCCGTTCCGGTGGCCCGCCCGCTGTACGCGGAGGACGGCTCGCAGGCGCCCATCGCCGAGCTGGCGCCCGGCACCTGGTACCTCGCGGTCGAGCAGCGCGGCCAGGCCCTGGTCGCGCAGACGCAGGACGGCCGCCGCGGTGTCCTCCAGGACACCACCGGCATCCAGCGCGGCTAGTCCGCGTCCGGGAACTCGCGCCACGGCCCCTCGCCCTTCCGGGCGGGGGGCCGTTGTCGTACAGTCCAGGCCGACCCACGAATCTGACACTGCGTCAGGAAGGCTGGCCGCCATGCGCCTTGGACTCGCCCTCGGCTACTGGGGCCGCGGCCCCTCCGCCGCCCACCTCGAACTCGCCCGCGAGGCCGAGCGGCTCGGCTACCACTCGGTGTGGACCGCCGAGGCGTGGGGCTCCGACGCCTTCACCGCGCTCACCTGGATCGCCGCCCACACCAGCCGGATCAGGCTGGGCACCGCCGTCGCGCAGATGGCCGCCCGCACCCCGACCGCCACCGCCATGCACGCGCTCACCCTCGACCACCTCTCCGGCGGCCGGATGACGCTCGGGCTCGGGCTCTCCGGACCGCAGGTCGTCGAGGGCTGGTACGGGCGCCCCTTCCCGCGCTCGCCGCTCACCGCGACCCGCGAGTACGTGGACGTGATCCGGCAGGTGCTGCGGCGCGAAGGTCCCGTACGGCTCGACGGGCGCTACCACTCCCACCCGTACGCGGGCGCCGACGGCACCGGGCTCGGCAAGCCGCTGAAGCCGATCACCCACCCGCTGAGGGCCGGGCTGCCCGTCCTGCTCGGCGCCGAAGGCCCCAAGAACATCGCCCAGACCGTCGAGATCGCCGACGGCTGGCTGCCGCTCTACTGGTCGCCCAGCCGCTGGGCCGAGGTGTACCCCCTCCCCGAACGCCTCCGCGACGGCTTCCTCGTCGCCCCCATGGTGCGCGCCCAGGTCTGCGCCGACGTCGCCGAGGGGCTGCTGCCCGTCAAGGCCATGCTCGGCTTCTACATCGGCGGCATGGGGCACACGGCCCGCAACTTCCACGCCGACCTGATGGGGCGCATGGGGTACGAGGCGGAGGCGCGGCACATCCAGGAGCTGTTCGCGGCCGGGCGGCGCCAGGAGGCCGTGCTCGCCGTGCCGGACGCCTTCGCCGACGAGATCTCGCTGGTCGGCCCGCGCGAGCGGATCGCCGAACGGCTCGCCGCCTGGCGCAAGGGCCCGGTCACCGACCTCCTGGTCACGGCGCCGGACCCGGAGACACTGCGTACGCTCGCGGAACTCAACGCCTGAACCGGCGGCTCAGCCGCCGCTCAGCTGGGACGTGCTGGGCACCTTGTCGACGACCTCGGCGCCCGCGCTCTTCCCCGCGTCCTTCACCTTGTTGATGATGCTGTCGAAGGAGCCGATGTCCGCGTCGGTCGCCTGCCCCTTGCGCAGCTTCGTCCCGAGTTCCTTCAGCGACTCGATGCCGGCGCTCAGCGGTGCCACCGCCTTGGAGAGCAGCGGGTCGCCCTTGGCGTTGTTCAGCGCCGCCTTGAGCCGGTTGTAGGTGAAGGCGCCCGCCAGGCCGGCCTTCACGAGAGCGAACGTGCGCCCGTCCGCGCCCTTCTTGAACTTGCCGGCGCGGTACGGCTTCACGATCCACTGGTACGTGGCCCCCGCCGCCAGACCCGCGTTCGCCACGAACCGGGTCTTGGCCAGCTTCTGCTGCTCGAAACTGGCCGAGCTCGTCGGCGTCGAGTCGGCGCTCGTGCCCATCGTCTGCGAGCTGTCGCCGCCGCAGGCCGCGGTCGTGGCGAGCAGCGCGCCGGAGAGGAAGAGCGCGACGACGGCGCGCCGCGCGCGGACGAGGCTGGGCACGTGGGACCTCCGTGGGGGCTGTGGCACCGGGCCTGATCCGCCGGGCAGGCCCCAGCCTCACCCGGGGGCCCGGGGTGCGCCACCGGGGTGGCTCCGTACGGGTTCCACCCCTGCTCAAATCCGGTGCCCGACATCCCTTCCTCCCGACATCCCCGCAGGTCAGCGCCTTGGGACGTCCCATCGTGTCCCTGGGACGCCGTCGCCCCTGGCCCGGCCCGCCGGGCGGTCGGAGAGTGGATCACCGGCCCGGGACGGTTCCGGGCGGGGGAGGTACGGAAGTTCGATGGTGAGTCGCCGCGTATGTACGGGGGGCGGTCGGTGCCAGTGGTTCTACCGGGCGCCGGACGCCCGGCTCGGCAGGGGGATCGGCACGTACCGGGGGTTCCGTTCGGCGGCGGGGGTGCCACAGGAACGCCTGGTCGTGCCGAGCGGGCGGGTGTCGCTGCTGATCGGCTTCGGCGGCGAGCTGCGGGTCCGGGGCGCGGGACGGCACACGTCCCTGGTGTCGGGGCTGCACACCCGGGCGCGGGTGCTCGGGCACGGCGGGGACGTCCAGGGCGTGGAACTGGCCCTGGCGCCGTGGGCGGCGCGCCGCTTCTTCGGCGACACCGCGCTCCCGGAGCTGACCGACACGCTGGCCGACCCGGCGGACGTCGTCGGCGCCCGGGCCCGCTCGCTGGCCGAGGCGCTGGCGGAGGCCCCGGGCTGGCCGGAGCGGTTCGCGCTGCTCGACGAGACGCTGCTGCGCTGGTCGGCGGAGGCGGACGCGGCGGGCGACACGGGGCCCGCGCCGGCCGTCCTGGAGGCCTGGCGGCTACTGGAGCGGTCCGCGGGGGCCCTCCAGATCCGGGAGGTGGCGGCGGCCACGGGGTGGAGCCAGCGGCACCTGGAGACACGGTTCCGCGAGCAGATCGGTCTCGGTCCGAAGCGGCTGGCCCGGATCCTGCGCCTGAACCGGGCGATCGGGCTGCTCTCGGCGGGCGACCGGCCCGCCGAGACGGCCGTCCGCTGCGGCTACTACGACCAGGCCCACCTGAGCCGCGACTTCAACGCGCTGACCGGGATGCCGCCGGGCCGCTTCCTCGCGGACCGGGGGACGGCGAGCGCCTGGATCGCGGGCTGAGCGGCCGCGCGTCCGGCGCGGCGGTTTTTTCCAATACGGGGCCGGGCGGCGGGTGCGAGTCTTTCGCCCGCGTGCGGTCGCGTACGCAATGCCGAACAGAAGGATCGACTTTCATGCGCATGACCACGGGGCTCCGCAAGAAGGCCGCGGCCGTCGCCGCGACCACCGCACTGCTCGTCGGCGGCGGTGTCGCCGCCGCGACCCAGGCGTCGGCCGGCTACGCCTGTGGCGCCGGCTACCACTGCGTCTACTGGGGCAACCTGGGCGACAGCGGCGGCCACGACTTCTACAACAGCGACACCAACTTCACCGACGACTACTTCAACGACAACAGCCCGGAGCCGGGCACCGGTGCGGTCGTCAACGACAACGTGTCCTCGGCCAGCAACTCCAGCACGGGCGGCTACGAGAGCCACTACTACCGTGACATCAACTACGGCGGCGGCCTGCTGTTCTGCGTGAACCCGGGCAGCGAGGTCTTCATGGGCGGCCTCGCCGACTGGCAGCGCGACTCCGCCAGCTCCCTCCAGCTGCGCCCGTCGACGACGATCAAGTGCTTCTGATCCCGCACTCCTGACCGTCATCCCCCGGGTGTGACCGGGGCCCGGTGCTACAGGGGTGCACCGGGCCCCCGTCGCCCCACCCCCACCGCCGAAGAAAGGCAGCCGTCACCATGTCAGGGACCCGCCGTCCCCGCCGCGCCCTGCTCACGCTCACCGCGGTCGTCGCGGCCGGAGCGGCCGTCGGCGCCGGAACCGTGCTGGCCCTCTCCGACGGCCCGCCCCAGGGCGAGGACCGGCCGCTCGCGACGACCGCAGGCCTGGAGCGGCTGCACCGGCTCCCGCCCGTCACCGAGCGGGTGTTCAGCTGGGACGGCGCACAGGCCCGCAGTGCCGAGGCGCAGCGGACGTACGCCATCCGCTGCATGACCCGCGCGGGCTTCCGCTACGCACCCAAGGCCACTCCCCCGGCGGGCTCCGGCGCGGACGAGCGCCCGCGGCCCTTCGGCCTGGAGACCGCTCCGTCCGAGGCGCCGCCCGCCGCGGACCAGCCCGGCGAGACGCCCCCGAAGCCCGGCAGCCCGGAGGCCTCTCCGGCGTACGCGCAGGCCCTCTTCGGCGACGAGAACAGGCGCCTGACCGTCAAGGGCACGAAGGGCATGAGCGTGTCCCGGCCCGGCGAGGGGTGCCTCGCGGAGGCCGAGACGCGGATGCTCGGGGACGGGCGGGCGCGCTGGCTCCAGGTGCGGATCATGCTCTTCGAGGGCCAGGAGCAGGCGCGTACGGAGGTCGAGAAGGACCCGGCGTTCCGGAACGCGACCGGCCGCTGGCAGCAGTGCATGGAGCGGGCCGGATTCCCGGGGCAGCGCGATCCGCAGGCGCTGCTGAAGACGCTGCCCAGCCAGAAGGCCCGGCTGGGCGGGCGGGACGTCCTGAAGGCCGATCTGCGCTGCAAGAGCGAGACCGGCTATCTGACCACCGCGTACACCCGGCTCGCCGCCGTCCAGCAGCGCTGGCTGGACGCCAACCCGGCCGTGGCGAAGGACTGGGCGGCGCTGCTGGCCCGGCAGGACAAGGCCTCCCGCGAGGTGCTCGCGGGCTAGGGCCTGTCTTTCGGATCAGGCCGGATCAGGGAGCGGGGCCTGGTGCGTGCGATCGCAAGGCGGAGGAGGGAGTCAACGCGGTGGGGGCACCTCCCAGCGGTAGCTGGGGGACGTTGGCGACCGACGACAACGCGGCGAGCGTGCGTGCCAGGCCCCGCGAGCCCGGCATGATCCGAAAGACAGGCCCTAGGCCTGACCCCCGCTACGGCTGCTGGGCCTTCTCCGCGCTCGGGATGAAGCGGCCGGTGCAGGTGGGCACGCTGTCCTTGCCGTTCTTCTTCGGCAGGGCGGCGCAGACGAAGACGGAGCCGTTGTCGGGGGCCGCGATCAGCGGGGTGTAGACGTCCCTGTCGTAGTGGACGACATCGGCCTGGGCGGCGCCGTCGGAGTTGTTGACGACGACGGTGGCGCCGACCTCGGCGAAGGAGATGCGGCCCCAGGCGGCCTTGCAGGCGCGGCTGTAGCGGAGCTCGATGACGAGGTCCTTGGGGATGGAGCCGGTGCGGACGGTGACCGCGTCGGCGCCGCAGTTCATCTTCTTCGGGTCCTTGCCCTCGCACGTGGTGAGGGTGCAGCCGGTGGCCGGGCCCGCGACCTTCACCGCGGGCTTGGGCTTGGCCGGCGGCTCGCCGGGGCCGGAGAGGGTGACGGCGGCGTACACGCCCGCGGCGGCCACCAGGAGGAGGCCGAGGACGAGCGAGACCCAGAGGGTGCGGCGGCTGCGGGGCGGCGTGCCGTCGTCCGGCGCTTCCGTCCCGTCGGGTTCGGCCTCGGGTGCCGCGCGCCGGGCCTCCTCCTCGTCCCAGCGGGCGAGCAGCGGCGCCGGGTCGGTCTCGCACAGCTTCGCGAGGCTTTCGACGGCGTCGCGCGGCGGGAACTGCTTGCCGTTGACCCACCGTTCCCACGACGACTTGGCGTAGTGGGTCTTCTCGCTGAGCTGGGCGAAGCTGTGCCCTGACGCCTTCTTCAGCGCGAGAAGCTCGCCAGAGAGGTCCGTGACCGACCCCGCACGGTCCATTGTGACCGATTCTCCCTGATATGCATGTCCATGCCAGCCATGGACGTGGACATACTAGAGCCGGTCCAACGACCGGTTTTACGTGCATCCCGCATGGATCAACCGGGCGGTCAGCCGCAGCAGTCGGGCTCCAGCCCCCGCGGCAGCCGCTCCCCGCCGAAGACCGCGACCGTCGCCTCGTCGCCGCCGAGCGCCGCCACCGCGAGCAGCAGCGAACCCGAGGTCCAGGTGGTCTGCTCCTCCGGCCAGACCGCACGGTCGCCCTCGAAGACGTAACCCGTCCAGTAGTTGCCGTCGGCGGCCCGCAGGTGCCGGATGGCCTGGAGGATCTCCAGCGCCCGGTCCGACTCCCCCATCGCCCACAGGGTCAGGGCCAGTTCGCAGCTCTCGCCGCCGGTCACCCACGGGTTGGGCAGCACGCAGCGCACCCCGAGGCCCGGCACGACGAAGTCGTCCCACCGCCCGTCGATCCGCGCCTTGGCCTCCGCACCGGTCACCGCGCCGCCGAGGACCGGGTAGTACCAGTCCATCGAGTAGCGGGACTTGTCGAGGAAGCGCTCCGGGTGGCTGCGTATCGCGTGGCCGAGCGCGCCGGCCGCCAGCTCCCAGTCGGGCTGCGGCTCCTCGCGCTCCTCGGCGATGGCCAGGGCGCAGCGCAGCGCCTGGTGGATCGAGGAGCTGCCGGTCAGCAGCGCGTCCTCGACGGGGGTGCCGTCGGCCTCGCGCTTCCAGCCGATCTCGCCGCCCGGCCGCTGGAGCCGCAGGACGAACTCGACGGCCGCGTAGACCACCGGCCACATGCGGTCGAGGAAGACGTCGTCGCCGGTCGACAGGTAGTGGTGCCAGACGCCGACGGCGACGTACGCGACGAAGTTGGACTCCAGACCGCGGTCGGTGACGTCCTCGGGGTCGCCGTCGCGGTAGGCCGCGTACCACGAGCCGTCGGCGTTCTGGTGCCGGGCGAGCCACGCGTAGGCGCGGGCCGCGGCCTCCGACTCGCCGGCCGTGTCCAGGGCCATCGCGGCCTCGGTGTGGTCCCACGGGTCCAGGTGGTGCCCGCGGAACCAGGGTATGGCGCCGTCCTCGCGCTGCACGGCGAGGATGCGGGCCACCGTCTCGGCGGCCTCCTCGGCGGTCAGCACACCCGGCAGGACGAGGTGCTGCGCCATCCGCTCGGGAGAGGTCACTTGGCGGCGTCCACGGGCAGGTGGGGCTTGGTCGCGTAGGCCACGAAGCTCTTGCCGACGACCGGGTTGAGCAGCTGCTCGGCGACCCGGGTCACGGCGGGCTTCTTCATGATGTCCCAGACCAGCAGCTTGTGGTACGCCTTCACCGGCAGCGCCTTGTCGTTGTCGACGCCGAAGGCGCACTTCAGCCACCAGTACGGGGCGTGCAGGGCGTGCGCGTGGTGGGTGCCGTACGGCTTGAGGCCGGCCTGGCGCATCTTGGCGAGCAGCTCGTCGGCCTTGTAGATGCGGATGTGGCCGCCCTCGACCTCGTGGTACGCGTCGGAGAGCGCCCAGCAGACCTTCTCGGGGCCGTAGCGCGGGACGGTGACGGCGATCCGGCCGCCCGGCTTGAGGACCCGGACCATCTCGGCGAGCACGCCCTTGTCGTCCGGGATGTGCTCCATGACCTCGGAGATGATGACGACGTCGAAGGACTCGTCGGGGAAGGGCAGGTTGAGCGCGTCGCCCTCCATCGCGGTGGCGCTGGCGCCGGCCGGGGCCTCGCCGGCCTCCTTCATCGCCGCGAACCACTTGGCGACCTCGCGGATCTCCTCCGCGTTCTGGTCTAGGGCGACCACCTGGGCACCGCGCCGGTAGCACTCGAAGGCGTGCCGCCCGCCGCCGCAGCCCAGGTCGAGCACGCGGTCGCCGGGGGCGAGCGGAAAGCGGGTGAAGTCGACGGTCAGCACGGGTTCCTGCTTTCGCGGTGGAGGGAGGCCTGCGCGCCCTGCTGGGCGATCGCCGCGCGGTACAGCTCGGCGGTGCCCTGGGCGGCCCGCGCCCAGGTGAAGCGCTCAAGGACCCGCTCGCGGCCCGCCGCGCCGAGCCGCGCGCCGAGCCCGGGATCGGTGAGGACCCGGCCGAGGGCCGCGGCCAGCGCGCCCGCGTCGCCCGGGGGGACGGCCAGACAGGTCTCGCCGTCGGTGCCCGCGACCTCGGGGATCGCGCCGCCGGTGGTGGCGACCAGGGGGGTGCCGGTGGCCATCGCCTCGGCGGCGGGCAGCGAGAAGCCCTCGTACAGGGAGGGGACGCAGGCGACCTTGGCGGAGCGGTAGAGGTCGACGAGCTCGGCGTCGGTGACGCCCTTGACGAACTCGACGGCGCCCTCCAGGCCGTACCGCTCGATGGCCTGGGCGACCGGCCCGTCCTCGGCGCGCTTGCCGACGACGACGAGGTGGGCGTCCGGGTGCTCGGTGCGCAGCTTGGCGAGCGCCTCGATCAGATGGACCAGGCCCTTGAGCGGGACGTCGGCGCTGGAGGTGGTGACGATCCGGCCGGGGACCTCGGCGACGGACGGGTCGGGCGACCACAGGTCGGTGTCGGCGCCGATGTGGACGACGCCGACGCGGTCCTCGCGGACGCCGAGGTGCTCGACGATCTCGTGGCGTGAGGTGCCGGAGACGGTGAGGACGGAGGGCAGGCGGCGGGCGACGCGCTTCTGCATGCGGGTGAAGGCGTACCAGCGGCGGACGGAGGCGCGGCGCTTCCAGTCGGCGGCGGCGTCCAGCTCCAGCTGCCGGTCGACGGTGATCGGGTGGTGGATCGTGGTCACCAGCGGGGCGCCGAGGGCGCGCGGGCCGCCGAGGAGTCCGTACCCGAGGGTCTGGTTGTCGTGGATGACGTCGAAGTCGCCGCGGCGGGCGGCGAGGGCGCGGCGGGCGCGCAGCGAGAAGGTCAGCGGCTCCGGGAAGCCGCCGGTCCACATGGTGGCGACCTCCAGGCCGTCGATCCAGTCCCGGTACTCGGCGCGCTTCGGGGTGCGGAACGGGTCGGGCTGGCGGTAGAGGTCGAGGCTGGCGATCTCGGTGAGCGGGACGCCCTCGTCGAGCGTGGGGTACGGCTGGGAGCCGAGGACCTCGACGCTGTGGCCGAGCCGGGCGAGCTCGCGGGAGAGGTGCCGGACGTAGACGCCCTGGCCCCCACAGAACGGGTTCCCCTTGTACGTGAGGAGAGCGATCCGCAACGGACCGTCACCGCCCGGCGTGACACCCTGCCGGGGGCTTGCCTCTATGGCCTCCGCGGTCATGTGCGACCCCCTTCGAGCGTGTATTTCGCGGGAGCGTAACCGCCCGCGCTAATCTAGAACAAGTTACAGACTTGATCGTTCATGATCTTCTGGCTTGATCTTCTTGATCCTTCAAGGAGGACAGAATCTACCGGCAGGTAGCTCCGCCGTGAGAAGCCGGATCAGGTGATTCGCACCACGGCCGGAGCCCCGCGATACTGTCGCTCCTCCACCGCACGGAACGGGGCCCCATGACCGTGGAAGACAGACCGGCGTCTCCGCCTCTGACGGAGCGTCAGGAGGCGCGTCGCCGGCGCATCCTCACGGCGAGCGCGCAGCTCGCCGGGCGCGGCGGGTTCGAGGCCGTGCAGATGCGGGAGGTCGCGGAGGCCGCCGGCGTCGCGCTCGGCACGCTCTACCGCTACTTCCCCTCCAAGATCCATCTGCTGGTCGCCACCATGCAGGACCAGCTCCAGCACATGCACACCACGCTCCGCAAACGTCCGCCGGCGGGTGCCGACCCGGCCGGGCGCGTGGCCGAAACCCTCATGCGGGCCTTCCGGGCGCTCCAGCGCGAACCGCAGCTCGCGGACGCGATGGTCCGCGCGCTGACCTTCGCGGACCGGAGCGTGAGCCCCGAGGTGGACACGGTGTCCCGGCTGACCACCGCGATCATCCTGGACGCGATGGGGACCGAGCATCCGACGCCTTCGCAGCTCTCGGCGGTGCGGGTGATCGAGCACACCTGGCACTCGGCGCTGATCACCTGGCTGTCGGGCCGGGCCTCGATCGCACAGGTGAAGATCGACATCGAGACGGTCTGCCGGCTGATCGACCTGACCGCGCCGGGGGCCGGCGAGGCCCCCGGGCGCGGCTGACCCCCGGGGGATCAGGACTTCTTCTTGCTCTTCTCCTTCTCCAGGTCCGCCTTGAACAGCTCCTCGCACGCGGGCGAGGTGTCGTTGGCGATGAAGAGCACCATCTTGAACTCGCCCATGGTGTGCTCGCTGGCCTTCAGCTTCCACTGGCTCTTGGTGAGGGGCACGATCCTGGACTCGCCCTGGTCGACGCCCTGCCCCTCCTTCCAGCCGCCCTTGCCGAGCGCGTCGAGCGTGTCCGTGTAGGACTTCTTGGGGTTGACGGCCTTCTCGGTGTCGGGCGTCCAGGAGACCATGCAGTTCTCCAGGCCGGGCGGCACGTCGTCGCCGGCGGCGTCCTGCGTGAAGCCCGCGGCCTTCGCGGCGGTCTCGATCTCCTTCTTCACCGCGTCGGCGGACAGACCGCCCTCGGCCGACGGGGCGGCCGAGGCCCCCGAACCGCCCGGGGTCCCCTTGCCGGCGTCGCCGCCCTGCCCACTGCACCCCGCGACCGACAGCACCGCACCGGCGGCCACAGCCGCGGCCACCCACCTCGCCTTGCGCACAACTCTCCCGATTCCCCGTGCACGAGGGCCCGTTGCCCCCGTGATCAAGGGAGTAGTTTTGCACGTGGGAACGGCGACTCAGGCAGGAGAGTGCCAGGCCGCGACTAGTCCTCGGGAGGGAACACCGGCTCCCCGCCGTCCACCAGGGTGATCGAGATGGCCTCCACCGGGCAGCCCTCCGCGGCCGCCAGGACCCGTTCGCTGGCGTCGAGTTCGCCCTCGCGCGGGTGGGACTGGCGGGCGGTGTCCAGGCGGAAGCCCTGGGGGGCGTGGTTGACGCACATGCCCGAGCCGATGCAGACCGTGCGGTCCACCTCGACGTGCCAGCGGTCGCCCATCACGCGCCACCCGGCCCCTCGTAGCCGGCCGGCAGGTGGATCATCTTGTGCTCCAGGTACTCCCCCAGGCCCTCGGGGCCGAACTCGCGGCCGACGCCGGAGTTCTTGTAGCCGCCGAAGGGGCCGAGCATGTCGAGGCTGAAGGTGTTGACGTTGAAGGTGCCGGTGCGGACCCGGCGGGCGAAGTCGACGCCGTGCTCGACGTCGCCGGTCCACACGCTGCCGCTGAGGCCGTAGTCGGAGTCGTTCGCGACCCGCAGGGCCTCGTCCTCGTCCCCGTACGGCAGGAGGCAGATGACCGGGCCGAAGATCTCCTCGCGGGCGATCCGCATGGAGTTGTCGACGCCGCCGAAGAGCGTCGGCTCGACGTACCAGCCGCGCTCCAGGCCGGCCGGACGGCCGCCGCCCGTGAGGACCTTGGCGCCCTCCGCCTGGCCGATGGAGATGTAGTCGAGGGAGCGCTGCTGCTGGCGGCGGGCGACGAGCGGGCCGACCTGGGTGGCGGGGTCGAGCGGGTCGCCGACCACGAGCGCTCCGGCCGCCGCGGCGAAGGCCTCGGCGATCTCCTCGTAGCGGGAGCGCGGGGCGAGGATGCGGGTCTGCGCCACGCAGGCCTGCCCGTTGTTCATCCAGGCGGCCGGGACGATCCCGGCGACGGCCGCGTCGAGGTCGGCGTCGGGCAGGATCACGGCGGCGGACTTGCCGCCGAGTTCGAGGGTGACGCGGGTGAGGTTGCGCGCGGCGACCTCCATCACGCGCTTGCCCGCCGCGACCGAGCCGGTGAAGGACACCTTGTCGATGCCAGGGTGCGCCACCAGGTACTCGCTGACCTCGCGGTCCGCCGGCAGGATCGACAGCACGCCCTCCGGCAGACCGGCCTCGGCCGCGATCTCGCCGAGGATGTACGAGTCGAGGGGCGACTCCGGCGAGGGCTTGAGGATCACGGTGCAGCCGGCCAGCAGCGCGGGCCCCAGCTTGGCGGCGGCGGTGAACTGCGGCACGTTCCACGGCACGACCGCCGCGACCACCCCGACCGGCTCGCGCCGCACGAGCAGCGGGCCGAGGACACCGTCCCGCCGCTCCTCGTAGGCGTACGCGCGGGCCACGGTGATCGCCGAGTCCCACACCATCATCGCGCCCAGAGCCTGGGCGAGGACGGACCAGGAGTACGGGGAGCCGTTCTGCGAGCTGATCGAGCGGGCGATCTCCTCGTGCCGGACCGCGACGGCGTCCTTGATCCGCCCGACGACCTCGATCCGCTCCTCCAGCGTCATCCGCGGCCAGGGCCCCTCGTCGAAGGCCCGGCGGGCGGCGGCGACGGCCCGGTCGACATCGGCCTCGGCGGCGTGCGGGACGCGGCCGATGACCTCCTCGGTGTGGGGGGAGATCACCTCGATGACCTCGCTGCCGAGCGGGTCGGTCAACTCGCCGCCGATGAACAGTTTTCCGTGCTCCACAAGCTCGGTCATGACCGACTGCCTCCCGGAACCACGCGCCGATGCCGATATCCGCCGGGCGATGTCTGCCTGCCGGTATCTGACTGTGTTTCAGAACTGATACCAGTTCTAGTTCTGCTTGACCAGACTCGGGACGGCGGGCGCACCGGCGCCCGCCGGTCTAGACTTTGAGACGGAGCGGAAGAACCCGCGGCCGCGCGCGCACTCCGGCCGCCGACGTCACCCTCCCCCACGCCCAGAGGAGCAGCCATGCGTACCCTCGCGCGCTCACATCCGCACCGGGCCCGGCGCATGACGGCGGCCGCGGTCTCGTCCGTCGCCGCGGTCGCCCTGCTCGTACCGACGACCGCCTCGGCGGCACCCGCGCCGGCCGCGCAGCCCGTACCCGAGAGCGTCTCCGTCGCCACGAAGGCGCCCGCCCCCTTCCTCTTCCAGTACACCTTCAACGGGCACCTGAAGATCGGCGGCGGCAACTTCACCGTCGACGGCCCGGTCACCCTCTACGTCAAGCTCAACAACGGCACCGTCATGTTCCGCCAGACGGTCATCGCCCGGACGCACTCCATCACCCCCGGCGGCGCGATCTACGTGGAGACCACGATCAGTTCACCCTGCGCCCCCGGCAACAACGGCTACGCCCGCGCGTTCGACCGCACCACGCAGACCTGGTCGCCGCGACTGCCCGTGCCGGTGTGCCAGCGGATCGACTGAGCCGCGTCCGATCATTCGGTCTCCCCAGCTATTCTGACGCTGCGTCAGTTCTCGTTATAGTGCTGCGACAGCCGTACCGGCACGCAGAGACGAGGGCGCTCATGACGCAGGCGACCGACCAGGTGACCGAGCACGGCGGAGGCGTCTGGTCACTGCGGGTGCCCATCCCCGACAACCCCCTCGGCCACACCCTCGTCCACGTCCTCGACACCGACCGCGGCCCCGTCCTCGTCGACACCGGCTGGGACGACCCCGCCTCCTGGCACGAACTCACCACCGGACTCGGCACCCTGGGCATCGGCATCCAGGACGTCCACGGCGTCGTCGTCACCCACCACCACCCCGACCACCACGGCCTCTCCGGCCGGGTCCGGGAGGAATCCGGCGCCTGGATCGCCATGCACGCCGCCGACATCGCCGTCGTCCGCCGCACCAGCAGCGCCGAACCCGGCAGCTGGCTCGACTACCTGGCCCGCAAACTGGCCGCCGTCGGCGCCCCCGAGGAACACACCGCCCCCCTGCTCGCCGCCCGCGCCGACGGCCGGATGCGGACCCTGCCCGGCCTGTCCTCCGCCCTGCCCGACCGGGAGATCGTCCCCGGCGAGCTGCTCGACCTCGCCGGGCGCCGGCTGCGCGCCGTCTGGACCCCCGGCCACACCCCCGGCCACGTCTGCCTCCACCTGGAGGAAGCCCACCCGGCCGGCCTGCCCGGCCACGGCCGGCTCTTCTCCGGCGACCACCTGCTCCCCGAGATCAGCCCCCACATCGGGCTGTACGAGGACCCCGACGAGGCCACCGCCGCCGACCCCCTCGGCGACTACCTCGACTCCCTCGAACGCATCGGACGGCTCGGCGTCGCCGAAGTGCTCCCCGCCCACCAGTACGCCTTCCCCGACGCCGCCCGCCGGGTCCGCGAACTCCTCGACCACCACGAGGAACGCCTCGCCGGACTCCTCGCCCTCCTCGCCACCCCGCTCACCCCCTGGCAGCTCGCCGAACGCATGGAGTGGAACCGCCCCTGGGAGCTGATCCCGCACGGCTCCCGCAACATCGCCGTCAGCGAGGCCGAGGCCCACCTCCGGCGCCTGGTCAAACTGGGCCGTGCCGAAGCCGCCCCCGGCACGGACCCGGTCGCCTACCAGGCCGTCTGAGACCCCCGCCCCCACCACCGGTGTGACGCACCGCGCCCCGTCCCGGCGGGGCGAGGCCGGTAGAGTGGGCGGTCGTCGTCATGCCCGTACAGGGGAAAGCCGGTGCGATTCCGGCACTGACCCGCAGCCGTGACATGCCCGCAAGGGCATGGAGTCGGAATGCCCGGTACGGGACGTGAGCGCCGGCACCGTCGAGGAATACGGCGCCGGAGGCTGGCTCCCCGGGTGCCGGTGTCCGGTGCCCGCAGGAGAGGGACCCATGATCAGCGTTCGCCGTGTCGCCGCCGCACTCGCGGCCGGTGCCGTGCTCAGCACCACCGCCGCCGGAGTGGCCGCCGCCGCACCCTCGCCGACGCCGACCCCCGCGAAGATCCCCGCCGGTCTGTACGGCACGACCGACCCGACCTACGACGGCGTCTGGCGCCAGTCGCTGGCCTTCCTCGCCCAGCGGACCTCCGGCATCCAGCCCGCCGACCACGCCGTGGACTGGCTGCTCGGCCAGCAGTGCGACTCCGGCGCCTTCGCCTCGTACCGCCCCGACCCGGCGAAGCCCTGCGACGCCAAGACGATGCCCGACAGCAACGCCACCTCCGCCGCCGTCCAGGCGCTCGCCGCGGTCCGCCGCCAGTCCCACGCCCCCGAGAAGGCCGAGAAGGCCGCCAAGGCGGGCGCCGCCTGGCTCAAGAGCGTGCAGAACAAGGACGGCGGCTGGAGCTACACCCCCGGCGGGCCCAGCGACGCCAACTCCACCTCCCTCGTCGTCAGCGCCTTCGTCGCCGTCGGCGAACGCCCCGGCGACATCAAGTCCGCCGACGGCAAGAACCCGTACGACGCCCTCCTCACCTTCGCCCTGCCCTGCACGGCCAAGGAAGGCGCCGGCGCCTTCGCCTACCAGCCCGACAAGACCGGCGCGCTGCTCGCCAACGCCGACGCCACCGCCGCCGCCACCCTCGGCGGACTCGGCAAGGGCATCACCGCCCGCGGCACCCAGCCCGAGCAGCCCCCCGTCTGCAAGGACCTGCCCAAGCAGACCGCCGACCGGGCCGCCCTCAACGGCGCCTCCTACCTCGCCGCCCAGCTCGCCAAGACCGGCCACCTCACCACCCCGCCGATGCCCGGCGCCGCCGAGACCGCCGAACTCCCCGACTACGGCAACACCGCCGACGCCGTCGTCGCGCTCGCCGCGGCCGGCGCGAAGAAGGAAGCGACCGGCGCCCTGGCCTGGCTGGAGAAGAACTCCCCCACCTGGGCCAAGGAGAACGGCCCCGCCGCCTACGCCCAGCTGGTCTTCGCCGCCCACGCCATGGACACCGACCCGCGCAGCTTCGGCAGCGCCGACCTCTTGGAGCAGCTGAACGCCACCGGGCCCGCCCCCAAGGCACCCGACAACTCGCAGGCGTCCACCACCGCCGAGGACGACGAGTCCGGCTTCGACCTGTGGTGGATCATCGGCGTCGGCATGGTCGTCGGCGTCGGCATCGGCTTCCTCCTGAGCGGCCGCAAGAAGTGAAGGCCCGCACCGGTCTCGCCGGTGGCGCCGCCGGCCTCCTGATGCTGCTCGCCGCCGCGCCCGCCCAGGCCGCCGGCTACCGCTACTGGTCCTTCTGGGAAGCCGGCGGCAAGGACGGCGGCTGGGCCTACGCCACCCAGGGCCCGGCCACCTCCCGGCCCGCCGACGGCGACGTCATCGGCTTCCGCTTCGCCGTCAGCAACGACTCCGCCGACGCCTCCCAGCCCTCCGCCGCACCCGCGTTCGCCACGATCTGCGACGGCGTGAAGAAGGAGGACGGCAGCAAGCGCGTCGCCGTCGTCATCGACTTCGGCGGCCCCCTCGACGCCCCGCCCGGCGAGACCCCGCCCGCCAAGGTGCTCCAGGTCGGCTGCCCGCAGGTCCGCGAGGACGCCACCGCCGCCGAAGCGCTCGCCGCCGTCGCCAAGCCGCTGCGGTACGACACCAACGCGATGCTCTGCGGCATCGCCGGCTACCCCGCCAAGGGCTGCGGCGAACAGGTCGCCGCCCCACCGGACACCTCGGCGTCGAAGCCCGGCGCGACACCGGCCGGAACGCCGGCCGGAACGCCGGCCGCCGCCGCTCCCGAACACTCCGGCGGCCCCTCCTTCGGGCTCGTCGCGGGCGGAGCCGCCGTGCTGCTCCTCGGCATCGCCGGCGTCTGGCAGGCCCGCCGCCGCCGCGGATGACCCGCCCCCACCGGCTGCGCGCCCCCGAAGCCAACCGCTCGAACGCCCTGCACCCCGGAGCCTGGTGGCTCTGGGCGCTCGGCCTCGCCGTGGCCGCCTCCCGCACCACCAACCCGCTCGTCCTCGGCCTGATCATCGGCGTCGCCGGCTACGTCGTCGCGGCCCGCCGCACCGACGCGCCCTGGGCCCGCTCGTACGGCGCCTTCGTCAGACTCGGCCTGTTCGTCGTCGCCCTGCGCGTCGTGTTCTCGCTCGTCCTCGGCTCGCCCATCCCCGGCGAACGCCTGCTCTTCACCCTGCCCGAAGTGCCGCTGCCCGACTGGGCCCAAGGCGTACGCATCGGCGGCCGGGTCACCGCCGAACAACTCGTCTTCGCCCTCTACGACGGGCTGAAACTCGCCACCTTGCTCATCTGCGTCGGCGCCGCCAACGCCCTCGCCAACCCGGCGCGGCTGCTCAAATCCCTCCCCGGCGCGCTGTACGAGGTCGGCGTCGCCGTCGTCGTCGCCATGACCTTCGCCCCCCACATGGTCGCCGACGTCGTCCGGCTCCGCACCGCCCGACGGCTGCGCGGACGCCCCACCGGAGGCGTACGCGCCCTGCTCCAGATCGGCCTGCCGGTCCTCGAAGGCGCCCTCGAACGCTCCGTCGCCGTCGCCGCCTCCATGGACGCCCGCGGCTACGGCCGCACCGCCCAGGTGCCGCCCGCCGTCCGGCGCACCACCGCCGTCCTCACCATCGGCGGACTCCTCGGCGTATGCGCCGGATCGTACGGGCTGCTCGCCGCACAAGGAGCCGGATACGGGCTGCCGCTGCTCGCCGCCGGACTCCTCGCCGCCGTCGCCGGACTACGGCTCGGCGGACGGCGCGCCGCCAGGACCCGCTACCGGCCCGACCACTGGGGCGTCCGGGCCTGGCTCGTCGCCGCCTCCGGCATCACCGTCGCCGTCGCCATGATCTGGGCCGCGTCGGCCGCCCCCGACGCGCTCCACCCCGGCGTCGTCCCCCTCCAGGCACCCGAGCTGCCGCTGTGGCCCGCCGCGTCCGTCCTCCTCGGCCTGCTCCCCGCCTTCGTCGCCCCCGTTCCGAAGGAGACCACCCGATGATCCGCTTCGAGAACGTCTCGGTGACCTACGACGACACCGCCGCGCCCACCCTCAGCGGGCTCGACATCACCGTGCCCGAAGGGGAACTCGTCCTGCTCGTCGGACCCTCCGGCGTAGGCAAATCGACCCTCCTCAACGCCGTGTCCGGACTCGTCCCCCACTTCACCGGCGGCACCCTGCGCGGCCGGGTCACCGTCGACGGGCGCGACACCCGCACCCACCCGCCCCGCGAACTCGCCGACCTCGTCGGCACCGTCGGGCAGGACCCGCTCGCCCACTTCGTCACCGACACCGTCGAGGACGAACTCGCCTACGGCATGGAATCCCTGGGCCTCGCCCCCGCCGTCATGCGGCGGCGCGTCGAGGAAGTCCTCGACCTGCTCGGCCTCGCCGAACTCCGCGACCGGCCCATCGCCACGCTCTCCGGCGGACAGCAGCAGCGCGTCGCCATCGGCTCCGTCCTCACCCCCCACCCCAAGGTCCTCGTCCTCGACGAACCGACCTCCGCGCTCGACCCCTCCGCCGCCGAGGACGTCCTCGCCGTGCTCCAGCGGCTCGTCCACGACCTCGGCACGACGGTCCTCATGGCGGAACACCGCCTGGAACGGGTCGTCCAGTACGCCGACCAGGTCCTCCTCCTCCCCGACGGCATCCTCGGGCGGCCCGCCGACATCATGGCCGTGTCACCCGTCCACCCGCCCGTGGTCGCCCTGGGGCGGCTGGCCGGGTGGGAGCCGTTGCCGCTGTCCGTGCGGGATGCGCGGCGGGCGGCGGGGGGGTTGCGGGAGCGGTTGGGCGGGGCGGATCCAGCCTCGCCGGAGTGTGAGGCGCGGGGGTCCGGGGACGGAGCCACCGGGACGAGCCGCGGGCCCGAGGCGCCTGCGGCGGGCCTTCTTCCCCACCCCGCCCCTTCCCGAACCGGGGCTGCGCCCCGGACCCCCCTTCCGGGGCTCCGCCCCGGACCCCGGTCCTCAAACGCCGGACGGGCTGGATGTACCCCCACCGGCGGGACTCCGGCGCCGCCGGTCGAACCCGCACAGCCGGCGTCACCGGCCGACTCGGCCCTGCCGGTCGACTCGGCCCTGCCGGTCGATTCGGCCCCGCCTGGAAATCTCGCCCCGCCCACAAATACAGCCCCGCCGGCGTTTGAGGCGCGGGGGTCCGGGGGCGGAGCCACCGGTTTCGGGAAGGGGCGGGGTGGGGGACTCTCCCTCTTCCGACGGCGCCGCACCCTCCCTGCCCCCGGCACCCCCGGCCTCCCCCTCGTCGACGTCGAACGGCTCGCCGTCCGCCGCGGCCGCGTCGAGGCCCTGCGCCAGGTGACGCTCCAGGTCGCCGCGGGCGAGACCGTCGCGCTCATGGGGCGGAACGGGGCCGGGAAGTCGACGCTGCTCGGCACGCTCGTCGGGATGATCGCGCCGACGGCCGGCACCGTCCGCGTCGCCGGCCTCACCCCGCACGCCACGGACCCGCGGGCCCTGATCCGGCAGGTGGGGCTCGTTCCGCAGGAGCCTCGGGATCTGCTGTTCGCTGACACGGTGGCCGCCGAGTGCGCGGCCGCCGACGTGGACGCGGGGGCGGAGCCGGGCAGCTGCCGGGCGCTGGTGTCGGAGCTGCTGCCGGGGGTCGCGGACGTGACGCATCCGCGGGACCTGTCGGAGGGGCAGCGGCTGACGCTCGCGCTGTCCGTGGTGCTGACGGCCCGCCCGCCGCTGCTGCTGCTCGACGAGCCGACCCGTGGTCTGGACTACGCGGCCAAGGCCCGTCTGGTGGCGCGGCTGCGCGGGCTCGCGGCGGAGGGGCACGCGATCGTGCTGGCCACGCATGACGTGGAGCTGGCGGCGGAGCTGGCGCACCGGGTGGTGATCGTCGCGGGCGGCGAGGTGGTCGCGGACGGGCCGACGGCCGAGGTGGTCGTGTCGTCGCCGGCGTTCTCGCCGCAGGTCGCGAAGATCCTCGCGCCCCAGCCGTGGCTCACCGTCGAACAGGTGGAGGCGGCCCTGTGAACGCGCGGCCGATCCGCCTGGGCGCCCGTTCGGTCGTCGCCCTGGTCCTGGTCTCCGTCGTCGGGCTGATCGCGGTCGGCTGGCCGCTCTTCGCCGACGCGGGTTCGGCGCTGACCGACCACGCCGCCGACGCCCCCTGGTTCTTCGCCCTGCTGCTTCCTCTCCTGATCGCGGTGGTCGTGGCGACGATCGCGGACTGCGGGATGGACGCGAAGGCGGTGGCGATGCTGGGGGTGCTGGCCGCGGTGGGCGCGGCGCTGCGGCCGTTGGGGGCGGGGACGGCCGGCCTGGAGCCGATGTTCTTCCTGATGGTGCTGAGCGGCCGGGTCCTGGGGCCGGGTTTCGGTTTCGTGCTGGGCGCGGTCACGATGTTCGCGTCGGCCCTGCTCACGGGCGGCGTGGGGCCGTGGATGCCGACGCAGATGCTGGCGATGGGCTGGTTCGCGATGGGCGCGGGCCTGCTGCCGGGGCGGCTGCGGGGGCGGGGCGAGCTGCTGATGCTCTCGGCGTACGGCTTCGTGGCGGCCTTCGCGTACGGCACGGTCACCAATCTGTACGGCTGGGTGACGGTCGGCGGCCTGGGGCAGGGCGTCTCGTTCCAGCCGGGGGCGCCGGTGCACGAGAACCTGGTCCGTTTCCTGGCGTACGTGGTCGCGACCTCTCTCGGTTGGGACCTCGGGCGGGCCGTGCTCACCGTGGTGCTGACGCTGACCGTCGGCGGCGCCCTCCTGAAGGCGCTCCGGCGGGCCACGCGGCGCGCGAACTTCGAGGCCCAGGTCACATTCGAGGCCCCTGGGAGGGCCCTCCCGGGTGAGGCGCCTCATAGGACCCACGTCACGTACGACGGGAAATAGTAGGCGGTTGGGGGTGGGGCAAATGCCCCCATACGGGGGGTCTACCTGCGGAAACGGGGCAGAGCTCGCGTCGGGGCTGTGGGCGGGGTCCGAACCTTCCTCGTACTGGGGGTCGTTGCGCCGCCGTCCGGGGTTTGTTTCTCTGGTGGACGTCGCCAGGCAGCCGGTGCTCATCGCAACGGCACGGCCGGCCGGTTCCCCCCAGTTCCCGGGTCTCCCGGGCCCTGGTTCCGGCATGCCGAAACCCCTGGCACGGACCCAGTCCCCGACGTTAGGTTGACGTTTTGTTCCGCTCGATCGCCACTCGTGCCCACTCCCGCAAGAAGTCCTTCGCCGTGACCGCAGCGGTGCTGCTCGGCGCCTCGGGTGCGGTGCTCGGCACGACGGGTACGGCTTCCGCCGCCACCCCCCAGGAGATCGCCCGACAGATCGTGCCGCCGGCGCAGTACGCGTCCTTCAGCAAGATCGTCGAGCACGAGTCCGGCTGGAACCACACCGCCACCAACTCCTCCAGCGGCGCCTACGGCCTGGTCCAGGCCCTGCCCGGTTCGAAGATGTCCTCGGCCGGTTCCGACTGGAAGACCAACCCCGCCACCCAGATCAAGTGGGGTCTCGACTACATGAACGAGCGCTACGGTTCCCCGAACGGCGCCTGGAACTTCTGGCAGTCGCACGGCTGGTACTAAGAGTCACCACGCCGCACCGCGCGCCACCCGCAAGGCCCCGCCCTCCGCATGGAGGGGCGGGGCCTGCGGCGTTTCCGGGGCAGGCCCCGCCCCTCACTGCGCGTTCAGCGCCTCCGTCGGGGTCATTCGGGCGGCCCGCACCGACGGGTACACGCCCGCCGCCATCCCGACGAGGAGCGCCCCGCCCAGGCCCGCGCCCGCCGCGCCGGGCGGGACGACCGCCGGCCAGTCGCGCCACAGGGCGTAGCCGGCCGTCGCGCCCGCGCCGAGCGCGGTGCCCGCGAGCCCGCCGAGGCCGCTGAGCACCACGGACTCGGTGAGGAACTGTCCCCGGATCTGGCCGCGGTTCGCCCCGAGCGCCCGGCGCAGGCCGATCTCCCGGCGCCGTTCCAGGACCGAGATGAACATGGTGTTGGCCACGCCGATCCCGCCGACGAGCAGCGCGACGCCGCCGAGGCCCAGGAAGAGCGCCGAGAAGGTGCTCTCGGTGGCGCGTTTGGCGGCCAGCGCGTCCGAGGGGCGGCTGACCTGCACCAATCCGGGCATCTGCGGGTAGAGGGTGGGGGCGAGGACGTCCCGTACGGCTTCCAGGGAGTCCTCGCGCGCCTTCACGTAGACGACGGTGGGGTGCCCGTCGAAGCCCAGGCGGTCGCGGGCCGCCTGCCAGCCGACCAGGACCGAGCTGTCGATCTCGGGGGCGAGCGGGACCGGCGCGAGGACGCCGATCACCGTGAAGAGTCCGTCACCGACGGCGATCTGCGGCGGCGGGGCCCCGGGCACGATCCGGGGGATGCCGAGCCGTTCGGCGGCCCGGTGGCCGAGGACCACCGTCGGGAACGCCGCGGACGCCGTGTCGAGGGCCCGCCCCGACGCCGGCCGGGCGCCCAGCGCCGGCAGCAGGTCGGTACGGGCCGCGAACGCGGTGATCCCGGCGCCGTCGCTGACCGGCACCTTGTCCGAGCGGCGGACCGGCGCGTGGGTGTTGCCGACCGCGCTCACCGCGGTGACCGGTCCGATCCGGCGCACCGAGCCGACCGCGTCCTCGGCCAGCAGCACCGGCGGGTCGCGGTCCGGCATGGGTTCGGCGCGCAGCAGGTTGGTGCCCATCGCCGACAGCTCGGCCATCAGCGCCTGCCGGCTGGAGGCGGGGATGCCGATGACGAGGATCAGCGTGGCGATGCCGAGGGAGATGCCGAGCGCGGACAGCGCGGCGCGCAGCTTCCTCGTACGGATGCCGAGGAGCCCGAGGGAGAGGATGTCCCGGGGGGCGAGCCGTACGGGCTTGGCGGCGCGGGTCATCGGGCACCCCCGGTGGCCGGGTCGGTGGCCGTGTGGGTGGCCGGGTCGGTGACCATGTGGGTGTCGGTGGCGGTGTCGGCGACGATCCGGCCGTCCAGGATCTCCACCCGGCGGGGCAGCCCGGCGGCGATGTCCCGGTCGTGGGTGATCAGCGCGATCGTCGTGTCCTCCGCGTTGAGGCGGGTCAGCAGGTCGAGCACCGCCCGCCCGTTCGCGGTGTCCAGGGCGCCGGTCGGCTCGTCGGCGAGGACCAGCGAGGGCCGGTTGACCAGGGCGCGGGCGATGGCGACGCGCTGCCGCTCGCCGCCGGACAGCTCGTGCGGCCGGTGCCCGGCGCGGTGGCCGAGCCCGACCCGTCCGAGCGCCTCCAGGGCGAGCGGGCGGCGCCTGCGCCGGGGCACCCCGGCGTACAGCAGACCGGTCGCCACATTCTCGGCGGCGCTGAGGCCGTCGGTGAGGTGGAACTGCTGGAACACGAACCCGAGCCGGCGTCCGCGCAGCGCGGACAGCTGCCGGTCGCCGAGGCGGGCGATGTCCTGCCCGTCGATCTCGATCGTTCCCGAGGTGGGGCGGTCCAGGGTCCCCATGAGGTTGAGGAGGGTCGACTTCCCCGACCCCGACGGGCCGACGATCGCCACCAGCTCGCCGCGCCCGATGGTGAGCGAGACGTCGTCGAGGGCCGTCACCCCACCGGGGTAGCGGCGCGAGGCCCGGCGGACGGCGAGGGCGGGGGTAGGGGTGGGGGTGGGGGTGGGCCCCGTGCTCTCCTCGTACCGGCTGTCCTGGAGGGTCATGAGGCCGTCACGACCTCGGTGCCGTTCTTCAGGCCCGCGCCCCGCACCTCGACCAGGCCGCGCGAGAACATGCCGGTCTCCACGGCGATCAGCGTGCCGTCGGGCCGCTGCACCGCGTACCCGCCCTCGCTGAGCGCGAGCAGCGCGCCGACCGGTACGGCGAGGACGCCCTTGCGGGTCTCGGCGGTGAACCTGACGCGGACGGACGCCGAGTCGAGGTCCTCGACCGCCGTCACGCTGTCCAGTTCGACGGTGACGTCCACCTTGGCGGGGCCGCCGCCCGGCAGCCCGCTGTCCGGCTGGTCGCCGCCGGTCGCCGTACGGCTGACGGCGGTGACCCGGCCGGGGGCCTCCTTGCCGTCCGGCAGGACCACGGTGACCTTCGTGCCCTCACCGAACGTGCCCGTCTCGGTCGCCGCGACCGACACGGTGACGGCCTTCGCCGTCGAAGTGAGCGTCATCAGCTCCTCCCCGGCGTCCGCGCCGAGCTGCGCCCGGACCGCGCCGACCCGCACAGGACCGGGCATGACGACGACGTCGCCGACGTCGAAGGTGCCGGTCTGCGCCATGCCGATCCGCTTCTGCCAGCGCTTGATCGCCGCGCTCAGGGCGGCGGTGAAGCGGCCCCGGTCGGCGCCGGAGTCCGTCACGGACGTCCCTTCCGTACCGCCGCCGGGGACGCGGTCGATGTCGTAGCCGAGCGCCCGGAGGTTGTCGGCGACCACCTTCACGTCGCCGCCGGTCGCGCCCTTCTCCAGCTTCCGGAACAGCGGGGTGGCGCCGAAGAACACCGGCACCGGCCGGTCGTCGACCTTGTAGAGGGTCCTGCCGCGCCCGACGGTGGCGCCGCTCTTCGGCAGCCAGGTGACCACGCCCTTGCCGGCGCCCTTCAGCGGGCGCTCGGCGCCGAAACCGAGCGTGCCGCCGAGTTCCTTGGTGTCGGAGAGGTCGGTGGTGCGGACGGTGGCCTTGGTCACCCGGGCGGTCCCGGCGGACGCCGGGCCGTCGGGGCCGGAGCCACCGCCGTTCGCGAGGGCGAGGCCGCCGGTGACCGCGCCGACGACGGCGAGCGCGACGAGTCCGAGGACGGGTCCGCGCCGGCGGCGGCGGGCCGGCTCGTGGGCGGCCGGGTCAGCGCTTGCCACCGAACGCCTCCAGCATGCAGGCGCGGTCCAGGTCGTCGATCTCCTTCTCGCTCAGCTTCGGGGTCGAGGTGGCGTAGGTCCAGCCGCTGAAGTCGGGGTTGAGGGTGACCTCCGCGCCCTTCTTCTGCATGCACGTGACCTGCGCGGCGAACTGCTCGCGGTACTTGGGGTTCTTCTTCTCGTCGAGCTCGTCCGGCATCATCGGCATCGTGCCGTCACAGGCGTCGTACGCGGCCTTGGGCTCGCGCTTGTCGGGTTCGGCGACGACCTCGTGGGTGGGGTCACCACTGTCCGGGCCGGGCGCCTTGGCGTCGCGGGCGGGCACGAAGCGGACGCCGTTCGTCTTGAGGCAGCCGTAGTAGCGGTCCCAAAGGCGGTTGATCTCCTCGTCCGTGGAGTCGAGCCGCCACTGCGGGCGACCCTCGTCGGCGGCCTTCGCCGGGGCGGAACGGGTGGTCTCCGGAGCCTTGGACCGGCCGTCGTCGAGGGAGGCGACGCCGTCGCTCCTCCCCGCCGCCCCGTCCTCCGCCCGGACCCCCTCGCCTCCGCCGCAGGCGCTGAGCAGGAGGGTGAGGGCGAGGGCGCCCGTGGCGAGGGCGGTGGAGCGTGTCGTACGCGTCCGCGTGGTGTTCTGCATGCCGCCGAGACTTCCGGCCGGATGTGAGGAACCTGTCAGGCCGCCGTTCGCCTCCGGTCAGGGAGCGAGGCAACGCCCCGGCGACTGTTTAGCCTCTTGCCTCGTGTGTGCGTATGTGATGGTCGCCGAGGACGACGAGAAGCAGGCCGAGCTGGCCCGCCGCTACCTGGAGCGGGAGGGCCACTCGGTCGTGGTCGTCAGGGACGGCCGGGAAGCCCTGGACCACGTCGGCCGGGCCGCCCCCGACCTGCTGGTCCTCGACGTGATGATGCCCCGGGTCGACGGCCTGGAGGTGGTCCGCGAGCTGCGGGCGGCCGGGCACGGGCTGGCGGTCCTGATGCTGACCGCCCGGTCGACCGAGGACGACCTGCTGCTCGGCCTGGACTCGGGGGCCGACGACTATCTGGCGAAGCCGTACAGCCCGCGCGAGCTGGTGGCCCGGGCCCGGACGCTGCTGCGGCGCGTGGAACGCACGGCCGCGCCCGGGGCGGTGCTGCGGGTGGGGGCCCTCGCCGTGGACCCGGTACGGCACGAGGTGACGCTCGCCGGAGCGCCCGTCGACTGCACGCCCGGCGAGTTCCGGCTGCTGGCGGCGCTGGCGGCGCAGCCCGAGCGGGTGTTCTCACGGGCCCAGCTCCTGGAGGAGCTGCACGGCTTCGACCGGTACATCTCGGCACGCACGGTGGACGTGCACATCATGAACCTGCGGAAGAAGATCGAACCGTCACCGCGCAGACCGGTACGGCTGCTCACGGTGTACGGGGTGGGGTACAAGCTGTCGGCGGGTGACGGGCGTGGGTAGGCGCCGGGAGCGCCGGGAGGGCGCGCGCCGGGACGACCGGGAGGGCCCGGAGAGCCGCCGCCGCGACCCGGCGGACCTCCGGGTCCCGCTGGAGGAGCCGCGGCGCGCCCCCCGGCTGCCCTTGCGCCGGTCCCTGCTCGGGCGGCTGCTCCTCGTGTCGTCCCTGGTCGCGGCCTGTTCGGTCGCGGCGACGGCGTGGATCGCGGTGCAGACGACCTCGGGTGCGATCGAGAAGGAGCAGGGGCGGCTGCTCGCCGACGACACCCGGGTCCTGGACACGCTCACCGGGTACGCGGCGACGCACCGGAGCTGGGAGGGCGTGGGCCCGCTCGTCGGCAGGCTGGCGGCCGAGACCGACCGGCGGATCGTGCTCACGACACCGACGGGGGCGCGGCTCGCCGACTCGGCGGGCCAGGGGGCGGCAGGCGGGAAGGCGGGCGAGCCGGCCGGGCTGCCGCAGCGGGCCTCCGCCGTGGTGGACCCGCTCGCAGCCGACACCGACGACCGGATCGACCCCCGTGCCGTCGGCCCCTACGCGCTGGCGTCCGGTGACCGGGAGGCGCTGCGCACGGCCGCGAAGCGGCGGGTGGCCTGCCTGGCCGACCGTGGCGTGGACGCGAGGTACGAGGTCACCGCCTCCGGCCGGCCGGTGGTGACGGTGCTGGCGGCGCCCGAGGGCCGCGACCCGGACGCCTGCCCGAACCCGCTCCTCGACGAGCCGACCGCCTCCGAGGCGAAGGCGCTCGCGGCCCTGGACGCCCGGGTGACCGAGTGCCTGGGCCCGCGGGGGGTCTCGGGCATCCGGGTCGGCCCCGACTTCTCGTGGCGGTACACCGCCCCGGCTCCCACCCGCAGGGGCGACACCACGGTCTCCCGCTGTGTCGCCGAGTCGCGGGCGCGGCAGCTGCGCCCGTACACGGCGCCGCCCGCCCGCCTGTTCCTGGTCTCGGCGGACTCGCCGGAGGGCGCGGGCGGCTTCGTGCTCTCCTCCGCGTCGACCGCGCGGATCGCGGGGGCGGCGGCTCTGGTGCTCGCCCTGACGGTCGGTGCGAGCGTGCTGGCCGCCGCCCCGCTCGTACGGCCGCTGCGGGCGCTGACCGTGGCGGCCCAGCGGATGCGGGATGGGGACGACACGGCGAGGGTGCCGGTGCGCGGGGACGACGAGGTGGGGCGGCTCGCACGGGCGTTCAACGCGATGTCGGCGCAGCGGGCGCGCCTGGAGGACCAGCGGCGGGCGATGGTCGGGGACGTGGCGCACGAGCTGCGGACGCCGCTGTCGAACATCCGGGGCTGGCTGGAGGCGGCGCAGGACGGGGTGGCCGAGCCGGACGCGCGGTTCCTGGCCTCGCTGCACGAGGAGGCGATGCTGCTCACGCACGTGGTGGGCGATCTCCAGGACCTGGCGGCGGCGGACGCGGGCGAACTGCGGCTGCATCCGGAGCCGTTGGAGGTGGGCGAGCTGCTGGCGCAGGTGGCGGGGGCGCACCGGGCGGCGGCGGAGGCGGCGGGGGTGCGGATCACGGCGGACCCGCCGGGCGGCGCGTGGCTCACCGGCGATCCGGTGCGGCTGCGGCAGGTGGTGGGCAATCTGGTGTCGAACGCGGTGCGGCACACCCCGGCGGGCGGCGCGGTGACCCTGACGTACGGGCCGGCGGACGGCGGGGGGACGCTGGTCGAGGTGGCGGACACGGGGTCCGGGATCGCGCCGGAGGATCTGCCGCGGGTCTTCGACCGTTTCTGGCGGGCGGACAGGTCGCGTTCGCGGCGGACCGGCGGGAGCGGGCTGGGGCTCGCGATCGTACGGAAGCTGGTGGAGGCGCACGGCGGTACGGTGGCGGCGCGCAGCGCGCCGGGCCGCGGCACGGTCTTCACCGTGCGCCTTCCCGAGAACGCAGTGGCGACTACAGCCGCTGGATGATCGTCCCGGTGGCGAGCGCGCCGCCCGCGCACATGGTGATCAGCGCGAACTCCTTGTCGGTGCGCTCCAGTTCGTGCAGGGCGGTGGTGATGAGCCGGGCGCCGGTGGCGCCGACGGGGTGGCCGAGGGCGATGGCGCCGCCGTTGACGTTGACCTTCTCCAGGTCCTGGTCGAAGACCTGCGCCCAGCTGAGCACGACGGAGGCGAAGGCCTCGTTGATCTCGACGAGGTCGATGTCCTTGAGGGACATCCCGGCCTTGCCGAGCACCGCGCGGGTCGCGTCGATGGGCCCGTCGAGGTGGTAGTGCGGGTCGGCGCCGACGAGGGCCTGGGCGACGATCCGGGCGCGCGGGCGCAGTTTGAGGGCGCGGGCCATGCGCTTGGAGGCCCACATGATCGCGGAGGCGCCGTCGGAGATCTGGGAGGAGTTGCCGGCGGTGTGGATGGCGGTCGGCATGACGGGCTTGAGCCGGCCGAGGCCCTCCATGCTGGTGTCGCGCAGGCCCTCGTCGCGGTCGACGAGCCGCCACATGCCGTGGCCCGCGGCCTGCTCCTCCTCGGTGGTGGGGACCTGGACGGCGAAGGTCTCGCGCTTGAACCGTTCCTCGGACCAGGCGACGGCGGCCCGTTCCTGGGAGAGCAGGCCGAGGGAGTCGACGCGTTCGCGGGTGAGGCCGCGGCGGCGGGCGATGCGTTCGGCGGCCTCGAACTGGTTGGGGAGGTCGACGTTCCACTCGTCCGGCCAGGGCTTGCCGGGGCCGTGCTTGGAGCCGGAGCCGAGCGGGACGCGGGACATGGCCTCGACGCCGCAGCTGATGCCGATGTCGATGACGCCGGCCGCGACCATGTTGGCGACCATGTGGCTGGCCTGCTGCGAGGAGCCGCACTGGCAGTCGACGGTGGTGGCGGCGGTCTCGTACGGGAGGCCCATGGTGAGCCAGGCGGTGCGGGCGGGGTTCATGGACTGTTCGCCGGCGTGGGTGACCGTGCCGCCGACGATCTGCTCGACGCAGTCGGCGTGGATGCCGGTGCGGCCGAGGAGTTCGCGGTAGGTCTCGCCGAGGAGATAGGCGGGGTGCAGGTTGGCGAGCGCGCCTCCGCGCTTGCCGATGGGGGTGCGTACGGCTTCGACGATGACGGGTTCCGCGGCCATGAGCTCGTCCTCTCCTCGCCCGCCCGGGGTGTCCCGGCACCCCGGTGCGGACTCACATCCGGAACTGGTACGCGTTCTAGTTCTGAGTGCAGTCTTATGACTGCTACCGCGGGTACGCAAGGGTCCGGAACGCAACAGTTCCCGCACCATGCCTTGCCTCTTGTAGAACTCGTTACTACCTTTCCCGGCAACTTCTGATGGGTCGTCAGACAAGGACGTGTTGCCGATGCCCTGCCCTCACCTCTCCGAAGGGTTCGACGCCACCGACCCCGATCTGCTCCAGGACCGGATACCCCATCCGGAGTTCGCCAGGCTGCGGCAGACCGCGCCCGTCTGGTGGTGCGCCCAGACCCCCGGCATCACCGGCTTCGCCGACGACGGGTACTGGGCCGTGACCCGGCACGCCGACGTCAAGTACGTCTCCACCCACCCCGAGCTGTTCTCCTCCAACGAGAACACCGCCGTCATCCGCTTCAACGAGCACATCTCCCGGGACCAGATCGAGGTCCAGAAGCTGATCATGCTCAACATGGACCCGCCCGAGCACACCCGGGTCCGCCAGATCGTCCAGCGCGGCTTCACCCCGCGCGCCATCCGCAGCCTGGAGACCGCGCTGCGCGACCGGGCCCGCGCCATCGTCGAGGAGGCGAAGGCCGCCGCCGACCGGGACGGCACCTTCGACTTCGTCACCAAGGTCGCCGTCGAGCTGCCGCTCCAGGCCATCGCCGAACTCATCGGCGTACCGCAGGAGGACCGGGCCCGGATCTTCGACTGGTCGAACAAGATGGTCGCGTACGACGACCCCGAGTACGCCATCACCGAGGAGATCGGCGCCGAGGCCGCGATGGAGCTCATCGGCTACTCGATGAACCTCGCCGCCACCCGCAAGGAGTGCCCCGCCCGGGACATCGTGAGCCAACTCGTCGCCGCCGAGGGACAGGGCAACCTCTCCTCCGACGAGTTCGGCTTCTTCGTGCTGCTCCTCGCCGTCGCCGGCAACGAGACCACCCGCAACGCCATCAGCCACGGCATGCACGCCTTCCTCACCCACCCCGACCAGTGGGAGCTGTACAAGCGCGAGCGGCCCGCGACCGCCGCCGAGGAGATCGTGCGCTGGGCGACCCCCGTCGTCTCCTTCCAGCGGACCGCCACCCAGGACACCGAGCTCGGCGGGCAGCAGATCCGCAAGGGCGACCGGGTCGGCCTCTTCTACTCCTCCGCCAACAACGACCCCGAGGTCTTCGAGAACCCCGAGGGCTTCGACATCACCCGCGACCCCAACCCGCACCTCGGATTCGGCGGCGGCGGACCGCACTTCTGCCTCGGCAAGTCCCTCGCCATCAAGGAGATCGAGCTGATCTTCGAAGCGCTCGCCGACGAACTGCCCGACCTGACCCTCGCCGGCGACCCGCGCCGGCTGCGGGCGGCGTGGCTGAACGGCATCAAGGAGCTCCAGGTCCGGGTGGCCTGAGAGCCCGGGGAGGCGGGGCCCCACCCCCACGCCCACGGCCCCGCCTCCCCACGGAACCGGGCGATCCACAGAACCGCCTCCCCCACGGAACCGGGTGCTCCACCCGTACGTCCGAACAGGCATGCGGGGGACACACCGGAACCGGTTCACCAGACTGCTCACCATGCTCGTCGCGCTGCTCGCGCTCCAGGCCGGCTCGCTCGTCGCGCCGGCGTACGCCTGCGGCTGCGGCGCCATGATCCCGGGCAGCGGCGCCCGGATCGGCGTCGACCGCGAGACCTCGGCCGTGCACTGGGACGAGCGGACGCGCACCGAACGCATCGTCATGCGCTTCACCGTGCGCGGCGACGCCGAGAAGGCCGCCTGGGTCATGCCCGTGCCGCACCGCGCCGACGTCCGGCTGGGCGACCCCGCCCTCTTCGACGCCCTGGACCGGCTCACCGCACCCGCGTACGAGGACCGCGACTACTTCTGGCCGCGATCCGGCGACTGGCCCTTCTCCTCCGGCGACGGCGGCAGCGTCGGAGCGGCGCCGCCCACCGCCACGGCGCCCGGCGTCGGCGTCGTCGGCCGCGAACGGCTCGGCCCCTTCGACGTGGCCCGGCTGACCGCCACCGACCCGGACGCGCTCGGCGACTGGCTGCGCCGCAACGGCTTCGAACTCTCCGACCGGCTCGCCGGCGAACTGCGCCCGTACGTCGAGCGGAAGTGGGAGTACGTCGCCGTCCGCCTCGCCCCCGAACAGGCCGGCGAACCCCTGCGCGGCGCCCTCGACCCGCTGCGGATCACCTTCGCCAACGACACGCCCGTCTACCCGATGCGCCTGTCCCGGCTGGCGAAGACCCCGCAGGCGCTCGACCTGTACGTGCTCTCCGGCCACCGCATGGAGCCGCAGGGCCGCATCGGCGGCGACCGGCCCGCCGTCACCTTCGCCGGGACGCTCGACGCGCCCGACGGCGCCGTCGCCGAACTCACCGGCCGCGGCCCCGTCTTCCTCACCGCGGTCGAGCAGTACTTCCCCGTCCCCGCCCGGATCGACGGCGACCACACCCTCGTACGGAGCGCCGCGGACACCCCGTACCGCACGGTCTACTACACCGACCGGCTGCTCACCGTCGGCGGCGTCCCGGCCTGGCTGCTCACCGTCCTCGGCGCGGCCCTCCTGACGGCGGCGGGCGCGCTCGTGGCGGTGCGGACGCGACGCGCGAGGGGCGGTGTACGTTCGGCCGCATGAGCAACGACCAGGATCAATGGACCGCCGTCGACCACTACTTCACCGACCTGCTCGCCCCGGCCGACGACGCGCTCGCCGCCGCGCTCGCCGACTCCACGGCCGCCGGCCTGCCGGAGATCGCCGTCGCCCCCAACCAGGGCAAACTGCTGAACCTCCTCGTCCGCGCCCAGGGCGCGAAGAAGATCCTGGAGATCGGCACCCTCGGCGGCTACAGCACCATCTGGCTGGCCCGCGCGCTGCCCGCCGACGGCAGGCTGATCAGCCTGGAGTACTCCCCCGTCCACGCGGACGTGGCCCGCGCCAACATCGCCCGCGCGGGCCTGGACAAGATCGTCGAGGTCCGCACCGGCGCGGCCCTGGACAGCCTGCCGGCCCTGGCCGAGGAGGACGCGGGCCCCTTCGACTTCACGTTCATCGACGCCGACAAGGCCAACAACCCGCACTACGTCTCCTGGGCCCTGCGGCTCTCCCGGCCCGGCTCGCTGATCGTCGTCGACAACGTGGTGCGCGGCGGGAAGGTCGCCACCGCCCACCCGGACGACCCGGCGATCACCGGCACCCGCGCGATGTTCGACCTGGTCTCCCGTGAACCCCGGCTCGACGCCACCGCCTTCCAGACGGTCGGCACCAAGGGGCACGACGGGCTGCTGATCGCCCGCGTGGTGGGCTGACCGGAACCGGTCCTATCCTGCCCTTCATGAGCATCGTGAAGATCAACGTACTGACCGTCCCGGCCGAGCAGCGCGAGGTCCTGGAGCAGCGCTTCGCGTCGCGCGCCTCGGCCGTCGAGGGCTCGGACGGCTTCGAGTGGTTCGAGCTGCTGCGCCCGGTGGAGGGGACGGACTCCTACCTCGTCTACACCCGCTGGCGCAGCGAGGAGGACTTCCAGAACTGGATGAACGGCTCCATGAAGGCCGCCCACCAGGGCACGGCCGGCGGCGAGGGCGGGGCCGAGCGGCCGAAGCCCGCGGCGACCGGCTCCACCCTGTGGTCCTTCGAGGTCGTGCAGACGGCGTCCCCCAAGAACTGACCTCCGGGAGCCGACCCCGCAGAGGCGCCGTCTCCCGATAACCCGGCTGCGCCCCAGGCCGTGCGCGCCGCACAATGGCGCGCATGACCTGGATCTTCACCCCCGAGCACGTCGGCACCCCGGACGCCACCGCCCTGCGCCGCGCCTACTACGGCGATGTCGCGGGACGGTACTGGAAGCGCCCGGCGACCGAGGCGGAGGTCGACGACGGGCTGGCCGGTGACGGGGTCGAGCTGCTCACCCCGCCGACCGGCCAGTTCCTGGTGGGCCGCTACGACGGCGCCCCGGCCGCCTGCGGCGGGGTGCTCCTGCTCGACGCCGAACGGGCCGAGCTGACCCGGGTGTTCCTTCGGCACGCCTTCCGCGGCAAGGGCGGCGCGGGCACGCTGATACGCGGCCTGGAGGACGCGGCACGCGGCCTCGGCGCCCGCCGGATGGTCCTCAACACGCGGCTCGACCTGGTGGAGGCGCGGGCCCTGTACACACGGCACGGGTACGCGGAGATCCCCGCGTACTGCTCGGGGCCGTACATGGACATCTGGTACGGCAAGGAGCTCTGACCGCGCGCTTCCCGCCGGGGCGGGTGGGGCGGCCGCCCGGGGGTCGCGGCGCCCGCCTCGCCCCGCCCTTTCAGGGAGCGTGGTGGTCGCCCGGCGGCTCCGGTGAGCGGGGGCGTTCCCCGTCCGAGCCGCTGAGTTCGGCGGTCAGCTCCTCGACGAGCTGCACCAGGTCGGTCGGGCGGTCCGGCCCCCACCAGTCGCCCAGCAGATCGGACAGCGAGTCCTCGCGCGCCTTGGCGAGCCGTACGGCCGTCTGCGCCCCGTCCTCGGTCAGCACGAGCTGCACCCCCTCCCGGGCCACCAGCCGCCGCTCCTCCAGCTGCCGGGAGGCCTCGGTGATCGCCCGCAGCGGTACGGGGGTGGTGTCGGCGAGCAGGGAGGGCTCCACCGTGCCGTGGCGGCGCACCCGCAGCAGCAGCCAGCTGGAGGCCGGCAGCAGGTCGAGCCCGGCGCGTGCGGTGATCTTCTCGTACACCCGCTTGCGCCCCTCGCGGGAGCCGAGCACCGACAGCGCGCGGGCGCACTCGTCGTACGAGGAGCGCTCGACGGGGTTGGAGGCGAGGGTCTGGCTGGTGTCGGGCGCGGTGACCGAGGCGCGCAGCGGGTCCTCCTTGAGGAAGCAGGCGACGACGAACCCGACCAGGACGACCGGCGCCGCGTACAGGAACACGTCGGTGATGGACGTGGCGTACGCGTGCAGCACCGAGGGGCGCAGCTCGGGCGGGAGGGCGGCGATGGCCCGGGGGTCGGCGGCGATCTGCGAGGCTCCGGTGCCGGGCGGCAGCTGCTGCCCGGCGAGGGCGCCCTCCAGTTTGTCGGTGAGGCGGTTGGTGAAGACGGTGCCGAAGATGGCGACGCCGAAGGAGGCGCCGATGGAGCGGAAGAAGGTGGCTCCGGAGGTGGCGACGCCGAGGTCCTGGTAGGAGACGGCGTTCTGCACGACGAGCACCAGGACCTGCATGACGAGGCCGAGCCCGGCGCCGAAGACGAAGAAGTAGACGCTCATCTGCCAGGTGGAGCTGGTCTCCGTCAGCCGGTGGAGGAGGAGCAGGCCGAGGCAGGTGACGGCGGTGCCGGCGAGCGGGAACACCTTCCAGCGACCGGTGCGGGAGACGATCTGGCCGGAGGCCGTCGAGGTGATCAGCATGCCGAGGACCATGGGCAGCATGTGGACGCCGGACATGGTGGGGCTGACGCCCCGCACGACCTGGAGGAAGGTCGGCAGGTAGGTCATCGCGCCGAACATCGCGAAGCCGACGATGAAGCTGATGACGGAGACCAGGCTGAAGGTCCTGATCCGGAACAGCTTGAGCGGCAGCACCGGTTCGGCGGCCCGCCGCTCCACGTACACGAACCACACGAGCAGGACCACACCGAGGACGGCGAGCCCGATGATCTGCGGCGAGCCCCAGGCCCAGGTGGTGCCGCCGAGCGAGGCCACCAGGACCAGGCAGGTGGCGACCGAGGCGATGAGGAAGGTGCCGAGGTAGTCGATGGTGTGCCGGGTGCCGCCGACCGGGATGTGCAGCACGGCGGCGATGACGAAGAGGGCGACGATGCCGATGGGCAGGTTGATGTAGAACACCCAGCGCCAGGACAGGTGTTCGGTGAACAGCCCGCCCAACAGCGGCCCGAGCACGCTGGTGGCGCCGAAGACGGCACCGAACAGGCCCTGGTAGCGCCCGCGTTCGCGGGGCGAGACGAGGTCGCCGACGATCGCCATCGACAGCACCATGAGCCCGCCGCCGCCGAGGCCCTGGACGGCGCGGAAGGCGATGAGCTGCGGCATGTTCTGGGCGATGCCGCAGAGCGCCGAGCCGATCAGGAAGAGGACGATGGCGCTCTGGAAGAGCTTCTTGCGCCCGTACTGGTCCCCCAGCTTGCCCCACAGGGGCGTGGCGGCGGTCGACGCCAGCATGTAGGCGGTGACCACCCAGGAGAGGTGCTCCATGCCGCCGAGTTCGCTCACGATCGTCGGCAGCGCGGTGGAGACGATGGTCTGGTCGAGTGCGGCGAGCAGCATGCCGAGCAGCAGCGCGCCGATCGCGATCATGACGGTGCGGTGGCTCTGGCCCTCCCCGGGCACGGGACCGTCGCCGGCGCGCGGCGCGCGCACTTCCTGGGCCATGGGCAACTCCTCCGGCCGGGCCGCTGGGGGTTCGTCCCCCTCCGTACGCCTCCATCCTGGTTGCTTTGCCCTGGTATGGCCTGCGGAAGAGCGGCGAAAGGGCACAGCTGTTCACCCCGCCGGGGCGGGCTGGCTGCATAATCGCTCGCAGTTGAACCGGGGAGGGAACCAACGATGTCCGGACACGCCTGTCCTGAATGCGGTGTACACAGACCGGGCTGCGCCTGCGCCCGGGCGGAGGCGCAGGCCGCGGAGGTGGCGGCGGCGGAGGACTTCGACCCGCTGCGCATCCGGCCGTACGTGACGCTGGAGTCACCGGGGGACGAGACGACGGTGCTGCGGCCCGTGCCGCCGGGACCGCCGGGACCGCCCGCGCCGCCGGGGCCGCTGGCGGGGCCGTTGCCGGCGGAGGTTCCGACGCCGCCGCATCCGGCCGGCGATCCGTCCGAGACGATGCCGTTGCTCCTCCCGGGGGTGGCGGGGCGGGGGGCCTCGCACGAGCCGGGGCAGGGGCAGGGGCAGGGGCAGGCGTACGGGCAGGGGCAGGGGCACGCGTACGGGACGGGGCAGGCGTACGGGGCCGGGCAGGCCGACGGCGGTGTCCCGGAGGCCTCGCACACCCTCGCGTACGCCCCCGAGGGGCGCCGGCGCTCCGGGCGGGGCCGGGCCGTGGTCATCGCGGGCGTGGTCGCGGCCGCCGTCGTGGGCACGGCGGTCATGGCGACCGCGATGATCGGCGGGAACGACACGGACGACCGGGCAGCCGTCCCCGAGGTCACCACCAGCGCGTCCGAGAACGTCGCCGTCTCCGAGGCGCCGAGCACCGCGCCGACCCCGACGGAGACCGCCTCCCCCTCCGCCCGGACCACCTCGGCGACCCCCACCGCGACCGCCTCCCCCACGGCGGCCCGGGCCTCGGCGTCCGCCACCAGGACGGCACCGGCCGCGCCCCCCACGAAGACCGCCTCGGCACCGTCGAGCGCGCCCTCCGTGGCCCCGAGCGCCACGGAGACCCCGGAGAGGCCGACCCTGAGCCTGGGCTCCAGCGGGGACGAGGTGGCGGAGCTCCAGCGGCGCCTGAAGGAGCTGTGGCTGTACACCGGACCCGAGGACGGCAGGTTCACCAGGAAGGTCGAGCGGGCGGTCGAGGTCTACCAGTCGTACAAGTACCTCGACGACGACCCGGAGGGCGTCTACGGGCCGAGCACGCGCCGCGCCCTGGAGGCGGAGACGACGGGCTGAGGGGCGGACCGAGGGGCAGGCCGAGGGGGCGGCCCGAGGGGCGGTCACGGGGTCCCGTGATGCGGACGGATTGGCGCGGAGGGCGCTCCGTTTTGTATCGTGGAGAAACAAAGTGGCCCCGCCCGCACTCCCTGACCGGTGGGCGGGACCGCTCTGTACCTTTTCCCCACCTCCCCCCACCCCTCCCACTCCTCTTCCTCATCTCGTCTCCGACCACCCCTCCTGGAGATCCCTGATGACTGCCACCACCCCGGCGTCGTTCACCGCACGTGCCCTCCTGCTCGACATGGACGGCACGCTCGTCAATTCCGACGCCGTCGTGGAGCGCTGCTGGCGACGCTGGGCGGTGCGCCACGGTCTCGACCCGGTGGAGGCCCTGAAGGTGGTGCACGGCCGCCAGGGGTACGCCACGATGGCGGTCCTGCTGCCGGAGCGGCCGATGGAGGAGAACCTCGCCGACAACCGCGTCATGCTCGCCGAGGAGACCGCCGACCTCGACGGGGTCGTGCCGGTGCCGGGCGCACCCGCGTTCATGGCCGCCCTCGCGACGCTGCCGCACGCCCTGGTGACCTCCGCCGACGAGGCGCTGGCCCAGGCGCGGATGGGCGCGGCCGGGCTGCCGATGCCGGCGACCCGGGTGACCGCCGAGGGCGTGAGCGCCAGCAAGCCGGACCCGGAGGGCTTCCTGAAGGGCGCGGCGGAGCTGGGCTTCGCCCCCGAGGAGTGTGTCGTGTTCGAGGACTCCGAGGCGGGCATCCAGGCGGGCCGCGCGGCCGGCATGCGCGTGGTGGGCGTCGGCCCCCGTGCCGCCGCCTTCGCCCCGGACGCGCACGTCGAGGACCTGACGCGGCTGCGCGTCGAGCCGGGCGCCGAGGGCACGATCACGCTGACGTTCGCGTAAGGACCACCTGGGGGGGCGGGGGGCGCCCTTAGGCCCGGACCAGCCGTCCCCGCGCCACCAGCTCCAGCGTCACCGCGACCGCGACGGCCTGGACCAGGAGCAGGGCGACCAGGACGAAGAGCTGCACCGCGCCCGCGCGCAGCGGTGACGCGCCGCCCAGGAGCATGCCGACGAAGGCGCCCGGAAGGGTGACGAGCCCGACCGTGCGGGTCTGGTCCATGCCGGGCAGCAGCGCGTCGGAGGCCGCCTCGCGGGCCACCTCCAGGCGGGCCTCCCGTTCCGGGAGGCCGATCGCGAGTCCCGCCTCGACCTCCCCCCACCTCCCCCGGATCTCGTCGAGGGCGCGGCGCCCGCCGAGGACGGTGGCGGTGAGCGCGCCGCCGATGAGGATCCCGGTCACCGGGATGAGCGTGATGCCGCGCGGCGGTACGAGACCGGTGAGGACCAGGGCCGCGACGACCGGGACCACGCCCGCCGCGATCGGGACGGCGGCCCACCGCCAGGCCCGGCCGGGCGCGGGGACGATCCGCCGGCCCGCGGTCCGTACCGCCACCGCGTACATCAGCAGCAGGAAGCAGATCAGCAGCGGCACCGAGCGGACGACCCACCCGATCACCAGGGAGACGGCCACGAGCTGCACGGCCGCGCGGGCTCCGGCGACGAGCGTGTCGCGGGCGCGGCCGAGCCGGGCCAGTGCGACGACCCCGGCGGCGAGGGCGAGCAGAACGGCGAGAACCGCCCCGAAGGTCACATTCACGTCCACGAGCACGCGCCAACCCTAGGACCCCGCAAGGGAACTCCCGGCACGTCACACCCCTTGATGTGACGTGCTCATGTCGCCACCCTGTTACCTGGCGCACCCCCCACGGAAACCCGGCGCCGTCACGATGACCGGGCCGTCCGGCGCCCCTCCGCACCCGCACGGGGGCCGGCCACGGTCAAGGTCCCCCCACATCAAGGGAGTTCGCATGTCCGTCGCCAGCGTCTACGCGCGTCGAATAGGCGTCGCCGCCGCCTCCGCCGCCCTCGCCGCCACCGGCCTGCTCGCCACCGCCCCGGCCGCCCAGGCCGCCCCGCCCACCCCGGTCAGCGCCGCCACGGCCCGCACCTACCTGGCCGCCCTGACCGTCTCGACGACCGGCTCCACCACCGGCTACAGCCGGGACCTCTTCCCGCACTGGATCACCCAGTCCGGCACCTGCAACACGCGCGAGACGGTCCTCAAGCGGGACGGCGTGAACGTCGTCACGGACTCCGCCTGCGCCGCGACCAGCGGCAGCTGGTACTCGGAGTACGACGGCGCCACCTGGACCGCGGCCTCCGACCTCGACATCGACCACGTCGTCCCGCTCGCCGAGGCCTGGCGCTCGGGCGCCAACTCCTGGACGACCAGTCAGCGCCAGTCCTTCGCCAACGACCTGACGCGCCCCCAGCTGATCGCGGTCACGGACAACGTCAACCAGGCCAAGGGCGACAAGGACCCGGCCCTGTGGATGCCCTCGCGCACCGCGTACCGCTGCACGTACGCCCGCATGTGGGTGCACGTGAAGTACTACTGGAACCTCAGCGTCGACCCGGCGGAGAAGAGCGCGCTCCAGTCGACCCTCGACGGCTGCTGATCCCCGCGTCTCCGACCAGGCCGTCTCACACAGTGGAATGTTGAAGTTGCAAGCACTAGTGAGGGGTGCCTAACCTAAGGGCTCGGCGAACCGAAGGAGCCCTCCCCCCACATGAACACGCTTGCCAACCGCCTGAATCAGGCCCAGCCCTACGCCCTCGGCCTGTTCCGCATCGTCATCGGTCTGCTGTTCGCCTGCCACGGCGCCGCCTCGCTCTTCGGAGTACTCGGCGGCGCCAACGGCGGCGGCACGGTGGAGACCGGCGCCTGGCCCGCCTGGTACGCGGCCGTCATCCAACTCGTCGCCGGCGCCCTGGTCCTGCTGGGCGTGGGGACGCGCGGCGCCGCGTTCATAGCCTCCGGCTCGATGGCGTACGCGTACTTCGACGTCCACCAGCCCGAGGGCCTGTTCCCGCTGCAGAACGGCGGCGACGGCGCGGCCCTGTTCTGCTGGGCCTTCCTGCTGCTCGTCTTCACCGGGCCGGGCGCGCTGGCGCTCGACCGCCTCTTCGGCGCACGCGGCGCGACCGCCGCGCCGCGCACGTCGGACGAGAAGCGCCCGACGGTCGCCGCGTAGGCGCCGCTTTCCGGCCCCGGTCGGTTCGGCCGGGGCCGCCCCCACGTAGGCTCTGGCGCTGTGAACGTGCTCGACGGCACGGGGTGGTCACTGCAGGCGCTGACCTCGGGCCCGTGGATCTACGCGGCGGTGACGACGTCGATCCTGCTCGACGTCCTGCTCCCCGTGCTCCCGAGCGGCATCCTGGTGGTCACGGCCGCCACCGCGTCCTCCGCCGCCTCCATGGCCGCCGGCCCGGGCGCGGCGACGGACGGCGCGTACGCCCCCGCCCTGCTCCCCCTCTTGCTCTGCGCGGCCGGCGCCTCGATGCTCGGCGACCTCCTCGCGTACCACCTGGCCAGGAGCGGCGGGACCCGGCTGGCCCGCGCCGTCGCCCGCTCGCGCCGCCTGGCCGCGGCGCAGGAACGTCTCGGCGAGACGCTCGCGCGCGGCGGCGGCCTCCTCGTCGTCCTGGCACGCTTCGCCCCCGCCGGGCGCTCGATGGTCTCCCTCGGCGCCGGCGCGACGGGCCGCCGCCTGCGGGACTTCCTGCCCTGGTCGGCCCTGGCGGCCGCCGCCTGGGCCACGTACAGCGTCGGACTCGGCTGGCTGAGCGGCCGCTGGCTGGGCGCGACCTGGCTCGGCGCCTGCGTCCCGGTCCTCGCCCTGTTCCTGGCGGGCGGGGTGGCGGCCTACGTCATACGGCGTCCGGCTGCGGCTCCCGCGACCGCGGGCTGACGGGGGCGACGGGGCTGACGGGGCTGACGGGGCCCCCGGGATGGGCCGAGTGGGCCGGATGCGGGTGGCTTCCCCGTATCTCCAGGCCCGAGAGGAGACGCGCGGTCGCCTCCGCGATCTCGTCCACGGCCCGGTCGAACACCTCGCGGTTGTGCGCGGCGGGCGCCCGGAAGCCGGAGACCTTGCGGACGTACTGCAAGGCGGCGGCGCGGATGTCGTCCTCGGTGGCCTCTTCGGGGAGGGCCGGCGGTCGGAGGGTCTTGATGCTGCGGCACATGCCTCCAGTGTGACGCGCCCCACTGACAATGCCAGCGGCGTCCGCCGCGCGGGCCGCGTACGACGTGCCGGCCCCTGTAGCGCGTGCCGGCGGCGTCAGCCGCCGAGGCTCCGTCTGCTGCGCGCGTTGATCTCGGCGGCGCGGGCGCGCAGCTCCCGCAGGGGCGTGGCGAGCTGCACGTCGGCGGGCTCGGCCTTCCATGCGCAGCCGCCGTTGACAGGCCGGATGAGGAACTGGCCGGAGACGCTGTCGACGTAGAAGCCGACCCGCCCGGTGGCGGTATCACGGACGAGGTCACCGACCTCGGGCACGGGCTGCACGCTTTCCCTCCGTCCCCTTACGCAGAGATCTGACAGCGATCTGACAGCGATCCGGCAGAGATCAGATAGATACACCCAGAGAAGCCCTGAGACCCCCCTGTGTCAACGCATCTCTAGAGATGTCCCCCGAAGGATGGATCGGCGGCGCGGGACGGCGCACAGGTGTACACCACCCCGCGGAACCGGGCCGTAGGGTGTCCCGCAGACGGAAGGGAGTGGTCCACCCATGACTGACCAGGACAGCGGTCGTCGGCCCAAGTACCAGCGCATCGCCGACGAGTTGAGAACCGCGATCCAGTCGGGTGACTTCGCGCCGGGCGACCGCCTCCCCGGCGAGAACGATCTGATGTCCACCTACGACGTGGCCCGGATGACCGCCCGCCAGGCCCTGTCCGTCCTGCGCAACGAGGGCCTGGCGGAGGCCCGCAAGGGCGCCGGGGTCTTCGTCCGCACGTTCCGCCCGCTGCGCCGCCGCGGCATCCCCCGGCTGTCCCACGCGCACTGGGGCGCGGGGCGTTCGGTCTGGTCGGCGGACATCGAGGACCGGTCCCTCCTCGTGGACGAGATCGAGGTCCGGGCCGCCGCGCCGGCGGGGGCGCGGGTGGCCAGGGTGCTCGGCCTGGCCTCGCCCGACGCGGCGGTCTGCGTGCGCAGCCGGCGCTTCGTGCTGGACGACAAGCCTGTGCTGTTCTCCGTCTCGTACCTCCCGGCGGCCCTCGCCGAGGGCACGGCGATCACGGAACCGGACACCGGCCCTGGCGGCACCTACGCCCGCCTGACCGAACTCGGCCACCGGCCGACGCGCTTCCGCGAGGAGATCCGCTGCCGGATGCCGACGGCCGAGGAATCGGCGCGCCTGGCGCTGGAGTTCGGCACGCCGGTGATCCTGATCAGCCGGACGGCCCTCACGGAAAAGGGAGTTCCGGTCGAGCTCAACGAGATGACGCTGGACTCGGCGTCGTACGTCCTGGAGTACGACTTCGACGCGTGAGGACAGGGGGCGGGCGCCGAGGATCCACTTCCAGCCGCCTGCCGCTCATTTCCGGAACGTGGTGCGGAAGTTGTGAAGAGCGTGCGTATTCTGTGTCCGCGCCGGGCGCCCGTCGGGGCGGGCCCGGCCCGTCACCACCGCATCCGCCCCACCACGCCAAGGGACACCCATGCTCCGTACGCGCACCGTCGCGGCCGCCGCCGCTGCCGCCGCAGCCGGCCTGCTCCTGCTGCCCTCGCCCGCCCAGGCGGCCGGCTCCGTCCACCTGTACAAGATCTACTACGACAGCCCGGGCTCGGACACCCGGAGCACGGCCAGCCTCAACGCCGAGTACGTGCAGATACGCAACACCACCGGCGCGGCGGTCAGCCTGCGGGGCTGGACGCTGACGGACGCGTCGAACCACAAGTACACCTTCGGCAACTTCACCCTCGGCAAGGGCAAGACGGTCACCGTCCGCACCGGCCGGGGCACGAACACCGCCGCCAACCTCTACCAGGGCCGCGGCGCGTACGTGTGGAACAACGACCGGGACACGGCGACGCTGCGCAAGTCCAACGGCGCGCGGATCGACACGTGCTCGTACAACTCGACCCGGGTCGACTACGTCATGTGCTGACGGCGGGACCGTCAGGCCCGGCCTGACCGGCTGGACCGTCGGAACCGGCTGAGCCGTTCGACTCCTTCGGCCCCTTCGGCCCCGTCGGCCCCGTCGGGCTCTCCTCGCGCTGCGAGGGGAGCCCGTACTGCTGCAGCTCGGTGCTGACCTGCCCGCCGAGGGTCATGACGTTGAGCGTGGCCGAGTTCTCGCTGGCGATCGCCTTCTCCACGCGCGCGACCAGCGTCGTGAAGGAGTCCCGGTCCGAGAGCCGGTGGTACGGCCCGACGCGGGCGGCGAAATAGACCCGCTCGTGGCCGAGCAGCTGCTCGGTCGACCGGTAGTTCTTCCACTGCTCGCGATAGCGGTAGACGCTCTCCAGCGACACGGACGCCACCACGACCAGACTGATCACGGTCGCGGTGATCCGCGCGAACCCGAGGTCGAGGTTGACGAGCACGGGCACGAGCGCGCCCCCGACCACCGAGACGGTACGCATCCGCAGATGCATCGCCTTCATCTTGGTGGCCTTGCGGTCGTACCACTCCTGGTACTGCGTGAGCCGCGTCTCCACGTACATCTGCGGCGTCATCTCACCGCTCGGCGCCCCGACTTCGGGCGCGTCCCCCACCTGATCCATGCGGGGAGTACACCGCCGCGCCCGTCCACGAGTCAACCCGCGCCGACCGCCCGCCCCTCACGGCCCCAGGGCCGGAGCTTCTCCGGATTGCGCACCACCCAGATCCGCCGGACCCTGCCGTCCTCCTCGCCGAGGTCGAACGCGGCGACGGTCACGATGACGTCGCCGAGCTGGGCGACGAGACCGGGCCGGCCGTTGACCGAGCGTTCCAGGAGCCGTAGTCCGGGGGCCTTGCCGGCGATGAAGAGCAGGTAGTCGGCGATCCGGCCGCCGCCCTCGACCGGACGCAGGACGGTGCCGACGAGGCCGCCGCCGTCGGCGGTCATGACGGCGTCGGGATCGAGCAGCCCGACGAGCGCCTCGATGTTCTTCGCCTCCCACGCCTCCTTGAACTCCCGCACCACACCCGCCTGTCCGGCGACGGCGGGGACGGCGGGCGCCTTGGCGGCGCCGATCCGACGGCGCGCGGAGGAGGCCAGCTGACGGCAGGCCGCGGGCGTCCGGCCGACGATCGCGGCGACCTCGGCGAAGGGGTACCCGAAGACGTCGTGGAGGACGAAGGCGACGCGCTCGGCGGGCGTCATCGCCTCCAGGACGACGAGGAAGGCCATGTTGACGGACTCGTCCAGGGTCACCCGGTCCGCGGGATCCGAGACCGTACCGCCACCCCACTCCGTACGGTCGGGCAACGGCTCCGGCAGCCAGGCACCGACGTACCGCTCCCGCCGGACGCGCGCCGAACCGAGCAGATCGAGACAGACCCGCCCGGCCACGGTGGTCAGCCAGGCCCCCGGCGCCCGCACGGCCGCCCGCCGCTCCGGCGGCATCGCGTACCAGCGGGCGTACGTCTCCTGGACGGCGTCCTCAGCCTCGGCGAGCGACCCGAGCAGCCGGTAGGCGAGATCGGTGAGCCGCCGCCGCTCCGAGACGAGCACGCCGACGTCACCCCCGTCCAGACCGGCCGTACGACCCCCACCTGACATTCCCCACCCCTACGTCGTCGAACTACCGAGAAGGTACCGACCGACCACCACGAGACAGAACAGAGGCCACAAGGTGACCACGCAGACAACCCAGCCGACCCAGTCCGGTTCATCCCCCCGCCCGACGATCACCTTCCTCCGCGTCACGGCGGCCCTGCAGACCCTCACCCTCTTCTTCCAGGCGACGACGGCGGGCATCCTGCTGACCTCCTCGCACGGCGAGCTGCTGCACGGCATAGGAGCACGCGTGATGTACGGCGCGTCGATGCTCTACCTGCTCGCGGCGATCCTGGCGTGGCGCCCGGGCGGCGGCAGCCCGCGCCCCATCCTGTACGCGACCGGCTTCCTGCTCCTGGCCTCGGCGCAGGTGATCCTGGGCATCGCACGCGTACCGTCGGTGCATGTACCGCTGGGCGTCCTGATGTTCGGCCTGAGCGTCCTGACACTGGCCGCCCACGCGATCTCCCCGAGGAGAACCCACTGACCCGCCGGGACCGGCGACCGCCCTCCGCGTGGGGCGAACCCCGTGATCGTCCGGGGATCTTCAGGAGCCCCTACGAACGCCAAGGGCCCCGCTCCGATGGATGGAACATCATCCGAGCAGGGCCCTTGGGCGGTTTCGCTGGTGGGCGCGGACGGTTTCGAACCGCCGACATCTGCTTTGTAAGAGCAGCGCTCTACCCCTGAGCTACGCACCCGTGGAGTGAAGCAACAGCGTACATGGCGGACCCGTGGGGATCGCAAACCGATGGGGGGTGGGGAAGTCGGTGGGGGTTCGGGTGAACTGGACGGGTCGTGTCTTCGTCAGTAGCGGGTGGGAGAATGTAGCGGACCGGGCAGGGCGGACACAGCACGGGAGAGGGAACGTGGCGGCGACCGAGGACAGGGGCGGGGCGACGCCCGGGATCACCAGTGTGGTTCGGCTGGGGGTCGCCTTGCCGCTGCTTGTCGTCGCGCTGTTGCCGGGCGCCTTCGCCGGGGGTGGGACCCGGCGGTGGTTCGGGGGGCGGGACGAGAGCCGGCGGGCCGAGGCGCAGGCCGCGAAGGATGCCGCCGCGGCGGCCTTCTACGAGCTGGACACCGCGCAGCGCGGGCTGCGGATCTCCATCGAGACGATCACCGCCGCCGACGACTCCGCCGACGCCCGGCGTGCGGTGGAGGGGTTCGCCGCGCTGGGGCGGCGGATCGACGAGGTCAGCCATGTCTACATCGAGGCCGTCGACGGGCATGATCTCGATCGGGTCGAGCTCGACGCCGCCGCCGCCGGGCGGGCCAAGGTCGAGCTGGAGCGGGCCCGGGACCAGCTGGTCGGGGTCAAGGGCGAGCTCGACCGGTTCGAGCAGGGGCTCGCGCCGCTGATCGACCGGGCGGAGACCCAGCTGGCCCGGCTCGCCCCCGCCGTCGAGCGGGCCCGGCAGGCGCTGCGCGGGGCGGCGGTCGCGCTCGACGCCACCAGGGAGCAGGGGTTCCGGGCGGACGAGCTCGCGCGGCGGCTCGCGCTGCTCGGGCCCGAGCTGACCCGGCTCAACGAAGGCGCCGGGCGGCACGGCGTCGCCGAGACGCTCCAGCGGGCCGACCGGATGCTCCGGGAGGCCGAGGCGGTGCGTGCCGAGGCGGTACGGGTGCCCGAGCGGGCCGCCGAGATCGACAAGCGGCTCGTCTCGCTCCGTACCCGCGCCCAGGCCCTCGCCACCCGCGCCGACGGCGTCGAGCCGGTCCTGTCCGAGCTGCGCCGCCGGTTCTCGGCCGCCTGCTGGCAGGACCTCCAGCATGTGCCCGAGGAGGCCGCCACCGCCGCCCGCCAGGCCGAGGAGCGGCTGGCCGAGGCCGTCAAGGCGCGCGACGAGCAGCGCTGGCCCGACGCCACCTCGCTGCTCGCCACCGCCCGCGCCCTGCTCAACACCGCCGACGAGGGCGTGGCCGCCGCCGGGGAGCGGCTGCGCCGCCTGAACGCCGTCGCCAAGGACCCGCAGGCCGAGATCGACCGCACCCGCTTCGCCGTACGGGACGCCCAGCGGCTCGCCATGGCGGGGCGCTCCACCCCCGATCCCCGACACGCCCGGCCCCTCGACGAGGCCGTCGCCCGGATCGACCGGGCCGTGGGCACCCTCGACAGCGGGCGGCATCCCGACTACTGGGCCTTCCTGAGCGAGCTGGAGGCGATCCGGGCCGCGGCCGGCCGGGTCGTCGAACAGATCCGGGAGGAGCGGGGAAAGCCGTAGGGGTACGCCGTAACCTGTGTCCATGCCTCGTTACGAGTACCGCTGCCGGACCTGCGGCGACACCTTCGAGCTCAGCCGTCCCATGGCCGAGTCGTCCGCCCCCGCCGCCTGCCCCTCCGGGCACGACGACACCGTCAAGCTGCTCTCCGCCGTCGCGGTCGGCGGCGGGAAGGGTTCCGCGCCCGCGCCCGGCGGGGGCGGGGGCGGGTGCTGCGGCGGAGGCTGCTGCGGCTGACGCCCGCCGGGCGGTCCTTCAGCTGTCCAGGTAGCGCAGGACCGCCAGGACCCGCTTGCTGTAGCCCTCGCTGCGGCCCGTCAGCTCCAGCTTGTCGAAGATCGCGTTGATGTGTTTCTCCACCGCGCTCAACGACACGTGCAGCCGTGCCGCCACGGTCGCGTTGGTGTGGCCCTGCGCCATCGCCGCGAGGACCTCCCCTTCCCGGGGGGTGAGGCGGGCCAGCGGGTCGGTGTGGGAGGAGTGGACGAGGAGCCGCCGGACGACCTCCGGGTCGAAGGCGGTCCGCCCCTCCCCGACCCGTTCCAGCGCCTCCAGGAACTCGTCGACCTGCGCCACCCGGTCCTTGAGCAGATAGCCGACACCGCCCCGGGCCCCGGGACCGGCCCCTGTCCCGGCCCCGGTCCCGGTCCCGGTCTGGTCACCTTCCCGGGCGTACGGGCCGTCAGGCCGGGTCCGGGAGCGCGGCGGGCGCGCCGTTGAGGCGGGGTGCGGTGTGGGCCCGGGCCGTGGTCCGGAAGCGGCGCAGGATCTCCTCGCCCGCCGCCACGCCCCGTTCGGCCAGGGCCTCCACGTGCGGCGCCGTCCAGTCGGCGTCGGCGAGTTCGCCGTGGCCCGGGCGCCAGCCCCGGTCGGCGGCGAGGAGGAGGTCGGCGTCGAGGAGGGAGTCGCCCGCGGCGAGGGTGAGGGTGGCGCCGGTGCGGCGGGCGACCTCGCGTACGGCCGCGCTCTTGGTGAGCGGCCGGGGCACGGCGTACACCTTGCGGCCCTGGAGCGAGACGGTCCAGCCGCGCTCGCCGGCCCACTCGGTGAAGCGGGCGAGCCACTCCTCGGGCAGCCGCTCCCGTTCGACGACGAGGTAGGCGAACAGGTCCTCGGCGACGCGGTGCTTGCGCACCCAGGACAGGTCGGTGGTGGCGGTGAAGTAGGCGCGGACCTCGGAGAGCGGGGCGCAGGACTCGGCGACCCGGCGGAGCACCTCCGCGTGCCAGGCGGGGTCGGTGACGCCGTCGACGAGCAGGTGCCCGCCGTTGGCGCAGATCGCGTACTTCGGCTGCGTGTCGCCGGGCAGCCGGATGCGCTGGTACTGCTTGCGGGTCCGGGTGGTGGCCGGGACGAAGACCGTCTCGGCGGCCAGCGCGCGCAGTTCGTCGGCGGCGCTCTCGGTCAGGTACGAGAGCGGCTTGGACTCGTGGACCTCCACGCACAGCAGCCGGGGCGCCTGGGCGTCGGGCATGCCGAGGGAGAGGGCGGCCGTGGAGTAGATGAGGGTGCGGTCGAGGTCGCTGGCGACCAGGACGGTGGACGCGGAGCCGGAGGGCTCGGACCCGGCGGGCTTCGGGATCGCGTTCATCGGGTCGCCACCGCCGTGCCGTCGGCGCCGGTCGCCCCGCGCGTGTACTGGGGGTGGATCAGTCCGACGCAGCTGTACGGCAGGTCGTCGACCTCCTCGACCGGTACGCCCCGCTGTTCGGCGAGCAGCCTCACGTGGGCCAGGTCGGCGCTCGCGCCCCGCTTGGCCAGGATCTTCCAGGGGACCCGGCGCAGCAGTACCCGGGTGGTCTCGCCGACGCCCGGCTTGACCAGGTTCACGTCGTGGATGCCGTACTCCTCGCTGATCCGCTCGACGGCGCTCCAGCCCTCCCAGGTGGGGGTGCGGTCGGTGGCGAGCAGCTTGGTGACGTCCTCGTCGACGTCGGCGGCGACCTCGTCGAAGCGGGCCGCGACGGCGTCGAGGAAGGCGCCGGAGACGTCCGCGCCGGCCAGCTCCCGGTAGAACTTGGCGCCGTGGAAGTCGTGCGGGCCGACCAGGTCGGAGCGCAGGACCGTGCGCGAGATCAGGCCGGAGACCGTGGAGTTGAGGCAGGCGGAGGGGATGAGGAAGTCCTCGCGGGTGCCGTAGACGCGGACGCAGGAGCCGGGGTCGGCGAGGACCGCGACCTCCGGGTCGAAGCCGTCGAACTCCTTGAGCGCTTCGGCGAGTTCGCGTGTGATGGCGCCCTTTCCGGTCCAGCCGTCGACGAAGACGACATCGGCCGGGTCGTGGTGGGCGGCGAGCCAGCGCAGCGCGTTGGCGTCGATGCCGCGGCCGCGCACGATGGAGACGGCGTAGTGCGGGAGCTCCAGGCCGTGCCGGTGCAGTGCCCAGCGGCGCATCAGGACGCCGACGGGGGTGCCGGCCCGGGCGAGGGAGACCAGGACGGGCCGCTTGCCGCGCTCGGCGAGGACCGTCTCGGTGACGGTGCCGACGGCCCGGGCGATCCGGGCGGCGGAGCCGTCCAGGGCGGCCTGGAACAGCTCCTGGTACCGCTCGCTGGGCTGGTACTCGACCGGCAGCGACTCGGCGTAGTGCGCGCCGCCGCTCTGGATGGCCTCCTCCCGCTCCTCGGTCGGGGCCTCCAGCTCCACGTCCGAGAGGTCCTGGAGCAGCCAGCCGACCTCCTCGGGCGCGTACGAGGAGAAGGCGGGGCCGCGGAGGGGCTCGGGCAGCATGGAGCTCCTTTCGGGAGCTTCGGTGACCTGGGGGGTGTACGAGGGGACGACGGCCAGCACGACCCGGGGTATGTGGGCCGCGAGCTGGGCGAGGAGTCCGTCCGGCGCGTGCAGTTCCGGGGTGTCGGCGACCGAGTCGACGACGGCGACGACCGCGTCGAAGCCGCCGCCGGCCACGTTGTACGCGTACCGCTCGCCGGGGCCGTCGGCGGGCCGGTCGTGCGCCGGGAAGACCAGCCGGGTCCTTATGGCGTAGCCGGGGTCGTCGACGGCGAGGACGGGCGAGCGGGTGGTGGTCGAGTAGCGCACCTCGGCGGCGCCGGTCCGCTCCAGCTCACCGGCGAGGCGCAGCGGGGTGTACATGAGCTCCTCGAAGCCGAGGACGAGGACGCGGGGGGCGTGGGCGGGGGCGGCCTGGGCGGGGGTGATCCGGGCGGGCGAATCGCCTGCGCCGTCCTCCAGCGCCTCCGCTATCCGTGCCGCCATCGCGGGCAGGGCCGCCTCCAGGCGTTCCCGGTGCTCGGGGGTGAAGCCGTGGCGGCCGCCGTCGGGCAGGCCGGCCGGCCAGTCGAGGGCGATCCGCCGGGGCCGGGGCGCGGGTCCGGTGGGCGGGGCGGTCGGTGCGGCGGGGGCGGTGGTCTCGTGGCGGGCGACGAGTGCCTGGCCCTGGGCGAGGACGCCGTCCGGGAGGTCCACGGTGCCCGCGGCGAGGGTGATCAGGTCGACGCGGGCGCCGAGGGCGTCGGCGAAGGCGGTGAGCCGGGCCCGGTCGGCGGGGGTGCGCATGTCGACGAGGGCGACGACCACGTACCGGTCGCGGGGGTGGCGTTCGTGCAGGTCACGGATGGTGTTGAGGACCGTGTTGCCGGTGGAGAACTCGTCGTCGACGAGGACCAGCGGGCCGTCTCCGGCGAGCAGTTTGGGGTCCTCGGGGAGCAGCAGGTGGGAGGTGGCGTGGGAGTGGGACTCCTCGAAGCCGCCCGCGGTGGCGACGCCGTCGACGGGGCGCCGGGTGGAGTGGAGGTACGGGGCGAGGGCGAGGCCGTCGGCGACGCTGTGGCCGAGGCCGGTGGCGGTCTCGGCGTACCCGAGGACGACGGCCCGTGCCGCCTCCTCGTCGCCGAGCAGGCGCCGTACCCGTACGCCCAGGTCGTGGCCGGCGTCCCGGACGACCGAGGGGCGCTGCGGCACGTGCTTGCCGAGCACGTTGGAGACCAGCAGATGCGCCCGCTTGGGGTTGCGGCGCAGTGCGAGGCCCAGCAGGCCCGGCAGCTCCTTGTCGCCGATCAGTTCGACGCCCAGTCGCTCCGCGACCCAGGTTCCCGACCACACCGTTTCCATCGGAGTTCTTCAGCCTTCCGTCAGCCGGCGAGGCCGGCGGTGAGCAGCTCCACGAAGCCGACGTCCTCGCGCGCGACGCCGAAGACCTCGGCGCGCAGCAGGGTCCGTTCGGCCCACGCGCGGTGCGGCTTCACCTCGTTCATCTTGTTCGTGTACGCGGAGCGGAGCACCCCGCCACCGCCGCGTTCCGGCCGCAGGATGTCCTGGGCGTCGCTGAACTCCTCGTGGCTGACCACGGAGAGGGCGTGCACGGGGGGCACGTGGGTGGGGTGGATGCAGGTCTTGCCGAGCAGGCCGTTGGCGCGGTCGAGTTCGATCTCGCGCAGCAGTCCGTCGAGGTCGTGCTCGATGAGCGCGGTGCGCAGGTCCTCGGCGCGGCCCTCCAGGAAGGGGCTGCGGCGGAGCTGCGGCTTGAACATGCGCTCGCCGGGGCGGAAGTACTCCCAGACGGGGCCGGTGATGGTGAAGCCGGTGCCGTCGGAGCGGCCGAGGACGTTGACGACGTCGGCGATGACGTCGGCGACCAGCTTGACGTCGTACGCGGTCATGTCGGGGGAGCGGCGCAGCCCGTAGTGGGAGCAGAAGTCGGTGACGCCGAGGCGCAGGGCGAGGACGCGGTCGCGGTACTTGCCGGTGATCGAGGCGATGCCGGCCAGGGTCTCGGCCCGGGTCTCCAGGTGGAGGAGCTCGGAGGACTCCAGGACGGGCATGGCGAAGAGGCGGCGGCCGCAGTTCCGCTCGGCGGCGGCGAGCGCTTCGAGGAAGGCGCGGCCCCGGTTCTCGGTGAATTTGGGGAGTACGAATCCGGACAGCAGGCGAACCGTTTCACCGAGGCGGTCGACGAGGTCGGTGATCTGGCCGGGTTCGCGGACCCGGATGAAGAGCAGGGGCAGGTCGGTGCCGTCCGGGCCGCTGCCGGCGGCGAGGTCGGCGAACTGCCGGACGAGGTTGGTCTCGCCCGCCTCCACCTCGGCGTCGCTGATGGAGTCCTCCAGGCAGAGCACCATGGAGGCCACTCCCCGTGTGACCTGTTTGCGCACGTCGTCGGCGAGCCGCGGCCGGGTGGCCGGGCTGTAGAGCGTGGCACCCAGGGCCACGGCGAGCGTGCGCGCGGCGGAGTCGGCCGTGAACGCGGCCGGCTCCTGATGGAACAGCCTGGTCCGCGTGGCGACCGGGATGTGCCCGAAATGACGCATGTATCTCCCCCGACTGGCCCGGGAAGCCCTGATGAGATGTGGCCGGTAATAGTACGTAGGTGAGGGTGTCCGGAGTTCCCCACGTGCGTGAAGTTCAGGTAACTCGTCCGTATCCGGCCCCCCGCGTTGTCCGGAAGGCGGCCGGGCAGGAATGATGACGGGCATGACGCACGCGATGCTGAAGGGCTCCAACGTCCCTCTCGACACCGCGGCCGTACGGGCCGTGCTCCGCTGGACTCCGGGCCCCGGGGTGCCCGACGTGGACGCCTCGGCGCTGCTGCTCGGCGTGGACGGGCGCGTGCGGTCCGACGAGGACTTCATCTTCTACAACCAGCTCCGGCATCCGTCGGGGCTGGTGCGCAGGCTGCCCCACAAGAAGCGGGTGCCGGAGGGGCTCACCGACACGGTGGAGGCCGACCTGGGCGTCCTCGACGCCTCGGTCGACCGGGTGGTGCTCGCGGCCTCATCGGACGGTGACACCTTCCGTTCGGTCTCCGACCTGCGGATCCTGCTGTACGACGGGGCGCCGGGCGCCGGTGACCGGGACCCCCTGGCGGTCTTCGACGTGTCGGCGGAGACCGGCGAGGAGACCGCGATCATCTGCGGTGAGCTGTACCGGCGCGGGGACGGCTGGAAGTTCCGGGCGGTCGGTCAGGGCTATCCGACCGGCCTGGTGGGTCTCGCGACGGACTTCGGGGTCTCGGTCGACGATTCCGTCGAAGGAGTGGCTGGAGGGGCTGGAGGGGCCGGAGGGGCCGAGGGCCCCGAGGACGGCGGGCCGCGGGACGCCCCGGCGGCCGGGCACGACCCCGACGCGACGATGGTGCAGCCGATCGAGGCGGTGCGGGGCCCGGCGGGCCCGGTGACCCCGCCGCCTGTCCCGGTCGTGCCGCCGCAGCCGGCCGCTCCCCCGCTCCCGGCGACGGCGCCGGTGCCCGCCCCGGTGCCGGCCACGCCGCCGGCGTACGGCTATCCGCAGCCGGTGCGCGAGTTCCGGATGCCTCCGATGGGGCCGCAGTTCGTCCGGTGACCCCGGGGGGCCGGACGGGCGTCAGGTCTTCGACTTGTAGCCGCGGCCCCACTGGAGGCCCCAGCCGTACAGCCGGTCCAGCTCGGCCTGGAAGCCGTACACGAACCGCACCTCGCGGCGGACGGTCAGCTCGCCCTTGATGTTCTCGACGCTGAAGACCGCGCAGGAGCGGGCCTGCGGGGCGTGCTCGTCCAGCTCGATCTCGATCCGCGGGCCGTTGCTCGGGTAGAGCGTGACCTTGGCGTGGGTGCGGTCGAAGGCCGGTGTCTGGTCGTAGATGTAGACGAAGAAGAGCAGGCGCTTGATCTCGTCCACGTGGTCGAGGTTGACGAAGATCGTCTCGCCGGAGGGCGCCCCGAAGCGGTCGTCGCCGCTGAGCCGGACGTACGGCGGTTCGTTCAGCTCGCCCATGAAGCCGCCGAGCGGCTGCACCACGCCCTTGCTGCCGTCGGCCATCTCGTAGAGGCAGCCGAGGTCGAGGTCGACGTTGACGACGCCCTGGGTGTGCGCCTGGACCTCCTCGGGCTTGAAGAGCCGCGAGGGGTGGCGCAGCAGGCTGCCGGACTGGCGGGGGCGGCCTCCGATGTCGGAGGTGCGCATGCGCCAGGAGAGGTTGACCCGGAGGTTGCCCGTGGCGGCGCCCTGCTTGCTGAGGGAGATCGTGGGGCGGCGTCTGGTCAGGTCGATGGAGTGCGAGCCGGTACCCGCCGCGAACTCGTCCACCCGGCCCGGAAACAGGTTGTCCCAGAAGGCCATGCGCCTTCACCCCCCACTCGTCGCCCACCCCTGACACACGCCGCGGGGCGGCCGGGTGCACCGGCCGCCCCGCAGTGAAGCGTTCCTCATTGTCGGGGGTGTCACACCCCCGACGGCACCCCGGTCTTGTCGTCCGAGGAATCGGCGTTCCCGCCTGCCGCGGCGAGCGCCTTGTTGCGCCGTACGGAGGACCAGAAGGACCAGCCGATGAGGGCGACGCCGATGCCGCCGGTGACGATCTCGGGGATCTCGTACTGGATGGTGACCATGAGGACCACGGCCAGGGCGCCGATCGCGTAGTGGGCGCCGTGCTCCAGGTAGACGTAGTCGTCGAGGGTGCCCTGGCGGACCAGGTAGACGGTGAGCGAACGCACGTACATGGCGCCGACGCCGAGGCCGAGGGCCATCAGGACGATGTCGTTGGTGATGGCGAAGGCGCCGATGACGCCGTCGAAGGAGAAGGAGGCGTCGAGGACCTCCAGGTAGAGGAACATGAAGAACGCGGCCTTGCCGGCGAGCTGGACCGCGGAAACCTTCTTGCCGCTGCGCTTGGCCGCTTCCTCGGCCTCGTGCTCGCGCTCCTCTTCCTCCTCCAGCTTGTTCTCGAAGTAGCCGGAGAGACCGCCGACGATCAGGTACGTGATGAGGCCGGCGATGCCGGAGATCAGGACCGTCTGGGCCTTGTCGACGTGCGCGCCGCCGTGCTGGTGGGCGTGGGTCGCGAAGGTCATCGAGGTGACGAGCAGGACGATCAGGGCGATGCAGACCGACAGCATGTCGACCTTGCCCAGCTTGGCGAGCGGGCGCTCGATCCAGCGCAGCCACTGGATGTCACGGTCCTCGAAGATGAAGTCGAGGAAGATCATCAGGAGGAACATGCCACCGAAGGCGGCGATCGACGGGTGCGCGTCGGTGACCAGTTCCTGGTAACGGTCGGCGTCGTTCAGCGCGAGGTCGACGGCCTCGATGGGGCCGATCTTGGCGCTGATCGCGACGATCACGACGGGGAAGACCAGCCGCATGCCGAAGACGGCGATGAGCACACCGATCGTGAGGAAGATCTTCTGCCAGAAGGCGTTCATCTTCTTCAGGATTCCGGCGTTGACCACCGCGTTGTCGAAGGACAGCGAGATCTCGAGGATGCAGAGGATCGCGACGACCCCGAATGCCTCCCACCCCCCGTAGATCACGGCTGCGACCAGACCGAGCGCAGTGATCGCGAACGACCAGCCGAAGGTTTTCAGAACCACTGTCTACCCCATCGTTGATAACGCGGCTTTACGAAACGTTGACCCCGAAGTCTAGAGCGATGCCCCGGAGGCCCGACGCGTACCCCTGTCCCACCGCCCGGAACTTCCATTCGCCGTTGTACCGGTAGAGCTCGCCGAAGATCATCGCGGTCTCCGTGGAGGCGTCCTCGGAGAGGTCGTAGCGGGCGAGTTCCTGGCCGTCGGTCTGGTTCACGACGCGGATGAACGCGTTCGCCACCTGGCCGAACGACTGGCCCCGGTTGTCGGCCTCGTGGATCGAGACGGGGAAGATGATCTTGTCGCAGTGGGCCGGGACCTTGTGGAGGTCCACGATGAGCGACTCGTCGTCGCCGTCACCCTCACCGGTGAGGTTGTCGCCGGTGTGTTCGACCGAGCCTTCGGGGCTCGTGAGGTTGTTGTAGAAGACGAAGTACTCGTCGCCGAGCACCCGGCCCGACTGGCACAGCAGCGCGCTGGCGTCGAGGTCGAAGGGGGCTCCGGTGGTGGAGCGCGCGTCCCAGCCGAGACCCACCAGGACCCGGGTGAGGTTGGGTGCGGCCTTGGAGAGGGAGACATTGCCTCCCTTGGCGAGCGTGACGCCCATGACGGTGGTTCCTCCCCGGTGATGACTGCTGGTCAGGCACGTCCGGCGCCGCACGAGAGGGTGCGGCGCCGGACGGATGTGAAGGCGTCGGTCAGACGTTGACGCCGAAGTCCTGCGCGATGCCGCGCAGACCCGAGGCGTAGCCCTGGCCGACGGCGCGGAACTTCCACTCCGCACCGTTGCGGTACAGCTCGCCGAAGACCATGGCGGTCTCGGTCGAGGCGTCCTCGGAGAGGTCGTACCGCGCGATCTCGGCGCCGCCGGCCTGGTTCACGACGCGGATGAAGGCGTTGCGCACCTGGCCGAAGGACTGCTGCCGGTTGTCGGCGTCGTAGATCGAGACCGGGAAGACGATCTTGGCGACGTCCGCCGGGACATTGGCCAGGTCGACCTTGACCTGCTCGTCGTCACCCTCGCCCTCGCCGGTGAGGTTGTCACCGGTGTGCTCGACGGAGCCGTCGGCGCTCTTCAGGTTGTTGAAGAACACGAAGTCCTGGTCGTTGCGGACCTTGCCCTCCGCGTTCACCAGGATGGCGCTGGCGTCGAGGTCGAAGTCCGTACCGGTGGTGGTGCGGACGTCCCAGCCCAGACCGACGGTGACGGCGGTCAGGCCAGGGGCCTCCTTGGTCAGCGAGACGTTGCCGCCCTTGCTGAGGCTGACTCCCACGAGTCCCTCCATTGTTTTCCAGGGGTCGTGCCCCCAGTCGTGCGTTGGCATCGGATCAACGTCTGGATCCTAGTGACGGGTTCCCCGCACAAACAGACGTTTCGCCCGAGTGTTGGACCGGTAGCCCCCGGCCGGACCCTCAGAGGGCCGCGAGCGCCTTGATGTAGCCGTCGAGGTCACGGGCGTCCGGGAGGGCGTTGACGACCGACCAGCGGACCGTTCCCGCCCTGTCGATGACGAAGGTGCCGCGGACCGCGCAGCCCTTCTCCTCGTCGAACACGCCGTAGGCGCGGGAGGCCGCGCCGTGCGGCCAGAAGTCGGAGAGCAGCGGGAACTCCAGCCCCTCCTGCTCGCCGAAGACGCGCAGGGTGTGGATGGAGTCGTTGGAGACCGCCAGCAGCTGGGTGTCGTCGTTGACGAAGGTGTCCAGGTGGTCGCGGAGCTCGCGCAGCTCGCCGGTGCACACCCCGGTGAAGGCGAAGGGGTAGAAGAACAGCACCACGTTCCGGCTGTCCGGGGAGTCCCCGGAGAAGTCGGAGAGCCGCACGGTCCGCCCGTGGTTGTCCTTCAGCTCGAAGTCCGGGGCCTGGGCACCGATCTCGATCGCCATCACGTACGCATCCCTTCGCCCGGCGTCCCAGCGCTTGGTCCGATCCGGTGAAACCCACCCTAAGGGGCGGCGGGCACGCGTAGAGCCCCCGCCGGTCGTGACCGGCGGGGGCTCCGTGCAACGTACGGATTCAGCGCTTGGGGCTGATGAGATTCAGCGCTTGGGGCTGATGAGGCGAGTGCCCACCCAGTCCTTCGCGACGCTGATGCTCTTGGTCTGGGAGAGACCGGCGGTCTGCGCGGCATCGTTGATGTCGCTCGGCTCGATGTAGCCGTCGCGACCGGTCTTCGGGTTCAGCAGCCAGATCATGCCGCCGTCCTCCAGAAAACCGATGGCGTCCACCAGGGCGTCGGTGAGATCACCGTCCTCGTCACGGAACCACAGCAGTACGACGTCGGCGACGTCGTCGTAGTCCTCGTCCACGAGTTCCTGGCCGATGAGGGACTCGATGCCTTCACGGAGATCGTGGTCTACGTCGTCGTCGTAGCCGATCTCCTGGACCACCTGTCCGGGCTCGAACCCCAGCCTCGCTGCCGGGTTGGTCCGCTCCTCCGCGTGGTCCGCGGTCGCGCTCACGGCTTGCCTCCTGATCGTCTTCGGAAAAATGCTTCGGCCGCGCGCGTGCGCGCGGCGCTGGCCGTAGTCCACACGGGCCGGGGCGGATCGCGCAAGTGCCCGGCCATGGAGACCGCCGAAACGGTGACGTTTGGGGCCGTCTCGCCGCAACTTCCGGCGAGCGCCCGTCGCGCTCCGTGACGAATCATGCACGCTTCGCCCCGGATTACGGGACTCTGCGGCTTCAGTCTGCCGAACGTACTGACGAAACGCATGCGCGGGATGGGCGTAAGGTTGCGATTTGACCGAACAAGGCGCCTCGGGAGGGTTACCCCACGGTAAAGATGACGTTTGCCGTCGGCGGGGTACACGATGGTCATCCCGGCCTCCGCGGGTCCCTCCCCGTGGGCTCCACCGACCAGCGAAGGAACAGCGTGGCTTCCGCATCCGATCGCAACCCGATCATCATTGGCGGCCTTCCCAGCCAGGTCCCGGATTTCGATCCCGAAGAGACCCAGGAATGGCTCGACTCCCTGGACGCCGCCGTGGACGAGCGGGGCCGGGAGCGGGCCCGTTACCTCATGCTGCGGCTGATCGAGCGGGCCCGCGAGAAGCGGGTCGCGGTGCCCGAGATGCGCAGCACGGACTACGTCAACACGATCGCGACGAGGGACGAGCCCTTCTTCCCCGGCAACGAGGAGATCGAGCGCAAGGTCCTCAACGCCACCCGGTGGAACGCGGCCGTCATGGTCTCGCGCGCCCAGCGCCCCGGCATCGGCGTCGGCGGCCACATCGCGACCTTCGCGTCCTCCGCCTCGCTGTACGACGTCGGCTTCAACCACTTCTTCCGCGGCAAGGACGAGGGTGACGGCGGCGACCAGATCTTCTTCCAGGGGCACGCCTCCCCCGGCATCTACGCCCGCGCCTTCCTGCTGGACCGACTGAGCGAGACCCAGCTCGACGCGTTCCGCCAGGAGAAGTCGAAGTACCCGAACGGGCTGTCCTCGTACCCGCACCCGCGGCTGATGCCGGACTTCTGGGAGTTCCCGACCGTCTCGATGGGTCTCGGCCCGCTCGGCGCGATCTACCAGGCCCGGATGAACCGCTACATGGAGGCGCGCGGCATCGCGGACACCTCCAAGTCGCACGTGTGGGCCTTCCTCGGCGACGGCGAGATGGACGAGCCGGAGTCGCTCGGCCAGCTGACCATCGCGGCCCGGGAGAACCTGGACAACCTCACCTTCGTCGTCAACTGCAACCTGCAGCGCCTCGACGGCCCGGTGCGCGGCAACGGCAAGGTCATCCAGGAGCTGGAGTCGGTCTTCCGCGGCGCCGGCTGGAACGTCATCAAGCTGGTCTGGGACCGCTCCTGGGACCCGCTGCTCGCGCAGGACCGCGACGGCGTGCTCGTCAACCGGATGAACACCACGCCGGACGGGCAGTACCAGACGTACGCGACGGAGACCGGCGCGTACATCCGCGACCACTTCTTCGGCGACGACCAGCGGCTGCGGGCCATGGTCGAGAACATGACCGACGACCAGATCCTGCACCTGGGCCGCGGCGGTCACGACCACAAGAAGATCTTCGCCGCGTTCTCGGCGGCCAAGGCCCACAAGGGCCAGCCGACGGTGATCCTGGCCAAGACGGTCAAGGGCTGGACGCTGGGCCCCAACTTCGAGGGCCGCAACGCCACCCACCAGATGAAGAAGCTGACGGTCGACGACCTCAAGCGCTTCCGTGACCGGCTGCACATCCCGGTCACGGACAAGCAGCTGGAGGACGGCCTGCCGCCGTACTACCACCCGGGACGGAACTCCGAGGAGATCCAGTACATGCACGACCGCCGCAAGGCGCTCGGCGGGTACGTCCCGACCCGTGTGGTGCGCGCCAAGCCGCTGGCGCTGCCCGAGGACAAGACGTACGCCGCGGTGAAGAAGGGCTCCGGCCAGCAGTCGATCGCCACCACCATGGCCTTCGTCCGGCTGCTCAAGGACCTGATGCGGGACAAGGAGATCGGCAGGCGTTTCGTGCTGATCGCGCCGGACGAGTACCGCACCTTCGGCATGGACTCGTTCTTCCCGAGCGCCAAGATCTACAACCCGCTCGGGCAGCAGTACGAGGCCGTGGACCGCGAGCTGCTCCTCGCGTACAAGGAGTCCCCGACCGGTCAGATGCTGCACGACGGCATCTCGGAGGCCGGCTGCACGGCCTCGCTGATCGCCGCGGGCTCGGCGTACGCGACGCACGGCGAGCCGCTCATCCCGGTCTACGTCTTCTACTCGATGTTCGGCTTCCAGCGGACCGGCGACCAGTTCTGGCAGATGGCCGACCAGCTCGCGCGCGGCTTCGTGCTGGGCGCCACCGCCGGCCGCACCACGCTGACCGGTGAGGGCCTCCAGCACGCCGACGGCCACTCGCACCTGCTGGCCTCGACCAACCCGGGCTGTGTCGCGTACGACCCGGCCTTCGGCTTCGAGATCGCGCACATCGTGCAGGACGGTCTGCGGAGGATGTACGGCCCCCAGGCCGAGGACGTCTTCTACTACCTGACGGTCTACAACGAGCCGATCCAGCACCCGGCCGAGCCCGAGAACGTGGACGCCGAGGGCATCCTCAAGGGCATCTACCGCTACAAGGCCGGCGAGTCCGGGGCGATCCCCGCGCAGATCATGGCCTCCGGCGTCGGCGTGCCGTGGGCCCTGGAGGCCCAGCGGATCCTCGCCGAGGAGTGGAACGTGCGCGCCGACGTCTGGTCGGCCACGTCCTGGAACGAGCTGCGCCGCGAGGCCGTGGCCGTCGAGGAGCACAACCTGCTCCACCCGGACGAGGAGCAGCGCGTCCCGTACGTGACCCGCAAGCTGCAGGCGGCCCAGGGCCCGTTCGTGGCGGTCTCGGACTGGATGCGCTCGGTGCCGGACCAGATCTCCCGCTGGGTGCCGGGCCGTTACACCTCGCTGGGCGCGGACGGCTTCGGCTTCGCGGACACACGGGGCGCGGCCCGCCGCTTCTTCCACATCGACGCCCAGTCGATCGTGCTGGCGGTCCTCACCGAGCTGGCCCGCGACGGCAAGATCGACCGGTCGGCCCTGAAGCAGGCCGTGGACCGCTACCAGCTGCTCGACGTGTCGGCGGCGGACCCGGGCGCGGCGGGCGGCGACGCGTAACACGTATCCGCTGGTGAGGGCGGTGGGACCGGGCGGTCCCGCCGCCCTTCCGCGTTCCCTACGATGCCGGGCATGAAGGATCACCCGTCATGAAGGACCGCTGGGAAGCGCGCACCCAGACGCCGCTGCTGGTGCTGGCCGTGGCGTTCGGCGCGGCGTACGCCGTGCCGATCGTGGCGCCCGGCGCCGACCCGTGGGTGCACCGGCTGTGCACCCACGTGGAGTGGGCGGTGTGGGCCGCGTTCGCCCTGGACTATCTGGTGCGTCTCGCGCTCGCCCCGGCCAAGTGGGCGTTCGTGCGGGGGCATCCGCTGGATCTGCTCGCGGTGATACTGCCGATGGTGCAGCCGCTGCGGCTGCTGCGGGTGGTGTCGACGCTCCTCCTGGTGGGCCGGCGGGCCCGGATGGCCCCGCAGATAACGCTCACCACCTATGTGGCGGGCGCGGTGGTCGGGCTGATGATGTTCGGCTCGCTGGCCGTGCTGCATGTGGAGCGGGACGCGCCGAACGGCAACATCAAGACGCTGGGGGACGCGGTCTGGTGGTCGTTCACCACGATGACCACCGTCGGCTACGGCGACCACGCCCCGACCACGGGCCTGGGCCGGGTGCTCGCGGTGGGCCTGATGCTGTCGGGCATCGCCCTGCTGGGTGTGGTGACCGCCAATATCGCCGCCTGGTTCATCGCCCGTTTCGAGCGGGACGACGAGTCCGAGCGCCGGCAGCTGGAGCTCCTGGAGGCGCTGACGGTCGAGGTGCGGGAGCTGCGGGCCGAGGTCGCGCGCCTCTCGGTCCCGCCGCCCGGCACCCCGGACGTCCCGGCGCCGGCGCCTACCTCTCCCAGATCTTGAAGGCCCGGATCTGGTACGGCGTCTGGGGCACCCAGGTCCCCTTGCCCGGGTAGGTCTCGAACTCGCCGGTCTCCGCGCAGACCGCGGACTGGTAGGTGGTGACCGGCCGCCCGGTCCGGTTGGCGAGGGCCTGTGCGGTCGTCCCCGGTGGCAGGGCGACACAGCTCTCGATGTCGACCGAGGACAGCTCATGGGTCTGTGGCCGGCCCCTGAAGTCGGCCTTCGGCCACAGGCACAGCTGCCCCGGCCCGCAGGGCCCCAGGGCCGTGCCGCTCGGCGCCGCCGCCTCGGCCGGGATCGCGAGAAGGGTGGTCAAGGCCGCTCCCACGGCACCGACGGCCATCATCATCTTCGTATACATGCAGGTGAACCCCCGTTTCGTCACTCTCTGTAATCGAGAGCATGACGGAAGTGCCCCCGGAACGGAAGGGGGGCCGCCCCCGTTCACGCGAACGGGTGACGACCCCCCAGGGGACCTCGGGGCTCCCGGCTCAGATGTGGGCCGCGCCCGCACCCGCCTCCGCGTTGGCGCCGCGCTTGGTGAGCGTGGCGACCAGGGCGGCGAGGACGGCCACGACACCGGCGACGGTGAAGGCGAGCCCCATGCCGTCCATGAACGTGTCGTGGATGACCTTGCCGATGGTCTGGGCGATCTCGGGCGTCATGCCCGGCGCCTGGTCCAGGCCGGGCGGCACCATGCCGAACTCGGCGGCCTGCTCCAGGCGCGGGTCCGGCGGCGTCGGGATGCCGGCGCCCTTCCAGTTCTCCGCGAAGGCGCTGGAGACCTTGGAGGACATCACCGCGCCCAGCACCGCCGTGCCGAGGGCGCCGCCGACCTGCATGGCGGCCTGCTGCAGACCGCCGGCCACGCCGGAGAGCTCCAGCGGCGCGTTGCCGACGATGACCTCGGTGGCACCGACCATGACCGGGGCCAGGCCCAGGCCGAGCAGCCCGAACCAGAGGGACATCGCCAGCGTGCCCGTACCGGCGGTCAGGGTGATCATGCCGAACATCGCGATCGCGGTGCAGACCATGCCGCCGACCAGCGGGACCCGCGGGCCGAACTTGGTGATCAGCGCGCCGGCCAGCGGCGAGGAGACGATCATCATGCCGGTCAGCGGGAGCAGGTGCATGCCGCTGTCGACCGGGCTGAGCCCCTTCACGCCCTGGAGGTAGAAGGTGACGAAGAACAGGCCGCCCATGAAGGCGAAGGCCATCAGGACCATCAGCACCACACCGGCCGACAGCGGCACGGAGCGGAACATCGCCAGCGGGATGAGCGGCTCCTTGACCCGGGTCTCCCAGAAGGCGAAGACGCCGAAGAGGACCAGCGCGCCGACCAGGCAGCCCCAGGTGTTCAGGCTGGACCAGCCCCAGGACTCACCGGCCTTGATGATGCCCCAGATGAGGGAGGCCATGGCGCCGGAGAGCAGCACGATGCCGAGGACGTCGAAGGAGCGCGGGGCGTTCTCGGCGCGGTGGTCCTTGAGGATCACCAGGCCGAGGACGAGCGCGAGGACGCCGACCGGCACGTTGATGAAGAAGACGGACTGCCAGCTGACGTGCTCGACGAGCAGGCCGCCGACGATCGGGCCGCCCGCGGTCGAGGCGCCGATGACCATGCCCCAGATGCCGATGGCCATGTTGAGCTTCTCGGCGGGGAAGGTCGCGCGCAGCAGGCCGAGCGCGGCCGGCATGAGCAGGGCGCCGAAGAGGCCCTGGAGGACGCGGAAGGCGACGACGAGCCCGATCGAGCTCGACAGGCCGATCGCGCCGGAGGAGGCGGCGAAGCCCGCGATGCCGATGATGAAGGTCTGGCGGTGCCCGAAGCGGTCGCCCAGCTTGCCGGCGGTGACCAGCGCGACGGCCAGCGCGAGCAGGTAGCCGTTGGTGATCCACTGCACCTCGGCGAGCGAGGCCTGGAGGTCGTCCTTGATGGCGGGGTTGGCGATGGCGACGATGGTGCCGTCGAGCGCCACCATCATGACGCCCACTGCGACGGCGAACAGCGTCAACCACGGGTGACCGCGGAGCCCCTTCGCCTGAGCCGGGGCCGGAGTCGCGTCGGGCGTCCGGCCACCCCCCTGCCCTTGCGGGGTCTTTTCCACGGTGGTCTGACTAGTCATGCCGCGAGGCTAATGTCAGTCACTGACAATTGACTAATGAGTTCACGCGACGGTAACTGTCATGTTGCTCACAGGTACGCTGAGCTGGACGAAGTGACCGGAACGAGACGGGGAAGGGGTGCCGGGCGGTGACGGTTCCCGGGCTGCGCGAGCGGAAGAAACAGCGCACCCGTGACGCGCTGATCCGGGTCGCCCTGGAGCTCTTCACCACCCAGGGGTACGAGGGGACCACCGTCGACGAGATCGCCGACGCGGTCGAGGTCTCGCAGCGCACCTTCTTCCGCTACTTCGCCTCCAAGGAGGACGTGGCCTTCGCCGTCCAGCAGATGGTCGAAGAACGCTTCATGCGCGCGCTGACCGAACGGCCCCCCGAGGAGGGCCCGTTCGACGCGATGCGCAACGCCGTCCTGAGCGCCTGGGACACCATCGGCGAGGCCATCGCCGAGGTCGTCCCCGTCGAGCTGTACGTCCGCAGCTTCCAGGTCATCGAGTCCACGCCCGCGCTGCTCGCGGTCCACCTGCGCCGCTCCACGGAGATGGAGGAGTCCATCGCCCGGGTGATCGCCGAACGCGAGGGGCTCGACGTGGACGCGGACCCGCGCCCGAGGATCGCCGTCGCGGCGTTCAGCGGCGTGATGCGGGTGACCGGGCAGCTGTGGGGCCGGAGCGGGGAGCCGACCCTGGAGGCGATCCGCGCGCTCACCGAGCACTACCTCGACCACCTGGGGCCGGCGCTCGCGCCGTACTGGAGGAGCTGAACGGATCACCGGGCGCACGTCCGCGTGTACGGAACGTCACCGCGCCCCGCCCGCCAGGTGATCCGCGTCACTCGCCCACCCGGGGGTACGACCGCGCCCCCTAGGGTGGCTCGCAATGCCTCCTCTCGACGCCTCCCCCACCCTCTCCGCTTGGCGCATGATGCTCGCGCTCGCCGTGGTGTTCGTGTTTTTGGCGACCACCGGATGGACCACGATCCGGGATCAGAGCACGCCAGGGGAGACCCGCGAGAGCGCGCTCGCCGCCTGGGCCCACGGACGGGTCGGGCAGCGCCCGCTGCCCGACGCGGCGGGCCCGGCCCGGACGATCGCCGCCTTCTTCGCCTCCCTCTCCCCCGCGCAGCGGACCCGTCTCGCCGACCGCTACCCGCTCGTCGTCGGCAACCTCAACGGCGTCCCGGTCACCCTCCGCTACCGCGCCAACCGCGTCTCCCTCGCCCACACCCTCGACGCCGAGCGGAGCCGGGTCGACGACCCACGGCTCAACGCCGAAGGACTGCACGAGGCCCGCCGCCGCGTGGACCGCTTCCGGTCGCTGATGAGCCCGGGCCGCCAGATCCTGGCCTTCGACCCGGCCGGCACGGGACGGACCGCCGAGGTCCTCGGCGACCTGGACCGGGCCCGGCGGGTGTCGGTGATCGTGCCGGGCGTCGACACCAACCTGCTCACCTTCCAGAAGACCGCCCGGATGTACTCGGCCCCCGCCGGCATGGCCACCTCCCTGTACGCCGCCGAGCACCGCGCCGACCCGAGCGCCCGGACCGCCGTCATCGCCTGGGCCGACTACACCGCGCCCGTCGGCGTCGGGATCGACGCGGCCATCGGGCGGCTCGCCGAGAACGGCGCCGTACGGCTCGTCGACCTGACCGCCGCGCTGCCCGGCGACGCCCGGATCAGCCTGTTCTGCCACAGCTACGGCTCCGTGCTGTGCGGGGTCGCCGCGTCCCGGCTGCCCGCGCGGGTGACGGACGTCGTGGTCGCCGGCAGCCCCGGCATGCGGGCCGAGCACGCCGCCGACCTCGCCACCCCGGCCCGTATCTGGGCCATGCGGGACGCGGGCGACTGGATCGCCGACGTCCCGCACCTGGAGCTCGGCGGCGTCGGCCACGGGGCCGACCCGGTGGCGCCGGAGTTCGGCGCGCGGCTGCTCTCCGCGGCCGGGGCCAACGGCCACGCCGGCTACTTCGAACCCGGCACCGGGAGCCTGCGGAACTTCGCCGCGATAGGCGTCGGCGCGTACGGCGATCTGACCTGCGCCGCCGCGGACAGCGCTTGCCGCCGGGGAATCTCCGGTGCCGAAGCCGCCTGACGCGCGTAGATCACGGCGGATTTCGGGCGTTCCCACAGGGGCGACGCCGGGGCATACGCCGCATACGATGAGGCGTATGGGTGATGTGCTGGCCGGAATTCATGCCACCTGGCAGTTCGAGAGCGACGCCATCGTCATCCGTTTCGAACGGGGGATCCGCACGCCGAGGCTCTTCGGCACGCTGCGCGAACGGCGCATCCCGCACGAGGCGCTGGCGTCCGTGACGCTCGCCCCGGGCAAGCGGGGCACCGTGGTGCTGCACGCCGTGCCGCGACCCGGCGCCGATCCGCTGGTCGAGGCGGCGGCGGGGCAGCTGAAGGAAGGGGGCGACCCCTACCGGCTCGTGCTGCCCGTCGACCGCGAGGCGCAGGCCGCGTACTACCGCGACGAGCTGCTCGCGCGGCTCCCCCGGGACGCGGCGGAGCCGACGGACGGCTTCCTGGTCGCGGCGCCGGAGGGCCCGCAGTCCTTCAAGGCGTACGACGGGAAGGCCAGCTTCGACGGGTCCGCCCAGGTCGTCTTCCGCTGGTCCCGGACCGGGGCCTCCTCGGAGAAGTGGCGGGCGGGGGACCAGTTCTTCGCGGTACGGGAGCTGAGCGGGGTCGAGTGGCGCTCGCCCGAGTCCCCCGACGGCTGCCTGCGGCTGCTGCCGCGCGGGGCGGGCGCGGAATCGGCCCGGCCGCCCCACCCGGACCTGGACCCGGCCTCGGTGGTCTTCGGGCACCGTTACGGGCCGGTGCACGAGTCGCTGCCCTTCGCCGCCGCCGTGCTCGCCGCGATCCGCGGCTCCGCCCGCGTCCCCGCCGTCCCGGGCGCCGCCCGGCCCTACGACCCGGCGGGCGTAGGGGAAAGGATTCGCCACCTCGGCGAACTGCACCAGGCGGGCCTCGTCACCGACGAGGAGTTCTCCTCCAGGAAAGCGGAGCTGCTCGCCGAGCTGTAGGGCGGGGCGGGATCCAAGGCGATGCCCGGGGGCCTAGGCGATGCCCGCCCCCGTACCCCGTACCCCGTACCCCGGTATGACCCCGCACCCCACCCCCGGGTATGACGTCCGCCCCCGCCCGGCCTGCCTACCCTGGGCGGGCCATGAAGGATGAACAGCGGCGCCGACCGCGCCTCCCCCAGACCGCCGCCCGCGTGCGCGGGCGGCTCCAGAGCGCCGGGTCCCGGGCCGCCGGGCCGCTGCGTGCCGCCGGAGCCCGGGCCGCCGGGCCGCTTCGTGCCGTCGGGACCCGGACGAACGGGCTGGTCCGCAGCTTCGGGGTCGCGCTCGCGACGCCGACCGCCGACGGGGAGGCGCTGCTCGCCCGGGCGTCCTCGCCCTGGGTGCGGCTGCTTCCGTACGGGGTCGCGCTGGCGTTCGTCGCCACGCTGCTGCCCGTCACCGTCACCGTGCTCGTCCAGGACTACCAGGTCAACGGCGCCCTCGCCGGGGCGCTCGCCACCGCGCAGACCGCGCCCCTGCTGCTCGCCGTCACCCGGCCCCTCCAGGCCTGGTGGGTGATCTTCACGGCGGACGTCTTCGGCGGCTTCGTGCTGCTCGCCGCCGACGGGGTCGACGGGCGGCCCTGGCCGTGGACGCCGATGGTCGTGGTCGGCTATCTGGCGCTGATGCTGGCGCTCGGGCTCCGCGAGTCCCGACGGGCCCTCATCGGGGTGTGGCTGATGACCGGCGCCGCCGCGACCGTCTTCGAGCTCTTCTCGCCGCACCGGGCCGGCGGCATCACCCTGCTCCTCTTCGTGCTCAGCGGCGTCGTGCTGCTGATCACCGCGACCCTGCGGGGCCGCGGCGACGCCGAGCGGCGGCTCGTCGAGCAGGAGACCATCAGCGAGGCCGAGCGCGCCCGCCGCACCCTGCTGGAGGAGCGCGCCCGGATCGCCCGCGAGCTGCACGACGTGGTCGCCCACCACATGTCGGTGATCACCGTGCAGGCGGACTCCGCCCCGTACCGCATCCCCGGGCTGCCGGACGCGGCCCGCGAGGAGTTCACCTCGATCGCGGCCGGTGCCCGCGAGTCGCTCGCCGAGATGCGGCGGCTGCTCGTGGTGCTGCGCAGCGAGGGCGCGGAGGGCGAACGGGCCCCGCAGCCCGGGCTCGACCGGGTGCAGCAGCTGGTCGAGGCGACGGTACGGGCCGGGGTGCCGGCCGAACTGTCCCTCGCCGCCGACCTGGACGGCGTCCCCCAGGCGGTGGACCTGTCGGCGTACCGGATCGTGCAGGAGGCCCTCTCCAACATCGTCCGGCACGCGCCGGGCGCCGCCACCCGGGTGTCCGTCCGCCCGGACGGCGCGGGCTGGCTGAACGTCCTCGTCGTCAACGGGCCCGCCGCGGAGAAGGGCTCGCCCGTGGAGCGCGGTTCCGGGACCGGGCACGGGCTCGTCGGGATGCGGGAGCGCGTACGGTTGACCGGCGGCTCGCTCGACACCGGGCCGCTGCCGGACGGGGGCTTCCGGGTCGCCGCCCGGCTGCCGCTGGGACCGACCGACAGCTGAGGAAACCCGTGACCATCCGTGTGATCATCGTCGACGACCAGGCCATGGTGCGGGCGGGGTTCGCCGCGCTGCTCGCCGCGCAGCCCGACATCGACGTGGTGGGCGAGGCGCCGGACGGGCGGCAGGGCGTGGACGTGGCCCGCTCCACCCACCCGGACGTGGTCCTCATGGACGTACGGATGCCGGAGCTCGACGGGCTCGCGGCGGCGCGGGAGATCCTGAACCCGCCGCCGGGCGTGATCCACCGCCCCAAGGTGCTCATGCTCACCACCTTCGACGTGGACGACTACGTGTACGAGGCGCTGCGCGCCGGCGCCTCCGGCTTCCTCCTGAAGGACGCGCCCCCTGCCGACCTGATCGCGGCGGTCCGGGTCGTGGCCGCCGGCGACGCGCTGCTCGCGCCCTCGGTGACCCGGCGGCTGATCGCCGACTTCGCCGCCTCGAAGCCCGTACCGCGCGCCGACCGTGCGGCGCTGCGCCTCAACGGGCTGACCCCGCGCGAGTCGGAGGTCCTCGAACTGATCGCCCGGGGCCTGTCCAACCAGGAGATCGCCGAGCACCTGGTGCTCGCCGAGCAGACCGTGAAGACCCACATCGGCCGGGTGCTGGCCAAGCTGGACCTGCGCGACCGGGCGCAGGCCGTCGTCTTCGCGTACGAGTCGGGGCTCGTGACACCGGGTCAGGGGTACTAGCCCCCCCCGGCCGGGGGCGATGGGCTCGCCAGCCCCCTACCGGAGGGCGATGGGCACGCCCCCCCACCATCGGGGGCGATGAGCGCGCCAGCCCCCCACCGGAGGGCGATGGGCGCGCCAGCCCCCCTGCCGACCCCCCTGCCAGCCCCCCACCCCGCCGGTCCCCGGGGGTTAGCCCCACCCCCGTCGGGGGGCCCGCTGCTCCTCCTCCCCCTACCCCGGTATCGGTTCACGGTTGGCGCCCCGGTGTGACGCCCGGTCAGGCGTCCCCTTCCTACCTTCCTCTCGCCAACGACGAGAGAGAGGAAGGGCCACTCGATGCGCCGCTTCACGAGGACCCTGGCCGCCGCCGCGCTCACCGCGACCGTGGTGGCCGGGACCGCAGGCTGGGCTTCCGGCAGCAGCCGTCAGCCCGTGACGGGCGCCCCCGTCGGCACCGCCCAGTGGCGGGCCGACGGGCTGCCCGACCCCCAGCGCATGACGCCCGCTCAGACCGCCTCGTACTTCGCCTCCATGAGCCCCCGGCGGCAGCGGGAGCTGGCCGCCGCCCACCCCACCGTCGTCGGCAACCTCGACGGCGCCCCGCTCGCGCTGCGCTACGCGGCCAACGCCCGGGCCACCGGCGGCCGGTACGCCGGACAGCAGGTCCTCGCGTACGACCCGCGGGATCGCGGCCAGGCGGTCCTCGTCTACGGCGACCTTGCCAAAGCCGCGCACGTGGCCGTGATCGTGCCCGGGTCCGACACCGACGCGGGTCACCTCGCGCCGCTCACCCGCAAGGCCACCGCCCTGCGCGCGGCCACCGGCGGCCGAACCGCCGTCATCGCCTGGGCCGGCTACACCACGCCCGTCGGCGTCGGCCTCGATGCCGCCACCGGGAACCTCGCCGAAGCCGGAGCCCGGCGGCTCACCCGCCTCACCGAGGGGCTGGCCGCCGTCGGCGCCGCCGAACCCTCCGTCTTCTGCCACAGCTACGGCTCCGTCGTCTGCGGGCTCGCCGCACCCGGCATCCAGGTCAAGGACCTCGTCGTCCTCGGCTCCCCCGGAATGCGCGCCGACAACGCCGCCGCCCTCGGCACCAGCGCCCGCGTGTGGGCCGCCAAGGACCCCACCGACTGGATCGACCGGATACCGAACGTCCAGGTGGCCGGCCTCGGGCACGGCACCGACCCCACCGCCCCGGAGTTCGGCGCGCGCCGCGTCGACGCCGGTGACGCGCAGGGCCACGACGGCTACTTCGCCCCCGGGACCGCGTCCCTGCGCACCTTCGCCGCCATCGCCGAGGGGGTCGCCCGATGAGTTCGACACAGACCCTCGCCCGGCGCATCGAAGCCGGAACGCCCGCCCACCGCGACCGCGCGATCGACGGGCTGCGCGCCCTCGCGCTGCTCGCCGTGCCCACCGGGCACTGGCTGCTCGGCGGATTCACGCTCTCCGCCGACGGCGCCATCCACAACGCCAGCCCGCTCTCCGCATTCGGCGGCCTCGCCCCCGCCAGCTGGATCCTCCAGATGCTGGGCATCTTCTTCCTCGTCGGCGGCTACGCCTCCGTGCTCTCCTACCGGCGCCACCAGGGCCCCCTCCGCGACTGGCTCAAGGCGCGGCTCGCCCGGCTCGGGCGCCCGGTGCTCGGCGTCACCGCCGTGTGGGCGGGGCTGCTGCCGCTCCTTCATTACGGGTTCGGCGTGCCAGGCGACACCCTGCGGACGGCGTCCACGCTCGTCGTGCAGCCGCTGTGGTTCGTGGGCGTGTACGCGGTCGTCACCGCGCTCACCCCGTACTGCGTCCGGGCCGCCCGCCGGCTCGGCGTGTGGGCGGCGGCCCCGCTGCTCGGCTCCGTCGCCGTCGTCGACCTGCTGCGCTACGGGCCGTACGCCGACGCCATGCCGTCCTGGCTGAGCGTCCTCAACATCCTGCCCGGCTGGCTCTTCGCCTACCAGCTCGGCGTCTCCTGGGGCGAGGGCCGGGTCACCCGGCGGCACGCCTGGGGGCTGCTCGCCGGCGGCGCCGCACTCTTCGCCGTCCTCCTGCTGTGGTGCGGCTACCCCGCCTCCATGGTCGGCGTCCCCGGCGAGGCCCGCACCAACTCGCACCCGCCGTCGCTGCTCGTGCTCGCCCTCGCCGCCACGCAGAGCGGCGCCGCGATCCTGCTGCGGGACCGGCTCGGGAAGCTGCTCCGCAAGCCCGCGCTGTGGGCGCCGGTCGTCGTCATCAACCTCTCCGCGATGACCATCCTGTGCTGGCACCAGACGGCGATGCTGACCGCCGCGATCCCCGCCTCGTACGCGGGGGAGATCACCGGTCTGGTCGGGGCGCCCGACTCGGTCGGCTGGATCCTGGCGCGGCTGGCCTGGATGCCGGTCTTCGCGGGGCTGCTCGTCCTGATCGGGCGGTACGCACGGGGCTTCGAGTCCCCGTGGAGCCGGACCGGCACCGTGAGGCGGGCGGTCGCGGGGGTCTTGGCGGCGGGGTTCGCGGTGTTCGCGCTGGGGTTGGCGTGAGGTGGGGGGCGGTGCGGGTGCGGGTGCGGTGCGGGTGCGTGCGGGTGCGGGTCGAGGCACTGGGAGCGGAGGCGCCGCTAAGGGCGCCGTCCCGTGTGCCCACCCGTCCCGCCCTGCGGGACGATTGCCCACACGGCGGGGGGCGGGGGGCTGGGTGGGCGCGGGGCCCTGCGCGGGGCGGAGGGGGGCGCGGGGCCCCGTCGCCCGGCGGCGGTGGCCCCGCCTCGGGGACTAGCCCTCCCGTGCCGCCGACGTCGACGTCATGTCCGGGTAGCGGTCGCCCGCCACCTGGGCGGCGATCGGCTCCAGGGCGGCGAGCTGGGGCTCGGTGAGGGTGATGTGGGTGGCGGCGGCGTTCTCCTCCAGGCGGGAGCGCTTGCGGGTGCCGGGGATGGGGACGACGTCCAGGCCGTGTACGGCGGCGCGCTGCTGGACCCAGGCGAGGGCGATCTGCGCGGGGGTCGCCGTGTGCTCCTCGGCGATCGTCCGGACGGGGGCGAGCAGGGCCGCGTTGCGGGCCGCGTTCTCGCCGCTGAAGCGCGGCTGGTGGCGGCGGAAGTCCGCGTCGGACAGCTCCTTGGAGGCGTCGGCGAACGCGCCGGTGAGGAAGCCCCGGCCCAGCGGCGAGTACGGGACGAAGGTCACGCCGAGTTCGGCGGCGGCGCCGACCGCGCTGCGCTCGACGTCGCGGGAGAACAGCGACCACTCCGACTGGAGCGCGGCGATCGGGTGCACCGCGTACGCCTCGCGCAGCTCGGCTCCCGTCACCTCGCTCAGGCCCAGGTGCCGGACCTTGCCCTCCTGGACGAGCTCGGCCATCGCGCCGACGGACTCGGCGAAGGGGACGTCCGGGTCACGGCGGTGCATGTAGTAGAGGTCGATCGTGTCGATGCCGAGGCGGCGCAGGCTCGCCTCCACCGCTCCGCGGATGTACGCGCGGTCGTTGCGGATGCCCCGGTAGAAGGGGTCGTCGGCCCGCCGCTCGATGGCGAACTTGGTGGCGATGACGATCTCGTCGCGGTGCGCGGCGACGAACGGGGCCAGGAACTCCTCGTTGGCGCCCTGCCCGTAGACGTCGGCGGTGTCGATGAGGGTGACACCGACCTCCAGGGCCGCGTCGAGGGTGTCGCGGGCGGCCTTCTCGTCGGTGTCGCCGTAGAACTCGCTGATGCCCATGGCGCCGAAGCCTTGGACGCCGATCTCCGGTCCGTCCTGGCCCGCGCCGAGTCGTACGGTGCCGATCCTGCCGTTGCTGCTGCTCATGAGGTGCTGCCTCCGCATACGGTGCCGTAGTGGTCGATCTTGAGGTCGAGCACGGCGAGGGTGTCCTGCAACTCGGCGATCCGGGTCAGGACGTCGCGCCGGGTGGTCTCCAGGAGCGCGCGCCGCTCGGCGTGGGTGTGGGCGCCTTCGCGGACGAGCTCCGCGTACCGCACCATGTCCGCCACCGACATCCCGGTCAGCCGCAGCTTGCCGACGAAGGCCAGCCAGTCCAGGTCCCGCCCGGTGAAGCGGCGCTGCCCGGTGTGCGACCGGTCGACGTGCGGCATGAGGCCGATCCGCTCGTACCAGCGCAGGGTGTGCGCCGACAGTCCGGTCAGGGCGGCCACCTCGCTGATCGTGTAGCGGTCCTTCCGCACCGGGGCTGTCGTGCTCTCGATCAAGCTCATACCCCCACGCTAGAACCTTCGAGTGCACTCGAAGCAAGCAGGCCAAGTACGCTCGGCACCATGCTGAGCAGCCTGCAGACCCTGGCGTCGATCGAGAACTGGCCCGTCCCCACCGCCGCGGCGGCCGTCGTCCGCGCGGACGGCACCCTGGCCGGCGCGCACGGCCCCACCGGCCGGCGTTTCCCGCTCGCCTCGGTCACCAAGCCGCTCGCGGCGTACGCCGTCCTCGTCGCGTACGAGGAGGGGGCGATCGACCTCGACGAGCCGGCCGGGCCCGAGGGCGCCACCGTGCGGCACCTGCTCGCGCACACCTCCGGGCTCGCCTTCGACGAGAACCGGGTCATGGCGGCGCCCGGCGCCCGCCGGATCTACTCCAACACCGGCTTCGAGGCGCTCGGCGACCACGTCGCCAAGGCCACCGACATCCCCTTCGCCGAGTATCTGCACCAGGCGGTCCTGGAACCGCTCGGCATGACCGCGACGACGCTGGAGGGCTCGCCCGCGAAGGACGGCGTGTCGACCGTCGACGACCTGGTGCGCTTCGCCGCCGAGGTGCAGGCGCCGCGGCTGCTCGACGCGCGGACGGTGCTCGACGCGATGACCGTGACGTACCCCGGTCTCACCGGCATCCTGCCGGGCTACGGGCACCAGCGGCCCAACGACTGGGGCCTCGGCTTCGAGATCCGCGACGGCAAGTCGCCGCACTGGACGGGCGCCTCGTCCTCGCCGCGCACCTTCGGGCACTTCGGCCAGTCCGGGACCTTCCTGTGGATCGACCCGGACGCCGGCGCGGCCTGCGTGGCGCTCACCGACCGGCCCTTCGGGGCGTGGGCGGTCGAGGCGTGGCCGCCGTTCACGGACGCGGTCCTCGCGGAGCTGCGGGGCGCCTGAGCCGGGACGGGCCGTGGGGCCGGGCGATCCGGGGCCTGGGGCCGCGTGATCCGGGACCGGGGGCCTTGGCCCCGTCGGCCTAGTCGGTCTCGCAGCGGCGCCCCGGCAGGGCCCCGTCCGTCCCCGAGACGACGACCTTGGCCGCGCTGCCGAGCTCCTCGGCGTACGCGGCGGTGCACGCCAGCTGGCGTAGGGCGACGGGGTCGAGGTCCTGGACGCGGACGGCGAGCCGGACGTGCAGCTCCGGGCGCCCGTCGGGGCCCGACGTCTTCTGGGTGTGCGGTTCGCCGCTGCCGTGGAAGGTGAGACTGCTGGTGAGGCCGGCCGTGCGTTCCCGTTCGTCCGGGCCCTCGATGAGGGAGGCGAGCACCTTGTCGGTGGCGACCCGGTAGTTCATGCCGGGCGGGTGGCTGATCTCGGCCCCGGGGCCGCCGTCGGCCTCGCCCTGGGGGAGCCCGAAACCGACGTCGCGGGCGACCGGCATCAGCCGGCCGTCCCGCGCGACGAAGAACAGCAGCATCCGCGGGTTGCCCGTGGGGTGCACCGTGACCGGGGCGCCGGCGCCGGCCTCCACGACGTCGCTCCCCTGTATGCCGCAGCCGGCGAGCGGCAGCAGCACCAGCGGCAGGGCGGCCGCGACACGGCGCCGAAAGCGGGAACGCGGGCGCGGGCGGTCCGGGGCGGGGGTCACCTCGGGATCCTCACGGTGAAGACGGCCCCTCCGTCGGGCCGGTTGGCGGCGACGACCGTGCCGCCGTGCAGCCGGACGTTCTCCAGGGTGATGGCGAGGCCGAGGCCGCTGCCCGCCGAGCGGGTGCGGGCCGCGTCGGCCTTGTAGAAGCGGTCGAAGACGTGCGGGAGGACGTCCTCGGGGATGCCCGGCCCCCGGTCGGCGACCTCCGTGACGAGCCAGCCGTCGGCCCCGCCCTCGGCGTACACCCGGACCGTCACCGGCGGGCTGCCGTGCCGCAGGGCGTTGCCGACCAGGTTGGCGACGACGACGTCGAAGCGGCGCGGGTCGAGGGGGGCGCGGATGCCGTCGGTGAGTTCGGTGACGATGCGGTCCGGGTCGGTCCAGTGCCGGTTCTGGAGGGTCTTGCGGACCGAGTCGGCCGCGTCGACCTCGTCGGTGTGGAGTTCGGCCGCGCGGGCGTCGAAGCGGGAGATCTCCATGAGGTCCTCGACGAGCACGGCGAGTTTGCCGGTCTCGGCGCTGATCAGGCGGACGGCGCGGGCGGTGTCGGAGTCGAGGGTACCGGCGTCCTCGTCGAGCACCTCGGTGACGGCGAGCATCCCGGCGAGCGGGGTGCGCAGTTCGTGGGAGACGTCGGAGGCGAAGCGGCGGGCGCGGGCCTCGGCGCTCCGCAGCTCCGTGACGGAACGTTCCAGCTCGGCGGCGGACTCGTTGAAGGTGCGGGCGAGATCGGCGAGTTCGTCGCTGCCCTTGGCATGGATACGGGTGTCCAGCAGGCCCCGGCCCATGCTGTGGGCGGCGACCCGCAGCTCCCGCACCGGCCGCAGCACCCCGCGCGAGGCCACCAGCGCCGGGATCAGGGCGACGAGCAGCGCGGGCAGCGCGCCGTCGCGGGCGGCGACGACCATCGCCTCGATGTTGGCCTCCTCCTCGCCCAGGTCCATCACCGCGTAGAGCACGAGCCCGGTGGGGCTGCCCTCGGGGAAGCCCCGATAGTAGTTGCTGAAGACGGCGGGGACGGCGATGGTGAGGTACGGGGTGCCGTCCTTGACGACCCGCTGGAAGCTGCCGTGGGTGGCGCCGATCGCCGTGGCGCGGCGGCGCAGTTCGGGGGTGAGGACGCTCGACTCGGGCCGGTCGGTGGAGGACACCCGCAGGTCACCGTATTCCGCGTACACCCGCCAGGGGCGCGGCTTGCCCTGCCGGGCGATGGTCTGCAGGGCGGAGCGCAGCCCGTCGGTGTTGACGGGCAGCTGGGTGCTCAGGGTCTCGACCTGCTGGCGGAAGGCGGTGACGGCGGTGTTCTGGGTCTGCTCCAGGATCGCGTTGCGGGCGGCGCGGTAGGTGAGGGCGGCGGTGGTGCCGCAGCCGACGGCGGCGACCAGCAGGAAGGCGAGGACGAGCCGGGTGCGCAGCCCGAAGGGGTGCAGGCGCCTGCGGCGGGCCTCGGCGTGTCTGCCACCGCCCGGCACATGGGCTCTCACAACGGTCCGAAGCGGTAGCCGAAGCCGCGCAGGGTCTGGATGTAGCGGGGCTCGCCCGGGGTGTCCTCGATCTTGTTGCGGAGGCGGCGGACGCAGGCGTCGACGAGCCGGGCGTCGCCGTGGAAGCTGTGCTCCCAGACGTGTTCGAGGAGCTGCTGGCGGCTGAAGACCTGCTCGGGGGCGGCGGTGAGGTGGAGCAGCAGCTTGAGCTCGGAGGGGGCGAGGGCGAGGCGTTCGCCGTTCTTGGCGACGGTGAGACCGGCCCGGTCGACGGCCAGCTCCCCGTGGAACTCCACGGCCTGGCGCGCGCCGCCGGGCTCCTCGATCCGGCGGAGCACGGCACGGATCCGGGCCTCGATGACCTCGGTACGGGCGGGCTTGACGATGTAGTCGTCGGCGCCCGCCTCCAGGCCGATGACGACGTCGAAGTCGTCACCGCGCGCGGTGAGCATGATGATCGGCAGCTGGCTGGTCTCGCGGACCTGGCGGCAGACCTGGACGCCGTTCATCCCGGGCAGCATGAGGTCGAGCAGCAGCAGGTCGGGACGGAACTCGCGCAACGCGGCGAGCCCCGTCTCCCCGGTCGCGGCGGTGCGCACCTCGTGCCCGCGGCGCCGGAGCCCGAGCTCGACGCCTTCGCGGACGGAGGGGTCGTCTTCGATCAGCAGCACGCGTGGCATTCGTGGAGTATCCCAAGGTCGGTCGGATGCGCTCCCCGCCGGGGAGGGGATCCGGCGGGGAGCGGGCGGTGGGGGCGGCGTGAGCCGGTGGGCTCAGCGCCGCCGGGTCAGACGGGCGGTGGCGCCCGTGAGCAGGGCCTGGACCTCGGTGAGCCGCAGCGGCCGGGCCAGGAGGGCGAAGACGGCGAGGACGGCGGCCGCGCCGGCGAGACCGGAGAGCACGGAGCCGGCCCCGGTGGTGCGGTCGGCGACGAGCAGCCCGAACCCGGCGGCGGGCACGGCGGCGGTGAGCAGGCGGAGCAGGGCGGTGCCGGCGCCGGTACTGGCACTGTCAGCGGCGCCCATCGGCGCCGGACCGGCCGCCCCGGCCCCCGGACCCCCCGCCCCCCTCAGCCGCCGCCCCAGCACGTACGCCGTGACCCCCCACCCCGTCCACAGCGCGAGCGAGTAGCCCGCGGCCATGCCCGTCACGGCCCAGCGGGCGGGCAGGACGGTGAACGCCGTGACGGCGAGCAGGGCGTTGAGGCCCGCGATGACGAGGTTCAGGAAGAAGGGGGTGCGGGTGTCGCGCAGGGCGTAGAAGGCGCGGGTGCAGACGTACTGGCCGGAGAGGGCAATCAGGCCGGGCGCGAGGGCCATCAGGATCCAGGCCATGGAGCGGACCGCGCCGGCGTCGGTGCGGCCGTACCCGAAGACCATGCCCATCAACGGGACGGCGAGGGCGAACAGCACGCAGGCGGCGGGGACGATCGCCGCCATGCTGGTGCGCTGCGCGTAGGCGACGTCCCGGCGCACCCCGGTCAGGTCGCCCTCGGCCGCCGCGGCGCTCATCCGCGGCAGCAGGGCCGTGACCAGGGCGACGGTGACGATGCCGTGCGGGACGGCCCACACCAGGTAGGCGTTGTTGTACGCGCTGAGGCCGGCGCCCTCGGCGTGCTGGCCGGCCGCCGTGGCGATCTTGGTGGTCACCCAGTACGCGGCCTGGTTGGTGAGGACCAGGAGGACCAGCCAGCCGGCCGCCTTCAGGGGCGCGGTCAGGCCGCTGCCGCGCCAGTCGAAGCGGGGGCGCCAGCGGAAGCCGGCCGCCTTGAGGGAGGGCAGGAGGGCGAGGGCCTGGAGGGCGATGCCCGCGGTGGTGCCCCAGCCGAGCAGCGCGGTCTCGCCGGGGGTGAGCCCGCCGCCCGTGGAGACGGCGAGGAACAGACCGAAGACGCCGACCACGACGACGTTGTTGAGGACCGGCGTCCACATCATCGCGCCGAACCGGCCGCGCGCGTTGAGCACCTGCCCGAGCAGCGTGAACAGGCCGAGGAAGAAGATCTGCGGCAGGCAGGAGCGGGCGAAGGCGACGGTCATGTCCCGCTGGGCACCGGTGTAGTCGGTGTAGCCGTCGACGATCGCGGGGGCGGCGAGGACGGCGACGCCGGTCAGCACGGTGAGGGCGAGCACGCAGACGGTGAGCAGCCGGTCGGTGTAGGCGACGCCGCCGTCCGCGTGCTCCTTGGCCGCCTTGACCAGTTCGGGGACGAAGACCGCGTTGAGCGCGCCGCCGAGCAGCAGCATGTAGACGATCGTGGGCACGGAGTTGCCGACCGCGTAGCCGTCGGCGACGAATCCGGTGCCGATGGCCGCCGCGACGACGGCGGAGCGTACGAAGCCGGTGGCGCGCGAGACGAGCGAACCGGCGGCCATCAGCGCGCCGCTGCGCAGCACGGACGGGGCCTTGGCCGGGGCGGCCCCGGTGGTCTCGGTGGCCGTGGCCGTCATCGGCGGGCCAGGTACGCCTGGAAGGCGCGGAACAGCGTGTGGTTGGTCGTGCCCTGCAACGGAATCTCCCACTCCCCCAGCGTCTCGACGACCCGCCCGCCCGTGCCCAGCTTCCAGCGGAGCAGCCCGTGGGCGCGGTCGTCCGGATCGAGGGTGGAGGGTACCCCGCGCATGTCGTAGACGTCCGCTCCGACGGCGTGGGCGTCGAGCATCATGCGCCACTGGAGAGCGTTGGAGGGGCGGACCTCGCGGCGGTGGTCGGCGGAGGCGCCGGTCTGGTACCAGACCCGCCGTCCGACGGTGACCATGGTGTGGGCGGCGAGGACCTCCCCCTCGTGCCGGGCCAGGTACAGCTTCATCCGGCCCGGGTACTCCGCGTTGAGGACGGCGTACTGGCGCTCGTAGTAGGCGAGGGAGCGGCCGAGGCGGAAGCCGTCGCGCTCCTCGGTGATGCGGAGCAGCCGGTAGAACTCGGGCAGGTCGGCGGCGGAGCCGACGACGACCTCGACGCCGGACTTGCGGGCCTTGCGGATGTTGCGCCGCCACTCCTGGTTGAGCCCGGACCACAGGTCGTCGGAGCTGCGGCCGGTGAGCGGCACCTGGTAGACGAGCCGCGGCTGGGCGTCGGCGCCGTCCTCGGACTCGCCGCCGCAGCGCTTCCAGCCGCGGGCCCGCAGCCGTTCGGCGACGGCCGAGCCGAGCGGGTCGACCTCGGTGGCGAGGACGTCGGACAGGCGCCGCCCGGGCCCCGCGTGCGCCTTGAGGGTGGCGGCGGACCAGCGCCGGTAGTCGGGCCCGGGGCCCATCCGCACGGCGAACACGCCGCAGGACCTCAGGTGCTTGAGCAGCGGGTCGAGCCAGCCGTCGAGGTCGGGGTCGGCCCAGTCGGCGACGGGCCCCTCGGGCAGGTAGGCGAAGTACTTGCGGGTGCCGGGGAACGCCCGCAGCAGCACCAGCGCGACGCCGGACAGCTCACCGAACTCGGGCCCCCAGCCCACCAGCTGGTGGGTCCACCCGTCCTTCACCTGCGCCCAGGAGGGGAGTTGGAGGAAGCTGGGCCCGTCCGCTCCGGTGGAGCGGGCGGCCAGGAACGCGCGGTACACCTCGGGGGTGACGGGGCCGAGCCGCAGCGCGGGGCGGGCGGGCGCGGGCGTCACGAGCAGCGCTGACACAACGAGGGCCTCCTTGTTCCGCCCCGTCGGTGGTGGGGCGCACAGCAGGCTCACAGCCGGTATTGACCACTCCGCGCGAGGAATGTGACCGGACGATGACCGTTTCTCTTCAGCCCCCGTCACAAGGCCCCGGGACCGGGCGCACCCCCCTGACGGCGGCCTACAGTCCGGTGCATCCCACCCATTCCCGTCCTCGCGGAGGCCGTGCCGTGCTGCGCACCCACATACGCATCCCCCTGTTCCTGATCGCGGCCGCGTCGCTGACCGCCTGCTCGGCGGCGACCGCCGGCGAGCGGCCCTCCGCGTCCGGTGCGCCCAAGGACGACACCCCCGCGAAGGTGACCGTGGCGCCCCCGGCGGCCGGCCGGCCGCTGACGGTGACGGCCACCGGCGGCACCCTCGCCACGGTCAAGGTGGTCGACGCGGACGGCGCCGTGCTCGCCGGCCGCACCGGCGCGGGCGGCTCCTCGTGGGCCTCGGACCGCAAGGCCGCGCCCGGCACCACGTACACGGTGGAGGTGACCGCGCGGGGCGCCGGCGGCAAGGAGACGAAGGACAGCACGTCCTTCTCGACGCCCGAGGCCGCCGAGGTCAACAAGCTGACGCTCGCCCCCGGGAAGAACACCACGGTGGGCGTCGCCCACCCCCTCTCGATCGTCTTCGACCGCCCGGTGACCAACAAGGCCGACGTCGAGCGCCAGTTGAAAGTCACCACCTCCGTCCCCACCGAGGGCTCGTGGGGCTGGCTCAAGGACTACTCGGGCAAGGACCGCGCGGACTGGCGGCCCCGCGCGTACTGGAAGCCCGGCACGAAGGTCACCCTGGACGCGACGCTGAACGGCACGGACTCGGGCGACGGCTGGTTCGTCCGCGACTACCGCACCGGCTTCACCGTCGCCGCCCAGTCCCAGGTCATCAAGGTCGACCTGGACCGCAAGAAGCTCTCCGTCGTCCGCGACGGGCGCACCGTCCGCACCATCCCCGTCTCCGGCGGCACCCCCGGCGGCGACAAGCGCTCCTGGCGGGGCACCGCCGTCCTGATGGCGAAGGAGGGCACGATCAACATGAACTCGGAGACGGTCGGCCTCGGCGACGCCTACAACAAGGACGTCGACTACTCGATGCGGCTGACCTGGTCCGGCATGTACGCCCACGCCGCCCCCTGGAACGCGGCCTACTTCGGGCGCGCCAACAAGAGCTCCGGCTGCATCGGCATGAGCACCGAGAACGCCACCTCCTTCTACGCCTCGGTCCGCGTCGGCGACCCGTTCGAGATCACCGGCGAGCAGACCAAGGGCGTCGTGGCCGAGGGCAACGGCTACGGCGCGTGGAACCTGGACTGGACGGCCTGGCAGGCGAAGAGCGCCCTGCGCTAGGCCGCGCGTCCACCACCCGCCGCCCGGGCGGCGGACCACCGCCACCCGGGCGTCGACTCGCCCGTCCCGTCGGCGCGTCCGCGGCCTAGCGCGGTCCCTCTGCGGCACCGGGCAGCGCGCAGCCCGGGCGGGTCGGCTTCCATCGCGAGCCCGCGGTGAGGCAGGCGGCGATCTGATGGACCTGCTGGCCGTAGCTGCGGCCCTGCACCGCGGTCACGGATCCGTCCCGGCCGACCTCGCAGGGGTTGTTGTTGGTGCACTGCTCACCGTCACGGTTGTGGGTGTTGTTGATGCCCACGACGGTCTCCCCGTCGGACGCCAGCAGTGCGCTGCCGGAGTGGCCGGGCCTGCTGACGCAGCTGTCGCTGGTGGCGTAGCGCACCGCGCGGTCCTGCTGGTAGCCGTCCTCCCGCAGGTGCGGCACCACGGCCTCCACCGTGCACGGCAGACGGTGGGAGTTGTAGGCCATGGAGAGCCGGTCACCCTTGCGCATCGGCGTGGTGGACAACCGGAAGACCTTCGCGCCCTCCTTGGCCAACTGCGCGTAGGTCTTGTCCAGCCGGTACAGCGCGATGTCGGTGCCCGTCATCGTCGCGTACACCAGCCGGGTCGCGCGGGCGGTGGTCCGGGTGTAGCCGGCGGAGTCGTTGATGGTGACCGGGCTCGTCAGATCGGCGGGCCGGTCCACCAACGCCGTCCCCGGCGCGGGCCGGCCGCTCGGCACGCAGTGGCCGTTGGTCAGCGCCATCGCCGGGTCCTGGGGGCGCGCGGTGGGGGGACGCACCACGGAACCCAGACAGTCGCCCACCTTGGCCGCGCCCTCAACGTTCGGGATCGGGTCGAGCGGCGGCACATCGGTACCGTTCACGATGCCGTTGATCCAGGCGGAGTTCTTCGCGACATCGGTGTACATGGTGGGACGGTTGGCGTTCCTGATGCCGGGACCGATGACCGTTCCCGCCAGCACCCACTCGCCGCCCTCGCGCACCAGGGCAGGCCCTCCGGAGTCCGTCGTCCCCGGCCCGACATCGGCGCGGCCGACGCACAAGGGCGGAGTGGCGTCGCCGTCGTCCCAGCACTCCTGGAGCGGCACGACCTCGGTGTCGGCTTCGCGCAGTCTGCTGGGGAAGCACGCGGTGTCGTCGAATTCCTCGCAGGTATCCGAAGTCTGGCCCCAGCCGAGGATGCGGACGGGCGTCCCCACGGCGGGCGTGGTCGCGGACAGGCGTACGGGCTTGGCCCGCACCGGGTTGCGCAGGTGCAGCAACGCGATGTCCTCGCCCGGCGGGTCGTACTTGGCTATGCGCCGGTAGAACGTGTCGACCTCGGCGACCTCGCCGCCGTCGGTGACGTCCGGCGACCCGACGCGGACCTTCCAGCCGCGGGGAACACCCGCCTTCGAGCCCGTCGGTGTGTTGGTGCAGTGCGCCGCGGTCACCGCCCACTGCGGAGCGATGAGCACGGCCCCGCACCGGTGTCCGTCCGGGCGGGGAGAATCGTACTGGAGCGAGACCATGAACGAATACGGCTCGGTGGACTCGTCACCCCCGACAATGGCCTGCGCCGGCAAGGCGGTGACCAGACTCGTGATCGCCACGGCCCCCGTCGTCAGGACGGCGGCCGTCCTTCGGCTCATCCACTTGCGCACGTGTGACTCCCGTTCGTTACGCCGCCGGGCATGAGGCCGGGCGGGCATGTACGGAGGAACAGCACCGGCCGTTCCGCGTGGCCATGATCTTGAACGCGGGGAGCCTCCGGGGGATCGCGACCGTGCCTCAGGCACATCACGGCAACCGCTCAGCCGTGTATCAGCGAGGGCCGGCCCGAAGTCACCCACAAGGGTGGCCGTACGGGATTCCCGCCTCCGGCCCGCGACCCGCTGGATACGCTCGGCGACACAGCGAGTCGATACGCCGTGCACGTCGCAAGCCGGAGGTACCCGCGATGGCGAACATCCAGCAACTCGACCCCAGCGCCTCCCCCCTGGACTACTACGGCTGGGAACTGCGCCGCTTACGTGAGGCGCACGGTCTCAGACAGCGGCAGTTGGGCGACATCATCTTCTGCTCGGGCTCGCTGATCGGGCAGGTCGAGTGCGCGAAGAAGATCCCCACCCGCGAGTTCTCCGAACGGCTGGACGCGGCACTGGGCACGGGCGGGCTGTTCAGCCGGCTCATCGGGCTGGTGCTGCGCAGTCAGTTGCCGAACTGGTTCCAGCCGTATGCGGACATGGAAGCCCGAGCCACGTACATCTCGACCTTCCAGTCGCAGCTGGTGTACGGACTGTTGCAGACCAAGGAGTACGCGGCGGCGCTCCTCGCCGTCGACTACCCGGACATGGTCGACGAGATGGTGGCGGCCCGAATGGAACGCCAACGGATCCTTCAGCGCGACGATCCGCCGGCGCTCTGGGTCATCCTGAGCGAGGCCGCGCTGTACCAGGAGGTCGGCGGACGCGAGGTCATGCGCGGGCAGCTGGCCCGGCTGCTGGAGTACCGCGACAACCCGTGGGTGCAGATCCAGATCCTCCCGTTCTCCGTCGGAGAACACACGGGAATGATGGGGTCGTTCAACCTGCTGCGGTTCGACGACGACCCCGACCTGTTCTACGTGGAGAGCTACGACCAGGGGCATATGACCGCCAATCCGGCGGTGATCAAGGAGCGTTCAGTCAGCTACGCTCGGCTGCAAGCCACGGCCCTCTCCCCCGAGGACTCGGCGGCACTCATCGCCCGTGTGATGGAGGAACGCTATGGAGAACCGTCCTGACCTGACCGGCGCCCAGTGGCGGAAGTCGTCGTACAGCGGGACCAACGGCGGCGACTGCGTCGAGGTCACCGACGGCCACCCTGGTGTCGTCCCGGTCCGTGACAGCAAGAACCCCACCGGCCCGGTCCTGATGGTCCACGCCGCCGCCTGGCAGACCTTCGTGGACGGCGTCCGCTAGGACGCCATCTCCCACAGCAGCACCTCCGCGTCGCCGGTCGCGAGCAGGGCCAGGCCCGCCGCCCCGGTGACGCGGGCCGCGTCGCCCGCGCTGAGCTCCTCCCCCGCCAGCCGGACCGTGCCGCGCACCACGTGGACGTACACGAAGGCGGCGTCCGGGACGGCCGAGCGTTCGCCCGCCTCCAGGCGCCGCACGTGCAGCATCGCGCCCGCCGCCGGGAGGGCGTACGGGGTGGCGTCGGCGATGCCTCGGACCACGTCGTACGCGGGGTCGCCGCCGGGGGTCTGGGGGGCCAGCCACATCTGGACGAAGGTCAGTGGGGTGGGGCCGTCGTTGCGCTCCACGTGCCGGACGCCCTCGGCGGCGCTCAGGTGCTGGAGGTCGCCGGGGCGGACCACGGTCGCGTGGCCGGCCGAGTCGCGGTGGGTCAGCTCGCCCTCGACGACCCAGGTGACGATCTCGGTGTGGCTGTGCGGGTGCTCGTCGAAGCCGGCGCCGGGCGCGAGGCGCTCCTCGTTGCAGGCGAGCAGCGCGCCGAAGCGGAGGTTGTCGGGGTCGTAGAAACGGCCGAAGGAGAGGGCGTGCCGGGTGTCGATCCCGGCCTCGGGGTCACCTCCGGGGTACCGCTCCCCGGCGCGCTGGATGCGTATCACGGGTTCACGGTAGCGGCGGCGGTGCGGCGGGCGTCCGCGAAACCGCCCCGACCGGGCACGTGGTGACCACGTCACGGGTTTCCGGCGCTGGAGGATCTCCACAGCCCCGGTGATGCGGCCGAGCCGGCACGGGACGGCGAAGCGGCCGGATCGGCCGGCAGAACCACGGCTGTGACCTGCGGCTTTGTTGACTCGGGCCGGTCCGTGCCAGCCGACTCCCCGACATAGGGCAGTCTTGTCCCCGTGTCTGAACCCGTGAACGCCCCTCACCCGCATGCCGCGACTCTGAAGCGCCTCGAACAGTCCTCCGGGCGGCTCGCCGCCAACGCCATTGCCCGCATGGACGAGACGCTGCCGTGGTACCGGGCGATGCCGCCCGAGAACCGGTCGTGGATCGGTCTGGTCGCCCAGGCCGGCATCGCGGCGTTCACCGAGTGGTTCCGGCACCCGGAGACCCCGCAGGCGATCTCCACCGACGTCTTCGGCACGGCGCCGCGCGAGCTGACCCGGGCGATCACGCTGCGCCAGACCGTCGAGATGGTCCGTACGACGATCGAGGTCATGGAGGTGGCGATCGACGAGGTCGCCGCCCCGGGCGACGAGCGCGTGCTGCGGGAGGCGCTGCTCGTCTACGCGCGGGAGATCGCCTTCGCCACCGCCCAGGTGTACGCGCAGGCCGCCGAGGCCCGGGGCGCGTGGGACGCCCGGCTGGAGTCGCTGGTCGTCAACGCGGTGCTGTCCGGGGAGGCCGACGAGGGGGCCGTGTCCCGGGCCGCCGCGCTCGGCTGGAACTCGCCGGAGAACGTGTGCGTGGTGCTGGGGACGGCGCCCGACGGGGACAGCGAGCTGACCGTCGAGGCGATCCGCCGGGCCGCCCGGCACGCCAAGCTCCAGGTGCTCACGGGGGTCCTCGGGGACCGGCTCGTGGTCATCGCGGGCGGCAACGACAACCCGCTGGCCGTCGCGAAGGCGCTGATCGGGCCGTACGCGGCCGGTGCCGTCGTCGCCGGGCCCGTCGTGCCCGACCTGCTGGCCGCGACCCGGTCCGCGCAGGCCGCCGCCGCCGGCCTCAAGGCGTGCACGGCCTGGCAGGACGCCCCGCGGCCGGTCCTCGCGGACGATCTCCTGCCGGAGCGGGCCATCGCCTCCGACCCTTCGGCCCGCGACCAGCTGGTGGAGGAGATCTACAGACCGCTGGAGGAAGCGGGCTCGGCGCTGCTCGAAACACTCAGTGTCTATCTGGAGCAGGCGAGCAGCCTGGAAGGCGCGGCGCGGATGTTGTTCGTCCACCCGAACACCGTGCGCTACCGGCTCCGACGTGTGACCGACGTCACCGGCTGGTCACCCTCCGACGTCCGCTCCGCGTTCACCCTGCGGATCGCGCTGATCCTCGGGCGCTTGGCCGACGCGGAGACGCAGTCCTAGACTTTTGTCGAACACCAACAATTCCCCCGACGGTTCTTCGTCCTTGTCCCCACGGGCGTCCGGGACCGTCCCCAAGAGAGAGTGTGAGGGTGCTCGTACTCGTCGCTCCCGGCCAAGGCGCCCAGACGCCCGGCTTCCTGACTCCCTGGCTCGAACTCCCCGGTGCCGCCGACCGCGTCGCGGCCTGGTCCGACGCCATCGGGCTCGACCTTGCCCACTACGGCACGAAGGCCGACGCGGACGAGATCCGCGACACCGCCGTGGCCCAGCCGCTGCTGGTCGCGGCCGGCCTGCTGTCCGCCGCCGCCCTCGGTGACGTGACGCCCGGCGCCGTCGCCGGTCACAGCGTCGGCGAGTTCACCGCCGCCGCCTTCGCGGGCGTCCTCGACGACACCGCCGCGCTGCGTCTCGTACGCACCCGTGGTCTGGCGATGGCCGAGGCCGCCGCGATCACCAAGACCGGCATGTCGGCGCTGCTCGGCGGCGACCCCGAGGTGACCGTCCCGCACCTGGAGAAGCTGGGCCTGACCCCGGCCAACGTCAACGGCGCCGGCCAGATCGTGGCCGCCGGCACCCTGGAGCAGCTGGCCGCCCTGGCCGAGGACAAGCCCGAGGGCGTCCGCCGGGTCGTCGCGCTCCAGGTCGCCGGCGCGTTCCACACGCACCACATGGCCCCGGCCGTGGAGAAGCTGGCCGCCGCCGCCCAGGAGCTGTCCCCGGCCGACCCGGCCGTGCGCTACGTCTCCAACAAGGACGGCCAGGTCGTGACCGGCGGCGGCGAGGTCATCGCCCGCCTGGTCGGCCAGGTCGCCAACCCGGTCCGCTGGGACCTGTGCATGGAGACCTTCAAGGAACTCGGCGTCACCGGCCTGATCGAGGTGTGCCCCGGCGGCACCCTGACCGGCCTCGCCAAGCGCGCCCTGCCCGGTGTCCCCACCGTGGCCCTGAAGACCCCCGACGACCTCGACGCGGCCCGCACGCTCGCAGCGACGACGGCCACGGCCTGACAAGGAGTGTCGAGAAGCATGGCGAAGATCAAGCCCAGCAAGGGCGCCCCGTACGCGCGCATCCTCGGCGTCGGCGGCTACCGCCCGACGCGTGTGGTGCCCAACGAGGTGATCCTGGAGAAGATCGACTCCTCCGACGAGTGGATCCGCTCGCGCTCCGGCATCGCCACCCGCCACTGGGCGTCCCCCCAGGAGACCGTCACCGCGATGTCGGTGGAGGCCTCGGGCAAGGCCATCGCGGACGCCGGGATCTCTCCCGAGCAGATCGGCGCGGTCGTCGTCTCCACGGTGTCGCACTTCAAGCAGACCCCGGCGGTGGCGACCGAGATCGCCGACAAGATCGGCGCCGGCAAGCCGGCCGCGTTCGACATCTCCGCCGGCTGCGCGGGCTTCGGCTACGGCCTCACCCTCGCCAAGGGCATGATCGTCGAGGGTTCGGCCGAGTACGTGCTGGTGATCGGCGTGGAGCGGCTGAGCGACCTGACGGATCTGGAGGACCGCGCGACGGCCTTCCTGTTCGGCGACGGCGCCGGTGCCGTGGTCGTCGGCCCCTCGGACGAGCCGCACATCGGCCCCACGGTGTGGGGTTCGGAGGGCGACAAGTCCGAGACGATCAAGCAGACGGTGCCGTGGAACGAGTTCCACGTCGGCGACGTGTCGAAGCTGCCCCTCAACGAGCAGGGCGACATCAAGTTCCCGGCCATCACGCAGGAGGGCCAGGCGGTCTTCCGCTGGGCCGTCTTCGAGATGGCGAAGGTCGCCCAGCAGGCGCTGGACGCCGCCGGAATCTCGGCGGACGACCTGGACGTCTTCATCCCGCACCAGGCCAACATGCGGATCATCGACTCGATGGTGAAGACCCTCAAGCTGCCGGAGCACGTCACGGTCGCCCGTGACGTGGAGACCACCGGCAACACCTCGGCCGCCTCGATTCCGCTCGCGATGGAGCGGCTCCTGGCGACCGGCAAGGCCAAGAGCGGCGACACGGCGCTCATCATCGGCTTCGGGGCGGGTCTCGTCTTCGCCGCGACGGTCGTTACTCTCCCCTAGGCACTCCGGATTTCCGGAAGCCTCTCTTTTTTCTCAGCACACACCAGAAGGAGCGCCACCATGGCCGCCACCCAGGAAGAGATCGTCAAGGGTCTCGCCGAGATCGTCAACGAGATCGCCGGCATCCCGGTCGAGGACGTCGAGATCGACAAGTCCTTCACCGACGACCTGGACGTCGACTCCCTGTCCATGGTCGAGGTCGTCGTGGCCGCCGAAGAGCGCTTCGACGTCAAGATCCCCGACGAGGACGTCAAGAACCTCAAGACGGTCGGCGACGCCACCTCGTACATCCTGAAGCACCAGGCCTGATTCGGGCCTAGCTGACCCGGTTCGCCACCCAGCGGTGGCGCCGTTTTTCGACCATCACACACATGGAGAAAGAATTCCTGTGAGCTCGACCAATCGCACCGTGGTCGTCACCGGTATCGGCGCAACCACTCCGCTGGGTGGCGACTCCGCTTCCACCTGGGAGGGCCTTCTGGCCGGTCGCTCCGGCGTGAAGCCCCTGGAGGGCGAGCGCTTCGAGGAGCTGCCCGTACGGATCGCCGCGCGCGTCGCGGTGGAGCCGTCCGAGGTCCTGCCCCGCCCGCTGGCCCGCAAGCTGGACCGCTCGGCGCAGTTCGCGCTGATCGCGGCCCGCGAGGCGTGGGCCGACGCGGGCTACACCGCGCCCGCCGGTGAGGACGAGAAGATCGTGCCCGAGCGGCTCGGTTCCGTCATCGCCTCCGGCATCGGCGGTGTCACGACCCTGCTCGACCAGTACGACGTGCTGAAGGAGTCCGGCGTCCGCCGCGTCTCCCCGCACACCGTGCCGATGCTGATGCCCAACAGCCCCTCCGCCAACGTCGGCCTGGAGGTGAACGCCCGCGCGGGCGTGCACACCCCGGTCTCCGCGTGCGCGTCGGGCGCCGAGGCGATCGGCTACGCCGTCGAGATGATCCGTACCGGCCGTGCCGACGTGGTCGTCGCGGGCGGCACCGAGGCGGCGATCCACCCGCTGCCGATCGCGGCCTTCGCCAACATGATGGCGATGTCCAAGAACAACGACGAGCCCCAGCAGGCCTCGCGCCCCTACGACAAGGGCCGGGACGGCTTCGTCCTGGGCGAGGGCGCCGGCGTGGTCGTGCTGGAGTCCGAGGAGCACGCGAAGGCGCGCGGCGCGAAGATCTACTGCGAGGTGCTGGGGCAGGGCCTGTCGGCCGACAGCCACCACATCGCGCAGCCCGAGCCGACCGGCCGGGGCATCGCCGCCGCGATGCAGAACCTCCTCGACTCGACGGACCTGAAGCCGTCCGAGGTCGTCCACCTCAACGCCCACGCCACGTCGACCCCGCAGGGCGACGTCGCCGAGATCAAGGCGCTGCGCCGGGTCCTGGGCGACGACCTGGACCACGTCGCGATCTCCGCGACCAAGTCGATGACGGGTCACCTCCTGGGCGGTGCCGGCGGCATCGAGACCGTCGCGACGGTCCTGGCCCTCCACCACCGGCTGGCCCCGCCGACGATCAACGTCACCGACCTCGACCCCGAGGTCGAGGCCGACATCGTCCTGAACGAGCCGCGCGAGCTGCCGCAGGGCTCGATCGCCGCGATCAACAACTCGTTCGGGTTCGGCGGCCACAACGTGGTGCTGGCGTTCCGTTCGGTCTGACCGGCCGTCACGACGTACTGAAGGCCCCTGCCGGGACGTTCCGGCAGGGGCCTTCGACGTGGGGCCACCGGGGGACGGCGACGACCCGACGAGCTGACGAGCCGACGGCGGGGTCCGGCGCGGCGTGCCGGAGCCCGTGAGGCGCCCCGGCGCCGAGCGGCGCGAGGGCGCGTCGAGAGGTCAGACCACCTGGTGCAGCCAGCGCACCGGAGCTCCTTCGCCCGCGTAGCGGAAGGGCTCCAGCTCGTCGTCCCAGGGTTTGCCGAGGAGCCGGGCGATCTCCGCTTCGAGCACCGTCTCGCCCTGGGCCGCGCGGGCCAGGGCGGCGCGCAGACGGTCCTCGGGGACGAGGATGTCGCCGTGGATGCCGGTGACGGCGTGGAAGATGCCCAGCGCGGGGGTGGCGCTGTAGCGCTCGCCCTCGGCGTTCGGGCTGGGCTCCGCGGTCACCTCGAAGCGGAGCATCTGCCAGCCGCGCAGGGCGGAGGCGAGCGTGGAGGCGGTGCCGGTCCGCCCCTTCCAGGAGAACTCGGCTCTCCAGGTGCCGGGCGACGCCGGCTGACGGATCCAGTCGAGCTGGACCCTCGCACCGAGGACACCCGCGACCGCCCATTCGACGTGCGGGCAGAGCGCACGCGGTGCGGAGTGTACGTACAGGACTCCACGTGTCGTCACCGGGACCTCCAGTGTGGGACGAGGTTCACCTTGCCCAGCGGCCTCAGTAAACACATCGGGAGTAGATCTTCGCAAACCCCCAAAAAGGGGACAGCAAGTGACGTGATGTAATTTACCGGACCCATTCGGCGGAGGCGCCTCTGGTTCGACGGGGAAAAGCTACCGTGCCGCGCCCGCATCGGGGTGACGTACGGTCGGTCAAGGGCGGGTGGACACGAAGCATTCACTCGCGAGGACGCCGAGGAGGGGCCCCGGGGATGCGCGGGCGACGTCGAATCCGTACCACCGCCGCCGCGGTCGCGCTGCTGTGCGTCGCGGTGCTGCCGGGCTGCTCCGCCGACGGCCCGGCCGACGCCGGGCGCCCGGCCGCCGCCGCGCCGAAGCCGAAGCCGACCCCGAAGCCGACGCCCCCGTGGGACCCCTCCCCCGGCTCCGTGGCCGCCGTCGGGGACTCCATCACCCGCGCCTTCGACGCCTGTACAGTCCTGGCGGACTGCCCCGAGGCGTCCTGGGCGACCGGCACCGACGCGGGCGTCGACAGCCTGGCGCTGCGGCTGCTCGGGCCCGAGGGCGTGGCCGGCCGGAGCTGGAACCTGGCGCGCACCGGGGCGCGGATGGCGGAGCTGCCGGAACAGATGGCCGCGGCGGCGGCCGAACGCCCCGAGCTGGTCACGGTCATGATGGGCGCCAACGACGCCTGCCGGGAGCGGCCCGAGCTGATGACCCCGGTCGAGGAGTTCCGCGCCTCGTTCACGGCGGCGCTCGGCCGGCTGCGGTCCGGGGCACCGAAGGCGCAGGTGTACGTGGCGAGCCTGCCGGACCTGAAGCGCCTGTGGGCGACGGGCCGGGTCAGCCCGATGGGCCGTCAGGTGTGGAGCCTGGGCGTCTGCGGCGCGATGCTGGCGGACCCGGAGGACCTGGGCCCGGCGGCGGAGGAGCGCAGGAACCGGGTGCGGGACCGGGTGGTCGCGTACAACGGGGTCCTCCAGGAGGTGTGCGCGAAGGACGCGCGCTGCCGCTACGACGGCGGGGCCGTGTTCGGCTTCCGCTTCGAGGGCGGGCAGCTGAGCCCGTGGGACTGGTTCCATCCGAGCCGGGACGGGCAGGCGCGGCTCGCGGAGATCGCGTACCGGCGGATCAGCGCGCGGTAGGGCGGGCGGGACGGCGGCGGGCCCGGCCCGACCGGCGGGACACCCCTGGGGGCGTACGGCCCGACCGGCGGGAATCCCCCGGGGCGTACGGGACGGCGGTGGGCCCCGGGGCGGGAGTCAGGTTCCGTCCCGGGGCCGGTCACAGGGACCGCGGAGGTCAGAGCTCCAGGGTCGCGGTCAGGCGGGCGTCGGCCAGCGAGTGCGCGGCGAGCACCTCGTATCGGCCGGTGACGAGGGTCCAGTCGTTCCGCTGCTCGTCCCAGATCTCGAAGGCGCGGCGCGGCAGTTCGACGGTCGTCTCGACGGTCTCGCCCGGGGCGGCCTCGACGCTCGCGAAGGCGGCCAGCCAGCGGGCCGGGCGCTCCACGGTGTCGGTGACGGGCGCGAGGTAGAGCTGGACGGTCTCGCGGCCGGTGCGCTCACCGGTGTTGGTGAGGCGGACGGTGGCGCTGTCCGGGGTGACGGTGAGGGATTCGTACGTCCAGGTGGTGTAGCCGAGGCCGTGACCGAAGGGGTACGCGGGGGTGGCGCCGGCCTTGTCCCAGGCGCGGTAGCCGATGAACACGCCTTCCTCGTAGTGGAGTTCGCCGTCGGTAGGGGTGACCTCGGTGACGGGTACGTCGGCCAGGGCGACGGGCCAGGTGGTGGGGAGCCGGCCGCCGGGCTCCTCGGCGCCGGTGAGGACGTCGGCGAGCGCGGCGCCGCCCTCCTGGCCGGGGAACCAGCTGAGCAGGACCGCGGCGACCTCCTCGCGCCAGGGCATCTCGACCGGGGAGCCGGCGTTGACGACGACCACGGTGTTCGGGTTGGCGGCGGCGACGGCCCGGACGAGGTCGTCCTGGCGGCCGGGGAGGGCGAGGTCCTTGCGGTCGAAGCCCTCGGACTCGACGCGCTCGGTGGTGGCGACGACCACGACGGCGGTGTCGGCGGCGCGGGCCGCCTCGACGGCTTCGGCGATCAGTTCGTCGGGGTCACGGCGCGGACCGAGGTGGACGAAGGAGAACATGACGGCCGGGAGCGGGGCCGCGAACTCCTTCTCCAGGGTGTGCAGCAGGGACACCTCGACGGTCTCGCCGGCGGTGAGGACGACCCGGCCGCGCTCGACGGGCGAGCCGAAGAAGGCCTCGAAGGGGTCGGTTTCGGGGCCCATGGACTGGACGCCGTCGAAGAGGGCCTCCCCGGCGACGGTGAGGACGAAGGCGCCGAGGCCGCGGGTGCCGAAGGAGTGCTCGCCGGTCTCGCGGGGCGTGAAGCTGCCGATGACCTCGATGGAGGCGAGGGCCTCGTGGGTGACGCCGGCCGGGAGGTCATCGCCGATCCACTGGACCTGGCCGTTGGGCAGGGTGCCCTCGCCGAGGACGGTGCCGTCGGCGTCGCGGCAGACCGCGCGGAGGGTGAAGCCCTGGTCGGCGGGGGCGAGTTCCTCGCTGGGGTCGGCGCCGACGGAGAAGGTGAGCGCGCCCTCGGGGAGCGCGGCGGTGAGGCCGTCGAGCGGGGAGACGGTGTGGTCGGGGAAGACCTGGGCCGAGCCGCCGCCGAGGACGCGGGCGTCGCGGGCGGCGGCGCCGGAGAGGGCGACGCTGCCGGGCCTGAGCGGCAGGGCGCCGTTCTCGTTGCGGACGAGGACGAAGCCGCGGCGGGCGATCTCGCGGGCGAGGGCGTCGCCGTCGATCGCGGCGGGCGGCTCGGTGACGACGGCCGGGGCGCCTTCGAGGGCGCCGACGCGGGCGGCGAGCCGCAGCACGTTGCGGACGGCGGCGTCGACGGCGGACTCCTCGACGTCGCCGGTGCGCACGGCGGCGGCGAGCGCCTCGCCGTAGACGGTGTGCGGGCCGGGCATGGCGACGTCGAGGCCGCCCTCGATGTCGCCCTTGGTGTCGCGGGCGGCCATCCAGTCGGAGACGTTGTAGCCGTCGAAGCCCCACTCGCCGCGCAGGACCTCGTTGACGAGGTGGCGGTGCTCGGTCATCGTCGTGCCGTTGACCCGGTTGTAGGCGGTCATGATGCCCCAGGGGTGGGCGTTCCTGACGATGGCCTCGAAGGGCGCGAGGTAGAGCTCGCGGAGCGGGCGCGGGGCGATCTTGTTGTCGACGGTGAAGCGGTCGGTCTCCGCGTCGTTGCCGACGTAGTGCTTGACGGTGGTGCCGACGCCGCCGTCCTGGACGCCCTGGACGTAGCCGGTGCCGATGGCGCCGGTGAGGTACGGGTCCTCGCTGTACGCCTCGAAGTGGCGTCCGCCGAGGGGCGTGCGGTGCAGGTTGACGGTGGGCGCGAGGAGGACGTGGACGCCCTTGCGGCGGGCCTCCTGGGCGAGCAGCCGGCCGGCCCGCCGGGCGAGCGCCGGGTCCCAGGTGGCGGCGAGCGCGGTCGGGGAGGGCAGGGCGACGGACGGGTCGTCGGCGGTCCAGCGGACGCCGCGGACGCCGATCGGTCCGTCGGACATGACCAGGGAGGCCAGGCCGATCTCGGGCAGTGCCGGGAGGGACCACATGTCCTGACCGGCGAGCAGCCGGGTCTTGGCGTCCAGGTCCAGCTTGGCCAGGGCCGCCTCGACGGCCTCTTCGCGCAGGGTGTCCGCGTTCGTCTCCGGCACGGCCTACCTCCTCGTTGAAGTGCTGATGCCGCCATGGTGACTCGACTACCTGTAGATCGGTAGGTTACGTTAGCATTTCGTTATCAACGGTGGTGTGTACGGCATGCCGTACGGTCCTCCTGTCAGGGACCTACGGAAGGGGGACGGGGCAGTGGCGCGAGCCAGGAGCGAGGAGCGGCGGGCGGAGATCGTCCGCGCCGCACTCGAAGTGATCGCCGAGCGGGGCTACCGGGGCGCCGCCCTCGGCGCGGTCGCCGAGCGGGTCGGGCTCACCCAGCAGGGACTGCTGCACTACTTCCCCACCAAGGAGGCGCTGCTCGTCGCCGTCCTGGAGGAGCGCGACCGCTGGGACACCAGCGGCGGCCGGGAGCGCGAGCGCTGGCGACTCGACCTCATGGAGTCGCTCGTGGAGTACAACGCGATGCGGCCCGGCATCGTGCAGACCTTCTCCGCGCTGCTCGGCGAGAGCGTCACCGAGGACCACCCGGCCCGGGCCTTCTTCACCGAGCGCTACACGCAGGTGCGGGAGAACATGGCCGAGGTCCTGCGCGCCGAGTACGGCGACGAACTCCCCGGCGGGCTCACCCCGGAGCGGGTGGCGCCGCTGCTCACCGCCGTCATGGACGGCCTCCAGTACCAGTGGCTCCTGGACCCGGACGCGGTCGACATGGCGGCGTCCTTCCGCGACTTCCTGGCACTCCTCAAGGAGGACTCGAAGCGGACGGCGTGACGGACACGTGAGGGCGTCGTAGCGGGAGCCGAGGGAGGGAAGCGATACTTCCGGCGGCCCGCCACCGCCGTACGGACGCGCGGCGACCTCACACGGGACGACGACCGGCCGCTGTACTGGGCGCGACTCGCCCTCACCCGCGAACTACGCGGCTGGCAGCCGGAGTTCGGCGTCACCGACGAGGGCCGGGCCCGGCTCCTGGACCGGCTGGAGCGCACCTCGCGCGGCCAGGACACCATCCGCTACCCGGCGGGCAAGGGCGTCAAGCGCATCCTGCTGACCGGCTTCGACCCTCCCCCAGCCTTAGGCCGGGGGGACCCCCATCTCGCTTCGCTCGCGCTCGACCGGGACGTACGGATCAGCAACCCCTCCGGGGCCACCGCGCTCGCCCTGGACGGCACCTGGCTGCGCACCGCCGACGGCTCCCTCGCCCGGATCGAGACGGCCGTCTTCCCGGTGCGCTGGGAGGACTTCGCTGACGGCACGGTCGAACGGACGCTGCGCCAGCACCTGCCCGAGGTCGACCTGTTCACCACGGTGAGCCAGGGCCGCCCCGGCCACTTCGACATCGAGCGCACCAACGGCGCCTGGCGCGGCGGCTTCCCGGACAACGAGAACCTGTCCAGGACCGGCACGGTGCCGGTGGACGATCCGACCGCGCAGCCCCAGTGGACCTCGACGACCCTCCCGTACGCGGCGATCACGGCGGCGGCCACCGGGCGCTTCCCCGTCCGCGACAACACCTCGGTGACCGAGGTCCCGGCCGGGACGGACACCCCCGTGGTCCGTCCCGACGGCCCCACACCGGGCTCGCGGGCCCGTGCGGGCGGCGGCGGGGACTACCTCTCCAACGAGATCGCCTACCGCGCCACCCTGCTGTGCGACCGGCTCGGCCTCACCGGACTGCCCGGCGGCCATGTGCACACACCGGTGCTCCAGTTCGGCGCCGCCAACGCGGACCCGGCGACCGGGACGGTCACCGACCCCGAGTTCGTCCGCAACCGGCTGGACATCATCGCCCAGGTGCGGGCGATCCTGGCGGTGGCCGCCGGCTCCTGATCAGCGGGTGATCGCGGCCAGGTCCTCGCCCGCGAGGGCCGGGTCGCGGGTCAGGGCGGCGTGGACGGCCCCGAGGACCGGCAGCTCCGCCGCCCCGGTCGCCAGGGCCACGTCCTTCGCGGCCAGCGCGACCGGGAAGTGCGAACCGACCGCGCCGCCCCGGGCGACGGCGCCCGCGAGGGGCCCCTCGGCGAGGGTGCGCAGGGCCAGGTCGCGGGGCACACCGAGCGCGTCGGCGAGGGCCAGTGACTCGGCGACCAGGGCGACCCCGCCGATGGCGGCGTTGATGAGGACCAGCTTGAGAGCGGCCCCGGCGCCCGGACCGCCGCACGCGGTGACGGCGCCGAGCAGGCCGAGCAGCTCCGCGACGGGGCCGGTGTCGCCGCCCGCCAGGATCAGCAGCTCGCCCGTCGCCGCCCGGTCGACGCTGCCCATGACCGGCGCGTCGATCAGGGTGACGCCCTCGGGCAGCCGCCCGGCGAGGGTGCGGACGGTGTCGGGGCCGACGGTCGAGGTGTCGACCCAGTACGTGCCGGGGCGCAGCGCCGGGACGATCGCGTCGGCGACGGCGAGCGCGGCGGCCGGGTCGGCCAGCATCGTGACGACGACATCCGCGCCGGCCACCGCCTCGGCGGGCCCGGCGGCCCGCACGGCTCCGGCGGCGACGAGCCCGTCGGCCTTGGCGGGGGTGCGGTTCCAGACGGTCAGGGGGTACCCGGCGTCGAGGAGGCGGCGGGCCATGGGCAGGCCCATGGAGCCGAGGCCGAGGAAGGCGATCTTCTGCCGGGTGGGGGCGGTGCCGACGTCGGTGGCGTCCGGGGTGTCCGGGGTGTCCGTGGTGTTCATGGGCTCGACGCTAGGCGGGGTGCGGGCATGCGACAAGCGAATGTCTAGCATGGCTGCCATGCCTCCCACTCATGGCTTGCCCGGCTTGTACGAGGTGTTCCTCGCCGTCGCCGACCACGGCTCCTTCACCGCCGCCGCCCGCACCCTCGGCTACACCCAGTCCGCCGTCTCCCGCCAGATCCAGGCCCTGGAGGACGAGACGGGCGCCGCCCTGTTCGAGCGGCTGCCGCGCGGGGTGCGGCTCAGCGAGGCCGGCCGGGTGCTGCTGCCGCACGCCGAGGCGGTCCGGGACCGGCTGGCCGTCGCCCGCACCGAACTGGCCGCGCTGCGCACCCTGGACGGCGGGCTGCTGCGGCTCGGCGCCTTCTCCAGCGCGGGCGCCGCCCTCGTCCCCCGGGCGCAGGCCGCCTTCCGGGAGCGGCACCCGGGGGTCGTGGTGACCCGGGTCGAGGGGCCCTCGGTCAAGCACCTGGCGCTCGTCGCCGCCGGGGAGGAGGACCTGGCGGTGGTCAGTCCGGCGGCGGAGGGGCCACCGCCGGAGGGAGTGACGCTCCATCACCTGCTGGACGAGCCGATGCTGGTGGCGCTGGGGCGCGGGCATCCGTACGCGGGCCGGCGGGCGGTGCGGCTCGCGGAGCTGGTCGACGAGGAGTGGATCGTCGGCAACGAGCGCCTGGAGGACACCCTGTTCCGGCCCGCCGTCGCCGCCGGGCTCCGGCCGCGCACGGGGCTCGTCGCCCATGACTGGATCGCCAAGCTGGGCGCGGTCGCCGCGGGCCTCGGCATCACCCTCGTACCGGCGCTCGCGGCGGCCTCGGTGCGGCGGGACGTGGCGCTGGTGACGCTCCATCCGGACGACGCGCCGCAGCGGCGGATCTGCGCGGCGACCCCGCCGACGCCGACGGTCGCGGCGACCGCCTTCCTGGCACTGCTCCGCGAGACGGCGGCGGAACCGGCCTCGGCCTGGGCCCGCGACGAGAGCGACGCTGCCGACGAGACCGGCGGGACCGGCGGCTAATACCCCCAGCCCGCCATTGACCCTTACTGAGGAAGGCGGGATGATGGCGGTCATGATCGTCGCAGCCACCCAGTTCGCCCCGGTCGCCGGGGACGTCGCCGCCAACGTCCGTACCGTCGCCGGACTCGTCCGCGCCGCCGGGGCCGAGGGGGCCAGGGTCGTCGTCTTCGCCGAGCTGGCCCTGACCGGTTACGAGCCGAGCCTGATCCGGGACACCCCCGGCCTGGTCCTCAGCGAGGACGACCCGCGCCTCGACCCCGTACGGGAGGCCTGCCGGGAGGTGTCGGCGGCGGCCGTCGTCAACGGGCCGGTGCGCACGGCCTCGGGGCGGCCGGCCATCACCACGCTGGTGATCGGCCCGGACGGCTCGCTCCTCACCCGCTACGACAAGCGGCACCTGTACGGGGTGGAGGCGGAGGTCTTCGCGCCGGGCACCGCCGACGGGCGGTTCGCGCTCGACGGCGTCCGGTTCGCGACCGCCACCTGCTACGACAACCGCTTCCCGGAACTCGCCGAGCGGGCCGCCGCGGACGACTGCGCGGTCTATCTGGCGAGTTCGGTGCTCGGCGCGGACAACGACTCGTTCGAGACGGTCTATCCGGCGCGGGCCCGGGACTTCGGCCTGTACGTGGTCCTGGGCAATGTGCTCGGCGCCAACGAGGACGGGATCGGTGCCGGACTCGCCGGGGCCTGGGCCCCGGACGGACGCCGGATCGCCGACGCGGGCGGCGAGAAGCCGGGGTACGCGCTGGCGGAGGTGCCGGACGGCCGGTGACGGGTGACGCCGGGCGGCCGGTGACGGGGTGGTACCGGACAGCCGGTGACGGGGTGGTGCCGGGGGGCCGGTGACGCGGACGGGGCGCCGGCGTCCCGTACGCGGAAGTGCCGGACGGCCGGTGGGTGTGCCCACGGCCGTCCGGCGGGGGAAGCCGCCGCGGAACCCCCGGTCCGCGACGGCGCCCCTGCCCCTTACGGGGCGCTCAGACCCAGCGTGTACGCGCCGGAGCCGCTGTAGGCGTGGACCACATAGCGGTAGTAGCCCGCGGTGCCGTAGTACGAGGTGTCCTCATCGGCGCCGGCCGTGCCGCCGACCGCGACGTCCGCCCAGGCCGACCCGTTCCACTTCTGCAGGTACAGGTCGAAGTCGGCGCCCGCCGGGCCGCGCAGGCAGCCCACGTGGGTGCCGGCGGTGGCCGAGGTCAACTGGGTGTAGCAGTTGGGGTCGTTGCTCACCAGCGAGGGGTTGTACATGTTCCGGATCGGCTTGCCGTCGCCGAAGAAGTTGACCTTCTCGCCGACCGTGTAGTCCGGGGTGTCGTTCGGGTTGTTGGCGTAGTGCTCGGTGAGCGCGCCGAAGATGTCGCCGGTGGACTCGTTCATCCCGCCGTTCTCGTTGGACGAGCCGGAGCTGCCCGGAGTGCGGTCGAAGATCTCGTGGCCGTACTCGTGGGCCACGACGTCGATGGCGGTGAGCTGGTTGGAGCCGGTCTGGGCCCGCCCGTAGGTCGTCTTCGTGCCGTCGTAGTACGCGTTGACCTCGGCGAGTCCGGCGCGGGCCGGGACCATGCCGCCCTGGCCGTTCTGCCCGTTGTAGCCGAACCACTCCTTGAGCATGGAGTGTTCCTTCTGCGCCGCGTACATGATGTCGACGCAGGCGGTCACCAGGTCGTTGGCGCCGCTGTTGCCCCACGGCGAGGAGCCCGTGTAGGCGCTGCCGTTCTGGCCGCCGCACTTGAAGCCGGAGCGGTTCGGGTCGGTCATGGAGCTCGCGGCGGTGTCGATGGTGACGTTGCCGTTGTGGTAGCCGCGCCCGTCGGCGTGCAGGATCTTGTCGGTGGCGCGGGCGACGGCCCCGGTGCGGGCGTCGACGTAGGTGTCGAGCGAGCTGGGCAGGCCCTTGGCGGTGCGGCCGACGACCAGGGTGTGCCAGGTGAGGACCGGCTTGTTCCCCTTGAGCAGCACGGTCAGCTCGGGGGTGCTCGCGCTCTCCACCTCGGCGAGCCGGCCTCGGGCGGTGGCCAGCGCGGCGGCGGAACTCACGGTGGCCTTGGTGGAGAGGCGGATGGCCGGAGCGGGCGCGGAGGTGACGTCACGGACCTTGCCGGCGCTGTCGGAGAGGACCACGGCGTCGCCGCCGGCCACCGGGAGCCCCTTGTAGGTGCGCTGGTAGGCGGCGTAGTAGAGCCCGCCCGCCCAGGGGGTGACGGCGGTGCGGACGAGCTCCTCGTCAGCACCGTGGCGCAGGCCGTCGAGCCCGCTGTCGGCGGCCTTGTCGGCGGCGGCCAGCGCGAGGGACTTGCCGTGCCCGGGCGGTACGGGCTGCGGCGCCGGGGTCACGGCGGAGGCGGTGCTCGCGAGGGTGCCCGCGAGGCTCGCCGTCAGCGCGAGCGCTGCCACGGCCGCCGAGAGTCTGGTGGGTTGCACGACTGCTCCGATCAAGGTGGGGGGGTGACGGTGGGTCGCGCCGAGTATGTGCGTGGACATGGCAAGTCGGGGACATCTCACCGGCCATAAGACCCGCGTTATGGATCGGAGCCGCAGAACCCTGCCGTCCGCCCTCACCCGCTGCGTACGCTGCTGAAATGCAGTTGGAGTTGAGGCATCTCGAAGCCGTCTGCCGGATAGCGGAAGCGGGCAGTCTGGGGCGCGCCGCGGTCCGGCTCGGCGTCTCGCAGCCCGCGCTCTCGGCACAGTTGCGGCGGATCGAACGGGCCGCGGGCGGCGAGCTGTTCTTCCGCGGCCGGCACGGGGTGGACCCCACCCCGCTGGGCGAGTTCGTGCTGTCCAAGGCGCGCCGGGTGCTCGGCGAGATGGACGCGCTCGCGGCCGGCGCCCGGGCCGCCGAACCGCATCCGACGCTACGGATCGGGTGCATCCTGCTGGTCCTGGTGGACGACCTGCTCGGCCGCCTCGACCAGGAGCTGGAGGGCCAGGAGATCGCGGTCAGCGTCGAGCACTCGGTGACCACGCTCAGCCGCCTGCTCGGCGCCGGGCAGTACGACGCCATCGTGTACGGGGAGTGCAACGACCACGAGGTGCCGCTCCCCGAGGGCACGGCGGCCCGCACCCTGATCCCGAAGGAACCGTTCTGCGTGCGCATGTCGGCGGCCCATCCGCTGGCCTCGCGCGAGCGGGTGGACCTCGCGGACCTCGCGGGCGAGACCTGGATGACGCTCGTGGAGGACGACGACGGCGGCCCGGAGGCGCTCGTCGCGGCCTGCCAGAAGGCCGGGTTCACGCCGTCGCTGCGCTACCGGATCGCCGACCGCAAGATGCACTACGACCTGATCGCGGCCGGCCGCGCGATCTCGGTGAGCCAGCCGACGGCGCCCGCGGCCGAGGGCACCGTGCTGCGCCCGCTGGCCGGCGACCCGATCACGGGCCGCATCCGGCTCGCCTGGAACCGGGCCGCCGTCTCGGAGCGCCGGGCGGGGCTGCTGTACCGCGCGGCGGGACTCGCGTACCTGGCGAACGTCCCCAACAACGCCTTCCACCAGACCTGGTGGGAGTCACGGCCGGAGCTGCACCCGGTGCTCGATCCGGGTGGGCCGGACTGACCGCCCGGGCGCCCGCGCAGGGCGCTTCCGCCGGGCGGCGGGCGCGGGCAGCAGGCGCGGGCAGCAGGCGGCGGGCGCGGGAACGGACCCGTCTCGCGCCGCTCAGGCGCCGGAAGCGGCCCCCGTGGCGGGCCGGTGACCGTCGGCCCCGTCGGCGTCCCCGTCGCCCGTCTCGCCGTTCAGGTCGCGGGCCATCAGGGTGGCTCCGGCGACCGCGCCCGGCATGAGCAGGACGGCGACGAAGGGGACGAGGAAGGCGAGGACGAGGGGGACGCCGAAGCCGAGGGCGGCCATCCGACGGCCGCGCAACAGGCCGAGCCGCTCCTTGAGTTCGACCCCACGGCGCTGGAGCGCGACCGCGGTCAGCTCCTCGGTGAGGAAGAAGCCGGAGACGCAGAAGCCGATCGCGGGGACGACCGTCTGGCCGACGACGGGGATGAACCCGGCCGCGAAGAGCAGGACGCCGTAGAACGCCACCCGGACCAGGACCCGCAGGCTGTCGCGGGCCGAGATCCACAGGTCCTTCCAGAGCGGCAGCCCGGACTCGGGCGCGTCGCCGCCCTGGCTGCGGTCGACCTCCTCGGAGAGCGACTCGTAGAAGGGCTGGCCGACCAGGAGCGTGACGGCGGTGAAGGTGATCACGGCGAGGAAGAGGCCGAACGAGAAGACCAGGAAGGTCAGGGTGCCCCGGAGCACGCCCTGCCACGGCGAGCCCCAGTCGTCGGCGAACGGGGTGGCCCAGGCCGTCAGGTCGTCGGCGCCGTAGAAGAGGCCGATGAGCGCCCCCACGTAGAGGACGAAGGTCACCAGCCCCGGCAGCAGCCCGAACCCGAACCACCGTCCGTGCCGGCCGACCCACTTCTGACCTTGCAGCAGGTAACCGAATCCCGCCCCGAAATCGCGCATGGTGATCACCCTAACGGCGGCCGGCCCGACGCCCTCTTGTTGTTCCCGAGTTGAGACGGTAGACCCCTCCGTAATGATCATCGGACCACGTCACGGAGGTTCGCACGCATGGCACGACCCCGTTCCGTTCTGATCACCACGGCCTGCGCAGCGCTCGGCGCGCTGCTCCTCACCTCGCTCCCGGCGAGCGCCGCGCCCCCCGGTCCGGCGGCGGCCCCGGGTCCCCCGACCCGTCCCGTACGGGAGGACGGCGGGCCGGAGTCCGCCGCCGCTCGGCTGCCCCGGGCGCTCGGCGCCCCCGACCTGACCCCGGCGGCGCGCCCGGGCACCGGCTATCCGCGCCGCACGCCGCTGACCGTGCCGCCGGCGGACCCGGCCGACAGGTCGCTCAAGCTGGGGCTCGCCCCGTACCACGCGCTCGCGCCGCGCCTCAACGCCCTCCAGCGGCTCGGCGACCGGGTGAGCGTCGAGGTCGCCGGGCGGTCGGCCGGCGGGCACGAGCTGTACCTGGTCACCGTCACCGCGCCGGAATCCGCCGGGCAGGCCCGCGAGCAGGAGCGGATGCGCGAGCGGATCGAGAACGCGCCCGCCGCTGCCGCCAAGGACCCGCGGATCAAGGCGGCGTACAAGACGCCGGTGTTCTTCAACAACAACATCCACGGCAACGAGTGGGAGGGCACCGACGCGGCCCTGAAGCTGATCGAGGAGCTGGCCACCGCCACCGACCGCAAGACCGCCGGGCTGCTCGCGCGCACCCGGGTCTACCTCAACGTGACGGCCAATCCGGACGGCCGGATCGCCGGCACCCGCGCCAACGCCGACGGCTTCGACCTCAACCGCGACTTCGTCACCGCCTCCCAGCCGGAGGCGCGGGCGATCCGCCGGATCGCCATCGACAAGCAGCCGGCCGTGATGCTCGACCTGCACGGCTACGTCAACGGCACCCTGATCGAGCCCACCACCCCGCCGCACGGCGAGAACTACGAGTACGACCTGTTCCTGAAGAACGCGTACGCCAACGCGCTCGGCATGGAGAAGGCCGTCAACGGGCTCGGCTACACCCCGGCGAAGGACGGCGTGGAGCCGGCGGTCATCCCGTTCCGCGACATGCCGGAGGGCTGGGACGACTGGCCGCCGATCTTCACCCCGCAGTACATGCCCTTCCAGGGCGCGGTGGCCGCGCACACCGTCGAGTTCCCGATGGCGGTGAACAACGAGGAGTACGACACGCTGCCGGTGCCGGAGCTGCGCCGCCGCTCGGCCGTCAACGTGGCCGTCGCGGGCGCGGCGATGCGGGCCACCCTCGACTACACGGACGCGCACCGCGCCTCGGTGCTCGCGGACCAGATCGAGACCTTCCGGCGGGGCGCGGCGGGCGAGCCGCAGCGGCCGGTGTCGGAGAAGACGGTGCCGGGGGTGCCGGGGATCGGCCCGGAGGACGTGTACACGACGTCCTTCCCCCGGGCGTACGTGATCCCGGCGGGCCGCTCCCAGCGGTCGGCGGTCGCGGCGGCGCGGCTCGTGGACCATCTGCTCGCCAACGACGTACGGGTCGGGCGGGCGGCGGACGGCTCGTACGTGGTGGACCTGCGCCAGCCCAAGCGGGGCATCGCGAACGTGATCCTGGCGGACGGCCGGGACATCAGCGCGGACGTGTCGACGATGTACGACATCTCGGGGTGGAGCCTGGGCCTGCTGTGGGGCGCGACGGTACGGAAGGTGGAGCGCGGCCCGGTGCCGGCCGTCGTGCGGCAGGTGCACACGGCGGCGCCGACCGGCTCCGTCGCGCCGTACGGGGACCTGCTGCTGCGGCTCGACGACCCCGAGGAGCTGGCGGCGGTGAACGCGCTGCTCGCGCGGGGGGTCGCGGTGCGCCGCACGGAGAGCGGGGCGGCGGTCGTGCCGGGTGCGGCGCGGAAGGCCGCCCGGGAGCTCGCGGAGCGGTACGGGGTGGTGTTCCGGGCCACGAAGGAGCGGGGCTCGGCGCCGCTGGCCCGTACCCGGGTGGTGGCCTCGGCGTCGGCGGGCGAGCTGTTCGCGCTGCGGGAGATGGGCTTCGCGGTGGTGCCGGTCTCGGCGGAGCGCCTGAACGGGGGCTTCCGCTGGGCGGCCGGTGACGTGCTGTACGTGTCGCGCGGTCTCGACTGGGCCGCGCTGTCCCCGGCGGCCCGGGCGGCGCTGCGGTCGAGCGGGGCGGGCGTGGTCGCCGTCGGGGCGGAGGGTGCCGCGTTCAACGCGGCGGCGGGGCTGCTGAAGGTCACGCCCGTCGCGGGCAACCCGGACGCGAACGGCGTGGTGCGGGTCCGTGCCGCGGGCTCGCCGCTGACCGCGGGCGCTCCGGGGCACGCCTTCGTCTACGCGCCGCTGTGGTTCACGGGGCTGGGGGCGGGGGTGCGGACGGAACTGGCGTACGCGCCGCTCGCGCCGCTGGTCTCGGGCCACTGGCGGGCGGGGGCGGACGGCCGGGGCGGTCCGGCGGACGCGGCCGGGCGGGCCGCGGTGGTGAGCGGCCGGGCCGGATACGGCGCCCCGGTGGTGCTGATCGGCACGGAACCGCTGTTCCGGGACCACCCGAAGGGCTCGTTCGCCCTGGTGGGGCGGGCTCTGCTGAGCCGCTGACCCCCTCGCGGGCACACGTGAGGAGAGGGCCGCACCTCGGTCGGTCGGGGTGCGGCCCCCTCCTAACGGTATCCCGTGATCAGACGGCGAGCTCCACCGTGATGTTGCCGCGGGTCGCCTTGGAGTACGGGCAGACCTGGTGAGCCTTCTCGATCAGGCTCTTCGCGGTCTCGGCATCCACGTTCGGAAGGGTCGCCGAGATCTTCACGATGATGCCGAAGCCCTCGTCGTTCTTGCCGATGCCGACCTCGGCGGTGACCGTCGAGCCGGACACGTCGGCGTTCTCGTTGCGGGCGACGACGCCCAGCGCACCCTGGAAGCAGGCGCTGTACCCGGCGGCGAAGAGCTGCTCGGGGTTGGTGCCGGCTCCGGAGCCGCCCATGGCCTTCGGCGGGTTCACGACGACGTCGAGCTGCCCGTCGTCGGTGGCGACCCGGCCGTCGCGGCCGTTCTCGGCGGTCGCGACGGCGGTGTACAGGACATCGGAGTGCTGGATGGACATGCTGATGTCTTCCTTCTTCGTTCGCCGCGACTCGCGCCCACGATCGCGACGGCTGAGGGAAGACTAGCGGGTCAGCGAGACGATCATCTTTCCGGTGTTCTCGCCGCGGAGCAGGCCGAGGAAGCCGTCCGCGCCGTTCTCGATGCCCTCGACGAAGGTCTCGCCGTACTTCAGCTCGCCGGAGCGCAGCCAGCCGCCGACCTCCTGGACGAACTGCTGCTGCATCCCGTAGTGGTCGCCGACGAGGACGCCCTGGAGGCGCAGCCGCTTGCCGATGATCATGGCCATGTTGCGCGGGCCCGCGACCGGCTCGGTGTCGTTGTACTGCGCGATCATGCCGCAGATGGTGGCGCGGCCGTGCACGTTGAGCGAGGAGATCGCGGCTTCGAGGTGGTCGCCGCCCACGTTGTCGAAGTAGACGTCGATGCCGTCCGGGGCGGCCTCGCGGAGCTGGTCCTTGACCGGGCCGTTCTTGTAGTTGAAGGCGGCGTCGAAGCCGAGCTCCTCGACGAGCCACTTGACCTTCTCGTCGGAGCCGGCCGAGCCGATGACCCGGGAGGCGCCCCTGAGCTTCGCCATCTGGCCGACCTGGCTGCCGACGGCACCGGCCGCGCCGGAGACGAAGACGGCGTCGCCCTCCTTGAAGGAGGCCACGTCGAAGAGGCCGGCGTAGGCGGTGAGGCCGGTCATGCCGAGCACACCGAGGTACGTGGAGAGCGGGGCGAGCTCCGGGTCGACCTTGGTGGCGTGCTGGGCGGGCACCTCGGCGTACTCGCGCCAGCCGAGTCCGTGCAGCACGTGGTCGCCGACGGCGAAGCCCTCCGCGCGGGAGGCGACGACCTCGCCGACCGCGCCGCCGTCCATGGGATGGTCCAGCTTGAACGCGGGAATGTACGACTTCACGTCGTTCATGCGGCCACGCATGTACGGGTCGACGGAGAAGTGCAGGTTGCGCACGAGGATGTGGCCCTCCGCGGGCTCGGCTACCGGGGTCTCGCGCAGGGCGAAGTCCGAGGGCACGGGCCAGCCGTGCGGACGGGAGACGAGGTGCCACTCACGGCTGGACGCGGGCAGTGCGGACATCGGCGGAGCCTCCTAGAAATGTTTCATCAACTGAAACAACCATGCGCCTCAATATTTCATGTTGTCAAGTATCGGAGTACGATGAACCCATGCCCACCACACGCACGGACCCCCTGACGCTGGAAGTCGTGGAGCTCATCGGCACGGTCGTGGCGCGCTACCACGACGAGTACGAGGAGGCCGCCGCCCGGCACGCCCTCACCGGCGCGCAGGCCCGCGTCCTCGGCCTGCTGTCGCTGGAGCCCACGCCCATGCGGAAGATCGCCGAGAAGCTCAAGTGCGAGCCGTCGAACGTGACGGGGATCATCGACCGCCTGGAGTCCCGCGGCCTCGCCGAGCGCCGCCCGGACCCCGCCGACCGCCGGGTCAAGGTGGCCGCACCCACCGAGGAGGGCCGTGACGTCGCCCGCAGGCTGCGCGAGTCGCTGCACTTCGCCCGCGAGCCGCTCGGCGAGCTCACCGAGGTCGAGCGCACCCTGCTCCGCGACCTCCTGAAGCGGATGCTCGGCGCGGCGTAGCCGCGCCCCCGGGCGGCTCCGTCACCGGCTGCCTACACGCACCACCACAGGAAGCGCGTGCAGGTCGGTGTGGGGCTGGGCGACGTGCTGGGCGTGCTGCTCGGCGCGCCCGTCGTCGGGGCGGGGCCGCTCGCCGTGGGCGAGGCGGAGCCCGAGGCCGTGCCGGAGGGGGTGGCCGTCGGGGTCGGGGAGCCGGTGGACGCCCGCGGCGAGGCGCCGGAGCCGTCCCCGGAGCCCGGGCCCGTACCGGTACCGGATCCGGAGCCCGTCCCCGTGCCCGTACCGCCGCCCTGCGCGCCGGAGCCACCGGAACCGCCCGAGCCGTCGGCGCCGCCCGAGGCGCCCGAGGCGTGCCCCGTGGCCGACGGGCTCGCGGAGTCCGGTGCCTCGACCGCGCCGGGGCCCTCGGTCCGCGTGGCGCTCTCCGACGGGGTGAGCGGATCGGGGTCGAGGGAGGTCTCGACGACCTCCTCCTCCTGGACGGCGGTGGCCGCACCGCCCCCGTCGGGCTGCTCCAGGGCGAGCCTCGCCATGCTCAGCGCCCCGGCGGCGAGCACCAGGCCGAGCGTGCCGACCAGGACCGTGCGCCCGCGCCGGGAGCGCGCCCGGCGGCCCCCCTTGGCCGCGGCGGCGCCCCGAGCACCCGTTCCGCCCCTGCCTCCACCCCGCGCGCTCCGGCGCGCGGCAGCGCGCCCCGTGGCGCGCCCCTCGGCGGGGCGCGGCGGCTCCAGGGGGTCGAGCTCGAAGGCGTAGCCGAACTCCGGCTCGGCCGGCGGAGGGAAGTCCGCCGCCGGCGCGGGGACCGGGTGGGGGGCGCGGTACCGCAGCTCCTCGACGGGGGTCCCGCAGCCGGCACAGGCCAGGGCGCCGTTGAGATGCCGTCGGCACTGGTGGCAGTAGTCCATGGCGCCCGCAGGCTATGCGCCCCATGGACACGACAGGTAGCCACAGAGGTGAGGATCCTGTGAGGAAACCGCAGGTCGTCGGCGTGCCGTCGCTAATCTCCCCCTTCGGGCAGGATGGGCGCATGACCCCTGCCGCCCCCTTTGGACCGGCCGAGTTCCAGCTCGTCCTGCTCCGCCGGATGGCCGACCACCAGCCGGGCCTCGTCGAGGACGCGCTGCGCGCGCTCGGCACCACCCCCACCGCGATGCGCGAGGCGAACAAGCGCTGGCAGGCGCGGGCGCACGCCGGGCGCGGACCGGGTGAACTCGACCGCTACCGGGCGGCACTGGGCGAGCCCGAGGCGCGGGGGGCGATCCCGGGCCTCCCCTCCGGGCACGAGGCGTGGGTGTGGCCGGTGCCGCTCTGGCCCGAGCTGCGGTTCACGGTGTGCGCCGGGCCGGGCCGCGCGGTCTGGTCCAGGACCCTGACCAGGGCGCCCGGCGCCCCCGTACCCGAACTGCGCACCGCGGCCGACCTGCTGCCGTGGCGGTGCACGATCGACGAGGTGTACCGGGCGTTCCGGGACGCGCGGGCCCGCGAGCAGGTCCCTCCGGCGCTCACCCGGATGGACTTCACCCTGCCCGACGGCTCGGCGTGCGCCGCCGAGTTCGCCTGGGGGCTGTTCCAGCGACCGCTGCCGCCCGTGAAGCCCTGACCCGAGCCTGACGTTCCGTCAGTGATTTTCCACCCCCGGGCGGCGCAGCCCAACGCGCGCCCCGGCCGGGGCGGCAGCACGATGCGAACAGGACCGCGCTCCGCGCACCGCCTCGCCCGTGCCAGCACCGCACTCCGGAGGAACGCCGTGACCGTCAGCCTTGAGCAGCTGCGCCGCTGCCATGTCGCCGTCGACCTGGGAGCAGCCCGCACCCGGGTCTTCGTCAAGGGCGCCGGACTCGTCGTCGACGAGCCGTCCGTCGCCGCCGTGAACACCCGCACCGGCGCCCTCATCGCCGTCGGCGCCCTCGCCGAGAAGATGACCGGCCGCACCCCCGACTACATCCGGGTGGTCCGCCCCGTCTCCGGCGGCACCGTCGTCGACATCGAGATGGCCCAGCGGATGCTCCGTCACCTGCTGGGCGACAAGCTCCGCCGCCAGCTGCGCCGCAAGCCCCGGCTGCGCGCCGCGGCCTGCACCCCGCACGACAGCGACCCGCTCGCCCAGCGCGCCGCCGTGGAGACCCTGGTCGGCCTGGGCGCCCGCCGGGTCGAACTGGTCGACACCCTGATCGCGGCGGCCGTGGGCTGCGGACTCCCGGTGGAGCAGCCGACCGCGACCATGATCATGGTGTGCGGGGCGGCCACCACCCAGGTCGCGGTGCTCTCGCTCGGCGCGATCGTCACCGCCGAGCGCGTCCCCGTCGGCGGCGACGCCATCGACCACGCGATCATCCAGCACCTGCGTCACCAGCACGAGCTGATGCTGCCCAGCCAGTCGGTCCGCCCGCTGCAAGTGGCCCTGCACGGCAACGGCCTGACGCTCCAGGGCCCCACCTACACGGAGATCCACGGCCGGGACGTGGCCACCGGCCTCGCCCGCTCGGTGACCGTCGACACCGCCGCCGTCCGGGAAGCCATCCAGACCCCGCTGACCGCCGTCCTCGACGTCATCGGCAAGGTGCTCCGCGACTGCCCGCCCGACCTGGTGGCCGACCTGGCGGACCGCGGCATCATGATGGTCGGCGGCAGCGCCCTGCTGCCGGGCCTCGACCAGATGCTGCGCGAGGCCACCGGGATGCCGGTGCACATCGCCGAGCGGCCCGACGTCTGCGCGGTGCTGGGCCTGGGCGCGATGCTGGAGGGCAAGATCCAGCCGCTGGTGCTCGCCCCCCTGTCCGAAAGCGAATAGCCGGCGGTTGGGTGTTTTGTACGACAATGACACCATGTCGATCATGGACGAGAACGGGCACGACGACGGGCCCGAGGACGCCTCCCCCGTCCCCCGGCTGCCCCTGCTCCTCGAAGCCGTCCTCGGCGTCGGCAGCGAGCTCGAACTGCGGGCCACCCTCCAGCACCTCGTGGAGACCGCGACCCAGCTGACCGGGGCCCGCCACGGGGCGCTCGGGGTCGTCGACCCCGAGCGCCGGACCGTCACCGAGCTGTTCACCTCCGGCATGACGGAGGAGCAGCGGAGCCGGATCGACCCGTTCCCCGAAGGGCACCCCGGCACGAGCTCCTTCCTCGGCGTGCCCATCCGGGTCCACACCGAGGTGTTCGGCAACCTCTACCTCGCCGAGAAACGCGAGGGCTCCTTCACCGAGGAGGACCACAGCCTGCTGCGCGTCCTCGCCTCCCAGGCCGGCATCGCCATCGGCAACGCCCGGCTGTACGAGACGGCCCGGCAGCGCGAGCGGTGGATCGAGGGCGCCGCCGCCGTCACCACGGCCCTGCTCGCCGGCGAACCGGCCGAGAACGCCCTGATGACCGTCGCCGAGCGGGCCAGGCTGCTCGCCGACGCCGCCGCCGGCGTGGTGCTCCAGCCCACCGAGGAGGGCGGCATGGAGATCGTCGCCGCCTCCACCACCGGCGACCCCGGCGACCTGGTCGGCACCACGATCGCCCCCGGCGCCCCCGTCCTGGTCCAGCTGCTCGGCGGCGAGCCCGTCTTCATCGAGGACTCGGCCACCGACCCCCGGATGACCACCCCCGTCCGCAGCCGCTTCGGGCCCTCGATGATGCTGCCGTTGCAGAGCGGCGGGCAGCTCATCGGCACCCTCGCCCTGCCCCGGCTGCCCGGCGGCCGCCCGTACACGGCCGTGGACCGGCTGCTCGCCGCCCAGTTCGCCTCCCAGGCGGCCCTCGCCCTGGTCCTCGCCGACGCCCAGCACAACCGGGAGCGGCTCGCCGTCTACGAGGACCGCGACCGGATCGCCCGCGACCTGCACGACCTGGTCGTCCAGCGGCTCTTCGCCACCGAGATGATGCTGGAGTCGACCCGGCGCCGGGCGGGCGACTCCTCCGACGAGGACGCGCTCCTCGGGCGGGCGGTCGACGAGCTGGACTCCACGATCCAGGAGGTCCGCACGACGATCTTCGCCCTCCAGCAGCCGCCGGCCGACGCGCCGGCCTCGTTCCGCGGCCGGGTGCTGCGGGAGACCGGCGGCGCGGCGGCGCTGCTCGGCTTCCAGCCGTCCGTGCACTTCTCCGGCGCCGTCGACACCCTCGCCGAGGAGACCTCCGCCGACCGGCTGCTCGCCGCCCTGCGCGGCGCGCTCGCCGCCGCGCACCGCCGCCCCGGCGTCGGGGCGGTGACCGTCGAGGTGACGGCCGGCGAGGACGGGCTGCGGCTGCGCGTCGAGGACGACGGCACCCCGCCGACGACGGTGGACTGGCCCTGACCCGTACGGCCCAGTCCCGCGCGCACCGCCCCCGGCCCGGATCTTGACTGAGGGCGTGGACACCGAAGCGAAGATCCCCGCGGCCGCCTACCGCAACCTCGCCATGGCGACCATCGGCTTCACACTCACCTTCTGGGCCTGGAACCTGATCGCCCCGCTCGCCGGCTGGTACGGCGACCGGCTCGCGCTCAGCTCCTTCCAGCAGTCGCTGCTCGTCGCCGTCCCCGTGCTCGTCGGCTCGCTGGGCCGGATCCCGGCCGGGGCGCTCACCGACCGGTACGGCGCGAGGAAGATGTTCCCGCTGGCCGCGGCGCTCACCATCGTGCCCGTCCTGCTGCTGACCGTCGTCAAGGACTCGTACGGTCTGATGCTGGTCGTCGGCTTCCTGCTGGGGCTCGGCGGCACCACGTTCGCGATCGGTGTCCCGCTGGTCAACTCCTGGTTCCCGCCGGCCAAGCGCGGCTTCGCCCTCGGGGTCTTCGGCATGGGCATGGGCGGCGTGGCGCTGTCCGGCTACTTCACCCCGCGGATCGCGAAGCACGGCGAGAACCTGCCCTTCTTCGTGGTGGCGATCGCCCTCGCCGTGTACGCCGTGCTCGCCGCCGTGCTCATCACCGACCGCCCGGACCGGCCGGTCCCCGCCGCCTCCCTCTCCCACCGGCTCGGCCAGGCGGGCCGGCTGCGGGTCACCTGGGAGCTGTCGGCGCTGTACGCGATCGGCTTCGGCGGCATCGTCGCGTTCGGCGTCTACCTGCCGACGTACCTGAAGACCTGGTACGAGCTCGACCCGACCGACGCGGGCACCAAGGCCGCCGGATTCGCCGCGGTCACCGTCGTGTTCCGGCCGCTCGGCGGCTGGCTCTCGGACCGCGTGCACCCGGCCCTGGTGACGGCCGTCGCGCTCGGCGTCGTCGCGCTCCTGGCGATCGTGCAGGCCTTCGACCCGCCCCTGAACCCCGGCGGCACCACCGCCCTGCTCATCATGGCCGCGGGCCTCGGCACCGCGAGCGGCTCCGTCTTCGCCCTGGTCTCCCAGGTCACCCCGCAGTCCCAGGTCGGCAGCGTCACCGGCATCGTCGGCGCGATGGGCGGCCTCGGCGGCTTCGTCCCGCCGCTGGTCATGGGCGCCATCTACAGCGCCAAGGGCTCGTACTCGATCGGCTTCATGCTCCTGTCCGACCTGGCCCTCGCGGGCTGCGTCTACGCGTACGGGCGGATGCGCAACGTCCGGCCCGAGGACGCCGACCCGCGGGCCGAGGTGAGCAAGGTCGCAGCGCGCCACCCCTGACACCTGGGCAGAATGCCCCCATGAGCGCCCTGTTCCCCGCCCTGGAGGCCGGATCCGGCCGGACCGCCCTGCGCTTCGGCGCGGACACCCTGACGTACGAGGAGCTGGCGCGCGCCGCCGGGCACCTCGCGGTACGGATCCGGGGCGCCGGGCGCGTCGCGGTCTGGGCCACGCCCACCGCGGAGACCGCCGTCGGCGTGGTCGCCGCGCTCCTCGCCGGAGTACCGGCCGTCCCGGTCAACCCGCGCACCGGACAGCGGGAACTCGCCCACATCGTCGGCGACAGCACCCCGGGCGCGGTCCTGGCCGCGCCGGCCGACGCCCTCCCCGGGCCGCTCGCGGAGCTGCCCCGCGTCGACGTGCGCCTCGGCGTACGGGCCGCCGACGGGGCTCGCGCCGAGGCCCCACAGGACGCCGGAAGCTCCCGGGACGCCGGGGCCCCGCAGGACCCCGAGGCCCCCGCCCTGATCGTCTACACCTCCGGGACGACCGGCCCGCCCAAGGGCGTCGTGCTCTCCCGGCGGGCGATCGCCGCCTCCCTCGACGCCCTGGAGGAGGCCTGGCGGTGGACCGGCGAGGACGTGCTCGTGCACGCCCTGCCGCTGTTCCACGTCCACGGGCTGATCCTCGGGATCCTCGGCCCGCTGCGGCGCGGCGGCGAGGTGCGGCACCTGGGCGCCTTCTCCGTCGAGGGGGTCGCGAAGGAACTCGGCGACGGCGGCGGCACGATGCTGTTCGGCGTCCCCACCATGTACCACCGGATCGCCGAGGCGCTCCCCCACGACCCCGCGCTGGTCCGGGCGCTGACCGGCGCCCGGCTCCTGGTCTCCGGCTCGGCGGCGCTGCCCGTACGCGACCACGAGCGGATCACGGCGGCGACCGGCCGGACGGTGATCGAGCGGTACGGCATGACCGAGACCCTCATGAACACCTCGATCCCCGTCGGCCCCGGCCCGCGCCCCGGCTCGGTCGGACTGCCGCTGCGCGGGGTCGGGCTGCGCCTGGTGGAGGAGGACGGCTCGGTCCTCGACGCCCACGACGGGGAGACCGTCGGGGAGATCCAGGTGAAGGGCCCGAACCTGTTCAGCGCCTATCTCAACCGCCCGGACGCGACGGCGGCGGCCTTCGCCGACGGCGGCTGGTTCCGCACCGGGGACATGGCGGTACGGGAGGCCGACGGGTACGTCCGGATCGTCGGCCGCAAGGCGACCGACCTCATCAAGAGCGGCGGCTACAAGATCGGCGCGGGCGAGATCGAGAACGCCCTGCTCGACCACCCCGAGGTGCGCGAGGCGGCCGTCACCGGCGCACCCGACCCGGACCTCGGCGAACGGATCGTGGCCTGGGTGGTCCCCACCGACCCGGCCCGGCCCCCCGCGCCCGACGCCCTCGCCGCCCACGTCGCCGCCCTCCTCGCCCCGCACAAGCGGCCCCGCGAGGTCCGCTACCTGGCGGAGCTGCCCCGCAACGACCTGGGCAAGATCCTCAAGAAGGCGCTGCCGGGGACGCCCGATGCGTGAGCGGCTCTCCGCGCGGGAGGCCGTCGCCCTGGTCGCGGAGGAGTTCACGCCCGACGCCGCGCCCCCGGGGCCGCAGCCGCCCGACGGGCCGGTCGCCTGGAGCGGCTACGACGCGTCGCGCGCCCGCGCCGCCGAACGCACCGGCGCCGACGAGTCCGTCCTGTACGGCACGGCGACCGTCGGCGGCCGCCCCTGCGTGCTGGTCGTCTTCGAGTTCGGCTTCCTCGGTGGCTCGCTCGGGCGGGCGGCCGGGGACCGGCTGGTCGCCGCGTACCGGACGGCGGCCGAGCGGCGCCTGCCGCTGGTCTCGCTCGTCGCGACCGGCGGCAGCCGCATGCAGGAGGGCATGGTCGCCCTCGCCCAGCTCCAGCGCGTGGCCGCCGCCGCGGTCCGCCTCCGGGCGGCGGGCGTCGCCCATGTGACCGTGCTGCGCGACCCGTCGACCGGCGGCGGCTGGGCCACGGTCGGCGCGGGCGCCGACGTCGTCCTGGCGCTGCCCGCCGCGCAGGTCGCCTTCGCCGGCTCCCGGGTGCGCCCGGCGGACGCCGACCCGTCCGCGTACACGGCGGAGGGGCAGTACGCGTACGGCCACGTCGACGCGCTCGTCCCGCCCGAGCGGCTGCGGGAGACCGTCGCCCTGTGGCTGCGGCTGCTCGGCCCGGACGCCGCGGCCGACAGCGCCGGGCCGCCGGCCCCCGCTCCCCCGCCGTACGCCCTCGGCCCGCTCGATCCGCCCGCCGGCGGCTGGGACGCGGTGCGGCGGGCCCGGGCGGCGGAACGGCCGCGCGCCGGGGCGTACCTGGACCGGTACTTCGAGGTGCGGGCGCCCATCCGCGGCGACCGGGCCGGGGGTGTAGACCCGGGCGTGGAGTGCGGTTTCGGCGTGCACGAGGGGCGGGTCGTGGCGTACGCGGCGCAGGACGGCGGGGCGACCCGGCCGGCCGGGTTCCGGACCGTGGCGCGGCTGGTGCGGCTCGCGGGGCGGCTCGGCGTCCCCGTCCTCACCCTGATCGACACGCCCGGCGCCGCCAACGACGCCGCCGCCGAGCGGGCGGGCGCGGGCCCGGCCATCGCGGACGCGTTCACGGCCCTCGCGGAGGCCCGTACCCCCGTCACCTCGCTCCTCGTCGGCGAGGGCGGATCGGGGGGCGCGCTGGCGCTCGCGGCCCCCGACAACACCTGGGCCGCGCCCGGCGGCTACTTCTCCGTCATCGCCCCCGAGCTCGCCGCGCAGATCCTGAAGCGCCCGCCGGACCGCGTCCCCGAGACGGCGGACCAGCTGCGGCTGCGCCCCCAGGACCTGGTGGAGCTCGGCGTGGTGCGCGGGATCGTCGGAGCGGATCCCGGGCGGGACGACTGACGGGGACCTGGGGCCGGTCCCGGGCTGGATCCGAGTCGGGGTTCCGGACTGGATCCGAGTCGGGGGCCCCGGCGGCACGAAGCCCCCTCGGGGAGAGGGGGCTTCGTGGTGGTCCGGCGCCGGTCAGCCGCCGATGCTGACGTCACCCGCACACACGCTGAAGTCACCACAGACGACGACCGTGTTGTCCACCACGACGATGTCGATGTCCTCGCCGTACTCAGGCCCGGTGTGGGCGAGGGCGGTTCCGGAACCGACCAGAACGGCGGCGGCGGCCAGCGTGACGGTGGCAATGATCCTGCGCATGAATACCTCCTGGAAGAGCCGAGTTGCTCACGTCGGAGCCTCGCCGTGGCATAGGCCCTCAGCAAGTGCACGCGCCCTGTCGGGTGGCGGGATGACCCGTTCGGCTGGGAGCACTTCTAGTTCACGCCCACCGCCCGGATGACCTCCTGCCGTACCGAGCCGCCCTTGTCGTCGCTCGCGCCCGCGCGCAGCGAGACGGACGTCGCCCCGGACGGGATCCGCAGCTCGCCCCGCCACGAACGGTCCAGCCCGACCTTCGTCCAGCTCGTCCCCTCGTCGTACGAGACCTCCAGCGAACCGCCGCCGATCCGGCCGGTGCCGGCCGCACCCGCCACGTACGCGGCGGTGATCCGGACGGGGACCCGGGCGCCGGCCCGGACATCGCCGGCGAGGTCGGTGCGCAGGTCGAAGCCGAGGTTGATGAGCGGCAGGTAGGTGGTCCGGTCGCCCGGCGTCTCCGCCGACCGGAAGGTCCACTCGGCGTGGCCCTTCGTGCCGAGCCGCCAGCGGGCCCGGTCGAGCGCGGTGTCGGTGACGACCTTGTACGTGGCCTCCTCGGCCGGGGCGTCCCAGGCGTAGGCGCCGGAGCTCTTGCGGCGGTCGACCCGGACGCCGTTCACGTACACCTCGGTGTACTGGGTCATCGAGTCGTCGCCCCACACGTTGCCGAAGCCGGTGTGGTCGGGGCCCGAGTCGCCCCAGCCGGGCGTGTTGAACCGCAGGTCGTTGCCGCTGCGCTCCTGGCCCCAGCCGAGGCCGGTGCCGAGCCAGGGGTGCCAGACCGGCTTGAACCACTCCAGTTCGTTCTCGCTGCCGCCCCGGTAGACGGACTGCCCGCCGCGCTGCTCCAACGAGTCGCCGAGGTCGACGGACTCGTGCCAGCGCTGTCCGGTGCCGGTGGAGACGTACTCGGTGCGCTCGGCCGGGAAGGCGATCCACTCCTTGAAGCCGAAGCCGATCGGGAAGGTGTCGGTGAGCGAGTAGCGGAACTCGCCGCCGAGCTCCTCGCGGGCCGTCGGCATGTGGAACGTGGAGCGGATCGTGGCCAGTTGCTTCCGCTCCGGACGGAACACCAGGTCGGTGCCGATGGCGCCGGGGTGCCCCTCGGAGAGGTCGTACGTGTACGGGGTGAAGCGGGTGCCCGTCAGGTCGAGCGCCGTGCCGCGCGCGGCGGCGGACGCGAGGCGGGCGGCGTCGGCCGTGTTCACGGTGGCGACGGTGAGCGGCCGGTCCTCGTAGTCGCCGGTGCCGAACCAGGCCATCAGGCGCCCCGGCCGGTCATCGGTGACGAACAGCGCCTTCGCGCCCGCGTCCTGGGCGGTCTGGGCGAGCACGACCGGATCGGCGCCCTCGGTGCGGCGCACCAGAACGGCCTTGCCGGTGACCTTCTTGCCCGCGTACTCGGCGGCGGTGCCGGTGCCCGCGTCGACGACGCCGAGCCGGTGGCGGCCCTCCAGGAGGGTGGCGCCGGGCTGCGCGGTGACCTCGGCGAGCCGGGCGCCGCCGGCCGTCGCCTCCAGCATCGGCTTGCCGAGCCGCCACACCGTCCGGTACTCGAAGCTGCCGGTGGCGGGCTTGGCGGTGGGCGCGGCGAAGATCGAGTCGTAGGTCACCGGGACCTGGACGGCGCCGAAGTAGGAGGCCCCGTTCGCCTTGCGGTCGAACTCCATCAGGAGCTGCCGGGTCTCGGTGCGCCGCTCGACCTCGGCGCGGATCTCCCGCAGCCGCCGCCCGTCGAGGGTGATCTCGCGGTCGCGGTCGAGGACGATCTCGGGCGCGGTGAGGAAGCCCAGGCCGAGGGAGTCCTTGCCGTGCGAACCGCGCACGTCGAGGAAGGTGTCGACGGTGTACGTGCCGGGCTCCAGGCGCAGTTGGAGCGTGCCGGACTCGCCGACGGACACCGGGAACGGGTCGGAGTCGGCGGCCAGCCGCTGCACGCCGAGACGGGCCGGGGCGGGAGCGCCGTCGCGGTCCTTGACGTGGACGGTGAGGGTGTAGCGCTCCTCCTCCTTGACCAGGCCGAGCGCGGTGTGGGCCACGGCGGTGCCGTCGGTGCTCGCCGTGATCCGGCCGGAGCTGTTGCCGACGGGGGCCTTGGCGCCGTCGCCGGTGACGGTGGTGGCGGCGCTGCCGTGCGCGGGGACGGTGAGGGTGCGGTCGGCGACGGCGGCGGTGCCCTCGGGCATGCCCTCGACGGCCAGGTCGAGCCGGACGGGCGCGTCGGAGGAGTTGGTGTAGGTGACGGTCTTCGTCACCGGCTTGTTCTCCTCGTAGGGCCAGGCGTAGAAGCCCAGGTCGGCGGAGCCGGTGGCGGTGACGTTCGCGGAAATGGCGGCGGCGACGTCGACGCGGCCCGCGCCGAGGTCGTAGGCGGAGTCGGCGAGCGTCTTGGAGCTGGACATGAGGGCGTTCTTCAGCTGGGCGCCGGTCCAGTCGGGGTGCCGCTCGGCGAGCAGCGCGGCGACGCCGGCGACGTGCGGGGTCGCCATCGACGTACCGCTCATGGAGGTGTACAGGCCACTGCCCGCGACGAGTTGGGAGCGGGCGGCGAGGATGTCGACGCCGGGGGCGGAGACATCGGGCTTGAGGCCCTGGTCGCCGTAGCGGGGGCCCTTGCTGGTGAAGTAGGCGGCCTCGTCGGCGGAGTCGACGGCACCGACGGTCAGCGCGGCGTCGGCGGCGCCGGGCGAGCCGATGGAGCCGGGGGCGCCGGAGTTGCCGGCGGCGATGACGAAGAGCGCGCCGGTCTCGGCGGACAGCGCGTTCACGGCCTGCGCCATCGGGTCGGTGCCGTCACTGGGCTCGCTCGAACCCAGGCTCATGGAAACGATCTTCGCGTCGACGTCCCGGGCGGCCCACTCCATGCCGGCGATGATCTGCGACTCGGTGCCGGAGCCCTGGTCGCTGAGGACCTTGCCGACGGCGAGGGTGGCGCCGGGGGCGACACCCTGCTCCTTGCCCGCGGAGCCCGCGCCGCTGCCGCCGACGGTGGACGCGACATGGGTGCCGTGGCCGTTGCGGTCGGCGACCTCCTGGCCCTCGATGAACGACCGGGTCTCGCCGACCCGTCCGGTGAGGTCGGGGTGGCCGGCGTCGAAGCCGGTGTCGAGGACGGCGACCTTGACGCCCTTGCCGGTGAGCCCGGCCTCCCAGGCCTTGGGGCTGCCGATCTGGGCGTTGGACTCGGCCATCGCGGCCGTCACCCGGGCGTCGAGCCAGACTTTGGCGGGGCCCGCCGATCGCCGGGCGGGAGCGGTGAACTCGCGCCAGAACGCGCCGGGTTCGGTGACGGTGACGGCGGCGCCGCCGATGCTGGGCAGCGGGCGCACGGTCTCGGTGCCGCGGGGGGTTGCTGTGGCGGCGGCGGTGCGGGCGCTCGCGGTGCCGCTTCCGGTGGCGCTCGCGGCGCTGCTTCCGTACGTGACGATCAGGGGCAGTTCGCCGGTGATGCCCTGCTCGACGAGGCCGGTGACGTCGAAGAGGCGCCGGTCGAGGACACCGGACTCCAGGTAGGGCCGGGCCTCGTCGGGTATGACGGTGACCCTGCCGTTCACGGTCTCGCTGCGGACGGCCCCGGTGGCGCCCTTGGCCCGCTCGACGGTGACGGTGCTCCGTCCGCCGCCGAGGTCGGTCAGGGTGACCCGGTCACCGGTGACGAGGGTGACGGTGGCGGACGCGGACGCCGGGGCGCTCCTGAAGGTGTCGGGCACGGCGGGTTCCGCCGCCCCGGCGGGGGTCTGGCCCGCCGTGAGCAGCATCAGGGAGAGCCCCGCCGCGAGCAGGCCGACTGCCCTTCCACCTACGGAAGGTCTGATCACGACACACTCCTCGGGCGCCCGGGGGAAGGGGTGGTTCCGGGCGTCGCGAGGAGTCTGGTCCGCGGGACGGGAGTTGACCCGCGTCGGGCCTGGCGGCTATGCGCCGTGGCGGTCAACCGCCAGTGGGAGTGGGGGATTTGAGGGGTTGGGCCCGGTGGCGTCCCGTGCGTTCAGGCGGTGGGGATTTGAGGGGTTGAGACCGGTGGCGTCCCGTGCGTTCAGGCGGTGGGGGCGTCCGGGCTTCAGGCGGTGGGGTTGTCGGCGTCGTACCGCCGGAAGCCCTTCGCGTACAGGGAGAGGATCCCGATCGCGAGGACACAGGCGAGGCCGCCGCCGGTGATGGCCACGGCCGGGGAGGTGAGGTCGGCGACGGACCCGGCGAGGAAGTCGCCCAGGCGGGGCCCGCCCGCGACGACCACGATGAACACGCCCTGGAGCCGGCCGCGCATCTCGTCCGGGGCCGCGACCTGCATCATCGTGTTGCGGAAGATCATCGAGACGGTGTCGGAGTACCCGGCGACGGCGAGCAGGAGCAGCCCGAGCCAGAGGTTCCGGGTGAGCCCGAACGCGGCGATGGCGGTGCCCCAGGCCGCCACGGAGAGCAGGATCGCCTGCCCGTGGTGCCGGATCCGCCCCTGCCAGCCGGACAGCACCCCGCCGAGGAGCGCGCCGAACGCCGGTGCGGCGACCAGGAGTCCGGTGGTCTTGGCGTCCCCGCCGAACCAGAGGACGGCGACGGCCGGGAACAGCGCGCGCGGGTGGGCGAGGATCATGGCGCAGAAGTCGGAGAAGAAGGTCATGCGCAGGTTGGGCCGGGTCGCGAGGAACCGCAGCCCGTCGAGGACGGACGCCCGCTTCGCCCCCGTCCGCTCGGGCAGCATCGACGGCAGCCGCCCCATCGCATACAGCGAGGCCGAGAAGGCGAGGACGTCGATGGTGTACGCCGCCTGGTAGCCGGCCAGACCGACGATGAGGCCGCCGAGGCTGGGCCCGACGAGCGTGCCGAAGGTCGTGGTCATCGCGTTGAGCGCGTTGGCGGCACGCAGCTGCTCGGGCGGCAGCAGCCGCGGGATCATCGAGCTGCGGGCGGGCGCGTTGAGCGCGGCGCAGACGGACTGGAGGGAGACGATCCCGTACAGGAACCAGACCTGGTGGAACCCGGCGAACGCGGCGGCGGCGAGCGCCGCGGACAGCACCGCGGAGCCGCCGGCGCTGGCTAGCCCCAGCTTGCGCCGGTCGACGGTGTCGGCGACGGCGCCGCCGTACAGGCCGAAGACGACGAGCGGGACGAGCGAGAACAGCCCGACCAGGCCGACGGAGAACGGCGAGCGGGTGATGTCGTAGACCTGGAGCGAGATGGCGAGGGTCGTCATGCCCTGGCCGACCCAGGTGACGGCGTTGCCGAACCAGATGCGGCGGTAGTGGACGGAGGTGCGCAGCGGGGTGAGATCGGCGAAGACCCTGCGCTTCCCGGGGCCCGCCTCCTGCGTGGCGGTCACGCGACGGGGGCCGCGAGGCCGGGCGGGACGTCGGCGGGGCGGCCGGCGGCGGTGCGGGCGCCCGCGCTTTCGGCCGGCACGTCGTACCGGAGCTCGGGGCGCGCCCAGTGGATGTGCCCGGAGGGCGGGACGGTGCCGGTGCGGCGGGCGCCGGTGCGCAGGTAGAAGTCCTCGGCGGGCGGATGGGCCACGACCCGTATCGACCCGAGCCCGGCGGCCCGCGCCTCCCCGAGCATGTGCGCCACGAGCAGCCGCCCGATCCCCAGCCCCTGGGCCTCGTCGGCGACGAAGGCCAGGTCGAGCTCGGCCTCGTCGAGGAGCAGCGCGTAGAAGCCGAGCACCTTGCCCCGGCCGTCGACGGCGACGTGCACGGGGTGGTGCTCGATGTACGAGCCGCCCACCTGGTAGCCGTCGACCATGGCGGCGTAGTCGCCCCGGTAGGCACCGGACTTCCGGACGATCTGGGTGAGGCGCTTGGCGTCGTCCGCCGTGGCGCGTCTGAGGGTGATCTCGACCATGGGGTGAGTATAGGACCGCACCGCTGATCCGATCCTTACATTTAGATGTCTAGATCTCGCACTCGCCCAGCCGGTCAGGATCGACGGCGTCGAGGCGGGTCGCCAGGGCGTGCAGCCGGTCGCGGAGTCCGGCGATCTCCTCCAGGTCGAGCCCGGTGGCGGCGGCGATGCGGCGCGGCACGCCGAGCGCCCGCTCGCGCAGGGCGGCCCCGTCGCCGGTGACGCGCACGGTGACGGAGCGCTCGTCCTCGGCACTGCGCCGCCGCTCGACGTATCCGGCCGCTTCGAGCCGCTTGAGCAGCGGGGACAGGGTCCCGGAGTCGAGCCGGAGCCGCTCGCCGATCCCCTTGACGGGCAGCTCGCCGTGCTCCCAGAGCACCAGCATGACGAGGTACTGGGGGTAGGTGAGCCCGAGCTCCTTGAGCGCGCCGCGGTAGACGCCGTTGAAGGCGCGGGTGGCGGCGTGCAGGGAGAAGCAGATCTGGTTGTCGAGCCGGAGGAAGTCCTCGTCGGCGGGTGCGTCGGTGGTGCGTCCGTCCATGGGATCCAGGGTACGGGAGACCCGCATCACACGCGATTAAGTTGTGCACAACTAAATAGCGCGATACAAATATGGAGGCAGCACGCCGCAGCCCCCCGCGGACGAACCCCCGGACCGGCCGGCACCCCCGCCCCCCTCCCTGGACAGAACGGACGGCATCACCCATGGACGCGATCTACACCGCAGTCGCCACCGCCAACGGCCGCGAGGGCCGCGCCGTCAGCTCCGACGGCCACCTGGACCTCCCCCTCGCCCACCCGGCGGCCCTCGGCGGCAACGGCCAGGGCACCAACCCGGAGCAGCTCTTCGCGGCCGGCTACGCGGCCTGCTTCGCGAGCGCGATGGGCGTCGTGGCCCGCCAGGAGAAGATCGACATCGCGGACGCCTCGATCACCGCCGAGGTCTCCATCGGCAAGGACCCGTCCGACGGCGGCTTCGGCCTGGCGGTCGTGATGCGCGCGGAGTTCCCGGACCACCTGCAGGGCGAGGCGGGCACGGCCCTCCTGGAGAAGACCCACGCGTTCTGCCCGTACTCGAAGGCGACGCGCGGCAACATCAAGGTCGAGCTGGTCGTGGAGTAGCCACGACCGACGGATGAGCACCGCCCCTTGTGGGCAACTGAACGCCCCCTGTGCACTTTTCCCGCACAGGGGGTGTTCGTATCTGGTCGTTCATGTTGAGATACGGGGGATTCGCCTGCCGTACGGCGGGCAGTCATCGGACGGCCGCCGGGCGGTAGTTCGGGGGCGCTCTCCTTGGGGCGCCCGTCGCCGGCCCGTCGGCCGGCACGCCGCCAGCTCGTCCACCCTCACCCCCGGAGGACAACTCCCCCATGGCCGACCTCAATCGCCGCCGGTTCCTTCAACTGGCAGGCGGCACCGCCGCGTTCACCATGCTGTCCGACAGCATCGCCCGCGCCGCCTCCATACCGGCGCAGGGCTCGACCGGCACGATCCAGGACATCGAGCACATTGTCGTGCTGATGCAGGAGAATCGTTCCTTCGACCACTATTTCGGCGCGATGAAGGGCGTACGGGGCTTCGGCGACCCGCGCCCGGTGACGCTGCCCAGCGGCAAGTCCGTGTGGAACCAGTCGGACGGCACCAAGGTGACGCTGCCGTTCCGGCCGACCAGCGACAAGCTGGGCATGGAGTACCTCCAGGGCCTCAACCACGACTGGCAGGGCGGCCAGAGCGCCTTCAACAAGGGCAAGTACGACAACTGGATCCCGGCCAAGACCAAGGCCACGATGGCGCACCTCACCCGCGAGGACATCCCGTTCCACTACGCGCTGGCCGACGCGTTCACGATCTGCGACGCGTACCACTGTTCGTTCATCGGGGCGACCGACCCCAACCGCTACTACATGTGGAGCGGTTACGTCGGCAACGACGGCACGGGCGGCGGCCCCGTCCTCAACAACGCCGAGGCGGGCTACGGCTGGACCACCTACCCCGAGCGCCTGGAGGCGGCGGGGATCTCCTGGAAGATCTACCAGGACATCGGCGACGGCCTGAACGCGGCCGGCTCGTGGGGCTGGATCAACGACGCGTTCCGCGGCAACTACGGCGACAACTCCCTCCTCTACTTCAACAACTACCGCAACGCGCAGCCGGGCAACCCGCTCTACGACAAGGCCCGCACGGGCACGAACGCGAAGGCGGGCGAAGGCTACTTCGACAAGCTCCGCGCCGACGTGCAGGCGGGCAGCCTCCCCCAGATCTCCTGGATCGCCGCCCCCGAGGCCTTCTCGGAGCACGCCAACTGGCCCTCGAACTACGGCGCCTGGTACATCGCGCAGGTCCTGGACGCGCTGACCTCGAACCCGGACGTGTGGGCGAAGACGGCCCTGTTCATCACGTACGACGAGAACGACGGCTTCTTCGACCACGTGGTCCCGCCGTACGCGCCGGGCTCGGCGGCCCAGGGCCTCTCGACGACCCCCACCACCCTGGACTACTTCGGCGGCAAGGTCGGCTACGCGGCCGGCCCGTACGGCCTGGGCCCGCGCGTCCCGATGATCGTCGTCTCCCCCTGGTCCACCGGCGGCTACACCTGCTCGGAGACCTTCGACCACACGTCGATCATCCGCTTCATGGAGTCCCGCTTCGGCGTCCAGGAACCCCACATCACCCCGTGGCGCCGCGCGGTCTGCGGCGACCTCACCTCGGCGTTCGACTTCACGCGCACGAACACCCAGTCCGCCCAGCTCCCGCCGACCGCGGGCTACTACCCGCCGGACAAGAACCGCCACTCCGACTTCCTGGCCACCGCCCCGGCCGTCGGCACGATGCCCCGCCAGGAACCGGGCACGAAGCCCACCCGCCCCCTGCGCTACGCCCCGTACGTGGACGGCACGGCGGACACCACGGCCGGCACCTACCGCCTCACCTTCAGCGGCGGCCCGTCGGCGGGCGCCCAGTTCTACGTGACGTCGGCGAACCGCACGGACGCGCCGTGGACGTACACGACGGAACCGAACAAGTCGATCGCGGACACCTGGAACACCAAGTACAGCAAGACCCTCACCGACCTGACGGTCCACGGCCCCAACGGCTTCCTCCGCCGCTTCCGCTCCCCCGGCAAGACGGCGACCCAGGAGGTCACGGCCCGCCACAACCCGACGACGGGCAACCTGGACCTGACCCTGACCAACCCGACCTCGACGGACGCGACCCTGACGATCACCAACACGTACGCGGGCACCCCGCAGACGGTGACGGTCCCGAAGAACACCACAGTCACCCACACCGTGGACCTGACCGGCTCCTCCCGCTGGTACGACGTGACGATCACGTCCTCGACCAACACGGACTTCCTCCGCCGCCTGGCCGGCCACGTGGAAACGGGCACGCCGGGCACCTCGGACCCGGGGATCCTGACGTACTGACGTAACGACATCGCCATCCCCATGGCGGCCCCACGAGCAACTCGTGGGGCCGCCATCATCTCTTCAGGTTGCCCTCAGCATGAGGTGCTGCGCGATCGGCAAGTGCTGCCAGAAGCAAATGCCCCCCTTACTGATCGTTTCAGAATGAGTTGAGCTGCGGGTCTTGTGTCTGACGATCTTGGTCGGCAGGGTGTCCGGATGCGTGCTGATCTTGTTCCTGACCAGCTGTGGGAGCGGGTGGCCCCGCTGCTGCCGCCCGCCCCCGAACGGCGCCATCGTCACCCGGGACGGCTGCGTGTTCCCGACCGAGTGGCGCTCGCCGGCGTCATGTATGTGCTGCGGACCGGTGTCGCGTGGCGCGATGTCCCCACAGAGACCGTGGGCTGTTCCGGTGTGACGGCCTGGCGTCGGCTCCGGGACTGGACCGAGGCCGGCGTCTGGCCTCGACTGCACGCCGCCCTGCTGGCCGAGCTTCGCCGCGCCGGCCTGCTGGACCTGGACGACTGCTCCGTAGACGGGTCACATGTCCGGGCCCTCAAAGGGGGGACCATGTCGGCCCCTCGCCCGTCGACCGGGCCCGCCCCGGCTCCAAGCACCACCTGATCGTCGACCGGCACGGCACCCCGCTGGCTGTCACGCTCACCGGTGGCAACCGGCACGATGTCACTCAGCTCCTACCGCTGCTGGACGCCGTCCCATCGATCCGGGGTCTTCGGGGACGTCCCCGCCGCAAGCCCCGGCGTCGATACGCCGACCGAGGCTACGACTTCGACAAGTACCGCCGCCTGCTCTGGAAGCGCGGCATCAAACCCCTCATTGCCCGACACGGCGTCGCCCACGGCTCCGGACTGGGCAAGGTGCGCTGGGTCGTCGAGCGGGCCTTTGCCTGGCTGCACCAGTTCAAACGCCTCCGCACCCGCTACGAACGACGCGCCGATCTCCACCAGGGTTTGCTCGAATTGGCCTGCAGCCTGATCTGCATCCGACGTCTATCCAGCGGTCCCAGAGTGACCGGCTAGGAGTCCGAGCGCAGCCCCAGGGCGCTGTGCTGAATCAGCCCGGCCGGAGCATCGGAACCCGACTCCCGACGCGTCAACTCGACCAGCTTCGTCCGGAGGTCTGTCGCCGACTCGCCAAGCACGATGGCGCTGATCACCAGCTCAAGCATGACGCAGTCGTAGGCATCGTCCGTTCCTCGATAGCGTTCGGCGTCACGTTCGACTACGGCACTGTCGATCCGCCATCCACCGCCGTCGACGGGCGCGAAGGTCGCTGCGAAGGTTCCGTTACCCGTCCAGCTTCGGTGCAGGAAGACGACCTCGCCCTCCGTGAAGACGTCCCACTTCTCGTCCATGTCCCGCGATGCATAGCCGAGCTGGATCCGCTCCCAGTCGTCATCCGACCAGATCCGCTGGGGCAGCTCCGGCATCGGCTGAGGAGCCGCTATGGGCTGGATACGGCCGGAGAACGTGGACCGGGTTACGCGTTCGTCAGCAGGCATGGAGTGATCCTACGGACGAAGCCGGGCGTCCCAGCATCCCGTCCCTCACAGACCTCATTGTGAAACGATCAGTTAGCCGTGACCTACGTGCACTCGATGCTCAAATCGGCCCTGGAACACGCCGTCCGAAAAGACGAACTCTCCCGCAACGTCAGGACCACCACGCACCAGCCCAGGCGCTTCCGTCCGCTCTCCGCAGCCGAGGCCCGCCAGTTCCTCGACGCGGCCCGCGCCGACCGGCTCCACGCGCTGCACGAACTCGCCCTGCGAACCGGACTCCGCAAGGGCGAACCTTCGGCCTCCCCCGGGAAGACCTCGACCTCACCACCGGAACAGCCAGCATCCGGCGCTCACTCCAGCGCACCCGAACCGGCGGACTCACGCATCTGCCCACCAAGACCCAGAGTTCTGAACGACGCATCGCCCTGCCGACGCCGTGTCTGCGCTCCCTCGAACAGCACCGCGACCGACAGCGCAAGGAACGCGAGGCCGCGGGGACGGGCTGGAAGGACAGCGGCCCCTCCGCAACCCCGGGAGGCTCACCAGCGGTCCCGACGACGGCGACGAACCACCCCTCGTGGGGGCCGCCGCCCGCTGACGTTGCCGTCAACTACTGCCGTCAACCACCCCAGAAGCCCCGCCAGGACCCACCTGACGGGGCTTCTGTTTTGCACTCGCAACCACCCTGGAAGCGCGCTACAGATCTACGGCCTCACGACTCGGCGAATCTCGTATAGAGATCACGATCACGCCAGAAGTCAGAGAAGGAATCCAGCATCGCCTCGTAAATCCGAATGCTGCTGACATTCCCCCGGGGATAGTTGACCCGTTCTTCAACCGCCTCTCGGACAGCTCCCCAACGCAGCACGTGCATTAGGAAAGAAACTACCTCGACAACGCCTTCCTCTGGCGAGTCGATCAGTGCAATCAGTTGACTCTCGAATTGCCCCCGGAAATCAGGGTTCCTCTGCAGAATCGCGAGCGTACGCTCCAAGCCCGGCTCAAGCGCTTCGGCGCCACAGGTCTCCTCCGCCGTAGCGAGAACCCCTTGGACGGCCTGCCTGAGCTCCGCGACCGGATCAGCAGCTTGGCCGCCATGCTTCGATGTATTTTCCACCAGCGTCGAGTCCGTTCCTTTCAAAGGCATCCACTGCCGCCTTTTGAGCGTTAGCTCCGTAAGGCAGATAATGGCCAGATTTATTGTCGAGGAACACGACTTGGCCACCCTTGGTTTTGAACTCGCCAGCAGCCAGCACATCCCGCCCCTGGGCGAGGCTCACATGGCCAGCTGTTCGCTTCCCGATAACGAGCTCACCGTCCCCGGTCACTACGTATGAATAGTTTCCAGAGCGAGAAAGCACAGTGCCAGGAGCGATCGGCTTGAACCATTCCGGTTTGTCTGACGGTATCAAGTTCGAGAAAGAGGTTGGGTCAGGGACCGCTCCGCTGTTGTGAACGAGAACTGGCGTCTGCCCAGCGAGCACATAGTACGTGTGCAGCCCATCAACCGTGAGGTTGTAGGTACGTACATGGCGCGTGAAGGGGCGGTTCGCCGTGACCGCGAATGCGGTACCGCTGTCCGTCCGCAGCGTCATGCCCGGCACCAGTCGGCCGGCCTCGACCCACCGCTTCTCCGAAACCGACCAGAACGGGTGCTCGTACGTGGCGGTGAGCTTCTCAGGGCCGCTGGGCGTCGCTATGGTCAGCTCGTTGAAGTACTTGTCGCCGTCCGTGACGATGAGCTGCGTGACCTTGCGCGCACCGGTTTCCCCGGAATACGGATCGGTTGCCAGAACTTCGTCACCGACGACGATCTTTTCGATGTCCTTGGTGGAACCGTCGGCCATCTGGACGTCCGTGCCTGCCAGGAAGCACTTTCCACACCCCCTGCCCTTCGAACTCTTGCCCCCGGAGCGGGCTGCCTGAGAGCCAGGGATGCGCGAGCCGCCCTCGAACGCGCCGGTCTCCTGAGCCACAGCGATCAGGCGCTGGATTTCGATTTCCCGGAAGATCTGCTTCAGCGCCGGCGGACACGCGTAGGAACGCGGCCCCCAGCAAGAGTTGACGGCGGCCGCCATCAAGTCCTGCTCGCTTGGATCCCACCCAGTGAAGTGGGTGATGTTCCGCTTGTAGACCTGCCTCCACTCTGCGTACTTCTCCGTCCCGAGGTGCTTCCTGGCAGTCGTGCTGATGAAGTCCTCGGTCTGATTGTTCGGGTTGGTGTTGGCAGCGGTGTCGTTCACCGTGGGCTCGCCGCCCACGCTGTGACGCGGCTTCCCGTCCCCCTGCCCCGACTTCCCGTCCTCCCGCTCCGTGTGCCCCGTCCCGTCGTCCAGCCCGAGGCCCGTCGGGTCCGAGAAGGCGACCGGGTTGTTGGCTGCGTAGCTGTAGCCGGACAGGGTCTGGAGCCTGTCCAGTTCGAGGAGGGGGTCGACGCTGATGAAGCGGGCCACGGTCGGGTCGTATTCGCGGGCGCCGATGTGGACGAGGCTCGTGTCCGCGTCGTTGGTGCCACCGACGAAGCCCTTGTCGCCGAGCCAGTCGGTGGGCTGGGTGCCGCGCGGGCCGCCGAAGATGGTGGTCTTGCGGCGGGTCACCGCCTGCGGTGCGTCGTGCGCGATCTGGGTGGTGCTGGTGCCGTTCTGGTCGGTCAGCAGGAAGCTGAGCTTGCCGCCCTTCAGCATGGCGTAGCCGCCGTAGTAGCGGGTGCCCGTGACCTTGTCGTTCTTGTCGCGGTGCAGCTCGTTGCCGCCGGGCAGGTAGAGCGTCGTGCCCGTCGAGTCCTTGCGGAGCAGTCGCGCGCCGGCCGTGTCGTACAGGTAGCTGGTGGTGTCCGTGACCTTGGTCGTGGACTTGAGGTGGCCCTCGTCGTCCCAGTCGAAGGTCTCCAGGTCCGCGTCACCGATCTTGCGGGTCGCCGTGTTGCCGGCCTGGTCGTACGTGTACGCGTCCGTCCTGGCCCCCGGGCCCGCCTGCGTCACCAAGGGCAGGTCGTGCTTGCCCTTCGTCGGGTCCGCGTACGTCCGGGTGATGTCCTCCGTCGGACCGGTCGACGTCTTGTGCTGGACCTCCGTCTTGCGGTTGCCCACCGCGTCGTAGGTGTAGCTGGTCCAGTACGCGTCCTGTCCGCCCACGGCCGTGTCCGACGGGGCCGACGCGCAGTCGGTGCCCGTGTTCGTCCAGGCGTCGGTGATCCGGCGCAGGGCGTCGGTCTGGAAGCACTGGGTGTCGGTCGTACGGGCCGCGTCCTGGCCGTAGGCCGCCGCGACCTTGGTGATGTTGCCGGCCGGGTCGTAGCTGTAGGCGGTGTCCTCGATGCGCTGCGGCGCCGTGTCCCGGTCGGTGTACGAACGGGTCAGGTTGCCCGTGTGCTCGTCGTACTCGTTGCTCGTCCACACGTGACGGCCGAACTCGCTGTACTCCGTGCGGGTCGGACGCCCGTAGTGGTCGTACGTGACCTGCGAGATCAGCGCGTGGTCGTCGGTGTTGACCGTGTCAGGCAGACCCGTCACCGAGGTGTAGGTGTTGCTGACCAACTCGTACGGCAGGTCGGCCATCGCCGGCTGCTCGACGTCCGTCACCTGACCGGTGTTCAGGTTGTACGTCGTGTACCACTCGTACGTCCCCGCCAGCCCCGTCTCCGAGGACGGCACCGTGAACTTGGTCAGCATCGGCTGGTCGAGACCGTTGTAGCTACCGGTCTCCGTGACCCAGGCGTTGCCGTCCTCGTCGTAACGCGTCGCCGTCGCCGGCAGACCCTTCGCGTTCGTCGCGTCGTACGTCCACGCGGCGAGAGTCGTCGTCCCCTTCTTCAGGGCCTTGGGCCTGCCGAGCGCGTCGTAGTCCGTGTGGAGCTTGATCTCCCGCGCGTCGGTGACGTCGGTCGCCCGGTCGCCCAGGTCGAAGTCCGTGTGCGTGTTGCCCTTGTCGGGGTCCTTGACGTCAATCTGGCGGCCGCGGACGTCATAGCCGTACGTCCACTCCGCCCCGCTCGCGTCGGTGATCTTCGCGACCCGGCCCAGCTTGTCGTACGCGTAGGACAGGGACTGCGACGCCGTCCGCGCGGCGTTCGTGTACTCCTTCACCTCGGTGGTGCGGCCCAGCGCGTCCACGACGGTGGTGGTCGCGGTGCCGCCGGCCGGCGGGACGACGGTGGTCGTGTCGCCGGTGTACGTGGTGGTCGAGCGCTTGGTCTCGACCGTGTACCGCTTGGCGATGACCGCGGTGGCGCGTCCGGCGCCGTCGTACTGCGTCTCGGTCGACGACGGGTACATGGTCTGCTGGCCGGTCACCGCGTTGGGCTCGGGGATCCCGGCCGCGTAGTAGCTGCCGGAGTCGGCGACAGCCTCACCGCGCGAGTTGTAGAACTGCTCGGTGACCAGGCGCCCGGCCCGGTCCGGGGAGTCCTGCTGCGTCTGGAGACCGCGCAGCAGACCGTCCTGGAAGGTGTAGCTGGTCCGGTACTTGTTGTCCTGGCTCAGCGACTGGGTGGTCGTGACGATCGGCCCGTTGGTGCGGACCAGGTAGCTGAACTGGAAGTTCGGCGAGGTCGGATACGTGGCCTGCGAACGCGTCGGCAGCCACGCCTTGGTGATGCGGCCGAGCGGGTCGTAGGCCATCGACTTCACCTTGCCGTTGGCATCGGTGATCTTGGTCGGCTGGCCGCGCCGAGGGTCCAGTACGGTCGTGACCTTGTGCGACAGCGGGTTGGTCACGGTCGTGCCGTTCGGCACCTCGCCCGTCGGGGGCGTGAAGTCCGTACGGGTCACCTCGCCGTACGCGTCGGCGGCGGCGAGCTGACGGCCGTAGACGTCGAAGCAGAGCTGCTTGCCGTCGGCGCCGCAGACGCTGGGCACGGAGGACGTGACGTCATAGCCGTCGCCCTTGCCGTTGATCCGGTCGACCTTGGTCACCAGCCCCTTGGTCGGGGCCTCGCCCAGGGCCTTGCCGTCGTAGTACGTACGGATGTCGTCGACGACGTCAGCGGGCCTGGAGACCGGCATCACGCAGGCGACGGCGTACGTCTCGGCTCGGGCGACCCTGTCGAGGATCGGTGAGGAACCGGTACGGGCATAGGTGAGCTCGGTGCACTTCTCGTCGCCCGACTTCGCGGTGTCGCCGAGGTCGGTGATGGTCTTGACCATGCCGTACTCGTCGAAGCCACGGACAGTCAGAGTCGTCCGGTCCCCGCCCGTGATCGCCGTGCGCGTCTCCTCGCCCTCCGTGCCGGTCATGAAGGACTCGACCGCGGGGAGGCCCGTGCGGCTGCGGGTCGCCGTGGCCTCCGAGGTCCACGGGGTGTACGAGGTGGAGCCGACGAACACGCCGCCGTCACCGTTGTACGTGACCCGCTCGCGCGGCATGCCGGTGAACTGCTTCCGGTCGGTGACGGCGAGGCCCGCGGTGTTCTTCACCTCGGCGCCGTCGATCCCGCGGAAGTACCGGGTCTCACTCAGCGTGCGCGGGTCCATGCCGGCGCCTTTGCGCGTCTGGACGAGGTAGTAGCCGCGGGGCTCCGAGTACTGCCGGTACTCCGCCTTGGTGAACTCGTCCTCGCTCTTGGCCCATTCGGCGCCGCCTACGTAGCTGTACTCGGTGACGACGTCCGGGGTGCCCGAGACGTTGTCGCCCTCCACCACGCGGCTGACGACGTAGGAGTTGAACCAGTCCTGCTTCGCGGCCGTGCCCTCGGCTTCCCACTTGACGGGGAAGCAGCGCGTGCCGTTGGTCGCGTCGAGCGGCGGCAGCGTCGTGTTCGTGCACTCAGGGGCGTGGTACCAGACTCCGATCACGCCACCGGTCTCGGTGGTGATCTGCGACATCCGCAGCCGGATGAACGGGGCCAAGCCGTCGCCCAGCTTGTCGACGCGGTTGGCCTTCGGCTCGCCGCCGAAGGTGACCGGGGGCACGTCACCGGTGGCGCTGCCGTCCTTGGCCTTGTGCCAGAGACTGGCCAGCCACATGGGCTTGGAGATGCCGTCGCCCGAGGGCGGGAAGGTCTGCGTCAGCTCCCAGCTGTCGACGTCCTTGTACGCCCCACCGGACAGGACCTGCGTCGCGATCGACTTCAGGCGGACCTTCGACCAGAAGCTGGGGGCGTTCTGGGTCTTGCACTCGGTGGCCGTGTCGGCGCAGTAGAGGTCGAACGGCGTGTCCGGCCACTTGGTGGAGTTCGCCGCGTCGAAGGTGCAGCTCGTGGCCTCGCACCGGTCTCCGGAGGTGAAGGTCACCTTGCCCATGGCCTTGGCCGCGTACGGCGTCCCGTCCCGCAGGCCGTACTCGATGCGGTCGAGGTAACCGCCACGGTCGTACGGCGTCTTCGTCGACGCGCCCGTGGTCGCGTTGGTGTTGCGACCGTAGTTGTTCTTCTCCTTCTGCCAGAAGTACGCCATGGCGTTGCCGCGCGGGTCCACGACGTAGTCGAGGTTCCAGCGCCATGCCTGCTGGCACCAGGCGGCGGCGAAGGAGGCGTTGTAGCAGGGCTCGCCCGCGTGGTTGCCGAACACCGGGACGTTCAGCGTGGAGTTGGTCTCCGGGTAGCCGGTCGCCCAGCCGGGCAGCCGGTTGCGGCCGAAGTAGTACTGGGTGCCGTCGAGCGTCGTGATCTTCCAGTACTCACCGGTGCCGCCCTCGCCCTTGGCACCCGCGGCGCCGAGGTCGCCGTTGGCGGCTCCGGTCAGCTTCTCGATCTTCTCGCCGCCGTCGGAGACGGGGTGCCAGCCCTTGGTGGCGTCGTAGACGAGCTCGGTCGTCTTGCCGCCAAGGGAGAGCGTGGCGTTGTCGGTGTACCAGCACTGGTCACCGACCTTGGTGGTGTTCGTGCCGCCCGTCTTGTCGTCCTCGCACGACTTGTAGCGGCGCTCGATGTACCCCGGCTCGTAGGACCAGCCGTCACCGATCCAGCCCGCCTGGTTGTTGCTCGCGGCCGTACGACCGTCCACAGCCTGCGAGTTGTAGCCGAGGGTCACGTCGGGCTTGAGACCGCCCGGGACCGCCGGCGTGCCCACCGGATAGCTCCAGGTGAACGCACCGGTCGCGCCGCCGGCGCTCCAGGCACCCGACGCCTCGAGCGAGGTGGCCTTGAAGGTGCCGGTGGGGCCGCCTACGCCGGACGTCAGTGCCACCACCGTAATGGCATTCGACACGAGGCCTGCGGAGCTCCTGCCCGACGGCACCGGCGCGACGGCGGTGACCTTCTGGTCCCTGGTGTCGTTCGTGCTCGCCAGCGGCTTCGCCACCCGGCAGGCAGCCTTGTCCGGCGTGGTCAGCGCACAGGCCGGCAACTGGACCAGCCTCAGCCGCGCACCCCAGTCACCACCGTAGGCATCCTTGAAGGCCGAGTAGTCCACACTCACCCGGGCCCGCCCACCGGCAGCCACACCGTCAGCACGCCCGACGGAGAGCAGAAGACCCTCCACCCCCGCCTTCCGAGCCTTCGCCCGCGACTCGACCGAGACCCTCGCCCGCGTCAACGGGGCGGTCTTCGAGGACTTCTCCGCGACCGCCGACACCGAGACGGGCAAGTCGGCGCCGATCGCCGCAGGCCGACGGAGCAGAGCCCCCTCCTGCCCCACAGCCACCGTCTGCGTCCCGGCCGCGGGCCACACGGCACGCGCGGGCGCCTTGGCCGCCGCGGCATTCGGACGCTTGACGTTGCCGCCCGCGCGCACCGGCGCGACGGGCACGGCCTTCGGTTGCTTCAGACCCGGCAGCGACGTGCTGAGCCCGGGCCCTTCGGTGAGTGCCACGGATGTCGACGGCAGCAACCCCACCGCCATCACCGCGGACAATGCCACGGCCCATCCGCGCGTACGGAATCTATTCACTTACCCCCCACTTCCCATAAGTCAATAACCCGCCGCACCCTAACAGGGGCCACTGACACGGAAAGCGAAGCAAAAACGATTGACCACTGAATGCATCTGCCGACGCAAACACCCCTAGCCACCCAACGCCTCACAGGTGACCCATAGAGTCCCAGGTCGGTGGCATCGACACGACTCTCCCGAGATTGCTGAATTGTCCGCCTTCACACCGTAAATACACCTCCTTCACGCTGCCCTGGCGACTGCGCGGACCCGTAGTTGTCATAGCTCGCCTGTAGAGTCGGCGCCGATTTCGGTCACGAAACAGGGGAGGGAATACATCATGTCCACACCGAGCAGATTGCTTTTCAGACATGGGTGGGGAGCCCGGCTCGCTCCCGGGATACTGGTCGGCGCGCTCCTCGCGTCGGCGGTCGCCATCACGCCTGACGACACGGTGGTTCCGACCACCATGGTCGACCCGGTCACCACCGGCGAGATGAGCGCCGAGGACTACGCGCTCCAGAAGGCGAAGCAGACCGGCCAGGAGTTCGAACTCGAATCGGCCCGCACCGAGACGACCGACACCTGGGCCCAGCCCGACGGCAAGTGGATCGTCAAGCAGCACGGGACGTCCGTGCGCATGCTCCGCGACAACGAGTGGGTCCCGACCGACCCGACGCTGCAGTTCGCCGCGGACGGCCGGGTCGCGTCCAAGGCGACCGCCGTCTCCGTGACGTTCTCCGGAGGCGGTGACGGACCGCTGCTGACCGGCGTCTAGGACGGCCGCAGCCTCTCCCTGACCTGGCCGAAGCCGCTGCCCAAGCCCACTCTCGCCGAGAACGTGGCCACCTATGCGGAGATCCTGCCCGGCATCGATCTGCAGCTCAAGGCGGACGTCGAGGGCTTCTCGCAGCTCCTGGTCGTGAAGACCGCGGAAGCCGCGACGAACCCCGAGCTGGCGACCCTGCGGTTCAAGCTGGACACCGTCGGACTCGACGTGGCGACGGACCCCGAGACCGGCAGCGTCACGGCGGCCAACTCGGCCGACCAGATCGTGTTCACCAGCCCGTCCCCGATGATGTGGGACTCCACGACGGCCTCCTCCGGCGTGGCCTCCACCCCGGACGCACGCAGCACGTTCGCCGCCGCAGCAACCGAAGAGGTCGCCCCCGAGGACGTCTTCGAGCCGGCACCCGGCGCCCAGGACGCCCTGATGCCGACGACCGTCACGGGCGACACCCTGGAGATCAAGCCCGACCAGCAGCTGCTGACCGGTACCGACACCCAGTACCCGGTCTACATCGACCCGTCGTGGACCTGGGGCAAGCGGCAGAACTGGACCCGGGTCTACAAGAAGTACCCGAACATGTCCTTCTGGAACACGAAGGAGGTCGTCCGGGTCGGCTACGAGAACGAGACCAACGGCCTGTCGCGCTCGTTCTTCCAGCTCGACACCGATGACCTCGGCGGCTCCCAGGTCATCCGCTCGACCTTCCGGATCAAGAACACCTGGTCCTGGTCGTGCAACAAGAAACCCGTGGAGCTCTGGCACGTCGGCCCGATCTCGTCGAAGACCACGTGGAACAACCAGCCGGCCCGTATCGGCACCGGTCCTCTATTCACCGTGACCGACGCCAAGGGCTGGAGCGGCGCCCAGTGCGCTGCCGGCAACCTCGAGTTCGACGCGACGGCCAAGGTCCGTGAGGCCGCCGCGAACAACTGGGCCAGCCTCAACCTCGGCCTGTACGCGGGCGACGAGACTGACACGTTCGGCTGGAAGAAGTTCGACGCCAAGACCGCCGTCCTGGAGACCGAGTACAACTTCCCCCCGAGCGCCCCGACCCGCCTCGGCACCAGCCCGCAGACCGCGTGTGCCTCCGGCGGGAAGATCGGCAACGCCCACGTCAGCCTGTTCGCCCGTGTGGACGACCGTGACGCAGGCAACCTGGCGGCCGAGTTCCAGGTCACCAAGGCCGGCGCCTCCGCACCGGCCCTGACACAGAGCATTCCCGCCCTCCGGGGACGGGTGGCGACGCTCGCCGTTCCCGATGCCGCCCTGCCGAGCGGTGACTACACCTGGAAGGTGCGCGCCAAGGACCAGGATGGCGCGGGCTCGGCGTGGTCGGCCACGTGCAAGTTCACGATCGACCGGGACGTGCCGAGCACGCCCCCGCTCGTGTCCTCGGCCGACTTCCCGCCGGGGAACGACGGCTGGCCTACCACCACCAGCTTCCGTAACGAGCGCGGCGCCTTCACCCTGAAGCCCAACGGGGTCGCGGACGTGAGCAGCTACCACTGGGAGACCAGCTGGGGCGAGCGCGACGACGAGCCGGCCGAGAAGGACGACCCCCTCACCACCGGCGTCAACGAGTACCAGAACGGCGTCGTCGTCTACGCGACCCCGAAGAGCTCAGGCCCCCATTACTTCTACACCTACAGCGTGGACTCCGCCGGCAACCGATCTCCCACGCAGACGTACCTGCTGTACGTCAGCGGCAAGTGGGAGCAGGACATCCCGAACGACCTCAACGGCGACGACCTGACAGACTTCTGGAGTCTTGACAACAACACCGCGCTGCTGACTTACGCAGGTCACGGCAACGGCCAGTTCGCCAACGCCATGGGTGGCGGCAAGACCTTCCCTCAGGGCCAGGTCGTGAATGGCGGTGCGTGGCACGCTCAGGGCACCAATGATCTCGTTTCTCTCGAGCAGGACCCCCTCGAGAGCGTGAAGCGCCTCAAGGCCTACAAGAACCCCGGTCACGGCCTGATCGAAACCGATGACTCCCAGGAAATCACCATGCGGTGCCACGCCTCCCAGCGTGGCTGCGAAGGGGTCGTAGACCCCAACCACTGGTACAACGCCGAGCAGATCGTCGCCGCCGACATCGACGGCGATCGCGAAGGCGACACTGACCTGCTCGTCAAGCAGGGCAAGTCCTTGTGGTCGTACATCGCCCCACGCAACGGCTTCAAGGTGAAGGACGACCCCGTCTCCGTCGGTACGGACGACTGGGACCAGTTCACGGTCGTGTCTCCCGGCGACGTCAACGGTGACAAGGTTCCGGACCTGTGGCTGCGTCACAACACCACCGGTGACGTCTTCCAGTCCCTCGGCAAGAAGACCGACGGCAAGCTGGACCTCGCCGTCTGGGGCACTCCCGCCACCCGCACGAAGATCGGCTCGGGGCTCAAGCAGGCCGACTTCCCGACGCTCTCGTCCGCCGGTGACTTCAACAAGGACGGGCGCGTCGACCTGTGGGCGCGCAAGGCCGACAACTCGGTCGTCGTCTGGCTCGGCAAGGCAGCGGACTCCACCGGGAACGTCTTCGGTACCGCGACCGTCGTCAGCCGCACCGTCCCGACCGGCCTTCCGGGCGGCACGCCCGGGAAGCCGGACATGAACGGTGACATGAAGGCCGACATGGTCGTCCACAACACCAACGGCACCGTCTCCGTCAGCCGTCAGGTGGTCGGGGCCGACGCGAAGGCACGGTTCGAGGACACGGGCACGGCGGTCAGCTGGGGCTGGCAGAAGCACCTGGGTGGTACGGGCGAGGGCAGACTGTACTTCGCCGACATCAACGGTGACGGAACCAAGGACCTCATCTCCCTCGGCGTGGACGGCAAGATCATCGTCCGCCGGAACGACCGTACGGGCACGGGCTTCGACACCGGCACCGTCATGTCCCAGTACTGGTCGAACTTCCTCGGCCAGCCGGGTCAGGGTCGTCTCTACTTCGCCGATATCACCGGCGACAACAAGGCCGACCTCATCGTCCACGACACACTGGGTGACGTCAGCGTCCGCAAGAACATGGGCACCTACTTCGACAGCGGCACCGTCATGACCCAGCACTGGTCCAACTTCCTGGGCGGGACCAACCAGGGACGCCTCTACTTCTCCGACATCACCGGCGACAACAAGGCCGACCTCATCGTCCACGACACGGGCGGCAACGTCAGCGTCCGCAAGAACATGGGCACCTACTTCGACGCCGGCACCGTCATGTCCCAGTACTGGTCGAACTTCCTGGGCCAGCCGGGCCAGGGCACCCTCGCCTTCGCCGACGCCACGGCCGACGGCAAGGCCGACCTCATCGTCCACGACACACTGGGCGACGTCAGCGTCCGCAAGAACATGGGCACCTACTTCGACAGCGGCACCAAGTACAGCGGTGGCTGGGCCGCCTACCTCGGCCAGAGCGGGCAGGGCCGGCTCTACTTCGGCTGACCCCCCGATCGGGTCGACCGAAGCCGTATGACGGCGCCCGTCCGCGTGTTCGCGGGCGGGCGCCGCACCCGTTCCAGGCCCGATTGCTAGAAGATCTTCTTCCCTCCCTCGAAGAGCTTCTTGTGGTACAGCGCGAAGTAGCCGCCCAGGTCCCCGCTGGTGACGCTGAAGCCGCGGACGGTCTCGTCGTCTGTCGTGAAGGCGCAGAACACCGTCTTCTCGTCGAGTACGGCGATGCTCAGGGCGTCCACCTGGGACACGGCGCGCGTGTCGTGCAGCTGGATCGAGTGGAGCAGGTACTTCCCGTTCCTGACGCTCTTCGCCTGCTCCCGCTGGTCCTCCACCCAGGCGCGCATGGCGTCGGTCTGCGGCTCGGCCATGACCCGCAGGAGGGCGCGGTCGGAGCCGGCGTTGGCCCAGGCGACGCAGGCCTTGAAGTAGTCCTTGGCCGCCTTCTCGTTGCCGGGCGGGACCCGACGGAAGTAGCTGGACCGCAGCTCGTCGGTGGTGTCCTTGAGGGCGGTCTTCAGCGCCCCGTAGAACTCCCTCCCGTTCTTGTAGTGGGTGACCGAGGACGCGGACGCGATGATCGCGTCGACCTTCTCCTCCGTGCTCTTCTGCTGCTTCTGGACGAGGTCGAGCCGCTGGAAGACCAGCCCGGCCAGGAGCAGCGCCACCGGCGCCGCCCAGCCGTCGGCGGTCCAGGCCGCCGTGAACACGTTGCGGAGAGCGAGGATCGCGGCCCCGACGAGCGGGATCCACACGGTGGCGACGGACGCCACCTTCTCGGCAGTGCGACTTACCTTCGCTTTCACCACAGGCTCCCTACTGTGATCGGGCGATGGCTGCCCTGAACGCAAGCTACGCGCGTAAGTGCCCCTTGGGGACCGGGGAGTCCGGATACTGGGACAGGACCGAGACACCCGTGGACGGGATGAGTACGCGCGCTCATGCGCCGTCGCACGGCCGCGCGGTGAGCTGTACCCATGCAGACCGACGACGCCCGCGAGACCCGCGGCACCCGCACCTGGGTCCCCCCGTTCCTCTCGACCCTGGTGACCCTCCCCCTGGGCTTCCTGGCGCTCGTCTACGTGATGTTCTCGCCGATGGCCTGCGACAGCTGCAGCCAGGAGGAGAGCCGGCGCTTCACCGAGAGCTTCATGCCCGCCTTCGCCACCTTCGCGGTGGGCCTGCTGGTGGCGCTGACCCTGCTGGTGGTCGGCTGGGCGCTGCCCCGTCGCGTCCGTCACACCCCGCGCCGCCTGGTCCTCGCCGTCTGCGCACCGATTTCGGTCTTCGCCGTCTGGCTGGTCTTCCTCGCGCTCGTCGACTGGCCGTGAGCCCGTAGGGTGAGCGTCCGTGAGCGAATGGCAGATATCCGATGAGGCGGGCGGCGTGCTCGCCGCGCGCTGGTGGCAGTGGGCGTTGTCGGCGCCCGACGAGGTCAGCCCGGTCGCGGACGAGACCGGGGAGCACGCGGGGTGGCGTCAGCCGGAGGACCTGTGGTTCCTCGCCGGGACGTACGGCGGGCGGGTCGAGCGGCGTTGCGAGCTGCCGGCCGGGCGGCGGGTGTTCTTCCCCGTGCTCAACATCCAGCACACGAAGCTGTTCTCACGGAAGCCGATGAGCCTGGACGTCACGCGGGCGACGGCTCACCTCAACGGCGTTCCGCTTCCGCTCAAGGAGTTCGTCGCGCCGCCGTTCCGGGTGGGGCTGCGGATGCATCTCTCCTGGGGACTGTGGACGGGGCTCGCGCCCCTGACGCCGGGGCAGTACGTGCTGGAGATCAAGGGGGAGACGGCGGAGGGGTTCTGGATCGACACGACCTATCACCTGACCGCCGTCGGCGGCTGACCACGGGTGGGGCTAAGGGGGTCTCGGCGGACGGTGACTGACCACGGGCGGGGCCAAGGGAGTGGCACCAAGAGGACGTCGGCGGACGGCTGTTGCGGAGGCGGCGTTCCGGGCCGCGCGCAAGCGGCTGCCTGACGCGCGGGGGCGTATGGCGCGCGACGCCCGGAGTGGGAGACGGTCCCGGCCACCTGGGAGGATGTCCGGCGATCACGCGCCTACAGATCAGGGGGACATGCAGGTGCCTTCCGCCACGCCGCCGCCCAGGCCGTCCTATCTGCCCACGACGCCGGCGTCGCCTCGCGACTCCTCGCCGCTGCGGAACAGGACCACGTGGGTCACCGTCGTCGTACTGCCGCTCGTCGGCGCACTGGTGCTCTGGCTCGCCCAAGGCGGCCTGTCCTGGGTGGCGGAGAAGATCTCCGGTCCGGCCGGTCTCACCGTCTTCGACGGGGGGATCGGCGGCTGTGTACCCCGGTACGTCGACGCGTCGCTGGAAGACCTGAAGCGGGAGCCGGACGCCGCCGACAAGGGCGTGCCCGTCCACGGCGCCCGGAGCGAACCCGTCGAGCTGCCGCTGACGCTGCAGGCGAAGACGTCGCAGGCCGTCGTCGTCACCGGTGTGCGGATCACCCTGCTCTCGGCGAAGGCCGTCCCCCGCACCGGAGTCGTCGTCGAGCCCGACGGCTGCGGGGCCCTCATGACGCCGCGAGCCTTCGACGTCGCCCTCACCGCCACGCCCACGCCCGTCGCCGAGCCGGTGCCCGGCAAGAACGGGGCGGTGGCCGACTTCCCCTTCAAGGTCTCCGACAGCGACCCGGAGGTGCTCACCCTCCGATTCGACCCGGGCTCCCAGGACGTGCGCTTCACCGTGGAAGTGGAATGGGTGGCCGACGGGGAGTACGGCAGCAAGGTCCTGGACAACAGGGGGCTCGGGTACCGGGTCATGGCCAGGGGCGGTCTGCCCCTCCACCCGCACGCGGCGCTCTACAGGTAGGCCACCACGCGGCGGCGCGGGCGCATCCGTACGTACATTCGGGGGATCCCGGCGTGTCGCTGCTGTGACGCGTCTCACCGGTGGTGCACGGTGGACGCAGGGCTGGCAAAACCTTCCTGCGTCCACGGCAGTGGTGGGGCGGGTGGGACTCGAACCCACGGCCGACGGATTATGAGTCCGCTGCTCTAACCGGCTGAGCTACCGCCCCGAACACCACGGCGCGTACAAGTGTGCGCGCCGTCTGCCGCAGCATAGCCGCTCATACGATCTCCTGCTCCGGATGGGCGGCCATGCTCGATCTAGAGGACACCGGGGGCGGGGCGGTGGTTCCCGGGGAAACGAAAAAGGACCCCGTAGGGTCCTCTTCCGCTCTGCTCCCCCGACTGGACTCGAACCAGTAACCCTCCGGTTAACAGCCGAATGCTCTGCCAATTGAGCTACAGGGGATCGCGCTCCCCCGACTGGACTCGAACCAGTAACCTGCCGGTTAACAGCCGGCTGCTCTGCCAATTGAGCTACAGGGGATTGCTGCGTTGCGACGAACAGACCCACCTCCGGCCTTGCCGGGGGGCGGTCGCTCGCTGCGAGACATAGATTAGCGCAAGCAGGGGGGTGCTCCGCCAATCGGTATCCCCAGGGCGCTCCAGGGAAGGGTCACAGCCGTGCGGTACAAGCTGATCTTCGTCGCGGGACTGGCCGTCGGGTTCGTGATCGGGACCCGCGCCGGCCGCGAGCAGTACGAGCGGATGAGGAGGGCCACGCAGGCCTTCGCGCAGAACCCGGCCGTGCGCAACGCGGCCGAGTCCGCGGCCCAGAGCGGGCGGCAGGTCGCCGGGAAGGCGCTGCACGCCGTCGGCGACCAGGCGCAGAAGATCCGGTCGCGGCGCAACCACGACGGTCAGTTCTCCGTGTACGAGGAGGACGACTGGGGGACGAGCAACACCTGAACCCGGCACGGCCCCGCGTACGGCAGAATCATGTGCCATGGGGATAGTCGCCGGACTCGACAGCTCTTCGGACTCCACGCGCATCGTCGTGTGCGACGCGGACACGGGCGCCGTGCTGCGGCAGGGCCATGCCGCGCACCCCGTCGAACCCAAGGCCACCGACGTCGATCCGCAGGCCTGGCTGCTCTCCCTCGGTGAGGCGGCGACCGGCGGCCTGCTCGAAGGCGTCGAGGCCATCGGGGTCGCCGCGCAGCAGCACGGCCTGGTGCCGCTCGACCCGCAGGGCGCCCTCGTGCGGCCCGCGCTGGTCGGCAACGACAAGCGGGCCCAGGTCGCCGCCGCCGATCTCGTCGAGGGCCTCGGCGGGCGCTCCGCCTGGGCCGAGGCCGTCGGGGTCGTCCCGCACTCCGGGCTGCCCCTCGCGAAGCTGCGCTGGCTGGCCCGCACCGAGCCCGAGCACGCCCAGCGGATCGCGATGCTCCTCCAGCCGCACGACTGGCTGGTCTGGCAGCTGCTGGGCCGTCCCGCCCGCCGCACCACCGACCGCGGCGCCGCCTCCACCACCGGCTACTGGTCCGCCCGCGGCAACACGTACCGCCCCGACCTGGTCGAGCTGGCGCTCGGGCACCAGGCCGTGCTCCCGGAGGTGCTCGGCCCCGCCGAGGCCGCCGGCACCACGCCGGAGGGGCTGCTCATCTCCGCCGGTACGGGCGAGACGATGGCGGCCGCCCTCGGGCTCGGCCTGGGTACCGGGGACGCGGTGGTCTCCCTCGGCGCCTCCGGTTCCGTCATGGCCGTCCACCACGAGGCCCTCACCGACCCGGACGGCGCGATCACCTCGTACGCCGACGCCACCGGCATGCACCTGCCCGTCGTGCACACCTCGAACGCGGTACGGGCGCTGCGCGGCACCGCCGAGATGCTGGGTGTCGAGTCCCTGGACGAGCTCTCCGCGCTCGCCCTCACCTCCACCCCCGGCTCCTCCGGGCTCGTCCTGCTGCCCTACCTGGAGGGCGAGCGCACCCCGAACCTGCCGCACACCGCCGGCACCCTCTCCGGGCTGCGCCGCGAGTCGATGAAGCCCGAGCACCTGGCCCGGGCCTCCTTCGAGGGCATGCTGTGCTCCCTCGCCGACGCCATGGACGTGCTCCGCGGCCGGGGCGTCGAGGTGCGGCGGGTGTTCCTGCTCGGCGCGGTGGCGGGGCTGCCGGCCGTGCAGGCCATCGCGCCCGCGCTGTTCGGCGCGCAGGTCGTCGTCCCCCAGCCGGCCGACTACGCGGCGCTCGGCGCGGCCCGGCAGGCCGCCTGGGCGCTGGGCGTGTCCCGGGGCACCCTCGCCCCCTCCACTCCCCCTGCCTGGCAGGGCGCCGCCGCCCAGGTCTTCGAGCCCGGCGACGAGCTGGCCGTCGGCCAGGCCGTGCGCCAGCAGTACGTCGCGACCCGCGAGCAGATCCATCCCGGGGCCTTCGGCGGCTGAGGCGAGGGCGGGAGCGGGGCGAGGGCGAGGGTCGGTGCCCCCGCTTCGTAAAGACTTCCCCAGGCCTCCCGCCCGGCCCCAAAACCCAGTCGTAACACCACCGCCGCGCGGGCGATAGTAGAACCCGTGCTCATAAGACTTCTCCGGACCCACCTACAGCCGTACAGAAAACCCATCGCCCTGCTCGTGGTGCTGCAACTGCTGCAGACCAGCGCCACGCTCTACCTGCCGACCCTGAACGCCGACATCATCGACAACGGTGTCGTGAACGGGGACACCGGCTACATCCTGCGGTTCGGCGCGCTGATGATCGGCGTGTCCGTGCTCCAGGTCGTCTGCAACATCGGGGCCGTCTACTTCGGGGCGCGCACCGCGTCCGCGCTCGGGCGGGACGTGCGGGCCGCGGTCTTCGACCGGGTGCAGTCGTTCTCGTCCCGCGAGGTCGGGCACTTCGGCGCGCCGTCGCTGATCACCCGGACGACCAACGACGTGCAGCAGGTCCAGATGCTGGTCCTGATGGCGTTCACCCTGATGGTCTCCGCGCCGATCATGTGCGTCGGCGGCATCGTCATGGCGCTCGGCCAGGACGTGCCGCTGTCGGCGGTGCTGCTCGCGGTGGTGCCGGTGCTCGGCATCGCCGTCTCGCTGATCGTGCGGAGGATGCGCCCGCTGTTCCGCACCATGCAGACCCGGCTCGACACGGTGAACCGGGTGCTGCGCGAGCAGATCACCGGCAACCGGGTCATCCGGGCGTTCGTGAAGGACGACTACGAGCGCGAGCGGTTCAAGGGCTCGAACGCCGAGCTGACCGAGGTGTCGATGTCCACCGGGCGGCTCATGGCGCTCATGTTCCCGACCGTGATGACGGTCGTGAACGTGTCGTCGATCGCCGTCGTCTGGTTCGGCGCGCACCGCATCGACAGCGGCGGGATGGAGATCGGCGCGCTGACCGCCTTCCTCGCCTATCTGATGCAGATCGTGATGGCGGTCATGATGGCCACCTTCATGTTCATGATGGTGCCGCGGGCCGAGGTGTGCGCCGAGCGCATCGAGGAGGTCCTGGCGACCGAGTCCAGCGTGGTCCCGCCGGCCGCGCCGGTGACGACGCTGAGCCGGCGCGGGCACCTGGAGGTCAAGAGCGCGGACTTCCGGTACCCGGGCGCCGAGGAGTCGGTGCTCAAGGACGTCGGTCTGGTCGCCCGGCCGGGCGAGACGACCGCGATCATCGGTTCGACCGGCAGCGGCAAGTCGACGCTGCTGGGTCTGGTGCCCCGCCTGTTCGACGTGACGGGCGGCGAGGTGCTGGTCGACGGCGTGGACGTGCGCGAGCTGGAGCCGACGCTGATGGCGAGGACGGTCGGGCTCGTCCCGCAGAAGCCGTACCTGTTCTCCGGGACGGTCGCGACCAACCTGCGGTACGGGAAGCCGGACGCCACCGACGACGAGCTGTGGCACGCCCTGGAGGTCGCGCAGGCCGCCGACTTCGTGAAGAAGCTGGAGGCCGGGCTGAACGCGCCGATCGCGCAGGGCGGCACGAACGTGTCGGGCGGTCAGCGGCAGCGGCTCGCGATCGCGCGCACGCTGGTGCAGCGGCCGGAGATCTACCTGTTCGACGACTCGTTCTCGGCGCTCGACTACGAGACGGACGCCCTGCTGCGGGCGGCGCTCTCCGCGGAGACCTCCGACGCGACGGTGGTCATCGTCGCGCAGCGCGTGTCGACCATCCGGGACGCCGACCGGATCGTGGTCCTCGACGAGGGCCGGGTCGTCGGCACCGGACGGCACCACGAGCTGATGGCGGAGAACGAGACGTACCGGGAGATCGTGCTCTCCCAGCTGACCGAGGCGGAGGCGGCCTGATGGCGGGTCCACGTATGCCCATGGCCGGCGGTGGCCCCGACCAGCGCTCCATGGACTTCAAGGGCTCCGGGAAGCGGCTGCTCAAGCAGCTGGCGCCGGAGCGGAGCTCGCTGTGGGTGATGCTCGTCGCCGGCGTGCTGTCGGTGGCGGCCTCGGTGGTCGGGCCGAAGATCCTCGGCCGGGCGACCGACCTGATCTTCGCGGGTGTGGTCGGGCGGCAGATGCCCGAGGGCGCCACGAAGGAGCAGGCGCTGGCGGGGCTGCGCGCCAAGGGCGACTCCGGGATGGCGGACATGCTGTCCGGGGTGGACTTCACCCCGGGCAAGGGCATCGACTTCACGGCGGTCGGCGAGGTCCTCGGCCTGGTGCTGGTCGTGTACGTGCTGGCGGGCCTGCTGATGCTGGTCTCGACGCGCATGTCGATCAAGGTGATCAACCGGACCGTGTACCGGATGCGCGAGGACGTGCAGACGAAGCTGGCGCGGCTGCCGCTGTCGTACTTCGACAAGGCGAAGCGCGGCGAGGTGCTGTCCCGGGCGACCAATGACATCGACAACATCTCGCAGACCCTCCAGCAGTCGATGGGCCAGCTGATCAACTCGCTGCTCACGATCGTCGGCGTGCTCGCGATGATGTTCTGGATCTCGCCGCTGCTCGCCCTGGTGGCGCTGGTGACGGTGCCGGTGTCGGTGGTGGTGGCCACGAAGATCGGCAAGCGGTCGCAGCCGCACTTCGTGCAGCAGTGGAAGTCCACGGGCAAGCTGAACGCCCATGTCGAGGAGATGTACACCGGCCACACGCTGGTGAAGGTCTTCGGCCGGCAGGAGGAGTCCGGGAAGGACTTCCACGAGCAGAACGAGGCGTTGTACGAGGCCGGGTTCAAGGCCCAGTTCAACAGCGGCGTGATGCAGCCGGTGATGATGTTCGTGTCGAACCTGAACTACGTCCTGGTGGCCGTGGTCGGCGGTCTGCGGGTGGCGAGCGGCAGCCTGTCCATCGGTGACGTGCAGGCCTTCATCCAGTACTCCCGGCAGTTCTCGATGCCGCTGACCCAGGTCGCCTCGATGGCGAACCTGGTGCAGTCGGGTGTCGCCTCGGCCGAGCGGATCTTCGAGCTGCTCGACGCGGAGGAGCAGGCGCCGGACGCCCCGGTCGTCGAGCGCCCGGCCGACCTCAAGGGCAAGGTCGCCCTGGAGGGCGTGTCCTTCCGTTACGAGGTGGACAAGCCGCTGATCGAGGACCTGTCGCTCGCGGTGGAGCCGGGTCAGACGGTCGCGATCGTCGGCCCGACGGGCGCGGGCAAGACGACGCTGGTGAACCTGCTGATGCGGTTCTACGAGGTGACCGGCGGGCGGATCACCCTCGACGGGGTCGACGTCGCGAAGATGGCCCGCGAGGACCTGCGGGCCGGGATCGGCATGGTCCTCCAGGACACCTGGCTCTTCGGCGGCACCATCGCCGAGAACATCGCGTACGGCACGACGCGCGAGGTGAGCCGGGCGGAGATCGAGGAGGCGGCGCGGGCCGCGCACGCCGACCGCTTCATCCGCACCCTGCCCGAGGGGTACGACACCGTCATCGACGACGAGGGCGCGGGCGTCAGCGCCGGCGAGAAGCAGCTGATCACCATCGCGCGGGCGTTCCTGTCCGACCCGGTGATCCTGGTCCTCGACGAGGCGACCAGCTCGGTCGACACCCGTACCGAGGTGCTGATCCAGAAGGCGATGGCCCGGCTCGCGCACGGGCGGACCTCGTTCGTGATCGCGCACCGGCTCTCCACCATCCGGGACGCGGACGTGATCCTGGTGATGGAGAACGGCTCGATCGTCGAACAGGGCACGCACGAGGAGCTGTTGGCCTCGGGCGGGGCGTATGCCCGCCTGTACGCGGCCCAGTTCGCGCAGGCGGTCGCCGAAGTCGACTGACCGGCGGCCTCGTTGCCGCACGCGCATCCATCGACCCATGCCGCACGGGGTGCGGCATGGGTCGTGTGCGTCCCGCGCCGGACAGGCCCTAGTCGAGGTAGCCGCGCAGCTGGTCCGCGTAGGCGTGGTCGCGCAGTTTGTTGAGGGTCTTGGACTCGATCTGGCGGATGCGTTCGCGCGTCACGCCGAAGAGCTGTCCGATCTCCTCCAGGGTGCGGGGGCGGCCGTCGTCGAGGCCGTAGCGGAGCTGGACGACCTTGCGTTCGCGTTCGCCGAGGGTGGAGAGCACGGCCTCCAGGTGTTCGCGCAGCAGCAGGAAGGCGGCGGACTCGACGGGGGACGCGGCGTCGCCGTCCTCGATGAGGTCGCCGAGGGCGACGTCGTCCTCCTCGCCGACGGGGGCGTGCAGCGAGACGGGTTCCTGGGCGAGCCGCAGCACCTCGCCGACCCGTTCGGGGGCGAGGTCGAGCTGGGCGGCGACCTCCTCGGAGGTGGGCTCGTAGCCGCGTTCCTGGAGCATCCGGCGCTGGACGCGGATGACCCGGTTGATGAGTTCGACGACGTGCACGGGGACGCGGATGGTCCGGGCCTGGTCGGCGAGGGCCCGGGACATCGCCTGGCGGATCCACCAGGTCGCGTACGTGGAGAACTTGTAGCCGCGCGCGTAGTCGAACTTCTCGACGGCCCTGATCAGGCCGAGGTTGCCCTCCTGGACCAGGTCGAGCATGGTCAGGCCGCGGCCCACGTACCGCTTGGCGACGGAGACGACGAGCCGCAGGTTGGCCTCGATGAGCCGGCGTTTGGCGATCCGGCCGAGCACCACGAGCCGGTCCAGGTCGAGGGCCAGCCGGGTGTCCAGGTCGGGGGTGTTGGCCAGCTTCTCCTCGGCGAACAGCCCGGCCTCGACCCGGCGCGCGAGGTCGACCTCCTCCGCCGCGGTGAGCAGCGGGACGCGGCCTATCTCCCGCAGGTACTGCCGGAAGAGGTCGGAGGAGGGCCCGGCGCCACCGGGGTCGGCGCGGCGACGCGGGGGCGGGACGACTTCTGGTTCCTGTTCGACGGCGCCGAGTTCGGCCGGAGAGGGGTCCTGGGGCACGGTGACGGTCTGGGTCTGCACGGGGGGCGACCTCCGGGGTGGGTGATCGCTGCCGGTTCGGGGGCGTGACGGCAGCGGGACTGCACCGTCACCCAGTGTGGGGTACGACACATCGCCGCCACGAGGGGCGTGCGGTGACTTTTTGAGTCCGGTACGTGACCGAACGTGTGGCCGTGCCCGTCAGAGGGCCGCGGCCCCGTGGTTACGCAGCGACTGCCCGTACTGGGTGAGCACCCACAACTCGTTCTGAACGGCGGCCAGTTGTCCCGGGTCTCCCTGGGCGCCGAGGCGGGCCAGGGTGCCCTGGACGTCGCGGATGCGCCGGTCGACGGCGCGCAGCCGGACGGTGACGAGCTGGTCGCCGGCGTAGGCCTCGTCGACGGTCCTGGCGAAGATGGTCTCCACGGCGAGCTCGGTGACGAGGGCGCGGACGGTGTCGTCGGGCGCGGCCTCGCGGACCGCGTCGAGGTAGTCGGAGGGGGCGTCGGTGGCGCCGCCCGCGTCCTGGACGCACTGGCGGACGGCCGCGTAGGGCGCGGCGGTGAACTCGTCGATCCCGTACGCGTCGAAGGCCGGGGAGACCAGCTCCGGGCGCTGGAGCGCCAGCTTGAGCAGCTCGCGCTCGGTGCGGTGGGCGGGGCTGCGCAGGTTGAGCGCGGGTCCGGCGGTGGCGGCGGGGGCCTGGACCTCGCCGTAGGTGCGCCGCTGCCGGGCGCCGTCGCGGGCGGGGGCCTGGTCCTTGCCGCCGCCGCGCTGCCAGCGGGCGATCTGGGCGACCCGGCGGACGACGAACTGGGTGTCGAGGATGCCGAGCATGCCGGCGAGCTGGACGGCGACCTCGTGCTGCGAGGCGACGTTCTTGATCCGGGCGACGATCGGGGCGGCCTCGTCGAGGGCGGCGGCCCGGCCGGAGGGGATCTCCAGGTCGTAGCGGCTCACGATGTGGCGGAGCGCGAACTCGAAGAGCGGGGTGCGCGGCTGGACGAGGTCGGCGACGGCCTCGTCGCCCTTGGCGAGGCGCAGGTCGCAGGGGTCCATGCCGTCGGGGGCGATGGCGATGTACGTCTCGGCGGCGAACTTCTGGTCGTCCTCGAAGGCGCGCAGGGCGGCCTTCTGGCCGGCGGCGTCGCCGTCGAAGGTGAAGATGACGCGGGCCGAGCCGTTGTCCATGAGGAGGCGGCGCAGGATCTTGATGTGGTCGCCGCCGAAGGCGGTGCCGCAGGTGGCGATGGCGGTGGTGACGCCGGCCAGGTGGCAGGCCATGACGTCGGTGTAGCCCTCGACGACGACGGCGCGGCTGACCTTGGCGATGTCCTTCTTGGCCAGGTCGATGCCGTAGAGCACCTGGGACTTCTTGTAGATCGGCGTCTCGGGCGTGTTGAGGTACTTGGGCCCGTTGTCGTCCTCGCGCAGCTTGCGGGCGCCGAAGCCGACGACGTCGCCGCCGACGTCCTTGATGGGCCACATGAGCCGGCCGCGGAAGCGGTCGATGGGGCCGCGGCGGCCGTCCTGGGAGAGGCCGGAGAGGATCAGCTCGCGGTCGGAGAAGCCCTTGCCGCGCAGGAAGCGGGTGAGGTGGTCCCAGCCGGCCGGGGAGTAGCCGACGCCGAAGTGGGCGGCGGCGGCCTGGTCGAAGCCGCGCTCGGCGAGGAACTTGCGCCCGATCTCGGCTTCGGCGGAGCCGAGTTGCTCGGCGTAGTACTGCGCGGCGGCCTGGTGGGCCTCGACCAGGCGGGTGCGCTCGCCGCGCTGGTGGCCGGGGTTGTAGCCGCCCTCTTCGTAGCGCAGGGTGATGCCCGCCTTCGCGGCGAGGCGTTCGACCGTCTCCGAGAAGGAGAGGTGGTCGATCTTCATCACGAAGGCGATGGTGTCGCCGCCCTCCTGGCAGCCGAAGCAGTGGAAGAGTCCCTTGCTCGGGCTGACCTGGAAGGAGGGCGACTTCTCGTCGTGGAAGGGGCAGAGCCCCTTCAGGTTCCCGCCGCCGGCGTTGCGCAGCTGGAGGTACTCGGACACGACGGCGTCGATCGGGACCGCGTCCCGTACCGCCTTCACGTCGTCATCGTTGATCCTGCCTGCCACGCATGAATTCTACGGGGACGAGTCAGGAGCTCAGACTCTCCAGGGGGACGGAGGGGTCGGCGAGGGCGTCGGGGTCCACGCCCGCCCGGGACCGGATCAGGTTCTGGATCGGATCTGTGACGTCCCACACATTCACGTTCATGCCGGCGAGCACCCTGCCCTCCTTCAGCCAGAAGGCGATGAACTCGCGCTTGCCGACGTCCCCGCGCAGCACGACCTGGTCGTACGAGCCGGGCGGCGCCCAGCCCGAGTACTCCAGGCCGAGGTCGTACTGGTCGGAGAAGAAGTACGGGACCCGGTCGTACGAGACGTGCTGCCCGAGCATGGCGCGGGCGGCGGCCGGGCCGCCGTTGAGGGCGTTGGCCCAGTGCTCGACGCGCAGCCGGGTGTGCAGCGAGGGGTGGTGGGCGGCGGCGACGTCGCCCGCGGCGAAGACGTCGGGGTCGGAGGTGCGCAGCGACTCGTCGACGGCGATGCCGCCGCCGTCGGCGCGGTCGACGAGGGCGAGGCCGGCGTTCTCGGCGAGGGTGGTGCGGGGGGCGGCGCCGACGGCGGCGAGCACGTCGTGGGCGGGGTGCTCCTCGCCGTCGTCGGTGCGGACGGCGAGGACCATGCCGTCGGAGCCGACGATCTCGGTCAGCTTGGCGCCGAACCGGAAGCGGACGCCGTGCTCGGTGTGCAGGTCGGCGAAGAGCTGGCCGAGCTCGGGGCCGATGACGTGGTGCAGCGGGGTGGGGGCGGGCTCGATGACGGTGACCTCGGCGCCGTACGTACGGGCGGCGGCGGCGACCTCCAGGCCGATCCAGCCGGCCCCGGCGATCACCAGGTGTCCGTTGTCGCGGCCGAGGGCGGCGAGGACGTTCCGCAGCCGGTCGGCGTGGGCGAGGCGGCGCAGGTGGTGGACGCCGGCGAGCCCGGTGCCGGGGACGTCCAGGCGGCGCGGCTCGGCGCCGGTGGCGAGGAGCAGCTTGTCGTAGCGGATCACGGTGCCGTCGCCGAGGCGGACGGTGTGGGCCTCGCGGTCGATGGCGACGACGGTCTGGCCGAGGTGGAGCTCGATCTCGGCCTGCGCGTACCAGCCCGGTTCGTGGACGAAGACGGAGTCCCGGTCCTCCTTGCCGAGGAGGAAGCCCTTGGAGAGCGGTGGGCGCTCGTAGGGGTGTTCGCGTTCGTCGCCGATGAGGATCACCCGGCCGGTGAACCCCTCGGCGCGGAGCGTCTCCGCGGCCTTGGCTCCGGCGAGGCCTCCGCCGACGATGACGAAGGTCTGATCTGCGTCGACCACGTTCATTCCTCCTCGTTGCGACCGGTTCACTACGCTACGCCCCCCTGCCCGGCCCGGGCCGTACCGCCTCGGGGCGTGGAAGCGAGGGTCCCGCACGAGTGACGGAGGGGGAAAGGGGGCGAACGGCCCTTAGCGGCGGGGGGTACGGAAGCGGTCGTGGAGGCTGCGGGCGGAGGCGTCGGTGAGGGAGGCGATCTGGTCGACGATCACCCGCTTGCGGGAACGGTCGTCGCTCGCTTCGGCGAACAGGGCGCGGAACTGCGGGTCGAGGCCCTCGGGGGCGCGGGCGGTGAGTGCCTCGGCGAGCTCGGCGACGACGATCCGCTGGTCGGCGCGGAGCGCTTCCTGTTCGGCGCGCTGCATCACGTACCGGTCGGCGACGGCCTTGAGGACGGCGCATTCGTTGCGGGTCTCGCGGGGGACGACGAGTTCGGCGCCGTAGCGGGTGAGGCGGCCCGAGCCGAAGGCCTGCCGGGTGGCCCGCTCGGCGGCGAGGCAGAAGCGGCCGATCAGCTGGCTGGTGGCGTCCTTGAGGCGGGCCTGGGCGACGGCCGACCCGTCGTAGCCGTGCGGCCACCACTCCTGGTCGAGGAGCCGGTCGAGGGCGTCGGCGAGCTCCTGCGGGTCGGTGTCCTCCGGTACGTACCGGCCGAGGGCGACGGCCCAGATGTCGGCGCGCTCGGGCTCGGCGAGCAGCATGTTGGGATCGATGTGCCCGGCGTGCAGGCCGTCCTCGACGTCGTGCACCGAGTAGGCCACGTCGTCGGCCCAGTCCATGACCTGGGCCTCGAAGCACTTGCGGTGGGCGGGGGCGCCGGCCCGGATCCAGGCGAAGACGGGCAGGTCGTCCTCGTACACGCCGAACTTCGGCGAGCCGGCGTCGGTGGGGTGGCCGCCGCGCCCCCACGGGTACTTGGTGGCGGCGTCGAGGGTGGCGCGGGTGAGGTTGAGGCCGACGCTGAGGGGCCTGCCGGTGTCGGGGTCGGCGATGAACCGCTTGGGCTCGATACGGGTGAGCAGGCGCAGCGACTGGGCGTTGCCCTCGAAGCCGCCGCAGTCCTTGGCGACGTCGTTGAGGGCCTGCTCGCCGTTGTGCCCGAACGGCGGGTGGCCCATGTCGTGGGCCAGGCAGGCCGCCTCGACGAGGTCGGGGTCGCAGCCGAGCGCCGCCCCGAGCTCGCGGCCGACCTGGGCGCACTCCAGGGAGTGGGTGAGCCGGGTGCGGGGGCTGGCGTCCCAGGCGTGGCTGAGCGTGCCGGGCGTGACGACCTGGGTCTTGCCGGCGAGCCTGCGCAGCGCGGAGGAGTGCAGGACCCGGGCCCGGTCGCGCTGGAAGGCGGTCCGCCCCGGGCGTTTGTCGGGCTCCGCGGCCCAGCGCTCGGTGGCGGCGAGGTCGTAGCCGGGGGTGTCGTGGCCGGGGGTCTCGTGGTCCGTGGGTTCTGTGATGCCTTCCATGCCTCGACGGTAACCGGCGGGACCGACAAGTGGCGCGAGGACGCGGCGCGGAACGCGGTCAGGCGCGGAACTCGTGGACGTACAGGCCGCGTTCACCGACGGCGACGAGTCCGCGGCCGTCGGGCAGCCAGGCGCAGGAGGTGAACGGCGTCTCGGCGCGGACGCCGGTGACGGTGCGGCCGGAGGCGGCGTCCCGGACGCGGAGCATGGTGCCGGCGGTGGCGATCCACTTCCCGTCGGGGGAGACGGAGAGCCCGTCGACCGGGCCGTCGGGGTCGGTGAGGGAGGCGAGGAGGGCGCCGGTGCGGGGGTCCCAGTGGCTGACGGTGCCGGTGGAGGAGGCGGTGAGGAGACGGCTGCCGTCGGGGGTGGCGGCGAGGGCGGTGAACCGCTCGCCGGAGTCGATCTCGGTCTGGTGCGTGGCGGCGGTGCGGTCCGCGGCGAGGTGGACGACGTGCACCAGGGAGACGTCGCCCGTGCGGGACGGCCTGCGGCGCAGGACGGCGACCCAGGACCCGTCGGGCGCGACGGCGACCGCGTCCGCTCGCCCGGCGGTGGCCCGGGAGCCCGGGACGGTGGCGGTCCGGCGCTCCGGGAAGAGGTCCCACAACTGGAGGGAGCCAAAGGAGTCCGCGACCGCGAGCCAGGTGCCGGCGGGTGCCACGGCCAGGGCGTGTGCCGAGGTGCCGGCGCCGAGTTCGAGATCGGCGACGGACGTCCCCAGGGGGCCGAGTTCCCCGGCGATGGCCTTGATCCGGACTCCGTATCCGTTCCGGACGACCGCCGCGTACCACCTGCCGTGCGGGGCGAAGGCGACCCGCCTGTCGTGTTCGCCGTCGAGGGACGCCAGCGGGTCGCTCCAGTCCTCGCCCTCCGCGTCGCAGAGCCGCGTGCGTCCGTCCGTGTGCCCGACGGCCAGTCGTCCGGCGCCGACGACCGTGACCGTCCGCATCCCTGCGCCGTCGCGGGACGCCGGCCGCGCGAGTTCCCGGCTGTCCCAGACCCGCACCGCGCCGTCCTCCCCGGTGCTGACGAGCTGGTCGCCGTACGGTGTGACGGCGACGCCGCGGACCGGGCCCCGGTGGGCGCTGTAGCGGGCGCGACAGGCGCCCGTCGCCCGGTCCCAGACCGCGACGGTGCCGTCCTCGCCGCCGCTGACCAGCCACGTTCCGTCGGGCGAGACCGCCACGGCGGTGGCGGGGCCGTGGTGCGCGGAGATCTGCGAGGGGTGACGGGGCGGCCTCTCGTCCCAGATCTGGAGCACCCCGTTCGCCTCGGCGGTGACCATCCAGCTGCCGTCCCGCGCGATGGCGACGGCGTTCACCGGCGCTCCGGCGGTGGGGCCGCGGCGCTCCGTGCGGGCGAGGTCCGAGGAGACCAGCCAGAGGTGCCGGCGGCCACCGACGGCCATCCATCCGCGGCCGGGGGCGAAGGCCACGCAGGTGTACTCGTCGCCCCGGTCCGGAACGACCTGGCCGAGGCGCTGCCCCCATAAGCTCCAGGTCTCCAGAGTGCCGTCGGTGGCGACGGTCGCGACACCGCCCGCGGCGGTCGCCAGGGCACGCACGGACGCCCCGCGGCCCCCGACCGGGCCGAAGACGCGTACCGGCGGGGTGGCCCGGTCCGGGTTCCAGGTGTGGAAGGTGCGGCCGGTCCCGCCCGTCGCCAGCCAGGTGCCGTCCGGGGCGACCGCGAGGACCCGGAAGCGGCTGCCCCGGACGTCGGGGGCGAACTCGCCGCCGCTGTCCGGGTCGAGCCCGCGGGCCATGCCGTCGGCTCCGACGGTGACGAGCGAGCTGCCGTCCGGCATGACCGCGACGGACCACACGGGCCCGGTGTGGCCGAGGAAGGTACGGAGCAGGGCAGGTTCGGGCAGGTCCGGCGGGGTGACACGGTGGAGGAGCAGCGGCCGGGACGCGAACGCGGGGTCCAGCCGTCGGGCGGCGATCGGGCCGGTCCAGAGGGGCAGCCACTCCAGGCGGCCGTGCAGGACGTCGGTCAGGAGCTCCGGCGGATCGGTCGGCGTCAGGAGGTGGGCGGCGCGGGTGAGGTCGTCCGCCATGCCCGCGGCCATGTCGGTGGGGACGTCGAACAGGTCCGCCCAGGCCGCCATGGGGCCTCGCTGGTGGAGCCGCGTCTCGATCCAGCGCAGGTCGGTCGCGACCCGTTCCGCGTCCTGCGTGCGGCCGGCGGCGAGGAGGTGCTCGATCGCGTGGTCCAGGACGTAGCCCCGGACGTCGTCGCCGGGGTCCCAGGGCGTGCGGCCCCAGGTGTCGGCCAGCGTGCCGTGCAGAGCGGTGGCCGCCGGGTCGCCCAGCTCCTTGTACAGATAGTCGCGGAGCACGTCGTGGAGGGTGACGCGGCCCCCGTGGTCCGGGGTGAGCGAGACGAGGGACAAGCGGTCGAACTCGACGCACAGCGACCTGGTCTCAGCCTCGGTCAGGCCGCCGGTGGCCGCCCACAGACGGGCCACCAGCGGGACCGGGATCGACTCGTCCTCCGCGAAGACGGCGAGTTCCGCGAGGCGTCGGGCGCCGCCCGGGGGCAGCAGGGTCCTGGCGGCCTCGACGGTCGCCCGTACCGCCCGCGCACGGCGCGCCGGATCGTCCAGGTCGAACGGGGCGGTGTCCCCGTCCACGGCGGCCGGACCGTGGGCGCCCAGGTCACGGAGGGCCTCCGCCGCCGCCGCGGCCGGGTCGGTGCCGGTGGACGTCCGGCGGGTGATGAGACGGTTGGTGAGACGCAGCAGGAGCGCCCAGCGGCCCGTGGCCTCCAGCAGGTCCCGGACGAGGGTCTCGGGGAGCGCGGGCAGTTCCCAGGTGAGGACGGCGCGGGCCTGGTCCGGTGTCATCTGGTCGACCCGGACCCGCTCCGTGCCGCGCGGCAGGGCGCCGGGGACGCGGGTGGTGACGAGGCGGACGCAGCGGGCGCCGCCGCGCAGGAAGGGGTCGAGCTGTTCGGCGTCCCAGACGTCGTCGATGAGGAGCAGGGTGCGCGGCCGCTGGTCGAGGAGCCGGCCGAGGTGGTCGCCCGCGAGGCCGGGGTCGTCGAAGGCGGTCGTGTCGCCGGTGAGGAAACGCGTCGCCTCGGCCACCTTCGCCGCGATCGCGGCGCGGCCCCGGACGTCCCGGCCGATGGTGACCGTGTAGACGCGGCCCCGGAAACGCCGCCGTACGCGGGGACTCGCGGCCACCGCCCGGGCGAGGACCGTCTTGCCGAAGCCGCCCGCGCCCTCCAGCGAGGTCGTGAGGGCGACCGTACGCCCGCGGCAGACCGCCTTGACGGTACGGGCGCGTTCCGCGCGGTCGACGACCCAGTCCGGGACGGGCCGCACCGACGGCGGGGGCTGGTCGCCCGCCACCCCCGGGCCCCGTTCCTGCCGCCAGGCCACGACGACCGCCACCAGCACACCGGCGGCCGCGAGTCCGGCGACCCACCACCACGGCTGCTGCCGGACCCGGTCCAGCGCGCCCGGCCAACGGGCCTCCGACGTGGCCGCGTTGGCCGCGAGCGAGGCCAGTACGGCGACGGCCGCGGCGATTCCGGCGAGCGATGCGCCCTTGACGGCACCGCGCACGGGCCACCTCCCCTGTCCCCGACTGCCCCGACGATAACCAGGGGCCCCGGAGGCGCGGTGCCGAATCAGCCGGGCGTGGCCCGTATCACCTTACGGAGAAGGCGAGTTCCGGCCGCGCGGCGGAGGCGGCCCCGAGGGCCCGGTCGTAGCGGTGGAGGACCAGGCGGGCCAGGGCCGGGTGGGCGCCGAGGGGGCGGGAGGCCAGCCAGGGCGCGTGGGCGGCGGCGCGGGTCGCGAAGAGGCCCGGGGCGGTGAAGCAGGAGGCGACGGCCACACGGTGGCGACCGCGGGCCGCGAGGGCGCGGAGCGCTTCGGGGACGGTGGGGGTGACGGCGGACGTGTAGGCGGGGACGACGGGGACGCCGCCGAGGCGTTCCGAGAGGCGGGTGGCGATCGTACGGATCGCCGCGCCCGACTCCGGGTCGCGGGAACCGGCCGCGGCCAGGACCACCCCGGTGGCCCGCGAGGCCCCGTCCCCGGCGGTCCACCCCGCCTCCGTCAGCCGGTCCGCGAGCGCCTCGACGAGGAGCGGGTGCGGGCCGAACGGGGCGGCGACCCGGGTGCCGGGGGCGAGCGCGGCGGCGGCCGGCAGGTCGTGCTTGACGTGGTGGCCCGGGGCGAAGAGCAGCGGCACGAGCACGGCCCCCGGCACGAGCGCGTCCGGGAGCCGGGGCGCGTTCCGCTCGATGTGCGCGAGCCGGACGTCCAGGCCCGGGCGGAGTTCGCGGACCCGGTCGACGAGGAGGCGGAGGGTGGCGGCGGCGCGGGGGTCACGGCTGCCGTGGCCTACGGCGATCAGGGTGGGGGCGGGTCGCTCGTGCGTCGTCATGGGGGGATCGTGCCGGGGGCGGGTTGCCCTGGCGTTTCGGGGACATCACGGGTGCTTGCGGCGGGCTGGGGTGCGGGCGCTTGGGCGCGGGGCGCGGGTCAGGGCACGGGGCGCTGGGGGTGCGGGTCAAGGCGCGGGGAGCGGAGGCGCCGCTGAGGGCGCCGTCCCGTGTGCCCACCCGTCCCGCCCCAGCGGGACGATTGCCCACACGGCGGGGGCGGGAGCGCGGGGGCGCAGTGGGGCCCGAGGCGGGGGCGCAGTGGGGTCCCCTCCCCCGGGGTCGAAGGCCCCCTACGCGTCCAGCCAGACCCTCAGTGCGCCGATCGGTTCGAAGCCCGCCGCTAGGGCCGGGGGCAGGTCGTCGCCCGATTCGTAGCCGACGGCGGCACGGTCGGGGGTGAGGTGGGAGAGGGCGGCTGTCCAGGCGGTGGTGGGGTGGGTGTCGGGGGTGGTGAAGAGGTTGGAGATGCCGGTGACGGTGCCGGTGTCGGTGAGGACGGCGCCGCCGGTGATCCGTCCGTCGGGCGCGTGGCCCGCGAGGATTGTCGTGGCCGGGTCGGCGAGGAGCTCGGGGCGGAAGAGGGCGGCCTCGTCCGGGTCGCCGTCGCTCCAGACGAGGGCCCAGGCGGCGAGTTCGGCGGGGCTGTTCACGGGGCGCCAGCCGGTGGGGGCGGCGGGGCGCGGGAGGCCGGCGGGGCGGTGGATCCACTGGGCCTCGAAGAGGAGCCGGAAGCCTTCGGCGGCGAGGTCGAGCCGGGCGTGGCTGTCCTTGACGGAGGCGCCGGGGGTGGTGCGGTCGATGCCGGCCAGGACGTCGGCCGCGTCGGCGTCGGCGGTCAGGGTGACGGCGTCCGGGTAGTAGAGCGGGGTGCGGCGGGAGTTGGTCCAGGCGCGGGCGCCGAACACGCCGGGGTGGCCGTGGGCCCGGCACATGGTGTCGCACCAGGCCGCGTTGTTGCGGACGGCTTCGTCGAGCGCGGCGTCGATGATCATGGGCGGATCGTAAGGGGGGAGTATGGGGGGACACCTACCCCTTTTCCGGGTTCCGTCCTGCGGAATATATTTTCCGCTATGAGAATGTCCCCCGCGTCCCTCCCCCGACGCGTCACCGCCGAGTTCACCGGCACCGCCGCCCTCGTCGCCGTCATCGTCGGCTCCGGCATCCGCGCCGACTCCCTCAGCCAGGACATCGGCGTCCGGCTGCTCGCCAACGCCCTCGCCTCCGCCCTCGGCCTCGGCCTGCTCATCGCCCTCCTCGGCCCGCTCTCCGGCGCCCACTTCAACCCCGTCGTCACCCTCTCCGAGTGGTGGTCGCGCCGCCGCGAGAGCCCGGCCGGGGAGGCCGCCGGGTACATCGCCGCCCAGCTCACCGGCGCCGTCGCGGGCGCCCTGCTCGCCGAGGCCATGTTCGGGCGGGCGCCCGGCACCCTCGCGACCGCACCGCGCGCCGAACCGCACCTGCTGCTCGGCGAGGCCGTCGCCACCGCCGGGCTCGTCCTCGTCGTCCAGGGCCTGCGCCGCATCGGGCGTCTCCCGCTCGCCCCGGTCGCCGTCGCCGGCTACATCGGAGCGGCGATCTGGTTCACCTCCTCCGGCTCCTTCGCCAACCCGGCGGCCACCGTCGGCCGCGCCTTCTCCGACTCGTTCACCGGCATCGCCCCCGGCTCCGTCCCCGCCTTCGCCGCCGCCCAGCTCCTCGGCATGCTGCTCGGCATGGGCCTGGCGGCCGCGCTCTACGGGAAACCGGCCGGCGCGACGAGTGAACCGAACGGCGTTCCCACGCGTCGGAGCAGGTGACCGACCCCGCACCACCCCACGGAGGACCCCCATGCGCGGCGTACGCCTGCCGCTCCCCCGGACCACCCGGGCCCGCCGCCGCACCGTCCAGGCCGTCATGCTCGGCGCCGTCCTCGCCCTCGCCCCGGCCACCTGGATGCACACCACCGCCGGGGACCGGCTGCGGACCACCGCCGACGTGCCCACGCAGGACGTCGCCGTCGTCTTCGGCGCCGGACTGTGGAAGGGGCGCCCCACCCCGTACCTCGCGCACCGCCTCGACGCCGCCGCCGAGCTCTACCGCACCGGCAAGGTCCGGGTGCTGCTCGTCACCGGCGACAACAGCCGCACCGAGTACGACGAGCCGAGCGCCATGCGGAAATACCTGGCCGCCCGCGGCGTCCCGGACGACAAGGTCGTCAGCGACTACGCCGGCTTCGACACCTGGGACTCCTGCGTCCGCGCCAAGAAGATATTCGGCGTCGACCGGGCCGTCCTCGTCACCCAGGACTTCCACATCAAGCGGGCCGTCACCCTCTGCGGCGCGGCCGGCGTCGCCTCGTACGGCGTCGGGGTCGCCGAACCCCACGACGCCACCTGGTACTACGGCACCACCCGCGAGCTCGCCGCCGCCGGGAAGGCCGCCCTCGACGCGGCCCTGCGCCCCGACCCGCACTTCCTCGGCTCCCGCGAGGACGGGGTCGCGAAGGCCCTGGCCGCCTCACCCCGGACCCGGCCCTGACCTGAGCGCCTGGCGCCCTCCCCGTAATACGGCGGGCGGCCGCCCGTAACACGGCGGCCGCACCCTCGGACCATGTCCGAGGTCAGCACCGTCCCCACGCACTGCCCCTACTGCGCCCTCCAGTGCGGCATGAACCTGCGCCCCACACCCGGCGCGGAACTCCCCGTGGAGGTGGTCGAGCGCCCCGGCTTCCCCGTCAACCGGGGCGCGCTGTGCGGCAAGGGCCGCACCGCGCCCGCCGTGCTCTCCCGCCGGGTCCGGCTCACCGAACCGCTGGTCCGCGACCCCGCGACGGGCCGCCTGGAGCCCACCGGCTGGGACGAGGCGCTCGCCGCCGTCGCCGACGGGCTGCGCCGCACCCGCGCCGGGCACGGCCCCGACGCCGTGGGCGTCTTCGGCGGCGGCGGACTCACCAACGAGAAGGCGTACGCGCTCGGCAAGTTCGCCCGGCTCGTCCTCGCCACCTCGCAGATCGACTACAACGGGCGCTTCTGCATGTCCTCCGCGGCCGCCGCCCACCAGCGGGCCTTCGGCCTCGACCGGGGCCTGCCGTTCCCCCTGGAAGACATCCCGAGGACCGGCTGCGTCATCCTCGTCGGCTCCAACCTCGCCGAGACCATGCCGCCCGCGCTGCGCTACCTCACCGAACTCAAGGCCGGCGGCGGCACCCTGATCGTCGTCGACCCGCGCCGCACCCGCACCGCCGAACAGGCCGACCTGCACCTCGCGCCCCGCCCCGGCACCGACCTCGCGCTCGCCCTCGGCATGCTCCACCTCGTCGTCGCCGAGGGCCGGGTCGACGAGGAGTTCGTCGCCGCCCGCACCGACGGCTGGCCCGCCGCCCGCGCCGGGGCCATGTCCCACTGGCCCGAGCACGTGGAGCGTCTCACCGGCGTCCCCGTACCCCAACTGCGGGAAGCCGTACGGATGTTCTGCGAGGCCGACAGCGGCATGGTGCTCACCGCCCGCGGCCCCGAGCAGCAGTCCAAGGGCACCGACACCGTCGGCGCCTGGATCAACCTGTGCCTCGCCACCGGCAAGGCCGGCCGCCCGTACAGCGGCTACGGCTGCCTCACCGGCCAGGGCAACGGGCAGGGCGGCCGCGAACACGGCCAGAAGGCCGACCAGCTCCCCGGCTACCGCAAGCTCGACGACCCGGCCGCGCGGGCGCACGTCGCCGGCGTGTGGGGCGTCGCGCCGGAATCCCTGCCGGGGCCCGGGCGCAGCGCGTACGAACTCCTCGACGCCCTCGGCGGCGAAGTGAAGGCGCTGCTCCTCATGGGCTCCAACCCGGTCGTCTCCGCGCCCCGCGCCGCGCACATCGAGGAGCGGCTGCGGTCCCTCGACTTCCTGGCCGTCGCCGACGTCGTCCTGTCCGAGACGGCCGAACTCGCCGACGTCGTCCTGCCGGTGACCCAGTGGGCCGAGGAGACCGGCACCACCACCAGCCTGGAGGGCAGGGTGCTGCTGCGCCGCCAGGCCCTCACCCCGCCGCCCGGCGTCCGCGGCGACCTGGAGGTGCTGCACGGGCTCGCCGCGCTGCTCGACTGGGAGAAGGGCTTCCCCAGCGACCCGGAGGAGGTCTTCGACGAGCTGCGGCGCGCCTCGGCGGGCGGCCCCGCCGACTACGCGGGCATCGGCTACCGCCGCATCGAGGAGGAACAGGGCGTCTTCTGGCCCTGCCCCGGGACCGGCCCCGGCGAGCCGCCCCACCCCGGCACCCCGCGCCTCTTCCTCGACCGCTTCGCGACGCCCGACGGGCGGGCCCGCTTCGTCCCCGTCGTGCACCGACCGGCGGCGGAGGAGACGGACGCCGACTACCCCGTGCTCCTCACCACCGGGCGGGTCGTCTCCCAGTACCAGTCGGGCGCGCAGACCCGTCGGGTCCCCGAGCTGAACGCCGCCGCGCCCGGCCCCTTCGTGGAACTGCACCCCCGGCTCGCCGCACGCGTCGGCGTCACCGAGGGCGAACCGGTCGCCGTGCACTCGCGGCGCGGGAAGGCCGTCGCACCCGCCCGGATCACCACCGCGATCCGCCCCGACACCGTCTTCATGCCCTTCCACTGGGCGGGCGAGGGCCGCGCCAACACCCTCACCAACCCGGCGCTCGACCCGGTCTCCCGGATGCCCGAGTTCAAGGTGTGCGCGGTGCGGCTGGAGCGCGTCGGGGCCGGTGCAGGCGAGGCTCCGGACGCTACGGGCGCCTGAACCAGTCCCCGCTCGGGATGACCGGGCCCAGCGGCGCGCCGGGCGCCGCCACGTACACCCAGGCGGGCACGTACGCCCCGTCCCCGGACCGAACGACCTCCCGCACGACCCGCTCGTACCCGGCGGGCTCCTCCAACCGGTCCAGTACGCCGAGCAGTTCGCCGTACCGTCCGGGCGCGGCCGTCAGCAGCGCGCCCGCGACCCGGCCCCCGCCCGGCACCGCGAAGGGGTACCCGGGCCCGTCGTGCAGCAGCGCCCCCGGCAGCACGGCGTCCTCCTCGGCGCCGGTGCGGCCGAGCAGGAAACGGTCGTGGTTGTACGCGCCCGGGCGCAGCGTCCCGTACACGAAGAAGGGCAGGTCGGCGGGGGTCACCCGCCCACCGTACGACAGGGCGGTGTGTCGGGAGCGCCGGACGGGAGGAGGGCGCGCTCGTCCGCCGTGAAGTCCCGGTCGAGCCCGTTCCGGCAGAGCGCCTTCGCCATCTCCTCGGGGCGCAGGTCGATCGCCTGGTACCAGCCGTCCCCGGCGGCCAGCAGCCGCGTGCCCCGTACGTCGAGGCCGAGGTACGCGGGCAGCGGCAGGTCGGTGAGGAGGCGGCCGGTGCGCTGGTCCCAGAAGCGGGGGTCGCCGGCCTGGTTCGTGGTGACGAGCAGGCCGTCCGGGCCGGCGCCGATGAGCCGGGTGAAGGCATCGCCGGACGAGAGGGGGCGGGCGGCGGGGCGGCCCGTGTCGGCGTACCACTGGCGCACGAAGCCGTCGGGGTGGGAGGTGGTGAGGGTGCGGCCGTCGGGGCTGAAGAGGAGGTCGACCTGGCGGGTCAGCTCGGACGTCCCGTTCAGGCCGCCGACGGTGAGGGTACGCAGCCGGGTGCGGCTCCGCAGGTTCCACAGCTGGACGCGGCCGTCCGCCGTGTCGCGGCCGAGCACGACCGCGAGTTCGTCGGGGTGGCCGGGCCGGGCGCGGAGCATGCCGTAGCGTCCGAAGAGGTTGCTCCGTTCGGCCGCCGTCCTGGGCTTGAACAGCACGGGTGGGACGGAGGGGCGGCCCGTGGCGGCGTCGTAGAGAGTGAGGCGTCCGTCGGAGGTCAGGACGGCGACCTCGCTGCCGCCGAGCGGTTCGACCGCCTTCAGCTCGTCCGTGCCCGGGTCCCACCCGTCGAGGTCGAAGTCGACCCTGCGCCGGGGGTCCGCCGCCGCGAAGGCCGAGAGCCCGCCCGCCTGTTCCAGCACCACCCAGCGGGAGTCGGCGGTCCAGAAGGGGACGGAGTAGGTACCGCCGGGTTGTTGCGGCACGCGCCGCGCGCGGCCGGTCGCGGTGGTCACGATCTCCAGGAACGTGTCCCCGCCCCGGGCCAGTCCGGTGCCGTCCGGGGACAGCGCGCCGGAGACCTGCTCGCCGGCCGCGTCGGGGCGGGGCAGCGCGTCCACCGGCTCGGCCCGCGCGGTCAGCAGCGCGTCCTTGACGGGGACGAGCAGGGTGAGGCTCCTCCCCGGGCCCGGAAGAGCGGCGAGTACGCGCTCGGGGTCCTCCAGCTCCGGGAGCGTGGTCCGGAAGAGACGGCCCGTGCTCACCTGGACGAAGTCCAGCTCCTTCCTGCCGTCCGCGCCCCCGCCGTCCGGACTGGACACGGCGTACTCGCCCGTCAGGTCCAGCGCCTTTGTGCCGTCGACCACGGGGTTCAGCTTCAGCGGGCGGCCCGGCGCACCGCTCGTGGGGACGACCTGGGCGGGGTCGCCCACGACGAGCTGTTCGCCGCCGGAGGCGATCACGGCCGACATGTAGTCCGCGTCGAAGGAGCGGGTCTCGCGCCCGGTCGCCCAGGCGCGGACCACGGTCCTGGCCGGCGTCGCGTCCGGCAGGAAGAGGACCAGGTCGGGGTCGGCCGTGAAGGCGGCGTAGCGGGGGTCGCCCGGGATCAGACCGGGCGCGGTCGGCAGCCGTCGCCCCGAGGCGACGTCCCAGGCCGAGAGGGCCGCGTACCGGTCACCCGGCCCGGTGGCGCCGGTCGCGTCGTAGAAGGCCAGCATCCTCAGCAGGCGACGGCCGTCGCTGCTGAAGTCCATCTGGACGCCGTTGACGTTGCGGCCGCGCGCGTCGGCGGACCGCAGCTCGCGGGGCGGGGCGTCGGGGCCGTCGCCGGTCAGGCTCCACAGCCACACCGTGCCGTTGCCGTCCGCGAGGGCGAAGGTCCGCCCGTCGGGGGCGAGTTCGCTCGTGCCGGAGGTGTCGGCGTCCTCCAGGGCCTTCGCGGGGATCCGCGTCAGCCGCCGGGAGCGGGGGCCGTCCCCGCCCAGGCCGGTGAGCACCGACACCGCCCGAGTGCCGTCGTCGAGGAGCGAGAGGACCGTCGCCGTCCGCCCGTCCGGCGTGACGTCCATCCGCTGGAAGGCGCCGGGCCAGAGACCGGGATGGCTGCCGGTCAGGTACTGGCCGCGCGCGTACTGGCGGAGCAGTGCCCCGTACGTCTCGGGGCTCGGGTCCGTCGCCCGGGCGGCGAGGGCCAGTTGGAGGGCGGTGGCGGGGCCGGTGGCCTCGTGACGGAGGGAGACGTCGGCGAGGATACGGGCGGCCTGGCCGCGCAACTGGCCCTGGTAGCGCCCGTTGTTGTAGATCGCCCAGCCCGCGAGGCCGCCGGCCAGCAGGACCATCGCGGCGAGGACGGCGAGGAACGCGTACAGCCTGCGGGTGCCGCGGCGGGCCTCCCGGTCGCCGAGGAGGATGTACGCGCGTTCCGCGTCGCCGACGTCCTCCGGATGGCGGGCCAGCCGGTCCAGCGCGGTGGCGAGACTGGAACCGCGGAGCAGGGCGGCCGGCTCGCGGCCCTGCTCACGCCAGCGGGCGAGGTCCCGGCGGAGCTGCTCCTGCCAGACGCGGAAGTCACGGGACTCGGTGAGCCAGGTGTTCAGACGGGGCCAGAGGGTGGTGAGGGATTCGTGGGCGAGCTCGACGGTCTCCCGGGCGGCCCTGGCGGCGGTCCCGGCGGCACCGGCGGTCCCGGCAGCCCCCACGGCAACATCGACACCGGCCGCACCCGCCGCCTCCGCCGCACCGTCGGCCTCCTCGCCGCCCACCGCGCCGAGGACGACCAGCTTCGTCGGCGCGAGTCGGCGGGCGAGGTCTGCCAGGGCGGGGGCGAGTTCGGCGGTGCGGGCGGGGCGGCGGGCGAAGGCGCCGTCGGGCTCGGGGCGGGCGAGTTGGACGAACAGGCGGCGGGCCAGGGGCTCTTCGCCGGGGCGGAGCAGTTCCCTCAGGGCTTCCTCGGCGTAGCCGACGAGGGCGCCCGCGACGCCGCCGACGGCGTCGTACGCGGTGTGCGTGAGGGTGCCGCCCTCGCGGGCCTCCCACAGGCGGGTGAGGGCGAACTCGACCAGCGGCATCCGGCCGGGCTCCTCGCCCGCGTCGGCGACGATCCGTTCGGGCAGGCCGGGTTCGAACCACAGGCCGGGTACGGCGGCGACCGGTCCGGTCACGGCCCGGAACAGGCCGTCGGCGGAGAGCGGGGCGAGCAGGCGGGTGGCGTCGCTGAGCACGTCGGCGGCCTCGGGGGTGACGAGGGCGCCCAGGGACTCGGCCCGGGCGGTGGCCACCACCCGTAACGCGGGGCGGCCGGGCTGCCCGGCGCCGAGGGCGACGAGGAGCCGGGTCAGCGCGCGGGCGGCGGCGGGGTCGGCCGCCGCGTACTCCTCCAGCTGGTCCACGAAGAGGACGTGTCCGGCGTCGCCCGCGTGGGCGAGGACCCGGTCCCGAAGGGCGGCGGGCAGCCCGTCCGCCGTGTCGAGGAGGCGGGCGAGTTCGGCCGTCTCGCGCAGCCGGGCGACCTCCCCGAGGCCGGGTTCGAGGACGGGCACGAGGGCATGGGCCAGGGCGGCGGCGGGGCGGGTGCCGGGGACGGCGCGGAGTTCGCGGACGGTGGTCCCGGCGGCCCGGAGCGCGGGCAGCAGTCCGGCTCTGACGAGGGAGGACTTGCCGGAGCCCGAGGGGCCGACGACGAGGGTCAGGGGGCGGCGGGCGACGGCGGCGAGCAGGCCCCGGGTCTCCTCCTCGCGCCCGTGGAAGACGTCGGCGTCGGCCTCCGTGAAGGAGGCGAGGCCGCGGAACGGGCTGCGCGGCGGCAGCACGGCCGGGTCGAGGAGGGCGGCGAGCGGGATGAGGTACGCGGTGGTGGATCCGGCGGCGCCGTCGGCGGCGACCGTCATGCCGACGACGCCGTGCTGCGTCACGTCCCAGACGGGGGTGCCGCTGAAGCCGGGGACGATCCGCTGCCCGGGCAGGTCGGTCTCCATCTGGACCCAGCCCTCGCCCTGCGTGCCGCGCAGGGTGCCGGTGGCCCAGACGCCGCCGTCGGAGTGGGCGGGGAAGCCGAGGGCCCGGAAGGGGTGCTCCCAGAGGCGGGCGCCGTCGCCGTCGGCGGGGTGGACCGGCCGGCCGCCGGGGACGGGCGCGTCGAGGCGGAGCAGGGCGATGTCGGCGTCCGCCCGCCAGGTCAGGACGGCGGCCCGGGCCGCGCGGCCGTCCAGGAGCGGGAAGTCGAGGTGGACCGGCCCGTCCGGCGGCGTCTCGGGGACGCCGGGCTCCCCGGCCGCCTCGGCGACGACATGGGCGCAGGTCGCCACGGTGTCGGCGGCGACGAGGAAGCCCGCCCCGACGACCTGGCCGGAGCGGGTGCGGACCCGGACGAGCGAACGCGCCAGGATCTCTTGCTCGTGGACGGCTGCCACGGCGGTCCCCCCTCGTCGCGGCGTTTCCGCGCCCGTCCCGCCACGATAGGTCAACTGGCCTCCTTACACCGCCCCTTGGTCGAACTGGGCAGTGCAAGGAGATCCCAACCTGATCAACCGCCGTACGGGCGGACCGACTTGGCGTCGCGGAGGGCGTGGGCCCACCAGGCGAGCTGGTCGAGCATCGACTTCGCGGCGGCTTCGGGGCCTTCGGGGTCCTTGGGGGTGCCGTCCTCGTGGAAACGGCCGTGGGCGCCGTGGAAGGAGACGGTGTCGCGGACCGTGACGGCGTGCATCTCGGCGTAGACCTGGCGGAGCTGCTCGACGGCGCGCAGGCCGCCGGACATGCCGCCGTAGGAGACGAAGCCGACGGGCTTGGCCTGCCATTCGGTGAAGTGCCAGTCGATCAGGGATTTGAGGGAGGCGGGGAAGGAGTGGTTGTACTCGGGGGTGAGGACGACGAAGGCGTCGGCGGCGGCGAGGACCGGGGTGACCTTGCCGAGTTCGGCGCGGACGGCGGGGGCGGGGTCGTGGGAGAGGGCGGTGGGCAGGTCGACCTCGGCGAGGTCGACGACGTCGACGGCGAAGTCGTCGCGCTCGGCGGTGCGGGCGGTGAACCAGTCGGCGACGACGGGGCCGAAGCGGCCCTCGCGGTTGCTGGCGACGATGACGGCGAGGCGGAGGGCGTTCGGGTTCGTGATGTCCATGACGAGGATCGTGGTACCTCAAGTTCACTTGAGGTCAAGCCCGGCCGTCCCGGCATACGGTGGGACCCATGACCACGCCCGCGAAGCCCGCCGCCACACCCCCTGCCGGGACCCCCGCCCTGTACGTCGAGGTCGACGGCGCCCCCGCCGCCGACCCGGAACTCCTCGCGACCCTGATGAGCGGGTACGGCCACTTCACCGCCATGCAGGTGCGCGACGGCCGGGTGCAGGGCCTCGGGCTGCACCTGGACCGCCTGGACCGGGCCACCCGGGAGCTCTTCGACCGGGGGCTCGACGGCGGCCGGGTCCGCACGCTGGTCGGCGCGGCCCTGGAGGCGGCGGGGCGGCGGGACGCCTCCGCGCGGGTCTACGTGTACGACGGCGGCCGGACCGTGGTGACCGTACGGGCGCCGTTCCCGCCGGACCGCACCCCGCAGGCCCTGCGCTCGGTCACGTACGGGCGCCCCGCCCCGCACATCAAGCACCTGGGCGGCTTCGGCCAGACCTTCCACGGCGAGGCGGCCCGCCGGGCGGGCTTCGACGAGGCCCTGCTGACGGAGCCGGACGGGGAGATCTCGGAGGGCGCGGTCACCAACATCGCCTTCTGGGACGGCACTTCGGTGATCTGGCCGTCGGCGCCCTGCCTGGCCGGCATCACCATGGCCCTGCTCGCCCCGCGGCTGCCCTCCACGAGCCGCCGGGTGACCCTGGCGGACCTGCCGGGCTTCCGCTCGGCCTTCGTGACGAACTCGCGGGGCATCGCCCCCGTCTCCCGTATCGACGGGGTCGATCTGGCCGTCGACCAGGAGCTGATGGACCGGGTGTACGCGGCGTACGACGCGGCCCCGTGGGAGACCCTCTGACGTCCGGGCGGAGACCCGGGCCGACGTCCGGGCGGAGACCCGGGCCGACGTCCGGGCGGAGACCCGGGCCGACGTCCGGGCGGAGACCCGGGCCGACGTCCGGGCCGACGCCCGGCTTCCGCACCCCCCTCACCCGTTCGGCACGCCGTGTCAGCTGACGCGGAAAACCCGCCCCGACCTGCGAAGACTCCCGTGCTCCAGCCGACGCGCCGTATCGGACGGAGCAATTCTGATGGGACATCAGCAGGCGCCCGCCGCCGCCACGCATTTATGTCGGTCCTACGGAAGCCCCTTTCCGGAAGACCGTCCGCGCGCCACGGAGGCCCCCATGCGCCGCACCCCTGTCCCCCTGCTCACCGGTACCGCGCTGGCAGTCGTCGCCCTCGGAGCTTTCGCCGCGCCCCTGGCGTACGCGAACAACGACGGGCACGACGGACACGACGGACGCCCCGAGGCGCTGGAGATCTTCCCGTCCTCGGCCGACCCGGGGGCCACGGTCACCGTGAACACCCTCGCCTGCGGCTCCCACGGGCACGGCGTCGGTGACGCGAACTCGCTCGGCGCGGGCGACTTCCAGCTCAACCCGAGCACCCACAAGGAGGTCGTGGTCGGCCAGTTCACGGTGCCGCACCACGCCCAGGCCGGGACGTACGGCATCAGTGTCGCCTGCGACAACGGGCGGACCGCCCGGGGCGACCTCGTCGTCAAGCACAAGAGCCCCAGCGGCCATGTGCAGACCGGTGTCGGCGGCAGCGTGGGCCCCGACACCGCCCAGGTCACGGCAGGCGCGGCGGTGCTGGCCGCGGCTGCCGTAGGCGGTACCTGGCTCCTGCGTCGCCGGGCGAGCGGCGCGCAGGGCGACTGACCGTACCGCCACCCCTCCTGCCCCCGCCGCGCCCGCTGACGGCCCGGCGGGGGCAGGACCACACCGTCGTCAGCGCCGCCGGAGGACGTCCGTGAGCAACAGCAGCAAGGGCTGGGGCATAGCCATCGCGGCCTGTGTCGGCCTCTGGCTGATCCAGAACGGCTCGGGCGACGTCACCCCGCCCGTCCCGTCCGCCGCCCAGGCCTTCGCCGCCGGGCCCAGTGTCCACACCGACGCCGCCGCCGACCCGCTGCCGCCCTCGGAACCGCTGCGGATGCGCATCCCCGAGATCGACGTCGACACGCCGCTGACCTCCCTCGGCCTCGACGCCTCGGGCTCCCTGGAGGTGCCGCCGGCGTCCGACCGCAACCTGGCCGGCTGGTACGAGGACGGCACCCGGCCCGGCGCCAAGGGCACCGCGATCGTCGCGGGCCACGTCGACAACGCCCGGGGCCCCGCGGTCTTCTACGCGCTGGGCGCCCTGAAGAAGGGCCATCGTGTCGAGGTGCTCCGGCAGGACGGCCGGACGGCGGTGTTCACGGTCGACGCGGTCGAGGTCTACGACAAGGACCACTTCCCCGACGCCAAGGTGTACGGGGAGGCGGACCGGGCCGAGATCCGGGTGATCACCTGCGGCGGCGGCTTCTCGAAGAAGGCCGGCGGCTACCAGGGGAACGTGGTCGCCTTCGGGCACCTCATCGGGGTCCGCTGACCCCGGGCCGACCGGAGCCCACCGGAGCCAGCCGCAGCCGACCGGAGTCCACCGGAGCACCCCCGAGCCCGTCGGAGGCCGCCGGAGTCCACCGCGACCCGCCGGGCCCGCGGGAGTCCACCGCAGCCCGCCGGCGCCCACCGCAGCCCAGCCGAGTCCGCGGGCGACCCGCCCTGAACCCTCACGCCCACTGGTCGAAGGCCAGCTTGGCGACCAGCGAGAAGACCACCACCAGCAGTACCCCGCGGACGAACTCGGACCCCTTGCTCAGCGCCATCCGCGCGCCGATCATCCCGCCCGTCAGGTTGAAGACCGCCATGACCGCCGCCAGCTGCCACAGCACGCTGCCGTGGTAGGCGAACATCGCGAGCGCGCCCACGTTGGTGCACACGTTGACGATCTTCGCGGTGGCGGAGGCCGTCACCAGGTCCAGATGGAGCACGGCGGACAGGGCGAGGACCAGGAAGGTGCCCGTGCCGGGCCCGAAGAGGCCGTCGTAGAAGCCGATCCCGCCGCCGACCACGACGATCGAGGTGACGATCCGGGCCCGGGTGAGCGGCGGCCGCTCCTCGCCCTGCGCGCGGGTGCCGAAGGAGGGTCGGAAGAGCACGAACGCGGCCACGCCGACCAGGACCACCATGATCACCGGGCGCAGCACCTCGCTGCTGATCCCGGCCGCGAAGAAGGCCCCGCCCATCGAGCCGGCGAGCGCGGCGAGCCCGATCCGCACCGCCCGGCCCACCTGGACGGGCGTCTTGCGGACATAGGTGACGGCCGCGCCTGAGGTGCCGACGATCGCGACGGCCTTGTTGGTGCCGAGGATCTGGGCGGCCGGCAGGTGCGGCAGCCCGAGCAGCAACGCGGGCAGCAGGAGCAGGCCGCCGCCCCCGACCACGGCATCGATCCAGCCCGCCACGAGCGCGGCGAGACAGAGCAGGACAACGGTGGTCAGGGATATGTCAGGCATGCCCGCGAGCCTAGGGCCGGGATGACTGTGCGATCCATCAATCCCGGGAGAGTTGAGCTTCGCCAGAGCTTACGGAGGTCCCGGCGGCGGGTTCGCGGTCCGGGGCCGGCGGGGCGGCCGGGTGCAGGCCGAGGGTCAGGAGCGTGCCGGCGAGGGCGCCCGCGGCGAGCAGCCCGGCGGCGGTCCGCCGCCGGATCCGCTCCCCCTGCGCCCGGCGTCTGCGGATCCGCTCCCCCGGCGCTCGGCCTCTCCGGATCCGCTCCCCCGCGGGTCCGGCACCACGCCGCCGGGTCCCCTCTCCGCCTGCGGCTCTGCGGTGGCTAGGCATGGCTGAAGTCCTCGCTGTGGATGCGGTGGGCCGGCACCCCGGCCCGGGTCAGGGAGGCGGTGGCCGCCCGGGCCATCCCGGGCGGCCCGCACAGGTAGACGTCGTGCGCGGACAGGTCCGGCACCAGGTTGCGCAGGGCGCGGGGCGCGAGCGGGTCGAAGGACGCGTCGGACGGGCCGAGCAGGAAGTGCAGGGCTGCCCCGCGTTCCTGGGCGATGGCCTCCAGTTCGGCGCGCAGGACGAGCGCGGCGGCGTCGGAGGCCCGGTAGAGGAGGGTGAGGTCGCCCGGGCCGCCGGGCAGCGTCTCGAACAGGGCCCGCAGCGGGGTGATGCCGACGCCTCCGGCGAGCAGCAGCACCTTGCGGCGGGTGCGCCGGTGGGCGGTGAGCGCGCCGAACGGGCCGGTGGCGACCACGCGGGTGCCGGGGCGCAGCCGGCGGATCCGGCGGGTGTGGTCGCCGCAGGCCTTCACGGTGATCCGCAGGGTGTCGTCGCGGACGGGCGCGGAGAGCGAGAAGGGCAGGGCGGTGGAGCGCAACCCGGGGCGCAGGAAGCGCCAGCGGAAGAACTGCCCGGGTTCGGCCCGTAGTTCGGCCACTCCTCTGCCCCGGACGAGGACGGAGACCGTGTCGGGGCCCTCGGCGACGACCTCGGTGACCCGCAGGTCGTGCCGGAGGGCGCGCCGGACGGGGACGGCGACGCGGTACCAGACGAGGACGACGCCGACCGTGGCGTGCGCCATGGCCCACACCCAGCGGGTGAGGGGTGCGGCGAGGTCCGGACCGGCGAGCTGGTGCACGAAGCCGAGGGCGGCGGCGAGGTGGCTGAGCAGATGGATCCGCCGCCAGGTCTCGTGCCGGATCCGGCGGCGTGCCGCCCCGGCGGAGGCCACGCCGACGCCCGCGAAGAGGACCGTGCCCAGGCAGGCGGCGGCGACCCACGGGTAGCCGAGCAGGCCCCGGACGGCGGCGAGCAGGTCGGTGCCGGTGTGGACGGCGTAGCCGCACAGGGCGAGCAGGCCGTGGGCGGCGACGAATCCGAGGACGTACCGCCCGCCGGAGGCGTGCCACCGGGCGAGCTGATCGGCTCCCACTCCGTGCTCGACCGCCGGGATCCGGGCCATGAGCAGCAGCATGACGAGCACCCCGTACCCGGCGAGCATGCCGGTGAGGTGGGCGCCGCTCGCGAACAGGGCGTCGAGCCGCGCGGACGGCCGGGCCTGCACGCCCCAGCAGAGGGCGACGGCTCCGGCACCCGCGACGACGGCGTCACGGAGCCGGTCGGGGGCGAGCCGGGGCGGCGCGGGCTCGGGTGCCGGCCGGGTGGCGGGGGCCGGCCCGGGGGCGGGAGCCAGCGGCACGGACAGCGGGGCGTAGAGAGGGTGCGGGGCCTCGGTGGTCACGTCGGCACCCTAGGGTCGCCCACCGCCCGCGAACCGCCCCTCCGCGCCCGTCCCGCGATCCTTAAGCCCGCCTTGAGCAGCCCCTCACCGCCGGTTAATCCTCACAGTGCGGACCGGCCGAGGTGAGATCAGCGTTCCGCACGGGAAACAGCGGGGATGCCACCGGGTAACACCCTCCGCGCACGCTTCGGGCATGAGGACACGGATCGTGGTGGTCGGCGGCGGGACGGCGGGCGCCCGGCTGGCGCAGCGCCTGCCGGTGACACTCCTCGGCGAGGAGCCGCACGAGCCGTACAACAGGGTGCTGCTGGCGGACGTCCTCGCCGGCCGGTACGGCCCCGAGGTCATCGCGCTGCCGGGAACGCGGGAGCCGGTCCGGCTCGGCGTCCGGGCGGTGCGGATCGACCGCGCGGCCCGCTCGGTGGAGTGCGCGGACGGCTCGCTGGTCGGCTACGACCGGCTGGTCCTGGCGACCGGCTCGGCCCCGGTGCTGCCGCCGCTGCGCGGTCTGCGCGGCACCGGACTCCCGGCGGGCGTCCACCCGTTCCGCACCCTGGACGACTGCCTGGCCCTGCGGGCGCTGGCCGGTCCCGGCACCCGTGCCGTGGTCGTGGGCGGCGGTCTGCTGGGCGTGTCGGCGGCGCGGGCGCTGGCGGCCCTGGGCGCCGAGGTGGTCGTCACCCAGCAGGGCGAGCACCTGATGGAGTGCCAACTGGACCGGAGCTCCTCGGCCTTGCTCCAGGAGCATCTGGAGGCGCGGGGCGTGGAGGTGCACACCGAGTGCCGGGTGAGCGGGCTGCGGCGGCACCGGGGCGCGGTGACCGCGGTCGAGCTGGCCGACGGTTACGTCCTGGACGCGGACGTGGTGATCCTGGCCTGCGGGGTGCGCCCCCGGGTGGCGCTGGCCCGGGAGGCGGGTCTGGACGTGCGCCGGGGCGTGGTCGTCGACGACGAGCTGCGCACCTCCGACCCGTACATCCACGCGGTCGGCGACTGCGCGGAACACCGGGGCCGGGTCTACGGCCTGGCGGGCCCGGCCCTGGACCAGGCGGACGTCCTGGCGGACCTGCTCGCGGCGGAGGCGGAGGCGCACGGCGGCGGGAGCGGTCCCGCGCCCCTGGCCGCCCCCCGCTACACCGGCACCCGCGCCCTGACCCGCCTGACCCTCACCGGCCCGGCGGCCGACACCCTCGACCTGGCGGCCTTCGGCGAGACGACGCCCACGCCCGGCGACGACGTCGTGCAGCTCACCGACGCGACCCGCCGCGCCTACCGCAAGGTCGTCGTCCGCGGCGACCGCCTGGTGGGCGGCGTCCTCCTCGGCGACCTGGCCTCGGTCGGGACGCTGGCCCGGACCTGGGAGGGCGACGAGGCCCTTCCCGAAGACGCTCCTCTGCTTCACCTGCTCACCCACGACGGAGGCTTCTGACATGACGACCGCGCCGCTCCCCACCCTCGTCCTGGTCGGCCACGGCATGGTCGGCCAGCGTTTCCTGGAGGCGCTCGCGGACCGGGGCGTCACCGCGCGGGCCCGGATCGTGGTGCTCTGCGAGGAGCCGCGCCCGGCCTACGACCGCGTGCAACTGACCTCGTACTTCTCGGGGAAGTCCCCGGACGACCTGTCGATGGTCGAGGCCGGCTTCCTGGAGAGGCACGGCATCGAACTGCACACCTCGGAAGCGGCCCGGACGATCGACCGGGAGGCCCGCACGGTGACGACCGGCACCGGCCGGACCTTCGCCTACGACACCCTGGTCCTGGCCACCGGCTCGTACCCGTTCGTCCCGCCGGTGCCGGGCAAGGACGCCCGGGGCTGCTTCGTCTACCGCACCATCGAGGACCTGCTGGCGATCGAGGAGTACGCGAAGGGCGCCACGACCGGCGCGGTGGTGGGCGGCGGTCTGCTGGGCCTGGAGGCGGCGGGCGCGCTCAAGGGCCTGGGCCTCGACACGCACGTGGTGGAGTTCGCGCCGCGCCTGATGCCGGTGCAGGTCGACGAGGGCGGCGGCGCGGCCCTGCTGCGCACGATCGAGCGGATGGGCCTGACGGTCCACACCGGGACGGGCACCCAGGAGGTCGTCACCGAGGACGGCACCGTGACGGGCATGCGGCTCTCCGACGGCTCGGAACTGCGCACGGACCTGGTGGTGTTCTCGGCGGGCGTCCGCCCCCGCGACCAGCTGGCCCGCGAGAGCGGCCTCACCGTCGGCGAGCGCGGCGGCATCGCGGTGGACGAGCACTGCCGCACCTCCGACCCTCGGGTGTTCGCGATCGGCGAGTGCGCGCTCGCCTCCGACGGGCGGGTGTACGGCCTGGTGGCACCGGGCTACGAGATGGCGCAGACGGTGGCGGCGGCGATCGCCGAGGAGAGCACGCGGGGCTTCACCGGCGCCGACCTGTCGACCAAGCTGAAGCTGCTGGGCGTGGACGTGGCCTCGTTCGGCGACGCCCACGGCACCACCGAGGGCTGCCTGGACGTCGTCTACTCCGACTCGCGCTCCGGGATCTACAAGAAGCTGGTCGTCGACGCCGAGGGCACGCTGCTCGGCGGCGTCCTGGTCGGCGACGCCGACGCGTACGGCATGCTCCGCCCGCTCACCGGCACCAGGCCGCCGGTCTCCCCGGAGCAGCTGGTGCTCCCGGCGGGGGCGGGCGCCGGGGCGCAGGCGCTCGGCCCGTCCGCGCTGCCCGACGACGCCGTGATCTGCTCCTGCCACAACGTCACCAAGCACGCGATCACCGAGTGCGCGACGCTGCCCGAGGTGAAGAAGTGCACCAAGGCCGGTACGGGCTGCGGCAGTTGCGTGAGGGTCATCGAGAAGCTGCTGCCGCCGCCCGCCTCGAAGGGCCTGTGCGGCTGCTTCCCGTACACCCGCAGCGAGCTGTACGAGATCGCCCGCACCCTGCGGGTCACCTCCTTCGCCGCGCTCCTCGACTCGCACGGCCGGGACGAGGCGAAGGGCGGGGAGGGCTGCGAGGTGTGCAAGCCGACGGTCGGCTCGATCCTGGCGAGCCTGGCCCCGGCGATCGGGGTGGACGGCTACATCCTGGACGGCGAGCAGGCCGCGCTCCAGGACACCAACGACCACTTCCTGGCCAACCTCCAGCGCAACGGCTCCTATTCGGTGGTGCCGCGCATCCCGGGCGGTGAGATCACCCCGGAGAAGCTGATCGTGATCGGCGAGGTCGCCCGCGACTTCGGCCTCTACACGAAGATCACCGGCGGCCAGCGCATCGACCTGTTCGGCGCCCGCGTCGAGCAGCTCCCGGCGATCTGGACCCGGCTGGTGGACGCGGGCTTCGAGTCGGGGCACGCGTACGGCAAGTCGCTGCGGACGGTGAAGTCCTGTGTGGGGCAGACCTGGTGCCGCTACGGCGTGCAGGACTCGGTGCGGACCGCCATCCTCCTCGAACTGCGCTACCGGGGCCTGCGCGCCCCGCACAAGCTGAAGTCGGCGGTCTCGGGCTGCGCGCGGGAGTGCGCGGAGGCCCAGTCGAAGGACTTCGGGGTGATCGCGACGGCCAACGGCTGGAACCTGTACGTGGGCGGCAACGGCGGCGCGACCCCGCGCCACGCGGACCTGCTGGCGCAGGACCTGTCGGACGCGGAGCTGTTCCGGCTGATCGACCGCTTCCTGATGTTCTACATCCGCACGGCCGACCGCCTGGAGCGCACCTCGGTGTGGCTGGAGCGCCTGGAGGGCGGCCTGGACCACCTGCGGGACGTGGTCGTGCACGACTCACTGGGGCTGTGCGAGGAGCTGGAGGCACTGATGGCGGCGCACGTGGCCGGCTACCGCGACGAGTGGGCGGAGACCCTGGACGACCCGGAGCGGCTGCGGCGCTTCGTGTCGTTCGTGAACGCGCCGGAGGCGCCGGACCCGACCGTGCGGTTCGTGCCGGAGCGCGACCAGATCAAGCCGGACCTCCAGCTCCTGACCATCGGAACGCGCGAAGGGACCCTGACCCGATGATGCTCGAACTCGCCCACTCCGCCGACGCCTGGACACCGGTCTGCGAGGAGCACCGGCTCACCCCCGGCCGGGGCGTGGCGGCCCTGCTGCCGGACGGCCGGCAGGCCGCCGTCTTCAAGGACCGGGCGGGCCGGACGTACGCGATCGACAACCGCGACCCGTTCACCGGCGCGCAGGTCCTGTCGCGGGGCCTGACCGGCTCGGCGGCCGGGCGCCCCTTCGTGGCCTCGCCGCTCCTGAAGCAGCGCTTCGACCTGGAGACGGGCCGGTGCCTGGACGACGAGGAGGTGTCGGTGACGGTGTACCAGGTCCGGACGACCGAACCCGCCGACCACGCCGACACCCACCTGCTTGACTGATCGTTCCAGAAAGGCGTAGCGTCCTCGCATGGCCAGAACGAAGGAATTCGACCCGGACGCGGCACTCCGCTCGGCCCTCGACCTGTTCTGGGAACGGGGCTACGAGGCGACGAGCATGGCCGACCTGGTCGAGCACCTCGGGATCGGCCGTGCGAGCCTCTACGCGACCTTCGGCAACAAGCACGAGCTGTACCTGAAGGCGATGGAGCGGTACGCGCGGACGCAGGACCCGCGCCTGTTCGCGGAGCTGTCGGCGCCGGGGCCCGCCCTGCCCGCCGTCCGCGGCCTCGTCCGCCGCTTCGCGGCCGAGTCCGGCGCGGACGAGACCCGGCTGCGCGGCTGCCTGGTCACCAACTCGGCCGCCGAACTGGGCCCGCACGACGCCGGCGTGGCACGCCGCGTGGAGCGCAGCTGGGAGCAGCTGGAGACGCTGCTGCACGCGGCGCTCGCACGGGCCGTCGCCCAGGGCGAACTCCCGGCGGACCGGGACCCGCGGGCGCTGGCACGGATGCTGCTGGTGCTGATGCAGGGCCTGCGGGTGGTCGGCAAGGCGTCGAGCGACCCGGGCCGCGTGCACGACGCGGCGGAACAGGCACTGACGCTGCTCGACTGAGGTCCGATGACGTCCGACGACGTCCGGGGCGCCGATGAGGCGCCCCTCTCTTCGGCGCTTATTCTGGAATGTACGGTCTATTACAGGGGGGGCTCGTGCGCAGCACGACCACGGATGGGGCATGGACGGCAGGGGCCTCGACGGCGAAGGCCGCGACGACACCTCCGGCACCGACTCCGGCTCCGGCTCCGGCACCCCCGGGCGCGCACCGGCCGCCCCGCTCCCCCCGCCCCGCCTTCGCCCTCCTCGGTACCGTCCAGGCCACCCTGGTCTTCACCCTCGCCTCGCTCGCCGTGCCGCTCCCCCGGATCGGCGTCGAACTGCGCCTGGACCGGGCCGATCTCATCCTGCTCAGCGCCGCCTACGGGCTGACCTTCGCCGGGCTGCTGCTCTTCGGCGGCCGGCTCGCCGACCGCTACGGCGGGCGGCGGGCGCTGACCGCCGGGCTCCTCGTCTTCGGCGCCGCCTCCGCCCTCGCCCCGCTCACCCCCGGGTACGGCACGCTGCTCGCCGCCCGGTTCGCCCAGGGACTCGGCGCCGCGCTGGTCGCCCCCGCGGCGATGGGCGTGCTGCGCGCCCTGTACCCGGCGCCCGCCGCTTACAGCCGGGCCATGGGCACCTGGGGCGGGCTCGCCGTCCTGGGCGCGACCGCGGGCAACCTGCTCTCCGGGGTGATCTCGGCCGCCGCCTCCTGGCGCTGGACCTTCGCCGTCCCCGTCGCCGTCACGGCCGTCGCTCTGCTCCTGGGCCCGCGCCTGCTGCCGGGCACGGCGCCGGAGAAGGACCCCACGCGGACCGCCCGCGGCCTCGACCTCCCCGGCGCGCTGCTCGCCACCACCGGGATCACGCTCGCCAGTTACGGGCTCGTGCTCACCGACGCCCGCCCCTGGGGCTCGGCCGGCGTCCTCGTCCCGCTGCTCGGCGGCCTGGCCCTCCTCGCGGGCTTCGCGCTCGTGGAACGGCGGGCCGCCGACCCCCTGCTGCCGCCCGCGTTCCTGCGCGACCGGCGCCGGGGCCTGGGGCTCGCCGCCGTGGCGCTCACCGCCTCCGGCACCGCGGGGGTCTTCGTCCTGCTGTCGCTGGCGCTCCAGGAGGACCGCGACTGGTCCGCGCCGCGCACCTCGGGCGCCTTCGTGCCGTTCGCCGTCGCGCTGCTGCTCGCGGGCCGGGCGGCCGGGCCGCTGATCCGGCGGTACGGGGCGGGGCGCGCGACCGGCGCCGGGCTCGGCACCGGGGCCGTGGGCCTCGGGCTGCTCGCGGCCACCGGACTCGACCCGGCCACGCCCTACGCGTACGGCCTGCTGCCCGGCCTGCTGCTGCTCCCGGCCGGCGCGGCGGTCTCCTTCGCGGGGGCGGCGGTCCTCGCCACCGAGCGGGTGCCGGCCCAGGACGGCGGCCTCGCGGGCGGTGTCCTGAACACCGCGATGGAGCTGGGCCCCACCGTCGTCTTCGCCGCCGTGCTGACCCTCGGCACGGACGCCGCCTCCCTGGCGGCGACGGCCCTCGGCTTCGCGGCCCTGGCCGCGGCGACCTCTCGTACCAGGTGAACGTCCTCAGCACACGTCCGCAGTACACGTCCGCGGTACACGCCCTCAGTACACGTCCGCGGCGCACGCCCGCAGTACACGTCCTCAAGTGAACCTTTCCCTCAAGGAGTCGACCATGACGTCCGCACGCTTCTCCGACCGCACCGTCCTCGTCACCGGCGGCGGCACCGGCCTCGGCCGGGCCATCGCGCTCGCCTTCGCCGCCGAGGGTGCGAAGGTCGCCGTCGCGGGCCGCAGCGCCGCCACCCTGGAAGAGACGGTGGCGCTGATCGAGGAGGCGGGCGGTACCGCCGCCGCCTTCACCGCCGACGTGGCGGACGCCGGGTCCATGCGGGCTCTGGTGGGCTCGACGGTCGAGACCTTCGGCGGTCTCGACGTCGCCGTGAACAACGCGGGGGTGTTCCGCGGCGGGCACTCGGCCGCCGACTTCCCCCTGGAGGACTGGCACACGCTGCTCGACATCAACGTCACCGGCGTCCTGCACGCGCTCCAGGCCGAGGTCGGCCACATGCGCGCCCACGGCGGCGGGGCGATCGTGAACATCTCCTCGAACCTGGGCCCCCACGTGCGCGTCCCGGGCGTCTTCGGCTACCAGGTCTCCAAGGCGGCGGTGTCCGCGCTGACCCGGGCCGCCGCACTCGACCACGTCGCCGACGGCATCCGGATCAACGCGGTCAGCCCGGGTGCCTCGGAGTCCTCGATGTCGCTGCGGCCGGGTGAGACCGAGGCCGAGCGGGAGGTGCGGATGAAGGAGGAGTCGCCGCTGGGGCGGATCTCCTCGGCGGCGGAGGTGGCGACGGCGGTGCTGCACCTGGCCTCCGACGCCGCCGGTTCGACGATCGGGGCGGACCTGGTCGTCGACGGCGGCGTCTCCGCCTGACGCCGCCCGACCGGCCAGGGCTCAGCCCTGGACGGCGGCCGGGTCCATCCAGAAGACCTCCCAGTGGTGCCCGTCCAGGTCGGTGAAGGAACGCCCGTACATGAAGCCGTGGTCCTGCGGCTCCTTCGCCACGCCGCCGCCCGCGGCGAGGGCCGCGTCGACCAGCTCGTCGACGCCCTCGCGGCTCTCACGGCTGAGGGTGATCAGCACCTCGGTGTTCTTCGTCGCGTCGGAGATGTCCTTCCCCGGCGCGGTGAAGGTCCGGAACTTCTCCTCGGTGAGCAGCATGGCGAAGATCGTGTCGCTGATCACCAGACAACCCGTCGACTCGTCCGAGAACTGCGGGTTGAAGGAGAAGCCCAGCTTGTTCCAGAAGGCCTTGGTGGCGTCGAGGTCCTGAGCGGGCAGGTTCACGAAGATCATCTGAGCCATGGTGTCGTCTCTCTTCCGTTCCGTACGGGGTCTGTTCCGTAGTGGCGCTTACGAGAGTGAAGACAGGGCGCGGCGACGAAACTCATCGCCGCGCCGAAGGTTTTTTCGAAACGTGCGCCGGAGCGTGCTCCGGCTCGTGCTCCGGCTCGTGCCTCAGACCGTGTTCTGGACGGACGTCGTCCCGGTCCCCGAGTCCAGGATCGCGGGCACCCCGGCGCCCCGCCCGGTCAGGTCGTTGCCGACCAGCCAGGTGTCGGTGGAGCCCGCCATGACCGCGATCGCGGCACCGGAGGCGCCACCGGTGAGGGCGCTCACGGTGTTGCCCTGGACGAAGGACCCGGCCGCGTTCCCGCCGACGCGGACGGCGTAGGCGGCGGCGCCGGTGACGCGGTTGCCGCGCAGGGTGATGCCGTTGACGCCGGCGCTGATGCCGTGGCCGGTCGTGGTGAGGACCGTGTTGTCGGCGACGAGGGTGCCGGTGGCGGCGGAGTCCACGCCGATGCCGTCGCCCTGGACGTCGGAGACGCTGTTGCCGACGACGAGCGCGTTCGGGGAGTTCTGGACGTGGAGGGCCTGGCAGTTGCCGGTGGGGCTGGTGCGCAGGGTGGTGGTGACGGTGTTGCGGCTGATCGTCAGGCCGTCGGTCTGCGTGGCGTAGATCCCGGCCTCGCCCTTGACCGAGGTGATCGTGTTGCCGCTGATGGTGACGGTCCGGTGGCGGGCGCCGCCGGTGGGGACGGTGACGGTGATGCCGCCGCCGCCCTCGATGCCGCTGAGGGTGTTGCCGGTGACGGTGATGCCGCTGAGGGCGTTGCCCTGGGGCGAGTTCAGGTAGACGGCGTGGGAGGCGGTGCCGCGGATCGTGTTGTCGGCGATGACCGAGTCCTGCCAGTCGGCGGCCCGGACGCCGTACGCGCCGCTCTTCTCGACCGTGTTGCCGATGACCCGGATCCGCCGGTGGGCGACGCCCTTGGCGCCCCAGTGGTCGCCGCACAGCGCGCCGAACGGCCCGGTCGTCGTCCCGGGGCGCAGGACGCAGCCGGTGATGAGGATGTCCTCGCAGGGCGTGGCGTCGTACGCGGGGGCGGGCAGGTTGCCCTCGGTGGCGCAGGTGATCTGGACGGCCTCCTTGGTGGTGAGGCTCGCCCCGTCGCCGGGGTGGTGCCCGTCGAAGACGCAGTTCACGACGGCCGCGTTGCGGACCGCGTTCAGCTCGATGGCGTGCGCGGAGGGGGTGTCGACGAAGGTGCAGTCCTTGACCAGGACGCCCTCGCAGTGGGCGAAGCCGATGGCGTCGCTCTGGGTGCTGAAGACACCGCCGCGCATGTCCCAGGTGCCGCCGAGGACGGCGATCGAACCCGCGCCCTGGTAGCCGTACACGGGCGTGACGGAGTCGAAGTTCTTCAGCAGGCCGCCGTTGTTCCCGGTCCGCACGATGCGTGCCCCGTACGCGGAGACGGTGGTCCCGGCGCCGACGACGAGGCCGCTCCCGATCGGGTAGGTGCCCGGCGGTATCAGCAGGGTCGCCGGACCCTGGACGGCCTTCAGGGCGGCGAGCGCGCTCTTGAACGCGGCCGTGTCGTCGGTGGTCCCGTCGCCCTTGGCGCCGTGGGCGGTGACGTCGACGACCGTCCCGCCGGTCACGGCCACGGCCGGTGTCGCGCCGAGGACGGCGCCGCCGCCCCACGCTCCGACGAAACCGCCCATGGCCAGCATCAGCGAACGGCGTTCCACGCTGCTGTCTCCCCTGTGTCGCTGTGTCGATCTTCGGAGGAGGAGGCTACGTCAGGGGCCGGCCGGCTCCCTCCGGAGGGTCTCCGCCGACAGCCCGCCGCTCCCCCGTCTGGCAGACCGTGCCGGACCCGGACGGCTCGCCGGCCACCATCCTGACGGGCGGCGGCGCGCCCCTCACGGGCGTCGACAACATCACCGGCTCCGCCTCCGGCGACCTGTTCGTCGCCGAGGACGGCGGCACCATGGAGATCTGCCTGATCACGCCGGACGACCTCGTCACGCCCTTCCTGCGGATCAGCGGCCAGTCCGGCTCCGAGATCACCGGACCGGCCTTCTCCCCCGACGGCCGGCGCCTCTGCTTCTCCAGCCGGCGCGGCACCAGCGGCAGCTCCTCGGGCGGCATCACCTACGAGGTGACCGGCCCGTTCCGCGCGTAGCAGCGCGTCTCACGGGGGGTCCGGGCGCCGCCGAGCAGGGCGGCGCCCAGGGGCGTGAGGGTGTGCAGCACGGCGTTGCCGTGGCGCAGCGTGGCGACCAGGCCGGCCTCGCGCAGCACGCCCGCGTGCTGGCTCGCGGAGGCGAGGGAGATCCCCGCCCTGCGGGCCAGTTCGCTGGTGGTGCCGCCGTCGCCGATGGCGCTGAGGACGGCGGAGCGGGTGTGCCCGACGAGTTTGGCGAGCGAGGGCAGGCCCGGCTCGCGCAGGGTCGGCGCCTCGCAGTGGGTGACGGGATAGACCAGCACCGGCGGCAGGCCGGGGTCGCGGAGCACGACCGGGGTGCCGCGGCAGAAGTAGGACGGCTGGAGCAGCAGCCCGCGCCCGTCGAGGTGCACGTCCCGCTCGACGGGGTAGTCGGCCTCCAGGACGGGGCTGCGCCAGCGGAGCATCGGCGGCAGCGAGGCGAGGAGTTCCTCCGCGCCCCCGTCGAGCAGGGCCCGGCCGCGCAGCGCCCGGTCGGCCTCGACCCGGGACTGGATGTGCGACCAGTACGGTTCGACGGCGGCCCGGTGGTAGCCGCGCAGGGCCGCGACGAGCCGCCCGAGGGGCTCCGAGGCGCCCTCCGCGAGGGCCCGCAGCGCGGCGGGCACGGCCGGGCGCCCGGCGCGGGTGGTGCCGAGCAGCGCGATTTCGGCGTGAATCCGGCCGGGCGGGGTCGCGCGGATCGCGTCGAGGGCCTCATCGACTCCGAGGATGCCTTGCGGCGGAGTCAGGAAGTCGGGGAAATAGCCGCGCCCGGGAACGAGCGCGGCGAGCAGCCGGGTCTCGGCGCCCATCCGTACGCGGGCTTCCGACCGCCATTCGCGGAAGACCATCGATCCGCGCCGGTCCCTTAAGCGGTGAAAACTGAGAATCGTTTCCCAGAGAACGTCCGGCCGGGCGGCCATCCGGACCCCGGCCAAGTCGTTTCCGCTGAAATGAATCCGCAGCATCGAACCCCCACCTGTGCACTCGCAACCACCCCCGACGACGAGTATGCACAGCATCACTGCACGTTACCAGGGTGTTTCAGCCACACTTGAAAAGCCTCGCGGCGAACACAGGTCAACCGAAAAGCTGTGCGTGTCGGGCAGGAAACCTTCAGGACCGAGGTGACGTGGCGAAGACCGTGGGGGGCTTCGTCTCGTCCGGCGGCGGTCGGCGAGGTTGCGGCTCACCTGCCCGATGAAAAATGGGCGCGGCCTCCGGGTGGGGATCCGGAGGTCGCGCCTGTCTCATTCTTTGCGAAAGTTCAACGGCGTTAGAACGTCGTTCGACAGCGCTCATTGTCGTTCAATGTCCAATAATCCAATGCCCCGCATTCGAGCATGGACTTGAACAGGAACTCACATTTGCCCAACGATCATGTAACGCCACACCCGGGACGAAATACGACGGGGCGGACACCTCCGCACAAGGTGTCCGCCCCGCCCCTCTTGCGAACCGGAGCCGCCACCCATCGGTCTTGAGGGTCGGGGACGAGCGGCGGCTCCGGTGGTCAGCGGGTCAGCGGCTGTCGCTGCCCTTCGCCTCGGCCGCCGCGCGGCCGGCCTCCAGGCGCGCCACCGGGATCCGGAAGGGCGAGCAGGAGACGTAGTCGAGGCCCACCTCGTGGAAGAAGTGCACCGACTCCGGGTCGCCGCCGTGCTCGCCGCAGACGCCCAGCTTGATGTCGGGGCGGGTGGCACGGCCGGCCTCGACGGCGCTGCGGACCAGGGCGCCCACGCCGTCCTTGTCGATGGTCTCGAAGGGGCTGACGCCGAAGATGCCCTTCTCCAGGTACGCGGTGAAGAAGCTGGCCTCCACGTCGTCGCGGGAGAAGCCCCAGACCGTCTGGGTCAGGTCGTTGGTGCCGAAGGAGAAGAACTCGGCGGCCTCGGCGATCTGACCGGCGGTCACGGCGGCGCGCGGCAGCTCGATCATGGTGCCCAGGGCCAGCTTGAGCTCGATGCCGGTCTGCGCCCGTACCTCGGCGATGACCTCCTCGGCCTCCTCGCGGACCAGCTCCAGCTCCTGGACGGTGCCGACGAGCGGGATCATGATCTCGACGCGCGGGTCGCCCTTGGCGTCGATGCGCTGGGCGGCGGCCTCGGCGATGGCGCGGACCTGCATGGTGAACAGACCGGGGATGACCAGGCCGAGGCGGACGCCGCGCAGACCCAGCATCGGGTTCTGCTCGTGCAGCCGGTGCACGGCCTGGAGCAGGCGCAGGTCGTTCTCGTGCGGCTCCTTGCGGGCCTCGGCGAGGGCGACGCGCACCGAGAGCTCGGTGATGTCGGGCAGGAACTCGTGCAGCGGCGGGTCGAGCAGCCGGACGGTGACGGGCAGGCCGTCCATCGCCTCGAAGAGCTCGACGAAGTCCTGCTTCTGCAGCGGGAGCAGCGCCTTCAGCGACTCCTCGCGCTCCTCGTCGGTGTCGGCGAGGATGAGCCGCTCGACGTACTGGCGGCGCTCACCGAGGAACATGTGCTCGGTGCGGCACAGGCCGATGCCCTGGGCGCCGAAGCGGCGGGCGCGCGAGGCGTCCTCGGCGTTGTCGGCGTTGGCGCGGACGCGCAGGCGGCGGACGCGGTCGGCGTAGGCCATGATCCGGTGGACGGCCTGGACCAGCTCGTCGGCGTCGTCGGCGCCGGCGTGCATGCGGCCCTCGAAGTACTCGACGACCGGGGACGGGACGACGGGCACCTCGCCGACGTACACCTTGCCGGTGGAGCCGTCGATGGAGACGACGTCGCCCTCCTCGATGACCACGCCGGAGGCGGTGGTCATGCGGCGGCGCTTGGTGTCGACCTCGAGCTCCTCGGCGCCGCAGACGCAGGTCTTGCCCATGCCGCGGGCGACGACGGCGGCGTGCGAGGTCTTGCCGCCGCGGGAGGTGAGGATGCCCTCGGCGGCGATCATGCCGTCCAGGTCGTCCGGGTTGGTCTCACGGCGGATGAGGATGACCTTCTCGCCGGAGCGGGACCACTTGACGGCCGTGTACGAGTCGAAGACGGCCTTGCCGACGGCGGCGCCCGGGGAGGCGGCGATGCCGCGCCCGATCTGCTCGACCTTGGCGTGCTCGTCGAACTTGGGGAACATCAGCTGGGCGAGCTGGGCGCCGTTGACCCGCTGGAGCGCCTCGGCCTCGTCGATCAGGCCCTGGTCCACGAGCTGGGTGGCGATGCGGAAGGCGGCACCGGCGGTGCGCTTGCCGACGCGGGTCTGCAGCATCCAGAGCTGGCCGCGCTCGATGGTGAACTCGATGTCGCAGAGATCCTTGTAGTGGGTCTCCAGCGTGTTCATGATCTGCATGAGCTGGTCGTACGACGTCTTGTCGATCGACTCGAGCTCGGCGAGCGGCACGGTGTTGCGGATGCCGGCGACGACGTCCTCGCCCTGCGCGTTCTGCAGGTAGTCGCCGTAGACGCCGGCGTGGCCGGAGGCGGGGTCGCGGGTGAAGGCGACGCCGGTGCCGGAGTCGGGGCCGAGGTTGCCGAAGACCATCGAGCAGACGTTGACGGCGGTGCCGAGGTCGCCCGGGATGCGCTCCTGGCGGCGGTACAGCTTCGCGCGGTCGGTGTTCCAGGAGTTGAAGACGGCCTCGATCGCGAGGTCCATCTGCTCGCGCGGGTCCTGCGGGAAGTCGCGGCCGGTCGCGGTCTTGACGATCTTCTTGAAGTGCTCGACCAGCTTCTTCAGGTCGGCGGCGTCCAGGTCGGTGTCGCTGGTGACCTTCTTCGCGGCCTTGGCCTCGTCGAGGGCGTCCTCGAAGAGCTCGCCGTCCACGTCGAGGACGGTCTTGCCGAACATCTGGATGAGACGGCGGTAAGAGTCCCAGGCGAAGCGCGCGTTGTCGGCCTGCTGGGCGAGGCCCTCGACGGAGACGTCGGAGAGGCCGATGTTGAGGACCGTGTCCATCATGCCGGGCATGGAGAACTTGGCGCCGGAGCGGACCGAGACGAGCAGCGGGTTGTCCGCCTGGCCCAGCTTCTTGCCCATCTGGCGCTCGAGGGCGTCGAGGTGCGCGCTGACCTCGTCGCGGAGCTCGGCCGGCTCGGAGCCGCTCTCGAGGTAGACCTTGCAGGCCTCGGTCGTGATCGTGAAGCCGGGGGGGACCGGCAGACCGAGGTTGGTCATCTCGGCCAGGTTCGCGCCCTTGCCACCGAGCAGGTCCTTGAGGTCCTTGTTGCCCTCGGTGAAGTCGTACACGAACTTCTGATCATTAATTTCCGACACGGGTCCCGACTCCTCGATGACTCGGTTGGCTGCCCTGACGGCGAGGAACATACCCAGATCGAAGGCTTCTGGGGAGGTACGCCTACCGGTCATCCGGTCTTAACCACCCGTCCGCCAGCACATCGAAAGTAACTGATCGGTAGCTTCCGCTTTCACACCCCGAAGCCGAGTTGACTCATTCCAGAGATTCGCTGCTCACATGAGCGCCCAAAAGAGCATTTGCGTTCAACTCTTGAACGCAAAAAGGGTGGCACTCCGTGCCACCCTTCAAACGGGAGACGGGCCCGTAACCTGCTCATCTGAGCGCTACCCCTATCAAGGGTGGCGAGGATCACTCGCCAGGAAGGGCCCGAATCACGGCCTCATCTCACCCGCCGGACGTGTCCAGCTCCGCGTCCTCGCTCACTCCGGCGCAGTCGTACGGGTCCTTCAGCCAGCCCTCCGGCAGGACAACCCGCCCATTTCCGGACGTACGGCCGCGCGGACCGTCCGCACCCACCGGCCAGGGCTGGTCCAGGTCCAGCTCGCTCAACTGAGCGCTCAGTTCGTCCAGCGACGAGGTGATCGCCAGCTTCTTGCGCATCTCCGAACCGACCGAGAACCCCTTCAGGTACCAGGCGACGTGCTTGCGGAAGTCGACGACACCGCGCGACTCGTCACCCAGCCACTCCCCGAGCAGACGCGCGTGCCGCACCATCGTGTCCGCGACCACCCGCAGCCCCGGCTGCGCGTACTCCCCGGTCCCCTCGAAGCCGGCCACCAGGTCCCCGAAGAGCCAGGGGCGCCCGAGGCAGCCACGGCCCACGACCACGCCGTCACAGCCGGTCTCGCGCATCATGCGCAGGGCGTCGTCGGCGGACCAGATGTCGCCGTTGCCGAGCACCGGGATCTCCGGCACGTGCTCCTTGAGCCGCGCGATCGCGTCCCAGTCGGCCGTGCCGCCGTAGTGCTGGGCCGCGGTCCTGCCGTGCAGGGCGATCGCGGTGACGCCCTCCTCGACGGCGATCCGCCCGGCGTCCAGGAAGGTGATGTGGTCGTCGTCGATGCCCTTGCGCATCTTCATCGTGACCGGCAGGTCGCCGGCGTTGGTCACGGCCTCGTGCAGGATCGCCCGCAGCAGCGGCCGCTTGTACGGGAGGGCCGAGCCGCCGCCCTTGCGGGTCACCTTGGGCACCGGGCAGCCGAAGTTCAGGTCGATGTGGTCCGCCAGGTCCTCGTCCACGATCATGCGGACGGCCTTGCCGACGGTCACCGGGTCGACGCCGTACAGCTGGATCGAGCGCGGCTTCTCGGTCTCGTCGAAGCGGATGAGCTGCATGGTCTTCTCATTGCGCTCGACCAGCGCCCTCGTCGTGATCATCTCGCTCACGAACAGCCCCTTCCCGCCGGAGAAGTCACGGCAGAGGGTGCGGAAAGGGGCGTTGGTGATGCCGGCCATCGGCGCGAGCACCACCGGCGGCTGCACGATGTGGGGCCCGATGGCGAGAGGGGAGAACGCGGTCATCCGCCCATTGTCGCGCACCGCGGAGGTCGTTAGACAGCCGTACTATCCGCACATGTCCGAGCTCACACCCCAGCGGCCCGCCGCCGCCCCGCTCCCCCGGCGCCGCAGGCTGCTGGTCCTGGGCATCTGCTGCCTGAGCCTGCTGATCGTCAGCCTGGACAACACCGCCCTCAACGTGGCGCTCCCGTCCATGCGGCGCGAGCTGGACGCCTCGGTCTCCGGACTGCAGTGGACCATCGACGCCTACACCCTGGTGCTCGCCTCGCTGCTGATGCTCTCCGGCTCCACCGCCGACCGGATCGGACGCCGCCGGGTCTTCACCACCGGGCTCGTACTCTTCGTCCTCGGCTCGCTGCTCTGCTCCCTCGCGCCCAGCCTGGAGGCGCTGGTCGCGTTCCGGATGGTGCAGGCGGTCGGCGGCTCGATGCTCAACCCGGTCGCCATGTCGATCATCACCAACACCTTCACGGACCCGGCGGAACGCGCCCGCGCCATCGGCGTCTGGGGCGCCGTCGTCGGCATCTCCCTGGCGGCGGGCCCGCTGGTCGGCGGCCTGCTCGTCGAGTCGGTCGGCTGGCGGGCGATCTTCTGGGTCAACCTGCCCATCGGCCTGACCGCGCTGCTCCTCACCCTCCGGTACGTCCCCGAGTCCCGCGCGCCCCGCCCCCGGCGCCCGGACCCGGTGGGCCAGGTCCTCGTGACGCTGCTGCTCGGCTCCCTCACGTACGCGATCATCGAGACCAGCCCGCTCTTCGCGGCGGTGGCGACGGGCGCGCTCGCCGGGATCCTGCTCTACGAGCCGCGCCGCCGCGAGCCCCTGATCGACCTGCGGTTCTTCCGCAGCGCGCCGTTCAGCGGGGCCACGGTGATAGCGGTCAGCGCCTTCGCGGCGCTGGGCGGCTTCCTCTTCCTCAACACGCTCTACCTCCAGGACGTCCGGGGCCTCTCGGCCCTGCACGCGGGGCTCTTCATGCTGCCCATGGCGGCGATGACCTTCGTCTTCGCTCCGCTGTCCGGGCGCCTGGTGGGGGCGCGCGGGCCACGCCCCTCGCTGCTGGTCTCGGGGGCGGCGATGGCGGCCGGCTCCCTGCTGTTCGCCGCCTTCGAGGCGGAGACGAGCACACCGCTGCTCTTCACCGGGTACGTGGTCTTCGGCATCGGCTTCGGCATGGTGAACGCGCCGATCACCACCACCGCGGTGTCCGGGATGCCCCGCGCGCAGGCCGGGGTGGCCGCGGCCGTGGCGTCCACGAGCCGCCAGACCGGCCAGACGCTGGGGGTCGCGGTGGCGGGCGCGCTACTGAGCGCGGGGCTCGCCTCCTCCTCGTACGCGACGGCCACGGGCGACCTCGACGCCTTCGTGGCGGCGAGCGGGCCGGCCTACTGGATCATCACCGGCTGCGGCCTGTGCGTGCTCGTCGCCGGGGCGCTGACCAGCGGGGCGTGGGCGCGCGGGACGGCGGAACGGACGGCGGCGCGGCTCGCGACGGAGGACGGCGAGGTTCAGGCGACGGCGAGGGCGTCCTCGCCCTGAGCGGCGGCGGAGGCGGGGGCGGCGGCTGCTGCTGCTTCCCCGGGCTGTGCCGCCGCGGCCGCCTCCTCCGCGAGGATCAGCTCCCGGAGCCGTTCGACTCCGGCCCGGCTCGCCTCGTCGACGGGGACGTACGTCACGAGCCGCGGCCCTGCGGCGGGGCCGAGGTACAGGTTGGTGTGCTCCAGCCTGAGCAGCCCGACGTGGGCGTTGCGGATGAGCTTGGTCCGGCCGGACTGGTCGACGACGTCGTGCCGCGCCCACAGCTCGCGGAACTCCGGAGAGGCCGTACGGAGCCGGTGCACCAGCTCCTTCCAGGCGGGTTCGGCGAGGTGCTCGGCCATGGCGGCGCGCAGCTTGCCGGCGAGCGAGGTGAGGACTTCGGGCAGGTCGGTGACGGCGGCGCGGAAGTCGTCGTTGGTGAAGGCCAGCCAGAGGCTGTTGCGCTCCTCGCGGGGCAGCGCGTCCAGGTCGCAGAAGAGCCGGCCGAAGGTGCGGTTGTGGGCGAGGAAGTCGTAGCGGCTGTTCTGCACGGCGGCGGGGACCGGCTCCAGCTGGTCGAGGAGCCGGCGCAGCGCGGGCGTGACGGCCGGGCACGGGGTCTCGGGGTGCGGGTCGGTCTGCCCGGCGAGGGCGAAGAGGTGGTTCCGCTCGGTGGGGTCGAGCAGCAGGGCGCCGGCGAGGGCGTCCAGGACCTGCGGGGAGACCTGGATGGGCCGCGCCTGCTCCAACCACGTGTACCAGGTGACGCCGACGGCGGAGAGCTGGGCGACCTCCTCGCGGCGCAGCCCCGGGGTGCGGCGGCGGCGCCCGCGCGGGAGGCCGGCCTGTTCGGGGCTGATCCGCTCGCGGCGGCTGCGCAGGAAGCCGGCGAGCTCGTGGCGGCGGATGTCGGGCTCGCCGGGGGTTCCGATCGCCGGGTCGGTGGTCATGACCGTCATGCTCCCAGGGTGCCGGGGCGCTCAGCCCGTTGCCAGGTACTGCTTGTACCAGGATAAAGAGACTCTGGTACCAGGTTGAGCGAGGGCCGATCGTCGGATGCGTGACTACGACATCCACCCCTGCCCGTACCTCCCCGGTCGTCGACCACGCCCGGCCGGTCCTCGGCACGCTCGGCCTGTTCACCGTGCTGCTCGGCGCGGCACTGCCCCTGATCGACTTCTTCATCGTCAACGTCGCCCTGCCGACCATCGACCACGACCTCGCCGCGGGACCGGCGCTCCTGGAGCTGGTGGTCGCGGGCTACGGCCTGTCGTACGCGGTGCTGCTCGTGCTCGGCGGACGGCTCGGCGACCTCTTCGGGCGCCGCCGGCTCTTCCTCGCCGGGATGGCGGCCTTCGGCCTGACCTCGCTCGCCTGCGGGCTCGCCCCGGACGCCTGGACCCTGGTCGGCGCCCGGGTGGCACAGGGTGCCGCGGCGGCCCTGATGCTGCCGCAGGTCCTCGCGACCATTCACTCCTCGACGTCGGGCGCCCGGCACGCGAAGGCGCTGAGCCTGTACGGGGCGACCGCGGGCCTCGCGATGGTGGCCGGCCAGATCCTGGGCGGTGTGCTGGTCGCCGCCGACGTCGCGGGCAGCGGCTGGCGGTCGATCTTCCTGGTCAACGTGCCGGTGGCGCTGCTCGGACTGCTGCTCGCGGCCCGCTCCGTGCCCGAGACCCGCTCGGACCGGCCGGCGCCGGTGGACGTCCCGGGCACGCTGCTGCTGGCGCTGAGCCTGCTGACGCTGCTCGCCCCGCTGACCGAGGGCCGGGCGGCGGGCTGGCCGCTGTGGACCTGGCTGGCGCTGGGCGTCTTCCCCTTCGCGGCCGGGGCGTTCTGGTGGGTCGAGGTGCGGGCGGACCGCCGGGGCCGGACGCCGCTGGTGCCGCCGCGCCTGCTTGAGCTGGTCTCGCTGCGCCGGGGGCTGGCCGTGGTGCTGCCGCTGTCGGGCGGCTTCAGCGGCTTCATGTTCGTGATCGCGGTGGCGCTCCAGCAGGGCCTGGCGATGGGCGCGGTGGCCTCGGGTCTGGCGCTGGTGCCGATGGCGGTGGCGTTCTTCGCCGCCTCGCTGGCCGGTCCTCGGCTGGTACGGCGCTGGGGCACCAGGGTCGTGACGGCGGGCGCGGTGTTCCAGGCGACGGGGATCGCGCTGATCGCCTGGGCCGTGGGGCACGGCTGGTCGGAGCTCTCGGTGGCGGACCTGCTGCCGGGCATGGCGGTCGCGGGCCTCGGCCAGGGGCTTCAGCTGCCGGTGCTGTTCCGGGTGGTGCTCTCGGAGGTGCCGGGCGAGCAGGCGGGCGTGGGCAGCGGGGTCATGGTGACCACCCAGCAGTCGGCGATGGCGCTGGGCGTGGCGACGCTCGGCTCGCTCTTCCTGTCGCTGTCCTCCTCGCCGGCCGCGATGGGCGCGGCGCTGACCACGACGCTGCTGGTGCAGCTGGGCGTGGTGGTGCTGACGCTGCTGCTGAGCCTGCGCCTGCCCCGCTCGGTGAAGTGAAAGAGGAAATCCAGGGATCCCGAACGGACCGAACGAACCGAACGAACCCGAAAGAGTGAATGACAGATATTGAAATCTGTCATCGGTCATGCCATGGTTGTGGCATGACGACGCACACGACTCCTCTCCCCACCCGCCCGCTCGGCACGACCGGCCCCCGGGTCTCCACCCTCGGCCTCGGCTGCATGGGCATGTCCGCGCTGTACGGCGAGAGCGACCGCGCCGAGTCGATCGCGACCCTCCACGCCGCCCTCGACGCCGGCGTCACCCTGCTGGACACCGGCGACTTCTACGGCATGGGGCACAACGAGCTGCTGATCAACGAGGCGCTGCGCACCGCCCCCGCCGCCGCCCGCGAGCAGGCCCTCATCAGCGTGAAGTTCGGCGCGCTGCGCACGGTGGAGGGCGGCTTCACCGGGTACGACGGGCGCCCGGCCGCGGTGAAGAACTTCGCGGCGTACTCGCTCCAGCGCCTCGGCACCGACCACATCGACATCTACCGGATCGCCCGCGTCGACCCCGACGTGCCGATCGAGGAGACCGTCGGCGCCATCGCCGAGCTGGTCGAGGCGGGCCATGTCCGGCACATAGGCCTCTCCGAGGTCGGCGCCGACACCCTGCGCCGGGCGGCGGCCGTCGCCCCGATCGCCGACCTCCAGATCGAGTACTCGCTGATATCCCGCGGCATCGAGGAGAAGATCCTGCCCGCCGCCCGCGAGCTGGGCATCGGCATCACCGCCTACGGGGTCCTCTCCCGCGGCCTGATCAGCGGCCACTTCACCCGGGACCGCGCCCTCGGCGCGGGCGACTTCCGCGGCATGTCCCCCCGCTTCCAGGGCGACAACCTGGCGCGGAACCTGGACCTGGTGGACCGGCTCCGTGAGGTCGCCGAGGCCAAGGGCGTGACGGTCGCCCAGACCGCCATCGCCTGGGTCCTCGCCCAGGGGGCCCGCCACGGCGCCGACATCGTCCCGCTGATCGGCGCCCGCCGCCGGGACCGCCTCGCCGAGGCGCTGGGTGCCGTGGACGTGACGCTCGACGCCGCCGACCTGGCGGCGATCGAGGAGGCCGTCCCGGCGGGCGCGGCGGCCGGCGCGCGCTATCCGGAGGCCCAGATGGCCCACCTGGACAGCGAGCACTGACCGGTAGTGTCGGTTCCATGGCCGCCACCGAAACCCTGACCGCAGAGCGCATCCTCGAAGCCACCGAGGAGGTGCTGCGCCGCTACGGCCCCGCGAAGGCGACCGTCGTGGACGTGGCCCGGGTGCTCGGCGTCAGCCACGGCAGCGTCTACCGCCACTTCCGCACCAAGGCGGCGCTGCGCGAGGCGGTCACCGAGCGCTGGCTCTCGCGCACCGAGGTCGCCCTCGCCGAGCTGACCGGCGCCCCGGGGCGGCCGGCGCCGGAGAAGCTGCACTCCTGGTTCGCGACCCTCTTCGAGGCCAAGCGGCACAAGGCGGGCGACGATCCGGAGCTGTTCGCGACCTACGGCGTGCTCATCGACGAGAACAGCGGCGTGGTGGACCAGCACATCGACGTGCTGATCGGCCAGGTCCGCTCGATCGTCGAGGAGGGCGCCCGGGAGGCCGAGTTCACCGCCGCCGACCCGGACGCCACGGCCCGCGCGCTCTTCCACGCCACCGCCCGCTTCCACGACCCGGCCTACGCGCCGGAGTGGCGGCGTCCCGCGATCGAGGCGGAGTTCGAGTCGGTCGTCGGCCTCCTGCTGCGCGGCCTGCGCCCGTAGGCACGCCCGGCACCGTACGACGCGGGAAAGCCCCCGGTTCCGAGACGGAACCGGGGGCTTTCCCGTACGTGCGCCTGACTCAGCAGCCGAGCAGGCGGCTGCCCAGGTAGCCCTGGATCTGGTCGAGGGAGACGCGCTCCTGCTTCATGGTGTCGCGCTCGCGCACCGTCACCGCGTTGTCGTCGAGGGTGTCGAAGTCGACGGTGATGCAGTACGGGGTGCCGATCTCGTCCTGGCGACGGTAGCGGCGGCCGATGGCGCCGGCGTCGTCGAACTCGATGTTCCAGTTCTGCCGCAGGTCGGCCGCGAGGCCCTTGGCCTTCGGCGAGAGCTGCGCGTTGCGGGACAGCGGCAGGACGGCGACCTTGACCGGGGCCAGGCGGTGGTCGAGGCGCAGCACGGTGCGCTTCTCCATGACGCCCTTGGCGTTCGGGGCCTCGTCCTCGATGTACGCGTCGAGCAGGAAGGCGAGCATGGCGCGGCCGACACCGGCCGCCGGCTCGATGACGTACGGCGTGTAGCGCTCGCCCGTCTCCTGCTCCAGGAACGTGAGGTTGGCGCCGGAGGCCTTGGAGTGGGCGTTCAGGTCGTAGTCGGTGCGGTTGGCGACGCCCTCCAGCTCGCCCCACTCGCTGCCGCCGAAGGAGAAGCGGTACTCGATGTCGGCGGTGCGCTTCGAGTAGTGGGAGAGCTTCTCCTCCGGGTGCTCGAACCAGCGCATGTTCTCCTCACGGAGACCCAGGCCGGTGTACCAGTTCCAGCGCTGCTGCATCCAGTACTCCTGCCACTGCTCGTCCTCGCCCGGCTTGACGAAGAACTCCATCTCCATCTGCTCGAACTCGCGCGTGCGGAAGATGAAGTTGCCCGGAGTGATCTCGTTCCGGAAGGACTTGCCCATCTGCGCGATGCCGAACGGGGGCTTCTTGCGCGAGGTGGTCTGCACCTGGGCGAAGTTGGTGAAGATGCCCTGGGCGGTCTCGGGACGCAGGTACGCGACGGAGCCGGTGTCCTGGGTCGGGCCGAGGTGCGTGGCCAGCAGGCCGGAGAACTGCTTGGGCTCCGTGAAGGTGCCCTTGTTGCCGCAGTTGGGGCAGTTGAGGTCGGCGAGGCCGTTCTCGGGGAGGCGGCCGTGCTTCTCCTCGTACGCCTCCTCCAGGTGGTCGGCGCGGTAGCGCTTGTGGCAGGAGGTGCACTCGGTCAGCGGGTCGCTGAAGGTGGCGACGTGGCCGGACGCCTCCCAGACCTCGGTGGCCAGGATGACGGACGAGTCGAGACCGACGACGTCCTCGCGCGCGGTGACCATGTAGCGCCACCACTGACGCTTGATGTTCTCCTTGAGTTCGACACCCAGCGGTCCGTAGTCCCAGGCGGCCTTCTGGCCACCGTAGATCTCGCTGCACGGGTAGACGAAGCCACGGCGCTTGCTCAGGCTGACGATGGTGTCGATCTTGTCGGCGGCCACGGTGCTCTCTTCATTACGACGACGAAGTGCGAATGCCTCAGGTTACCGGCGCCCGCACCCCCCGTATCAAATCGGTTCCGCTCCGGCCCGGAGTGCTCGGGAACACAGCGGGACGAAGCGTTCGGCAATTGACAACCGTTTCCATCTTTGTTGAAAATGAGTGTCATGAACGTACGCCGTCTGATACCCACCGCCGCCCTCGCCGGAGCCGTCACGCTCGGCCTCGTCACCCTCACCGCCTGCTCCGGCACCTCGGACGCGGCCGGCAAGGGCAGCGGCGGCAAGCTGGACGTGGTGGCGTCGTTCTACCCCATGCAGTACCTGGCCGAGCAGATAGGCGGCGGCCACGTCGCCGTCGACACCCTCACCAAGCCCGGCGTCGAGCCGCACGACCTGGAGCTCAAGCCGAAGCAGATCGGCGCGCTCGGCGAGGCCGACGTCATCCTCTACCTCAAGGGCATCCAGCCCGCCGTCGACGACGCCATCGCCCAGGCCGGCGTCGCCAACACCGTCGACGCGGCCACCCTCACCAAGCTGGAGGACCACGGCACCTCCTCCGGCCACGACCACGCCGCCGAGGAAGCCGGTCACGACCACGGCCACGACCACACGTCCGAGGCCGGCGCCGACCCGCACATCTGGCTCGACCCCGTGAAGTACGCCGAGGTCGCCAAGGGCGTGGGCACCGCCTTCGAGAAGGCCGACCCCGACCACGCCGCCGACTACCGGAAGAACACCGACGCCCTCGTCAAGAAGCTGGGCGCGCTGAACACCGAGTTCGCGGACGGTCTGAAGACCACCACCACCAGGACCTTCATCACCACCCACTCCGCCTTCGGCTACCTCGCCGAGCGCTACGGCCTCGACCAGGAGGGCATCACCGGCATCGACCCCGAGTCCGAGCCGAGCCCCGCCCGCGTCAAGGAACTCCAGGACATCGCGAAGAAGGACAAGGTCTCCACCGTCTTCTTCGAGACCCTGGCCAGCGACAAGACCGCCAGGGCCCTCGCGGCCGACACCGGCCTCAAGACCGACGTGCTCGACCCTCTTGAGGGAATCACGGCCACGTCCAAGGGCGCTGACTACATCCAGGTCATGCGGTCCAACCTCGCCGCGCTCCAGAAGGCCCTCGGCGCGAAGTGAAACCCACCCAGCAGGGACAGCAGGAGGCACCCGTGAGCGCACCCGGGCACGACGGCCCCGTCATCTCCGTCCGCGGAGCCACCGCGGCCCTCGGCTCGCGCCCCGTCCTGCGCGGCGTCGACCTCACCGTGGGGCGCGGTGAGGTCGTCGCCCTGCTCGGCGCCAACGGCTCCGGCAAGTCGACCGCCGTCCGCTCCGTCATCGGCCAGGTGCCGCTGACCGGCGGCAGCATCGAGCTGTTCGGCACGGAACAGAAGCGGTTCCGCGACTGGGCGCGCGTCGGCTACGTGCCGCAGCGCACCACCGCCGCCAGCGGCGTGCCCGCCACCATCCGCGAGGTCGTCACCTCCGGCCGGCTCTCCCGGCGCCGTTTCGGCCTCACCACCAAGGCCGACCGGGCCGCCGTCGACCGGGCCATCGCCCTCGTCGGCCTGACCGACCGCGCCAAGGACTCCGTCTCCGCCCTCTCCGGCGGCCAGCACCAGCGCGTGCTCATCGCCCGCGCGCTCGCCTCCGAACCCGAGCTGCTGATCATGGACGAGCCGATGGCCGGCGTCGACCTCGCCAGCCAGGAGATCCTCGCCGCGACCCTGCGCGAACAGGTCGCCGGCGGCACCTCCGTCCTGCTCGTCCTGCACGAACTCGGCCCGCTGGAGCCGCTGATCGACCGGGCGGTCGTCCTCCGCGACGGCTGCGTCGTCCACGACGGCCCGCCGCCGAAGGCCGTCGGCCAGCACGCGCTGCCCGGCCACGACCACGTCCACCCGCACGCGGCCGACGAGCCGCTCCGCACCGGTCTGCTGACCTGAGGCCCTGAGGATCTAGGAAAGCTGCCCCATGGAATTCCTCCAGCTCGCCTTCATGCAGCGGGCGCTCATCGCCGCCGTCCTCGTCGGCATCACCGCGCCCGCCGTCGGCATCTACCTCGTCCAGCGGCGCCAGGCCCTGATGGGCGACGGCATCGGCCACGTCGCCATGACCGGTGTCGGCCTCGGCTTCCTGCTGAACACCAGCCCCGTGTGGATGGCCACCGCCGTCGCCGTCGTCGGCGCCGTCGCGATGGAGCTGATCCGCGCGTACGGCAAGACCCGCGGCGACCTCGCCCTCGCGCTGCTCTTCTACGGCGGCATGGCCGGCGGCGTCCTCCTGATCAACCTGTCGCCCACCGGCTCCAACGCCAACCTGAACTCGTTCCTGTTCGGCTCCCTGTCGACGGTCTCCGCCGAGGACGTCACGGCCATCGGCATCCTGGCCGCGTTCGTCGTCCTCGTCACCGTCGGCCTGCGCCGCCAGCTCTTCGCGGTCAGCCAGGACGAGGAGTTCGCCCGCGTCACCGGCCTGCCGGTGCGGTTCCTCAACCTGCTCATCGCGGTCACCGCCGCCGTGACCGTCACGGTCGCCATGCGGGTCGTCGGCCTGCTCCTGGTCAGCGCGCTGATGGTGGTCCCGGTGGCCGCCGCCCAGCAGCTGTCCCGGTCCTTCCGCACGACCTTCGTGCTCGCGGTCGTCATCGGCACCGGCACCACCCTCGCCGGCACGGTCACCTCGTACTACCAGGACGTGCCGCCCGGCGCGACGATCGTGCTCCTCGCGATCGGCGTCTTCATCGCCCTCACGATCCTCGCCACCCCGCTCGCCCGGCGCCGCGCCCGCGCCTCCGAGACCGCCGCGCGGGAGTGCGACGCCGAGCTTCCCGGCGCCCGGCGCCCCGCCGACGACGTGAAGGTCTGAGCTCGGTCCGGGCCCCGGGGGGCGGGGGGCTGGCAGAATGGCGGGGGCAGACAAGATTCAAGGAGGCCCCCGTGGTGACGGCAGGACCCCCCGTACGAGGCCGTTCGACCAAGCAGCGGGCCGCAGTGTCGGCGGCGCTGAACGAGGTCGACGAGTTCCGCTCCGCCCAGGAGCTGCACGACATGCTGAAGCACCGCGGCGACTCCGTCGGCCTCACCACCGTCTACCGCACGCTCCAGTCCCTCGCGGACGCGGGCGAGGTGGACGCGCTGCGCACCAGCGACGGCGAGACGGTCTACCGGCGCTGTTCGACCGGCGACCACCACCACCATCTCGTCTGCCGCGTCTGCGGCAAGGCCGTCGAGGTGGAGGGCCCGGCCGTGGAGCAGTGGGCGGAGACCATCGCGTCCGAGCACGGCTTCGTGAACGTGGCGCACACGGTGGAGATCTTCGGCACCTGCGCGGAGTGCGCGACGAAGTGACCTGACGGACACCCTGACCCGGTGACCTGACATACGGGAGGCCCGCACCGAAATCCTTCGGTGCGGGCCTCTCGTCTGCGCACGTACGCGCGTCCCCGCGGGCTCAGCCCTTGTCGAGCACGGCGAGGTCCGCCGGGTCCACGCCGCCGAAGCGCCGGTCGCGCTGGGCGAACTCGACGCACGCCCGCCAGAGGTCACGGCGGTCGAAGTCGGGCCACAGGACGTCCTGGAAGACCATCTCGGCGTACGCGCTCTGCCAGATCAGGTAGTTCGAGGTGCGCTGCTCCCCGCTGGGGCGGAGGAAGAGGTCGACGTCCGGCATGTCCGGGTAGTACAGGTACTTCTGGATCGTCTTCTCGGTGATCTTCGAGGGGTCGAGCCGGCCCGCCTTGACGTCCTCGGCGAGCGCCTGCGCCGCGTCGGTCAGCTCCGCACGGCCGCCGTAGTTCATGCAGAAGTACAGCGTGAGCTTGGTGTTGTCCTTGGTCTGCTCCTGCGCGATCTGGAGCTCCTTGGCCACCGACTTCCACAGCTTCGGCATGCGGCCCACCCAGCGCACCCGCACACCGAGGGAGTCGAGCTGGTCGCGGGACTTGCGGATGAAGTCGCGGTTGAAGTTCATCAGGAAGCGCACCTCTTCGGGCGAGCGCTTCCAGTTCTCGGTGGAGAAGGCGTAGAGCGAGATCGAGCCCACGCCCATCTCGATCGCGCCCTGGAGCACGTCGAGCACCTGCTCCGCGCCGACCTTGTGCCCCTCGGTGCGCGGCAGCCCGCGCTCCTTGGCCCAGCGGCCGTTGCCGTCCATGACGATCGCGACGTGCTCGGGCACGAGCTCCGACTGGAGCTTCGGCGGACGGGCGCCGGACGGGTGCGGCTCGGGGGTGCTGTACTCCCGGCGCTGGCGCCCGAGAAGTCGTGCGATGGCCATGGCGATGGATCTCCTAGCTCTTCTCTACGTACCGCAGCGAGCGCAGCCCGCGCTCCAGGTGCCAGTGCAGATAGGCGGACACGAGGCCGCTGCCCTCCCTGACGTGACGCGGTTCGCACGCGTCCGCCGTCTCCCAGTCGCCGGTGAGCAGCGCGCTGAGCAGTCCTACGGCCTCCGCAGAGGGTACGACGCTTCCGGGCACCCGGCAGTCGCCGCATATGACTCCGCCCGCACCGACCGAAAAGAACCGATTGGGACCGGGAAGTCCGCATTTGGCGCAATCATTGAAACTGGGCGCGTACCCGTTCACGGCGAGCGAGCGCAGCAGGAACGCGTCGAGGATCAGATGCGGCGCGTGCTCACCCCGCGCCAGCGTCCGCAGCCCGCCCACCAGCAGCAGATACTGCTGCACGGCCGGCTCGCCCTCATGATCGGTGAACCGTTCCGCCGTCTCCAGCATGGCGGTCCCCGCCGTGTACCGGGCGTAGTCGGTGACGATCCCACTGCCGTACGCGGCGATCGTCTCGCTCTGCGTACACAACGGCAGCCCACGCCCGACCAGCTCACTCCCCCGGGCGAAGAACTGCACGTCGACGTGCGAGAACGGTTCGAGCCGCGCCCCGAACTTCGACTTGGTCCGCCGCACCCCCCGCGCGACGGCGCGTACGCGTCCGTGACCGCGCGTGAGCAACGTGATGATGCGGTCCGCTTCACCCAGCTTCTGGGTGCGCAGCACGATGCCGTCGTCGCGGAACAGACTCATGGAGCCATTCTCCCGTACGGGGGGAGCGACGTGGGCCGCCCTCACCCCTGTCGCGGCCCGGGACGCCCTCACGCCTACCCGCGGGCCCGGGGCCGCCCCCTCAGGACACCTCGCCCCGGCTCCGCGCGTTCGCGTGCGCCGTCGCCGCGCTCAGCCGCTCGGCGGCCGTGGCGACCCGCACCCCCTCCGGCTCGCAGTCCCCCTCACGCCCGCCGCCGATGGGCAGCGGCCGGGGCGGCTCGGCGGCGAGAGTGAGCGCGTCGAGCCCGAGAGAGGGAAGCACGATTCGCAGCCGCCCGAGCACGCCCCGCAATTCCGCCACCGCGTCGGCCGCCTCGGCAATCGTCGGCTGCCGTGTGCTGTCTTCGTTCTTCACCAACGCATCCCTTTCCGAATCCATTTCCCCGCTTACTCCGTCAAGCGTGGGGGCAGATCCGTAGAATCGGGAGACGCTCTGGGGCTACAAGTGCGGTGTAGGAGCCAGGAGTTAACCCAGGCCAACGGCGACCGGCAGGGCGCTTGAGAGCTCTTCGGCGACCTCCTGAAGGAGCGCCGGAGGCGGCGGGGCTTTCGCGGAACGACCTGGCCGGACGGGTGTTCGTGTCGGGTTCGTACATCGGCCTGTTCGAGCAGGGGATCCGGAAGCCACAGCTGGACGTGGCGCAGAGAATCGACCAGGTGCTACAAACCGGCGGTATTTTCGAACGGACTTGCAGAAAGCTGACTGATGGAGTTCGCCGACGCTCCCCCAACGGCTTATACAACGCGGCGCGGCATCACGGTGACGGCGGTGCGGACGAGCCCGTACGGCAAGTCGGGGGTGTACGCGTACACGGATCAGAACGGCGTGTCCCACACGTACGCGCGGCAGGGGTACGCGAGCCGGATCGAGATCAGTTACCGCCCGGACGACCCCGGGGTGGCGGTCGGCGTCTACCCGGTGGTGGTGCGGGTGCTGGTGGCGCTGGGCTCGCTGGCGCTGTGGGCGGCGACGATCGGCGTGATCTGCCTGATGGGCGTCATGGGCGGCAGTGTCTGACCGACCGGTTACCCGGCCTTCTTCGTCCGGGTGACGACCGCGCCGAAGAGGGCGAGACCCTTGATGACGACGCGGGGGGTGCCGGGCGTGGTGGTGCGGCGGGCGGCGCGCTTGTCGAAGACGCCGAAGAGCCCGAAGCCGCGGACGTCGACGTCGACGTCCTCGGGGACGAAGATCTTGGTGCCGCCCCAGAGGGCGACGGCGCGGATCACCGTGTCGTGACTGCTGAAGCGCGCCTCGGTGAGGTCGACCTGGCCGCCGCCCCACATGGACCAGAGCGTCATGCGCGGGGGCACGACCCACTGGCCCTTGCGGTGGAAGCCGCCGAAGACGCCGGCGACGAAGCTGCCCGAGGTGGGGGCGCGGTCGACGACGAGGGCGTCGCGGGGGCCGGGCGCGGGGAGGTCGCGGCAGGCGGCTTCGAGGTCGCCTCGGGTGCGGGAGGCGTGCACTTCGTCGAGGCGGGGGGAGAGCTGGTCGAGCGGGAGCCGGCCGTTCTCGACGGCGGACCGCAGCCGCTCCTCGGCGGCGTACCGCTCCTGGTCGGAGGCGAGGATGTCGAGCTCGTGCTGTGTCATGGCGTCAACCCTTGGAGGTAGGCGGCGAGCGCGGAGGAGAGGGCGGTGCGGTAGGTGTCGTCGCGCCCCGGGGCGTCGGGGTCGTGACCGAGGTCGGTGAGCCAGTAACGCCGGCCGAGGGCGTAGCCGTACGCGCCGGACATGGCGAGGAGGACGACCATCTCGATCCGCTCGCGGTCCGGGCCGTCGGGCCCGGGGAGCACCGTGCGGACACCGTCCTCGATGGCGTCGACGAGGCGGGAGAGGTGGGTCGGGGCGTCGGGGGCGTTGCCGCCCTCCCAGTCGTGGAGCTGGGACCAGGCCCAGAGCCGGACGTACCGCTCGTCGCCGAGGATCTCGAAGAGGACGCGGGTCATGCCGTCGGCGTACGGGACGCGGCCGTCGGCCTGGAGCCGTTCGCGCACGAGGTCGCGCTTGCGCTCGTTCTCGCGCTGGAGGACGGCGCGGACGAGGGCGGCGTAGGTACCGAAGTAGTGGGTGACGAGCCCGTGCGTGACACCGACGGCCTCGGCGACCCGGCGCAGGCCGACGCCGTCGGGCCCGTGCCGGGCGATGAGGTCGGTGGCGGCGTCGAGAATCTCGGCACGCGCCTCCTCAGGAGTCCGCCGCCGCCGCTTGATCGCCATGCACCCTCACGCTCCTGCCTCGCCCGCGCCCGCTATCGGCAGGGTGGACAATAACGCGCCGGACCTCTTGTTATCCACCCTGCCAACAGCACGCCGAGGGATCAACTCGCCATTCAGGGCCACTGGTCGGGCCGCCCGGCTCCAGGTAGGGCGGTCGTGGCGGGTGTTGCGGGTGGGCTTCTGGTGCGGCCACGCGACCATGCCGGGTAGTGGCGGATGCCGATCGGCGGCCGTCGGGCCGGTGGGTGGGGAGGCCGGGTATCGGCCGGGGCCGTGCCTTGCCCGTCGGGTGAGTGGGTGGGGGCGTCGGGTTGGCGGCCGGGGCCGGTGGGCGGAGTTCGGTTGGTTGGGGCTGCGCGGCATGGGAGGGCGGCTACGCAAGCCGGTGAGCAGGCGTTGGCCAGGAGAGGGAGTACGTCGGTCGCGACGCGGAGGGAGATCCACACCGGATGGAGTTCGCCGTGCTCGATCGGGCCGTCGCAGACACTGCAGTTGCGGATCGCGGTGGCTCCCCATCGCCGGGCGTCCAGGTCGCCCGGATCGAGGTCCGCGACCGAGGCCGGCGCGGGGCGGGGCTTCGGGAAGGGGGCTCGCAGCTTGTGGTTGCCGAACAGCGCGCGCGTGCTCACCGTGCTGCGGGTCAGCTTCCGGCAGCGCGTTATCTCGTACGGCAGCCAGTGCAGCCGGTACGAGGTGTACGGGGTGAACTCCTCCAGGCTGGTCATCGCCCCGATCTCGGGCGGGATCCGGACCAGGTTGCTGCCGTAGAGCACGAGGTGCCTCACCGCCGTCAGCTTGGCGATGCTCGGCGGCAGGGTGATGATCTGGCGCCTTTCCTCCGGGGGCAGTTCGGTCAGCGGGCGGAACTCTTCGCGTCTGTCGGCGGCCGCCTCGTCGATCAGGTGCAGCAGGTGTCGCCAGCCGGGTGCGGACGTGTCCTGCCGCTCGGCATGGAAGCCGACCCGGGCTCGAGGGTGGGGCGTCGACTGGTCGAAGCACGTGCAGAGGTCCCGGGAGCCCTGGGGTGACGTGCCGCCCCAGCGGTTCGTGAAGCGTTTCGGCTCCGTCTCGGACTCCCAGCCGCAGGAGAACGTCCAGGCGCTGTTCGACTCGGCCGGACACCCCTTCTGCCTGTGCTTCGACGGGGAATAGCGCGTGTGCGGAAGTCCACGTGCCTTTTGGGGCGTTAGGCCGTTAGGGGTGTCGCGGATGCATTCGGCGTCCCGGCCGGAAGGATGCCCCATGTCCACGAAGCGCGTTACCCGTCGCCTGCTGGTGCTGTCGGCCACGGCGGCTACTTGCACCGGCGCCTTGAGCGTCCCGGCCGTGGCGAGCACGAACGTTCTGGCGGTCGGAAATGCCGCCTACGACACCACGATGATCAACCAGGACCACGACCTCACGGCGGTTGGTGAGACCGCTCACGTCAGCGGGCTGGGGAACGGCCTTGTCCAGCTGCCGGTGGACCACCCCGACAACCGCGGCGGTGGTGGCAGCCTGCTCTTCTCGGATCGAGGGCTGAAGACCGAGGTCACCGCGGTGGTCTGGGAGCGATGAGCGGCTGGCGGTTGAGGGGGGTCCTGGCCAGGGTGTGGACGCCGACCCCGGTCAGGAGGCGCCTTCGGCAGGGTGATTCCGCGGCCGGACTGGCGTCGGGGGCCGTGTCGGGGGCGGTGTGCGGCAGCGATCCGGTCAACGGCTACCAGGTGCTGGAGCAGGTGGTACGGCTGCCGGTCAGCACGTGGCGGTATCACTGGGACCCTCCGCACGTACGCCACCTGGGCCCCATGGCGCAGGACTGGTGGAAAGCGTTCGGGGTGGGTGAGAACGACAGGACGATCTGCTGCACCGACGCCAACGGGGTGGCCATCGTCGCCATTCAGGCCCTGCACCGGGAACTGACCGAGCTACGGGACGAAGTCGCGGCCCTGCGAGCCCGGAGCAAGGCGGCGCACGACCCCGGTGGGCCCGGAGCGGCCGGCTCGGAATGAAGAGCCAGAACCCCCCCAAGCCGATGTCACCCGCGCCGGCTGGACGCCGAGGGCGTCCGGGCCGCCCGGCTCGGCCTTTGCGAGGATCTTGGCTCTCGGGGTTGAAGCTGCCGTTGCGGCAGCTCCTACCGTCGTGACCAGGGCCGGAGACACCGGCCCGGCGACACACGTGCAGGAGTCGTGATGGACTGGCCGATCGCGGAGGTGGCCCGGATGTCGGGCGTGACCGCCCGGACACTGCGCCACTACGACGAGACGGGCCTGCTGCCGCCGGCCCGGATCGGCGCCAATGGGCGCCGCTACTACGAGGAGCACCAGCTCCTGCGGCTGCAACAGATCCTCGTGCTGCGGGCCCTGGGCGTCGGCCTGCCGGAGATCGGCCGGATCCTGTCCGAACAGGTCGACGAGGTGGATGCCCTTCGGGGCCACCGCCAGCGCCTCCTCACGGAGCGGGACCGGCTCGACGCCCTGGCCGGCACCGTCTCCCGCACGATCGCCGAACTGGAGCAGTCCAGGAAGGACGGCAACCCCATGACCATCAACCGACCGGAGAACCTCTTCGAGGGCGTGACGCCTTCCCAGTACGAGGAAAACATGCGCGACTTCCCCGAACTCGCCGAGGGGGTCGCACGACGCGCCGCCACGATGAGCCAGGCCGACGCCGACGCCGCGCACCGCGAGCGCACCGCGCAGATGATCCGGCTGGCCGAACTCATGGCCGCGGGCCACCCGGCCGACGCCGCCCCGGTCCAGGCCGAAATCGACGCCCAGTACCGGGCACTGACCGAACTGCGCACTGTCTCCGCCGAGGACTACCGGGCCATCGGACGCTCCATCGTCGACAACGAGACGTGGCGCGCCGCCTACGAGGCCATCGTTCCCGGCCTGGCCGCGTACCAGCGCGACGCCATCGAGGCGTACGCCACCACCCGGCTGAACTGAGACACGACGCAACCGCCGTCGAGGGAGGACCCCGATGGCGGTTGCGCCGTGTCACGGCGGGCCGGCGATGTTCGCACCCGAGGCCACCCGCACTTCGGGCATGGGGAGGGCTGCTCGCCACCTCTCCCGTCACACGAGCTCCCGCCCCATCGAGGCCCGGGAGACCGGACTGTGCACCCCCAGGGTGACCACCGGGGCCTGAAGCCCCACTCCCCACCGGCCGTCCGCCGCCAAGCCCCGCCCATCACCCCATCCCTCTGCCGCGCACCCCGGTCCGACGGAAGTCCGTCCACCGGCGTCGGCGCGTCCCCGTGACGCGGGTGTCGCGACGGCCCCCCATTCACTTATGGAACCCATAAGTCCGCCTTATGAGCCCATAGACCGGGGGCGGGTACTCATCCGCTTGGCGCATTATTTAGGGTGACCTAAGTGCGGCGGGCCCCTGCCGACACGTCGCTTGCGAAGGGAAACCCGTCATGCCCCGCCCCCTCCGTGTCGCGATCGTCGGCGCCGGCCCCGCCGGGATCTACGCCGCTGACGCGCTGCTGAAGTCCGAGGCCGCCGCCGAGCCGGGCGTGTCCATCGACCTCTTCGAGCGGATGCCCGCCCCCTTCGGCCTGATCCGCTACGGCGTCGCGCCCGACCACCCCCGCATCAAGGGCATCATCACCGCCCTCCACCAGGTCCTCGACAAGCCGCAGATCCGCCTCTTCGGCAACGTCGACTACGGCACCGACGTGCACCTGGACGACCTGCACGCCTTCTACGACGCCGTGATCTTCTCCACCGGCGCCACCGCCGACCGCGCCATGAACATCCCGGGCATCGAGCTCGACGGTTCGTACGGTGCCGCCGACTTCGTCTCCTGGTACGACGGGCACCCGGACGTCCCGCGCACCTGGCCGCTGGAGGCCGAGAAGGTCGCCGTCCTCGGTGTCGGCAACGTCGCGCTCGACGTCGCCCGCATCCTCGCCAAGACCGCCGACGAGCTGCTGCCCACCGAGATCCCCGCGAACGTCTACGACGGTCTCAAGGCCAACAAGGCGCTGGAGATCCACGTCTTCGGCCGTCGCGGTCCGGCCCAGGCCAAATTCAGCCCCATGGAGCTGCGCGAGCTGGACCACTCGCCCACCATCGAGGTCATCGTCAACCCCGAGGACATCGACTACGACGAGGGCTCCATCGCCGAGCGGCGCAAGAACAAGCAGACCGACATGGTCGCCAAGACCCTCGAGAACTGGGCCATCCGCGACATCGGCGACCGCCCGCACAAGCTCTTCCTGCACTTCTTCGAGTCGCCCTCCGAGATCCTCGGCGAGGACGGCAAGGTCGTCGGCCTCCGCACCGAGCGCACCGAGCTCGACGGCACCGGCAACGTGAAGGGCACCGGCCAGACCACCGACTGGGACGTCCAGGCCGTCTACCGCGCCGTCGGCTACCTCTCCGACGAGCTGCCCAAGCTGCCCTGGGACGCCGCCAGCGGCACCGTCCCGGACGTGGGCGGCCGGGTCGTCGAGGAGAGCGGCGCCCCCCTGCCCTCCACCTACGTCACCGGCTGGATCCGGCGCGGCCCCGTCGGCCTCATCGGCCACACCAAGGGCGACGCCAACGAGACCGTCGCCAACCTCCTCGACGACCACGCCCACGGGCGCCTCCTCGCCCCCGAGTCCCCGCAGGAGGACGCCGTCGTGTCCTTCCTGGAGGGCAAGGGCATCGCGTACACCACCTGGGAGGGGTGGTACGCGCTCGACGCCGCCGAGAAGGCGCTCGGCGAGCCGCAGGGCCGCGAGCGCGTGAAGATCGTCGAGCGGGACGAGATGCTGCGCGCCAGCGGCGTCGACCTGGGCTGATCCCCGTCGCCCACCCCTTCGGGCCTTGCCGGTCCTACGCTGAAAGGACCGGCAAGGCCCGAAGGGAAGTGACGTCATGGGCGTCAGGGGCGTCATCGGCGTCACAAACGTCGTGGGGGCCGTCGGAGCTGTCGAAGCCGTCGGGGCCATCGGAGCCGTCGGCGGTACGGACTGGGGCGCCGCCTACGCCCGCCTTCACGCCGCCGACCGGCATCCCACCGGGCCCCTCGGGCCCCTCCACCCCCAGGATCTCGACGCCCTCGCCGACTCCGCCTGGTGGTCCGGCCGCGTCGACGAGTCGGTCTCCGTACGCCTGCGGGCCCACTCCGCGCACGTCGCCGAGGGCGACTGGCGTGGTGCCGGGCTCGCGGCCTGGTGGCTCCACCACACGTACGGGCGGCTCGGGCGGCCCGTCGCCGCGGCGGGCTGGCTGCACCGGGCCCGGCATCACCTGGAGGGGCGGCCCGACTGCCCCGAGCAGTGCTTCCTGGCCCTCTCCGACATCGACGCGGCCCAGGCGCACCACGACCCGGCCGCCGCGCTCGGCGCCGCCCGGCGCATGCACCGGCTCGCCGCCCGCTCCGGCAGCCCCGACCTGCTCGCCCTGAGCCGCCAGGCCGAGGGCGCCCTGCTCCTGACCCGGGGCCGCCGGGCCGAGGGGCTCGCGCTGCTGGACGCCGCGATGGGCCCCGTCACGCGCGGCGAGCTGAGCGGGATGACCACCGGCCTCCTGTACTGCCTGGCCCTCGACACGTGCGGGGGCGCGGCGGAGTTCGGGCGCGCGGTGGAATGGACGCGTGCCGCGATGACCTGGTGCACCGCGACGCCCAACCCCTTCCGCGCCGCCTGCCGCCTCCACCACGTCGAGGTGCTCGACCTGCTCGGCGACTGGGCGCGCGCGGAGGAGGAGGCGCGGCTGGTCTGCCAGGAGGTCCTGGAGGACGCGCTCGACACGGCGGCCGCCGCCTCGTACGCCGTCGGCGAGCTCCAGCGCCGGCAGGGCCGCCTGGACGAGGCGGCCCGCTCGTACGCCCGCGCCCATGCGCTGGGCCGGGTCCCGCAGCCGGGGCTCGCCCTGCTCCGGCTCGCCCAGGGCCGTGCCGACGCGGCGCCGGCGGGGCTGCGGCTCGCCCTGGACTGCCAGAGCGACCCCGGGCACGCCGTCCTCGGCCGCGCCCGCCTGCTCGCCGCCCTCGTCGAGGTCCACCTCGCGGTCGGCGGGCCCGGTGCCGCCGCCGAGGAGGCGGTCGTGGAGCTGGAGGAGCTGGCCTCGGCGCGGGGCGTGCCCCTGCTCGCCGCGATGGCCGCCACCGCGCGCGGGGCGCTCAGCCAGGGCGAGGCGGCACGGGAGCCGCTACGGCGGGGCGTGACGCTCTGGGAGGGGCTGAGGATCCCGTACGAGGCGGCACGGACGCGGATGCTGCTCGCGGCGGCGGAACGGGCGGCAGGGGACACCGAGGCCGCCCGCCGCGCCCTGACCGCCGCCCGCACGACCTTCGAGCACCTGGGAGCCACCCCGAAGGCCCGCCGAACGCACCCGCCCACGCGCCCCGCTCTCTCCCACCCACCTACAACGGCGTAGTCCGCGCCGTGGCCAGCAGCCGGGCCGTGTCGTCCGCGCACAGCGCCAGCGCGTTGCCGACCGTGCCCAGGACCTCGCGTTCCGCCGGGCTGTACGGGCCGTCCGCGAGGGCGATGCGGGCGCCCTGGAGCAGGATCGATTCGCGGCCTGCGGCGGCCAGGTGGGGGGCGAGGGGTTCGAGGGCTTCGTGGAGTTCGATGGCGAGGGCCGCTCCGCCGCTGCTGATGTCGGGGAGGAAGCGTCCGGTGTCGGCGGCGAGGGCCTCGACGAGGTCGACGAGCTGGTGGGCCGTACAGTCCGTGAATCCGGCGGCCCGGACTCCGGCGGCGGCGGTGTCGACGGCGGTGCGGGACGTGGTGCCGCCGGCGGCGAGGACGGCGAGGGCGACGGTGTGGACGGCGTCGCGCAGCATCGCCGAGAACCGGCCGGTCGTCGGGTGGGTGAGCGCGTCCGTACCGAAGTGGGTGTGGCAGGCGGCGCACTCGACGACGGGGCCCGCGCTGCCCCGGGGCAGCAGCGGCACGCCGAGGAGGGCGAAGCGGCGGCGTCCGGTGCGGCGGCGGTAGTTGCGGTCCCCGCCGCACTCCTCGCAGAAGAACTCGCCGTCGCCGATCGTGTTCCACGAGGTGCGGATACCGCAGAGAACCCTGCTCCGGTCCGATGACTTCCGCGCTGCCCGCACGCCGCACCTCCTTCACGTCCCGGCAACATTGCCGGCGTTGGCGTGATGTTAGCCACATCGATGATGCGGCGTCAGCACCTCGTCAGCAGAACGCAACGGAGATGGCCGAGACCCGCCGGGCTCCACGGGGGCCCGGCGGGTCTCGGTCGGGGGGTCAGGAAGCGCGCTTGCGCAGCTTCGCGAAGGCCAGGAAGCCGCCGCCGAGGAGGACGGCCGCTCCGGCGACGCCCATCGCGGCCGGCCCGAAGGCCGAGCCGGTGGTGGCGAGATCACCCTCCGGGGTGGACGAGGGGGACGGGGCGGGGGCGCCCGCCGACGTGGAGGAGGAGGGCGACGGGGAGGCCGGGTTCGACTCCGACGGGCTGGGGGTGGCCGAGCCCGGCGGGGTGGTGGCCGGGGTGGTCGGGGTGGCCGGCTTGCTGGGGACGTCCGTCGGGGTGGGCTTGGGCTGCTCGGGGGTGACCGGGGGCTTGCCGGGGGTGGTGCCGGTGGGCAGGCAGCCGGTGAAGTTCATCTGGTGGGTCTCGGCGCCGGGCACGGTGAGCAGCTTCTCGGCGACGACGGAGCCGTTGACGTGGCCGGGGCCGACGCCGGGGCCGCCCATCTCGACGGTGGCGTTCGGCGCGAAGATCGTGCCGGGCCAGGAGGTGTAGTTCTTCTTGACGCTCTCGGCCTGCGGGAAGTTCCACAGCAGCTTGGAGCGGACGCTCTTGAAGGCGTCGCTGCCCGCGTTGTAGTCGTCCATGACCAGGGCGCCCTTGGTCTCGTCCCAGAGGTAGACGCCGTAGGTGGGGGCGGTGCTCATGTCGTACGAGCCGCCGAGGACGTTGACGAGGGTGGAGGAGCCGGCCGGGACCTTGAGGGATATCGCGCCGGCCTTCTGGAGGTCGGCGGCGGCGACGGCGAAGACGTTCAGCTTGGCGTCGGTGCCGGTGAGCATCAGGCCCTGGTAGTCGGTGGAGCGGCCGACGGTGCCGTTGGGCTCGACGGCGGCCCAGCCGGCGGAGAGGGTGCGCAGGGAGGTGAACTCCTTGCCGAAGTCGATCGGCGAGGGGCCTTCCTTCACCTTGTCGCCGTCGACGCCGAAGCCGGAGCCCTGGGTGGAGCGGTCGACGACCTTGCCGGCGATGCCGGTGCCCTTGTCGAGGACGACCTGGTTGGCGTAGAGGGTGCCGCCGACGACGAGGCTGTGGCCGCCGGGGAGCGCGGCGAGGCCGCCGGAGGTGAGGCGGTTGCCGATGGAGAAGCCGGAGGGCCGCTTGGGGTCGCCGAAGGTGGCGTCGCCGCCGACCGCGACGGCGCCCTCGGAGTCGGAGTGGCGTACGGAGTCCTTCTCGACGAACTCGGCGTAGCGGCCGGCGGTGCCGAGCGGATTCGTCTCGCACGCGGTGGTGGCGGAGGCGGCGGGGGCCCAGGTGAGGGCGGCACCGGTCACGGCGAGGACGGCGGCCACGGCGGCGGACGTGCGCATGCGAGCTCCAGGTCGAGGAGTGCGGGGAGGGAAGTGCCCTGTGGAGATGCCCGAGGGACGCCCGAGGGGATGCCCGAGGGGATGCCCGGGGGCCGATCTCCGTGGGGATGAGCCGACCTTCCGCCATGCGCCGATGTAGCGTCAACTCACCTGATATGCCGCCGATTCCGGCATGTCGTGAGGATCTCCCTTAAGCGAACCTGAAGCCGTGACGCGGATCACTCAAACGAAACCGCCCCGCACCCCTGAGGGGTGCGGGGCGGTGGCCCGGGTGACGCGTCAGCGGGCCGAGCGGTTGACCGCCGAGACGACCGCCTTCAGCGAGGCGCGGGTGGTGTTGGCGTCGATGCCGATGCCCCACAGGACCTTGCCGTCGATGGCGCACTCGATGTACGAGGCGGCCTGCGCGGAGGCGCCCTCGCTCATCGTGTGCTCCTGGTAGTCCAGCAGGCGGGCGTCCACGCCGACCGCCTGCAGCGCGGCGAAGAAGGCGGAGATCGGGCCGTTGCCGGAGCCGGTCAGGACCGTCTCGGTGCCGTCGACGACCGCTTCGACCTTCAGGGTGTCGGTGCCGTCGGTGTCGGAGGTCGACTGGCCGGAGCGCAGCTGGATGCGACCCCAGGCGTTGTCCGGGTTGGGCAGGTACTCGTCCTGGAAGACGGACCAGATCTGCGCCGGGGTGACCTCGCCGCCCTCGGCGTCGGTCTTGGCCTGGATGATCCGCGAGAACTCGATCTGCATCCGGCGGGGCAGGTCCAGCTTGTGGTCGTTCTTCAGGACGTACGCGATGCCGCCCTTGCCGGACTGGGAGTTGACCCGGATCACGGCCTCGTAGGAGCGGCCGACGTCCTTGGGGTCGATCGGCAGGTACGGGACCGCCCACTCGATGTCGTCGACGGTCTTGCCCTGGGCGGCCGCGTCGGCCTCCATGGCGTCGAAGCCCTTCTTGATGGCGTCCTGGTGGGAGCCGGAGAAGGCGGTGTAGACCAGGTCGCCCGCGTAGGGGTGGCGCGGGTGGACCTCCATCTGGTTGCAGTACTCGGAGGTCCGGCGGACCTCGTCGATCTGCGAGAAGTCGATCTGCGGGTCGACGCCCTGGCTGAACAGGTTCATGCCCAGGGTCACCAGGTCGACGTTGCCGGTGCGCTCGCCCTGGCCGAACAGGCAGCCCTCGATGCGGTCGGCGCCGGCCATGATCGCCAGCTCGGCCGCGGCCACCGCCGTACCGCGGTCGTTGTGCGGGTGCACGGACAGGCAGACGTGCTCGCGGCGGGTCAGGTGGCGGGACATCCACTCGAAGCGGTCCGCGTGCGTGGAGGGCGTCGAACGCTCCACGGTGGCGGGCAGGTTGAGGATGATCTCGCGGCCGGGGCCGGGCTGCCAGACGTCGCAGACCGCCTCGCAGACCTCCAGGGCGAAGTCCAGCTCGGTGTCGGTGAAGATCTCCGGGCTGTACTGGTAGCCGAAGATGGTCTCCGGGCCCAGCAGCTTCTCGGCGTACTCCATCACCAGGCGGGTGCCGTCGACCGCGATCTGCTTGATGTCCTCCTTGGAGCCGCGGAAGACGACCCGGCGGAAGGTGGGCGCGGTGGCGTTGTACAGGTGGACGGTGGCGCGCTTGGCGCCCTTCAGGGACTCCACGGTCCGCTCGATCAGGTCCTCGCGGGCCTGGGTCAGTACGGAGATGGTGACGTCGTCCGGGATCGCGCCGTCCTCGATGATCGAGCGGACGAAGGCGAAGTCCGTGTCGCCGGAGGACGGGAAGCCGACCTCGATCTCCTTGTAGCCCATCCGGACCAGCAGGTCGAACATCTCGCGCTTGCGGGCCGGGCTCATCGGGTCGATCAGGGCCTGGTTGCCGTCGCGCAGGTCCGTGGAGAGCCAGCGGGGAGCCCGGGTGATGCGCTGCTCGGGCCAGGTGCGGTCGGGGATCTCGACGGCCTCGTACCGCCCGTACTTGTGGACGGGCATCCCGGACGGCTTCTGCAGGTGCGTCGCGGTGGTCAGGGGCGTCGGACGGCTGACGAACGGAGACTGGGACATTGCGTAGGGCTCCTCGGAGGTCCTGAGAGAGGGACGGCCGACTGTCGAACGCAACACCGAAACCCGCGGGGAGGGGGTCGGCCTACGACTACAGGCCCTCGCCGCGGCAGCTAAGGAGAAGCAGCCCGAAACGCATGATGTGCGTCACCATAGCCCAGCACCGGCGGAGGCGGACGTCCCGTTTCAGTATGCGGGACGGCTTCGGCGTCAATACCGAAAGGTGACCCATCACTCCATTTCGCCAATCATGGTCGCAAGCCGTGACACCGGCACCACTCAGTGCCACATTGCTGCCATGACTCCCCACTTCTGCGCGATCGTCCCGCCGCACATCCTGGAGCACCTGGCCCGGTCCGGGGACCCGGCCGTCGCCCAGGCCGCCCGGCGGACCCTCGCGGTCGACGCCTCCCAGCGCACCGCCCGCAGGCTGGCCCCGCCCGCGGACCGCGCCGGGACCCCCGGCACGGTCCACCGCACCCTGTACGACACGCACAACAGCACCACGCTGCCGGGCACCGAGATCCGCGACGAGGGCGGGCCCGCGACCGACGACGCCACCGCCAACCGGGCGTACGCGGGGCTCGGCGCCACCTTCGAGCTCTTCGAGAAGGCCTACGGCCGCGACTCGATCGACGGCGCCGGCATGCCGCTGCTCGCGACCGTCCACTACGACGAGAAGTACGACAACGCCTTCTGGAACGGCGAGCAGATGGTGTTCGGCGACGGTGACGGCGAGCTCTTCCTCGACTTCACCATCCCGGTCGACGTCATCGGGCACGAGCTCACCCACGGCGTCACCCAGCACACCGCGAACCTCGCCTACTACGGCCAGTCGGGCGCACTCAACGAGTCCCTCTCCGACGTCTTCGGCTCGCTCGTGAAGCAGTACGCGCTCGGCCAGTCGGCCGACCGCGCCGACTGGCTCATCGGCGCCGGGCTGCTCGGGCCCGCCATCGACAAGGGCTCGGCCCTGCGCTCCATGAAGGAGCCGGGCACGGCCTACGACGACGACGTCCTCGGCAAGGACCCGCAGCCCGCGACGATGGACGACTACGTCCGTACGCACGCGGACAACGGCGGCGTCCACATCAACTCGGGCATCCCCAACCACGCCTTCTATCTGGCCGCCACCGCCCTCGGCGGCAACGCGTGGGAGCGGGCCGGGCAGATCTGGTACGACACGCTGACCGGCGGCACGCTGGACCAGGAGGCCACGTTCAAGGAGTTCGCGGCGGCCACGGTCGCGGCGGCGAAGGCCCGCTACGGCGAGGGCGACGAGGTCAAGGCCGTCACGGACGCCTGGTCGACGGTCGGCGTGCCGACCCGCTGAGGGTGCGGTAGACAGGCCCCATGAAAATTCGCGTCGTACGCACAGGGGGCTTCGCGGGCATCGAGAAGTCGGCGGAGGTGGAGACCGACGGCCGGCCGGACGACGAGCGGCTGCGGTCCCTGGCCCGCGAGGCCCTCGCCGCCCCGCCGCCGCCGGAGACCCGCGGGGTCCCGGACGGCTTCGGCTACGAGATCACGATCGACGGCAAGACGGTGAAGTGGGCGGACCCCCACCTCACCGAGGAGCAGCGCGAGCTGATCCAGCTCGTGCTGAAGGAAGGCGCGTAACGGCCCGGCGGCCGGGGGCTCCACGAGCCCCCGGGTCCCCCTGGGCTAGAAGCCCAGCTTCCTGAGCTGCTTCGGGTCCCGCTGCCAGTCCTTGGCCACCTTCACGTGGAGGTCGAGGAAGACGGGGGTCCCGAGCAGCGCCTCGATGTGCTTGCGGGACTTCATGCCGACCTCCTTGAGGCGGCTGCCCTTGGGGCCGATGATGATGCCCTTCTGGCTGGGGCGCTCGATGTACACGTTGGCGTGGATGTCGAGCAGCGGCCGGTCCGCCGGGCGGTTCTCGCGCGGGATCATCTCCTCGACGACCACCGCGATGGAGTGCGGCAGCTCGTCCCGTACGCCTTCGAGCGCGGCCTCGCGGATCAGCTCCGCGACCATGACCATCTCGGGCTCGTCGGTGAGGTCGCCCTCGGGGTAGAGCGGCGGGGACTCCGGCAGCAGCGGGATGAGCAGGTCGGCGACGAGCTGGACCTGCTTGTTGCCCACGGCCGAGACGGGGACGATCTGCGCCCACTCGAAGCCCAGCTCCTTGCCGAGCTGGTCGATCGCGATCAGCTGCTCGGCGAGGGTCTTGGAGTCGACCAGGTCGGTCTTGGTGATGATCGCGACCTTGGGCGTCTTCTTGATCTCGGCGAGCTCCTTGGCGATGAAGCGGTCGCCGGGGCCGAGCTTCTGGTCGGCGGGCAGGCAGAAGCCGATCACGTCGACCTCGGCCCAGGTGGTGCGCACGACGTCGTTGAGACGTTCGCCGAGCAGGGTGCGCGGCTTGTGGAGCCCGGGGGTGTCGACCAGGATCAGCTGGGCGTCGGGGCGGTGCACGATGCCACGGACGGTGTGCCGGGTCGTCTGCGGCCGGTTGGAGGTGATGGCCACCTTCTGTCCGACCAGAGCGTTCGTGAGGGTGGACTTGCCCGCGTTGGGGCGGCCGACGAAGCAGGCGAAGCCGGCCCGGTGGGGGGCGGTGTTCTCATCAGTACGAGCGCTCATGGGGGCCATTCTCCCCGATGGACGGCCGCCTCACGTACTCAGCGCCCTGCGACGCCGTATCCGCAGGCCGAACAGCCCCGCCGCACCCCCGGCGACGAGCACCGCGAGAGGCAGCCACGGCAGGGCGACGAAGGAGACCCGGCCGGACTCGCGGACGTCCTTGGCGGTCGCCGTCAGGGTCAGCTCACCCCAGTCGAGCTGCGGGGATCCGGCCCACCGCTCGCTGAGCCGGATCTTCTGCCGGGGCAGCAGTTCGGCGGGGAGCCGGTCCAGGTCGCGGGTGAGCAGGGTGCGGCCGAAGAGCCCCTGGGCCTTGAGGGCGACCTTGGGGTTGAGGGTGACGTTCCCGCGGTTGTAGAGGGTGTACGAGACGACGGCGGTGCTCGTGCCGGCGCCGGGGACGAGCGGCCGGTCCTGTTCCAGGGTGACGTCCTCGACGCCGAGGGCGGGCACGGTGGGGCCGCCGACCCGCAGGTAGACCCGGGCGCCGACGGCGCGCTGCACGCCGAGCGCGACGGAGCCGCCGGAGCCCTTGGCGATCCGTTCGTCGAGGGCGACGACGGCGCCGGGGTGGTCGCCGGGCGCGGCGTCGGCGGGGACGGTGAGGGTGTAGGGGACGGTGACGGAGGAGTGCGGCGGGACGGTGACCCGGTCGCGCTCGGGGCGGATCCAGGCGCCGGCGCCGGTCTGCCTCTCCTGCCGGGTGCGGACGGCGAAGCCGCCGTCGCGTTCGGTGTTGTAGGCGTCGGCCCCGTACAGCAGGAAGGTGAGCGGGGCGGCGGTCTTGTTGGCGACGGTGACCCGGTCGGTGACCGTGCTTCCGGGGTCCGCGGAGAGGTAGAAGTACGGGCGGCTGCCGAGCCGCGAGGCCGCCGGGTAGACGGCCCACTCGCCGTTCTCGGCGGCGGAGGCGGGCGCGGCGGCGGTCCCGCCGAGCAGCAGTACGGCGCCCAGCACACTCAGGGCGCGCACGACGCGGCGGACGCTCAGGAGGAGGACGTACGGCTTGCGCACGGGTGCGGACCCCTTGGGAAGTGTGACGGGCCGGCCGGGTGCGCGGCCGGCCCGTCGGGCGGTCAGGACAGCGTCAGCGTGAGCACGCCCGCGTAACTGCCGGGCGCCGTGAACGCCGGGACGTCGAGGGAGAGCCCCGCGTCGATGGTGAACTCGCCGCCGGTGAGAGTGCCGTTGGGCGTGGAGGCGAGGGTGGCGCCGGTGGCGCCGACGGGGCCCGCCGCGCCGGGGGCACAGGTGCTGGGGCTGCCGGCCTTGGTGGTGCAGGACGGCGTCCAGCTGAGCCGGTCGGCGCCGATGGCCCCGCCCGGTCCGGTGAAGTCGGTGACCTTGCCGGTCAGGGACCAGCCCGCGGGACCGCCGCGGAAGTCCTTGACCGTCACCGTCTGCAGGGGTCCGGTGGCGGCGCCGCCCTGGCCGAAGTCGACGGCCGAGAGCTGCACGGCGTCACCGGCCTGGGTCATCGACAGCTGGCCCGCCGTGACCGAGGCCGTGATCTTCTGGCTGTTCGGCGGGGTCGGGGTGTCGTCGATGACCTGGTACGCGACGGGGCCCGCGCCCTTGTCGGGGTCCCAGGCCGCACCCTCGTAGGCCACGACCCCGGTGGTCGCCTTGTCGTTGACCTTCAGGCGGGCCGCGAAGCCGCCCTCACTGTCGGTCGTGACGGTCATCCGGTCGGCGGTCTCCGCCGCTCCGGCCCGGCCGACGACGGTGACCTCGGCGAGCGGGGTGAACTTGGCGCCGGAGACGGTGACCCGGACGCCGGGCGCGCCGGAGGCGTTGTCGAGCTGGAGCGCCCGCTCGTTGGCGCCGGGCTGCGCGGTCGCCGTGACCGTCTCGGAGACGGGCGCCGGCGGGTTCTTGACCGTGCAGGGGGTGTCGAGCTCCATCAGGTAGCTCGTGTGGATGTTGTAGTCGCCGGGCGAGAGGGTGATCGCGCCGGGCGTGGTGACCGTGAAGGTGCCGGTCATGGAGAACGCCGGGAAGGTGCCCTTGCCCGGGATGGGCGGGTTCTTCTTCTGCCCGGTGACGGTGACCGCGCCGGACTGGGCGCCGCCGAGGGCGACCTTGCCGCTCGGGGTCATGATGTCGGCCGGGAGGGCGAGGTCCACCGGGTTGGAGGCGGCGGGCTTGGTGACCGTGTAGGTGACCTTGACCGTGTCGCCGACCTTGGGCGCGGCGTTGTCGACGGTGATCTGAGCCGTGGTGGTGCCGTCGATCGGCGGGATGCCCGCGATCGGCGGCGGCACGCAGTGCGTGGCGAAGTCCACGGGCAGGGAGGTCGAGGTGGCTCCGGCCGGTGCGGCGAGCGCGCCGCCGGCGGTGAGCGCGAGCGCGGTGGCGCCGAGGACGGCCGTCCAGCGACGCCGTCTTCGAGCCGCCGCGCGGCTTCGTTCGAGTGCCATGTGGGTCCCCTCCTGAGGGATGAGAGGGCGCCATTGACGGCTGCGGGCCGAGAGAAGTCAATGGAATCGAAACACAGCGACTGATGACCCATCAGATGATGTCAAGATCGTCTCGTGTCCGGATATCCGCAGGTCAGACCCGGTCGACACAGCAACGACCGGCACCGCCCTCGGCGGTACCGGTCGGCCGTGCGGGGTGAGGATCAGCTGAACACGAAGGGACCGGGCGTCTGCGAGGTGAGGGCGTCACAGTTCACCGTGACGCCGAAGATCACCATCTTGAGTGCGACGCCCGCGAAGTACGAGTTGAGGCTGTCGCCCGAGGCGACGGTCCCACTGAGCGGGCCCATGGTGACCGACTGGTTCGCGGCGAGCGCCGGGTTCTTGGTCCCGGTGAACACCCGGGTACCGCCGCCGGCCTTGGCCAGGGTCAGGGTGGAGCTGATGGTGTCCTTGCCGACCGCGATCGGCGTCTTCACCGCCGAGGTGATGGTGATCGTCGCGGACGTGCCGCTCTGCGTGGCCGTGAGGGTGGCGCCGCCGCCGCCCCAGGACCCGCAGTCGTAGGTGGCGGTGGCCGTGCCGGGCGACACGGCGTAGGCGCCCGGTGCGAGGGCGAGGCCGGTGGCGGCGAGCGCTCCGGCGAGCACCGCGGTGGCCCCCAAACTGCTTCTGCGTCTCATGACGAGTCGTACCCCTTCCGATGACGAACGCAGGGGTGCGGACACTGCGTCTGCGAGGAGATCTGACGGTCCGTCGGACCGGTCGCTGTTATTGATGCGCACCGGAGCGGGGAAGGCAAGAGAAGTTCCGTTGATCCTTCACAAACACACAAGAGGCCCGGCACGGGACGCGTGCCGGGCCTCTCGCGGGTGGGTACGGGGCTCAGCCCGCGGAGACCGCGGCCTTCAGACGCCCGTCCGTACCGGCCAGCAGCACCGGGGTCTCCGGCCCGCCCAGGTCGCGCACCGCCGCGCGGTCCGCGTCGGAGGCGGCCTCCGCGGCGGAGACGACGGCCGCGGCCTCCAGCGACTGGGCACCGCTGGCCACGGCCATGGCGACCGCGGTCTGCAACGCGCTCAGCTTGAGCGACTCCAGCGCGACCGTGCCGGCGACATACGTCCGCCCGGTCTCGTCACGCACCGCCGCACCCTCGGGCACCCCGTTACGGGCGCGGGCGCTGCGCGCCAGCGTGATGATCTTGAGGTCCTCTGCGCCGAGGTCGTCGTGCTCGCGGTTGAGTGTCATGCCCCGAGGATAGGTCGGGCCGGCCCGCCCACGGGTGGGTCACCGGACTCCGGACACCCGGCGTCCCGGCCAGCGGACACCGGCCCACCGCTCCCGGACACCCGCGTGGTCCGCTCAGCCCGCCACCGGGTACATCGCCCCCCGCCGGCCCTCCGGGGAGACCAGCCACTCCAGCTTGGCGGCGGTGTCCGCCTCCTGGAGCGGGGTGTGCAGGACGATCACCAGGTCGGGGCGGGCCGGGACGCGCAGCTGGGTGGCCTCCACGACCAGGGGGCCGACCAGCGGGTGTTCCATCTCCTTGCGGTTCTGGCCGCCGGGCAGGATGTCCCGGCGCTGCCACAGCTCCGTGAACTCCTCGCTCGCCGCCTTGGCCTCCTCGACCACCTGCCGGAAGCCCTCGTCGTCCGGGCACTCCGAGCAGGCCGCGCGGAACTGGGCGACGACCTTCGGCGCGAGCTCCTGCCAGCGGGGCGAACGCACCCGGTAGAGCGGGTCCGTGAAGAAGGCGATCAGGCAGTTCTGCACGATCTCCGGGCGCATGCCGAGCACGATCGCCGCCGCGTCGTTGTACATCACGGTGTTCCAGTACTGGTCCATGATGTGCGCCGGGAACGGCATCCACGTGTCGATCAGCCGCCGCAGCCCGTGACACATGTCCCGGTCCTCCGGGGCCAACTCCGGCGCCGGCGGGTTCAGCGCCGCCAGCACGTACAGATGGCGCCGCTCGGTCGGGCTCAGCCGCAGCACCCGCGCCACCGAGTCGAGGACCTGCGCCGACACCGTGATGTCCCGGCCCTGCTCCAGCCACTGGTACCAGGACACCCCGACCCCGGCGAGGACGGCGACCTCCTCGCGGCGCAGCCCCGGGGTGCGGCGCCGGGCGCCGCCGTCGGGCAGGCCCGCCTCGGCGGGGCTCACCCGGGCCCGTCGGCTCCTCAGGAACTCGCGGAGCTCGGCCAGTCGGTGCGACTTGGCGTCGGCGCTCTCCAGTGGCGTGGCCACGTGTGCTTCCTCCCCCTGGCTGCCTGGTGGTGCGACCAACAGGATAAGTTCCCGCTCCCCACCGTTGTTCCCGAGCCACGAGAGTCGTGGGCATGGCAACCGTGACCTCTCCGGACTCTCCCCCGGCCCAGCAGACCTCCCCCGCTCCCGCACCCTCCCCCGCTCCCCCGGCGCTCTCCGGCCGCGCCCGTCTCATCCTGATCGTGCTGTGCGCCGCCCAGTTCATGGTGGCGCTGGACTTCTCCGTCCTGAACGTGGCGCTGCCGGTGCTCGGCGCAGACCTCGGCCTCAGCCCCGCCGCGCTCCAGTGGGCGGTCACCGCCTTCGCCCTGCCGTCCGGCGGCTTCCTGCTGCTGTCCGGCCGGCTCGGCGACCTGTACGGGCGCAAGAAGCTGTTCCTCACCGGCCTCGCGCTGTTCGGCGCGGCCTCCCTGCTCGCCACCCTCGCCTGGGACCCGGCCTCCTTCCTCACCGGGCGCGCCCTGCAGGGTCTCGGCGCGGCGATGATCGTGCCGACCGGCATGTCCCTGCTGACCACCACCTTCCCGGAGGGCCCGCAGCGCGACCGGGCGCTCGGCATCTCCGGCACCCTGCTGTCGCTGGGCTTCACCGTCGGCATGGTCCTCGGCGGCGTCATGACCGACGCCCTGGGCTGGCGCTCCACGATGGCCCTGCTCACCCTGTTCAGCGTGATCGTGCTGCCGCTGGCGCCGGGCCTGCTGCCGGAGTCCCGCACCCCGGAGCGACCGAAGCTGGACGTGCCGGGCGCGGTGACCGTCACCGGCGGTCTGCTCTCGCTGATCTACGCCCTGTCGACGGCGGCCGAGCGCGGCTTCGGCGGCGCGGACGTCCTGGTCACCCTGGTCGCGGGCATCGCCCTGCTGACGGCGTTCGTGGTCGTGGAGTCCCGCAGCTCCGCGCCGCTGGTGTCGCTGCCGATGCTGAAGCGGCGCACGGTCGCCTTCGGCAACCTGGGCGGGATCATCACCTTCTCGATGATGTCGACGGTCGTCTTCGTCCTGACCCTGTACCTCCAGGAGACGCTGGGCCTCTCCGGCTTCCTCACCGGTCTGGTCTTCGGCGTCCAGGGCCTGCTGTCGGTCTTCGCGGGCTCGGCGGCCCCGAAGGTGATCGGCCGCTTCGGCGCCCGCCGCACCCTGGTGGTCTCGCTCGTCGGGCAGGGCCTGTTCACGGCGGCGATCCTGGGCATCGGCGCCACCTCGGGCGCCCTCCTCGCGACCTTGTTCGTCTCGCTGGGCTCGATGTGCCACCTGGGCGCGATCATCGCGTACGGCGTGACCGTCACCTCCGGCGTGCCCGACGAGGAGCAGGGCCTGGCCACCGGCCTGGTGACCACGACCCAGCAGGTCGGCATCACCGTCGGCATCCCGCTGCTCGGCGTGCTCGCCACCACGGGCGGGAACCTGTACGGCGGTGTCCGCACGGTCCTCGCCCTGGACGCGGCGATCGTGCTCGGCGCGGCCGTGGTGGTCGGGCTCGGGCTGCGCCGCCGGTGACTCAGGGGCGGTCGAGCCGGAGCCGTACCGCCTTCGGCAGGCCGGCGACCACGAGGTCGTACGAGTCCTCGACGAGCTCCCGGACCATCCGGTCCGGGAGTTCGCCGACGGTCACGGTGTTCCAGTGCCGCTTGTTCATGTGGTAGCCGGGGGCGATCGCCGGGTGCTCCTCGCGGAGCCGTACCGCCTCGTCCGGATCGCACTTGAGGTTGATCCGCAGCGGCTCGGAGTCCAGCGCCGCCAGCGCGAACATCTTCCCGGCGACCTTGAAGACGGAGGTCTCCGGCGTGAACGGGAACTCCTCCGTCGCGTCGTTGAAGTCCAGGCAGAACGCACGCAGCTGGTCGGGGGTCACGACGCCGGATCCTCCTTGGTCCCGGCCGGCTCGACCGGTTCGGCGAGCACGGTCACGATCTTGTTCCGGCGGCCGGCCGGGGACTCGGCGGTCAGCCGCAGCCGCCGCCCGTCGGGCAGCTCCACGACCGCGTTGGCACCGGCGATCGGCACCCGGCCGAGGGCCTTGGCGAGCAGTCCGCCGACGGTCTCCACGTCCTCGTCGTCGTACTCGTCGGGGCCGAAGCCGTAGAGCTCGCCGAGGTCGCCGATGTCGAGGCGGGCGGTGACCCGGTAGCGGTCGTCGCCGAGCTCCTCGACGGGCGGCAGCTCCCGGTCGTACTCGTCGGTGATCTCCCCGACGATCTCCTCCAGGATGTCCTCGATGGTGACGATGCCGGCCGTGCCGCCGTACTCGTCGATGACGACGGCGACGTGGTTGCGCTCCTGCTGCATCTCGCGCAGCAGGTCGCCCGCGTTCTTCGTGTCGGGCACGAACGCCGCCGGGCGCATCGCCGTCGACACCAGGTCCGCCTCGGCGTCCCGGTTGATGTGCGTCTTGCGGACCAGGTCCTTCAGATACACGATGCCGACGACGTCGTCCTCGTTCTCGCCGGTCACCGGGATGCGCGAGAAGCCGGAGCGCAGGGCGAGGGTGAGGGCCTGACGGACGGTCTTGTACCGCTCGATGCAGACCAGGTCGGTGCGCGGCACCATCACCTCGCGCACCAGGGTGTCGCCCAGCTCGAAGACGGAGTGCACCATGCGGCGCTCGTCGTCCTCGATGAGCGACTCCTGCTCGGCGAGGTCCACCATCGCCCGCAGCTCGGCCTCGGAGGCGAACGGGCCCTTGCGGAACCCCTTGCCGGGCGTGAGCGCGTTGCCGATGAGGATGAGCAGCTGCGGGATCGGGCCCATGATCCGGGCCAGCGGCAGCAGCACGTACGCGGCGGCGGTCGCCGTGTTCAGCGGGTGCTGGCGCCCGATGGTGCGCGGGGAGACACCGACGGCGACGTACGACACCAGCACCATGACGGCGATGGCGACGAGCAGCGCCTCCCAGGTCTCCGGGAACTCCTCCAGGCAGGCGTACGTGACGAGGACGCCGGCCGCCATCTCGCAGGCGACCCGGACGAGCAGCGCCACGTTGAGATAGCGGGTCGGGTCGGCGGCGACCTGCGCCAGCTTCTCGGCACCGCGCCGCCCCGACCGCACGGCCTCGGCGGCGCGGAAGCTGGAGACGCGGGCGAGGCCGGCCTCGGCGCAGGCGGCGAGCCAGGCGACGACGACCAGGGCGACCGCGCCCAGGATCAACTGAGCACTCATGGCCGCCCGCTCAGGAGACGGTGGGGGCCGGGGACGGGCCGGTCAGGCCCTTCTCCGCGCGCCAGCCGTCCACGATGGCGGCCTGCAGACCGAACATCTCGGCCTTCTCGTCCGGCTCCTCGTGGTCGTAGCCGAGCAGGTGCAGCACCCCGTGGACGGTGAGGAGCTGGAGCTCCTCGTCCATGGAGTGCTCGGTCGGGGCGTCCTTGCCCTGCTGGGTGGCGACCTCCGGGCAGAGCACGATGTCGCCGAGGAGCCCCTGCGGGGGCTCCTCGTCGTCCTTCGCCGGCGGACGGAGCTCGTCCATCGGGAAGGACATGACGTCCGTCGGGCCCGGGAGGTCCATCCACTGGATGTGGAGCTGCTCCATCGCGGCGGCGTCCACGACGATCACCGAGAGCTCGGAGAGCGGGTGGATGCGCATACGGGCGAGCGCGTAGCGGGCGATGTCGAGGATCGCCTGCTCGTCGACCTCGGTTCCGGACTCGTTGTTGACGTCGATCGACATGTGCTGCTGTTTCTACTTCCCGTTGCGGCCGCCGCCGCGGCTGGCGCCACGGCCCTCGTTGCGGCCCTCGTTGCGGATGTCGTACTGCTCGTACGCGTCGACGATACGGCCGACCAGCTTGTGCCGTACGACATCCTGCGACGTGAGCGTCGAGAAGTGCACGTCGGGGACGCCCTCCAGGATGTCCCGGACCTGCCTCAGACCGCTCTTCGTGCCGCCCGGCAGGTCGACCTGGGTGATGTCACCCGTGATGACGATCTTCGAGTCGAAGCCGAGGCGGGTGAGGAACATCTTCATCTGCTCGGGGCTCGTGTTCTGCGCCTCGTCGAGGATGATGAACGCGTCGTTGAGCGTCCGGCCCCGCATGTACGCCAGCGGCGCGACCTCGATCGTCCCGTTCGCCATCAGCTTCGGGATCGAGTCGGGGTCGAGCATGTCGTGCAGCGCGTCGTAGAGCGGCCGCAGATACGGGTCGATCTTCTCGTAGAGCGTGCCGGGCAGGAACCCGAGCCGCTCGCCCGCCTCGACCGCCGGCCGGGTCAGGATGATCCGGGTGACCTGCTTGGACTGCAGGGCCTGGACCGCCTTGGCCATGGCCAGATAGGTCTTTCCGGTACCGGCGGGGCCGATGCCGAAGACGATGGTGTGCTTGTCGATGGCGTCGACATAGCGCTTCTGGTTGAGGGTCTTGGGGCGGATCGTGCGACCGCGGCTGGAGAGGATGTTCTGCGTGAGCACCTCGGCCGGGGTCTCCTGGCCGCCCTCCCCCTCACCGTTCTCGCTCGCCCTGAGCATGGCGATCGAGCGTTCCACTGCGTCCTCCGTCATCGGCTGACCGGTGCGGAGCACCAGCATCATCTCGTCGAACAGGCGCTGGATCAGCGCGACTTCCGCGGCGTCTCCGACCGCGGTGACCTGGTTGCCCCGGACGTGGATGTCCGCGTCGGGGAACGAGTTCTCGATCACGCGCAGCAGGCTGTCACCGGATCCGAGAATGGTCACCATGGGGTGCTTGGCGGGGACGGTGAAGAGCGCGCGGGCCTGTGCGGGCGTCCCGTCGAGGGAGGCTCCGTCCTGGGCTGTGGGTGTCTGAGTCATGGGCCGGCACTGGGGCCTGCACATACCTCCCGTTGCAGGGTTCTCGCTGCTCGACAACCTCTCGGATACCAAGCCTACGACTCGGTACGGACATCCCAGAAGCGGTTTACGGGAGGCGGGCCGGGGGCGCCCGCGGGGCGGCGGCGGGCCGACGGGCGGAGCGCCTACGGGGCGGTGTGCCGGCGGGCGGCGGGCCGGCGGCGGGAGCACCCAGGGGGCGGCGCCCCGGCGGGCGCTCCGGGCCGCCGCTCAGGGGGCGGGCGCCGAGCGGAAGCCGATGGTGGGGACCGCCCGGCGCAGCGGCCAGGTGCGGTCCGGGACCGGCAGCAGCCGCTCCAGGAAGGCGTAGCGGCTGCGCAGCGCCTCCGGGTCCTGGCCCTCGTGGCCCTGGACCGTCTGCCACCAGGCGGCGATCTCGCCCCAGGTGGGCGCGGAGAGCGAGCCGCCGAACTCCTGCACGGACAGCGCGGCGGTCAGCCCCGCGAAGGCGAGCCGGTCGGCGAGCGGCCAGCCGGCGAGGGTGCCGGTGACGAAACCGGCGACGAAGACGTCCCCGGCGCCGGTCGGGTCGAGGGCGGCCACCTGGATCGCGGGCACCTCGGCGGTCTCGCCGGTGGCCCCGTCCACGGCGTAGGCCCCTTCGGAGCCGAGCGTGACGACGGCGTACCGCACCTTGTCGGCGAGGGCGCGGGCGGCGGCGCGCGGGCATTCGGTGCGGGTGTAGCGCATCGCCTCGGCCGCGTTGGGCAGGAAGGCCTCGCAGTGCTCCAGGTCGCCGAGACCGGCCAGGTCCCACCGGCCGGTGTCGTCCCAGCCGACGTCGGCGAAGACCTTGGCACCGCCGCGGGCGGCCCTGGCCACCCACTCCTCGCTGCGGCCCGGCACCAGGGAGGCGACGGCGGCGCGGGCGTGCGGCGGATAGGCGTGCGACGGATACGCCGGCAGGGAGCCGTCGAACGGCGGGGCGGCGTGCCCGTGGGACACCATGGTCCGCTCGCCCTCGTACGCCATGGAGACGGTGACGGGCGAATGCCAGCCGGGCACGGTCCGCGACAGCGAGAGGTCGATGCCCTCGCCCTGCGCCAGGGCGTCCCAGCAGTACTCGCCGTAGTGGTCGTCGCCGAAGGCGGCGGCGAGCGAGGTGCGCAGCCCCAGCCGGGCCAGCGCGGTCGCCATGTTGGCGACCCCGCCCGGACTGGATCCCATCCCCCGGGCCCAGGACTCCGTACCGCGCACGGGGGCGCTGTCGAGGCCCGTGAAGATGATGTCGAGGAAGACCGTGCCGGTGAGGAAGACGTCGCAGTCGGGATCGGTCGGCTCGCGCAGCCGGACCAGCGGGTCGACGTCGGTGTCGCGTTCGGTCACGGCAGGCTCCCCGGTCGTGGTGCGGCGGATCGGCACCCTGGTGCTGATCCGGACAGTGTGCCCGAAGGGGGTGGCGGGACAGGGGTGACGCAACGAGGTCGTCGCTTGATACCCACAGAACCCCATCCCAAACCGATCGTGACCCGTATCACAGATCCAATCGGGGGATAACGCCTTCTCCGCCCACTCGGATGCTTGATACACATGGTGCCGCGACCGTGTGGATCACCGGGCGTCATCTCATTTCCCTGTTCAGTCCCTGGAACGCCCATGCCCGCGCGCCCGCGTGCCCTGGGGGCCCTCGTCGCCCTTTTCACGGCCGGTTACCTCGCCCCGTACCTGCTGCCGACCGTCGTCGGCAGGCTGTCCGCCGGACTCGCCCTCAGTACCGCCCAAGCCGGACTGGTCGGCTCGATCCTGCTGCTCGGCTCGGCCTGCGCCGGCTTCGTCCTCGCGTCCCGCGTCGAACGGCTCGGCCCCCGCCGGGCCGCCCGCCTCGGACTGCTCGCCATGGCCCTCGGCTACGGGACGGCCGCCGCGAGCGGCACACCGCCGCCGGTCGTGGCGGGCGCGGTCCTCGGCGGCTTCGGCTCCGGCACCGCCACCGCCGTCGCCGCAGCGGGCATCGCCGGCCGCCCCGACCCCCACCGCGCGGCCACCCTGGGCCTCCTCAGCGTCTCCGCGACGGCGGGCGTCCTCTACCTGAGCCTGCCGCACCTCGGCGGCGGCCACGCCCTGCCGTTCGCGGCGATAGCGGCGACGGCCCTCCTGACCTACCCGACGACCACCCACCTCCCCACCACGCCCCCGACCCCCCACACTCCCCGCCCCCACCTCACCCCCCTCCCCCACCGCCGCGCGGGAGCCGTCCTGGCGGGCTCGATCCTGTGCTGGTCCATGGCCCAGAACGCGCTGTGGGGCGTCAGCGGCCGCATCGGCCTCACCCAGGCGGGCCTCTCCGAGGTCACCCTCGGCCTGGTCTTCGCCGCCGCCCTGGGCGCCGGACTCGCCGGCGTCACCGCCGCCGGAGCCCTGGGCCGCCGCCTCGGCCGCGTGACCCCCATCGGCGCCGGCACACTCCTCATCGCCCTCTGCGTCCTGCTCAGCTCGTCCGCCGAAGGCCCGTACTCCTTCGCGACCGGCGAGATCCTGTGGAACGCGGTCTACCCGGTCGTCCTGTCCTACCTCCTGGGCCTGGCCGCCTCCCTGGACCCGCGCGGCCGCTGGGCCGTCCTGGTCGGCTCGGCCTCCTCCCTGGGAGTGGCCTGCGGCCCGGTCACGGGCAGCACCCTGGCATCGGCAGCCGGCTACCAGGGCATGGGCCTGACCCTGTGCGCCCTGCTCCTGCTGGTGGCGGCCCCGATGACAGCGGTGGCCCACCGAACGACACCCCGTCCCCCCGCCCCGCCCCTTCCCGAACCGGGGGCAAGCCCCCAGCCCCCCGGACGGCCTGCGGCTGTGCCCTCAAACGCCGGGCGGGCTGGGTGGGACCCCCAGTCCCCACCCAGCCCATCCCCTCTGAGCACCCGCTCCAGCCCCGCCGGCGTTTGAGGAACTGGGCACGATCCAGCCCCGCCGGCGTTTGAGGCGCGGGGTCCGGGGCGGAGCCCCGGTTCGGGAAGGGGCGGGGTGGGGAATGGCCCGCCGCAGGCGCCCCCGCCCACCGAGCCGCCCCGCCCCGCCCAGCGCAGCGACTACGCCCCGCCACCCCCGAACCGATACGCCTCGACCTCCGCCAGGTACCGCCCCCGCAACCCCTCCGCGTCCTCAAGAAACGCCGCCAGGAACGAGTTCCGCGCCAAGGTCCGCAGCTCCTCCTCCCCCAGCCCCAGCGCATCCCGCACCGCGTCGAAGTTGTCGCCCGCGTAGCCCCCGAAGTACGCGGGGTCGTCGGAGTTGACCGTCGCCATGAGCCCCGCCGCCAGCATGGTCCGCAGCGGGTGGTCCTCGATGGTGTCGATCGTCCGCAGTCGTACGTTGGACAGCGGGCAGAGCGTCAGCGGCACCCGCTCGCGGGCGAGCCGCTCGACGAGCGACGGGTCTTCCAGGCAGCGCAGGCCGTGGTCGATCCGTTCGACGCCGAGGACGTCGAGGGCTTCGCGGATGTACGCGGCGGGGCCTTCCTCGCCGGCGTGCGCGACCCGGCGCAGTCCGAGCCGGGCGGCCTCCTCGTACACCTCGCGGAACTTGGCCGGCGGGTGGCCGACCTCCGCGGAGTCGAGGCCGACGCCGGTGATCCGGTGGAGGTACGGCTTCGCGGCCTCGAGGGTCGCCATCGCCGACTCGGCCGACTCGTCGCGCAGGAAGCACATGATGAGCCGGGTGGAGATCCCGTACCGCTCCTCCGCTCGGTCGAGGGCGACGCCGAGCCCGTCGACGACCACGCCGAACGGGAGCCCGCGGGCGGTGTGCGCCTGCGGGTCGAAGAAGATCTCGGCGTGCCGCACGCCCTGTTCGGCGGCCCGCGCGAGGTATGCGTCGGCGAGTTCGGTGAAGTCGTCGGCGGTGCGCAGGACGCCCATGAGGCCGTAGTACAGGTCCAGGAAGGACTGCAGGTCGCTGAAGCGGTACGCCTCGCGCAGGGCCTCGGTGTCGGCGTACGGCAGGGTGACGCCGTTGCGCGCGGCGAGCGCGAAGGCCAGTTCGGGTTCGAGGGTGCCCTCGATGTGGAGGTGCAGTTCGGCCTTGGGTACGGGCATGGTGCTGGTGCTTTCCTGGAGTGTCCGGGGGGTGCGGCGGCGCCAGTCCGGGGCGTGGCCCGGCGGGCGTCGTCGCCTATCTCTTGGGTACGGGGATCCTCATGAGGTCCTGGGCGACGTTCAGCTCGCCCTCGAACCCGGCCGCCCGCGCCTGCCGCTCGAACTCCGCGGGATCGGAGTACCGCTGCGAGAAGTGGGTCAGGACGAGATGGCGCACGCCCGCGTCCCGGGCGACCGCGGCGGCCTGGCCGGCCGTCAGGTGGCCGTGGTCGGTGGCGAGCCGGATGTCCTCGTCGAGGAAGGTCGACTCGATGACGAGCATGTCGGCGCCGTCGGCGAGCGCGTACACGCCGTCGCACAGCCGGGTGTCCATGACGAAGGCGAACCGCTGGCCGCGCCGGACCTCGCTCACCTCGTCGAGGGTCACCCCGTCGAGGACGCCCTCGCGCTGGATCCGGCCGACGTCGGGGCCCTTGATGCCGTGCGCGGCGAGCCGCTCCGGCAGGATGCGGCGCCCGTCGGGCTCGGTGAGCCGGTAGCCGTAGGACTCCACGGGGTGGGAGAGGAGGCGGGCGTCGAGCGTGTACGCGTCGGTGACGGCGAGCGGCCCGTCGGCGTCGACCGGCGCCTCGGTCAGCCGCACGGTCTCGCGGTAGGCCGTGGCGTACCGCAGCCGTTCGAAGAAACGCTGCCCGCTCGCCGGGTAGTGCGCGGTGACCGGGTGCGGGACCTGGTCGAGGTTGATCCGCTGGATCACCCCGGCCAGGCCGAGCGAGTGGTCGCCGTGGAAGTGCGTGACGCAGATCCGGTTGAGGTCGTGCGCCGCGACCCCGGCCCTGAGCATCTGCCGCTGGGTGCCCTCGCCGGGATCGAAGAGGATGCCCTGGCCGTCCCAGCGCAGCAGATAGCCGTTGTGGTTGCGGTGCCGGGTCGGCACCTGGCTCGCGGTGCCGAGGACGACCAGTTCACGTACGGACACGGTGACGTCCGGTCCTATCCGGGGGGCCAGTTGAGGCCGCGGCCGCCGAGGACGTGCGCGTGGGCGTGGAAGACGGTCTGCCCGGCGCCGGCGCCGGTGTTGAACACGATCCGGAAACCGTGTCCGTCGATCTTCTCCTCCGCGGCGACCTCACCGGCCTCGCGCAGCACGTCGGCGGCGACGGTCGGCGCGGCGGCGGCGAGGGAGGCGGCGTCGGGGTAGTGCAGGCGCGGGATGACCAGGATGTGCGTGGGCGCCTGCGGGTTGATGTCGCGGAACGCGACGGTCGTCTCCGTCTCGCGCACGAGCGTCGCCGGAACCTCCCCTGCCACGATCTTGCAGAACAGGCAGTCGCTCTGCGGCTCTCCGGCCATGGCCCGGTCCTCCTCGACTCCGTTGATCAGTACACGCGCATGCTATCGGGCCCCCGGCGGGGCGGGACGGGGAACGGTCGGCCGGGCCGGGACGGGGAGGGGCCAGCCGGGCGGGACAGGGAACAGGCGGTCGGTCCTCCCCGGGCCTGGCAGGGCCGTAGCCGGGCCCGTCCAGGCCGTGCCCGGACCCGGCCTAGGACCAGCGCCCGGTCCGCCCGAGCACGAGCGCCCCCGCCGCCGTGCCCGCCGTGGAGGTGCGCAGCACGCTGTGCCCGAGGCGGTACGGCTTCGCGCCGGCCTCCTCGAAGAGCGCCAACTCCTCCGGGGAGACGCCCCCTTCGGGTCCGACGACGAGCACGATCTCGCCGTGCTCGGGGAGTTCGGCGGTGGCGAGCGCCCCGCTCGGGTGGTCGCGGTCCTCGTGGAGCACGGCCGCGAAGTCGGCGGTCGCGAGGAGGGCGGCGACCTGCTTGCCGGTCATCGCGTCGGCGACCTCGGGGAAGCGGGTGCGGCGGGACTGCTTGCCGGCCTCGCGGGCCGTCGCCCGCCACTTGGCGAGCGCCTTCAGACCGCGCTCGCCCTTCCACTGGGTGATGCAGCGGGACGCGGCCCACGGCACGATCGCGTCCACGCCGGTTTCCGTCATGGTCTCGACGGCCAGTTCGCCGCGGTCGCCCTTGGGCAGGGCCTGGACGACGGTGATACGGGGCGCGGGCGCCGGGTCCTCGTGGACGGCGGTGACCTCGACGGTCAGCTGGTCCTTGCCCTCGGCGGCGGCGACCACGCACGCGGCCCAGGCGCCGTTCCCGTCGGTCAGCACCAGCTCCTCGCCCGCGCGCAGCCGCTTCACGGACACCGCGTGGCGGCCCTCGGGCCCGTCGAGGAGGTAGCCGCCCACCGGGGGAACGGTGTCGACGACGAAGACGGGTGCGGTCACGATGCGCTCCTGGAGCTTGCGAGGGCGGTGTGGAGTTCTTCGGCGAGGACCTCGACGAGCCGGCCGGCCGGGAGGTCCCGGGCCAGGCGGTGGCCCTGCCCGGCCCACAGGGCCATGCCCTGCGGGTCGCCGGCGGTCGCGGCGGCCTTGCGCAGCGGGGCGGTGAGGTGGTGGACCTCGGGGTAGGCGGCGGGGGCGTACGGCCCGTGTTCGCGCATGAACCGGTTGACCAGGCCGCGGGCCGGGCGGCCCGAGAAGGCCCGGGTGAGCTCGGTGCGGGTGAACAGCGGGTCGGTCAGGGCCCGCTTGTGCAGCGGGTCGGCGCCGGACTCGGGGCAGACCAGGAACGCGGTGCCGAGCTGGGCCGCGTCGGCGCCGGCGGCGAGGACGGCGGCGATCTGGCGGCCGCGCATGATGCCGCCGGTGGCGACGATCGGCAGCCGGACGCTCTCGCGTACCTCGGTGAGCAGCGCGAGCAGCCCGCCGCCGCTGCCGGCGGACGGCCCGTCGGCCGGGTCGTCCCGGTGGGTGCCCTGGTGCCCGCCCGCCTCGGTGCCCTGCACGCACAGGGCGGCGGCCCCGGCGCGCTCGGCGGTGCGGGCCTCCTCGACGGAGGTGACGGTGACGATCGTGAACGTACCGACCCGGGCGAAGGCGTCGAGCGCGTCGCGGTCGGGGCAGCCGAAGGTGAAGGAGACGACCGGGACCGGGTCGTCGAGGAGGATCGCCAGCTTGGACTCGTACCCGTCGTCGCGGCCCTGGTCGGGGTCCCCGAGTTCCGTCTCGTACCAGCCGGCCTCCCCGGCGAGCTGGTGCCGGTAGACCTCGACGGCGGCGGGGTCGGCGGGCTGGCCGCTCTGCGGCATGAAGAGGTTGACCCCGAAGGGCTGTCCGGTGAGTCCGCGGACCCGTTTGACCTCCTGGTAGAGCCCGCCCGCGGTCTTGTATCCGCCGGCCAGGAACCCGAGGGCCCCCGCCTCGCACACGGCACCGACGAGCTCGGGGGAAGAGGCGCCACCCGCCATGGGGGCCTGCACGATCGGATGACGAGAGAGATCGTTCAGCGCGGTGGACATGCAGGCATCGTGCCATGCCGGGACGGCCCGGCCGAATCCGTACGGGAGCGGCTTCGGGAGGGGCTTCGGGAGGGGCTTCGGGAGGGGTACGCGAAGGGGCGGCCCCGCACATTGCGGAACCGCCCCTGGGCATATGCCATACGCGACTCAGCGCCCGTTGAACGCGTCCTTCAGCCGCGAGAACAGCCCCTGCTGCCCCGGCTGACTGTGCTGACCCGGGGGACGACCCCCGGACCCCCAGCCGAGCGCCTACCGCCCGTTGAACGCGTCCTTCAGCCGCGAGAACAGCCCCTGCTGCCCCGGCTGGAACTGCCCCGTCGGGCGCTCCTCGCCGCGCAGCTTGGCCAGCTCGCGGAGGAGGCGCTCCTGCTCCGGGTCCAGCTTGGACGGGGTCTGCACCTCGACGTGGACGATCAGGTCGCCCCGGCCGTTGCCGCGCAGGTGCGTGACGCCTCGGCCGTGCAGCGGGATCGACTGGCCGGACTGGGTGCCCGGGCGGATGTCGACCTCCTCAAGGCCGTCCAGGGTCTGGAGGTGCACCTTCGTACCCAGCGAGGCGGCCGTCATCGGGATGGTGACCGTGCAGTGCAGGTCGTCGCCGCGCCGCTGGAACGTGTCGTGCGGGGTCTCGTGGATCTCGACGTACAGGTCGCCGGCGGGGCCGCCGCCGGGGCCGACCTCGCCCTCGCCGGCCAGCTGGATCCGGGTGCCGTTGTCGACACCGGCCGGGATCTTGACCGTGAGCGTGCGACGGGACCGGACCCTGCCGTCGCCCGCGCACTCGGGGCACGGGGTCGGGACGACGGTGCCGAAGCCCTGGCACTGCGGGCAGGGGCGGGAGGTCATGACCTGGCCGAGGAAGGACCGGGTGACCTGGGAGACCTCACCGCGGCCGCGACACATGTCACAGGTCTGCGCGGAGGTGCCGGGCGCGGCGCCCTCGCCGGAGCAGGTGGTGCAGACGACGGCCGTGTCGACCTGGATGTCCTTCGTGGTGCCGAAGGCCGCCTCGTCGAGGGTGATCTCCAGGCGGATCATCGCGTCCTGGCCGCGCCGGGTGCGCGAGCGCGGGCCGCGCTGGGACGCCGTACCGAAGAAGGCGTCCATGATGTCCGAGAAGTTCCCGAAGCCGCCCGCGCCGAAGCCGCCGGCGCCACCGCCGCCGGAGGCGGAGAGCGGGTCGCCGCCGAGGTCGTAGACCTGCTTCTTCTGCGGGTCCGACAGCACCTCGTAAGCGGCGTTGATCTCCTTGAACCGCTCCTGGGTCTTCGGGTCCGGGTTCACGTCCGGGTGAAGCTCGCGGGCGAGTCGGCGGAAGGCCTTCTTGATCTCGTCTGCCGACGCGTCGCGGCGTACGCCGAGTACGGCGTAGTAGTCGGTGGCCACTTACGACTCCGCCAGGATCTGTCCGACGTAACGTGCCACTGCGCGTACCGCTCCCATCGTTCCGGGGTAATCCATGCGGGTCGGTCCGACCACGCCGAGTTTGGCGACTGCCTCGCCGCCGGAACCGTAGCCGACCGAGACGACCGACGTGGACGTCAGCCCCTCGTGGGCGATCTCGTGCCCGATGCGTACGGTCATGCCCGATTCCTTGGCCTCGCCGAGCAGCTTGAGGAGCACGACCTGCTCCTCGAGGGCTTCCAGGACGGGCCTGATCGTCAGGGGGAAGTCATGTCCGAAGCGGGTCAGATTGGCGGTGCCGCCGATCATGAGCCGCTCCTCCTGCTCCTCCACGAGCGTTTCGAGGAGGGTCGCGAGCACCGTCGTGACGGTGCCGCGGTCCTCGATCTCCTCGAAGGACTCGGGGAGGTCCTGCACCAGCTGCGGCACGTCCGCGAACCGGCGGCCGACGACCCGGCTGTTGAGCCGGGCCCGCAGGTCGGCCAGGGAGGTCTCGCCGAAGGGCGCCGGGCAGTCGATGACCCGCTGCTCGACCCGGCCGGTGTCGGTGATGAGCACCAGCATGAGCCGGGCGGGGGCCAGCGACAGCAGTTCCACGTGCCGGACCGTCGAACGGGTCAGCGAGGGGTACTGCACGACGGCGACCTGCCGGGTGAGCTGCGCGAGCAGCCGTACCGTGCGGCCGACGACGTCGTCGAGGTCGACGGCTCCGTCGAGGAAGTTGTGGATCGCCCGCCGCTCGGGGGTCGACAGCGGCTTGACGCCGGCCAGCCGGTCCACGAAGAGGCGGTAGCCCTTGTCGGTGGGGATGCGCCCGGCGCTGGTGTGAGGCTGGGCGATGAAGCCCTCCTCCTCCAGCACCGCCATGTCGTTGCGCACGGTGGCGGGCGACACACCCAGCTTGTGGCGCTCGGTCAGCGCCTTGGAGCCGACCGGCTCCTCCGTCCCGACGTAGTCCTGGACGATGGCGCGCAGCACCTCGAGTCTGCGTTCGCTGAGCACCGCGCACACCTCCAGCTGTCGATCCGGTTCCGGTTCTTCCCTTTTTGGCACTCGCCCTGCCCGAGTGCCAGGAATCCCCCGGCCAGTGTACGGCGGCGGACATCGCTCCTGGCAAGGAGGCGGGGTCGGCGGGGTCACAGCGGCTAGCGTCGCCGTATGGACGTGGAATGGGAAGAGTACGGCTGGGAGCGCCTCGCGGAGGGTGTCGGCAGGCGCCGGCTGCCGGGCTGGGACGCCACGGTGGGCCTGGTCATCGGGCGGGACGCGGTGCTGTTGTACGACACGGGGGCGACCCTCGCGCAGGGCGCCGAGCTGCGCACCCAGGTGGAGGCGCTGACGGGCTGCCGCCGGGTGACGCATATCGCACTCAGCCATCCGCACTTCGACCACGTCCTGGGCACGGCGGTGTTCTCCGGGGCGGAGGTCTTCGGGGCGATCGGCATGGACACGCTGCTGCCGCGCGAGCGGGAGGCGCTGTGCACGGACGCGGTACTGCAGGGGGTGGACGCCCGGGTCGCGGCCGAGGCGGCCGAGGTCCTGGTCGCGCCCCGCCACACGGTCTCGGGCGAGTGGACCCTGGACCTGGGCGGCCGCCAGGTCCTGCTCGCCAACGTCGGCCCCGGCCACAGCGGCCACGACCTGGCCCTGTTCGTGCCGGGTGCGCCGGAGGTCGTCTTCTGCGGCGACCTGGTCGAGGAGTCCGGCGAACCGCAGGCGGGCCCGGACGCGATCCCCGGACGCTGGCCGGCGGCGCTGGACCGGCTGCTGTCCCTGGGCGGCGAGGACGCGGTGTACGTACCGGGCCACGGGGCGGTGGTGGACGCCGCCTTCGTACGCCGCCAGCGCGGGGAGCTGGCGCGGCGCTTCGGGGTGGCGTAGCGGCACCGAACGCGCGCCCTCGGCACGGGACCTGACGCTCCCTCGCCCGCTCACCGCGGACGGGGCCCGCCCAGGGCAGAATCGAGCCCATGCGCAGTTACAACCCGGATCTGACTCCCCCCTGGAAGCGCTCGGCGCCCGTCCCCGAGGTCCCGGCGGACCACGATCTCGTCGTGGAGGAGGTCGCGACCGGCTTCTGCGGGGCCGTGATCCGCTGCGAGGCGGACACGGTGACGCTGGAGGACCGCTTCGGCAAGCACCGGGTCTTCCCGATGGAGCCGCGCGGCTTCCTCCTGGAGGGCCGGGTCGTCACCCTGGTCCGCCCCTCCCGCGCGGCCCCGGCCCGCCCCACCCGGACGGCCTCCGGTTCGATCGCCGTCCCGGGCGCCCGGGCGCGGGTCGCCCGGGCCGGCCGGATCTACGTGGAGGGCCGCCACGACGCCGAGCTGGTGGAACGCGTCTGGGGCGACGACCTGCGCATCGAGGGCGTCGTCGTCGAGTACCTGGAGGGCATCGACGACCTGCCGGCCGTCGTCGCCGAGTTCGCCCCGGCCCCCGACGCCCGCCTCGGCGTCCTCGTCGACCACCTGGTGCCGGGCTCCAAGGAGTCCCGCATCGCCGCCCAGGTCTCGTCCCCGGACGTCCTGATCGTCGGACACCCGTACATCGACGTCTGGGAGGCCGTGAAGCCCTCTTCCGTGGGCATCCCGGCCTGGCCCTCGGTCCCCCGCGGCCAGGACTGGAAGACCGGCGTGTGCCGCGCCCTGCGCTGGCCGGAGAACACGGGCGCGGCCTGGCAGCACATCCTGTCGAAGGTGACCTCGTACAAGGACCTGGAGCCGGAACTCCTGGGCGCCGTGGAACACCTGATCGACCACGTGACGGCACCTGAGGGCGGCTGAGGACGGCTGGCGCAGACCGGCGGTCGGGCCTCCCCCGGTCGTCGGCCTCCTCAGTCGACCAGGTCCCGCACCACCGCGTCGGCCAGCAGGCGGCCGCGGAGGGTCAGGACGGCCTGTCCCTGGGCGTACGGCTCGGGGGCGAGGAGGCCGTCCTCCAGGGCCTTGCGGGACGCGGCCAGGCCCGCGGGCTTCAGGAGGGCCAGCTCGACGCCCTCGCGCAGCCGGAGCTCCAGCAGGACCCGCTCCACCCGCCGGTCCTCCTCCGACAGCACCTCGCGCCCGGCGCCGGGCGACGTGCCGGAGCCGAGGGCCGCCGCGTAGGCGCCCGGGTGCTTCACGTTCCACCAGCGCACCCCGCCCACGTGGCTGTGGGCGCCGGGCCCGGCGCCCCACCAGTCGGCGCCGCGCCAGTACAGCTCGTTGTGGAGGCAGCGTCCGGCCTCCGAGGTGGCCCAGTTGGACACCTCGTACCAGTCGAAGCCCGCCCCGGAGAGCACCTCGTCCGCCATCAGGTACCGGTCGGCGTGGACGTCGTCGTCGGTCATCGGTATCTCGCCGCGGCGAATGCGCCGGGCCAGCTGGGTGCCCTCCTCCACGATGAGCGCGTAGGCGCTGACGTGGTCGGGTCCGGCGCCGATCACCGCGTCGAGGGAGGCCCGCCAGTCGTCGTCGGACTCGCCGGGGGTGCCGTAGATGAGGTCGAGGTTGACGTGGTCGAAGCCGGCCGCCCGCGCCTCGGCGACGCACGCCTCGGGGCGTCCGGGGGTGTGGGTGCGGTCGAGGATCTTCAGCACGTGCTGCCGGGCGCTCTGCATGCCGAAGGAGATCCGGTTGAAGCCGCCCTCGCGCAGGGTCGCCAGATACGCGGGGTCGACGGACTCCGGATTCGCCTCGGTCGTCACTTCGGCGTCGTCGGCGAGCCCGAACTCGTCCCGGATCGCCCCGAGCATCGCGACCAGGTCGCCCGCGTCGAGCAGCGTGGGCGTGCCGCCGCCGACGAAGACGGTCCGGACGGGACGCGGGTCGTCGCCGAGGACCTTGCGGGCCAGGCGTATCTCCTGGGCGACCTGGCCCGCGTAGTTCTCCCGGGAGGCGAGCACGCCTCCCGCACCGCGCAACTCGCTCGCGGTGTACGTGTTGAAGTCGCAGTAGCCGCAGCGGGTCGCGCAATACGGCACGTGCAGATAGAACCCGAGCGGCCGCTCGCCGGCCCCTTCCAGGGCGTGGGCGGGCAGCGCCCCGTCCTCGGGCATGGGCTCACCATCGGGCAGTACGGAAGGCATGCAGCCATTGTCCCGTACTGCCCGGGGTGACCGCCGAGCCTGTGGATAACCGAGGAAACCCCAGCTCAGACCCCGCTCGGGCCCCGCTCAGCTCTCCTCGGGCCCGCTCAGGCCGACCGGAGGCCCGCTCAGGCCTCCCGCGCTCCCTCGTACATCTCGTCGATCAGGTGCTGGTAGGTCCGCTCCACGACCGGCCGCTTCATCTTCAGGCTGGGCGTGAGCTCACCGTGCTCGACGTCGAGGTCGCGCGGCAGCAGACGGAACTTCTTGATCGTCTGCCAGCGCTGCAGCCCCTCGTTGAGGCGGGCGACATAGCCCTCAATGAGCTTCTGGGTCTGCGGGGCGGCGACGACCTCCGCGTACGACTTGCCGCCGAGCTCGTGCTCGGCCGCCCAGCCGAGGATGGCGGGCTCGTCGAGCCCGATGAGCGCGCTGCAGTAGTTCCGGTCGGCGCCGAGCACCACGATGTTGGAGACGAACGGGCAGACGGCCTTGAACTGGCCCTCGACCTCGGTCGGGGCGATGTACTTGCCGCCGGAGGTCTTGAACAGGTCCTTCTTGCGGTCGGTGATCCGCAGGTAGCCGTCGGCGGACAGCTCGCCGATGTCACCGGTGTGGAACCAGCCGTCCGCCTCCAGGACCTCCGCCGTCTTCTCCGGCAGGCCGTGGTAGCCCTCCATGACGCCGGGGCTGCGCAGCAGGATCTCGCCGTCGTCGGCGATGCGGACCTCGGTGCCGGGCAGCGGCTTGCCGACGGTGCCGGTGCGGTAGGCCTCGCCCGGGTTGACGAAGGAGGCGGCGGAGGACTCCGTCAGGCCGTAGCCCTCCAGGATGTGGATGCCGGCGCCGGAGAAGAAGTAGCCGATCTCGGGGGCCAGCGCGACCGAGCCGGAGACGGCGGCGCGCAGCCGCCCGCCGAAGGCCTCGCGGAGCTTCTTGTAGACCAGCGCGTCGGCGACCTTGTGCTTGGCGGCGAGGCCGAAGGGCGCGGAGGCGGTGCCGGTGCGGCGGAAGTTGTCCTGGGTGACCTTGGCGTACTCGCGGGCGACCTCGGCCGCCCACTGGAAGATCTTGTACTTGGCGCCGCCGCCCTCGCGGGCCTTGGCGGCGACCCCGTTGTAGACCTTCTCGAAGATGCGCGGGACGGCCGCCATGTAGGTGGGCTGCACGACCGGCAGGTTCACGATGATCTTGTCGATGCGGCCGTCGACGGCGGTGACGTGGCCGACCTCGATCTGGCCCGAGGTGAGTACCTTGCCGAAGACGTGGGCGAGCGGCAGCCACAGGTACTGCACGTCGTCCTGGGTGACCAGGCCGGTGGCGGCGATGGCCTTCGCCATGTACGACCAGTTGTCGTGCGGGAGGCGGACGCCCTTGGGGCGGCCGGTGGTGCCCGAGGTGTAGATGAGGGTGGCGAGCTGCTCGGCGGTGATCGCCCCGACCCGCTCCTTGACGGCCTCCGGGTGCTTCTCCAGGTACGCCGCGCCGCGGGCCTCCAGGTCGGCGAGGGTCAGCACCCACTCGTCTTCGGTGTCGGCGCCCTCGGGGTCGATGACGATCACGTGGTGGAGGTGCGGCAGCTCGGCGCGCCGCTCGACGGCCTTGGCGAGCTGGTCGGCGTTCTCCGCGATGAGGACGCGCGAGTCGGAGTCGGAGAGGATGAACGCCGACTCCTCGGCGTTGGTCTGCGGGTAGATCGTGGTCACGGCGGCGCCCGCGCACATCACGCCGAGGTCGGCGAGGATCCACTCGACGCGGGTCGAGGAGGCGAGCGCGACGCGCTCCTCCGGCTGAACGCCGAGGTCGATGAGGCCGGCGGCGATCCCGTAGACCCGCTCGGCGGCCTGCGCCCAGCTGAGCGACTTCCACTCGTCGGGGCCCTGTCCGGAGGCGGCGGGGACCGGGTAGCGGTAGGCCTCCGCGTCCGGGGTCCGCTCGACGCGCTCAAGGAAAAGGGTCGCCACGGACGGCGGCCGGTTCTCGATCAGGGTCTGTGTGTCGCTCACGACGTCCTCCGGGCGGCGGCGGTGCGGTCAGGCGGTGCGTAACTAACTGGCGAGTAACCTTCGAGCGGCTTCAGAGTAGAGCGCCGGGGACTGGCGCGTAAGGGCTTGCTTATAACGAACGGGTCTGAGCGCCTTCGGCACCCAGACCCGTTCGTTGTACATGGCAGCTATCGCGCGGCCGTCGGCAGGAGCTACTTCTTGCCCTTGCCGCCGGCGGAGTCGTCGCTCGACAGGACGGCGATGAAGGCCTCCTGCGGGACCTCCACGGAGCCGACCATCTTCATGCGCTTCTTGCCTTCCTTCTGCTTCTCCAGCAGCTTCCGCTTACGGGAGATGTCACCGCCGTAGCACTTGGCGAGGACGTCCTTGCGGATGGCGCGGATGGTCTCGCGGGCGATGACCCGGGAGCCGATCGCGGCCTGGATCGGCACCTCGAAGGCCTGCCGCGGGATCAGCTCGCGCAGCTTGGCGACCAGCCGGACACCGTAGGCGTACGCGGCGTCCTTGTGGGTGACGGCGGAGAAGGCGTCCACCTTGTCGCCGTGCAGCAGGATGTCGACCTTGACCAGGCTGGACGCCTGCTCGCCGGTGGGCTCGTAGTCGAGCGAGGCGTAACCGCGCGTCTTGGACTTCAGCTGGTCGAAGAAGTCGAAGACGATCTCGGCCAGGGGCAGGGTGTAGCGGATCTCGACCCGGTCCTCGGACAGGTAGTCCATGCCGATCAGCGTGCCGCGGCGGGTCTGGCACAGCTCCATGATCGCGCCGATGAACTCGCTGGGGGCCAGGATCGTGGCGCGTACGACGGGCTCGTACACGTCGTTGATCTTGCCCTCGGGGAACTCGCTCGGGTTGGTGACCGTGTGCTCGCTGCCGTCCTCCATGACCACGCGGTAGACCACGTTGGGGGCGGTGGCGATCAGGTCGAGCCCGAACTCGCGCTCCAGACGCTCGCGGATCACGTCGAGGTGGAGCAGGCCGAGGAAGCCGACGCGGAAGCCGAAGCCGAGCGCGGCGGAGGTCTCCGGCTCGTAGACCAGCGCGGCGTCGTTCAGCTGCAGCTTGTCGAGGGCCTCGCGGAGGTCCGGGTACTCCGAGCCGTCCAGCGGGTAGAGACCCGAGAACACCATCGGCTTGGGGTCCTTGTACCCGCCGAGGGCCTCGGTCGCGCCCTTGTTCAGGGAGGTGATCGTGTCACCGACCTTGGACTGGCGGACGTCCTTCACACCGGTGATCAGGTAGCCGACCTCGCCGACGCCGAGACCGTCGGACGACGTCATCTCGGGCGACGAGACACCGATCTCCAGCAGCTCGTGGGTGGCGCCGGTCGACATCATCTTGATGCGCTCGCGCTTGTTGAGCTGCCCGTCGACGACACGGACGTACGTCACGACGCCCCGGTACGAGTCGTACACGGAGTCGAAGATCATCGCGCGGGCGGGCGCGTCGGCGACACCGACCGGGGCCGGCACGTCCCGGACCACGCGGTCCAGCAGCGCCTCGACACCCATGCCGGTCTTCGCGGAGACCTTGAGGACGTCCTCCGGCTGGCAGCCGATGAGGTTGGCCAGCTCCTCGGAGAACTTCTCCGGCTGGGCGGCCGGCAGGTCGATCTTGTTCAGGACCGGGACGATCGTGAGGTCGTTCTCCATCGCCAGGTACAGGTTGGCGAGCGTCTGCGCCTCGATGCCCTGCGCCGCGTCCACCAGCAGGACCGTGCCCTCACAGGCGGCGAGCGACCGGGAGACCTCATAGGTGAAGTCGACGTGCCCGGGGGTGTCGATCATGTTCAGGATGTGCGTCCGGCCCTGGCCGTCCCCCTCGGTGGGGGACCAGGGCAGCCGGACGGCCTGGGACTTGATCGTGATGCCGCGCTCGCGCTCGATGTCCATCCGGTCGAGGTACTGGGCGCGCATCTGCCGCTGGTCGACCACACCGGTCAGCTGGAGCATCCGGTCGGCGAGCGTGGACTTGCCGTGGTCGATGTGCGCGATGATGCAGAAATTGCGGATCAGAGCCGGGTCGGTTCGGCTCGGCTCGGGCACGTTGGTAGGAGTCGCGGGCACGCAGGGTTCTCGTCTCGGGCGATGTTCAGAACGGATACGTAGGCTCCATGGTCCCATGACTGCGGTCCGGCGCTCGGTTTGGGCGGGGTGGAGTGCGGCTGATAACGTGGACAGCTGTGTCTCGTGTGCCCTCTCAGCCCGCGTGGCACATCCTGAAGAAACATCGAACCTGTAAAGGCTCTTTTCGTGGCGAACATCAAGTCCCAGATCAAGCGGAACAAGACCAACGAGAAGGCGCGCCTGCGCAACAAGGCCGTCAAGTCGTCGCTCAAGACCGCGATCCGCAAGGCCCGCGAGGCTGTCGCCGCCGGCGACCTCGAGAAGGCCACCGTTGCCGCTCGTGCCGCCTCGCGTCAGCTCGACAAGGCTGTCTCGAAGGGTGTCATCCACAAGAACGCCGCCGCCAACAAGAAGTCGGCGCTGGCCACCAAGGTTGGCTCCCTCCAGGGCTGAGCTCTGATGTGAACGGCCGCACGGGAATCCAGCGGGCCCTCTAACCGCTCCCGCCCGGCCATCCCGGTCACGTACGCGAGACGCGTTCGCCACGCGTGTACGGGCCACCCAGCTGTACACGAAGGCCCCGCCGCCCTCCTTCCCCAGGAGGCGGCGGGGCCTTCGTCGTAGGTCGCCGTGCGTCGTGTATACGGCGGGCGTAGGTCGCCGTGCGTCGTGCGTACTGCGGCGTAGCTCGCCCGTCCGTCGCCCTTACGTCGTCGTACGGGGAGATCCGGGCCCGGTGTCAGGTACGGCGCATGCGGGCGGCGCGGGCGATGGTCACCACGGCCTTCTCCAGCGCGTACTCGGGGTCGTCGCCGCCGCCCTTGACGCCCGCGTCCGCCTCCGCGACCGCCCGCAGCGCCACGGAGACACCGTCGGGGGTCCAGCCGCGCATCTGCTGCCGCACGCGATCGATCTTCCACGGCGGCATCCCCAGCTCGCGCGCGAGGTCGGCGGGGCGTCCGCCGCGGGCCGAGGAGAGCTTGCCGATGGCCCGGACGCCCTGGGCCAGGGCGCTGGTGATCAGGACGGGCGCGACCCCGGTCGACAGGGACCAGCGCAGGGCCTCCAGGGCCTCCGCCGCCCGCCCCTCGACGGCGCGGTCCGCGACCGTGAAGGAGGAGGCCTCGGCGCGGCCCGTGTAGTAGCGCCCGACGACCGCCTCGTCGATCGTGCCGTCGACGTCCGCCGTCAGCTGCGCGGCCGCCGCGGCCAGCTCGCGCAGGTCGCTGCCGATGGCGTCGACCAGCACCTGGCAGGCCTCGGGCGTGGCGGAGCGCCCGAGCGCCCGGAACTCCTGCCGCACGAAGGTCAGCCGCTCCGCCGGCTTGGTCGTCTTCGGGCAGGCCACCTCGCGGGCGCCCGCCTTGCGGACCGCGTCGAGCAGCCCCTTGCCCTTCGCGCCGCCGGGGTGCAGCACCACGAGGGTGATCTCCTCGGCCGGCGCGTCGAGATACGCCTTGATCTCCTTGATCGTCTCCGCCGGGAGGTCCTGCGCGTTCCGCATGACCAGGACCTTGCGCTCGGAGAAGAGCGAGGGGCTGGTCAGCTCCGCGAGGGCGCCGGGCTGGAGCTGCTCGGGCATGAGGTCGCGGACGTCCGTGTCGGCGTCGGCGGCGCGGGCCGCCGCCACCACCTCGCGGACCGCGCGGTCGAGCAGCAGGTCCTCCTGGCCCACGGCGAGCGTGACGGGGGTGAGGAGGTCTTCGGTGGAAGTCTTTCTGGTGGCCATCGCGATCCAGCATCCCACGGGCCACCGACAGCCGGGCCATCGTCGAGAATGTGCACGTGAGCGATGTGAGACACGTACTGGTACTCCCCGACCGCGACGCCGCCGAGGAGGTCGCCGAGGCCCTGCCCGACCGCTTCGGCCTGGCCGAGGAGCCGCAGCTGGTCAGGGACGCCCTGGCCGGCGAGGACGACGCCGAGGACGCCCAGTGGCTGGTGGTCGTGGAGGACCCGCGGGGCGTGCTCGACCCGACGGCCCTCGACGCCCTGGCCGCCGAGCACGACGGCTGGCTGGAGGCCGAGTAGGGGCGGGGAGGGCCGGTGCGGGCCGGGGCCTAGGCCTTCTTGGGGACGATCTGGATGTCCAGATCGATGGTGATGCTGGAGCCGACCGCGGCGATGCCCCGCGCGAGCAGCGTCTGCCAGGTCAGCGTGAAGTCCTCGCGGTGCAGCTCCGTGCTGGCCCGGCAGGCGCACCGGGTCTCGCCCTCCAGGCCGCTGCCGATGCCCAGGTACTGGGTGTCGAGGGTCACCGTGCGGCTGACGCCGTGCAGGGTGAGCGCGCCCGTGACGCCCCAGCGGCTGCCGCCCCGGTGGACGAAACGCTCGCTGTAGAACTCCATCGTCGGGTACGCGCCCACGTCGAGGAAGTCGCTCGAGCGCAGGTGGTCGTCGCGCATCTGCACGCCGGTGTCGATGGAGGCGGCGTCGATCACGACGTGCATGGCCGACTGCTCCATGCGCTCGCCGACCCGGATGACCCCGGCGAAGCCGTTGAACCGGCCGTGGATCCGGGCCAGGCCGATGTGGCGTGCGGTGAAACCGATCTGGGAGTGCGTCGGGTCGATCTCCCAGTCGCCGGGCTCGGGGAGCTGCGGCTGGGGCGCGACCTGGAGCATCAGGTCGCCCAGGCTCGCGTGCCCGTGCTCGGCGACGAGGGCGGCGCCGTGGTACGGGGTGTAGCCCTCGGCCGTGACCGCGAGCCGGTACTCCCCCGCCGGCACCGTCGCGAGCACCCTGCCGTACGGGTCGGTCTCCCCCGCGAGGACCTTGCGGCCCGCCGTGTCGCTGACCACGAACTCGGCCTGGCGGACCGGCTCGTTGACGGGGTCCAGGACCCGGCAGCTCAGGACGCCCGCCGACGGCGGGACCGTGAGCCCCGCGAGCGGGCCGCCTCGGGCGGCCACGGAGCCGCGCTTGCCGAACAGACCACCGAACATTCCACAAACCCCCGCACACACCACCGGCAACCACCGGCACGTCCTCTTCAACAAAGACGTATTCGATCACTCTTGCGATGTTCGAGGCAAACGGCGTAAGTGTTACCCGGAGTCCGAATGTTCCCGCTTAGGCCTCCGCCGGGACCGGCTCCCGCTCGGGCAGGTCCCGCAGGCGCGCCAGCGGCGAGGGCAGCACCCACAGCACGGCCAGGACGGCTCCGGCGGTCGCCACCCAGAGCGTGGGCCGCAGCCCCAGAGCCGTGCCGAGCACACCGCCGGCGAGCGCGCCGAGCGGACGGAAGCCGTGGTTGAGCGTCCGGAAGGCGCCCATCACCCGGGCCCGGATCGCGTCGGGTATCAGCGCCATCTGGAACGAGCCCGCGGCGATGTCCACCACCATCACCCCGGCACAGGACAGGAACTCGGCGACGAACAGCAGCCCGAGCACCAGCGGCAGCGGCCCTCCGGCGAGCGGTATGAGCAGCAGCGGCAGGGTGAAGCCGACGAAGCCGGTCACGAGCGACGGGCCGATCCCGATCGCCCGGACCACCGCGCCGCTGCACGCCGCCCCGATCAGACCGCCCACGGCCCCCGCCGCGAGCACCGCGCCCAGTACGCCCGCGCTCAGGCCGAGTTCGGCCGTCGCGTAGAGCACGAAGAGGGTGTGGAACATGTAGTTGAAGAACTGGACCGTCCCGGAGGCGGCGAACAGCGCGCGCATCGACGGGTTCCGCACCACCCAGCGCAGCCCCTGCACGAAGTGCCCCTTCTCGACGGGGGCGGGCGGCGGCTCGACCGGGCGGATCCGGGCCAGGTACCCGGCCGAGACGAGGTAGGTCAGCGCGTCCGCGACCAGCGCGACGGGCGCGGTGAGCACCTGCACGAGCACGCCGCCGATGCCCGGACCCGCCAGCCACGCCATCGAACGGCTCCCGTTGACGAGCGAGTTGGCCTGCACATAGCGCGCGGTGGGGACCATGGCCACGAACAGGGTGGCGTTGCACACCTCGAAGAGCACCGTGAGCGCCCCCACCCCGAAGGCCACCGCGTACAGCTGGCCGAGGGTCAGCGCGTCGAGCAGGTAGGCGACGGGGAGGGTGAGGAGCAGCAGCGCCCGGCCGAAGTCCGCCGCGATCATGGCGCGCCGCCGCCGGGCCTGCCGGTCGGCCCAGGCGCCGAGCGGCAGGTTGAGCAGCAGCGCGGGCAGCAGCTCGGCCGTCTTGAGCCAGCCCATCTCGGCGGCGTCGGCCCCCAGGACCAGGACGGCGGCGAGCGGCAGCGCCATGAGCGAGATCTGGTCGCCCACGAAGGAGATCGTCTGCCCGGTCCAGTACCGCCGGAAGGGCCGCTCGCGCAGCAGCGCGGGTATGCGTTCGGCGATCGCCACCGCTCTCACTCCTCCCCCGCGCCGGAGTCGACGTCGTTGCCGTCGTCGCTGTCGTCGCTGTCGTCGCTGTCATCGTCTCTGCCCCTGCCGGCTCCGGTGGGGCCGTCGGCGTCGCGGTCCACGAAGGCGATCCGCAGGATGCCCACGGGGCGGGCGCCTTCGGGGCGCAGGGCGGGGTCGCCCTCCCGCTCCTCGTAGGGGCGGAGCAGTTCCTCGATGCGCTGCCCGAGGCCGGTCAGCTCCTCGGGGGTGAGGTGGAGCAGCGTGTCGCCGAACTGCTCGGCCTCCCGCCACTCCTCCGGCAGGGTGGGCCTGTTCTCGATGGACTTCAGGACCCGCTGGAAGTAGTGCTCCGCGACGGCCGCGCTGAGCGCGTCCGCCGCCTGGGCGACCGCGGCGTCCTCGCTGCGGTCCGGCCACTCGGTGAACCGGGCCGTCGCCCGCCAGGGCTTCTCCCGCCCCTTGCCGCCGGGGGCCTCCTCGACGAGCCCGTACTTGGCGAGTATCCGCAGGTGGTACGAGCAGCTGGCCACGGACTCGCCGGTCAGCTCGGCCGCCTGGGTGGCGGTGAACGGGCCGCTCTTGCGCAGCAGACCCACGAGGGTCATCCGGGTGGGGTGGGCATAGGCGCGAAGGGCGCGCGGGTCGGTGAGCTCGATGCTGTGCGGCTGCTCCGTCATGATGAAAACATATCTTTAGAAAGACTCCTTTACAAGGATGTGTAGGCCATCAGCGCCGGGCCGGCCCCGGCCACCGCGAGAGCCCCGTCCCGGTCCGTGCTCAGCACCCGCGCCCCACCGGCCCGCAAGACCTCGACGGTCAGCGGCGACGGGTGCCCGTACGGGTTGTCCCGGCCCGCCGACACCAACGCGAGCCGGGGCCGCACCGCCCGTATGAGCCCCGGGTCCTGGTGCGCCGAGCCGTGATGGGCCACCTTCAGCACGTCGACGGGCGGCAGCGACGGGTACGCCCGCAACAGGCCGCGCTGAGCGGACGGTTCGAGGTCCCCGAGCAGCAACAAGGTCACTCCGCCCGCGGTACGGACAAACAACGTGACACTGGCGTCATTGGCCCCTGACTCACCCGACTCCCCCGACCCTCCGGACTCGCCGCGCCCTCCGGCCCGCGCCCCGCCAGGGCCGGCCGTCGGCCACAGCACCCGCCACTCCAGCGGGCCCAGCACGCGCCGCTCCCCCGCCCGCGCCGGCACCAGCGGGACCCCGGCCGCGGCGGCCGTCCGGCGCACGAAGGCCGCCTGCTCCGGCGGCTCCGCGAGCCCGGTCGTCTGGATCGCGCCCACCGCCCGTCCCCTCAGCACCCCGGGCAGACCCGCGACATGGTCCGCGTGGAAGTGGGTCAGCACGAGCAGCGGGATCCTGCGGACCCCGAGCTCCCGCAGGCACCGGTCGACCGGCCCCGGCTCGGGCCCGGCGTCGACGACGACGGCCGTGTCCCCGCCGGCCGACAGCACGGTCGCGTCGCCCTGGCCGACCTGGCACATCGCGAACACCCAGCCCGGCGGCGGCCATCCGCCGACCAGCCGGACCAGCGGCGGCGGCCGGACCACCGCCAGGAACAGCAGCACCACGCAGCCCACCCCGATCCAGCGCCTGTAGGGCAGCCGCCACGCCCCGAGCACCACGAGCCCGGAGAGCAGTGCGAGCAGCAGGCCGCCCCACCAGCCGCCCGGCCAGTCCGTCTCGGCCCCCGGCAGCCCCGCCCCGGCACGGGCCACCCCGGCGATCCAGCCGGCGGGCCACCCGGCGGCCCACGCCACGGCCTCGGCGGCCCGCGGCCACACCGGCGCGAGACCCAGCGCGGCGAAGCCGAGCACCGTGGCCGGGGCCACCGCGGGCTCCGCGAGGACGTTGGCGGGGACCGCGACCAGACTCACCCGGGCCGCGAACACCGCGACCACGGGCGCGCACACCGCCTGCGCCGCCAGCGTCGCCGCCAGCGCCTCCGCGATCCTGCCCGGCACCCGGCGCCGCCGAAGGGCCTCGCTCCACCGCGGGGCGACCGTCAGCAGCGCCCCGGTGGCCAGGACCGACAGCAGGAAGCCGTAACTCCGGGCCAGCCACGGGTCGTACAGCACCAGGACGAGCACCGCCGCCGCGAGCGCCGGGATCAGGGACCGGCGGCGACCGGTCGCGATGGCCAGCAGCGTGACGAGCCCGCAGGCCGCCGCCCGCAGCACGCTCGGGTCGGGGCGGCACACCACGACGAAGGCGAGCGTGAGACCGCCCCCGACCAGTGCGGTGGCCCGCAGCGGGATGCCCAGCCGTGGGGCGAGGCCGCCCCGCTCGATCAGCTGCGCGCTGCCGGGCCTGCCGATCAGGAGGAGCAGGACGAGCGTCAGGTTCGACCCGGAGACTGCCAGCAAGTGGGTGAGGTCGGTCGCCTCGAACGCGGCCTCCAGGTCCGGCCCGATCCTGGCGGTGTCGCCAACCACGAGCCCCGGGAGCAGCGCCCGCGCGTCCGGGGCGAGGCCCTCCGTCGCCCGCCGCAGCCCGGCCCGCAGCTCCCCGGCGGTGCGCTGGAGCGCGCTCGGCGGCCCCGTGACACGCGGCGGTCCCGTACCGTCCGCCCGCAGGACGCCGGCGAACGGATCGCCCTCGCGGGCCGGGAGCGCGAGCCGCCCCGTCACCCGCAGCCGGGTCGACGGCAGCAGCCGCAGCCACTCCCCGCGCGCCTCGCCCGCGGCCACCACGACCAGGACCGGTGCCCGGGTCCGGTGCACGGCGCCGTCCCGGTCCTCGACCCGCACCGCCTCGCCCTCCAGGACCACGGAGGCCGGCAGCGCCCGGCTCCCGTTCGCTCTCGGCCGGGTGAGCCGTGGATCGGAGGTGACGACCACCTCGGCGTCCACCCGGCCGCCGTCCCGGGCGAGCCCGGGGACCGGCCCGCGCCGCAGGTCGGCCGCGTGCAGTCCGCCGGACGCGGCTCCGGCGGCGGCGCAGAGGAGCACTCCGGCGCAGGCGGTCGCCCGCAGCCCGCGCCGCGCGGCCGGGCGGACGAGCAGTGCGGCCCCGGCGAGACAGAGCAGCACGCCTGCCACGCTCCACCAGCCGACGACGCCGACGGCGACGGCCGCCCCGCCCCAGGAGGCCAGGGCCGGCGGCACGAGCCGCAGATCCGCCGGGCCCTCGTCCCAGCCGACGGGCCGCTCGGCCACCGCCGGGACGCCGGAGCTCATGGCCGCACCAGCGGTTCCAGGTCCGCGAACCGGCGCTCGCCGATCCCGTTGACCTCACGCAGCTCGTCGACCGACCGGAACCCGCCGTGCTCGACGCGGTGTTCCACGATGTGCCGGGCCAGCACCGGGCCCACTCCCGGCAGCGTGTCGAGCTGCTCCACGGTCGCCGCGTTGAGGCTCAGCGGCTGGGCGGGGCCCGACGCCCCGGACGGCCCGGCCCCCACGCCGGCCCCGGCGGCCGGCAGCCCGACCAGGACCTGCTCGCCGTCCGTGAGGACCCGGGCCCGGTTGAGGCCCGTGAGATCCGCACCCGGGCGGACACCGCCCGCCGCGCGCAGGGCGTCGGCGACCCTTGAGCCGGCGGGCAGCGTGAGCACCCCCGGCCTGCGCACCTTGCCTCCGACGTCCACGACGACCACGGGCGCCGCCGAAGCCGGGGACGAGCCAGGCGGCGAGCCCGGCGACGAAGCCGGGAACGAGGCGCCTCCCGGCTCCCCGGGGGAAGGCCCGGACTCGGGCAGCGGACGGGCCGCGCCCACCACCTCCGGCGCCCTGACCTGCTGGGGCCGCCCCGTCCAGAAGAACGCGCCCGCGACACCCGCGGCCACCACGAGGACCACGGCGAGCGCGGCCAGCGACCGCCGTTCGAGTCCGCACCGCGACTGCACCCACAACGGCAGCCGCTCCCGCACCGCGAGCCACAGGCGCTCCTTGCGCGACGGCACCAGCGACGGCGGGCGCGGCACCGGTTCCGGAGGCGGTGGAGCGGGAGGCGGTGGCGGAGGCAGCGGCGGCGCCGGGGCGGCCGGTGGCGCCGCCGCCGGGAACAGCGCGTCGCCCCGGTGCCGTACCCCTCCCGGGGCCACCCCGGCCGCGTGCCTCGCCCGGGTCCGGCGCCGGGCCCTCCCGTCCGAGCCCGGGGCCCGGCCGGGACCGCTGGTGAGTACGGCGCCGCGCGTGCGCCGACGGGTCGTTGCGATGTGTGTGCGAAGAGTCATGGACGAGACGGTAGGCGGATTGCACGGAACCCGCCGAGACGCCTCTATTCCAGTGGAAAACCACTCAGTTGTGGATAACTTCGCCACCCGGACGAGGGATAGCGCGGGCCTCCGTCGTGCCGCGACGGTCAGCGCGGAGAGACGACCACCGCGAGCAGCCCCGGCCCCGTGTGCGCGCCGATCACCGCGCCCACCTCGCTGACCTGTAGCTCCCCGATGGCCGGCAGCCGGCCCCGCAGCCGCTCGGCCAGCGCGGCGGCGCGGTCGGGGGCGGCGAGGTGGTGCACGGCGATGTCGACGGGCCCGGCGCCGGCCCGTTCGACCGCGATCTCCTCGAGCCGGGCGATGGCCTTCGAGGCCGTGCGTACCTTCTCGCGCAGCTCGATCCGACCACCGTCCAGTTCGAGCAGCGGCTTCACGGCCAGGGCGGAACCGAGCAGGGCCTGGGCCGCCCCGATGCGCCCGCCCCGGCGCAGGTAGTCGAGGGTGTCGACGTAGAAGAAGGCGGAGGTCCCCCCGGCCCGTTTCTCGGCCGCCGCGGCGGCCTCGTCGAGCGAGCCGCCCGCGTCGGCGACCTCGGCGGCGGCCAGGGCGCAGAAGCCGAGCGCCATCCCCACCATCCGGGTGTCGACGACCCGTACCGGCACGGGGGCGTCCTTGGCGGCCACCACGGCGGCGTCGTAGGTGCCGGAGAACTCGGCGGACAGGTGCAGCGAGACGATGCCGCGGGCACCCGCCTCGGCGGCCGTGCGGTAGGCCGCGGCGAAGACCTCGGGGCCGGGCCGCGAGGTGGTCACCGAGCGGCGCTTCTGCAGCGCCTCGGCGAGGGAACGGGCCGAGATCTCGGTGCCCTCCTCCAGCGCACGGTCGCCGATGACGACGGTGAGCGGGACGGAGGTGATGGCGTGCCGCTCCATCGTCTGGGGTGGCAGGTAGGCCGTGGAATCGGTGACGATCGCGACATGCCGGGACATGAGCGGGAGGTTACCCGCAGGGGCCGTGGCACGGCAGCCCGGCCCCCACCGCTCTCAGGTGGTGGTCTCCGGCCGCGTCGACTTCTCCCACGGATAGGGCGTCCGCAGGGGGTCGGGACCGGTGATCGCCTGCGGCTGCTCGGCCGCCGCGGACGCGCGCTCGGCGCCGGGCGCGGGAGCCCCCGCCCCGGGCCAGGCAGATCCGGCCGCACCGGCGGCCTGCCCGGTCGTGCCCGTGGCGTCGGTGTCGGCTCCGGTCCAGTGGCGCAGGGCGCCGGCCTCCACGTCGATCTGGGCGCTCAGCGAGGACAGCTCGTCCTCGGCGAACCGGTGGGCCCGGTCCCTGGCCGCCCAGCGCAGAGAGTCGGCGGAGTGGGTGATCTGCTCCGTGCGCCGGCGGAGCTCGCCCAGCTCCGCACGGACACGCGCCTTGTCCGGCTCCCGTTCGAGCCGCTTGAGGTCCTCGTCCAGCTCACGCCCGTGGGCGCTCAGCCGCGCGAAGAGGTCCAGGGACTCCTTGAGTGAGGCGTCCTCGGCGACGCCCGCCTGCAGCGCGTCCTGGGTGGCCCGCATCGAGGTCCGCAGCGAGAGGCGCAGCTGTGCCAGCTCGCCCGCGGCGCCGGTCTGGCCGAAGCTCTTGGCCCGCAGGGTGGTGTCCTCGACCGTGCGTCTGGCCTGGTCGATCGTGCGGTCGACACCGCGCTTGGCCGCCTTGGCCACCTTCACCGTGGCGTAGACCCCGAGCGCCACGAAGGCGACGAAGAGCAGCGCCATGATCGTGATCGCGGCTTCCATGTGCCTCGCCCCTCCGACTGCGGTTGTGGTTCTTCCACGGTAAACGGAAGGGGCAGGCCGAGGGTTCCAGCGGAACCCCCAACCTGCCCCCACCATCCCCCTAGGGGACGTCGAGCGTCAGGCGACGATGTTGACCAGCTTCGGCGCGCGGACGATCACCTTGCGGATCTCGGCACCGCCCAGGGCGGCGACCACGTTCGCGTCGCCCAGCGCCAGCGCCTCCAGCTCCGCGTCGGTGATCGACGGGGAGACCTCCAGGCGGGCCTTGACCTTGCCCTTGATCTGCACGACGCAGGTCACGGTCTCGTCCACGACGTACGCCGGGTCGGCGACCGGGAAGTCCTGGTGGACGACCGACTCGCCGTGGCCCAGGCGGTGCCACAGCTCCTCGGCGATGTGCGGGGCCAGCGGGGCGACCAGCAGCACCAGCTGCTCGGCGACCGGGCGGGACAGCGCGCCACCGGACTTGGTCAGGTGGTTGTTCAGCTCGGTGATCTTCGCGATGGCGGTGTTGAAGCGCATCGCGGCCATGTCCTGGGAGACCCCGTCGATGGCCTTGTGCAGGGCGCGCAGGGTGTCCTCGTCGGCCGGCGCGTCCACGACGGTGGCCTCACCGGTCGCCTCGTCGACGATGTTGCGCCACAGCCGCTGCAGCAGCCGGTACTGGCCGACCACGGCGCGGGTGTCCCACGGACGGGAGACGTCCAGGGGGCCCATGGCCATCTCGTACAGGCGCAGGGTGTCGGCGCCGTACTCGCCGCAGATCTCGTCCGGGGTGACCGCGTTCTTCAGGGACTTGCCCATCTTGCCCAGGACGCGGCTGACCTTCTCGCCCTCGTACCAGAACGCGCCGTCGCGCTCCTCGACCTCGGCGGCCGGGACCGCGATGCCGCGGGCGTCCCGGTAGACGAAGGCCTGGATCATGCCCTGGTTGTACAGCTTGTGGAACGGCTCGGCCGAGGAGACGTGGCCCAGGTCGAACAGCATCTTGGACCAGAAGCGCGCGTACAGCAGGTGCAGCACGGCGTGCTCGGCGCCGCCGACGTACAGGTCGACGCCACCGGTGGGCATGCCCTCGCGCGGCCCCATCCAGTACTGCTCGACAGCCGGGTCGACCAGCTTCTGGTCGTTGTGCGGGTCCAGGTAGCGCAGCTCGTACCAGCAGGACCCGGCCCAGTTGGGCATGGTGTTGGTCTCGCGGCGGTACTTCTTCGGGCCGGCGCCGTCGCCCAGGTCCAGGGTCACGTAGACCCAGTCGTCGTTGCGCGACAGCGGCGTCTCCGGCTGGGTGTCCGCGTCGTCCGGGTCGAAGGTGCGCGGCGAGTAGTCCTCGACCTCCGGCAGCTCCAGCGGCAGCATGGACTCGGGCAGCGGGTGGGCGACGCCGTCCTCGTCGTAGACGATCGGGAAGGGCTCGCCCCAGTAGCGCTGGCGGCTGAACAGCCAGTCGCGCAGCCGGAAGTTGACGGTGCCCTCGCCGATGCCGCGGTCGGCCAGCCAGGCGGTGATCTTCTCCTTGGCCTCGACGACGCCCAGGCCGTCCAGGGCCACGTCCTCGTTGGAGGAGTTGACCAGCTTCGCCTCGTAGGAGGAGAAGGCCTCGTCCCAGGTGGACGGGTCGGTGCCGCGGTCGTCGGAGGGCTCCACGACGCAGCGCATCGGCAGCTCGAAGGCGCGCGCGAAGGCGAAGTCGCGGCTGTCGTGCGCCGGGACGGCCATGATCGCGCCGGTGCCGTAGCCCATCAGGACGTAGTCGGCGATGAAGACGGGGACCTGTTCGCCGCTGACCGGGTTGGTCGCGTACGCGCCGGTGAAGACGCCGGTCTTCTCCTTGGCGTCGGCCTGCCGCTCGACGTCGGACTTGGAGGCGGCCTGCTTGCGGTAGGCGTCGACGGCCTCGGCCGGGGTGGCGTGACCGCCGGTCCACACGGCGTGGGTGCCCTCGGGCCAGGCGGCCGGGACGATCTTCTCGACCAGCTCGTGCTCGGGGGCCAGCACCATGTAGGTGGCGCCGAACAGGGTGTCCTGGCGGGTGGTGAAGACGGTGATGGCACCGGCGTCGCCGACCTGGAAGTCGACGCGCGCGCCCTCGGAGCGCCCGATCCAGTTGCGCTGCTGCAGCTTGATGGCCTCGGGCCAGTCCAGCGCGTCCAGGTCGTCCAGCAGGCGGTCCGCGTAGGCGGTGATGCGCATGTTCCACTGGCGCAGCTTGGCCTTGAAGACGGGGAAGTTGCCGCGCTCGGAGCGTCCGTCGGCGGTGACCTCCTCGTTGGCCAGGACGGTGCCCAGGCCGGGGCACCAGTTGACCGGGGCGTCGGAGGCGTACGCCAGGCGGTACTCGCCCAGGACGTCGGCGCGCTCGACGGCGCTCAGGGTGTTCCAGTCACGGCCGCCGGGGACCTCGCGGGTGCCGTTCTCGAACTGCTCGACCAGCTCGGCGATCGGGCGGGCCTTGGCGGCGTCCGTGTCGTACCAGGAGTTGAAGATCTGCAGGAAGATCCACTGGGTCCAGCGGTAGTACTCCGGGTCGATCGTGGCGAACGACCGGCGCTTGTCGTGTCCCAGGCCCAGCCGGCGCAGCTGGACCTTCATGTTCTCCATGTTGGCCTCGGTCGACACGCGCGGGTGCGTGCCGGTCTGCACGGCGTACTGCTCGGCCGGCAGGCCGAAGGCGTCGAAGCCCAGGGTGTGCAGGACGTTGTGCCCGGTCATGCGCGCGTGGCGGGCGAAGACGTCGGTGGCGATGTAGCCCAGGGGGTGGCCGACGTGCAGACCCGCACCGGAGGGGTACGGGAACATGTCCATGATGAACTTCTTGGGGCGGGCCACCAGGGCCGCGTCCCCGGCCAGGTCGCCGGTGGGGTTCGGGGCCTCGTAGGTGCCCTCGGCGTCCCAGGCGTCCTGCCAGCGTGCCTCGATGTCGGCGGCCATGGCCGCCGTGTAGCGATGCTGGGCCGCCGTCTCGGCAGCCGTGTTGATCTCGGTCATGATCCTTGAAGCTCCATCGATCGTCTCTGCCCACTGCCAGCAACTGCCACGAAACGAAAAAACCCCTCGCACAGGAGGGGGCGCCGCGCCGATGCCGACCGGATCTTCATCCGTCGGGACTGATCAGCGCGGCTCGCTAAGCAGAAGGCGTACGGCACGCATGGCGCCAGGGTACCGCAGGGCCTGTCGGGGCCGCATCGACGTTCCGGGGAGCGGCACCACGGCGACGGGCACAAAAGAAGCGAGCGTAAAACAAGCGGACACAAAAGAAGCGGGCCATCCGATCCGGATGACCCGCTTCCGTTCTGTGGAGCTAAGGAGATTTGAACTCCTGACCCCTTGCATGCCATGCAAGTGCTCTACCAACTGAGCTATAGCCCCTTGTCGTTCATCTCCGCTTCGGTTTCCGTTTCCGTTTCCCTCGCGGCGACAGACAGAACATTAACCGGCTTCTCGCCGGATCGCCAAATCGCTTCCCGGCTGGTCCGGGGGCTGCGGGTAGGGTCGCCCCCTGTGACCGAGTCCGTGCTTGCCCGATCCCCCGCCCGCCGGTGGCCCCTGGCCACCGCCGCGACCGTCTGCCTGCTCTCGTTCGCGGCCTTCTGGGTGGCCCAACGCCTCGCCCACGTGAACATGCTCGACGTGATGGTCTACCGGGCCGAGGGCGAGACGCTGCGGGCCGGCGGCGACCTCTACGCGATGCGCGCCACCTCGGCGAACCTCGCCATGACCTATCCGCCGTTCGCGGCCGTGCTCTTCGTGCCGCTGACACTGGTGGGCGTCCCGCTGATGCGGACGCTCACCACCGCGGGGAACCTGCTCCTGGTGGTGGCACTGGTCCAGCTGTCGCTCCAGCTGGTCCGCCCGGCGCTGTCCCGGGCCGGGGCCCGCGCCGATCTGTGGCGTACGACCCTGTGGGTCGCCGCGATCGTGGTCTGGTGCGAGCCGGTGTGGACGACGCTGCGGTACGGCCAGATCAACCTGCTCATCGCGGTGGCGGTGCTGTGGGATCTGACACGCCGCGAGGGCAGCCGCTGGGCCGGCCTGGGCATCGGTCTGGCGACCGCCGTGAAGCTGACCCCGGGTCTCTTCGTCGTCCTGCTGCTCGCCGCCGGGCTGCTGCTGTGGCGCCGGGACCGGACCCTGAACCAGTGGCTGCGGACGGCGTTCACGGCGACCGGCGTCTTCCTGGGGACGACGCTCGCGATGGCGCTGGCCCTGCCGGGCGACTCGAAGAAGTTCTGGACCCAGACCCTGTTCGAGACGGGCCGGGTCGGTCACGCCGAGGAGACCGCCAACCAGTCCCTCAGCGGGGTCCTGGCCCGGCTGATGCACACCGACGCCCCCGGCCTGTGGTGGGTGGCGGCGGCCGCTCTCCTGGGCGGCGCGGCGATGGTGGTCGCGGTACGGGCCGCGGTGCGCGGCGACAGGGCGGTGGCGGTGATCGTCACCGCGTTCACCGCGCTGATGATCAGCCCGATCTCCTGGTCCCATCACTGGGTGTGGTGTGTGCCGCTGCTGATCCTGCTGTACGACCGGACCACGCGCTTCTGGCCCGTGACGGGAGCCGTGGCGCTGGCGTTCGCCTCGTTCGCGCTGTGGTGGGTGCCGCACGACCCGGGCCGCCCCGAACTGGACCAGAACGCGGGCCAGATGCTGCTCTCGGCGGTCTATCCGCTGACGGCGACGGCGGTGTTCGCCGGTTACCTGCTCGCGCGCCGCCGTCGGGTCACCGGCGCGGGCCCGGCCGGGCCCGACGCTTCCGTGCGCGCGGCCGTCGAAACCCACGGGACCCGCGAGGCTCCGCGGGCGGCGGCTCAGGCCGTCGCGAAGGAGTAGAACCGCTTGAGGGTGCAGTGTTCGTCGAGGAGCCGGCCGTAGATCGGCTCCCCTTCGAGTTCACGGTAGGTCTCGATCGGGTCGCCTTTTATGATCAGCGCCCGCGCGCATTCCTCGCACCAGTACTGGAACGCGGGGTTGACCGGGTCCATGTCCCGGACGATGGGCGTACCGCTGCCGCACCAGTCGCACTTTCGCCTGTGGGCACCCATCACTCAGCTCCGGCTGTGGCGGCACGACGTACACGGACAGGACGCGGCTGGTTCCGCGACGGCATCGGCTTCGGTCACCTCTGCACCGTCCACGGCCATGCGCGCTCCCTCCCGTCCGGACCCACGTCCCCCTCCGGCGGTCCGATTCTGCCATGGCCCCGCAAGGGGGTCAGCGCCGTCGCCGGACGAGCCCCGTCGCGGCCCCCGCCAGCGCCGTCGCCGCCAGCGCGAAGGCGCACACCCACAGCGCGTCGGCCGACGCACGCGCCCCCGGTGCGGTGATCCCGCCGAGGTAGAGCGTGCCGAAGGTCGCGACCCCGATCAGCTGCCCGAGCTGGGTGACGGTGGCGAGCAGACCGCTGGCGTCGGCCGCGTCCTCGGGCCGTACGGTCGCGAGCGCGCCGGTCAGGGCGGGGCTGAAGGCCAGGGCGAGGCCGACGCCCATGGCGCACAGCACCGGGTAGAGCGCCCAGCCGCCGTCGCCGCCGTCCTTGAGAACGCCGCCCACGGCGAGCGCGGCGGCGGCCGTCAGCAGGAAGCCGCACGGGACGAGGCGCGGCTGCCAGGCGGCCGGCCAGCGCCTCCAGGTGAGGCCGACGAGCCCGAAGACGGCGGCGGTGGGCGCGAAGGTGAGCCCGGCCCGCAGAGCGCTGTGCCCGAGCCCGCCCTGGAGGTGCAGGGTGAGGGTGAACAGGAAGCCCGCGTTGACGCCCATGACCGCGGCGATACGCAGGGCGGCCCGCCCGATGCCGGGGATCCGCAGGACCCGGGGGGCGATGAGCGGGGCGCCGCCACGGCGGGCGAGCCGGGACTCGTACGCGCCGAACGCGGCCAGGAAGAGCGCGGAGCCGCCCAGCGAGAGCCAGGTCCACAGCGGCCAGTCCGCCTCCTGTCCCAGGACGAGCGGGACGGTGAGCAGGGACACGGTGCCGGCGAGCAGCAGCAGTCCCGGCAGGTCGAGGGAGCGGGCCCGCTCGGGGTCGGTGCGCGCGTCGCGGGGCAGCACCTTGGCGCCGAGGACCAGCAGGACCAGCCCGATGGGCACGTTGACCAGGAAGACGGGCCGCCAGCCGGTGCCGAACAGGTCGGCGCTGACCAGGATTCCGCCGGCGACCTGGCCTGCGGCGGCGCCGGTGGCGAGGACGGCCGAGTAGGCGCCGAGCGCCCGCACCCGGCCCTCCCCGGTGAAGTTGCGCTGGATGAGGCTCAGCACCTGAGGGATCATCAGCGCCGATCCGGCGCCCTGCGCGATCCGGAAGGCGATCAACTGCCCGGTGCCAGCGGCCAGTCCGCAGGCGAGCGAGGCGGCGGTGAAGAGCGCGAGGCCGGCCAGGTACATGCGCCGGTGGCCGATCAGGTCGCCGAGGCGGGCCCCGGTGATGAGCAACACGGCGTAGGCGATGGCGTATCCGGCGACGACCAGCTGGATTCCGGCGCCGGAGGCGGAGAGTTCGAGGCGGATGGTGGGGGCGGCGACGTTGACGATGAAGACGTCGAGCAGCGCCATGAACTGGGCGGCGAGCACGACGGCGAGCAGGGGACCGCGCCGATTGTCGGTGCCACCGTCTTTACTGAGTACGGGACGTGTGGTGGTCGTCGTCATACGAGCAGCGTGACGCCGGTCCGATACGGGTAACGAGAGCCCGCTGATGCTGGTACCGACAGCACCTGGCAACGGCGGCACGGGGACTCGACCATGGGGGTGTGACGACGTTGGCAGTGACACAGCAGCGCCGCAGACCGGAGCTGTCCGCCTTCCTGCGCGCCCGCAGGGCCCGGGTGACGCCGGAGGACGTGGGCATGGCCCCCGGCCTGCGGCGGCGCACACCGGGGCTGCGCCGTGAGGAGGTGGCCCAGCTCTCCGGCGTGGGCGTGACCTGGTACACCTGGCTGGAGCAGGGCCGCCCGATCAACGCGTCGGCCCAGGTCCTCGACGCGGTGGCCCGCACGCTGCGGCTCGACCGGCCGGAGCGCGAGCATCTGTACCACCTCGCGGAGGTGCCGTACGAGCCGGAGACGGCGGCCGAGGACGCGGCGGCCGTCAGCCCGGAGATCCAGGGCATCCTGGACGCCCTGGTGCCCCAGCCGGCCGTGGTCTACAACGCGCGGTACGACGTGCTGGCGACCAACACGACGTACGACCTGCTGTTCGACGTCGACGCGCTCGGGCGGGAGGCGGGCCCGCTCGGGATACGCAACGTGCTGTGGAACCTCTTCACCGTCCCCGACCTGGAGTGCCCGCTGGTCGACAAGCGGCTGGAGCTGCCCCTGATGGTGGCCCAGCTGCGCGGCGCGTACGGGCGGCATGTCGGCGAGCCCCCCTGGGAGGAGCTGGTGCGGCGCCTGTCGGAGGCCAGCCCGTACTTCGCGGAGCTGTGGCGCAGCGGCGACGTCATGCCGCCGGGCACCCGGGTCAAGGCCTTCCGGCACGAGGCGGTGGGCGAGATACGGATGACCTCGGTGTCGCTGTCGATCAACGGGATGCCGGGGTGCCGGATCGTCACCTACACGCCGAACGACGAGGCGAGCCGTCGGGCCGTCGCGGCGCTGTACGAGGGCAGGTGAGGAGCGAGGCGTGAGGCGGGCAGGGCGCGCGGGGCCGGAAAAAACGCCGAATCCCGCCCCCTGCTGGGGACGGGATTCGAGGATTGTGGAGCTAAGGAGATTTGAACTCCTGACCCCTTGCATGCCATGCAAGTGCTCTACCAACTGAGCTATAGCCCCTCGTGTTCTTCGCGCTCTGCGCTGCGAACAAGAAGAACTCTAGCCTGTGACCTACCGGAAAGTGAAATCCGGGGTCTGCGGGCCCGGGCCGGGCTCAGTCGTCGTCGCCGAGGACGGGCTCGGGAAGCGTGCCGGCGTTGTGCTCCATGAGGCGCCAGCCGCGCGCGCCCTCACCGAGGACGGACCAGCAGCAGTTCGAGAGCCCGCCAAGGCTCTCCCAGTGCCGGGCCTCCAGGCCGAGCAGCCGGCCGATGGTGGTGCGGATGGTGCCGCCGTGGCTGACCACGACGAGCGTGCCGTCCTCCGGCAGCTTGTCGGCGTGCTCCAGGACCACCGGGGCGGCCCGGTCGGCCACCTCGCTCTCCAGTTCGCCGCCACCGCGGCGCACCGGCTCGCCGCGCTTCCACGCGGCGTACTGCTCGCCGAAGCGCGAGGTGATCTCGTCGTGGGTCAGCCCCTGCCACTCCCCCGCGTAGGTCTCCCGCAGGGCGGAGTCACGGGTGACCTCGTGACCGGTGATCGCGGAGAGCTCGGCGGCCGTGGCCGCCGCCCGCTTCAGGTCGGAGGCGACGATGGCATCGGGCTCCAGGGCCGCGAGCAGCCGGGCGGCCCGGCGCGCCTGGGCGACGCCGGTCTCGGTGAGCTCGATGTCCGTGGAGCCCTGGAAGCGGCGCTCCAGGTTCCATGAGGTCTGGCCGTGGCGCCAGAGGACGATGCGGCGGCCGCTGCCGCCCTTGCCACTGGTCAGCTCAGCTCACCGTCCGCCGCGTCGGCGCCCATGAGACGGGCGTGCTCATCGGCCTTGCCGCGGGTCTTCACCGCGTCCTCGGGGAGCGCGATCTCGGGGCAGTCCTTCCACAGCCGCTCAAGCGCGTAGAAGACGCGCTCCTCGCTGTGCTGGACGTGGACGACGATGTCGACGTAGTCGAGGAGAATCCAGCGGGCGTCGCGGTCGCCCTCCCGGCGCACCGGCTTGGCGCCGAGCTCCTTGTTGAGCCGCTCCTCGATCTCGTCGACGATCGACTTGACCTGGCGGTCGTTGGGGGCGGAGGCGAGCAGGAATGCGTCGGTGATCGACAGCACATCGCTGACGTCGTACGCAATGATGTCGTGCGCGAGTCGGTCGGCCGCCGCCTGGGCGGCGAGGGTGACGAGCTCGATGGAGCGGTCCGTGGCGGTCACAAGCAGGCTTTCGTCGGCGGTCAGAGACACCTCAAGGGTCTCATGTACCGCCGACGGGCCCGAAAAGGATCAGCTGAGGGTCATTGCTTCGCTCCGCGAGGCTTGAAGTCCTGCCCCAGCAGCGCTGTGACCTCGGCGTTTCCGGCGGCCTTGCCCTTGGTGACGGATCCGGCGGGCAGACCGAGGGTCTTCGCGACCTCGACCGCGTTCGCCTTCTGCGACTCGTCGCCGTAGATCACCTGCGACTTCTCCTGGGTGTCGGCCTTGGTGCCGCCGACCACGACGTAGCCGCCGTTGTTCAGGACCACGCGGGCCGCCTCGGTGGCGTTGGAGCCGCTGGCGTCCCGGATCGCGACGCGGGTCGCCGCGCCCTGCTCCGGGGCGGTGACCTTGCCGCCGAGGATGTCCTTGACCACGCTGTCGCCGGTGGCCTCGCTCAGTGAGCCGTCGGACTCGACCGGCAGGACCGCCGTCTTGTAGTCGCCGACCTTGGCGTGCTCGGCCAGCTTCGCCAGGGAGGCGCCGAGGTCCTTCTCCGGCAGCGACGGGTCGAGGATCTGGGCGAGGGTCTCGACGGTGACCGTGGCGGCCTGCGGGTCGTCGGAGATCTTCCGCAGCACCCCGTACATGACCTGACCGAAGCGCTGGAGCTGCTTGGCCTCGGCCTCGCCGGGCGCCCGGTAGGTGGCGTAGGCGACGGCGGCGCGCCCGTTGAGGGTCTGGTTCTCGCCCTTCTTGACCAGCGGCTCGGCGCCGGGCTTGGCACCAGGCACGTCGGTGTCGGTGGTGAGGTCGATGTTGCTGACGAGCTCGACGAGGCTCTCCAGGTACGGGGTGTCGAGCCGCCAGGTACCGGTGATCTTCGCGCCGAGGAGGTTGCCGACCGCCTCACGGGTGCCGCTGGAGCCGTCGTCCTCGACGGACTTGGCGAGCGTGGTGGTGGAGCCCTCGTCGTCGGTGACGGCGAGCGAGTTCGGCAGCAGCACGGTGGTGCCCTGCTTGGTGGTGGCGTTGTCCACGAGGAGGGCGGTGGACGTGCCGCCGCCGGTGGTGTTGTGCAGGTGGACGATGATCGTGTCGCGCTTCTGCGGCCCGGTGGCGGTGTTCTGCTTCTGCTCGTCACCGGACATGCCGGGCAGCTGGCCCGCGTACCAGAGGTAGCCGACGCCGCCGGTCACGGCGAGGACGAGGACCACCACGAGGGCGACGACACGGTTCCGGCCGCGGCGCCGGGCCTCCTCGCGCCGCTCTGACCGGCTCTCGGTGAAGGCGAGCCAGTCGATGACGTCCTCGGAGTCCTCGTCGGGCTCCTCGATGAACGAGAACTGCTCGGTGCGGTACGCCCGGTCGTCGTCCTCCGGCGCCGGGCGCTGCCCGGGCACACCGGCCTGCGGCGCGGGCGGCGCCGTCTGCGGCGCGGCGGCGGCCGGCGGCACGACGGGGGCGGCCTCGGTGCGGACGGCCCACTGCTGCCCGGTGTGGTCCGCCGGGGCGGGGTGGGCCGGCGGGACCGGCTGCTGCTGCGGGACCTGCTGGAAGGACTGCCCCTGCTGACCGGTGTCGTACTGCTGGTAGTCGTACGAGGTCTGCTGGGCGTACGGGTCGTACTGCGGCTGCTGGACGGGCTGCTGCGGCTGGACCGCCTGCTGGACGGGCTGTCCGTACGGGTCGTAGCCGTAGTGCTGCTGGCCCTGCTGCGGCTGCTGCTGCTGTTGTTGTTGCTGCTGCTGCTGCTGGGCGTACGGGTCGTAGTGCTGCTGCGGTACCTGCTGCTGGTACACCGGCTGCCCGTACTCGTCGTAGCCGATGATCTGCGGCTGCGGATAGTACGGGTCGTACGGGTTCTGCTGATCGTTCACCGGTGCCCCTCCCCGAGGCTCACTCGCCGCGGTACAGCTGGCGCTTGTCGATGTAGCGCACCACGCCGTCCGGAACCAAGTACCAGACCGGATCGCCCTGAGCGACCCTCACCCGGCAGTCGGTGGAGGAGATGGCGAGCGCGGGGACCTCGACCAGCGAGACCCCGCCCTTGGGCAGGCCGTCGTCGGTGAGGTCGTGGCCCGGGCGGGTGACGCCGATGAAGTGGGCGAGCGCGAACAGCTCCTCGGCGTCACGCCAGGTGAGGATCTGCGACAGCGCGTCGGCGCCGGTGATGAAGAAGAGGTCCGAGTCGCTGTTGAGAGAGCGCAGGTCCCGCAGCGTGTCGATGGTGTAGGTCGGCCCGCCCCGGTCGATGTCGATGCGGCTGACCGAGAACTGCGGGTTGGAGGCGGTCGCGATGACCGTCATCAGGTACCGGTCCTCGGCAGCCGAGACGGCCTTGTGGCTCTTCTGCCACGGCTGCCCGGTCGGCACGAACACCACCTCGTCGAGGTGGAACAGGGCGGCCACCTCACTGGCGGCCACCAGGTGTCCGTGATGGATCGGATCAAACGTTCCGCCCATCACGCCGAGTCGGCGCTTGCCTCGGCCGCCAGTAGGCACTTCCTGCTCTCCCATGCGTGCAGAGCCTACTGGCACGGCGTCGGACGCCGGATCAGCGGCCTCTCGGCTCAGCGGTCGCGGTTGAAGCGGGTGGTGATCCAGAGCAGAAGCAGCAGCGCGAGGAAGGCGCCGCCACCCGTGACGTACGGGCTGAGGCTTTCGTGGTTGCCGCCGTGCTCGGCACCCTCGGCGAGCGTGACCAGGTTGGCGGCGGTGGCGTGGAGGCTCATCTTCGGCAGGACCTTCGATCGGGGATGGGAGCGGAGACTTCGCGCACATCGTATGCGGGACGTCGCGGCGCGCTCACGCCGACTCAGGCGTTGGCGTCACGGGCGTCCTTTTCGGTCCCCTCGTTCTCCATGATCTTGACGCCCTCGGCGCTCTCCGCGCTCCCGGAGCTCCCGTCCCGCCCGGCGCCGTCCCCGCCGTCTGCGCCGTCCCCGTTGTTCCCGTAGCCCCGCAGCAGGAACCAGGCCAGCAGGGCGCCGCCCACCATCGAGACGAGCAGGACGATGCGGAGGGTGTTGCCGGGGCCCTGCTGCTCCGTCGCGGCGAGCAGGGTGGTGACGGCGGTGGTCACGTGATCCGTCATGGCGGTCGTGCTCCTCGGTTGTCCGCGGTGCCCGAGTTATCCACAGGCTCCGGCACACGGTAGCCCCCTCGCCTAGTCTGGGACGCGTCAGGGGGACGAGCACCGACTCGTACGAATTGGGGGCATCCATGACCGAGCAGACCAACAACGGGCACGAGAACCTTCCCGGGCGGCAGCGCAAGCGCTTCGCCGGTATCTCCTCGCGGGCCTACGAGCACCCGGCCGACCGCTCGGCCCTGGTCGCGCTGCGCAAGCTGAGCGGCTTCGACACCGTCTTCAAGGCCCTGAGCGGGCTGCTGCCCGAGCGGAGCCTGCGGCTGCTGTTCCTCTCCGACTCCGTGCGGGTGAGCGACGCGCAGTTCTCCCATCTCAACGACATGCTGCGGGACGCGTGTTACATCCTGGACCTGGAGAAGGTCCCGCCGATGTACGTCACGCAGGACCCCAAGCCCAACGCGATGTGCATCGGCCTGGACGAGCCGATCATCGTGGTCACCACCGGCCTGGTGGAGCTGCTCGACGAGGAGGAGATGCGGGCCGTCGTCGGCCACGAGGTGGGCCACGCGCTGTCGGGCCACTCCGTGTACCGGACGATCCTGCTCTTCCTCACCAGCCTGGCCGTGAAGGTCGCCTGGATACCGCTGGGCAACGTGGCGATCATGGCGATCGTGACGGCACTGCGCGAGTGGTTCCGCAAGTCGGAGCTCTCGGCGGACCGCGCGGGGCTGCTCGTGGGACAGGACGTCCAGGCCTCCATGCGCGGCCTGATGAAGATCGCCGGCGGCAACCACCTGCACGAGATGAACGTGGACGCCTTCCTCGCCCAGGCCGACGAGTACGAGAAGGGCGGCGACCTGCGCGACTCCGTGCTGAAGATCCTCAACGTGCTGCCGCGCTCGCACCCCTTCACCACGGTCCGGGCGGCCGAGCTGAAGAAGTGGTCCGAGACCCGGGACTACCAGCGGATCATGGACGGGCACTACCCGAAGCGGTCCGAGGACAAGGACGCCTCGGTGACCGACTCCTTCCGCGAGTCGGGGCGGCACTACGCCGACACGGTGCGCGGCAGCAAGGATCCGCTGATGAAGCTGGTCAACGACATAGCCGGCGGCGCCGGGGACCTCGCGGGCGACCTGGGCGGCAAGCTGTTCGGCCGCTTCGGCGGCGGCGCTGGCAACGGCACAGGCGCTGGCACCGGCACCGGCACTGGCAGCGGCAGCGGCAGCGGCAGCGCCACCGACGGCACGGACCGTGACGGTCAGGGCGGTCAGGGCGGTCAGGGCGGCCCCGGGGCCAAGGGTGGTCAGAGCGAGGGCTGAGCGCTCCGGGCCAGCGTCCCGCAGAGCGCGGAGGTGGTGGGCCGGCCCGTGGCGTACGGGTCGGTGACGCCCTGGCGGGACCGGTCGGCGCGCTGGCCCGCGAGCAGCGGGTGCAGGGAGCCGGTGGGGTCGGCGTCGCAGGACTGCGGGCCGGCCTGGACGGTGCTGCTGAGCAGCTCCGCGCGGTGCATCCGAAGGTCCTCGCGGTCGAAGCGGAAGTGCAGCTCGCGGTGGACGGTGAACAGGGATGCCTGGGGTGCCGGGCCGGTGCCGGTGGTGGCGGGGCGGACGGCGTAGGTGAAGGTGTGGTCCGCCGTGACCTCCAGGAGGTCGGTGTCGACCTCCTGGACGTGCAGGGTGCCGTGGACGCGGGCGGTGGGGGCGGCGAGGGCCACCTGGTGGGGGTCGAAGCGCACGAGCCAGCCGGCGACGGCGTGCCGGCCGTCGTCCCGGGGCTGCTCGACGCTCCGGTCGAACTGCTCCAGCTGGTCCGGGTCGATCAGGATCCGGGCCGGGCGGACGGTCGCGCCGGTGAGGACGCCGGGTTCGAGGGAGGAGGCGACCAGGTACTCCTTGGCGATGCCGAGGGCGGACAGGACCTGGCTCTCGGAGAAGTGGGGGGTGCGGCCGGTCAGCGGGAAGTTGATCCCGGCGGCGCCGCTGGGGTACGCGGCGGCGGGGCTGTGGGCGAACAGCCGGTCGGGTTCGCCGCCCGTCACGGAGCCCTGCGGGGCGAGCGGGACGACCGCGGTCCGCAGCGGTTCGGCCCGCTGGTCGACGGGGGGCTGATAGGGGTTGCGGACGCCGAGATAGACGGCGGTGCCGAAGGCCAGCAGGATCAGCAGCACGAGCATCAGGGCCTGCCGGGAGCCGCTGCGGCCCTCCCAGGAGGGGCGGGACCTGACGGCCTGGGCGTGCTCCCCCATCCGCTCCCGGGCGGAGTACTCCTGGAGCCGGGCAGCGCGGACGAACGCCTCGTCGAAGACGACGGCTCGGTACTCGTCCTCACCGCCGGGGAGCCCCTCGGGGGTCCCCTCAGGCGGGTCGCCACGCCCTGCCATACCTTCAGGGTAGGTCTGCGGAAGCCCCAGTAAACGCCGAGGTGCGCGACAACTTCCGACGAAGTCCGACGGACGGGGGTCAGGGGGCGCCGGGCGCGGCCGGAACGGCGGGCGCGGAGGACACGGTGCCGGCCGACGGGACGGCGCGGGGCTTGTCGACGCCGCTGGTGGCCGGCGGCGGGATGCGGTCCTGGCGGTTGGCGGAGGCTCCTCGGTAGACCGCGCTGAAGGCGAGGGCGACCATGCCGACGCCCATCACCAGGGCGAGCACCCAGGCGACCGGACGGTGCCAGCGGGCGCTGCCCCGGTAGGGGCGCAGGGCGCCGCCGTGGGGGCCGTAGGGGCCGAAGTCGTCCTCGGCGGTGTCCGGGTCGTAGCCGTCCGTGTAGCGGCGCGGTTCGAGGCCGTAGCCGTCCTCGTAGAGCTCGTCGTCGGCGAGTCCGGCGACGGCCCGGGCGCGGGCCGCTTCGGCCTCGGCGCGGGCCTGGGCGGCGGCGAGCAGGCGCTCGACGGCGGTCGGCTCGTGGACGGTGGCGGCCCGGACGAAGTCCTCGTCGAAGACCACGGCGGCGAAGTCGTCCGCGCCTCCGCGGTCGACAGGGTCCTCGGGGTCTCCGCCGTTCGGGAACGGCGTGCCCCCCACGTCGTCCGGCACGGTTTCAGAGTAGACCGGGGAGGGGGTTTTGGGCAGGGAGAGCGCGAACTGTCCCTGCCCCGGATACGGCGTTCCGGTTACCGGACGTGACCGTCGCCGGTCACGATGTACTTGGTGGAGGTGAGCTCCGGAAGGCCCATGGGGCCCCGGGCGTGCAGCTTCTGGGTGGAGATGCCGATCTCGGCGCCGAAGCCGAACTGTCCGCCGTCCGTGAAGCGGGTGGAGGCGTTCACGGCGACCGTGGTCGAGTCGACCAGCTGGGTGAAGCGGCGGGCCGCGGCCTGGGAGGTGGTGACGATGGCCTCGGTGTGGCCGGAGGACCAGAGCCGGATGTGCTCGACGGCCTTGTCGAGGGAGTCGACGACGGCGGCGGCGATGTCGTAGGAGAGGTACTCGGTCTCCCAGTCCTCGGGGGTGGCCGGGACGACGGTGGCCTTGGTGCCCCCCGCGTGGGCGAGGACCCGCTCGTCGGCGTGGACGGTGACGCCGGCCTCGGCGAGGGCGTCCAGGGCCCGGGGCAGGAAGGCGGCGGCGATGTCCTGGTGGACCAGGAGGGTCTCGGCGGCGTTGCAGACGCTGACCCGGTGGGCCTTGGAGTTGACCAGGATCTCGACGGCCATGTCCAGGTCGGTCTGGGCGTCGACGTAGACGTGGCAGTTGCCGGTGCCGGTCTCGATGACCGGGACGGTGGACTCCTCGACGACCGTGCGGATCAGGGAGGCGCCGCCGCGCGGGATCAGGACGTCGACCAGGCCGCGGGCGCGCATCAGCTCGCGCACGGACTCGCGGGACTCGCCGGGCACGAGCTGGATGGCGTCGGCGGGCAGTCCGGCGCCGCCGACGGCGTCGCGCAGGACCTTCACCAGGGCGGCGTTGGAGGAGTACGCGGAGGAGGAGCCGCGGAGCAGGACGGCGTTGCCGGACTTGAGGCAGAGGGCGGCGGCGTCGACGGTGACGTTGGGCCGGGCCTCGTAGATGATGCCGACGACGCCGAGCGGGACGCGGACCTGACGCAGGTCGATGCCGTTGGGGAGGGTGGAGCCGCGGACGACCTCGCCGACCGGGTCGGGCAGGGCGGCCACGTGCCGGACGTCCTCGGCGATGGCCCGCACCCGCTCGGGGGTGAGGGTGAGGCGGTCGATGACGGACTCGCTGGTGCCGGCCTCGCGGGCGCGGGCGACGTCCTCGGCGTTGGCCTCGACGATCTCGGCCGTGCGGACCTCCAGGGCGTCCGCGACGGCGAGCAGGGCGTCGTCCTTCGTCGCGCGCGGGAGTGGCGCGATTTCGGCGGCGGCGCCGCGGGCCCGGTAGGCGGCCTGGGTGACCGGGGACATGTTGTCGAAGGGCGTGAGCGAGGTCATGCCCGCAGGGTACTGGCACCTCTGCGGACATCCCTCACGATGCCTGGCCCGTCCCGTACTGCGAGACGTGCGCCGGGTGTGACGCCCGTCAGTACGGGTGGACGCCCACCGGGGCGGCCGGCGGGGGGCCGTAGCCCTCGGCGATCCGCTGGTGGTAGGTCTCCCGGTCGATCACTTCCAGGCCGACGATCTCCCAGGGCGGCAGCTTGGCGCTCTGCCGGTGCTCGCCCCACAGGCGCAGGGCGACGGCCGCGGCGTCGTGGAGGTCGCGGGCCTCCTCCCAGTAGCGGATCTCGGCGTGGTCGTTGGCGTAGCGGCTGGTCAGCAGGAAGGGGTGGTCGTGGGCCAGCTGTTCCAGGGCACGGCGCACCTCCTTCAGCGGAGCCTCCGCGCCGGAGACGCTGAGGGTGATGTGCCAGAGCTTGGACAGTTCCCGCTCCGGAACCTGGGCGCCCGTCGTCTCTGCTGTCGTATCGGACTCGTCGGACCCGTCGGACCCGTCGAAGTCGTCGAAGTCGGCTCCGGCCTCGACGCTCGTCAGGGCGCGTTCGGCCGACCCGCGGGGCATTGCCCCTGGGCGCGCTCGTCTCACCGGCGGCCTCCTGTGTGATGCCTGTGCTGCGTGCTGCTGCGTGTGCGCGTGCTGGTGTTCCCCGCCCTCTTCCGTGCCCCCGAGACAAAGTTGACCAGCCCGGGGCGGTGCGTGGGGCGGTTTTGGTAAAGGTCCCTACCGGATGACCAGACTTTCAGCCGTTTCGGTTCACAGGACGTCGTTTCCCAGGACGCCATTGGCGGGCATCCGGTTGACAGGGCCCCGGTCCGCGGGGCCCCTGCCCGCGGGGCGCCGGCCCGCGAGGGCCCCGGTTCACATCACGACCAGGTCGTCGCGGTGGACGACCTCGCGCTCGTACTCCGGGCCGAGTTCCCTGGCCAGGTCGTGGGTGGAGCGGCCGAGGAGCCGGGGCAGTTCCTTGGCGTCGAAGTTGACCAGACCGCGGGCGACCGCGCGGCCCCCGGTGTCGCGCAGCTCGACGGGGTCGCCGGCGATGAACTCGCCCTCGACGGCGGCGATCCCGGCCGCCAGGAGCGACTTCTTGCCCTCGACCACGGCCCGCACGGCGCCGTCGTCGAGGGTCAGCGCGCCCCGCGGGGTGGAGGCGTGCGCGAGCCACAGGAGCCGGTCGGCGGAGCGGCGGCCGGTGCGGTGGAAGTAGGTGCCGGTGTCGCGGCCGGCGAGGGCGTCGGCGGCGCGGCTCGCGGAGGTCAGGACGACGGGGATGCCGGCGGCGGCGGCGATCCGGGCGGCCTCGACCTTGGTGACCATGCCGCCGGTGCCGACGCCCGCCTTGCCGGCCGAGCCGATCTCGACGTGGGCGATGTCGGCGGGCCCGGTGACCTCGGCGATCCTCGCGGTGCCGGGCTTGGCCGGGTCGCCGTCGTAGAGGCCGTCCACGTCGGAGAGGAGGACCAGCAGGTCGGCGCGGACGAGGTGGGCGACGAGGGCGGCGAGCCGGTCGTTGTCGCCGAAGCGGATCTCGTCCGTGGCGACGGTGTCGTTCTCGTTGACGACCGGCAGGGCACCCATGGCGAGCAGCTGGTCGAGGGTCCGGTAGGCGTTGCGGTAGTGCGCGCGGCGGCTGGTGTCGTCGGTGGTGAGCAGGACCTGCCCGACGCGGACGCCATAGCGCGCGAAGGAGGCGGTGTAGCGGGCGACGAGCAGGCCCTGGCCGACGCTGGCGGCGGCCTGCTGCCGGGCGAGGTCCTTGGGGCGGCGGGTCAGGCCGAGCGGGGCGAGACCGGCGGCGATGGCGCCGGAGGAGACCAGGACGATCTCCTTCTCGCCGCCGCTGCGGACCTTGGCGAGCACGTCGACGAGGGCGTCGACCCGGTCGGCGTCGAGGCCGCCGGAGGCGGTGGTCAGCGAGGAGGAGCCGACCTTCACGACGATCCTGCGGGCTTCCGTCACGTACTGCCTTGCCACTGTCACCTGCGTCGACCCCAGTCCTGCTCGCCTCGGCTGTCCGTCGCGCAATCTACGCGAGTGCGTTTCCGCGGTGCCCCTCTATTCCGCGGGCTGGACGGTGCCGCCGGTGTGCGCCGCCCAGGCCGAGGCGATCATGGAGCGGACGTCGTGGCGGGCCTTCCAGCCCAGCTCGGCGGAGATCCGCTCGGCGGAGGCGACCACCTTCGCGGGGTCGCCGGGGCGGCGGGCGACGGTCTCGGGTTCGACGGGGCGGCCGGTGACCTCGCGGATCAGGTCCATCATCTCCCGTACCGAAACGCCCTCCCCGCGCCCGATGTTGAGCGTGAGGTCCCGGTGGTCCCCGGCCGCGGCCAGCTCGGCGAGGCGGCGGGCGGCGGCCAGATGGGCCTCGGCGAGGTCGGCGACATGGATGTAGTCGCGGACGCAGGTGCCGTCGGGGGTGGCGTAGTCGTCGCCGAAGACCAGCGGCCGCTGCCCGGCGTCGAGGCGCTGGAAGACCATGGGGACGAGGTTGAAGAAGCCGGTGTCGGCGAGTTCGGGGGTGGCGGTGCCCGCGACGTTGAAGTAGCGCAGGCAGGCGGTGGCCATGGAGTGGGCCCGGCCGACGGAGCGGACCATCCACTCGCCGGCGACCTTGGTCTCGCCGTACGGGCTGAGCGGCGCGCAGGGGGTGTCCTCGGTGACCAGGTCGGTGTCGGGCATCCCGTAGACCGAGGCGGAGGAGGAGAAGAGAAAGGAGTCGACGCCGGCCGCGGCGGCCGCTTCGAGCAGGACCTGGAGGCCCGACACGTTCTCGCGGTAGTAGTGGAGGGGGCGTTCGACGGATTCGCCGACGGCCTTCTTCGCGGCGAGGTGGACGATCCCGCGGATCCCGTGCGCGGCGAGGACCCGGTCGAGGAAGGCCCGGTCGAGGACGGTGCCGCGCTCCAGCGGCACGCCCTCGGGGACTCTGGCCGGGTCGCCGGAGGAGAGGTCGTCCAGGACGACCACCCGCTCACCGGCCTCGGTCATGGACTTGACGACATGGGAACCGATGTAGCCGGCGCCGCCGGTGATGAGCCACGTCATTCGGGCAGCCTAACGCGAAGCGGTACGGAACGACGGCGGCCCGGCGGTATCCCCGAGGGGAGGCGCCGGGCCGTCGTCACGAGCGGGTGGTGCGGTGGCCGGGGGCTCAGCCGCGCTGGGCGAGCGAGGCGCGGAAGGCCACGCACTCCTCGTACACCGGCAGGATGCCGGCCTCGCGCGCCTGCGCGAGGGTCGGGCCCTCGGTGTCCTTGGCGGACAGCTCGGGCACGCCGTCGACCGGCCACTCGATGCCGATCTCCGGGTCGAGCGGGTGGACCGTGCGCTCCCGCTCCGGGGCGTAGCCCTCGGAGCAGAGGTAGGTGACGGTCGCGTCGTCGGTGAGCGCGCAGAAGCCGTGGCCGAGGCCCTCGGAGAGGTAGACGGCCTTGCGGTCCTGGTCGTCGAGGCGCACGGCCTCCCACTTGCCGAAGGTCGGCGAGCCGACCCGTACGTCGACGATGATGTCGAGCACCGCGCCGCGGACGCAGGTCACGTACTTGGCCTGGCCGGGCGGGACGTCGGCGAAGTGGATGCCGCGGACGACACCGGCGGAGGAGACGGAGAGGTTGCCCTGCTTCAGGTCGAGCGGGTGGCCGACGGCCTCGGCCATGCGCTCGGCCTTGTACCACTCCAGGAAGAGGCCCCGGGCGTCCCCGAACTGCTGCGGGACGAACTCCCAGGCGCCCTCGATACCAAGGGGGTTGACCTTCATGGAAACGATCGGTTCCTCTCAGGCCTTCTCGGCCTCGTAGGCCAGCAGGTCGATCAGGTAGTCGCCGTAGCCGCTCTTGGTCAGCGGCTGGGCGAGGGCGCGCAGCTGCTCGTCGTCGATGAACCCGGCGCGCCAGGCGGCCTCTTCGAGGCAGCCGATCTTCATGCCCTGGCGCTCCTCGACCACGCGGACGTACTCGGAGGCCTGGACGAGCGACTGGAAGGTGCCGGTGTCGAGCCAGACGGTGCCGCGGTCGAGGACCGAGACCTGGAGCTCGCCGCGGTCGAGGTAGTGCTTGTTGACGTCGGTGATCTCCAGCTCGCCGCGACCGCTGGGCTTGAGGCCCTTGGCGATCTCGACGACCCGGCTGTCGTAGAAGTAGAGGCCCGGCACCGCGTAGCGGGACTTCGGGTTCTTCGGCTTCTCCTCGATGGAACGGGCGACGCCGTTCTCGTCGAAGTCGACGACACCGTAGGCGGTGGGGTCGGAGACGGCGTGGGCGAAGACCACTCCGCCGTCGGGCTGCCGGTAGTCCGCGAGCTGCCGGCCGAGGCCGACGCCGTGGAAGATGTTGTCGCCGAGGATCAGCGCGACGGGCTCGTCACCGATGAATTCCTCGCCGATGACGAAAGCCTCGGCAATTCCGTTGGGGTGCTCCTGGGTGGCGAACTGGATGTCGAGTCCGAAATCGGACCCGTCTCCCAGAAGCCGCTCGAACTGGGGGCGCTCCTCCGGACCGGTGATGATCAGAATGTCCCGGATCCCCGCCATCACGAGGGTCGACAGGGGGTAATAGATCATCGGCTTGTCGAAGACCGGCATCAGCTGCTTCGACACGGCTCGGGTGATCGGCCACAGTCGGGAGCCGGTACCACCGGCAAGCAAAATTCCACGCATGGGCACGCAGCCTACGGCAGCCCCACGCGGCCGTTCACCATCACGCCCGTGAGAACGGCCACGGAACGGTGCGCGAAGCCCACCCCATAGAATGGTGGCCCTTATGAAGATTCTCGTCACCGGCGGCGCCGGGTTCATCGGTTCACAGTTCGTGCGGGCACTGCTCTCCGAAGAGCTGCCCTCGGGCCAGGGCGCCCAGGTCACCGTCCTGGACAACCTGACCTACTCCGGCAACGAGGCGAACCTCGCCCCGGTGGCGGACAAGCCCGGCTACACCTTCGTCCAGGGCGACATCCGCGACTACGCGACCGTCGACGACGCGATGCGCGGCCAGGACGCGGTCGTGCACTTCGCGGCCGAGTCCCACGTGGACCGCTCGATCCTGGACGCCTCGCCGTTCGTCACGACGAACGTGCTGGGCACCCAGGTCCTGCTGGACTCCGCCAAGCGCCACGGCGTCGGCCGTTTCGTCCACGTCTCCACGGACGAGGTCTACGGCTCGATCTCCGAGGGCTCCTGGACCGAGGACTGGCCGCTCGCGCCGAACTCGCCGTACTCGGCCTCCAAGGCGGGTTCGGACCTGCTGGCCCTCTCGTACCACCGCACGCACGGCATGGACGTCGTCGTGACGCGCTGCTCCAACAACTACGGGCAGTACCACTTCCCCGAGAAGATGATCCCGCTGTTCACCACGAACCTGCTGGACGGGAAGAAGGTGCCGCTCTACGGCGAGGGCCTCAACATCCGCGACTGGCTGCACGTCTCCGACCACTGCCGTGGCATCGAGATGGTGCTGCGCGGCGGCCGCGCCGGCGAGATCTACCACATCGGCGGCGGCACCGAGGTCACCAACAAGGAGCTCACCGGTCTCCTGCTCGACGCCTGCGGCGCCGGCTGGGACATGGTCGAGCACGTCGAGGACCGCAAGGGCCACGACCTGCGCTACTCCCTGTCGATCGCCAAGATCCAGGAGGAGCTCGGCTACACGCCGCAGGTCACCTTCGAGCAGGGCCTCGCCACCACCGTGCAGTGGTACCGCGACAACCGCGCCTGGTGGGAGCCGCTGAAGGCGAAGGCGGCGCTGTCCGCATGAGCCGCTGGCTGATCACCGGTGCGGCCGGAATGCTCGGCCGCGACCTCGCCGAGGTGCTCGCGGAGGGCGGCGTGGAGTACACCGCGCTGACCCGCCGGGAGCTGGACGTCACCGACGCCGCCGCGGTCCGCGCGGCGGTGGCCGGTCATGACGTGGTGGTCAACGCCGCCGCGTGGACCGATGTCGACGGCGCCGAGACCGAGGAGGCCGCGGCCACCCGGATCAACGGCGACGGGCCGCGTGCCCTGGCGGCCGCGTGCGCCGAGAGCGGCGCCGTGCTGATCCAGGTCTCCACGGACTACGTCTTCCCGGGCGACGCCACCGAGCCGTACCGGCACGACGCGCCCACCGCCCCGGTGAACGCCTACGGCCGCAGCAAGCTGGCGGGCGAGCTGGCCGTCACCGAGCTGCTGCCCGAGCGCGGCTACGTGGTGCGCACCGCGTGGCTGTACGGGGCGCACGGCCGCAACTTCGTGTCGACGATGCTGGGCCTGGCCGAGCGGCTCGACACCGTCGACGTGGTCGACGACCAGCGCGGCCAGCCGACCTGGACCCGTGCGCTGGCCCGCCAGCTGCGGGAGCTGGGCGAGGCGGCCGTGGCGGGCAAGGCCCCGGCGGGCGTCTACCACGGCACGGCCTCCGACACGGCGACCTGGTTCGACCTGGCGCGGGCGGCCTTCGAGCTGACCGGTCTGGACCCGGAGCGGGTGCGGCCGACGACCTCGGACAAGTTCGTGCGCCCGGCGCGCCGGCCGTCCTTCAGCGTCCTCGCGCACGAGCGCTGGGCCGAGGCGGGCGTGGCGGCGCAGCCGCACTGGCGTGAGCAGCTCACCGAGGCGCTGCGGGTCATGGCTCCGGGACGGTCCGGCGCGTGAGTCTGCTCGACCGGATCGGAACGGCGCTGCCCCGCGGCACCGCCTTCGTCGGCATCGGCACCGTGGTGCTGGGCGGGGCCAGCTACGTGCACCTCGCGGCGGCGGGCCACTCGCTCTCCGTCGACGACATGGCCAGCTTCTCGGTCCTGTGGACCGCGGTGGCCTCCCTCGGCCTGGGACTGTTCTTCCCGGTCGAGCAGGAGATCACCCGGGTGGTGGCCGCCCGCGTGGTGGCCGGCGACGGGGCGCTGCCCGTGCTGCGGCGCGGCGCGGCGCTCTCGTTCGGGCTGCTGGTGGCGGTGCTGCTGCCGCTGGCCCTGTTCGCCGGGCCGCTCGCGGACCTCTTCTTCCACGGGGACGAGAGCCTGGTCCTCGCGGTCGGCGGCGCCTTCGCGGCGCTGGCGGTCGCCTATGTGACCCGGGGTGTGCTGGCGGGGCTCGGCCGTTTCGAGGCGTACGGGCTGCAGCTCGGCCTCGACGGGCTGCTGCGGATCGTGCTGTCCGTGGCTCTGGCCCTTGGCGGGGTGACCTCGGCCTTCGCGTTCGCCGCGGTGATGACGGTGGCGCCGCTGATCGCGGTGGCCGTGACGCTGCCGCCGGTGTTCCGCGGGGCCAAGGCGGGTTCGACGGCGCAGTGGCGGGAGCTGATCGAGCACCTGGGGCTGCTCGTGGGTTCGACGCTGCTCGCCCAGGTGCTGGTCAACATCGCGGTGATCAGCACCAAGCTGATCGCGACGGACGACAGCGCCCTGGTGGCGGCGTTGCTGTCGGCGCTGGTCCTGGCGCGGGTGCCGCTGTTCGCGTTCGGTGCCTTCCAGGCCTCGCTGCTCGCGGGGCTTTCGACGGCGCAGGCCGAGGGGGACACCTCGGCGTACCGGCGGATGCTGCTGCGGGCGTGCGGGCTGACGGCGGGTCTCGGGGCGGCGTTCGGTATCGGCGCGGTCGCGCTGGGGCCTGTGATGCTGCCGGTGCTGTTCGGTTCGCCGGACGTGCTCGGGCCGGTGGACTTCGCGTGGCTGTCGCTCGGCACGCTGCTCTACATGCTGGCGATGGTGCTCGGCCAGGCGCTGCTCACGAGTGGCGCGGCGCGGCAGCAGTTGCTCGCGTGGGTGGTGGGAACGGGCGTCCTTCTGGCGGTCACTCTCAGTCCGCTGGAGCTGCGCACGAGGGTCGAAGTCGCCTATGCCGTAGGGTCGCTCGCGGTCGTCACCTATATGACTCTCGTACTTCGCTCTCGTGTAGGCTACCGTTCGGTGCACTCATAGGAATGATCACCATTCCCTCACTCTCCGTGACCATCGCGACGGACAGTGGACTGCAATCCCGGTGGCTCCTTCTCCAGCCGCCCACCCCTGGAAGAGTAGACAGGCCCTTTCCATGAGTCGTCCCCTACACCGGAGCCACGCATGAAGTTGTGGATGCTGACTTCGGTCACCGGAGTCTTTCTCGTCGCGTGCATCGTGGAGCTGCTGCGCCGCCGCAAGCTCAAGGAGAAGTACGCGTTCCTGTGGGTGCTCACCGGCCTGGTGATCATCCCGCTGGGCTTCTTCCCGAGCGGCCTCGACTCGGTCGCCCGCGCGGTGGGTGTCGCCTCCGGCGTCAGCCTCCTGCTCTTCCTCAGCGTCGCGTTCCTCTTCATCGTCTGCCTCCAGCTGAGCTGGGAGGTGGGTCATCTCGAAGAGGAGGGCCGCACCCTCTCGGAGGAGGTGGCTCTGCTGCGCATCGACGTGACGGAGCTGCGCAAGGAGCTGGCGGAGAAGGCCGACACGGCGGGTCAGGGGAGCGGCAAGTGATCGACGGCAAGCGCGTACTGATCATCATGCCGGCGTGGAACGAGGCCGAGGGCGTCGCCGACGTCGTCAAGGAGGTCTACACGACCCTCCCCGGCGTCGACGTCCTCGTCGTCGACGACGGCTCCGCCGACGACACCAGCGCCGTGGCGCGCGGTGCCGGCGCGACCGTGATGACCCTCCCGTACAACCTCGGTGTCGGCGGCGCGATGCGCGCCGGCTACCGCTACGCGCACGACCGGGGCTACGACGTGGCCATCCAGGTCGACGCGGACGGTCAGCACGACCCGCGCAACGTGCCGGAGCTGCTGGCGCGCCTGGAGGGCGGCGCGGACCTCGTCATGGGCGCGCGTTTCGCGGGCACCGGCGACTACGAGACCCGCGGCCCGCGCAAGTGGGCGATGCTCGTCCTCGCCTTCTGGCTGTCGCGCATGGCCAAGACCAAGCTGACCGACGTCACCTCGGGCTTCCGCGCCTCCAACCGCGACCTGATCGACGTCTTCGCGCACTGGTACCCGGTGGAGTACCTGGGCGACACGGTGGAGTCCTCCATCGCCGTGGTCCGGGCCGGCTACCGGATCGAGCAGGTGCCCGTCGCGATGCGTCCGCGCGCGACCGGCACCCCGAGCCAGTCGCCGTGGAAGGCCACCCTGTACCTGGGCCGCATCGGCATGATCCTGCTGCTCGCGCTCAGCCGCCGGTCCGTCCTCGGCCCCAAGGGGAAGAGCAAGTGACGGCGGTGCGCACGCTCGACATCATGCTGCCGCACTACGGCGACACCGGTCTGATGCAGGCCGCCGTCCGCAGTGTGCTCGACCAGACGGACGAGGACTGGCGGCTGACCGTCGTGGACGACGGCAAGGAGGAGGGCGTACCCGAGTGGTTCGCCTCCCTCGGCGACAGCCGCGTCCGCTACCTGCGCAACGAGCAGAACCTCGGCATCACCAAGAACTTCCGCAAGTGCGTCGACCTCGTCGAGTCCACCCACTTCTCGATGCTGGGCAGTGACGACCTGCTGCTGCCGACCTATGTCGCGACGATGCGCGCCGCGATCGAGGCCGAGCCCGGTGCGGCGATCTACCAGCCGGGCGTCGAGGTCATCGACGAGAACGGCGCCCCGTCGAGCACCCTGGGCGACGAGGTCAAGAAGCGGCTGTACGCGCCGAAGGACAACGGGCGCCGCCTGGTCCTCTCGGGTGAGCCGCTGGCCGCGAACCTGCTCGGCGGCAACTGGCTCTACTTCCCGTCGATCGTGTGGCGGGCCGACGCCGTGAAGGCGGTCAGCTTCCGGGAGGACCTGTCGGTCATCCAGGACCTGGCGCTGATCATCGAGCTGATCCGGCGCGGCGAGAAGCTGGTGGTCGAGCCGGCCACAGCCTTCCGCTACCGGCGCCACTCGGGCAGCCTGTCGTCCTCCGAGGCCGTCTCCGGTGCCCGCTTCGGCGAGGCCGTGCGGTTCTTCAACGAGGTGGCCGACGAGCTCGACCTGCACGGCTGGCCGAAGGCCGCGAAGGCGGCCCGCCGTCATCTGTCGATGCGGCTGCACGCGCTGACCATGGTGCCGGGCGCCTTGCGCCACCGGCAGTCGGCCGCCGTGCGCAAACTGCTGGGTTATGCCCTGACCAGCTCGCAGTGACCGTCCGAGCGGGGCGGCGGGAATGCTCCCGCCGCCCCGCTCGGGCGTGGTCCGCCCCTGTCCCGTGTCCAGAACGCCGTTCGTCCGGAAGCCCTAAGCCCCCATGACTCCCACGCAAGCAGCGCAGCGGTCCGACGCCCCCCGGTTCAGCATCATCGTTCCGGCGTACGGGGTGGAGGCGTACCTGCGCGACTGTCTCGACTCGGTGCTGAGCCAGTCGTTCCAGGATTTCGAGCTGATCGCCGTCAACGACGCCTCGCCCGACGCCTGCGGCGCGATCATGGACGAGTACGCGGCGCTCGACCCGCGCGTGGAAGCACTGCAGCTCCAGCAGAACGTGGGCCTGGGCCGCGCCCGCAACGCCGGCATGGCACGGGCCAAGGGCACCTACCTGCTCTTCCTGGACAGCGACGACACCCTGCTGCCCGGCTCGCTCGCGGCGATCGCCCAGCGGCTCGACGAGACCGGCGACCCGGAGCTGCTGGTCTTCGACTACTCCCGCACGCACTGGGACGGCCGGATCACCCCGAACGCCAAGGCCAAGGTGCTCGCCGACAGCCCCCGCGAGGCCGTCGCCCTGGACGCCAACCCGGGCCTCCTCGGGCTGCTCCAGGTTGCCTGGAACAAGGCCTACCGCCGGGACTTCGTGGAGCGCTGGGGCTTCGAGTACCCCACCGGCTACTACGAGGACACCCCCTGGACGTACCCGGTCCTGATCGCCGCCGAGTCCATCGCGGTGCTCCCCCGGGTCTGCGTGCACTACCGGCAGCGCCGCCAGGGCAGCATCCTGCACAGCACCAGCCGCAAGCACTTCGACGTCTTCGACCAGTACGGCCTGGTGTTCGCGTTCCTCGACGCGCACCCCGAGTTCGACCGCTGGCGCGGCCCCCTCTTCGACCGCATGATCACCCACTTCCGGGTGGTCGAGAACTCCCCCGGCCGCCTCCCCGACGAGGCCCGCGCCGAGTTCCGCGCGACCTTCCTCCGGTACGAGAAGCAGTACCGCCCGGCCGGACACGCCACCCCGCAGGGCTCGGCCTCCGCCCGCCGCAAGGCCGTCGGCAAGCTGCCGGCCCCGGTGCGCGGCGCCGCCCGGCGCGCGTACCGCACGGCCCGCAAGGTCAAGGCCGCCCCGCGCCGGCTGCGCAAGCCGCTGCGCACCGCGGTGCTGGCCGGCTACTACCGGGCGCAGCGGATGCTGCCCGTGAAGAACGACACGGCCGTGTTCGCGGCGTACTGGAACACGGACTACGCCTGCAACCCGGCCGCCGTGCACGAGAAGCTGCTGGAGCTCGCGCCGAAGGTGAAGACGACCTGGGTCCTGAAGCCCGGCTCGCGCAACACCCCGCCGCCCGGCACGAACGTCGTGCACCCCGGCTCGTTCGGTTTCTGGCGCGCGATGGCCCGCGGGAAGTACTTCGTCAACAACGTCAACTTCCCCACCCGGGTGGTCAAGCGGCCCGGCCAGATCCACGTCCAGACGCACCACGGCACCCCGCTGAAGCGGATGGGCGTCGACCTGGCCGAGTACCCCGTCGCCCAGGGCGACCTGGACATGGCGTCGCTGATGGAGCGGGTGGACCGCTGGGACTACAGCGTCTCCTCCAACAGCTTCACCACCGCCATCTGGGACCGCGCCTACCCGGCCGAGTACACCAAGCTGGACTACGGCTACCCGCGCAACGACGTGCTCGTCCGGGCCGGCGAGGACGAGCGGCTGCGGGCCCGCGCGGCGCTCGGGCTGCCCGAGGACACCACGGTCGTGCTGTACGCGCCGACCCACCGCGACTACCAGAACGTGCCGCAGCCGCTGCTCGACCTGGAGCACCTGGCGGCCCGCCTCGGCAAGGGCTTCACCGTGCTGTCCCGGGCGCACTACTTCCTCCTGGACAACCCCGGCGGCACCGGCCCGAAGGACGGCTCCGGCGTCGTGGACGTCAGCCGCCACCCCTCGGTCGAGGAGCTGTTCCTCGCCGCCGACTGCCTGCTGACCGACTACTCGTCGCTGATGTTCGACTACGCGCTGCTCGACCGGCCCGTCGTCGTCTACGCCAACGACTGGGACGTCTACCGCGCCACCCGCGGCACCTACTTCGACATCCACGTCGAGAAGCCGGGCCACGTCGTGGCAACCGAGCCGGAGCTGCTCGACGTCTTCCTCTCGGGGCGCTGGTCGGACGAGGAGTCCGCGAAACTGCGCACCGAGTTCCGGAGACGGTTCTGTGAGTTCGATGACGGCTCCGCCGCCGAGCGCGTGGTACGCAGGGTGTTCCTGAACGAGGAGAATGTACCGCCGGTGGTGCTTCCTCCGGAGCGCCCGAGCCCTCGCACCCGCGGCTAGAGCTACCGTGTCCGGCGAGCCGTACGTCGCCGTCACGTTTGAAACACCTTGAGGAAAGGCGCAGTACCCAATGCCTCCCCGCCTGTCAGTGATCGTTCCCGTGTACAACGTGGAGCTCTTTCTCGACGAGTGCCTGCAGTCCCTTGCCGACCAGACCTTCACCGACTGGGAGGCGATCGTCGTCGACGACGGCTCCAAGGACGGCAGCCTCGCGATCGCCGAGAGCTGGGCGGCGAAGGACGCGCGGATCCGCGTGGTCGCGCAGGAGAACCAGGGGCTGGGGCCCGCCCGTAACACCGGTGTCGCGCACCTCACGGACGGCACCGAGTACCTCGCGTTCGTCGACAGCGACGACATCGTGCTGCCGGACGCCTACGAGCGCTTCATCGCCAAGCTGGACGCGACCGGGTCGGACTTCGCCAGCGGCAACGTGAACCTGCTCAAGGCCGGCGAGATCCTGATCTCCCCGCTCCACGAGAAGCGCCTCAACAAGGACCGCGACCGCACCCACATCTCCCACGACAAGGCGCTGGTCTACGACCGCACCGCGTGGAACAAGGTGTTCCGGCGCTCGTTCTGGGAGCGTCACGCCTTCGAGTTCCCGGGCATCCTGTACGAGGACGCCCCGGTGACCCTGCCCGCGCACTTCCGGGCCACCTGCGTCGACGTCCTCGGTGACCCCGTCTACCTGTGGCGGCAGCGGACCGGCGGCGCCCCGTCCATCACCCAGCGCCGCACCGAGCCGGTCAACGTCCGCGACCGCATAAGGTCGTGCGACTCCGTGAGCCGCTTCCTCGGCACGCAGCCGGGCGAGGAGTTCGCGGAGCACAAGCGGTGGTACGACGAGATCTTCATCAGCGACGAGCTGCCCCTTTTCATGGGCGTGCTCGACGAGGCCGGTGAGGAGTTCCGCGAGCTGTTCATGAAGGGCGCCGCCGACTACCTCAGCCGCGTCGACCCCCAGGTGCTGCCCCGCGTCGAGGTGTCGCTGCGGCTCAAGTGCCACCTGATCACCGAGGGCCGGCTGGCCGAGCTCCTCGACCTGCTGGCCTTCGAGCGCGAGACCGGCCGGGCCATCCCGGTCACCCGCCAGGGCCTGCGGCACTTCGCCGACTACCCGGTGCTCGACAAGGGCAACGGCGCCGTCCCGCGCGAGGTCCTGAAGGTCGGCGCCGAGTTCTCCGCCCGCGCCCGCGCCGAGCAGATCCTGTGGCAGGACGGCCGGCTGCACATCGACGGCCACGCCTACATCCGCAACCTGGCGGCCTCGACGCCCAAGCCCTCGCTGCGCGTGCTGATGCTCCGTGAGAACGGCAGCCGGCGCACCGTCCTGGTCCGCCCCAGCCGTACCAAGGCCCCGAAGGCCACCCAGACCTCCGGGCAGTCGCTGCACAACTACGACTGGTCCGGCTTCTCCCTCGACGTCAACCCGGCGAAGCTCAAGGGCCGCGGCGGCTGGCGCGACGGCGTGTGGCGGCTCACCGTCGCCACCGTCCAGGAGGGCGTGGCGCGCCGCACCCGGCTGAAGGCCGGCGAGAGCGGCAACGCCGAGAGCCCGGCCCAGCACTGGGTGGAGAAGGACGTGCGGGTCGTCCCGTTCGTCGCCGACAGCCACCTGTACCTGCGCGTCGACCTGGTCCGCGCCCGGCTGACCGGCCACCAGGTCGTCGACGGTGCCGTCGAGCTGTCCGGTGTCCTCGGCCACGAGGCCGCCGCTGACGGCGCCAAGCCCGCGCTGCGCCTCACCCACGCCGGCTCCAAGGCCACCCTGGAGTTCCCGGTCACCCGGAACGGCGCCGAGTTCTCGGTGCGCGTCCCGCTGGCCGACCTGGACGTCGAGGGCCGCGACTCCACGGACCTGGAGGTCACCGACAAGTGGACGGCCGAGCTGATGCTCGGCAAGCGGGCCCACGCCGTCGCGGTCAACGACCGCCAGGGCGACCTGGGCCGCCAGCACCCCGTCGACGGCACCGGTACCGCCGCGTGGGGAGGCAGGACGATCGCGGTCGCCAACGACGGCGTCGGGCGCCTCGTGCTGCGCACCCAGCCGGTCCAGCCCATGATCGCCAAGGCGACGGTGAGCCCCGAGGGCCGCATCGTCCTGGAGGGCGCCCTGCCGGCCACCGTCGACGAGCCCCTGGAGCTGGTGCTGCGGCACAGCCGGCACGCCGAGGAGCACGCGCACCCGGTCAGCGTCGAGGACGGCGTCTTCCACGCCGACTTCCTGCCGGTGCCCGGCGGCCTCACCAAGGTGCCGCTGCGCCAGGGCCGCTGGTACCTCTTCGTCCGCGCCGTCGACAGCCGCGTCGAGGTGCCGATCCGGGCCGTCCCGACGGCGCTGGGCACCCTGCCGGTCTCCTTCTCGGTGCGGGGCCGCGACTACGCGCTGACCCACCGCTTCTACGACCGGCTCCTCGTCGACGCCTCCCCCGACCTGAACGCGCAGGAGGTCGGCTGGTTCCGCCAGCGCGAGCTGCGCACCACGGTGTACCAGGAGGCCCGGACGGCCCCGCTGAAGGACACCGTGCTGTACGCCTCCTTCTCGGGCCGCCAGTTCTCCGACTCGCCGCGCGCGGTCTACGAGGAGCTGCTGCGCCAGGGCTCCGAGCTGGAGCACGTGTGGGTCGTGGAGGACCGCCGGGCCGAGATCCCGGAGGGCGTCCGGGTCATCCGCCGCTGGAGCCGCGAGTGGTACGAGGCGCTCGGCAACAGCCGGTACATCGTGACCAACACCCACCTGCCGTTCTGGATCCGGCGCCGTGAGGGCCAGGTGATCGTCCAGACCTGGCACGGCACCCCGCTCAAGCGGATCGGCCACGACATCGACAGCGTGCAGTTCGCGGACCGCAAGTACCTGTCGAAGGTGGCGGAGGAGACGCCGAGCTGGAGCTTCCTCGTCTCCCCCAACCGCTTCTCGACCCCGATCATGAAGCGGGCGTTCCAGTTCGACGGGGAGATCCTGGAGTCCGGCTACCCCCGCAACGACGTGCTGCTCTCGGACAAGACCGAGGACCTGGCGCGGACCGTGCGGGAGAAGATCGGGCTGCCGGACGGCAAGAAGGTCGTGCTGTACGCGCCGACCTGGCGGGACGACCAGTTCTACCAGGCGGGCAACTACAAGTTCGATCTCCGCGTCGACATCGAGAAGGCCGCCGAGCGGCTCGGCGAGGACCACATCCTCCTCGTGCGCAAGCACTCGAACATCGTGGACGCGGTGCCCGGCGCGGGTGACGGCTTCGTCTTCGACGTCTCGTCCTACCCGGACATCGCCGAACTCTTCCTCATCACCGACGTGCTGGTCACGGACTACTCGTCCCTCATGTTCGACTTCGCGAACACGGGCCGGCCGATGTTGTTCTTCACGTACGACCTGGAGTACTACCGCGACCAGCTGCGCGGCTTCTACTTCGACTTCGAGAAGCGCGCCCCCGGCCCGCTGCTGCAGACGTCCGACGAGCTCATCGACGCGCTCGGCGACATCGACCGCATCAGCGCCGGCTACACCGACGCGTACCGAGAGTTCCGGGACGTGTTCTGCGACCTCGACGACGGCCACGCCGCCGAGCGCGTGATCACGCGGATGCTGGAGCTCGCCCACCCCGACAGCCCCTCCACCGAGCCCGCGGAGCAGCGTTGAAGACGCCATCCATCCCCTTTGTGAACCGGATAGTCGAGCGGATCCCAGCCCAGCGGCGCCTGCCGGTGGCCGTGTACGCCGCGACGCAGCTGATCTTCCTGGTGTGGTGGGCGGCGTTCTACCCGGGCGGGATGAGCTACGACTCGATCTCGTACGTGTGGCACGTCACCACCGGCCACTGGATGTCCAACCACTCGGTGGCGTACGACGGTCTGGTCTGGCTGTCGCTCCAGCTCACCGGTGACCTGGCGCTGCTGACGTTCGCGCAGTCCGTGGCCATGGCCGCGGCGCTGGCGTACGTGGTCGTCACGCTGCGCATGTTCGGCGTGAAGGGGAAGTGGGGCTTCACGGCGGCGGTCGCGTGCGCGGTGCTGCCGTCGATCGGCACCTTCGTCATCTACGTGTGGAAGGACGTGCCGTTCGCGATCGGCGCGGTCCTCGCCTTCGGCGCGACGGGCCGGCTCGCGGCGCGGCGGCTGCGCGGCGAGTCCCAGCTCCGGGACAAGGTCTTCCGCAACGAGATCGCCATGCTGTTCCTCGGCTTCCTGGCGATGGGGCTCTTCCGCAACAACGGTCTGCTCGTCGCGGTCATCGCGGTGCCCGTGCTGCTGCTGACGCTGCCGAAGATGCGCAAGTGGCTGCTGTTCGCGACGGTCGTCCCGGTGACGATCGCGGCGCTGCTGCAGACGGTGATCTACCCGGCCATCGGCGTCATCACGCCGACCAAGGACCAGGTGTACGCGATGAACTACGCGGACATCGCGGTGGTCTACGGCAAGGTCCCGCAGACCTTCACCCAGGCCGACAAGGACCTCATGGCGAAGGTCGCCCCGCTGTCCCACTGGGGCGGGCGCGCGGCGAACTGCTACAACGCCGACTGGGCGATGAAGAAGCCCATGAACCGCAAGCTGGCGGACCAGTACAACGACCAGCTGATCGACCTGTGGTTCCGCGTCCTGAAGCGGACCCCGGACCAGATGATCTCGGCCCGCGTGTGCCGCTCGCACATCGCGTGGTCGCCCTTCCCCGGCCCGGTCGACAAGATGGGCCACACGCTGATCAGCCCGCCGTCCGTGCCGAAGAACCTGTTCGGCTGGGCGGACTGGAACCCGGAGATGGCGGACAGCCCGTACCGCCCGATCCTGAAGATCCGCCCGCTCAACGACACCCTGCACGACGCCGCGTTCTTCACCTGGAAGGCCAGCAAGACGCCGCAGCTGCAGTGGCTGCTGTTCCGCGGCGCGATCTGGTGCTACGCGGCGTACGCCGTGGTGCTCGCCTTCTCCCGCCGGAACCGCAGCTGGGCCCCGGTGGCGCTGCTCGCCACGCCGCTGGCGCTCCAGCTCACGGTGGTCGCCGCCAACCCGGCGCCGCTGGCCCGCTACATGTTCGCCCCGATGTTCCTGGGCATCCTCGCGCTGCCCCTGATCGGCGCGAAGCCCACCTTCACCAAGCGCTCCAAGCCGGCCCCCGAGGAGCAGGAGCAGAAGCCGGCCACCGCTCCGGACCCCGAACCGGAACCGGAACCGGTCGCCTGACGGCGTGAAAGGGGCCCCGCCTCCTCGATCGAGGAGGCGGGGCCCCTTTCACATGTCACTCCAGGGCGTTGCCTAGAACGGGTTGAACTCGTCGAACTCGCGCTGCGGGTCGTCCCGCTCGGCGTCGCGGTCGCGGCGGCGCTGGGCGGCCGGGCGGGGGGCCTCCAGGCGGTGGTCCTCGCCTCGGCGGCCGAGCATCTCGGCGCCGGCCATCATGGTGGGCTCCCAGTCGAAGACGACCGCGTTCTCCTCGGAGCCGATCGCCACGCCGTCGCCGGCGCGGGCGCCGGCCTTCATCAGCCGGTCCTCGACGCCGAGGCGGTTGAGGCGGTCGGCCAGGTAGCCGACGGCCTCGTCGTTGTTGAAGTCGGTCTGGCGGACCCAGCGCTCGGGCTTCTCGCCGCGCACGCGGTAGACGTCCTCGGCCTCGTCGTAGACGACGGTGAACCCGGCGTCGTCGACCGCCTTCGGGCGGATGACGATGCGGGTCGCCTCCTCGACGGGCTTGGCCGCGCGGGCCTCGCCGACGATGCCGGCGAGGGCGTAGGAGAGCTCCTTGAGACCCGTACGGGCCACGGCGGAGACCTCGAACACCTGGTAGCCGCGCTCTTCGAGCTCCGGGCGGATCATGTCCGCGAGGTCCTGGCCGTCCGGGATGTCGATCTTGTTGAGGACGACGAGGCGCGGACGGTCCTCAAGGCCGCCGTACTGCCGCAGCTCCTCCTCGATGATGTCGAGGTCGGAGACCGGGTCGCGGTCGGACTCCAGCGTCGCCGTGTCGAGGACGTGGACGAGGACCGAGCAGCGCTCGACGTGGCGCAGGAACTCCAGGCCCAGGCCACGGCCCTGGCTCGCGCCCGGGATCAGGCCGGGGACGTCGGCGATCGTGTAGACGGTCGAGCCGGCGGTGACCACGCCCAGGTTCGGGACGAGCGTCGTGAAGGGGTAGTCGGCGATCTTCGGCTTGGCGGCCGAGAGCACGGAGATGAGCGAGGACTTGCCCGCGCTCGGGTAGCCGACGAGCGCCACGTCGGCGACCGTCTTGAGCTCCAGGACGACGTCCCCCGCCTCGCCGGGCTCGCCGAGGAGCGCGAAGCCGGGGGCCTTGCGGCGGGCCGAGGACAGCGCCGCGTTGCCGAGGCCGCCGCGGCCGCCCTGGCCCGCGACGTAGGTGGTGCCCTGTCCGACGAGGTCGGCGAGGACGTTACCCGCCTTGTCGAGGACGACGGTGCCGTCGGGCACGGGCAGGACGAGGTCCTGGCCGTCCTTGCCGGAGCGGTTGTCGCCGGCGCCGGGCTGGCCGTTGGTGGCCTTGCGGTGCGGCGAGTGGTGGTACTCCAGGAGGGTGGTCACGGCCTGGTCGACGACCAGGATCACGTCACCGCCACGGCCGCCGTTGCCGCCGTCCGGGCCGCCGAGCGGCTTGAACTTCTCCCGGTGGACGGAGGCGCAGCCGTGGCCCCCGTTACCCGCGGCGACGTGCAGCTCGACGCGGTCCACGAAGGTGGTCATGGTTCTGTGCCTCCAGATACGTAAAACAGGTGGAATGTCTATCTAGTAACACGCGAAAGGCGGACCCGCTTCCCTAACGGGAAGTGAGGTCCGCCTCCGCAAAGTTTCCGATCAGGCGACCGGAACGATGTTCACGACCTTGCGGCCACGGAAGGTGCCGAACTGCACCGAACCGGCCTGCAGGGCGAACAGCGTGTCGTCGCCGCCACGGCCCACACCCGAACCCGGGTGGAAGTGGGTGCCACGCTGGCGGACCAGGATCTCACCCGCGTTGACGACCTGACCGCCGAAGCGCTTCACGCCGAGCCGCTGGGCGTTGGAATCGCGACCGTTCCGGGTGGACGATGCGCCCTTCTTGTGTGCCATTGCTCAGTCCCTCTTTACTTCGCGGCCGTCGGGATGGACGTGACCTTGATCGCCGTGTACTGCTGGCGGTGACCCTGGCGACGGCGGTAGCCCGTCTTGTTCTTGTAGCGCAGGATGTCGATCTTGGCACCCTTGTGGTGGTCCACGACCTGGGCCTCGACCTTGATGCCCGCCAGGACCCACGGGTCGCTGGTCACGGCGTCGCCGTCGACCACGAGCAGGGTCGAGAGCTCGACCGTGTCGCCGACCTTGGCGGTAGAAATCTTGTCAACCTCAACGATGTCGCCGACAGCAACCTTGTGCTGGCGACCACCGCTGCGCACGATGGCGTACACGCGGACTCTCTCTCACTCGGGAACGGGTCCTCTGATGCCAGCCGCCCACGCGCGGGCCCGGGGGCCCACAGCGATCCGGAATCGGACGAGCGGCCTCTCCCGGAGGACCGGGAGGGAGGTGCTCAGAGGTGTGGCGCAATCAGACACGCCGACGGTCTAGGTTACGGGCGGCTCCCGCAGGGGGTCAAATCCCGGCCGTGTCGCCCGACGGGTCGCCCGCGGCGGTCTCCTCGACGAAGCCCTTGAGCCAGGCGCGGAAGTCCGGGCCCAGGTCCTCGCGCTCGCAGGCGAGCCGCACGATGGCCCGCAGGTAGTCGCCACGGTCGCCCGTGTCGTACCGGCGGCCCTTGAAGACGACACCGTGCACGGGGCCGCCCAGCGTCTCGTCGGCCGCCATCTTCTGCAGCGCGTCGGTGAGCTGGATCTCGCCGCCGCGGCCCGGCTCGGTCCCGCCGAGGACGCCGAAGACGGCCGGGTCGAGGACATAGCGGCCGATGATCGCGTAGTTGCTCGGCGCGTCCGCGACGTCCGGCTTCTCGACCAGGCCGGTGATCCGTACGACATCGGCGTCGGCGGTCGGCTCGACGGCCGCGCATCCGTACAGGTGGATCTGCGCCGGGTCGACCTCCATCAGCGCGACGACGCTGCCGCCGCCGGCCGCCAGGACCTCCAGCATCCGGGCGAGCAGCGGGTCGCGCGGGTCGATCAGGTCGTCGCCGAGGAGCACCGCGAAGGGCTCGTCGCCGACGTGAGGCTGCGCGCACAGCACGGCGTGGCCGAGGCCCCGCGGGTCGCCCTGGCGCACGTAGTGCATGGTGGCGAGCTCGCTGGACTCCTGGACCCGCGCGAGGCGCTCGTCGTCACCCTTGCGGGTGAGCGCCTCCTCCAGCTCGTAGTTCCGGTCGAAGTGGTCCTCGAGCGGACGCTTGTTGCGGCCGGTGATCATCAGGACGTCCGACAGACCCGCCGAGACCGCCTCCTCCACCACGTACTGGATCGCCGGCTTGTCGACGACCGGCAGCATCTCCTTGGGCGTCGCCTTCGTGGCGGGAAGGAAGCGCGTGCCGAGACCGGCGGCGGGGATGACGGCCTTGCGCACCTGGGGGGCGGGGGTGTTGTTCATCGGGCTGGTTCCTGGTTTCCGATCGGGTTCAAAGCCGTGTGGACCGTCCTCGGGAGGAGGACGGTCCACACGGACTGCGTCGGGGACTGGGTCAGTCCTGCGCGGGGGCCGCGGTCTTCTTCACGGCCTTCTTGGCGGTCGTCGTCTTCTTCGCCGCCGTCTTCTTGGCCGCCGCCGTCTTCTTGGTGGCGGCCTTCTTGGCGGTGGCCTTCTTGGCCGTCTTACGGGCCGTCTTCTTCGCCGCCGGAGCGGCCTCGTCGGCCGGGGCCTCCGCGGCCTCGGCGGGCGCCTCGGTCGCGGGGGCCGCGGCCACCACGAGCACGGCGGCCTCCTCGGCACCGGCGGGCGCGCCGGCCGGGGCGGTGGCCTTGCGGACCACCCGGCGACGGGCCTTCGGCGGGGCGGCCACGGGGGCCTCCTCGACGACCGGGGCGGGCTCGGCGGCGGGCGCCGGGGCCTCCTCGACGGCGACCGGCTCGACCACCGTCTCGGCGACCGGCTCCGGGGTGGAGACCACCGGGGCGGACACCTTGCGGGTGGCCCGGCGGCGGGTCCGGGGCGCGGGGGCCTCGGGCGCCTGCTCCTCGACGGCCGGGGCGGGCTCGGCGACCGGGGCCTCGGCCACGGGGGCCTCGACGACCGGCTCCGGCTCCGGCTTCGTCTCCGGGACGACGACCTCGTAGGTCTCCGTCTCGGTCACGGGCCGCGTGGACGCCACCGGCGCCGACACCCGGCGGGTCGCCCGACGGCGGCCACGGCCGCGCGTGGCGGCGGCCTCCGCCTCCGCGGCGCTGCCGTACAGCTCCTCGTCCGCGGCGATCGGCTCGGGCAGCGCCACCGGGGCGGCCAGCTCGGCCGCGAGCTCCGCGTCGGTCTCGTCCGGGGTCTCGTGGAGCTCGGTCTCGTGGGCGTGCTCGTGCTCGTGGGCGTGCCCGTCGCCACCGCGGCCGCGCTTCTTCGCGCGCTTGCCGCCGCCACCGCCACCGTGGGTGGGCGGCTGCTCCATGTGGACGATGACACCGCGCCCGTTGCAGTGGACGCAGGTCTCCGAGAAGGACTCCAGGAGGCCCTGGCCGACCCGCTTGCGGGTCATCTGCACCAGGCCGAGCGAGGTGACCTCGGCCACCTGGTGCTTGGTCCGGTCACGGCCCAGGCATTCCAGGAGGCGGCGCAGCACCAGGTCGCGGTTGGACTCCAGGACCATGTCGATGAAGTCGATGACGACGATGCCGCCCAGGTCGCGCAGCCGCAGCTGGCGCACGATCTCCTCGGCCGCTTCGAGGTTGTTCCTCGTCACGGTCTCTTCGAGGTTGCCGCCCTGACCGGTGAACTTGCCGGTGTTGACGTCGACGACGATCATCGCCTCGGTCTTGTCGATCACCAGCGAGCCGCCGGAGGGCAGCCAGACCTTGCGGTCCAGCGCCTTCATCAGCTGCTCGTCGATCCGGTACGTCGCGAAGACGTCGACCTCGCTGGTCCACCGGGACAGGCGGTCGGCCAGGTCCGGGGCGACGTGGTTCACGTAGCCGTGGATGGTCTCCCACGCGTCGTCGCCGCTGACGATGACCTTGGAGAAGTCCTCGTTGAAGATGTCGCGGACGACGCGGACGGTCATGTCCGGCTCGCCGTAGAGCAGGCTCGGCGCGGAGGTCGAGATCTGCGCGGCCTTCTTCTGGATGTCGGCCCACTGCGCCTGCAGGCGCTCGACGTCACGGCGCAGCTCGTCCTCGCTCGCGCCCTCGGCGGCGGTGCGCACGATGACGCCCGCGTCCTCGGGGACGATCTTCTTGAGGATGGTCTTCAGACGCGCGCGCTCGGTGTCGGGCAGCTTGCGGCTGATGCCGGTCATCGAGCCCTCGGGCACGTAGACCAGGTAGCGGCCGGGCAGCGAGACCTGGCTGGTCAGGCGGGCGCCCTTGTGGCCGATCGGGTCCTTGGTGACCTGCACCAGGACCGACTGGCCGGACTTGAGGGCGGCCTCGATGCGGCGCGGGCCGTGGCCCATGCCGAGCGCCTCGAAGTTGACCTCGCCGGCGTACAGGACGGCGTTGCGGCCCTTGCCGATGTCGACGAAGGCGGCCTCCATCGACGGCAGCACGTTCTGGACCTTGCCCAGGTAGACGTTGCCGACGTACGAGGTGGCCTGCTCCTTGTTGACGTAGTGCTCGACGAGCACGTTGTCTTCCAGGACGCCGATCTGGGTGCGCTCGCCGTTCTGGCGGACCACCATCACGCGCTCGACGGCCTCGCGGCGGGCGAGGAACTCGGCCTCGGTGATGATCGGGACCCGGCGGCGGCCCTGCTCGCGGCCCTCGCGGCGGCGCTGCTTCTTGGCCTCCAGGCGGGTCGAGCCCTTGATGGACTGGACCTCGTCGGACGGCTCGCCCTTCTCGCGCGCCGGGCGGGGCTCGCGGACCTTGACGACCGTACGGACGCCGTCCTCGTCGGCACCCTCGGCCTCGGCGGAGGCGTCACCGCTGCGGCGGCGGCGACGGCGGCGACGGCGGGAGCTGCTGCTGCCCGACGCGGCGGCGTCCTCGTCGGCCTCGTCGGCCTCGTCCTCGGCGTGGAGCTCGTCGGCCTCCTCGCCGTCCTCGGTCTCCTCGCCCTCCTCGGACTCGGCGAGCTCGCCACGGCGACGGCGACGGCCGCCCCGGCGGCGACGACGGGACGGGCGGTCCTCGTACTCGTCGGCCTCGTCGGCCTCGGCCTCGGTCTCGGCCTCCGCCTCGGGGGTGGACTCGACCTCGGGCTCGTCGGCGACGGTGGCCGGGACGGGCTCGACGGCGACGGGCTCGCCACGGCGGCGACGGCGACGGCGGGAGCCGGTCTCGGCACGCTCGGCCTCGACCGTCTCGACGGCTTCGGGGGCCTCGGCGACGTCGGCGACCTCGGTGGTCTCCTCCTCCGGCTCCTCCTCGACGGCCTCGGCGGCGGCGATGTACGCGGCCGTCTCCGGCGTCTGGAACATCGGCTCGGTGAAGACCGGCGGCTGGAAGACGGCGACGGCGGGGCGCGCGGCACGGCGGGTGCGGGGCGCCTCGGCCGCGGTCGACGGCTCGGCGGTGAACTGCGGCGAGGTGGCGCGGCGGCGGGTGCGGCCACGGGTGGCGGCCTGCTCGGCGGCGGCGACCTCGACGGCGTGCGAGGCGATCTCCGAGACGGTGTCCTCGGGCAGCGCCTCACCGGAGGTCTCGGCGGAGATCTCCGCGGCGACGTCCGGGGTCACCACGGGCGCGGTGGCCTTGCGGGTGGCGCGGCGGCGGGTGCGCGGGGCCGGGGCGGCCTCCTCGACGGCCGGGGCGGCGGGGGTCTCGGCGACCGGCGCGGCCGGGGCCTCGACGACCGGGGCGGCCTCGACGGTGGTCTCGGGCGCGGCGGCCTTACGGGTGGCGCGGCGGCGGGTACGGGGAGCCGGGGCGGCCTCCTCGACGGCCGGCGCGGCCGGGGTCTCGACGACCGGCGCGGCCTCGGCGGCGGGGGCGGCCGGGGTCTCGGCGGACGTGGCGGCGCGGGTGGCGCGGCGGCGGGTGCGCGGGGCCGGGGCGGCCTCCTCGACGGCCGGCGCGGCCGGGGCCTCGGCGACCGGCGCGGCGGGGGCCTCGACGGTGGTCTCCGGGGCGGTGGCCTTGCGGGTGGCGCGGCGGCGGGTACGGGGAGCCGGGGCGGCCTCCTCGACGGCCGGCGCGGCCGAGGTCTCGGCGGCCTGGGCGGCGGGGGCCTCGGTGGTCTCGGCGGTCCCTGCCGTCACCGGCGGGCCGGCCGGGCGGGACGCCGCACGGCGCCGGCGGCGCGGCGGCAGCTTGTCACCGGGTGCGTCGCTGTCTGCGTTACCCGTGTTGTTGGTGTTTTCTTCGTGCTGTTCGAGCATGCGGGCGGTTCTCCCGTCACGCCCCCGGGCGCCGCGTCTGGTTCCGGTCCGGCGGCACGAACGCGCGAGGTGCACGGTGCCGCCGTCCGGGGCGCGGGCGCCGCACGGGAGCTGTATGTCTGGCTCGCCGGTTCCGTACGCCTTCTGCGTACGGCCTGGCGAAAGTCTTGTGGTCAAAGCGCTGCCCGACCCAGGTGGCTCCCGAGTACGAGGGCTGCGCTACAACGACCGCTCCCTACGCGGTGCCCGCACCCGGCGCCGTCGCTGAGGTGGTCGCGGCGGCCGTGGATGGGGCGGCCGTGACTGCCTCGCGGTCGGGCGCGAGCGGGTCGGTCACCGTGCCGGACTCCTCGTCGAAGAGCCCCTGCGCCAGCCTGGTCACCGCAGCGGGGACCGGCGGCGCCAGGTCGGCCACAGCTCGGAGACCGGACAGGACGTCGTCGGGTCGTACGGCAGGTGTCACGTGCCGAACAACCAGCCGCAGTATCGCACAGGCGCTGTCCAGCGGCCTATCACCCTGGGGATCGCCCGGGGCTGCGGCCGAGGTCAGCTCGACGACGGCGGCGCGGGTGTCGAAGGTGCGGACGCCGTTCTTGGTCTTGCGCTGTACTTCCACCGTCTCGGCCGCGAGAAACGTCTCGACGGCCTTCCGCACGTCCTCGGGGTCGGCGCCGTCCAGCCGCAGCTCCCACACGGAGGCGGTCAGGCGGTCGGCGAGGCCGGAGGTCCGGGCCTCGACGGCGTCGGTGATGTCGAGGCCGTCCGGGAGGGACTCGTCGAGCAGGCGCCGGAGCGTCTGCGGGTCGCGTGCCTCGGCGAGGGCGATCTCCAGGTACTCGGCCTCGGAGCCCGTGCCCGTGGGGGCGGCGTTGGCGTACGACACCTTGGGGTGCGGGGTGAAACCGGCCGAGTACGCCATCGGCACCTCGGCGCGGCGCAGGGCCCGCTCGAAGGCGCGCTGGAAGTCACGGTGGCTGGTGAACCGGAGGCGGCCGCGCTTGGTGTAGCGCAGTCGGATGCGCTGCACCGCGGGTGCGGGCGGCGGGCCTTCGGGCTGTCGCTTGCCCAGTGGTTCTTCTCCTCGGTGCGGGGCGGGCGCGGTGTGGCGCCGCCCACGAAATGCGGTGGTGTCCTGGGGGGCCCGCCCGGCTCACCCCCGTGGGGACGGGGAGATCTCGGGTGCGGGCGCCGCGCCGGGGACGTTCGTTGTACTACCCAGAGTACGCGCCAAGACCACCTGTGGTTCCCCGGGCCGGTCAGGCGGGCCCGCCGAAGAGAGCCCGCCACACCTCCCGGGTGGCGGTGCGGACGGCCCGCGCGACCTCGGCGGCCGGGTGCAGCGCGTAGGTGCGCAGCCAGTGGCCGACGGGGGTGAGGACGACGCGGTAGGTCCAGGCGAGGGGGCGGCCGACCGCCTGCCACAGCACCCAGGAGACGGCGCGGCCGACGGCCCGGGAGATCTCGCCGGCGATCCGCCAGGCCCAGGCGAGCGCGGCGCCCACCACCCTCAGGGCGGCGCCCAGTACCCGGCCGACGGGCGCGAGCACGTACGTCCAGAGCCAGCCGAACGGGGTGACGATCACCAGGTCGACCAGCCACCACAGGGCGCGGGCGACGGGGACGACGACCCAGCGCCAGAGCCAGCCGAGCGGGGTCAGGAGCAGGGTGTCGACCAGCCACCACAGGGCCCGGGCGACCGGGACGACGACCCAGCGCCACAGCCAGCGGAGCGGAGTGACGATCAGCACGTCGATGAGCCATCCGAGGGCACGGCAGACCGGGGCGAGGACCCAGCGCCACAGGTGCCTCAGGCAGTACGCGACGGCGTCCCAGACCAGCCGGAGGGGGACGACGACCACGAGGGCGATGCCTCGTGCCACCGCGGTGAGACAACCTGGGTTTTCCGTGTTCATGACCGGAACGACGCGACGGCCCGGTGAAGGGTTTCCCCTTCGCCGGGCCGTCACCAGAGCGTTATGGCGCTCGCCGTGCGCGTCCTACTTGTTCACGACGGTCAGCGGCAGCAGCGTCTTGCCGGTCGGGCCGATCTGGATCTGCGTGTCCATCTGCGGGCAGACGCCGCAGTCGAAGCACGGGGTCCAGCGGCAGTCCTCGACCTCGGTCTCGTCGAGCGAGTCCTGCCAGTCCTCCCAGAGCCAGTCCTTGTCGAGACCGGAGTCCAGGTGGTCCCAGGGCAGGACCTCCTCGTAGGTGCGCTCGCGGGTGGTGTACCAGGCGACGTCGACCCCGAAGTCGGGCAGGGTCTTCTCGGCGCACGCCATCCAGCGGTCGTACGAGAAGTGCTCGCGCCAGCCGTCGAAGCGACCGCCGTCCTCGTACACCGCGCGGATGACCGCGCCGATGCGGCGGTCGCCGCGGGAGAGCAGGCCCTCGACGATGCCGGGCTTGCCGTCGTGGTAGCGGAAGCCGATCGAGCGGCCGTACTTCTTGTCGCCGCGGATCTTGTCGCGCAGCTTCAGCAGACGCGCGTCGGTCTCCTCCGCGGAGAGCTGCGGGGCCCACTGGAAGGGGGTGTGCGGCTTGGGCACGAAGCCGCCGATGGAGACGGTGCAGCGGATGTCGTTCTGGCCGGAGACCTTGCGGCCCTCGGCGATCACCTTGATCGCCATGTCGGCGATCTGCAGGACGTCCTCGTCGGTCTCCGTCGGCAGGCCGCACATGAAGTACAGCTTCACCTGGCGCCAGCCGTTGCCGTACGCGGTGGAGACGGTCCGGATCAGGTCCTCCTCCGAGACCATCTTGTTGATGACCTTGCGCATGCGCTCGGAGCCGCCCTCGGGGGCGAAGGTGAGACCGGAGCGGCGCCCGTTGCGGGTCAGCTCGTTGGCGAGGTCGACGTTGAACGCGTCCACGCGGGTCGACGGCAGCGAGAGGCCGATCTTGTCCTCGGTGTAGCGGTCGGCGAGGCCCTTGGCGATCTCACCGATCTCCGTGTGGTCCGCGGAGGACAGCGAGAGCAGGCCGACCTCCTCGAAGCCGGTCGCCTTCAGGCCGCGGTCCACCATCTCGCCGATGCCGGTGATGCTTCGCTCCCGCACGGGGCGCGTGATCATGCCGGCCTGGCAGAAGCGGCAGCCGCGGGTGCAGCCGCGGAAGATCTCGACGGACATGCGCTCGTGGACGGTCTCCGCGAGCGGGACGAGCGGCTGCTTGGGGTAGGGCCACTCGTCGAGGTCCATGACGGTGTGCTTGGAGACGCGCCACGGCACACCGGACTTGTTGGGGACGACCCGGCCGATCCGCCCGTCCGGCAGGTACTCGACGTCGTAGAACGCCGGGATGTACACCGAGCCGGTCCTGGCCAGGCGGAACAGGACCTCCTCGCGTCCGCCGGGACGGCCCTCGGCCTTCCACTGGCGGATGATCTCGGTCATGTCGAGCACGGCCTGCTCGCCGTCGCCGATGATCGCCGCGTCGATGAAGTCCGCGATCGGCTCGGGGTTGAAGGCCGCGTGGCCGCCGGCGAGCACGATCGGGTGGTCGACCGTCCGGTCCTTCGCCTCCAGCGGGATGCCGGCCAGGTCCAGGGCGGTGAGCATGTTGGTGTAGCCGAGCTCCGTGGAGAAGCTCAGGCCGAAGACGTCGAAGGCGCCGACGGGACGGTGGCTGTCCACGGTGAACTGCGGCACCTTGTGCTCGCGCATCAGCTCTTCGAGGTCCGGCCACACGCTGTAGGTGCGCTCCGCGAGGACGCCCTCGCGCTCGTTGAGTACCTCGTAGAGGATCATGACGCCCTGGTTGGGCAGACCGACCTCGTACGCGTCCGGGTACATCAGAGCCCAGCGGACGTCGGCGGACTCCCACGGCTTGACCGTGGAGTTCAGCTCTCCACCGACGTACTGAATCGGCTTCTGCACGTGCGGGAGCAGAGCTTCGAGCTGCGGGAAGACAGACTCGGCAGCAGACATCTCGAACCTTCGTGAGCTGGCAGGGGGGCGACTCTCAAGCGTACCCCGGTGCTCAGCGGGTCAAGGACGCCCGGATACGCGGGGCCGAGGCCCGCTCCCAGAGTCCGGGCAGCTCACGCTCCCCCGCGGCGGCCGCGGCCTCCTCCCGTCCGTACAGGAGTCCCCAGGTGAAGGTGGTCTCGCCGGCCGTGTGCGCCTGGCCGGCGATCTCGCGCAGCGCGGCGCGGGCGACGACGCTGTCCTGGTGCTCGCCGAGAAGGGACTGGACGGCCTTCACGCGCTTGGCCAGCCGCTTGGCGGGCTTGCCGAGGACGGGACGGGCGGCGTCGGCGGCGTAGCGGGTGCGTTTGGCGGCCTTGCGGGCGGCGTGCAGGGCGAGGTCGCGCTCGTGGCCGGGGGCGAGCGCGAGGGCGTGCTCGACCCTGCCGGCGAGCCGGTCGAAGTCCTTGCGGACGGCGCGGGCGAGGACCTCGGGGGCGTCGTGGGCGGCCGCGTCGCGCAGCGGCGGGTCGGCGAGGAGCGCGTCGAGGGCGTCCAGGAGCGCGAGGTGGCGCGGGGAGTCCAGCGCGGCGAGCACCGCGCGCCGGGCGTCCTCGGCGCGGCGGACCGCGCGGGCGCGCAGCCGGGCGCGGACCCGGCCGAGGCGCAGGGTGCTCGGCAGCTCGTCGAGCCGGGCGGTCAGGCGGGCGGTCAGGACCTCCTCGTCGCGGGCGGCGCCGAGTTCGCCGGCGAGCCACTTCAGCTCCTCGCCGAGGCGGTCGGTGACGGCGCGGTCGAGCACCTTCCGGTACGTCTTGAAGGTGCTGCGCAGCCTGCGGCAGGCGACCCGCATCTGGTGCACCGCGTCGGGCAGCTCACGCCGGACGGCGGGGTCGAAGGCGACGACGGCGTCGGCCTGTTCGCGTACGTAGGCGAGGACGGCGTGTCCCGCGCTGCCGGGTGCTCCGCCGCCGCCCGCGCGCCGGGGAACGGGCATGCCGGTCTCCTCCAGGGCCCTGGCCAGCTTCGACGGGGCGGCCGCGGGGCGGATGCCGGCCTTCTTGAAGCGTTTCCCGACGGCGTCGAGGAGTGCCTCGTCCGCGCCGTCGCCGCGGGCGGTGCCGTCTGGGCCGTCGGCGAGTTCGACCTCGATCTCCGTCCAGGTGGCCTCGCCCGTTCCGGTGAGGCGCTCGGCCCGGACGGTGTCGACGGACAGTTCGGCGAGCGGGCGGCCGTCGGCGTCGAGCAGCAGGCGCACGTCGCGGGAGGAGCGGAGGCGCACGACGGGGACGACCGGGGTGTGCCGGACGCGGGAACGCAGGAGCCCCGCCAGGGAGTCCGGGAGGGTCTCCGAGAGCGGGGCTCTGATCTCGTCGCGGATGCCGGGGGCGACGGGGACCTTGAGGTGCCAGCCCTCGTCCGCGCCGCCGGTGCGGCGGCGCAGGGTGAGGGCGTCGGCGGCCAGCCGCAGGTCCGGTGTGTCGTAGTAGACGGCGTCCAGCTCCGTGACGCCCTCGTCCCGGACGGCGGCCACGCCCCCGGTGCCGACGAGGTCGGGGACCGCCGTCTTCTCCGTGGCCTCGTACTTACGCTCGATCTCGCGTTTCGTCTCCGCCATGAGACGAATCTAGACGCGATCGGGCCCGAGCGGCAGTCCGGCCCGGCGGCACTAGGCCGTTATCGGCCGCTGGACCCGGATCGACTGGAGCAGTCCGATCGCCACCCACACCGCGAACATCGACGAGCCGCCGTACGAGACGAACGGCAGCGGCAGGCCGGCCACCGGCATGATGCCGAGGGTCATCCCGATGTTCTCGAAGGCCTGGAAGGCGAACCAGGCGATGATGCCGGCGGCGACGATCGTGCCGTACAGCTCGGTGGTCTCGCGGGCGATCCGGCAGGCCCGCCACAGGATGACGCCGAGGAGGACGAGGATCAGTCCGGCGCCGACGAAGCCGAGTTCCTCGCCCGCCACGGTGAAGACGAAGTCGGTCTGCTGTTCGGGCACGAACTGGCCGGTGGTCTGGGAGCCCTTGAAGAGGCCCGAGCCGAGCAGTCCGCCGGAGCCGATGGCGATCCGGGCCTGGTTGGTGTTGTAGCCGACGCCGGCCGGGTCGAGGTCGGGGTTGGCGAAGGCGGCGAAGCGGTTGATCTGGTACTCGTCGAGCATGCCGAGCGCGGTGACGAGGACCGCGCCGAGGACGCCCGCGCCGATGAGGCCGAGGACCCAGCGGTTGGAGGCGCCGGAGGCGAGCAGCACGCCGAGCACGATGACGGCCATGACCATGACGGAGCCGAGGTCCGGCATCAGCATGACGATGCCCATGGGGAGCGCGGCGAGCGCCAGCGCCTTGGCGACGGTGCCGTGGTCGGGGTGGAGTTGGTCGCCCGCGTCGACCTTCGCGGCGAGCAGCATCGCCATCACCAGGATGATCGTGATCTTCACGAACTCGCTGGGCTGGAGCGAGAAGCCGCCGCCGACGACGATCCACGCGTGCGCGCCGTTGATGGTGGCGCCGAGCGGGGTGAGGACGGCGAGGATCAGCAGGACGGACAGGCCGTAGAGGACCGGAACGGCCCCGCGCAGGGTGCGGTGGCCGAGCCAGACCGTGCCGACCATCAGGGCGAGGCCGATGCCGGTGTTCAGGACGTGCCGGAACAGGAAGTAGTACGGGTCGCCGTTGTTGAGCGAGGTGCGGCCGCGGGTGGCGGACCAGACGAGCAGCGCGCCCATCAGGGACAGTCCGAGCGCGGAGAGCAGGATCGGCCAGTCGAGCCGGCGCAGCACCGAGTCGCGGGCGGTCAGCCGGGACAGCGTGCCGCGTTCGGGTGCGTAGCGGGAGACGGAGAAGCCGTGGGGTGCGGTCATCGGTTCAGAGCCTCCCTCGGGTGGCGGGCGGGCCGGTGAGCGGCTGGGGATCGTCCGGCTTCTTCGGCGGCACGGCGGGGTCCGCGGGGTCGACCGGCGGGTTGCCGCCGGGCTGGTCGGCGACCTGCTTCAGCGGGGCGTCGGGGTCGATCTTCCCGGCGTCGGGGTCGTACGGCTTGATGGGCGGGGCATCGATGGAGCCGTCGGGCTCGATCTTCGGCAGCGCCTTCTGCGGCTGCGGCAGCAGGGCCCGCTTCAGGTCCTGCTTCCCGGCGTCGTCGAGGCCGTAGAGCGCGTCGTAGATGTTGCGCACGGCGGGGCCGGAGGCGCCGGAGCCCGTACCGCCCTGGGCGATCGTCATGACGATCGCGTAGTCCTTGGTGTACGTGGCGAACCAGGAGGTCGTCTGCTTGCCGTAGACCTCCGCGGTACCCGTCTTGGCGTGCATCGGGATCTTGTCCTGCGGCCAGCCGCCGAAGCGCCAGGCGGCGGTACCGCGGGTGGCGACTCCCGCGAGGGCTTCGTCTATCAAGTCGCGGGTCTCCGCGTTGAACGGCAGCCGGCCGTGCGACTTGGGCGCGATCTCGCTGACCTTCTTGCCGTCGGCGCTGATGACGGCCTTGCCGACGCTGGGGTTCCACAGCGTGCCGCCGTTGGAGATGGCGGCGTAGATGGTGGCCATCTGGATGGGGGTGACGAGCGTGTCGCCCTGGCCGATCGAGTAGTTGACCGAGTCACCGGCACGCATCAGGTTGCCTTCGAGGCAGTTCTCGTAGGAGAGCTGCTGGACGTAGCTGCCGCCCTTCTTGCCGTTCTTGCACCACCAGTCCTTGTTGGCCTCCCAGAAGCTCTGCTTCCACTGGCGGTCGGGGACGCGGCCGGTGACCTCGTTGGGGAGGTCGATGCCGGTCTCGGCGCCGAGGCCGAACTGGTGGGCGGTCTTGTAGAACCAGTCCCCCGGGTTCTTCTTCGGCTTCATCCCGCCGTCCCGCTGCCACTGCTGGTGGGCGAGGGCGTAGTAGACGGTGTCGCAGGAGACCTCCAGGGCCTGGCCGATGGTGATGGAGCCGTGGCCCTGGGACTCGAAGTTCTTGAAGACCTGGTTGCCGATGGAGTACGAGGAGGGGCAGGGGTAGCGCCCGTTGAAGTCGTACCCGGCGTTGACGGCGGCGGTGCTGGAGACCACCTTGAAGATGGAGCCGGGGGCGGCCTGGCCCTGGATGGCCCGGTTCAGCAGCGGGAAGTTGGAGTCCTTGCCGGTGAGGGCGGCGTAGTCCTTGGCGGAGATGCCGCCGACCCAGGCGTTGGGGTCGTAGTCGGGCTGCGAGGCCATGGCGACGATCCGGCCGGTCTTGGCCTCCATGACGACGACGGCGCCGGCGTCGGCCTTGTAGTTCTCGCTGGTGTTCTTGTCGTACACCTTGCGGGCCTCGACCATCGCGTTGTGCAGCTCCCACTCGGCGACCGCCTGGACGCGGGCGTCGATGGAGGTGACCACGTTGGCGCCGGGCTCGGCCGCGTCGCTCTTGGCCTGGCCGATGACCCGGCCGAGGTTGTCGACCTCGTAGCGGGTGACGCCGGCCTTGCCGCGCAGCGCCTTGTCGTAGGTGCGCTCCAGGCCGGAGCGGCCGACCTGGTCGGAGCGCAGGTACGGGGAGTCGCTGTCCTTGGCCTTCTCGATCTCGCCGTCGGTGACGGGCGAGAGGTAGCCGAGGACCTGGGAGGTGCGGGACTTGCCGGGGGCCGGGTAGCGGCGGACGGCGGCGGGTTCGGCGGTGATGCCGGGGAAGTCCTCGGCGCGCTCGCGGATCTGGAGCGCCTGCTGGGTGGTGGCCTCGTCGGTGACGGGGATCGGCTGGTAGGGCGAGCCGTTCCAGCAGGGCTTGGGGGTCTTGGAGTCGCAGAGCCGGATCTTGTGGACGACCTCGTCGGGCTTCATCCCGAGGACGCCGGCCAGCCGGGTGAGGACGGCCTTGCCGTCGTCCTTCATCTTCATCAGCTCGGTGCGCGAGGCGGAGACCACGAGGCGGGTCTCGTTGTCGGCGAGCGGGACGCCTCGGGCGTCGAGGATGGAGCCGCGGACGGCGGGCTGGACGACCTGCTGGACGTGGTTGTTCTTCGCCTCGTCCGTGTACTCCTGGCCGTTGCGGATCTGGAGGTACCAGAGGCGTCCGCCGAGGGTGAAGAGCAGGGAGAAGACGAGGACCTGGATGACGACGAGCCGGATCTGGACCCGCGGGGTCCGCCCGGTCTCGGGGATGTTGCTCATGCTGCCGCTGCCCCCTGGGTCACAGTCGCTTGACTCCCTTGATGCGTCCGGCGCGTGAGGCGCGGGTCCGGGCGGCCTTGACGCGCAGGCCGCCGCGCTGGTTGCCGATCCGCAGGCCGGTGCCGGAGGAGAGCCAGCCGGAGGACACGTCGGCTCCGTTGGCGCCGGTGGCGTCGGCGAGCGGGTCGTTCTCCGCGCGCCGGGCCAGCGCCATGATCAGTGGCACGGTGAAGGGCGCGAGGAGCAGGTCGTAGAGGGCCGCGGTGAACAGCAGGAAGCCGAGGCCCACATGGCGGGCGGCGGTGTCGCCGACGAGGGCGCCGACGCCGGCGTACAGCAGGGTGGAGCCGAGGGCGGCGACGACGACCACGGCCATCGGTCCGGACGCGGACTTCAGGCGCCCGTTCTCGGGGCGGGCGAGGCCGCAGAGGTAGCCGACGACACAGAGCACGAGGGCGTAGCGCCCGGCGGCGTGGTCGGCGGGCGGGGCGAGGTCGGCGAGCAGGCCGGCGGTGAAGCCGACGAGGGCGCCGGTGACGTGCCCGTACACGAGGGCGAGGGCGACGACGGTGAGCAGGACGAGGTCCGGGACGGCGCCGGGGAGCTGGAGCCGGGCGAGGACGGAGACCTGGACGACGAGCGCGACGACGACGAGCGCGGCCGAGAGGAGGATGCGGTTGACCTTCACGGCGTTGCGTCCCCCTGGTCCTGCGGCTGCTGATTCGGATCGCCCTGCCGGTTCGGCTGGTCGGCGGCCTGCCCGTCGGGCTTCTGCTGGGCGTCGCCCTGCCGCAGGCCGGCCTGCTGTCCGTCCGGTGGCGGCGGGGTGACCGTGACGGTGACGGTCGGGGCGGGCTTGGGCTTCTGTGGCAGGACCATGTCGCGCGGGTCGCTGCGCGGGGCCTGGACGACGACGCCGACGATGTCCAGCTTGGTGAAGCCGACGTACGGGCGGACGTAGATGTTGCGGGTGAGGCCGCCGCCCGCCGGGTCGACGCGGACGACCTCGCCGACGGGCACGCCGGGCACGAAGGGCTTGTCGGCCTGGGAGCCGAAGGTGACGAGCCGGTCGCCCTGTTTGACCTTGGCCTTGCCGTTGAGCAGCTGGACGAGGAGCGGGCGGTCGCCCTGGCCGGTGGCGAAGCCGAGTTCGTCGGACTTCTCCATGCGGGTGCCGACGGTGAAGTCGGGGTCGTTGGCCAGCAGGACCGTGGAGGTCGAGGGGCCGACGGTGGTGACGCGGCCGACGAGGCCCGAGCCGTTGAGGACGGTCATGTCGCGGCGGATGCCGTCGCGGGCGCCGACGTCGATGGTGACGGTCCAGGAGAAGCCCTGGGCGGCTCCTATGGCGATGACCTCGGCGCCCTTGATGCCGTACTGGCCGGCGCCGGCGGTCTTCAGCATGGCGTCGAGCTCGCGCAGCCGGTTGCGGTTGCGGTCGTCGCTGCCCAGCTTGGCCTTGAGGGCGGCGTTCTCCTGCTCCAGGGCGGCGATCCGGTTGTGCCGTTCCCCGGAGTCGCGGACCGCTCCTATGGCGTTGCCGATCGGGTCGACCGCCGAGGCGACTCCGTTCTCGACGGGACCGAAGACCGCGGCCGCGGCCTGTCGGGCACCGTCGACCGGCGACTCCTGGCCTCCTCTGATGTCCACCGTGATCAATGCGAACGCGATGGCGATCAGCAGCACCAGGAGCAGCCGGCTCTCTCGTGTGTCCCTCACGTGCGGCGGCCGTGCCCTTCCTCGATGGTTACGGGGGGTGACGCGCCCCGGGCCCGGGGGCCCGGGGGTGGATGGAGTTGTCGGTGACGGCCCTCAGGGGCCGTGCGTACGGTGCCGGGTCAGCGGCGCGGCTGGGCGTCGAGGACCTGCTGGAGGGCCTCGAACTCCTCGACGCACTTGCCGGATCCGAGCGCCACCGAGTCCAGCGGGTCCTCGGCGATGTGGATCGGCATGCCGGTCTCCCGGCGCAGCCGCTCGTCGAGGCCGCGGAGCAGGGCGCCGCCTCCGGTGAGAACGATGCCGCGGTCCATGACGTCACCGGAGAGCTCGGGCGGGCACTTGTCGAGCGTGGTCTTCACCGCGTCGACGATCGCGTTGACCGGCTCCTCGATGGCCTTGCGGACCTCGGCGGCGGAGATGACCACGGTCTTGGGGAGGCCCGAGACGAGGTCACGGCCGCGGATCTCGGTGTGCTCGTCCTGGTCGAGGTCGTAGGCGGAGCCGATGGTGATCTTGATCTGCTCGGCGGTGCGCTCACCGAGGAGGAGCGAGTACTCCTTCTTGATGTGCTGGATGATCGCGTTGTCGAGCTCGTCGCCGGCGACCCGGATGGACTGTGCCGTGACGATTCCGCCGAGGGAGATGACGGCGACCTCGGTGGTGCCGCCGCCGATGTCGACGACCATGTTGCCGGTGGCCTCGTGGACCGGGAGGCCCGCGCCGATGGCGGCGGCCATGGGCTCCTCGATGATGTGCACCTGGCGGGCGCCGGCCTGGGTGGAGGCCTCGATGACGGCGCGGCGCTCGACTCCGGTGATGCCGGAGGGCACACAGACGACGACGCGGGGGCGGGCCAGGTAGCGGCGCTTGTGGATCTTGAGGATGAAGTAACGGAGCATCCGCTCCGTGATCTCGAAGTCGGCGATCACGCCGTCCTTCAGCGGGCGGACGGCGACGATGTTGCCGGGCGTCCGGCCGATCATCTTCTTCGCCTCGGCGCCCACCGCGAGGATGCCGCCGGTGTTGGTGTTGATCGCGACGACGGACGGCTCGTTCAGAACGATGCCGCGACCCCTGACGTACACCAGCGTGTTGGCGGTCCCGAGGTCGACAGCCATGTCACGGCCGATGAACGACATTGAGTTCCCCTTGTTTCCCATGAGGATGCGTCGGGCCTTCCCTAGCGGAGCGTTGACGGCTTCTCAGGTCGGCGAGGTAGTGGCTGAGGAGGGTACGGCGTGGAGTTTTCCATCGTAGTGCCGCCCGCCCGGATACCGCGCGGCGGACCGCCTCTGCCCACCTCTGTATAGGTGACGGTAGGACGCGGCGATCCGTTCCCGGGATTGACGTTCATATGCCTGGGGGCGACCGAATTCCTTCGGTCGCCCCAGGGCGTGGCGCTGATCGGCTGACGGGAGATCAGCCGCAGGTCAGACGAGACCGGGGAAGAAGATCTTCAGCTCGCGGTCGGCGGACTCCTCGGAGTCCGAGGCGTGGATCAGGTTCTCCCGCACGATCGTGCCGAAGTCGCCCCGGATGGAGCCGGGGGCGGCGGCGATCGGGTCGGTCGGGCCGGCCAGGGTGCGCAGGCCCTCGATGACCCGCTCGCCCTCGACGACCAGCGCGACGACCGGGCCGGAGGCCATGAAGCCCATCAGCGGCTCGTAGAACGGCTTGCCCTTGTGCTCGCCGTAGTGCAGCTCCAGGGTGTCCTGGTCCAGCTCGCGCATCTCCAGGGCCGCGAGGGTCCAGCCGGCCTTCCGCTCGATGCGGCCGATGATCTCGCCGACCAGGCCACGGCGGACGGCGTCGGGCTTCAGCAGGACGAGCGTGCGCTGGCTCACGGGGGAACTCCTTCGGAAAACGGTGTGCGGGCCTTGAGGCTACAGGGCCCGCACCGGCCACGATCACGCAGCGTCAGGCCCTGCGGAGCCTTCGGCGGCGGCCCAGCCCGCCTTGATCTCGTCGATCTTCCTGCCGTAGTGCACCGAGGCCCACCACAGCACGGCGAACACCGCGCCGAGGAAGAACATGACCGGCACCACGAACCCGCTGGCGACCAGGCCCAGCTGGAGCACCCAGCCCAGCTGCACGCCGCCCGGACGGGTGATCATCCCGCACAGCAGCACCGACAGGACCATGGCGATCCCGCAGACGGTCCAGATCGTGGACATCTCCAGGGAGTCGTCCTTCATGGCGACCAGACCGGCGAACCCGATCACGAAGAACTCGCCGATCAGCGTCGAGGAACAGAGCACGCGCATCGGTCAGCCCCGCTTCAGCAGCAGTCGGGCGTCACCGACCGTGAAGATCGAACCGGTCACGAGGACACCCGCGCCCGCGTACTCGTCGTGCTCCTCGGCGAGGGTGATCGCCGCCTCCAGGGCATCGTCCAGCCGCGGCTCGACGACCACCCGGTCCTCGCCGAAGACCTCGACCGCGATCGCGGCCAGCGCGTCGACGTCGGTGGCCCGGGGGTTGGAGTTCGCCGTGACCACGATCTCGGCGAAGATCGGCTCGAAGGCCTCCAGGAGGCCCCGGGCGTCCTTGTCGCCGCTGGTGGAGACGACGCCGATCAGCCGGGAGAAGCCGAAGGACTCCGTGATGCCGTCGGCGGTGGCCCGCGCGCCGTGCGGGTTGTGCGCGGCGTCCAGGATGACCGTCGGCGAGGAGCGCACGACCTCCAGGCGGCCCGGCGAGGCCACCTGGGCGAAGGCCCGGCGGACCGTGTCCAGGTCCAGGGTGCGGGCGTGCTCCGAGCCGATGCCGAAGAAGGCCTCGACCGCGGCGAGCGCCACGGACGCGTTGTGCGCCTGGTGCGCGCCGTACAGCGGCAGGAAGACGTTGTCGTACTCGCCGCCCAGGCCGCGCAGGGTCAGCAGCTGGCCGCCGACCGCCACCTCGCGGGAGGCGATGCCGAACTCCATGCCCTCGCGGGCCACGGTCGCGTCGACCTCGACGGCCTTCTTCAGGAGCACCTGGGCCGCGTCGACCGGCTGCTGGGCCAGGATGACCGTGGCGTCCGGCTTGATGATCCCGGACTTCTCGCCGGCGATCGCGCCGGTGGTCTCGCCGAGCCGGTCGGTGTGGTCCAGGTCGATGGGGGTGACGACGGCGACGGAGCCGTCGATCACGTTGGTCGCGTCCCAGGTGCCGCCCATGCCGACCTCGACGACGGCCACGTCGACCGGGGCGTCGGCGAAGGCCGCGTACGCCATTCCGGTGAGGACCTCGAAGAAGGAGAGCCGGTACTCCTCGCGGGCGTCGACCAGCTCCACGTACGGCTTGATGTCCTGGTACGTCTCGACGAAGCGCTCGGGGTCGATCGGGGCGCCGTCCAGGCTGATCCGCTCGGTGATGGTCTGCACGTGCGGCGAGGTGTACCGCCCGGTGCGCAGGTCGAAGGCGCCGAGCAGGGCCTCGATCATGCGGGCGGTGGAGGTCTTGCCGTTGGTGCCGGTGATGTGGATCGAGGGGTAGGCGCGCTGCGGCTCGCCGAGCACGTCCATGAGGGCCGCGATCCGGGTGACCGACGGCTCCAGCTTGGTCTCGCCCCAGCGGGTCGAGAGCTCGGTCTCCACCTCGCGCAGTGCCTTGTCGACCTCGGGGTCGAGCGGGCGGGAAGGGACCGGGTCGCCCTGCGGAGGGCCGGCCATCGCGCGCAGGGTGCGGCTGCCGGCCTCGATCACCGCCAGGTCGGGATCCCGGTCGGTCTCGTTGTCGACGATGTCTTCGAACTGGTCGCTGCGGTCGCTCGGCTCACTCACGCCCCTCAGTCTACGGAGGGGGGCCGACAGGACGTTGGACCCACCCCATTCGGGACCTTCGGCCCGCCGCCCGTCCGGCCCGCCGGGCAAACTTGGCGATCATGGACATAGGTATCGACCTCGGCACGGCCAACACCCTCCTCTACGCCCGTGGCCAGGGCATCGTCCTCAACGAACCGTCCGTGGTGGCGGTCCAGGCCGGCTCGCGGGCTGCGCTCGCGGTCGGCGCGGAGGCGAAGGAGACCATCGGCCGCACGCCCGGTTCGATCACCGCGATCCGCCCGCTGCGGGACGGCGTGATCAGCGACTACGAGGCGGCCGAGGAGATGATCCGGCACTTCGTGCGCAAGGCCGTCCCCGGGCGCCGGCGCCCGCGCACCCGGATGGTGGTGTGCGTGCCGAGCGGGGTGACCCCGGTCGAGCGGCGCGCCATCGTGCACGCCACGCACTCCGCGGGCGCGCGGGCGGTCCACCTCATCGAGGAGCCGATGGCGGCGGCCATCGGGGCCGGCCTGCCCGTGTCGGACCCGCGCGGCTCGATGGTCGTCGACATCGGCGGCGGCACGACCGAGGTGGCCGTCATCTCGCTCGGCGGGATCGTCACCGCGCAGTCCCTGCGGGTGGGCGGCGACCGGATGGACACCGCCATCGCGGACTACGTGCGCAAGGAGCACTCGCTGCTCGTCGGCGAGCGGACCTCCGAGGACGTCAAGATCGCCATCGGCTCGGCCTGGCCGGTGCCGGGCGGCGAGGAGTTCGAGCGCTCCACCTTCACCGTGCGGGGCCGCGAGAAGGTCAGCGGCCTGCCGCGCACGGTCGAACTGACCGTGCCGGAGGTACGGACGGCGCTCGACGAGCCGGTGGAAGCGATCATCGCGGCGGTGCGGGTCACCCTGGAGGAGTGCCCCCCGGAGCTGTCGGGCGACGTCATGGAACACGGCATCGTCCTCACCGGCGGCGGCGCCCTGCTCCCCGGCCTGGACCTGCGCATGGCCTCGGCCACCGGCATCCCGGTCTTCGTCGCCGACGACCCGCTGGACTGCGTGGCACTGGGCTCGGGGCGGTGCGTGGAGGACTTCGACGGGTTGCAGCGGGTGCTGGGGAAGGCGGAGGTGGTCCGGTAGCGGGGGGCGGCTGCTCCAGGGCCGCCCGGGCCACGCTCACAGGGCAATGCGTCTAGCGCGCGAACCCCGTCGGCAGCAGCGCCGTCACCACGTACGCGCCGTGCTCCCGGCCGGCCCGGAGGGAGCCGCCCATGCTGGTGACCCGCTCCTCCATGGAGAACAGGCCCGTGCCGGTGGAGACGGGGGCGCGGTCCGGCGGGGTCCTGGGGAGCGGGTTGCGGACCGCGACGCGCACGTTCCGGCTCTCGTCCTCGACCGTGATCGAGACGGTCACCGGCAGACCGGGCGCGTGCTTGGCCGCGTTCGTCAGGCACTCCCGCACCACCCGGTGCACGGCCGTCTGCCGCAGCGGCGACAGCGCCTTCGCCTCCTCGGCGACCTTCAGGTCCACCGGGCTGCCCATCCGCTCACTCTCCTCGGCGAGCGCGGCGAGCCCTTCGAGGCCGGGCGTGGCCGCGGCCCCGTCGGCGCGCCGCACGATGGTCTCGTTGAGCATGTGGTGGGCGCGCCGGGCGGTGTCGGCGAGCTCCTCGAAGTCCTTCTGGTGCGCGTCGCCCCGGGCCCGTACGGCCAGCACCTCGGCCCGCACGGCGAGCACCGTCAGTTCCCGGCCCACCAGGTCGTGGACGTCCCGGCCGACCGAGATCCGCTCCTCCTGGACGGCCTGCCGGGCGGCGGCCTCGTTGCGCTGGATCTGGAGGGCGAGGACGAGGTCCTGGCGGTACGCGGCGATGCCGACGCCCGCGGCCAGCGCGCCGATCGGGACGACCAGGCCCAGGAACTCGCTGAGGGTCTCGCCGTGCTTGGCGGGCCAGCCGGGCAGGTTGAACAGGGCGTAGGCGGTGGCGACGTACAGCAGGGTGGCGACCACGGCGACCCGCCGGCCCCGGAAGCGGCCGAGCGAGTACAGCGCGAACTGGACCATCGTCAGCTCGTGCAGCCAGCCCATCAGGAAGAGCGCCACCACGAACGGCACCCACGGCGCCTTCCGGCGCAGCACGAGCGTGGCCGCGCCGGCCGCGAGGACGAGGGTCGCGGTGACGCCGGTGAGCGAGTTGTCGGCGCGGGCGAGGCCCGGAACGTCCAGGACCATCAGGCCGAAGGCGCTGACGGCGGCGACGACGTCCATGGCGCGGGGCGACACGGCCCACCGGTCCGCACAACGGCGCAGCGCGGGGAAGGCGGGGAGGCGGAGCATGCCCTCCATCATCCCGGGTCCTTGGTCCCGCCGCCGAGGACCTGAAGTCCCGTCTCGTGTGAGATGGGGCACTTCGCCCACATTGCTGTTTGACTCTGAAATGTGTACGAAGCATCCCAGGAGCAGTGGTCGCTCATCGGCGACGTCCTCGACGCCCTCCCCCAGGCGGCCATGCTCGTCGACCGAGAGCTGCGGCTCGTCCGGGTGAACCGCCGCTTCCCCGGACTGCTGCGGCTGCCCGACGGGCTCGACGTCTCCCCCGGCGCCCCGCGGGACCCGCTGCTCGACCACGTCGCCGGGATGCTCGACCGGCCCGACGAGCGGCGCCGCTTCCTGGAAGGAGTACCGGACGCGCGCCCCCGTCACCCGGATCGCCGCTGTGGGGCCTCGCGCTGTGGCTGTACGCGTACCACCTCTTCGCCGGGGTCGGTCCCGTCGCCACGGAGTCCTGAGGGGGGACGGAGGCGTCGGGGGTACGCGGAAGGGCCCGGAACCAGTCGTGGTTCCGGGCCCTTCCGCGTACGTCCCGCTGCCCGCTACGCCTGCGGCAGCTTCTCCAGCTGCGCCTGGATGCGGGCGATGTCCTCGTCCGCCTTGGCGAGGCGGCCACGGATCTTGTCGACCACGTTGTCCGGCGCCTTGGCGAGGAACGCCTCGTTGCCCAGCTTGCCCTGGGCCTGCGCCTTCTCCTTCTCGGCGGCGGCGAGGTCCTTGGCGAGACGCTTGCGCTCGGCGGCGACGTCGATCGTGCCGGACAGGTCCAGCGCGACCTCGGCGCCGGCCACCGGCAGGGTGGCGGTGGCGGCGAAGCCGTCGCCCTCCGGCTGGAGGCGCAGGATCTGGCGGATGGCGGCCTCGTGCGCGGCGAGCGGGGTGCCGGCCAGCGTCAGGCGCGCGGGCACCTTCTGGGCGTCCTGGAGGCCCTGCTCCTTGCGGAACCGGCGGACCTCGGTGATGACCCGCTGGACCAGCGCGATCTCCTGCTCGGCGGCGGCGTCGCGGAAGCCGCTGTCCTTCGGCCAGTCGGCGATCACGAGGGACTCGCCGCCGGTCAGCGTGGTCCACAGCGTCTCGGTGACGAACGGGACCACCGGGTGCAGCAGCCGCAGCATGACGTCGAGGACCTCGCCGAGGACCCGCCCGGAGACCCGCGCGCCCTCGCCGCCGGCGAAGAACGTCGTCTTCGACAGCTCGACGTACCAGTCGAAGACCTCGTCCCACGCGAAGTGGTAGAGCGCGTCCGACAGCTTCGAGAACTGGTAGTCGTCGTAGAACGCGTCGACGTCGGCGACGGTCTCGTTGAGCCGCGACAGGATCCAGCGGTCCGTGGCGGTCATCTCGGACGGGTCGGGCAGCTCGCCCTCGATCGTCGCGCCGTTCATCAGCGCGAAGCGCGTGGCGTTCCAGATCTTGTTGGCGAACTTGCTGGACGCCTGGACCCAGTCCTCGCCGATCGGGACGTCGACACCGGGGTTGGCGCCACGGGCCAGGGTGAAACGCACGGCGTCGGAGCCGTAGGTGTCCATCCAGTCCAGCGGGTTGACCACGTTGCCGAAGGACTTCGACATCTTCTTGCCGTTCTGGTCACGGACCATGCCGTGCAGGGCGATGGTGTGGAACGGCGGGGTGCCGTCCATCGCGTACAGACCGAACATCATCATCCGGGCGACCCAGAAGAAGAGGATGTCGTAGCCGGTGACCAGGACCGAGTTCGGATAGAACTTCTTGAGGCTCTCGGTCTGCTCGGGCCAGCCGAGCGTGGAGAACGGCCACAGGCCGGAGGAGAACCAGGTGTCCAGGACGTCGCTGTCCTGGGTCCAGCCCTCGCCGCTCGGCGGCTGCTCGTCGGGGCCGACGCAGACGATCTCGCCGTTGGGGCCATACCAGACGGGGATGCGGTGGCCCCACCACAGCTGACGCGAGATGCACCAGTCGTGCAGGTTGTCGACCCAGTCGAAGTACCGCTTCTCCATCTCCTGCGGGTGGATCTTGACCTTGCCGTCGCGGACCGCGTCACCGGCGGCCTTGGCGAGCGGGCCGACCTTGACCCACCACTGCATCGACAGACGCGGCTCGATGGTGGTCTTGCAGCGCGAGCAGTGGCCGACGGAGTGGGTGTACGGACGCTTCTCGGCGACGATCCGGCCCTCGGCGCGCAGCGCGGCGACGATGGCGGAGCGGGCCTCCAGGCGGTCCAGGCCGAGGAACGGGCCGTGGACCGTGATGACCGCGTGCTCGTCCATGACGGCGATCGACGGGAGGTCGTGGCGCTGGCCGATCTCGAAGTCGTTCGGGTCGTGCGCGGGCGTCACCTTGACGGCGCCGGTGCCGAACGCGGGGTCGACGTGCGTGTCGGCGACGACCGGGATGCGGCGGCCGGTGAGCGGCAGCTCGATCTCGGTGCCGATCATGTGCCGGTAGCGCTCGTCGTCCGGGTGGACGGCGACGGCCGTGTCACCCAGCATCGTCTCGGCGCGGGTGGTGGCGACGACGATCTCGGCGTCGCCCTCGCCGTAGCGGATGGAGACGAGCTCGCCGTCGTCGTCCTGGTACTCGACCTCGATGTCGGAGATCGCGGTCAGACAGCGCGGGCACCAGTTGATGATGCGCTCGGCGCGGTAGATCAGCTCGTCGTCGTAGAGCTTCTTGAAGATGGTCTGGACGGCCTGGGACAGGCCCTCGTCCATGGTGAAGCGCTCGCGGGACCAGGCGACACCGTCACCGAGGCGCTTCATCTGCCCCGAGATCTGGCCGCCGGACTCGGCCTTCCACTGCCAGACGCGCTCGACGAAGGCCTCGCGGCCCAGGTCGTGGCGGGACTTGCCCTCCTTGGCGAGCTCACGCTCGACGACGTTCTGGGTGGCGATGCCGGCGTGGTCCATGCCCGGCTGCCACAGCGTCTCGTAGCCCTGCATGCGCTTGCGGCGGGTCAGGGCGTCGATCAGCGTGTGCTCGAAGGCGTGGCCCAGGTGGAGCGAGCCGGTGACGTTCGGCGGCGGGATGACGACGGTGAACGGAGGCTTGTCGCTCTTCTCGTCCGCCTCGAAGTAGCCCCGCTCTACCCAGCGCTCGTACAGCTGCCCCTCTACTTCGGCCGGCGCGTACGCGGTCGGCAGTTCGGGGGTGGCTGTCGTCTGCTGCTGAGTGTTCTCGGTCACCGGGCCAGTTTAGGGGGATCCGGGGGTGGTCCTGAAACTCGATTGTTCCGTAACGGTGTGGGCCCCACTGCCCCGGCGGCACAGGGCTTCCGACAGGATGTTCGCCAGGCATAAACATCTTGTGAGGGGAACCTGTCCATGAGCTACAACCAGCCGGGCCCGTACGGCGGCCAGCCCCAGCAGCCCGGGCCGTACGGCCAGCCGGGGCCCTACGGGCAGCAGCCGCAGCAGCCCGGCCCGTACGGGCAGCCGCCGCAGCCCCCGCAGCCCGGCTACGGCTACCCGCAGCAGGCCCCCCAGGGTGTCCCGCCGCAGCAGCAGCCGTACGGCTACCCGCAGCAGGGCCAGCCCCCCGGCCCGTACGGCCAGCAGCCCCCGTACGGCGCCCCGCAGGGCCCCGGCGGCTACCTGCCCCCGCCGCCGGCCCCGAAGAAGAGCAAGGCCGGCTGGATCATCGCCGGCGTCGCCGTGGTCGCGGCGCTGGCGGTGGGCGCGTACTTCGTGATCGGCGGGGGTGGCGGTGGCGCCTCGATAGCCGACGACGGCCCGCACAAGCTGATCACCCCGGCCACGGTGCTCGGCGAGTACAAGAAGTCCGAGGACGGCAGCAGCAAGTCGGGCGAGGACGACTTCCTCAAGGACGCCGAGAAGAACGGCGTCAAGAACGCCAAGGAGGTCAAGGCCTCCTACGAGGTGAAGAACGAGGCCAACCCGCTGGGCGGGAAGCTGCTGCAGCTCGGCGGCGTCTACGGTGAGATCGCCGACCCGGAGGCGGTCGTCGACGCCTTCTTCGCGAGCATGAAGGCGGAGTCCGAGAAGGACAAGAAGGGCGAGGCCGAACTCGTGGGCGACCCCCAGGAGTTCACGCCCGACGGCCTCGACGGCGCGGTCCTGAAGTGCCAGCAGATGAAGAGCAAGCCCGACACGGGTGACACGGGCGCCGCCGGCCCGAAGGAGTTCTCCATGTCGGTGTGCGTCTGGGGCGACCACAGCACGCTCGGGTTCGTGATCCCCATGGACATGGCCTCCCTGCTGAGCGGCAAGGGCACCTCTCCCGAGGACGCCGCCACCATCACCGCGAAGCTCCGCAAGGAAGTCCGCGTCAAGATCTGATCCGGCGCCGACGACGAAGGGGCGCCCCGCCGAACGGCGGGGCGCCCCTTCGTGTCGCTTCGGGTCAGGCGGACTTCTCGTGCCTGCCGTCGTTCTTCACGATCCGCGGGACCAGCGTCGGGTTGACGTTGTTGCGGACCACGTCGGCGGTGATGACCACGCGGGCCACGTCCTTGCGGGACGGGACCTCGTACATCACCGACTGGAGGACCTCTTCCATGATGGCGCGCAGGCCGCGCGCGCCGGTGCCGCGGAGGATCGCCTGGTCGGCGATGGCCTCCAGGGCCGGGCGGTCGAAGTCCAGCTCCACGCCGTCGAGTTCGAAGAGGCGCTGGTACTGCTTGACCAGTGCGTTGCGCGGCTCGACGAGGATCTGGAGGAGGGCTTCGCGGTCCAGGTTGTGCACCGAGGTCAGGACGGGGAGACGGCCGATGAACTCGGGGATCATCCCGAACTTCACCAGGTCCTCCGGCATGACCTCCTGGAACTGGTCGCTCGCCTCGATCTCCCGCTTGGAGCGGATGGTCGCCCCGAAGCCGATGCCCTTGGCGCCCGCACGCGACTCGATGATCTTCTCCAGGCCGGCGAACGCGCCGCCCACGATGAAGAGCACGTTCGTCGTGTCGATCTGGATGAACTCCTGGTGCGGGTGCTTCCGGCCGCCCTGCGGCGGGACGGAGGCGGTGGTGCCCTCCAGGATCTTGAGGAGGGCCTGCTGCACGCCCTCGCCCGAGACGTCACGCGTGATCGACGGGTTTTCGCTCTTACGGGCGACCTTGTCGATCTCGTCGATGTAGATGATCCCGGTCTCGGCCTTCTTGACGTCGTAGTCCGCCGCCTGGATCAGCTTGAGCAGGATGTTCTCGACGTCCTCGCCGACGTAGCCGGCCTCCGTGAGCGCCGTCGCGTCCGCGATGGCGAACGGGACGTTGAGCATCCGGGCCAGGGTCTGCGCCAGGAGCGTCTTGCCGGAGCCGGTCGGGCCGAGCAGCAGGATGTTGGACTTCGCCAGCTCGATGGCGTCGTCCCGGCCCTGCGCGCCGCCGTTCTCGCCGGCCTGGACGCGCTTGTAGTGGTTGTACACCGCGACTGAGAGGGCCTTCTTCGCCGGCTCCTGGCCGACGACATAGCCCTCCAGGAACTCGTAGATCTCGCGAGGCTTGGGAAGCTCCTCCCAGCGCACCTCGCTCGTCTCCGCGAGTTCCTCTTCGATGATCTCGTTGCAGAGGTCGATGCACTCGTCGCAGATGTACACACCGGGTCCTGCGATGAGCTTCTTCACCTGCTTCTGGCTCTTTCCGCAGAACGAGCACTTGAGCAGGTCGCCGCCATCACCGATGCGTGCCACGAGGTGCTTCCCCTTCGCCTGGGAGTGCTTGGTTCAGCGACTCCTGGTGCCTCATATTCGACGGTACCTTGCCGGGCCCCTCGTTCGGGCCCCCCTTGGCGCGGTTGGCATGGACGGGATTCGGCCACACCAACCACGGCGAGGGAAGGTCGAGCGTCAGTGTGCCGCGGGGGCCGTGCTCTTGCGGGTCGAGACGATCTGGTCCACCAGGCCGTACGCGAGGGCGTCCTCGGCCGTCAGGATCTTGTCGCGCTCGATGTCGTCGCGGATCTTCTCGATCGGCGTCGAGGAGTGCTTGGCCAGCATCTCCTCCAGCTGGCTGCGCATGCGCAGGATCTCGCGGGCCGCGATCTCCAGGTCGGAGAGCTGCTCACGGCCGGTGCCGCCGGACGGCTGGTGGATCAGCACGCGGGCGTTGGGCAGGGCCATCCGCTTGCCGGGGGTGCCGGCGGCGAGCAGCACGGCCGCGGCGGAGGCCGCCTGGCCCATGCACACCGTCTGGATGTCCGGCTTCACGAACTGCATCGTGTCGTAGATGGCCGTGAGGGCGGTGAAGGAGCCGCCCGGGCTGTTGATGTAGATCGAGATGTCGCGGTCCGGGTCCATCGACTCCAGGCACAGGAGCTGCGCCATGACGTCGTTGGCGGAGGCGTCGTCGATCTGCACGCCGAGGAAGATCACGCGCTCCTCGAACAGCTTCGCGTACGGGTCGTACTCGCGCACGCCCTGCGAGGTGCGCTCCACGAAGCGCGGCACGACGTAGCGGTTGTCCATCGGCGCGCCGGTGTAGAGGCCGCTAGGGGAGAGGTTGTTCTGCATCTGGGTGTTCACCGTCCTGGTGGCGTTCGGCGGGGGGGCTGGGGCTCTTCGGCGGGGTGCCGGCGCTGCTCAGGCGCCCGTGCCGCCGCCGCCCGGAACACCCGCGGCGTGCGTGATGATGTCGTCGATGAGGCCGTACTCCTTGGCCTCGTCCGCGGTGAACCAGCGGTCGCGGTCGCCGTCGCGGATGATCGCCTCGACGGTCTGACCGGAGTGGTGCGCGGTGATCTCGGCCATGCGCTGCTTCGTGCGGAGCAGGTACTCGGCCTGGATCTTGATGTCGGAGGCGGTGCCACCGATGCCGGCGGAGCCCTGGTGCATCAGGATGTCGGTGTTCGGCAGCGCGAAGCGCTTGCCGGGGGTGCCGCCGGTGAGCAGGAACTGGCCCATCGAGGCCGCCATGCCCATACCGATGGTCACGACGTCGTTGGGGATGTACTGCATGGTGTCGTAGACGGCCATGCCGGCCGTCACGGAGCCACCGGGGCTGTTGATGTACAGGTAGATGTCCTTCGCCGGGTCGGCGGCGAGCAGGAGCATCTGGGCGGTGATCTTGTTGGCGATATCGTCGTCGACCTGCTGGCCGAGGAAGATGATGCGCTCGCCGAGCAGCCGGTTGTAGACATGGTCGCCGAGGCCACCACCGATGGACGGCTCACCCGCGGCGTAAGGCTTCAGATTCGTCACGTATCCACCTGCTCGTCTCCGACGGCACCGGGCCGTCTCAGCGTCTCGTTCTGAGGGCATTGCCCTCGTATTCATGGACCCTAACGCGCAGGTAGGACAACGCCATCCCGCTTCCCGAACTGTTCGCTGGGAGCGCAAGGTAGTTGGCGGCGCATGAACGGGTCCCGGTACGTCCACGGGCCCGGGCGCACAGCTGTGCGTCCGGGCCCGTGGCACGGGTTCAGCGCGGGGCCGGAGCCCCCCGCGTCACCCGGGGAGGCTTACTTCTCCTCGGAGACCTCGGCCTCACCGGTGACGGCCTCGACCGTCTCGGTGGCCTGCTCCTCGTCCTCGTCGGACAGGTCGACCTCGACACCGTTGGTGTCGACGACCTTGGCGGCCTCGACGACCAGCGCGAGCGCCTTGCCGCGGGCGACCTCGCCGACCAGCATCGGCACCTGGCCGCCCTGGACGACGGCCTGGGCGAACTGGTCGGGGGACATGCCGGAGGAGGCGGCGCGGCGCATGAGGTGCTCGGTGAGCTCCTCCTGCTCCACGTTCAGCTTCTCCTTGTTGACCAGCTCGTCGAGGATGAACTGCGTCTTGATGCCCTTGACGGCCTGGTCCTTGGTCTCGGCCTCGAACTCCTCGACCGTCTTGCCCTGGAACTCCAGGTACTTCTCCAGGCTCAGGCCCATCTGGCCGAGCTGGTGGTGCTCCAGGTTGTGCTTGCGGGTGTTGACCTCGTCCTCGAGCAGCTTCTCGGGGACGGGGATCTCCGCCAGCTCCAGGAGCTTCTCCAGGACGCGCTCCTGGGCCTGGGTGGCCTGGTCGAACTGCTTCATGTTCTCAAGGCGCTTGCGGCTGTCGGCCTTGAGCTCGTCGAGGGTGTCGAACTCCGACGCCAGCTGCGCGAACTCGTCGTCCAGCTCGGGGAGCTCGCGGGCGGCGACGGTGAGGACCTTGACGGTGACCTCGGCGTCCTTGCCCTCGGCGGAGCCGCCCTTCAGCTGCGAGGTGAAGGTGGCCTCGCCGCCGGCCTCCAGGCCGGTGACGGCCTCGTCGATGCCGTCGAGGAGCTCGCCGGAGCCGATGGTGTACGAGACACCGCTGGCGACACCGTCGGGCAGGACCTCGCCGTCGACCTTGGCCTCCAGGTCGATGGTGATGACGTCACCCTCGGCGGCGGCGCGCTCGACCGGGTTGGTGGACGCGAAGCGGTCGCGGAGCTGCTCCACGGACTTCTCGATGTCCTCGTCGGTGACCTCGACCGCGTCGACCTCGACCTCGATGCCGGAGAAGTCCGGGATCTCGATGGCCGGGCGGATGTCGACCTCGGCGGTGAAGGCCAGCAGCTCGCCGTCCTTCAGCTCCGTGATGTCGACCTCGGGCTGACCCAGCGGGTTGACCTCGGCCTCGTTCACGGCCTCGGTGTAGAACTTCGGGAGCGCGTCGTTGACGGCCTCCTCCAGCACCGCACCACGGCCGAACCGCTGGTCGATCACACGAGCCGGGATCTTGCCCTTACGGAAGCCCTTGACCGTGACCTGCTGGTTGATCTTCTTGTACGCCGCGTCGAGGCTGTCCTTGAGCTCCTCGAAGGGCACCTCGACAGTGAGCCGAACCCGGGTCGGGTTCAGGGTCTCCACGGCGCTCTTCACGGTTCGGTCTCCTTGGTGGCTGATTCCTGGTTTCGCCGGTACCACCCGGGGGCGGTTCCAGCCGATCGGCCCGGTCAGAGAGACACGCGGGCACGCAGCTTGCATAGTAACCGCAAGCGCCTCACGGCCCACAATGCGATCTTGCCTGGTCGGGGTGGCGGGATTTGAACCCACGGCCTTCCGCTCCCAAAGCGGACGCGCTACCAAGCTGCGCCACACCCCGTCGGTGCGACACGTAGGGTACATGGACGGGGACGGTGTGATGCCCCCTCTTTTCGAGGGGTGTGCGGGGACCTGCGAGGACCCGCTACGATGACGTCCGTCGCCGGGGCCGATGGCCTCGCGGCACACCTTGTGCGGGCGTAGCTCAATGGTAGAGCCCTAGTCTTCCAAACTAGCTACGCGGGTTCGATTCCCGTCGCCCGCTCCACACGACTCAGGCCCCTCCGGACAGCATCCGGAGGGGCCTGAGTCATGTCGCGGGATGCCGGGTCCGGTGCGGGGCAACAGAATGGGCGCTGTCCGGTTTATTCCTGCTTGTCCCCGTGTGGGGTCGGAGGCCGTCATGAAGGATCTGAAGTTCGAGCAGAAGCGCTCACTGTCCCGCACCGAAGCCGCCGATCAGCTGACGGCACTCGCCGAGGCACTCCGGAAGGGCGGGGAGGCCGAGCTCAAACTGGGGGCGGGGACGTTGAGCCTGCGGATCCCTGACGAGCTCGCCGCCGAGGTGGAGGTCGAGGTCGAGGAAGGGGAGATCGAGCTGGAGATCGAACTCAAGTGGGCGACGGGCAAGCCCCGGAAGTCGGAGACGAAAGCCGGGGCCGGGAAGCCGGAGGCGAAGGCCGGGGGCGAGAAGCCGACGGCGAAGGCCGGGGCTGAGAAGTCGGGGGCGAAGGCCGGCACCGGGAAGTCCGCGGCGAAGCCTGCCGGGAAGCCGGAGGCCAAGAAGCCCGCCTCGAACTCCGCCGTCAAGGCGCTGGTCAAGAAGTCGGTCACGAAGACGGTCGCGAAACCGGCGGCCAAGCCCGCCAAGAAGGCGGCCACGAAGGCAGCCAAGTCCTCGGCCAAGCCGTCCACCAAGGCGCCTACCAAGCCTTCGACCAAGCCTTCGACCAAGGCGTCGGCCAAGAAGGTGTCCGAGAAGGCGGTCGCCAAGCCTGCCGGGAAGTCGGCCAAGTCCGGCCCCAAGGGGGGCTGACGGCGGGGCGGGTCAGAACTTGATGGAGCCGACCGTCTGCGTTATCGAGTCCAGGAAGCGCTGGATGTCGTCGGCCATGCCCGTCGAGGCGAGGAAGAAGCCGAAGAGGACCGCGACGACGGCCGGGCCGGCCTTCAGGTTTCCGCCACGGATCAGCACCACCAGGATGATCGCCAACAGCAGCACCACAGATAGTGAAATGGCCACAACTGATCACACCCTCGGTCGGTCCCCGCCTTGCCGCCCGGGAGCGCACGTCACAGAACACCCCCGCCGCATCTATCGTGCCACCAACTACCTGCCCCGCAGGGGTGGGTGACGAATCATCGCCGTCGAAAATCAGCCAACATGACGAAATTCGTCTTGATCAGTTCGGCGGAACGAGCCCCAACAGGCCCCGGACCCGGGCGTACTTGGCCGTCAGGCGGTCCCGGGTCGGCGGGTCGAGGACGGCGAGGCGGGCCGGATCCGCGTTGTGCGCGAGGTCGGCCTCCTTGACCAGCAGGGCACCCGGCGTGGCCAGAATCCGCCGGGTGTAGCCCTCCAGGTCCTCCCCCGGGCGCTTGGTGAGCGCCCGCACCATGTCCTTGACCTCCGGGGGCAGGGCCGCGTCCGCGAGCCACTCGGCGGACAGGGCGGCGTCCTCGACGGCGTCGTGCAGCCAGGCCGCCGCGATCTGCCGTTCGTCGCCGCCCCGGGCCCGTACCCCTTCGGCGACCGCCCGCAGGTGCTCCGCGTACGGCCGCCCGGCCTTGTCGGTCTGGCCCGCGTGGGCCGCGACGGCGAGGGTCTCGATCTCGGCGAGGGTGAGGTACGGGGTGCCGGTCATGGCGGTCAGCGTAGTGCGGCCCGCGCGGGCAGGGCGGTGGCGGCGAGGCCGAGCCCGACCGTGGCCGCGGCGAACGACCCGTACAGCAGCGGCGGGATGTACGGGCCCTCGCCGGTCAGGCCGTTGGTCATGGGGATCAGGGTGGCGAGGGCGATGCCGGTGCCGAGGGCCACGCCCGCGCCCGTGACGAGCAGCGACTCCCAGCGGATCATCCGCAGCACCTGGCGGCGGGTGGTGCCCACCAGGCGCAGGGTGCGCAGCTCGCGGCGCCGGTCGAGGACGGTCATCACCAGCGTGTTGACGGCGGCGACCGCCGCGAACCCGCCGAGGACGGCGGCCATGGTGGTGTTGGCCCAGGCGTTGAGCTCGCGGTCGCGGCTCCGGTCGGCGGACCAGCCGGCCGCGTCCGTGACGGCGCCGAGGGGGGCCAGGGCAGCGGGCTCGCCGCCGCGGACCAGGAGCTCGGTGGCGTACGGGGCGGTGACGTGCCCGGTCAGGGCGGCGGCCGGGAGGGTCACCTCGGACAGGCCGAGGCCACGGGCGTACGTGGCGACGACGAGCGGCTCCGTCCGGGTGCCGTCGGGGAGCCGGAGCTCCAGGCGGTCCCCGGTCCGTACGTCCTGGGCGGCGGCCAGGTTCGTGTCGACGGCGACCGTGCCGGGGCGCAGCGCGGCGAGCGAGCCGGTGCGCACGTCGAGGTCGAGGACCGGGGTGGGGTCGGCGGAGACGCCCTGCGCGGTCGCGCCGCGGAAGCCCGCGTCGCCGTCGGCGAACAGGACGCCGGTGTGCTGGACGGCGACGGCCGCGGTGACCCCGGGGGCGCGGGCGGCGCGTGCGGCCGCGTCGGCGGGGAGCCCGGCGGGGGCGGTGACGACGTGGTCGGCGACGACTCCGGCGCGCTGCTGGTGTTCGGTGGCCCGGTCGGTGCTGGTGTGCAGGAAGACGAGGGTCGAGGCGAAGGACATCGCGAGGACGATCGGGGTGAGCGCGGAGGCGAGCCGCCGTGCGTTGCCGCGCGCGTTCGCCGCGGCGAGGTGGCCGGCGGCCCCGGCGGCGCGCAGGGGCAGTCCGACGAGGGTCGCGCAGAGCCTGGCGATCAGGGGGCCGAGCAGGGCGACGGCCAGCATGAAGAGCATGACGACGCCGAGGGCCGTGTTGGCGGCGGCCTCGCCGGACGCCTGGGCGGCCACGCCGGTGAGGGCGGCGCCGCCGGCGAGGGCGACGATGCCGAGCGGGGTGCGGATCCGGCCGGTCGCGCGCCGTTCGACCTGGGACTCGGCGAGTGCCCGGCCGGGTTCGATCCGGGAGGGGCGGCGGGCGGCGGCGAGTCCGGCGAGCAGGGCGGTCAGCAGGGCAGCGGCGACGGCCGCGGCGAAGGGGATCGGGCCGGTGTCGAGGCGTACCCCGGCGGGGATCGCGCCCTTCTCCTTCAGCTGCCCGAACCACCAGCTCGCGAGGGCGAGGCCGGGCAGGCAGCCGAGGGCGCCGGCGAGCGGGGCGACGAGCAGGGACTCGGTGGCGATGGAGCGGCGCAGCTGGCGCGGGGTCGCGCCGATCGCCCGCAGGAGGGCGAACTCGCGGGAGCGCTGCCCGACGGAGAGGGCGACGGTGCCGGCGGCGGTGAACACGGCGACGAGGGTGGCGGTGCCGCCGAAGGAGCCGCCGAGGCCGATCAGCAGCTCCTTGGCGGCCGGCAGCGCGGCGCCCTCGGCGAGGCTGCGGTCGTCGCCCGTGTGCACCTGGGCCTTGCCGTGCAGGGCGCGCTCGACCTGGGCGGCGAGCGTCGCGGGGTCGGTGCCCTTCGCGGGCAGGACGGCGATGGCGTCGACGGTGCGGGGGTGGCCCGAGAGGGCGAGGGCCTGGGCGTCGGAGAACCAGACGGCGGCGGGCGCGGACGCCTCCGCCCCGTCCGGGCCGGTGCCGGTCGACGCGAGCCCGTCCGCACCGGCGCCGGCCGACTCCGCCACCCCCGACACCGTGAAGGCGCGCTTTCCGGCCGGCGTGTGCAGGGTGAGCCGTTCGCCCACGCGGCCGTGGCCGGTGGTGACCACCGCCTGGCCCGGGCCCGGGGCCGTGCCGGTGGCGAGGCGGGTGCCGGTGAAGGTGGTGGAGCCCCAGCCGGAGGCGGTGAGCGGGGTGCCGGAGGGGTCGCGTACGGGATAGGAGACGTCCCCGACGGCCTGCGCGGCGCCCGGGGCGCCTGCGGCGGCGCGGACGAGGGAGGCGTCGAGGCGGGCCCGGTCGGGCACGGGGGCGGAGAGCGTCTCGCGCTCCTCGCCGCGCCCGATCGTCGTGTGGAGCTGCTGGTCGGCGGCGGCGACCACGGGCGCGCCCGCGTAGCGCGCGGGTGGCACGGAGGCGGTGACGCCGGTCTGGAGCAGCAGGCCGCAGCCGGAGATCACGGCGGCGGCGAGCAGCAGGGCGACGAAGGTGCCGACGAAGGCGGAGGGCTTGAAGCGGACGGCGGCGCGGGCGAGGCCGTTGGGGCGGGGCATCAGGCGGCCGCCCCGGCGCGGGTGGCGGAGGTGAGCGCGGTCATCCGGGCGGCGATGCGGTCCGGGGTGCTGCGCGCGAGGGTGTCGACGAGGGAGCCGTCGGCGAGGAAGAGGACGTGGTCGGCGTAGGCGGCGGCGACGGGGTCGTGGGTGACCATGACGACGGTGGCGCCGAGGCCGTCGACGGCGCGGCGGAGCAGGGTGAGGACCTCGGTGGCGGTCGTGGTGTCGAGGGCGCCGGTCGGCTCGTCGCCGAAGATCACGTCGGGGCGGGTGATGAGGGCGCGGGCGATCGCGACGCGCTGCTGCTGGCCGCCGGAGAGTTCGGTGGGGCGGCGGGCGCCCTTGTCGGCGAGGCCGACCTGGCCGAGGGCCTCGGTGGCGCGGTGCCGGTCGGGGCGTTCGCCGGCGAGCCGCAGGGGGAGTAGGACGTTCTGCTCGACGGTGAGCGAGGGCAGCAGGTTGAAGGCCTGGAAGACGAAGCCGAGGCGGGCGCGGCGCAGTTCGGTGAGCTTGTTCTCGGGGAGGCCGGTGATCTCGGTGCCGCCGAGGCGGACGGAACCGGCGGTGGGGCGGTCGAGTCCGGCGGCGCACTGGAGGAAGGTGGACTTGCCGGAGCCGGAGGGGCCCATGACGGCGGTGAAGCTGCCGTGCGGGAGGCGCAGGTCGATGCCGCGGAGCGCGTGGACGGCGCCGGCCCCCTTGCCGTACTGGCGCCGTACCCCGGCGAGTTCGACGGCTGCTGCCGTGCCGAGGGCGGTGTCCCGGGCTGCCATGGATGTCCTCCGTGCGTTCGTGACGTGACGTGGGTGACGTCGCGTGGGTGACGTGCGTGAGCGTCACTTCGAACCTACGGATCGCCGCAGGTCGGGGCGATGGAGGCGGCTGGTCTCCTGGGGGTGGGGGTGGCCCCACCCCCGGGAGGCGGGTCAGCCCGTGCGGCTGATCAGGAGCAGTGCGCGGTCGTCGTTGACGTCCTTGGCGCAGGCCTCGATGAGGTGCCAGGCGGCGCCTTCGAATCCGGCGGTGACATAGCGGTCGGCCTCGCCGGTGAGGCGGTCGATGCCTTCGGCGATGTCACGGTCGGCGGACTCGACGAGGCCGTCGGTGAAGAGCATGAGGACGTCGCCGGGGCGCAGGGAGCCCTTGACCGGGTGGAACTCGGCACCGTCGTAGACGCCGAGGAGGGGGCCTTCGCCGGCCTTCTCCTCCCAGCGGCCGGTGCCCGCGTGGAGCTGGAGGGCGGGCAGGTGGCCGGCGGAGAGCAGTTCGTAGTCGCCGGACTCCAGGTCGAGGACGAGGTGGATGGAGGTGGCGAAGCCCTCGTCCCAGTCCTGGCGCAGGAGGTAGCCGTTGGCGGCGGGCAGGAAGCCGTGCGGGGGCAGTGAGCCGAGGAGGCCGCCGAAGGCGCCGGAGAGCAGCAGGGCGCGGGAGCCGGCGTCCATGCCCTTGCCGGAGACGTCGGTGAGCAGGACCTCCAGGGTGCGGCCGCCGTGGGTGCGGGCGGCGACGACGAAGTCGCCGGAGAAGGACTGGCCGCCGGCCGGGCGCAGCGCCATCTCGCGGTGCCAGCCCTGGGGCAGGCGGGGCAGGGCGCTCTGTACCCGGATGCGTTCGCGCAGGTCGAAGAGCATGGTGCCGCCGCGCCGCCAGGGCACGCCGACGCGGGCCCGGAACTGGGCGATGAGCAGTCCGAAGAGTCCGCAGGCGGCGACGACCAGGACGGTGCCGGGGGTGACCCGGGCGGGCCCCTCGGTGTACGGGCCGAGGACCAGGGACTCGACGATGAGCGCGCCGGCGGCGGCCGCGTACAGGCCGAGCAGGCTGGCGGGGCGCAGCAGCAGGCCGCCGGCGACGATCGGCAGGGCGAGCGCGACGGGCGAGCACCACACCGGGTTGAGGAGGGTGCCGCAGGTGATGGCGGGGACGGTGAGCAGGAGTCCGGCGAGGGCGATCCAGTCGGAGCCGTCGCCGCGGAAGTAGTCGACGCCGGACCGGCGCAGCGCGACGCGGGCCCGGAGGGCGCTCTTGCGCATCCGGGCCGCGTACGAGTCCACTCCACCGCGACGTCCCATTGGCCTGGACCCTATCCACCCGATCGGCGCTCGTGCAGGGGGACCCAGGTGACATTGCATTCGAAATCGGGTCGCCTCGGGCGGCGGGGCGCTGATATCGATGGCATATGACGACTGAACTGCGGGTTCTCGACCCGGCCGAGTGGGACGACTGGTACGGGGTGCTGGAGCTCGCCTTCGGCGGAGTTCCGGAGGCGGACGAGGAGCGGAAGCTCTGGCAGGACCTCACCGAGTACGGGCGTTCCCTCGGCGCGTGGGACGGGGACCGCTGTGTCGGCACGGCGGGGGCGTTCACGTTCCGGCTGACGGTGCCGGGCGGGGCGGCGGTCCCGGCGGCGGGCGTGACGATGGTGAGCGTGGCCGGGACGCACCGGCGGCGCGGCATCCTCACCTCGATGATGCGGCGCCAGCTGGAGGACGTACGGGCGTGGGGCGAACCGCTCGCGGTCCTGACGGCCTCGGAGCCGGAGATCTACGGGCGGTTCGGGTACGCGGTGGCGGCGTACTCGGCGCGCGCGACGATCGACACGACCCGGGTGCGGCTCACGGTGCCGGAGGGCACGGACGAGGTGGGCCTGCGGCTCGCGTCGCCGACGGAGGCGCTGGACGTCTGCGAGGCGGTGTACGCGAAGCTGGTCGCCGGCCGCCCCGGGATGCTGGAGCGGCGGCCCGGCTGGGAGCGGCTCGCGCTGATCGACCCGCCGGGTGACCGGGGTGGCGCCTCGCCGCGGCAGTGCGTGCTGGCGGAGCGCGGGGGCGAGGTCGTGGGGTACGCGCTGTACGCGATCAAGCCCGAGTGGGCGTTCAACGGGGCCAACGGGTCGGTGGCCCTGCACCAGTTGGCGGGACTCGACCCGGCGGCGGAGGCGGCGCTGTGGCGGTTCCTGTGCTCGGTGGACCTGACGTCGCGGGTGCAGATCCACAACCGTCCGGCGGACGACGCGTGGCAGCACCTGGTGAGCGATGTGCGCCGCTGCGAGCTGACGCTGCGGGACGGGCTGCACGTACGGCTGGTGGACGTGGGCGCGGCGCTGGAGGCGCGGACGTACCAGGCGCCGGTGGACGTGGTGTTCGAGGTCGCGGACGCGTTCTGTCCCTGGAACGAGGGGCGGTGGCGGCTGACGGGCGACGCGAAGGGGGCGGTGTGCGTGCGGACCGAGGACCCCGCCGATCTGGCGTTGTCCGTACGGGAGTTGGGCTCCGTCTATCTCGGCGGGAACTCGCTGGTGTCGCTCGCGGCGGCGGGGCGGGCGCGGGAGCTGCGGGAGGGGGCGCTGGTCGAGGCGTCGGTGGCGTTCGGGTCTCCGGTGGCGCCGTGGCTGCCGCACGGGTTCTAGCCGTGGCTGCAGCACGGGTTCCAGCCGGGCGGCCGCGTCAGCGGTTCTGACAGCCCGGGCACCAGAACAGGTTGCGGTTCGCCAGGTCCGCCGTGCGGATCTCCGTGTGGCAGATGTGGCACGGGAGGTTCGCGCGGCGGTAGACGTAGACCTCGCCGCCGTGGTCGTCGACGCGGGGCGGGCGACCCATGGCCTCGGGGGTGTGCTCGGGGCGGACCGTGTCGATGCGGTTCAGGCGGACGCCCTCGCGCATCAGGAGGACCAGGTCGTCCCAGAGCGCGGCCCACTCCCCCGCGGTCAGGTCCTTGCCCGCGCGGTACGGGTCGATGCCGTGGCGGAAGAGGACCTCGGCCCGGTAGACGTTGCCGACGCCCGCGATGATCTTCTGGTCCATGAGCAGGGCGGCGATCGTCGTGCGGGACTTCGAGATCCGGCGCCAGGCCTTCCCGGGGCCGTCCGCCGCGCGCAGCGGGTCGGGGCCGAGCCGCTCGTGTATCGCCGTCTTCTCGGCGTCGGTGATCAGCGCGCAGGTGGTCGGGCCGCGCAGGTCGACGTACGCGTCGGGGTTGGCCAGGCGCAGCCGGACGGTGTCGGTGGGCGGCGGCGCGGGGGCGTCGGCGGTGGTGTCCCCGAAGTTCACCTTGCCGAAGAGGCCGAGGTGGATGTGGATCCACTCCTCGCCCGGGAAGCCGAGGAAGAGGTGCTTGCCGTGGGCCTCGGTGGTGGTGAGGACCGTGCCGTCGAGCAGGGCCGCCGAGTCGGCGAACTTGCCCTGCGGGCTGGAGGCACGCACGGGCCGGCCGCCGAACCGTTCCCGGTAGTCGGCGGCCAGCCGGTGGATCGTGTGCCCCTCAGGCATGGGCGCTGATCAGGCCTCGTTCTGCGGGTGGTGCGCCGGGATCGCCGGGAGCTCGCCGGTCTCCTCGTAACGGGAGAGCATGTCGATCCGGCGGGTGTGGCGCTCGTCGCCCGAGTACGGGGTGGAGAGGAAGATCTCGACGAACTTGGTCGCCTCTTCCCGGGTGTGCATCCGGCCGCCGATGGAGACCACGTTGGCGTTGTTGTGCTCGCGGCCGAGGGCGGCGGTCTGCTCGCTCCAGGCGAGGGCGGCGCGCACCCCCTTGACCTTGTTGGCGGCGATCTGCTCGCCGTTGCCGGAGCCGCCGATCACGATGCCGAGGGCGTCCGGGTCCGCGGCCGTCCTCTCGGCGGCGCGCAGGCAGAACGGCGGGTAGTCGTCGAGGGCGTCGTAGATGTGGGGACCGCAGTCGACGGCCTCGTGGCCTGCGGCCTTCAGCCACTCGACGAGGTGGTTCTTGAGTTCGTAGCCGGCATGGTCGGAGCCGAGGTAGACGCGCATGGTTCCGAGTGTGGCACGGCGGGGACGGGGTAGCGGTCAGCGGGGTCGGGACCTTGGTCCCGTCTGGTCCGGACCTTATGTCCTGAATCACGATCCGGAGTCAGCCCTTCCGTACTCACCGGTCACCGGGTTACATGTCTCCAGCTCGCGACCCGAGCAGACCCCCACACCGAAGGAAGCGTTCATGAACACGCAACCGACCCTGGCGAAGGAAGGCGAGAACACCGGATCCACCGGTGATTCCCAGCAGTCCGACGGTTCCAACGGTCTCAAGGCAGGCCTCAAGAACCGCCACCTCTCGATGATCGCCATCGGTGGCGTGATCGGCGCCGGCCTCTTCGTCGGTTCCGGCTCCGGCATCGCCGCGGCCGGCCCCGCCATCCTCCTGTCGTACGCGCTGGTCGGCGCGATGGTCGTCTTCGTGATGCGGATGCTCGGCGAGATGGCGGCCGCCCGCCCCTCCTCCGGCTCCTTCTCCGCCTACGCGGACCGGGCGCTCGGCCGCTGGGCCGGCTTCACCATCGGCTGGCTGTACTGGTTCTTCTGGGTCGTCGTGCTCGCCGTCGAGGCGACCGCCGGCGCCAAGATCCTGGAGGGCTGGATCCCGGCCGTCCCGCAGTGGGGCTGGGCGCTCATCGTGATGGTGGTGCTCACCGCCACGAACCTCGCCTCCGTCGCCTCGTACGGAGAGTTCGAGTTCTGGTTCGCGGGCATCAAGGTCGTCGCCATCGGCGCCTTCGTCGTGGTCGGCCTGCTCGCCGTCTTCGGCGTGCTGCCGGGCTCGGACAACCCGGGGGCGGGCTTCGCACACCTCACCGACACCGGGGGCTTCTTCCCGATGGGCGCGGGCGCGGTGCTCACCGGTGTGCTGATGGTCGTCTTCTCCTTCATGGGCAGCGAGATCGTCACCCTGGCCGCCGGCGAGTCGGAGGACCCGCAGCGGGCCGTCACCAAGGCCACCAACAGCGTGATCTGGCGGATCGGCGTCTTCTACCTGGGCTCGATCTTCGTCGTGCTCACCCTGCTGCCGTGGAACGACAAGTCGATCGTCGAGAAGGGCTCGTACGTCGCCGCCCTCGACTCCATCGGCATCCCGCACGCCGGCCAGGTCATGAACGTGATCGTCCTGACCGCCGTCCTGTCCTGCCTGAACTCGGGCCTGTACACGGCCTCCCGGATGGCCTTCTCGCTCGGCCAGCGCGGTGACGCGCCGAAGGCCTTCGCCAAGACCAACAAGCGGGGCGTGCCGCAGGCGGCGATCCTCTCCTCGGTGGTCTTCGGCTTCGTCGCGGTCTTCTTCAACTACAAGTGGCCCGACACCGTCTTCGCCTTCCTTCTGAACTCGTCCGGCGCCGTCGCCCTCTTCGTCTGGCTGGTCATCTGCGTGACCCAGCTGCGGATGCGCGGGATCATCCTGCGCGAGACGCCCGACAAGCTGGTCGTGCGGATGTGGCTCTTCCCGTACCTGACCTGGGTGACCATCGCCATGATCGTCGGCGTCCTGGGCTACATGGTCTTCGACGGCGGCAGCAACCGGGAGCAGGTCGTGCTCTCGCTGCTGGTGGCCGCGCTCGTGCTGGCGATCGGGCTCGTCAAGGAGCGGCTCGTGAAGCGCGCGAATCCGGAGCTCGACCGGGTCTGAGCCCGGCCCGTGGGGGGGGCCGGGGGGGGGGCCCCCCGGGGGGGGGGGGGCGGGGCCGGGCGGCCCCCGGGGGGGGGGGGCCCCCGGGGGCCCCCCCCCCCCCGGGGCGGGGGGGGGGGGGGGGGGGGCCCCGCCGCGGGGCCCCCGGGGGGGGGGGGGGGCCCCCCCCCCCCCCCCCCCACGGGGTGGGTGTCAGCCCTTGCGGCCGACCAGCTTCCACGCCGCCGGCAGCGCGCCCATCGCGAGGGCGGCCTTGAGGGCGTCGCCGATGAGGAAGGGGACGAGGCCAGCGGTGACGGCCTGGCCGAGGGTCATGCCGGTGGCCAGGGCCAGGTACGGCACGCCGACCGCGTAGATGATCGCGGAGCCCAGCACCATCGTGCCCGCCGTCCGCAGCACCGAGCGGTCGGCGCCGCGCCGGGCGAGGGCGCCGACGACGGTGGCGGCCAGCAGCATGCCGAGGATGTAGCCGAAGGACGGCATCGACCAGCCGGAGCTCGCCTCGGCGAACCAGGGCAGGCCCGCCATGCCGGCGACGGCGTACACGCCGAGGGAGAGGAAGCCGCGGCGGGCGCCGAGCGCGGTGCCGACGAGCAGGGCGGCGAAGGTCTGGCCGGAGACCGGGACCGGGGAGCCGGGGACCGGGACGGAGAGCTGGGCGGCGAGGCCGGTCAGCGCGGCGCCGCCGACGACCAGCGCGAGGTCGCGGGCGCGGCTGGCCGGGATCAGGTCGGCGAGGACCGTTCCGGAGCGGAGGGAACGGACGGGGGCGACGGCGGTGCTCATCGGTACTCCGCGGGGTGAGACGACAGGGGGACAGGGGGGACTGGCTCGACCGTATGCCAGGGGTGAACGGCCGATCACCATCAGCCGCCGACAAAGCGGGGGTTGGGCCGTTCGTGGAGATCAAACAAACCCGGCGGATCATGCCGGGCGCCACGTGACGCTTGTCACTGGGGACGCGCACCCTGAGGTCCCTTTTGCGCCAGGGGACACCCAGCGGAGAGACTGTGGGGTCTCCATAAACCCTCCCAGAGCGCGAGCCCCCCGCATGCACGACGCCTCCACCCCAGGACCGGAGCCCCGCGCTCCCGCACCGGAGCCTCTGGCTCCCGCACCGGAGCCCCTCTCGCACGGACTGAAGCAGCGTCATCTGACGATGCTGGGGCTCGGCGGCGTGATCGGCGCGGGGCTCTTCGTGGGCTCCGGCGCGGGCATCGCGGTCGCGGGCCCGGGCATCGTCGTCTCGTATCTGATCGCGGGCGCGCTCGCGATGCTGATCATGCGGATGCTGGGCGAGATGTCGGCGGCGATGCCGGCCTCGGGCGCCTTCTCGGTGCACGCGGAGCGGGCGCTGGGCCGCTGGGCGGGCTTCTCGGTGGGCTGGCTGTACTGGTTCCTGCTGGTGGTGGTGCTCGCCGTGGAGGCGACGGGCGCGGCGCGGATCGCGCACGGCTGGGTGCCGGGGGTCCCGCAGTGGGGCTGGGTGCTGGTGTTCATGGTGGTGTTCACCGCCACCAACCTGGCGGCGGTGAAGAACTTCGGCGAGTTCGAGTTCTGGTTCGCCGCGCTCAAGGTCGGCGCGATCGTCCTCTTCCTGATCCTCGGCACGCTGGCGATCGTCGGCTGGCTGCCGGACACCGATCCGGTGGGGACGGCGAACCTGACCGGCCAGGGCGGCTTCCTGCCGCACGGCTGGTCGGGGGTGGTGTCCGGGGTGCTCGCCGTGGTCTTCGCCTTCGGCGGTCTGGAGGTCGTGACGATCGCGGCGGCCGAGTCGGACGACCCGGCGCGCAACGTGGCGCGGGCGGTGCGCAGCGCGGTGTGGCGGATCCTCCTCTTCTACGTGGGTTCGATGCTGGTGATCGTGACCCTGCTGCCGTGGACCGCGCTGGAGCCGGGCGAGTCGCCGTACGTGGCGGTGCTGGACTCGATCGGGGTGCCGGGGGCCGGGCAGATCATGAACGTGGTGGTGTTCGTGGCGCTGCTGTCGGCGCTCAACGCCAACCTGTACGGCTCCTCGCGGATGGTGTTCTCGCTGGCCGAGCGCGGGGAGGCGCCGAAGGGGCTGCTGCGGGTGTCCCGCGGAGGGGTGCCGCGGCGGGCGGTGCTGGCCTCGGTGGCGTTCGGCTTCGTCTCCGTCCTGCTCAATCTGAAGTGGCCGGATTCCGTCTTCCTCTACATGCTCAACGCGGTCGGCGCGGTGCTGCTCTTCGTGTGGGCGCTGATCGCGGTCTCGCAGCTGCGGCTGCGGCGCCGGATCGAGCGGGAGGCTCCCCAGACGCTGACGCTGCGGATGTGGGGCTTCCCTTGGCTGACCTGGGTGGCGCTGGCGGCGATGGGCGCGGTGCTGGTGCTGATGCTGACCGACGACGGGGCGCGTCCTCAGGTGCTCTGGTCGAGCGGGGCGACGGCGCTGGTGTTGCTGGTGGCGTGGGTCCGCGAGCTGCGCACGAAGCGGAGGTGAATCTTCACCTTGTGTGAAGGTCGTGCCCGTATAGCGGACATCCGTTCCCTGTGAGCGGTGTGGGCCCACAGACTGTGGCCCACCCTCCCCGTCTCAGCTAGTGAACAGGGCTCGCCCATGTCTCGGACTCCCGCGCCCGCGCCGGCCGACCGCAAGGACGGCACCACCAGCGCGAACGCCCCTGCCGGAGGCCTCACGCCCGGCCTCAAGCAGCGCCATCTGTCGATGATCGCCCTCGGCGGTGTCATCGGCGCCGGACTCTTCGTCGGCTCCGGCGCCGGCATCGCCGCCGCCGGTCCCTCGATCGTCCTCGCGTACGCGATCTCCGGTGTGCTCGTCATGCTGGTGATGCGCATGCTGGGCGAGATGTCGGCGGCGAACCCGGCCTCCGGCTCCTTCTCCGTCCACGCGGAGCGGGCGTTCGGCCCCTGGGCCGGCTTCACCGCGGGCTGGGCCTTCTGGTTCCTGCTCTGCGTGGCCGTCGGCCTGGAGGGCATCGGCGCGGCGAAGATCATGACCGGCTGGTTCCCGGGCACCCCGGAATGGGCCTGGGTGGCGCTGTTCATGCTGGTGTTCTGCGGCACCAACCTGGCGGCCGTGAAGAACTTCGGCGAGTTCGAGTTCTGGTTCGCCGCGCTCAAGGTCGGCGCGATCGTCCTCTTCCTCGGCATCGGCGTGCTCGCCATCGTCGGCGTCCTGCCGGGCAGCGAGGCCCCGGGCACCGCCAACCTCACCGGCGAAGGCGGCTTCTTCCCGAACGGCTCCGAGGGCCTGATCGTCGGCCTGCTGGCCTCCGTCTTCGCGTACGGCGGTCTGGAGACCGTCACGATCGCCGCGGCCGAGTCAGAGCACCCGGTGCGGGGCGTCGCCAAGGCCGTCCGTACGGCGATGTGGCGCATCGCGCTCTTCTACATCGGCTCCATGGCCGTCATCGTCACCCTCGTCCCCTGGGGCGACGAGGCCGTCGTCGAGAAGGGCCCGTACGTGGCCACCCTCGACCACCTGGACATCCCGGCCGCCGGCCAGATCATGAACGTGGTCGTCCTGGTCGCCCTGCTCTCCGCGATGAACGCCAACGTGTACGGCGCCTCCCGCATGGCCGGCTCGCTTGTCGCCCGCGGCCAGGGTCCGAAGGCGCTCGGCCGCACCTTCGGCGGGGTGCCGCGCCCGGCGGTACTGGTCTCCTCCGTCTTCGGCTTCGCCTGCGTGCTGCTGAGCTACTGGCGCCCGGACGACGTCTTCATCTGGCTGCTCAACACCATCGGCGCGATCATCCTGGTCGTCTGGTTCTTCATCGCCGCCTCCCAGCTGGTGCTGCGCCGCCGCACCGAGCGCGAGGCGCCGGAGAAGCTGGTCGTGAAGATGTGGGGCTTCCCGGTGCTGACCTGGGTGGCGCTGGCCGGAATGGCCGGCATCTTCTTCCTGATGGCCCGCGAGGAGGGCACCCGGGTGCAGCTCTACGCGACGGGCGCCCTGACGCTGCTGCTCGCGGCGGGCGGCTACGCGCTCCAGAAGACGCGCGCCGCGCGCGGGACGGCGGCCGAGGAGGCCTGAGGCCCGTACCGCGCGCAGCACCGCGCCCCGTCGAGCTCGCGCTCGGCGGGGCGCGGTGGCGTGTCCGGGGTCAGGCCCCGCAGTACGGTGCGGTGCGCAGGAAGCCGCCGGTCTTCTCGTCGTCGGTGCCGAGGAGGGCGTCGCCGGTGCCGGGCAGGCACTCGACCGCCTCGATCTTGTAGCCGGGGAAGGTCCCGAGCACGGTCGGGCTCGCGGCGAGCGTGACCCGCACCGAGCCCGCCGCCGACACGGTCACCCGGCCTGCCTCGGTCACCGCGGAGTCGAACGGGCCGTCGTCGCCCGCGTCCGAGGCGGAGCCCACCAGGATCCGGCCGGAGGCGGTCACCGAGATGTCGGAGATGTGCCGCGTGCCCTCGTCGGCCGGGTACGTCGAGAGGTAGGAGCGGCGGGTGACGGACCCGAACAGCGGCTGTCCCCAGGGGGCGAAGGAGAACGGCGCCGCGTAGAGCGTCGCGGGGCGGCCCGGGCCGGCGCCGCGGTCCGCCCACAGGGCGGCCAGCTTCCCTCCCCGGGCCACGAGGGTGAAGCTCTCGAAGTCGGCGCCCTCGCCGATCATCGGCAGCGGCGTGTAGTCGACGACGGTCGCCGTGTCTCCGGCGACCCTCAGCCGGTAGACGATGCCGCGGCCGGCCAGGGCCATGTACTCGCCCGGCATCCCGGGCACCGCCTCGATGGCCTCGATGTCCTCGGCGTAGGCCCCGTCCCAGGTGACCGGGGAGAGGCTGGCGGTGCCCGCCGTGTAGGTGACCCGGGACAGGCGGGGCTGTCCGGGGCGCTTGTTGTCGTGCGCGACGAGGGCGGTGCCGCCGTCCTCGGCCGCGAGGCCGCTGACACCGCTGCGGGAGTCGGTGCCGACCCGCTGCCAGTCGTCGGCCGCGCCGGCGGAGGCGGTGCCGAGCAGGGTCAGGAGCGTGGTCATCGCCGCGAGCTTGAGTGGGAGGTTCACGCGCGCAGGTTATTGATCATCATTCGTCCGCTTCAAGGACGTTTGGGCCATCCGGACCTAGGGCCAAGGTCTGATCAACTTCGACACTTCCTGCTGCTAGCCTGCACTTGCATAGAAGTTGCAATTAGAAGACGTCGGCGAGAGGCTCGGCACATGGCCATCTACACCCTTCCGGAACTGCCGTACGACTACGCGGCCCTGGAGCCGGTGATCAACCCGCAGATCATCGAGCTGCACCACGACAAGCACCACGCCGCGTACGTCAAGGGTGCGAACGACACCCTGGAGCAGCTGGAAGAGGCTCGGGAGAAGGACGCCTGGGGCGCCATCAACGGCCTGGAGAAGAACCTGGCCTTCCACCTCTCCGGCCACATCCTCCACTCCATCTACTGGAACAACATGGCGAGCCCGAAGGCCGGCGAGGGCGGCGGCGAGCCGCTGGCCGCCGACGGGGTCGGCGAGCTCGCCGACGCGATCACCGAGTCCTTCGGCTCCTTCGCCAAGTTCAAGGCCCAGCTCACCAAGGCCGCGGCGACCACCCAGGGCTCCGGCTGGGGCGTCCTCGCCTACGAGCCCATCAGCGGCCGTCTGATCGTCGAGCAGGTCTACGACCACCAGGGCAACGTCGGCCAGGGCTCCGTCCCGGTCCTCGTCTTCGACGCCTGGGAGCACGCCTTCTACCTGCAGTACAAGAACCAGAAGGTCGACTTCATCGACGCCATGTGGCAGGTCGTCAACTGGCAGGACGTGAACAAGCGCTACCAGGCCGCCAAGGCGAGCGTCCCGCTGATCTCGTTCTGACACCCCCTGTTCGTCCTGCTCGTGATCGTCTTCTCAACCTTCACCTGCGGGCGGAATGAAGAAGAACCCCCGCGATGACGTGAATCGCGGGGGTTCTTCCGTACGAGGACGGGGCGAGGGCTACTCGAAGCTGGGCGCCGCCGTGCGGGTGCGCTTGATCTCGTAGAAGCCGGGGGTCGCCGCCACCAGCAGCGTGCCGTCCCACAGGCGGGCGGCGGCCTCGCCGCGCGGGGTCGGGGTGACGACCGGGCCGAAGAAGGCGACCTCGTCGCCGTCCGCGCCGGGGACCGCGATCACCGGGGTGCCGACGTCCTGGCCGACCTTCTCTATGCCCTCCTTGTGGGAGGCGCGCAGCTCGGTGTCGTACGTGTCCTGGTCGGCGTAGTCCGCCAGCTCCTCCGGCAGGCCGACATCGGTCAGCGCGCCGACGATCGCCTCGCGCGTCGGGCCCTCGCCGTTGTTGTGGAAGCGGGTGCCGAGCGCCGTGTAGAGCTTGCCGACGACCTCGTCGCCGTGCAGCTGCTGGGCGGCGATCACCACACGCACCGGGCCCCAGGCCTGGGTCTCCAGCATCTCGCGGTACTCCGCCGGCACCTCGTCGAGGCGGTTCTCGTTGAGGACCGCCAGGCTCATGACCTTCCAGCGCACGTCGACCGGGCGCACCTTCTCCACCTCCACCATCCAGCGGGAGGTCATCCAGGCCCACGGGCACAGCGGGTCGAAGAAGAAGTCTGCGGTGGTCCTGCTCTCGGACATGTCTCTCCTCGGAAGATCACTCAACGGGCGCTCGAAAGGGTGTGTCGATGTGCCTGGCGGCAACACCGCCGGCCGGCCCCGCATTCCCGTGGTGCCCTCGGTCAGTGGCACATGGGAGGATCGGTGCTGTTTCGAACGAGCCACGAAGGAGTGACCGTGCCCGGTGAGAACCTGTCCCGCGACGAGGCCCATGAGCGGGCGGAGCTGCTGTCCGTCGACGGGTACGAGGTCTACCTCGACCTGCGGTCCGCGGTCGGCGAGTCCACGGAGGACGTGCGCACCTTCCGCTCCGTGACGACGCTCCGCTTCCGCCGCACGGGCGCCGGCGACGCCACGTTCGTCGACCTGATCGCCCCCTCGGTGACCGCGGTCACCCTCAACGGGCGCGCGCTCGACCCGGCCGTCGTCTTCGACGGGGCGCGGATCGCGCTGGACGGCCTGGCCGACGAGAACGAGCTCGTGGTCGACGCCCAGTGCGCCTACAGCCGCACCAGCGAGGGCATGCACCGCTTCGTCGACCCCGAGGACGGCGAGGTCTACCTCTACACGCAGTACGAGCCGGCCGACGCCCGCCGGGTCTTCGCCACCTTCGAGCAGCCCGACCTCAAGGCGCCGTTCCGCTTCGAGGTGTCCGCGCCCGAGGGCTGGACCGTGTGGTCCAACGGGGCCGGGCGGCAGGACGCCGACGGCGTGTGGCGGTTCGCCGGGACGGCGTCCATCTCCACGTACATCACCTGCGTCGTGGCCGGCCCGTACCACTACGTCACGGACAGCTACAAGCGCGTGTTCGCCGACGGCACCGAGCTGGAGATCCCGCTCGGCGCGATGTGCCGCAAGGGCCTCGCGAAGCACTTCGACGTGGACGACATCTTCCTGATCACCAAGCAGGGCCTCGACTTCTTCCACGACAACTTCGACTTCCCGTACCCCTTCGGGAAGTACGACCAGGCCTTCGTCCCCGAGTACAACCTCGGCGCGATGGAGAACCCGGGCATGGTGACCTTCCGCGAGGAGTACATCTACCGCGGCAAGGTGACCCAGGCGGCGTACGAGCGCCGGGCCAACGTGATCCTGCACGAGATGGCCCACATGTGGTTCGGCGACCTGGTCACCATGGTGTGGTGGGACGACCTGTGGCTGAAGGAGTCCTTCGCGGACTTCATGGGCGCGTTCTCGCTGGCCGAGGCGACCCGCTTCACCAACAGCTGGGTGACCTTCGCCAACAACCGCAAGGCCTGGGCGTACCGCGCCGACCAGCTGCCGTCCACCCACCCGGTCACGGCCGACATCCGTGACCTGGAGGACGCCAAGCTGAACTTCGACGGCATCACCTACGCCAAGGGCGCGTCCGTCCTGAAGCAGCTCGTCGCGTACGCCGGCCGGGACGCGTTCCTGGAGGGCGCGCGCCGCTACTTCAAGCGCCACGCCTACGGCAACACGCGCCTCGCGGACCTGCTGACCGTCCTGGAGGAGACCTCCGGGCGGGACATGAAGAGCTGGGCCAAGTCCTGGCTGCAGACCTCCGGCGTCAACACCCTCACCCCCGCCGTCACCTACGACGCCGAGGGCCGGATCACCGAGCTCGCCGTCCTCCAGGACGGCGACGAGCTGCGCCCGCACCGCGCCGCCGTCGGCCTCTACCGCCTCTCCGGCGGGGAGCTCGTCCGGTACGCGCGGGCCGAGGCCGACATCACCGGCGCCTCCACCGTCGTGGCGGAGCTCGCCGGCGCCGAGAAGCCGGACCTGGTGCTCGTCAACGACGACGACCTCACCTACTGCAAGGTCCGCTTCGACGAGGGCTCGCTCGCCACCCTGCGCGCGCACCTCGGCGACGTCACCGACCCGCTGGCCCGCGCCCTGTGCTGGTCCGCGCTGTGGAACCTGACCCGCGACGGCCTGATGCCGGCCCGGGACTTCGTCCGCATCGCGCTGGAGTTCGCGGGCCGCGAGACCGACATCGGCGTGCTCCAGATGGTGCACGCCTGGGCCCGGACCGCCGTCACCGACTACGCGGCGCACGACTGGCGGCCCGAGGGCGGGCGGCTGCTCGCCGAGGGCGGCCTGCGCGAGCTGCGGCAGGCCGAGCCGGCCAGCGAGCACCAGCTGACCTGGGCGCGCTTCTTCGCCGCGGTGGCCTCCTCCGACGCCGACCTCCAGCTCCTGGAGGGCCTGCTCGACGGCGGCGCCGTGATCGACGGGCTCGCTGTCGACCAGGAGTTGCGCTGGTGCCTGCTCGAATCGCTCACCGTGCACGGCCGTGCCGACGAGACCCGGATCGGCGAGGAGCTGACCCGGGACGACACCGCGACCGGCAAGCGCCACCAGGTGCGCTGCCTGGCCGGCCGACCCTCGGCCGCGGTCAAGGCGCAGGCCTGGGCGCAGGTCGTCGAGTCGGACGCGCTGTCCAACGCCCTGGCGGAGGCGACGATCTCGGGCTTCTCCCAGTCCTCGCAGCGCGAGCTGATCGCGCCGTACGCGGAGAAGTACTTCGCGGTGATCGAGCGGATCTGGGCGGAGCGCTCCATCCAGATCGGCATGGACGTGGTGCGCGGCCTGTACCCGGCGCTCCAGGACCGCGCGGAGACCCTGGCGGCGACGGACGCGTGGCTCGCCGCGCACGCCTCGGCCGCCCCGGCGCTGCGCCGGCTCGTGCTGGAGTCGCGTGACGACCTGGCCCGCGCGCTGCGGGCGCAGGAGTGCGACGGGCGCGCCGCGTAGCAGCGGTCGGCACTTCGGCCCCCGGCGGTGCGTCCGTCGGGGGCCGTTGTTCATCGGCACTCGAACGCGCGTACTTTAGTGCGGAGTTGTCCGGATTGGGCCACTGCTTCGTAACAGCGGTTAGCGGCGGGCCGTCCGGCGGAAGACCGTCGACATGAACCACAACACCCCCAAGGCCCCCCTCTCCGCCCTCCCCCGCACCGGGGACGACCGGTTCCGGGAGGCGCTGCGCCTCGCCGGCGGCGACGCGATGCTCACCGGGCTCGCCGCGCTCTCCCTGCACGGCTTCACCGCCACCCCGCCGGCCGGGACGCTGAACCGCGTCGACGTCCTCGTCCCGCGCGCCCGGCGGGTGCGGTCCACCGGACAGGTCCGGGTGGTGCGCGCCGCCGAACCGCCGCGGCCGACCGAGATCGACGGCTTCCCCGTCGCCCCGGTCCCCCGGGCGCTGGCCGACGCCGCCGCGGCGCTGACCGACCCGGGCGCGGTCCGCCGGCTGCTCACCGAGGCCGTGAGCGGCGGGCACTGCGAACCGGCGGCGGTCGTAAGGGAGTTGAACCGCGCCCGGCTGCTCAACCGGCCGCACGTGGTGGACGCGGTGGACGCGCTCCTCGCCGAGGGACGCTCGCTCGCCGAGGACCGGCTGTACGCGATGGTGCGCGAGTTCGCGCTGCCGGACCCGCTGTGGAACGTGGACCTGCGGCTGCCGGGCGGCCCGCACCTCGGCGGCCTGGACGCCTACTGGCCGGACCAGGCGGTCGCCGTGGAGCTGGACACCCGGGCGCCGCGGCAGGACGACGACGCGCTCTGGTCCGAGTACACGCGCAAGCGCGAGCACCTGGAGCGGCTGGGCATCACCGTCGTCCACCTCACCCCGCGCAAGCTGCGCGAGGCGAGTGAACAGCAGGCGGCCGTGGTCCGTACAGCCCTGATGGCCGCGTCCGACCGGCAGCCGCCCGCCTACGTCGTCGTCCTGCCCCGCTGAACGGCCGCGCTGGACCCCCGTACCTGCGAGGCCGCCGCCGCGGGGGCTACTTCTTCGGGGCCGTCCCGCAGAACTCGGCCTCGATCAGCGCCTGGCTGTCGCCCGTCCAGTCGGCGTTGAGGTTCCCGGCGAGGGAGTGCTCGCCGTCCCGGGTGACCACGGCCTGGGAGCTGGAGCCGTGGATGCCGCCACCGTGGCCCCAGACCTCCTTGCCGCAGCTGAGCTTCTCCCGCATGAGCCCGAGGCCGTAGCCCATCTCGGGCGAGACCCGGACGGTGTCCGTCATCTCCTTCAGCTCGGCCGCCGGCAGCAGCCGCCCCTTGAGCAGCGCCCGGTAGAAGGTCTGCAGGTCGTTCGAGTCGGAGATCATCTCCCCCGCCGCGCCGGCGATGCTCGGGTTCAGCGCGGTCACGTCGTAGGTCGGTCCGGCCGTGTCGCGGGAGAGCTTCGAGTAGGCGCCCGAGTGCGGCCTCGGCATCCGCGAGTCGGTGCCGGGGACGCTGGTGGCGCGCAGCTTGAGCGGCTTGATGATCCGGTTCTCGACGGCCTTGGCGTAGGGGCGGCCGGTGACCTTCTCGATCACCATGCCGGCCAGGACGAAGTTGGTGTTGGAGTAGTTCCAGGAGGTGCCGGGCGCGAAGTCCGGCTCGTGGGCCATGGCGACGTCGACGAGCTGCCGCGCGGTCCAGGTGTCGTACCGGTGCTGGAGGAACTCGGCCCCGAACACGCGCTGCTGGAAGGCGGGATCACTGGTGTAGCTGTAGATGCCGCTGGTGTGGTTGAGAAGCTGCCGGACAGTGATCTTCCGTCCGTCGTGCCCGTGCCCGGCGACGACCCCGGGCAGCCACTTCTCCACCGGGTCGTCGAGATCGATCCTCCCTTCCGCCTGGAGCTGGAGCAGGACGGTCGCGGTGAAGGTCTTGGTGATGGAACCGACCCGGAAGCGGTCGTTCCCCGCGCGCTCGCCGGCGGTGCCGGTCCAGCGGTGCTTGCCGTCGCGGGCCTGGGCGACGACCCCGGGCACGCCGGCCGCCACCGCCGCGTCCAGCGCCTGCTGGGTGGCGGCGTGCGAGGGCTTGGGCGGCGCGGCTGCGAGGGCGGGCGCGGCGAGCGCGGTGGAGGCGAGGCCGGCCACGAGGGCGGCGGCCAGGACGGTACGGGCGGTGCGTGCGGCTGACATGAGTGCGGGCTCCCCTGACGTACGTACAGCTGCGTACTGCTTCGGTCGCGGGAGGGGACCGCGGGGCAGGGGCACCGGGTTGAGCGGGTCCGGGACGGTTGAGCCGTTTTCAGCCGTTCGCCGGATCGTGGAGCGGGGAGTGCCCCAGGGGCGGCCGGTCGCGCCACAGCTGGAGTCCGATGTCGACGAGCTCGACCCGGGTGAGTGAGGGCACCGACTCCAGCGGATGCCAGGCGGCGAGATCGGTGGACCCGCCCTCCTCGTTCCGCAGCTCACCCCCGACGACCCGGGCCTCGTAGACGATCCGCAGCCCCTGCCAGTCGAGGGCCCCGCCGAGCCGGCGCGGCCGCTCCCGCCGGATGGAGTCGATCCCGAGCAGCACGGTCGCCTCGGCGACGTACCCGGTCTCCTCCTCGACCTCCCGCACGACGGCCGCCACCGGCAGCTCCCCGTGATCCAGCCCACCCCCGGGCAGCGTCCACCGCTTCACCCCGGCCCGGTCCACCCAACGGGCCAGGAGTATCCGCCCGTCACGTACGCACACGGCGTAGGCCGCCACCCTCAACTCGGTCTGCATGGGCCGAGATTAGAGGCTTTCACAGCCAGTACGCGGGATACCGCCGCCCCGTGAGCCGGGCGCCGGCGAGGCCGGTGGCGACGAGGACGAGGGTGGCGAGGGCGAGGAGGGCGAGGAAGGGCCAGAACGGCGGGTTCTGGAGGGTGACGATCACCGCGGTCGCCGCGGCCGGGGAGTGCGGGGTGCGGGCCGCCGACATCACGCCGAGGGCGAGGCCGCCGGCGACGGCGGCGCCCCACAGGCCGGGGCCGGTGAGCGCGAGGACGGCGAAACCGGTGAGGGCGGAGAGGAGTTGGCCGCCGACGACGGAGCGGGGCTGGGCGAGCGGCAGGTCGGGGGCGCCCGCGACGAGGGCCATGCTCGCGGCCAGCGGCGGGATGAGCAGCGGCTGGTGGAGTGCGGTGCCGAGGGCGACGAGCAGGAGCAGCGCGGTGACGCTGACGGCGGTGGAGGCGAGCAGCACGCGGGGTCTGGGGCGGGCGGGGGCGGCGGCGCGGGCGGGGGTCGCGGTGGTGGCGGGGGCGGGCGGGGCGGTGGTCATGGGCGGTCCTTCGTGACGGGCGGGTTGGACGGGGAGTACTCGGGGGGCGACCAGCGCAGGGGGCTGGCGTCCCTGGTCTCCGCCACCGCGTCCAGGCGGAAGCGGACCGCGCGGCCCTCGGGGCCGTACTCGGTGTGGGCGCAGCCGGAGAGCTGGAGGGTGGTGCCGGTGCGCCAGTCGAGGAAGAGCAGGCCGGCGCGGCCGTCCGCCTCCAGGTTGCCGAGGGTGAGGAACATGGCGTTGCCGGGGTAGTCGGCCCAGCGCAGTTCGGTGGGCGAGCCGAGCTCGACGAAGCCGGGGTCGCCGCCGCGGTGGCTGGCGTCGACGCCGTCGGGGGCGGCGGTGGCGACGAAGAAGGTGTCGGCGGTGCGGATCAGGCGCTGCTGGGCGGGGGTCAGGGAGCGGGTGTGGCGTGCCACCCCCGGGCGGGGGTCCCGCGCGCGGCCGTACAGCTCGCGCTTCTGGAGGTACTTCGGGCAGTTGGTGAAGACCTGCTCCGCCTCGACGAGCAGCCCGCGGGCGCTGGGGCGCGCGGTGCCGTTGAGCCGCATCCGGCGGCGGGTGCGGGGGTCGAGGGCGATCGTCCCGACGGGGGTGCCGGCTTCGGTGACGGCCGCCGCGAGGGGGTCGCGGGCGGGGACGCCGCCGGCGACGGAGACGGTGTGCGGGCCGGTCGCGCGGACGAAGCCGGGGCGGCCGGTGAGCAGGCTCGCCCAGACCCGGCCGTCCGGGGCGGCGGCGCCGAGCACGAGCATCGGCTGGGCCTCCAGGAAGGTGGCGGCGACCGGCCGGATGCCGGCGCTGATGGATCTGCCGACGTGCTCGGCGAGGTCGCGGACGCCGACGCGGGTCTGAACGGCGAGGGAGCCGGGGTGGTAGGCGCGCATGGGGGACCTCCTCAGGTACGACTCGTACGACTCGTTCACCGCGAGCGGTGCTAACCTTTGAATTCAACTTTAGAGGTTAGAACGCGCAGCGCGCAACCGGTCACGTAACCTTGAGGGGTTAGGCCGAAATTCGTCGCCGAGGAGGGCGTCCGCCATGACCGTTTCCGACCCGCGGCCACTCGTCGGCGAGCCCGTCTCCCTCGACCTGCTCAACACCCGCTGGATGGCGGACGGCGTACGGCAGGACCTGCTCACCGGCGTCGAGGGGCTCGGCGTCTGGCTCCGCTCGAACGGGCTCGACGGGCGTTTCCGCGCCGACGACGTCACCCTGCGCCACACCCTGGCCACGCGCGACGCCCTCGGAAGCCTGGTCGACCGGCCCGGCGATCCGGACGCCACCGCCCGGGTCGACGCGGTCCTCGGGCACGGGCGGATCCGGGCCACGCTCACCGCCGAAGGGCCGGGCGAGAAGGCGGAATTCGCGGATCCCGCCTGGGGGCCGGGATGGACCGCCGCCCGCGACTACCTTCACCTGCTGCGCACAAACCCGGAACGCATCCGCGAGTGCGCCCACGAGGCGTGCATCCTGCACTTCTTCGACACCTCGCGGAACGGCACCCGGCGCTGGTGCTCGATGGCCGCCTGCGGCAACCGGGCCAAGGCCTCGCGGCACTATGCCCGTACAAAGGACAACTAGTCCCCCACCGGCGGGACTTCGACTCGCCCCCGTTGGGCACCTTTCGTCCCCCGTGGCGCATCTTCCGCAGTGGCGGATGTGCGCCACGCGCGCATTCCGCCACCCGGTAACTCTCCCCAAACCCCTGTCATTTGCGAAAGGCTGAGCGGTCATCCGGTACCGAAATCCGGACCCTCTTCTTTCACAAACAGGGATGTTGATGACCACCCCCGAAACCCAGAGCTCCATATCCGGACGCTCCACCTCCGGGACCAGACGAGCGGCCCGCATCGCGGCCGCCGCCGGCCTCGTGACCGCGCTCGTCGCGGCCGGTGCCGCCCCGGTCCTGGCCGCCGACGACCCGGCGACCGGCAGCTCCCCGGTGAAGATCGCCGACCCCGCCGACAAGCTCGGCGCCACCGACGCGCAGCGCCTGTCCGAGGCCGAGGCCGCCGGCCAGCCCAACGTCACCGTCCTCGTCGCCACGGCCCCGGGCGCCACCGAGCAGGTCGCCGGCCAGCTCGACGCCGTCCCCGGCGCCTCCGTCGGCAGGCAGGACGACAAGCTGGGCTACGTCCGCGCCACCCTGCCGACCGGCAAGGCCGACGCCGCCATCAAGGCCGCCACCAAGCTGTCCTCCGTGCAGTCGGTGGATCTCCAGGCGGAGATCGAGCAGGACGACCCGACCCCGGACGCGGGCTCCACGGGCGCCGTCGACGGCACCACCGTCACGCGCACCTACCCGGCCCCCGGCAAGGACACCCCGGCGAAGAACCCGTACAACCCGTCCCACGAGACCGGTGCGGTGGACTTCGTCAAGGAGCACCCCAAGGCCGACGGCCGCGGCGTGACCATCGGCATCCTCGACTCCGGTGTCGACCTCGGCCACCCGGCCCTGCAGAAGACCACCACCGGCGAGCGCAAGATCGTCGACTGGGTCACCGCCACCGACCCGCTCACCGAGAGCGACGGCACCTGGCGCGCCCAGATCACCCCGGTCACGGGCTCCGTCTTCACCGCCGGCGGCCAGAGCTGGAAGGCCCCCGAGGGCTCGTACCAGTGGAGCCGCTTCAGCGAGTCGGTCACCGCGGGCGGCGACCCCAAGGGCGACATCAACCGGGACGGCGACACCACCGACCGCTTCGGTCTGCTGTACGACCCGGTCGCCGGCACCGTGCGCGTGGACACCGACCAGAACGGTGACTTCACCGACAACGAGCCGATGAAGCCGTACAAGGACGGCTACCAGGTCGGCTACTTCGGTACGGACAACCCGGCCACCGAGGTCGTCGAGAAGACCCCGTTCGTCGTGCAGATCCGCAAGGACGTGCCGATGGACCCGCTGGGCGGCACCTGGGTCGGCAAGAAGGCCGACTTCGTCAACGTCGGTCTCGTCGAGTCCTCGCACGGCACCCACGTCGCCGGCATCACCGCGGCCAACGGCCTCTTCGGCGGCAGGATGAACGGCGCCGCCCCCGGCGCGAAGATCGTCTCCGCCCGTGCCTGCACCTGGACCGGCGGCTGCACCAACACCGCGCTGACCGAGGGCATGATCGACCTCGTCGCCAACCGCGGCGTCGACATCGTCAACATGTCGATCGGCGGTCTGCCGCTGCAGAACGACGGCGACAACGTGCGCGCCCGCCTCTACACGCGTCTCATCGACACGTACGGCGTGCAGCTGGTCATCTCGGCCGGCAACGAGGGCCCCGGCATCAACACGATCGGCGACCCCGGCCTGGCCGACAAGGTCCTGTCGGTCGGCGCGGCCGTCTCCCAGTCGACCTGGGCGGCCAACTACGGCTCCGCCGTCGAGAAGAAGTACGCCATGTTCCCCTTCTCCTCGCGCGGCCCGCGTGAGGACGGCGGCTTCACCCCGACCATCACCGCCCCCGGCTCGGCCGTGAACACCATCCCGACCTGGCAGCCCGGTGCGGGCGTCGCCGAGTCCGGCTACGCGCTGCCCGCCGGCTACGGCATGCTCAACGGCACCTCGATGTCCTCGCCGCAGGCGGCGGGCGCGAGCGCGCTGCTGATCTCCGCGGCCAAGCAGAAGCACATCGCGCTCTCCCCGCTCACCCTGCGCACCGCGCTCACCTCGACCGCGAAGCGGATCCCCGGTGTCGCGGCCCACGAGCAGGGCGCCGGCCTCATCGACATCGAGGACGCCTGGGAGTCGATCAAGGACGGTGCCACCGCCCACGACTACAAGGTCGAGGCCCCGGTCGACACCGCGATCTTCCCGGCCCCGCACACCGGCACCGGCGTGTACGACCGCCAGGGCGGCCTCAAGGTCGGCCAGAAGAAGGTCTACGACGTCACCATCACGCGCACGAGCGGCCCGGACCGGCCGATCGAGCACGAGCTGGACCTGAAGTACAACGACGGCACCTTCCGCATCCTCGGCGACGACGAGATCGACCTGCCGCTGAACAAGCCGGTCACCGTCAAGCTCCAGGCCCGTCCGACCTCCGCCGGCGTGCACAGCGTCATCCTGGAGGCCGACGACGAGCGCACCGAGGGCGTCGACAAGCAGATCCTCGCCACCTCGATCGTCTCCGCCGACCTGGTCGGCCCGGGCTACGGCTTCTCCGCCGCCGGCTCCGTGCAGCGCAACAGCAGCAAGTCGTACTTCGTCACCGTGCCGAAGGGCGCCAAGACCCTCGAGGTCTCGATCGGCGGGCTGAAGGAGAAGAGCCAGACCCGGTTCATCACCCAGCACCCGTACGGCGTGGCCCTTGAGGACAACGCGACGAACCAGTGCTACCCGCACTACAACCCGGCGAACACCTGCCGTCCGGACGTGCGCTCCTACGCCAACCCGATCCCGGGCGTGTGGGAGATCATCGTCGAGTCCCGCCGTACGTCGCCGGACCTGGACAACCCGTTCAAGCTGGACGTCTCGGTGCTCGGCGCCTCCTTCGACCCGGCCGTCCAGACGGTCCCCGAGGCGAAGATCGGCACCCCCGCCGCCGTGCAGTGGAACGTCTCGAACGAGTTCGCGGCCCTGGACGGGCGCCTGAAGGGCGGCTCGCTCGGCTCGCAGAAGTCCGAGAAGGCGACCATCCAGCACCACGAGCAGCAGATCAAGACCGTCACCATCGGTGAGGGTGTCGAGCGCCTCGACATCGCCATCGGCAACACCTCCGACCTGTCGGCCGACCTCGACCTCACGGTCAAGCTGGGCGACACCCAGGTCGGGCAGTCCGCCGACGGCGACTCCGAGGAGTCCGTCAGCCTGGTCAAGCCCGCCCCCGGCACCTACACCGTCATCATCGACGGCTACTCGGTGCAGGCGGCCGGCGGCACCAGCTACGACTACAAGGACGTGTACTACTCGTCCGCGCTCGGCTCCGTGAAGGTCGACGAGTCGAAGCCGGTCCAGCTGGCCAACGGCGGGACCGCCCAGGTCGCCGCCGAGGTCGTGGTCAACGCCGCGGCGCCCGAGGGCCGCCGGTTCTTCGGCGAGGTCCAGCTGCTGAACGCCCGCGGCACCGCCGCCGGCACCGGCAGCGTCGTGATCGGGAACGTCGTCCCGTAACACCGTGCCACCAGTGAGGGGCGGGCGCCGGAACCGGCGCCCGCCCCTTCGCCGTCTTGAGTCCCGTCCCGTCCCTTGGACAATGGATTGGACAAGCCGGGCCCGCAGACCCGCATGATGGAACCGGCAGCGCACCCTGCACAGATGTATGGAGGAGTCCCCGTGAAGGTCGGAATCGTCGGAGCCACCGGTCAGGTCGGCAGTGTCATGCGCAGGATCCTGGCCGAGCGGGACTTCCCCGTCGACGAGCTGCGACTCTTCGCCTCCGCCCGCTCCGCCGGCACCGTCCTGGACGGCGTCACCGTCGAGGACGCCGCCACCGCCGACTACACCGGCCTGGACATCGTGCTCTTCTCCGCGGGCGGCGCCACCTCCAAGGCGCTCGCCGAGAAGGTCGCCTCCCAGGGCGCCGTCGTGATCGACAACTCCTCCGCCTGGCGCAAGGACCCCGAGGTCCCGCTGGTCGTGTCCGAGGTCAACCCGCACGCGATCAAGGACCGCCCCAAGGGCATCATCGCCAACCCGAACTGCACCACGATGGCCGCCATGCCGGTCCTCAAGCCGCTCCACCAGGAGGCCGGCCTGATCGCGCTGGTCGCCACGACCTACCAGGCCGTGTCCGGCTCCGGCGTGGCCGGTGTCGCCGAGCTGGACGGCCAGGTCAAGGCCGTCGCCGAGAACGCCGCCGCGCTGGCCCACGACGGCGAGGCCGTCGCGTTCCCCGAGCCCGGCGTCTACAAGCGCCCGATCGCCTTCAACGTGCTGCCGCTGGCCGGCTCGATCGTCGACGACGGCTCCTTCGAGACCGACGAGGAGCAGAAGCTCCGCAACGAGTCCCGCAAGATCCTGGAGATCCCGGAGCTCAAGGTCTCCGGCACCTGTGTGCGCGTCCCGGTCTTCTCCGGCCACTCGCTCCAGGTCAACGTGCGCTTCGAGCGCCCGATCAGCGTCGAGCGCGCCTACGAGCTGCTGAAGGACGCCGAGGGCGTCGAGCTCTCCGAGATCCCCACCCCGCTCCAGGCCGCCGGCAAGGACGCCTCCTTCGTGGGCCGCATCCGCGTCGACGAGACCGTCGACCACGGCCTCGCGCTCTTCCTCTCCAACGACAACCTGCGCAAGGGCGCCGCCCTGAACGCGGTGCAGATCGCGGAGCTGGTCGCGGCCGAGCTCAAGGGCTGAGGACCGGCACACCGGCGGGACGAGTCCTGACGAACAGTGACGAAGGGCGGCCATCCGTGGGATGGCCGCCCTTCGCTTGTTCGCCCTGGGAAATGTGCGGTGCGCCGTCGACACACCCCGTGGAAGGATGGCCCAAACGTCACGAAACCGAGGAGTTGACCGGGTGCCTGGCACAAACCTGACCCGTGAAGAGGCGGCGCAGCGGGCGAAGCTGCTGTCCGTGGACGCGTATGAGGTCGACCTCGACCTCACCGGTGCGCAGGAGGGCGGCACCTACCGGTCCGTCACCACCGTCCGCTTCGATTCCGCCGAGGCCGGGGCCGAGACCTTCATCGATCTCGTCGCCCCCGCCGTCCACGAGGTCGTGCTCAACGGGCACGCCCTCGACGTCGCCGCCGTCTTCCGGGACTCCCGGATCGCGCTCCCGCACCTCGCGCAGGGGCGCAACGAGCTGAAGGTCGTCGCCGACTGCGCGTACACCAACACCGGTGAGGGTCTGCACCGGTTCGTCGACCCGGTCGACGGCCAGGCCTACCTGTACACGCAGTTCGAGGTGCCGGACGCCCGCCGCGTCTTCGCCTCGTTCGAGCAGCCCGACCTCAAGGCGACCTTCCAGTTCACCGTGAAGGCCCCGTCCGGCTGGTCGGTCATCTCCAACTCCCCCACGCCGGAGCCCAAGGACGACGTCTGGGTCTTCGAGCCGACCCCGCGCATCTCCACGTACATCACGGCGCTGATCGTCGGCCCGTACCACGCGGTGCACTCCTCGTACGAGGGCCCCGACGGCCAGGTCGTGCCGCTGGGCATCTACTGCCGTCCGTCGCTCGCGGAGTTCCTCGACGCGGACCACATCTTCGACGTGACCCGCCAGGGCTTCGGCTGGTTCCAGGAGAAGTTCGCGTACGACTACCCGTTCGCCAAGTACGACCAGCTGTTCGTGCCGGAGTTCAACGCGGGCGCGATGGAGAACGCGGGCGCGGTCACCATCCGCGACCAGTACGTCTTCCGCTCGAAGGTCACGGACGCCGCGTACGAGCGTCGCGCCGAGACCATCCTGCACGAGCTCGCCCACATGTGGTTCGGCGACCTCGTCACCATGGAGTGGTGGAACGACCTGTGGCTGAACGAGTCGTTCGCCACCTACACCTCGGTCGCCTGCCAGGCTTCCGTCGAGGGCACCCGCTGGCCCAACGCCTGGACCACCTTCGCCAACGCGGAGAAGACCTGGGCCTACCGCCAGGACCAGCTGCCGTCGACGCACCCGATCATGGCGGACATCAACGACCTGGAGGACGTGCTCGTCAACTTCGACGGGATCACGTACGCCAAGGGCGCGTCCGTCCTGAAGCAGCTCGTCGCCTACGTCGGCCAGGACGAGTTCTTCAAGGGCGTGCAGGCCTACTTCAAGGCCCACGCCTTCGGCAACACGCGTCTGACGGACCTCCTGGGCGCCCTGGAGGAGACCTCCGGCCGTGACCTGAAGGCCTGGTCGAAGGCGTGGCTGGAGACCGCCGGCATCAACGTGCTGCGGCCCGAGATCGAGACCGACGAGAACGGCTCCATCACCTCCTTCGCCGTCCGCCAGACCGCCCCGGCGCTGCCGGCCGGCGCCAAGGGCGAGGCCGTCCTGCGCCCGCACCGGATCGCCATCGGCTTCTACGACCTGGACGCGGCCGGCAAGCTGGTCCGCACCGAGCGGGTCGAGCTGGACATCGAGGCGGCCGAGCTGACCGCCGTGCCGCAGCTCGCTGGCAAGAGCCGCCCGGCGGTCGTGCTGCTCAACGACGACGACCTGTCGTACGCCAAGGTCCGCCTCGACGAGGTGTCCCTCAAGAACGTCACCGCGCACCTGGGCGACTTCACCGAGTCCCTGCCGCGGGCGCTGTGCTGGGCCTCGGCCTGGGACATGACCCGCGACGGCGAGCTGGCCACCCGCGACTACCTGGCGCTGGTGCTCTCCGGCATCGCCAAGGAGACCGACATCGGCGTGGTCCAGTCGCTCCAGGGGCAGGTCAAGGCGGCCCTCGACCTGTACGCGGCGCCCGAGTGGCGCGCCGAGGGCCTGTCCCGCTGGGGTGCCTTCGCGCAGGAGCAGCTGCGGGCGGCGGCGCCGGGCAGCGACCACCAGCTCGCCTGGGCGCGGGCCTTCGCGGCCACCGCCCGCGAGGCGGCGGAGCTCGACGTGCTCGCCGGGCTGCTCGACGGCAGCGAGGTCGTCGACGGTCTCGCCGTCGACACCGAGCTGCGCTGGGCGTTCGTGCAGCGGCTCGCGGCGACCGGCCGGATCGACGAGCCGGAGATCGCCGCGGAGCTGGAGCGCGACCGGACCGCCGCGGGCGAGCGCCACGCGGCGACGGCCCGCGCGGCCCGTCCGACGGAGGCGGCGAAGGCCGAGGCGTGGGCCCAGGTCGTCGAGTCCGACACCCTGGCGAACGCGGTGCAGGAGGCCGTGATCGGCGGCTTCGTGCAGGTCGACCAGCGCGAGCTGATCGCCCCCTACACGGCGAAGTACTTCGCCGCGATCAAGGGCATCTCGGAGACCCGCAGCCACGAGATCGTGCAGCAGATCGTGGTCGGCCTCTACCCGTCGCTCCAGGTCTCGCAGGCCACCCTGGACGCCACGGACGCGTGGATCGCCGCGAACGACCCGGCGCCGGCGCTCCGCCGCATGGTGACGGAGTCCCGCGCGGGCGTCGAGCGCGCGCTGAAGGCGCAGGCGGCGGACGCCGCGGCCGCCTGACGGCTCGTCTGACAGCTCGTCTGACAGCTCGTCCGACGCGAGAGGGGCCCCGGACCGGTCACGGTCCGGGGCCCCTCCCCGTTTCAAGGGGTCAGCGGGTCGGCGGGTCAGCCCAGGGCCGTGAGCCACTGCCAGCCGCCGGTGCCGATGGTGGCCGGGGTGCTGAGGCCGGTGGCGGTGCCCGGGAGGAACTCCAGGTTCTCGGCCGTGCCGGCGGTACGGGTGGTCCACAGGTCCGGCAGGCCGTCGCCGGTCACGTCGCCGGCCGAGACGGCGAGGCGCCGGTCGGCGACGGTCAGGGGGCCGCCGGTCAGCGGGGCCGGGTCGGCGGCGAGCAGGGCCGCGCCCTGGCTCACGTGCCGCTTGATCTCGCCGGTGGCGCGGTCGCGGCTCCAGACGTCGGCCCTTCCGTCGCCGGTGACGTCGCCGGGCAGGACCACGTCGTAGCCGGCCCATTCGGGGCCGCCGATCTTGACGGCGGCCCGGGGCGCGAAGGTGGGCTTCCCGTCGACGGCCGGGCCGCCCCTGTGCAGCCAGAGGCCGGTGGTGCTGCGGGCGAGGACGTCGGGCAGGCCGTCGCCGTCCACGTCGCCGGCTGCCAGCGGGAGGGCGCCACCGTTCGACCAGCCGGTGGGGCGGCCGCCCATGGCGACGCGGGTGCCGAGCTCGCCGTTGCCGGTGTTCGGGTAGACCCACAGGTCGTCGCCGATGCGGGCGAGGACGTCCTCGCGGCCGTCGCCGGTCCAGTCGCCGCGGTGGCTGACGGCGGCGCCGGCCCAGCCGCTCGCGCCGATCTGGCGCATGCCGGCGAGGGCGCCGCCGCCGGTGCCGGCGTACAGGCGCAGGCTGCCGTCGTCCTTGACGGCGAGGAGGTCGGCCTTGCCGTCGCCGGTGAGGTCGCCGGGCGGCAGCGTGGGGTAGGCGGCGGCGCGCAGCAGCTTGTGGTCGGAGAGCGGGGCGGTGCCCTCGGGCTCGGGTTCGAGGGCGTCGGCGCGGACGGCGTGGAAGTCGCGGGTGTTCAGGAAGACGTGGTCGAACTTCTTCCCGGAGGCCACGGTGGGCTCGCCCGAGTGGCACGCGGTGACCCCGGCGTCCCGGCAGGCCGGGGTGAAGAAGTCCTGGTCGTTCTCGTCGGCCTCGATGAACGGGCCGGTCCCGGGCAGGCCCTGGCGGACCGGGTCGAGCATCGGGTCGTACGCCGGTTCCGTACCGGCGTTGAAGTCGCCGCCGAAGATCACCGGGAGTCCGGCCGCCCAGGTGTCCGCGTGGGCCAGGGCCTCGGCGGAGCCGTTGTCGGGGGTGATCTTCTGGTCGAGGTGGACGTTGCAGACGAGCGTGGTCCGGCCGTCGACCGGGCCCCGGGCGCAGAGCACCGGGCGGGGCTCGGGGCCGGGGGTGGTCAGGTTGGCCGTGTAGCGGTCGACCGCGGGCGCCTTGACGAAGACGCCGAGGCCGAAGCCGTTGTCGGTGCCGCCCCAGTGGCCGCAGCCGCCGGTCTTCGTGGCGAAGCCCCAGACGGCGGTGTAGCCGGCGTCGGCCAGCGCGTCGCGCAGCGACGTCCACTGGGTGAAGCAGAGTTCCTGGAGCATCAGGGCGTCGGCGTCCCAGGCGAGGGCCTGTGCCTTGACCTTGGCGGTCCAGGTGGCCAGGTCGAGCTGGCTCTGGCAGCTGGAAGCGCCGCAGACGTTGTACGAGATGACGCGCGTCGGCGGTGCGGAGGCGGGGTCGACGGTGTCGGCGGCGGCCGGCCCCACGGTCGCGAGGACCGCGGAGGCCAGCAGCGCGAACGCGACCATCGCTCTCTGGAGGAGTCTCATGCCCCGAGAGCCTAATGATCTTTTCCGTGCACCTGACAGAAAGGACCGTCAGGCGGTACGTCAGGCGGTCGTCAGGCGGTACGTCAGGCGGTCAGCCGCGCGTACCGGGCGCGGAGTTCCGCCGCGCCCCGGTCCGTGAGGCTGCCGTGCAGCCGCATCCGGGCGACGCCGCCGTCGGGGAAGGCGTCGAGCCGGACGTGGGTGACGACCGCCCGCGCGGGGAGCGTGAAGCGGTGCGGGGTGTCGGGCTGGAGGCGGGTGCGGGGGATGATCTCGAACCACTCCGCGCTTCCCGAGGGGTCGCCGTTGCAGCCCTGGAGGGCGATCCAGCCCGCCGAGTTGCCCTTGAGGTAGGCGGTGTCGATCTCGACCGCCCGTACGGCGCCCTGGGCGGCGAGCCGGAAGCGCACCCAGTCGTTGGTGCCGCGCACCCGGCGGCGGCGGTTCTCCCAGCCGTCGTCCATCTTGCGGGAGGTGCCGGGCAGGATGATCTGGGTGGGCGAGGAGTAGAAGCGGTCGGAGGCGTCCTCGTACACACCGCCGTTGAGTACGGAGGCCAGGTCGAGGGTGCCGAGGACGTCCAGCCACTCGGGGTCGGGGACGACCTCGCCGTGGACGCGCAGGCGGGCGATGCCGCCGTCGGGGTGCTGGCAGAGCCGCAGGTGGGTGTAGCGGCGCTCGGCGGCGACCGTGAAGCCGTTGGCGGCGTGGCCGCGGACGGGGGTGGGCGGGACGAGCTCCTCCCACTTCGCGTCCAGCAGCTCCTCGGGGCTCGGCGAGCCCTCGACGGCGGCGGCCTGGATGCTCACCCGCTGCGGGTAGTTGCCCCGGAAGTGGGCGGTGTCGACGACGATGCCGCGGATGACGCCGGGGGCGCCGAGACGGACGATCGCCCAGTCGTGGTCCTCGGGGGCCGGGAAGGGGTGCCCGGCGTCGGCGCCGCGGCGGCGGCGGGTCTCCCAGCCGTCCATGATCTTGCCCTTGTGGCCGAAGTGCTCGGGGTCGAAGACGGCCCGCTCGCGGACGAGCAGGTTCTCGCGCTCGGCGAAGAACTCGTCGTTGGCGGCGACCACCCCGGCACCGAGACGGCGGTCGGCGAGGTCGACGAGCTCGGTGAACGGGAAGTCACCGGTCCGGTAGTCGGCGTAGGGGTCGCCACCGGCGTAGGGGGCGGCGTCGTTGGCGTGCGGGTCCTGGGCGGTGTCGTGGTCGAGGCTCATGTCCTCGACTGTGCCGCCGGGCCGACCCCCGGGTCCATCGAATGTTTTCGACGTCGTCGTTCAGCTCTGCTGAACGGTTGGCCCACCGGTCGGCTCTCCGGTCGACCCACCGGTCGGAGTGACGGCCGCCCCGCCGCTCGCCGCGACGGCCGGCTTCTCCCGCTGCACGGCGGCCTGCCGCAGTGCCGCCAGGACCCGGGCGACGGCCGGTCCCTCCTCCGCGCCACGGCGCACGGCGGCGACGACATGGCGGCGCGGCTGGTCGGCGGAGAGCACCCGCATGACGACGCCGGTGCGGCGCTCGGCGGCGGCCATCCGGGGGATCAGGGCCACGCCCATGCCGGCCTCGACCATGGCGAGGATCGCGGTCCAGCCGGCCGCGCTGTGCGCCTGCTCGGGGACGAAGCCGGCCGCCTCGCAGGCCGCGGTGGTGATCTCCGACCAGGGGCCCGAACCGCCGTAGATCCAGGGCTCGGCGGAGAGGTCGGCGAGCCGCAGTCCGGGCGCCTCGGCGAGCGGGTGCCCGGTGGGCAGGGCCACGTCGAGCGGGTCGGCGAGCAGCGGGACGCGGCTGTACTTGGGGTCGCGGGCGGTGGGCGCGTGGGCGGCGAGCGAGAGGGCCAGGTCGACCTCGCCCGCGGTGAGCAGTTCGTACGCCTCGGCCGCCTCGGCCTCCCGGACGCGTACGTCGAGCGCGGGGTGGGCGGTGCGCAGGGCCTGCACGGCGGGGACGACGAGCGCGGGCACGGCGGTGGAGAACGCGGCGACCCTGACCCGTCCCGCCTCGCCCCGCAGATGGGCGTCGAGTTCGGCCTCGGCCCGCTCCAGCTGGGCGAAGACCGCCTCGGCGTGCCGCAGCACCAGGTGTGCGGCGTCGGTGAGCCGGACCCGGCGCCCGTGCGCCTCAAGGAGTCGCACGCCGAGCTGCTTGGAGAGGTTGGTGAGCTGCTGGGAGACGGCCGAGGGGGTCATGAGCAGTGCTTCCGCGCTGGCGGTGACGGTGCCGCGGTCCCGGAGGGTGCGGAGGATCTGCAGCTTCTTGATGTCCCACTCGGTCATGGGCCGCAACCTACCGGGAGGAACTGAGCGCCACGCCACCGAGGATGAGCGCCATGCAGGCGGCCCCGACGAGGCCGAGCCGCTCGCCGAGCAGCGCGTACGACAGGAGGACGACGCAGACGGGCTGGAGGTAGTAGACGACGCCCGCGCGGGCCGCGCCGATGAGGGAGATCGCCCGGTTCCAGGCGAAGAAGGCGACGGCGGAGGAGAGGACGCCGACGTAGAGGAGGGGGCCGACGGTCCCGGCGGTGGCGGTGAAGCCGCCCTGGACGGTGAGGGAGACCGCGTACGCGGGGGCGAGCATCAGGGCGCCGAGCAGGAAGGTGGTGAGGAGGAAGGCGAGCTGGTCGATCTCGGCGGGCTTGCGCTTGAGCAGGGCGCTGTACGAGGCGAAGGAGAGGACCGCGGCGAACATCCACAGGTCGCCGGCGGTGAAGTCGACGGCGAGGGAGCCCTTGCCGACGAGCAGGAGCACGCCGAGCGCGGCGGCCAGCATGCCGACGACGCGGCGGGTGCCGAGGCGTTCGCCGCCGAGGCGGGCGTAGCCGGCCATGAGCACCGGTGAGGCGGCCATGATCATGCCCATGTTGGAGGCGGAGGTGGTCAGCCCGGCCTGGTGCACCAGGGTGTTGTAGAGGGCGACGCCGAACAGCGAGGCGAGGGCGACGAAGCCGAGGTGCCGGCGGAGGACGGCGCGCTGCCGCCAGAACGGGCGGGCGGCGAAGGGTGCGACGGCGGCGAGCGCGATGATCCAGCGCCAGAAGACGGCCTGGACGGGCGGGACGCTGTCGGCCATGTCCCGGGTGGCGACGAAGCTACCGGACCAGACGACGGTGGCGAGCAGGGCGAGCAGCACGCCGAGGCCGGCGCCCTTCGCGAGCTTTCTCGCGGGCGCCGGCCTCTCGGTGGGGTGGCGAACGGTGAGCTGTGTCATGCCGCTTACCGTCGCACCGCCGAACTCTCCAGGTCCATCGAAACTTCCTGACCATTCCTTTCAGCAGCGCTGAACGGTTCGGCGGCGGGGGCCTCGGCGGTCTTCTTCGCCTTCGGGGTGCGCGGCCCCATCTGGGCGATCAGGGTGGCGCCGAAGGCGACCACCATGCCGAGCAGCTGCACCGGGCCGAGCGCCTGGCCGAGCGCGGCCCAGCCGATGACGGCGGCGGTGATCGGCGAGAGCGGGCCGAGGAGGGTGACGGAGGAGGCACTGAGGCGCTCGATGCCGCGGAACCAGAGGAAGTAGGAGATCGCGGTGTTGCCGAAGGCGAGGTAGGCGTATCCGGCCAGGTTGGTGCCGGTCAGGGCGGGCGGGGCGCCTTCGAGCAGGAAGGCGACGGGCAGGATGATCAGGCCGCCCGCGGTGAGCTGCCAGCCGGTGAGGGCGAGCGCACCGACGCCTTCGGGGCGGCCCCAGCGCTTGGTGAACACGGTGCCCGCGGACATCGAGAGCGCGGAGAACAGTCCGGCGACGACGCCGATCGTGTCGAGCGCGGCTCCGGCCTTGAGGACCACGAGGCTGACGCCGAAGGCGGCGGCGACGGCGGTGAGCAGCGCCTTCACGGTGGGCTTGTCGCCCAGCAGGAGGGCGGCGAGGCCGACGACGAAGAGCGGGCCGACCGAGCCGACGACGGCGGCCACACCGCCGGGCAGGCGGTAGGCGGCGAGGAAGAGGAGCGGGAAGAAGGCTCCGATGTTCAGGGCGCCGAGCACCGCGGACTTCCACCACCAGGCCCCCTGCGGCAGCTTGCGGGTGAGGGCCAGGAGGACGAGGCCGGCGGGCAGGGCGCGCAGCAGACCGGTGAGGAGCGGCCGGTCGGGCGGCAGGAACTCCGTGGTCACGAAGTAGGTGGAGCCCCAGGAGATCGGGGCGAGCGCGGTCAGTGCGACGGTTGCGGCCTTACGGGACATGGCAGGTTCCCCCCTGAGGTGGCTGGCAGCTCGCCGGGTGGCTTGCTGGTAATTAACTTACCACTAAGCTACTTACTTGCAAGTGGCTTTCTTGCCATCGAGTCAGCAGAGAGAGGAGACTGAGGTCATGGAGAAGCAGACGCCCGCCACGGGGCCCGGCCACGACGCCGTCGACGCCATCACCGACCAGTGGGCCGCCGTCCGCCCGGACCTGGACACCCTGCCGATGGCCGTCTTCGGGCGGATCTACCGGCTGGCCGGCGCCATGCGCGGCAAAGTGGACAAGGCGTACGCGCCGTACGGGGGGATGTCGCTGGGCGAGTTCGACGTGCTCGCGACGCTGCGGCGCTCCGGGGAGCCGTACACCCTCTCACCGCGTCAGCTGACCGCCACGCTGATGATCACGACCGGCGGGATGACGGGCCGTCTGGACAAGCTGGAGCGGGCCGGTCTGATCACCCGGAGCCCCGACCCGAACGACCGGCGCGGGCTGCGGGTCACCCTCACTGAGGAGGGCCGCACGCTCGTGGACCAGGCCGTCGGCGCCGGGCTCGCCCAGCAGGCCGCGGCCCTGGAGGCGGCGCTCACCCCGGAGGAGTCGGAGCAGCTCTCGGCGCTCCTGCGCAGGCTGCTCGCCACGACCGTGTGAAGGACGGCGGGAAACACACGAGGGCGCCGCGCGGTATCTCGTACCGTGCGACGCCCTCCTGAGGGAACGGGTGGGGCTTACGCCTTCTTCCTGGACTTGTCGAGCACCGCGACCAGCCCGACGATCACCAGGAAGAGCACCAGCGGTGCGGCGACGTACAGGCCGAGGGTCTCGGCGACACTCAGCTTGGGGGCCGGGTCGTCACCGTCGTCGCGGGTGAGCGCGAGCGCGGGGGACGACATGAGCAGCATCATCAGCGTCGTACCGGCCGCGACAGCACCGGCGCGCAGGGCGTTCTTCTTGTCCACGGTGCAAAAGTAGCGAACACCTAAACGGACCGCGCGCCCGGGGGTGCCGTACGGGCCCCCACCTCCTCCGCGAGCACCTTGAACAGGGCGTGCGCGCGCGGCGAGGCGGCCAGCTCCTCCAAGGTCAGCGGCTGTCCGTCGGGACCCGCGACCGGCAGCCGCCAGTTGGGGTACTGGTCCCAGGTGCCGGGCAGGTTCTGCGGCCTCCGGTCCCCCACCGCGTCCGGCAGCCACACCCCGACCATCCGCGCCGGGGTGGCGGCCAGGAACCGGTGGAAGGCCCTGACCTCCGCCGCCTCGTCGCCCGGGCCCTCCGGCAGCATCCCGCGCCGCTGGAGCAGCCCCAGCCACTCCGCGGTCTCGGCCGCGTCCCTGGTCCGCTCACGCCCCAGGTCGCCGGTGAGCAGCCCGAGCCGGTGGCGCAGCGTCACATGGGCGCCGGAGAGGCGGGCGGCGGTGGAGGGCAGGTCGTGGGTGGTGGCGGTGGCCACGCAGTCGGCCCGCCACTCCTCCGGGGGCAGCGGGCGGCCGGTGCCGGCCCAGTCCCGTTCGAACCAGAGCACGGAGGTGCCGAGCACCCCGCGCCGGGCGAGCGCCTCCCGTACCCCCGGCTCGACCGTGCCGAGGTCCTCGCCGATGACCGAGGCCCCGGCGCGGTGGGCCTCCAGGACGAGGACGGCGAGCATGGCCTCGGCGTCGTGGCGGACGTACGTCCCCTCGGTGGGCTCGCGGCCCTCGGGCACCCACCAGAGCCGGAACAGCCCCATGACGTGGTCGATCCGCAGCGCGCCCGCGTGCCGCAGCAGTTCGCGCAGCAGCCCCCGGTACGGGGCGTAGCCCTCGGCGGCGAGCGCGTCGGGGCGCCAGGGCGGCAGGCCCCAGTCCTGGCCGCGCGCGTTGAAGGCGTCGGGCGGGGCGCCCACCGACATGCCGGCGGCGAAGACGTGCTGCTGGGCCCAGGCGTCGGAGCCGTCCGGGTGGACGCCGACGGCCAGGTCGTGGACGATCCCGACCGCCATCCCGGCCCGCCGGGCGGTGCGCGAGGCGGCGGCGAGCTGGCCGTCCGTCAGCCAGGCGAGCCGGCAGTGGAAGTCGACCCGGGCGGTGAGTCCGGCGTCGGCCCGCACCACCGCCTCGGCCGTCCGCGGGTCGCGCAGCTCCTCGGGCCAGCGGCGCCAGTGGTGCCCGTGGCGTTCGGCGAGGGCCTGGTAGGTGGCGTGGTCCTCCAGGGCGCGCCCCCGCTCGGCGAGGAAGTCGCGGTAGGCGGCGCGGCGGCCGGGCCCGAGCTCCACGGTGTGGACCAGCTCCAGGGCCCGCCGCTTGGCCTCCCACACGGCGTCCCGGTCGATCAGCGCGCCCTTGCCGAGCACCCGTTCGCGCAGCTCGGCCGCGTCGGCGAGGACCCGGTCGAGCTCCTCGCGGCGGGCCGGGTCGACGTGCGCGTACTCGGGGACGTCCTCGATCCGCAGGTGCACCGGGTCGGGGAAGCGGCGGGAGGAGGGGCGGTACGGGGAGGGGTCGGTGGGCGCCCCGGGTACGGCCGCGTGCAGCGGGTTGACCTGGACGAACCCTGCGCCGTGCGTGCGGCCCGCCCAGTCGGCGAGCTCGCGCAGGTCGCCGAGGTCGCCCATGCCCCAGGAGCGGGTGGAGAGCAGCGAGTAGAGCTGGACGAGCAGTCCGTGGGCGCGCCCTTCGGGCCCCGGCGCGTGCGCGGGCGCGACGATCAGGGTGCCGGTGCAGCGGCGTCCGTCGGAGGTGTCGGCGGCGAGCCGGTGCACGCCGAGCGGGAGGCCGCTCCAGTCGGGCCCCCGGCCGGCGGCGGCGCAGGTGCCGGTGACGGTCGTGCCGTCCTCGGTGGTCACGGTCAGCCGGGTGCCGGGCGGCAGGCCGAGGACCGGGCGCGGGGGCCCGTCCTGCCAGTGGACGACGGTGGGCGGCAGGAGTCGCGCGCGGCTCGCCCGCTCCGCCGCGTCGAGCGCGGCGGCGGCCGCCTCGGGTGTGGACGCGTCGACGTCCAGGGCGCGCAGGACGGCCACCACCGTGGCCTCGGGCACGGTGACCGTGACGCCTTCGGAGGGGGCGTACTCGGTGGCGACGCCGTGCAGGGCGGCGAGACGGGCCAGGGTCACTTCACACTCCGGGTGACTCCGTACCGCCCGCGGTGCCCCGGGCGGTGGGTTCGCTGGTCAGGGGTGCCGCCTCGATCATCGGCGGCTCGCTGGTGAGGGGCGCGGCGTCGGCGAGGGGCGGTTCGCTGGTGAGCGGGCCCTGCCGCGGGATCCGGATCGGCGCGGGGGTCTGCTCGCGTATCCGGGGGGCGGAGTGGTCGGTCGCGTTCACGGGATCTCCCGGGTCGTCTCGACGGTCTCGACAGGTAAGACAGGTGGGACAGCACGGGAAGCCTTACCCATCGCTCCCCGTTTTACCGGCGGAACTTGACGAATCGACGCCACCTCGCCGAAAGCCCGCGGGGCAAACGGGGCAGTTCGACCAGGCGCATTGACACTCCGTCGACCCGGATGGTGGGCTCGTCATCGAATCGTGACCCACGGGACCGGAGGGAGCCCTCGTGCACTTCGGACACAGGAGGCGGACGGCGACCGCGGTGGCCGTCGCGGTCGTCGGCGGCCTGCTCGGCCTCGGCCTGCCGGGCCCGGCCCAGGCGGCGCCGGACGCGCCCGCCCCACCGGCCCCTCCCGCCACCACCGCCCCGGACGCGCCGACGGCCGGGCCGAACGCACGGACGGCCGGGCCCCCGTCGGTCTGGCCGCGGCCCCAGTCCCTGACCGCCGTGGGCGAGGCCGTGGCGCTCGGCCCCGAGGTGACGCTGCTGGCCGCCCCGGACGCCGACCCGCACGCCCTGGCCGCGCTGCGCGCGCTGCTGCGGGCCGCCGGGGTGCGCACCGTCCACGAGGCGCTGCCCGGGCGGGGCGCGGTGCTCCGGGTGGGCGAGGACGCCACGGGGGCGCGCGAGGCGCTGGGCGCCCTGCGGGTGGCCGGGCGGGGCGATCTGCCGGACGGCGGCTACCGGCTCGCGACGGGCCGCTTCCAGGGCCGGGACACGGTCGTGCTCGACGGGGCCGGCGAAGACGGCCTGTTCCACGCGGTGCAGACCCTGCGTCAGCTGGTCCGCGCCGACGGGAGCCTGCCGGGCGTCCGGGTGCGCGACTGGCCCGGCACCGCCGTGCGCGGGCTCACCGAGGGCTTCTACGGGCGTCCCTGGAGCCGCGAGCAGCGGCTGGCGCAGGTCGACTTCCTGGGCCGCACCAAACAGAACCGCTATCTGTACGCCCCCGGGGACGACCCGTACCGCCAGACGCTGTGGCGCGAGGCCTACCCGGCCGCCGAGCGGGCCGCGTTCCGCGAGCTGACCGACCGGGCGCGGGCGAACCACGTGACGCTCGCCTGGGCGGTCTCCCCCGCCCAGTCCATGTGCCTGTCCTCGGAGCGGGACCTGACGGCGCTCACCGGGAAGCTGGACGCCATGTGGGCGCTGGGGGTGCGCGCCTTCCAGCTCCAGTTCCAGGACGTCAGCTACAGCGAGTGGCACTGCTCGGCGGACGCCGACGCCTTCGGGCGGGGCCCCGAGGCGGCCGCCCGGGCGCAGGCGCGCGTGGCGGGGGCCGTCGCACGGCACCTGGCCGAGCGCCACCCGGGCGCCGAACCGCTGTCGCTGATGCCGACGGAGTACTACCAGGACGGCGCGACGGAGTACCGGAAGGCGCTGGCCGAGGCCCTCGACCCGCGGGTGCAGGTGGCGTGGACGGGCGTCGGGGCGGTGCCGCGGACCATCACCGGGCGCGAGCTGGCCGGGGCCCGCGACGTGCTGCGGCATCCGCTGGTCACCATGGACAACTACCCGGTCAACGACTACGCCCAGGACCGCCTCTTCCTCGGCCCCGCCACCGGCCGCGAGCCGGCCGTCGCCGCCGGCAGCGCCGCGTTCCTGGCCAACGCCATGGAGCAGGCCACGGCCTCGCGGGTGCCGCTGTTCACGGCCGCCGACTTCGCCTGGAACCCGAAGGGCTACCGGCCGCAGGAGTCCTGGCGGGCCGCCGTGGACGACCTGGCGGGGCCGGACCCGGCGGCGCGCGCGGCGCTGGCGGCGCTCGCCGGGAACGGCGCCTCCTCGCTGCTCGCCCCGGACGCCGAGTCGGCCTATCTGAAGCCGCTGGCGGACGCCTTCTGGGCGAGCCGCACCAGCGCCGACCAGGGCGCCCGGGAGAAGGCGGCGCGGGAGCTGCGGGCCGCGTTCACCGTGATGCGCGAGGCGCCCCGGCGGCTGGCCGGGACGGCGGACGGCGCCTTGAGCGCGGAGGCCGGCCCGTGGCTGGAGCAGCTGGCGCGGTACGGGCAGGCGGGCGAGACGGCCGTCGACATGCTGCTCGCGCAGGCGCGCGGCGATGGCGCCGGGGCGTGGCGGGCCCAGCTCGGCCTGGAGCGGCGGCGGGAGGCGCTGGGGGCGGGCGCGGTGACCGTCGGCAAGGGCGTGCTCGACCCGTTCCTCGCGCGCGCGGCGACGGAGTCGGCGGCCTGGACGGGCGCCGACCGGGAGCGCGGTCCGGGGCTGAAGTCGGACGCGGCGGACGACGCGTACACGGTCCGGATCGACCGGGCCAGGCCGGTGGAGACCGTCACCGTGATGACGGAGCCCGGCACCGGGTCCGGCGGCACCCTGGAGGCCCTGGTGCCCGGTGAGGGCTGGCGGGCGCTCGGCCCGCTGGCGGCCTCGGGGTGGACGCAGGCGGACCTGGCGGGGCTGCGCGCGGACGCGGTGCGGATCGCGTGGAGCGGGCCGGCGGGGCGGGTGCGGTCGCTGGTGCCGTGGTTCGCCGACGAGCCGCGGGCCGCCCTGGAACTGGCCCGTACGGAGACCGACGCGGAGATCGGCGGCCCGCCCGTACGGGTGGCCGCGACCCTGGAGGGGCGGCGGGCGGCCGAGGTGCGCGGGGCGCTGACCGCGCGGGCGCCGAAGGGGATCACGGTGCGGCTGCCCAAGGAGGCGCTGGTGCCGCGCGGCACCCGGACGACGGTGCCGCTGGAGGTGTCGGCCGCCGCGGCCACGCCGGCCGGCTCGTACGCGGTGCCGGTGGCGTTCGCGGGCGAGGAGCGGGTCCTGACGGTGCGGGTGTTCCCGCGGACGTCGGGCCCGGACCTGGCGCCGGCGGGCACGGCCTCGTCCTCGGGCGACGAGACGCCCGACTTCCCGGCCGCGCTGGCCGTGGACGGCGACCCGGCGACGCGCTGGTCCTCGCCCGCCGAGGACGACGCCTGGTGGCAGCTGGAGCTGGCGGAGCCGGCCCGGGTGGGGCAGGTGGTGCTGCACTGGCAGGACGCGTACGCGAGCCGGTACCGGGTGCAGGTCTCCCCCGACGGGCGGAGCTGGCGTACGGCCGCCACGGTCCGCGACGGGCGGGGCGGGCGGGAGTCGGTGCGGATGGACGCGCCGGACACCCGCTACGTACGGGTGCGGGGCGACGCGCGGGCGACGGAGTACGGCTATTCGCTGTGGTCGGTGGAGGCCTTCGCGGTGGCGGAGCCGCCGGGGAGGACGCAGGCGGCGGAGCCGCCCGAGAAGGCGCCCGGCGCCCCGGCGGACGCACCGGCGCCGGACGCCCCGGAAGGGGAGCGGGGCACTCCGCCCGGCTCCCCCTGACCTTCCCCCGAGCGCCCCGGGGCTTCCCGGGGCTTCCCGTAAGGGAAGGCTCCGGTACGCGGGAACGCCCGGAACGCGAAAGGCCCGGCTCAACCGGTCGTCATGACCCCCTGGGGGGTGCTGACGGCCGCGTCGATCCGGGCCAGGGCGTCGTCCGCGCCGTACGGCTGGAGGTAGGGAAGCCACCGCGGGTCGCGATGGCCGGTGCCGATGATCCGCCAGGCCAGTCCGGTCGGCGGGGCGGGTTGGTGCCGCAGCCGCCAGCCCAGCTCGCGCAGGTGCCGGTCGGCTTTGACGTGGTTGCAGCGGCGGCAGGCCGCCACGACGTTCTCCCAGGCGTGCGTCCCCCCGCGGCTGCGCGGAATGACGTGGTCGACGCTGGTTGCGACGCCACCGCAGTACATGCAGCGCCCGCCGTCGCGGGCGAAGAGTGCTCTGCGGGTCAAGGGAACGGGCCCCCGGTAGGGGACCCGCACGAACCGTTTGAGGCGCACCACACTGGGTGCGGCCATGACACGGCTCTCGCTGTGCAGGAAGGCGCCGGACTCCTCGAGGCAGAGTGCCTTGTTCTCCAGGACGAGGACGAGCGCGCGACGGAGCGGTACGACGCCGAGCGGCTCGTACGACGCGTTGAGGACCAGGACATGCGGCACGGATGCCTCCTATGACGCCGGCGGCGCGTGGCTCGCGCCGGGACGAAACTGCTCTCAGTCTCTCCTCATGCCTGGCCGGTGCGCCACCACGTACGGGTAACGGCCCCGAGGTGTTCTCGACCACATCGGCGGGCATACGGGAGTCTCCACCCGCCGCGGTCCGTCTTCCCCTGTGCACACAGCGACCGGGGCACGCCGTCCCCCCGTTACTGTGGACGGATTGCCCCGCCCCTGCCCTGGAGGTCCCCCGTGCCCCCCGTGCTCTGGTCCGCCCTGCCGGCCACCGACGCGCAGCCCAACGTTCCGGTGACGCTCGACGAGGCCGCCGAGACGGCGACGAACGCCGCCGGGTGGGTGGAGCAGAACTGGTCCACCTGGCTGAACACGGGGCTGCGGATCGTCCTGATCCTGGTCGTGGCCCTGACCCTGCGGATGCTGATACGCCGGGCCCTGACGAAGCTGATAGAGCGGATGAACCGCTCGGCGCAGGCGGTGGAGGGGACGGCCCTCGGCGGTCTCCTGGTCAACGCCGAGCGGCGCCGGCAGCGCTCGGAGGCCATCGGCTCGGTGCTGCGCTCGGTCGCCTCGTTCCTCATCCTCGGCACCGCCGGCCTGATGGTCCTGGGCGCCTTCAAGATCGACCTGGCGCCGTTGCTGGCCTCGGCCGGTGTGGCCGGTGTGGCGATCGGCTTCGGCGCGCGCAACCTGGTGACGGACTTCCTCTCCGGCGTGTTCATGATCATGGAGGACCAGTACGGGGTGGGCGACTCGATCGACGCGGGGGTCGCCTCCGGCGAGGTGGTCGAGGTGGGGCTGCGGGTGACGAAGCTGCGCGGGGTCGACGGCGAGATCTGGTACGTCCGCAACGGCGAGATCAAGCGGATCGGCAACCTCAGCCAGGGCTGGGCGACCGCCGGCGTGGACGTGACGGTCCGCCCGACGGAGGACCTGGACCGGGTGTCGGCGGTGATCGCCGAGGCCACCGACGCCATGTCGAAGGAAGAGCCCTGGAACGAGCGCCTGTGGGGCCCGGTGGAGATCCTGGGCCTGAGCGAGGTGCTGCTCGACTCGATGACGATCCGTCTCTCGGCGAAGACGATGCCGGGCAAGAAGCTGGGTGTGGAGCGCGAGCTGCGCTGGCGGGTCAAGCGCGCGCTGGACGCGGCGGGCATCCGGATCGTCGGCGGTGTGCTGCCGGCCCAGGCCGAGGACTCGCCGGCCGACCCGTCGGCGGGGATGGCGGCCCCGTCGGCCTTCGCCTCCCCGACCTCCCCGCAGTCGGCGGCGGCCACGCCGCTGCCGAGGACGGACCTGACCAAGTAGCCGTTCCCGGTACGCGTGAAGGGGCGCCCCGCCGATGATGACGGGGCGCCTCTTCGCGTCTCGGGTCGTGGCGGGCCTCTTGACGCCCCGGTGACGGGCGTCTTACCTTCCTCCCAACCCAATAGGAAACTTTCCTAACAGTGCAGCGGGACGAGGCGGATCCGACATGGCAGGTACGACCCCGGGAACCCCCGGAACCCCGCGCGTCCTGCGCGCCATGAACGACCGCGCCGCCCTCGAACTCCTCCTGGCCCACGGGCCCCTCTCACGGACCCGGATCGGCAAGCTGACCGGCCTCTCCAAGCCGACCGCCTCGCAGCTGCTCGCCCGCCTCGCGGCGGCCGGGCTCGTGATCGAGACCGGCACCACCGCCGGCCGCCCCGGACCCAACGCGCAGCTGTACGCGGTGAACCCGCGGGCCGCCCACGCGGCGGCGCTCGACGTCACCCCGCGCCGGATCCGCGCGGCCGTCGCCGACGTCACCGGCGCGGTGGTCGGCGAGTTCGAGCTGCCGACGCCCGGCCGTACGGCGGAGGGCGGCGTGGTCCGGCAGGTCGTCGACGCCCTCGCCGGGGCCGTCGCGGCGGCCGGGCTCGGCGGGCTCGGCGAGGTGCACCGGATCGTCATCGGCACCCCCGGCGCCTTCGACCCGGCCACCGGGCGCCTGCGGTACGCCTCCCACCTGCCCGGCTGGCACTCCCCCACCCTGCTGGAGGAGCTGGCCGTCGCCCTGCCCATGCCGTTCGAGTACGAGAACGACGTCAACCTCGTCGCCATCGCCGAGCAGCGCATCGGGGCCGCCCAGGGCCACGAGGACTTCGCACTGCTGTGGAGCGAGACCGGCGTCGGCGCGGCCCTCGTGCTCGGCGGGCGGCTGCACCGCGGCTTCACCGGCGGCGCCGGCGAGGTCGGCTTCCTGCCCGTGCCCGGCACCCCGCTGGTGCGCCAGGTCACCAAGGCCAACTCCGGCGGCTTCCAGGAGCTGGCCGGCGTCCAGTCCATCCCCCGGATCGCCAAGTCCCTCGGCATCGAGACCCGCGAACAGCCGTACGTGGAGACCGCCGCCGCCCTGCTCGCGCACGCCGTCACCGCGCACACCGAGGACGAGCGGTACGCCGGGCTCCTCGACACCTACGCCGAACGCCTCGCCACCGGACTCGCCTCCCTCGTCGCCGTGCTCGACCCCGAGCTCCTCGTGCTCGCCGGCCCCGCGATCACCGCGGGCGGCGAGCCGCTGCGGGCCCGCGTCCAGACCCAGCTCGCCGACCTGGCCGCCTCCCGGCCACGGCTCGTCCTCGCCACCGTGGAAGCGACCCCCGTCCTGCGCGGCGCGCTCGAATGCGCGCTGGCCACCACCCGGGACGAGGTCTTCGACACCTCCCGGTAGCCCCTGAACCGCCCCCACCACCGCCCCCCCGCCCGTTCCAGGGAGACCCGCCATGCCCGCACGCCAGCGCCGGCTCGCCGCCCCGCTCGCCGCCACCGCCTCCATAGCCCTCTTCGCCTCCGCCTGTACCGGCTCGGCGGACAACGGCACCACCGACGACCCCCACGCGAAGACGACGATCACCTTCTGGCACGGCTGGAACACCCCGTCCGAGGTGAAGGCGATCAACAACAACATCGCCCGCTTCGAGAAGGCGCACCCGAACATCACGGTGAAGGTCGTCGGCGGCATCAACGACGACAAGCTCAACCAGGCGCTGCGCACCGGCGGTTCGAAGGGCCCCGACGTCGTCTCGTCCTTCACGACGTCCAACGTGGGCAAGTTCTGCTCCTCCGGCGCCTTCGCCGACCTGAAGCCGTTCATCGAGAAGTCCAGGCTCGACCTCGACAAGATCATCCCCAAGACGCTGCTGGGGTACACCCAGTTCGAGGGCAAGCGCTGCGCGATGCCGCTGCTCACCGACGCCTACGGCCTCTACTACAACAAGACCGCCTTCAAGAAGGCGGGCCTCGACCCCGAGAAGCCGCCGCGGACCTACTCCGAGCTGCTGACCACCGCCAAGGCGCTGACGAAGACCAAGGGCGACTCGTACGAGCAGCTCGGCTTCATGCCGAACTACCACGGCTACGAGACCACCAGCGAGCACTACCTGGGCAGCTGGGGCCCGGCCTACTTCGACGCGAACGGCAAGTCGACCGTCGGCACCGAGCCCGGCATCGCCGAGATGATGACCGTCCAGAAGAAGATGGTCGACGAACTCGGCGGCTACGAGAAGCTGGAGAGGTACCGCACCGGCTTCGGCGACGAGTGGGGCTCCACGCACCCCTTCCACACCGGTCAGGTCGCCATGCAGATGGACGGCGAGTGGCGGCTCGGCATGGCCACCGACGCCAAGGTGCCCTTCGACATCGGCGTCGCCCCGATGCCCGTACCGGACAGCCAGGCCGCCGACTACGGCAAGGGCTTTCTCTCCGGCACGATCATGGGCATCGCTCCGCAGAGCAGGAAGCAGAACGCGGCCTGGGAACTGATCAAGTTCATGACCACGGACACCGAGGCCGTCGTCGCCTTCGCCAACGACATCCGCAACGTGCCCTCCACCTTCGGGGCGCTGGACTCGCCGAACCTGAAGGTCGACCCGCGCTTCAAGACCTTCCTCGACATCGCCCGGCACGAGAAGTCCAACACCCCGGCCGGCGCGATCAACGGCGCGACCTACCTCAACACGCTCCAGGACTTCGCCCTCCAGTACGAGAAGGGCTCGGTGACCGACCTGAAGGCCGGCCTGGCGAAGACCGCCGCGCAGATCGACACCGACATCGCCAAGGCGAAGTAACGTCCGATGACCACCCACACCCTTCGCGCGAAGCGCCGCAGATCGGCGCTTCGGACGGCGGCCTTCATGTCGCCGTGGCTGATCGGGTTCGGCGTCTTCTTCGCCTACCCGATGGTCTCCACCGTCTACTTCTCCTTCATGGACTACGACGGCTTCACCGCCCCGTCCTTCAACGGCCTGGAGAACTGGACGTACGTCTTCCGGGACTACCCCATGTTCTGGCCGGCGCTGCGCAACACCCTGTGGCTGGTCGTCGTGATGGTCGCCTGCCGGGTCGTCTTCGGACTCGGCGTCGGCCTGCTCATCACGAAGATCAAGACCGGTGCCGGGGTCTTCCGCACCCTGTTCTACCTGCCGTACCTGGCGCCGCCGGTCGCGGCCACGCTCGCCTTCGTCTTCCTGCTCAACCCCGGCACCGGCCCGGTGAACTCGCTGCTCGAAGGGGTCGGCGTGCCCGGCCCCGCCTGGTTCACCGACGCCGCCTGGTCCAAGCCCGCGCTCACCATGCTCGCGGTGTGGGGCGTCGGCGACCTGATGGTGATCTTCATGGCCGCGCTGCTCGACGTACCGAAGGAGCAGTACGAGGCGGCCGAACTGGACGGGGCCTCGGCCCTCCAGCGGTTCCGGTACGTGACCCTGCCGAACATCTCGCCGATCGTGATGTTCGCCGTGGTCACCGGCGTCATCCAGGCGATGCAGTACTACACCCAGCCGCTGGTGGCCGGGAAGGTCGCCTCCGGCGTCATCGGCGGCTCCGGCCAGCCGTTCGAGCCCGGCTACCCGGACAAGTCCACGCTGACCCTGCCGCAGCTCGTCTACAACCTCGGCTTCCAGCGCTTCGACTACGGAGCGGCCTGCGCCATCGCCCTCGTCCTCTTCGCCCTGGCCATGCTCTTCACCGGGCTGCTCATGCGCCGCCGCGGCGGCCTGATCCAGGCAGGTGACTGACCCGTGAGCCAGGTACTCGACCCCCCGAAGACACGGCAGGAGCGGCCGGCCGGCGGGGTCACCCCCGCCGCCCGCACCGCCCGCCGCAAGGCGCTGCTGCACTGGATCGCGGTGCACTCGCTCGGCGTCGCGGCCGCCCTGTTCTTCGTGCTGCCGTTCGTCTTCGTCCTGTTCACCTCGCTGATGAGCGACCAGCAGGCGCTCACCCGCGACCTCACCCCGAACACCTGGGAGTGGGGCAACTACGTCCGCGTCTTCGAGACCCCCGGCTTCCTCACCTGGTGGCGCAACACCCTGCTGTACGCGGGGCTCGGCACCGTCCTGACGGTGGTGTCCTCGATCCCGGTGGCGTACGCGCTCGCCAAGTTCCGCTTCCGCGGGCGCAGCCTCTCGCTGATCCTGGTGATCTCGATGATGATGCTGCCGCCGCAGGTCGTGGTCATCCCGATGTACCTGTTCTGGGCCAAGGAGCTGGACCTGTCCGGCACCTTGTGGCCGCTGATCATCCCGATGGCCTTCGGCGACGCGTTCTCCATCTTCCTGCTGCGCCAGTTCCTGATGACCATCCCGAACGAATACCTCGACGCGGCCCGTGTGGACGGCTGCGGCGAACTGCGCACCCTCGTCAGGATCGTGCTGCCGATGGCGAAGCCGGGGATCGCGGCCGTCGCGCTCTTCCAGTTCTTCGCCGCGTGGAACGACTACTTCGGACCGCAGATCTACGCCTCGGACAACCCGGGGGCGTGGACCCTGAGCTACGGCCTGGAGTCCTTCAAGGGCGCGCACCACACCGACTGGAATCTGACCATGGCCGCGACCGTCCTGGTCATGGCCCCCGTGATCCTCGTTTTCTTCTTCGCCCAGAAGGCGTTCGTCGAGGGTGTCACGCTGACCGGAGTGAAGGGCTAGCCGACTGTTATGAAGCTCGCTGTCGTGGGGGGCGGCTCCACCTACACCCCCGAACTGATCGACGGGTTCGCGCGCTTGCGCGACACCCTGCCCATCACCGAACTCGTCCTCGTCGACCCGGCGGCCGACCGGCTCGACCTGGTCGGCGGCCTCGCCCGGCGGATCTTCGCCAAGCAGGGGCACCCGGGCCGGATCGTCACCACCTCGGACCTCGACGCGGGGGTCGACGGCGCGGACGCCGTCCTGCTCCAGCTGCGCGTCGGCGGACAGGCCGCCCGCGAACAGGACGAGACCTGGCCGCTGGAGTGCGGCTGCGTCGGCCAGGAGACCACCGGCGCCGGCGGCCTCGCCAAGGCGCTGCGCACGGTCCCCGTCGTCCTGGACATCGCCGAACGGGTGCGCCGCGCCAACCCGGACGCCTGGATCATCGACTTCACCAACCCGGTCGGCATCGTCACCCGGGCGCTGCTCCAGGCCGGGCACAAGGCGGTCGGCCTGTGCAACGTGGCGATCGGCTTCCAGCGCAAGTTCGCCGCGCTCCTGGACGTCTCCCCCGGCGAGGTCCACCTCGACCACGTCGGCCTCAACCACCTGACCTGGGAGACCGGGGTACGGCTCGGCGGCCCCGAGGGCGAGGACGTGCTGCCCCGGCTGCTCGCCGAGCACGGTGAGGCCGTCGCGGCCGACCTGCGCATGGACCGCGACCTCGTGGACCGGCTCGGCGTCGTCCCCTCGTACTACCTGCGCTACTTCTACGCGCACGACGCCGTCGTACGGGAGCTCGGCTCCAAGCCCTCGCGGGCCGCCGAGGTCGCCGCGATGGAGAAGCAGCTCCTGGAGATGTACGGGGACCCCGCGCTCGACGAGAAGCCGGCGCTGCTCGGCAAGCGCGGCGGCGCCTTCTACTCGGAGGCGGCCGTGGATCTGGCCGCCTCGCTGCTCGGCGGGGGCGGCTCCCCGTACCAGGTGGTGAACACGTACAACAACGGCACGCTGCCGTTCCTGCCGGACGACGCCGTGATCGAGGTGCAGGCCGCGGTGGGCGCGAACGGTGCCACCCCGCTGGCGGTGCCGCGGCTCGACCCGCTGTACGCGGGACTGGTCGCCAACGTCACCGCGTACGAGGACCTGGCGCTGGAGGCGGCGCTCAAGGGCGGCCGGGACCGGGTGTTCAAGGCGCTGCTCGCGCACCCGCTGGTGGGGCAGTTCGCGTACGCCGAGGCGCTGACCGACCGGCTGATCGCGCACAACCGGGAGCACCTCGCGTGGGCGTGAGACGGGTGGCGCTGGCCGTCGACGCCGGTAACAGCAAGACCGACGTCGCCGTCGTCGCCGAGGACGGCACCGTCCTCGGCGCGGCGCGCGGCGGCGGGTTCCAGCCGCCCGTGGTGGGGGTGGGGACGGCCGTCGACGCGCTCGCCGAGATCGTCGGCCGGGCCTGCGCCGAGGCCGGGACGCCCGCCGAGTTCGAGGTGGTCGCGGCCTGCCTCGCCAACGCCGACCTCCCGGTGGAGGAGGCGGAGCTGCTGGCGGCCCTGGAGGCGCGCGGCTGGAGCCGCTCGGTCCACGTCCACAACGACACCTTCGCGATCCTGCGGGCCGGGATCGACGAGCCGCGGGGGGTGGCCGTGGTGTGCGGGGCGGGGATCAACTGCGTCGGCATGCTGCCGGACGGGCGGACGGCCCGGTTCCCCGCGATCGGGAAGATTTCCGGCGACTGGGGCGGGGGCGGCGGACTCGCCGACGAGGCCCTGTGGTTCGCGGCGCGCGCCGAGGACGGGCGCGGCGAGGCCACGGAGCTCGCCCGCACCCTGCCGGAGCACTTCGGTCTGCCGACGATGTACGCGCTGATAGAGGCGCTGCACCTGGGGCGGATCCCGCCGGAGCGGAGGCACGAGCTGACGCCGGTGCTGTTCCGTACGAGCGCGGCGGGCGACCCGGTCGCCGGGGCCCTCGTGGACCGGCTGGCCGACGAGGTCGTGGCACTGGCCTCGGTCGCCCTCGGGCGGCTCGGGCTGCTCGACGAGGCGGCCCCGGTGATGCTGGGCGGCAGCGTGCTGGCCGCCCGCCATCCGCGGCTCGACGCGCGGATCGCGGAACTCCTCGCGGCTCGGGCCCCGAAGGCGGTGATCGGTGTGGTGACCGCCCCGCCGGTGCTGGGCGCGGGGCTGCTGGCCCTGGACGCCTGGGGCGCGGCTCCGGGCGCGGCGGCGCGGCTGCGGGAGCACTACGGGGCCTGACCGGCGCGGGCGCGGTGCGGATGCGGGGCGTTCCCTCACGGGGCGCCCCGCACGCGTGTTCACTCGTACGAGCGACGTTCGAGAAGGAACCGATTCCGGCTGGGCGACGTATTCAAAGTGAGGGATGTGTGAAGGGGGGTTCGCCCGCGGAAGCTCCGCGGGCATGCGGCACGATAGGTACAAGATCGAGTCAATCCCGGTGTGCGGGCGAGTCGCTGCGGCCATACTGCTGGCCGGGAGGCGTCCGCCGCTCCGCCGGAAGGACAGGTCGACGTCTCAGACCGAGGGGGAGGTCACGTGACACACCCGCCGAACGCGCCCGCCGCCTCGGCGGCGCAGGGCGCCACCAGCGCGGCCGCGCGACCGGGTTCCGGCGTGCCCGCACAAGCGGGGCCGGGGGTCCCGGCCGAGCTCCCGCCGCCCGCCGCGCCCGGCGCCTGGGCACAGGGCCGTGAGCTGCTGCGCCGGGCCGCCACGACCGAGCCCGGCCGGCTCCGCGTCCTGGGTGCCGTCCTGGCGCTGCTCGTCGTCGCCTTCGGGGCCGTCACCGCCTTCGAGGTCGCCGACCGCGCCTCGTACGCGGACGACGTGGTGGGCCGCAGCCAGCCGCTCAGCGCCGACGCCGCCGACATCTACCGCTCGCTCGCCGACGCCGACGCCACCGCCGCGAGCGGCTTCCTGGCCGGCCCGCAGGAGTCCACGCAGATCCGCGAGCGGTACGCCGACGACGTCACCACCGCCTCCCGGCTCCTGGTGAGGGCCGCCGCCAGCACCGACGCCTCCGGCGACTCGGCCCGCGAGCTGGCCACGCTCAGCGAGCACCTGCCCCGCTACACCGGCCTGGTGGAGCGGGCCCGCGCCGCCAACCGGCAGGGCCTGCCCCTCGGCGGCGCCTATCTGCGCTACGCCAACCAGACGATGGCCCAGGAGCTGCTGCCCGCCGCCGAGCGGCTGTACGCGGCGGAGACCCTGCGGCTGCACCAGGACGACGACGAGGCCCGCGTCTGGCCGTTCCTCTCGCTCGCCCTCGGCGTGCTCGCGCTCGCCGCCCTGATCTGGGCCCAGCGCCGCGGCTACGCGCGGACCAACCGGGTGTTCAACCGCGGGCTGCTCGGCGCGACCGCCGCCTGCGTGGTCGGCCTGATGTGGCTGCTCGTCGGCCAGGGCCTGGCCCGCGCCGGCCTCGACGACGCCCGGACCCACGGCCAGGACTCCCTCCAGGTGCTCAACGAGGCCCGGATCAGCTCCCTGAAGGCCCGCGCCAGCGAGAACCTGACCGTCGTCGCGCGCGGCGCCGTCCTCACCGAGGACGGCAAGCGCGACAAGTACGAGGCGGACTACGCGGCCAGCGTGTCCGCCCTGACCGCCGCCCTCGACTCGGCGACCCGGCTCGCCGACGACGAGGAGGGCCGCACCCCGCTCACCGAGGCCGCCGCCCGGGCCGGCGAGTGGCGCGAACGGCACGCCCAGGCGCGGGAGAAGGACGACGCGGGCGACTTCGACGGCGCGATGCGGCGGATCATCGGCCCGACGGACTCGACCGGCCGGTCCTTCGACCAGGTCGACGCGGCCCTCGGCCGGGCCCTCGCCCACGAGCAGGACGAGTTCACCCGGGCCGCCGAGGGCGGCCGGGACGCGCTGACCGGGCTGCCGCTGGGCGCGGCCGTCCTCGGCGTCCTCGGCGCGGCGTGCGCCGTGACGGGCATCAACCGCAGACTGTCGGAGTACCGGTGAGAGGGGGCGGGATGCCGGACGGCGTCGCACACACGAGCCCGGCGGGCCGGGTGCCGGACCGCACCGCGCCCGCGGCCCCGGCGGGGGTCCGCCGCACCGCGCGCCGGGTCGCCGGACGCCTGCGCGGCTGGGGCGGCGTCGCCGCCATGGCCACGGTCTGCGCGCTGACCGCCTCGCTGACCCTGCTGTCGCTGCCGCACGCCGCCCCCAGCGCCCCGGCGGCCGGCCTCACGGGTCCCGGGGTGGGCACCGGCGTGCAGGTGCGGGCGGAGAGCTGCGAGAGCCCCGAGGCCTCGCTCTCCCCGTCCGGTGTCGACGGCCCCGCCGTGGCAGCCATCAAGCAGCGCGGCAAGCTGATCGTGGGCGTCGACCAGAACAGCTACCGCTGGGGCTACCGCACGCCCGCCACGACCGAGGTGCTGCCCGACGGGCGGAAGGAGACCACCCCCGGCCGGCTCGTCGGCTTCGACATCGACCTGGCCCGGGCCATCGCCCAGGACATCCTCGGCGACGAGAACGCCATCGTCTTCCGGACCATCCCGACCAACCAGCGGATCGCCGCCCTGGAGAGCCGCAAGGTCGACCTCGTGGTCCGCACGATGACGATCAACTGCAAGCGCATCCAGCAGGTCGCCTTCTCCACCGCCTACTTCCAGGTCGGGCAGCAGATCCTCGCCCCCAAGGACTCGGAGATCACCGGCTACGACGCCTCCCTCAGCGGCAAGCGGGTCTGCACCGCGGAGGGCTCCACGGCCTACGAGGCCCTGGAGGAGAAGTCGTTCGGCGCGGTCTTCAAGGACGTCGGCGACGGCACCAGGGACGACCCCGACCAGCTCACCGTCCCCAACCAGCTGGACTGCCTGGCCCGGCTGCAGATGGGCGAGGTCGACGCGGTCCTCACGGACAACGCGCTGGCCGCCGGCCAGGCCGCCCAGGACCCGGCCGTCGAGCTCAAGGGGAAGCCGTTCACCACCGAGTACTACGGAGTGGCCGCCAAGCTGGGCGACGACGACCTGGTCCGCCGGGTCAACAAGGTCCTCGTGAACTACCGGCAGGGCCCCTGGCAGAAGGCGTACGAGACCTGGCTGAAGGCGGACCTGCCCGGGATATCCGGGCCGCCCGCACCGAAGTACAAGTAGAGCGAGAGGTGATCGATGGGCGTCACGGGACCCCCTGGGCCGGTGATGGACCGGGACGAGGTGGACCGTGCGCTGGCGCGGCTCGGCGCGGAGCACAAGGCCGTCGAGGACTCGCTCCTCGCGCTCCAGGACCACGCCGGCCGCAGACTGCTCGAAGGCGCCGAGCTGACCGGGACGACCCGGGACCGCTGGCAGTCCACCGAGCGGACGATCACCCTGCTCTGGGCCTACTTCGACGCGTACACCGCCGCCCTGCACGCCGCCCGTGAGCTGCGCGCCCGGCGCCGCTGGCCCGGCCGCGAGGAGCTGACCGAGCTGACCGAGCGGCTGCGCGGCGAGAGCGTGCACGTCCCGGGCGGTGCGCTGGAACAGGCCGCGCTGACCGAGCGGTTCACCCTCGAACAGCTGGTCCGCCGGATGAACGAGCTGTACGCGGCCTCGCTCGACGTGGTCGTCACCGCCGACGCCGTCTGGTCCGCGCTGCCCGCGCGGATAGACCTGCTCGCCGCCGAGCTGGGCCGGACCCGCTCCCTCGCGCACTCCGTCGGGGTGCGGCCCGGGGAGCACCCGGCCGGCGACGAGCTGGAGTCGATCACCGCCGAGCTGCTCGCGCTGCGCTCCCAGGTGGTGTCCGACCCGCTCGCCTTCTGGCAGCCCGCGGCGGGCAGTTCGGCCCCGGGCGGCGGCCGCCCCGACACCGGACGGTACGACCGGGCGGCCCGCGCCCTGGAGGACATCCGGCGGGAGATCGAGGCCGTGCTCCAGGTCCGGCAGGACTCGGAGGACCGGCTGCTGCGCCTGCGGGACGTGCTGTCCCGGGCGGACCGCACGCTCGCGGAGGCCCGGTCCGCCCGCGGCGAGGTCCTCGCGAAGATCGCCGCCTCGGAGGTGCCGGCCGTCAGCGGACCGCCGACGGCCCTGCACGAGCGGCTGGTCGCCGCCGCCGAGTACCGCAGGCACGCCCAGTGGCACCGGCTGTCCCCGCTCCTCGACTCCCTCGAACGGGAGGCGGAGGACGAACTGCTGCGCGCCCGCGAGTCGTTGACCGCAGTGACCGCGCCGCTGGCCGTCCGCGCGGAACTGCGCGGCCGGCTCGACGCGTACAAGGCGAAGGTGGCCCGGCTCGGCGCGGCGGAGGACCCGCTGCTGATCGAGCGGTACGACGCGGCCCGCCGGATGCTGTGGAGCGCCCCGTGCGATCTGCGGGTGGCCGAGCAGGCGGTGCTGCGCTACCAGCAGGCGGCGACGGAGACACTGTCCGGGCCGAGGGACGACAGGGGGAACCAGTGGTGAGCGGGGAGACCGGAGTGAGCAGCTGTCAGCGTCCGGCGTGCGAGGGCGCGTACGAGGACATGGGCGGCGGCGAGCTGTACTGCGACACCTGCGGTCTCGCCCCCGTCGTCGCGCCCGGCGGGCTGCTCGCCTCCACCCCGACGGGGCTCGCGGCGGCCGGGCGGGGGGCCGACCGGTCCGAGTCGTCCCGGTCGGGCTCGCGCGCCTCCTCCCGCAGCTCCTCGCGTTCCTCGACCTCGCGGCGTTCCGTCTCCGGGCGCCTCTCGCGCGCGCTGTCCGGGCCGAGCACGGCCCGCTCGGTGTCGGTGCGCAGCTCCGGCGCGACCGGCGGCCAGTCCGGCCGGGGCCGGCTCGGCGCGGGCCTGGTGACGGTCCCCGAGGTGCCGCGCCCCGACCCGCGGGCCGCGGTGATGACCAACCCCGAGGTGCCCGAGCGGAAGCGATTCTGCTCCCGCTCCGACTGCGGTGCTCCGGTGGGCCGTTCGCGCGGCGACCGGGCCGGCCGCACGGAGGGCTTCTGCACCAAGTGCGGGCACCCGTACTCCTTCGTGCCGAAGCTGCGCGGCGGGGACGTGGTGCACGGGCAGTACGAGGTCGCCGGCTGCCTCGCGCACGGCGGCCTCGGCTGGATCTACCTCGCGGTCGACAAGGCGGTCTCCGACCGCTGGGTGGTCCTCAAGGGCCTGCTCGACACCGGCGACCAGGACGCCATGGCGGCGGCGATCTCCGAGCGCCGCTTCCTCGCCGAGATCGAGCACTCCAACATCGTCCGCATCTACAACTTCGTCGAGCACCTCGACCAGCGGACCGGCTCCATGGACGGCTACATCGTCATGGAGTACGTGGGCGGCAAGTCCCTCAAGGAGATCGCCAACGACCGGCGCACCCCCGACGGACGCCGCGACCCGCTGCCGGTCGAGCAGGCCTGCGCGTACGGCATCGAGGCCCTGGAGGCCCTCGGCCACCTGCACAGCCGCAACCTGCTCTACTGCGACTTCAAGGTCGACAACGCGATCCAGACCGAGGACCAGCTGAAGCTGATCGACATGGGCGCGGTCCGGCGGATGGACGACGACGAGTCGGCGATCTACGGCACGGTCGGCTACCAGGCGCCCGAGGTCGCCGAACTCGGCCCGTCGGTGGCGAGCGACCTGTACACCGTCGCGCGCACCCTGGCCGTGCTGACCTTCGACTTCCAGGGCTACACCAACGTCTTCGTGGACTCGCTGCCCGAGCCCGACGGCATCGAGGTGCTGCGGACCTACGAGTCGTTCTACCGCCTGCTCGTCCGCGCCACCGACCCCGACCCGGGGCGCCGGTTCGCCTCCGCGCAGGAGATGGCCGAGCAGCTGACGGGCGTCCTTCGGGAGGTCGTCGCCCTCCAGTCGGGCCGCCCCCGCCCGGCCCTGTCGACCCTGTTCGGCGCGGAGACCCGGGTCACCGACAGCGAGCTGTTCGAGGAGCACACGGACGACGTGTCGGTGCTCGGGGCCCGCGCCCCCCGGCGGGCGCGCAAGGCGCTGCCGACCTCCGTCGCCGGGCGGGGCGGCAGCTTCCTGCGCCCGCTCGACGTGCCCGCGACCGCGCTCGCGCTGCCGGTGCCGCGGGTCGACCCGGGCGACCCGAACGCCGGTTTCCTCGCCGGTCTGCTGGCCGCCGCCCCCGCCGAGCTGATCACCGCCCTGCACGCCGCGCCCGTCGCCTCGCTCGAACTGCGGCTGCGGGAGCTGCGGGCCCGGCTGGAGATGGGCGACGTCGCGGCGGCCGGCCGGGCGCTCGCCGCCCTGGAGGAACGGCACCCGGACGACTGGCGGGTGGTCTGGTACCGGGGCGTCACCTCGCTGGTCACCGGCGACCAGACGGGCGCCGCGCTCTCCTTCGACGCGATCTACGACGCCTTCCCCGGCGAGCCGGCGCCCAAGCTGGCGCTCGGCATCTGCGCCGAGTTCCTGGGCCAGTTGGACAACGCGGCGGAGTACTACCGCCTGGTGTGGGCGACCGACCCGAGCTATGTCAGCGCCGCGTTCGGCCTGGCCCGGGTGCAGCTGGCGGCGGGCGACCGGGCCGCCGCGGTGCGCACCCTGGAGTCCGTGCCCGAGTCGTCCATCCACTACACGGCGGCCCGGGTCGCCGCGGTGCGGGCCCGGCTGCGCCGCCGCCCCGCGAACGAGCCGCTGGGCGCCGACCTGACGGCCGCCGCCGCGCAGGTCTCCGCGCTGCAGGGCTTCGGCCTGGACGCGGTGCGCCGCGAGCGCCTCTCCACGGAGGTGCTGGGCACGGCCCTGGACTGGGTGCTGTCCGGGAGCCCCGGCGCGGGTCCGGCCGGCACGGTGCTGCTCGGCAGCGCACTGGACGAGCGCGGACTGCGCTTCGGCCTCGAACGCTCGTACCGGGTGCTCGCCCGGCTCGCCCAGCAGGGCGAGGAGAGGATCGAACTGGTGGAGCGGGCCAACCGTTTCCGCCCCAGGACGTGGGTGTGAGTATGTCCCTGAAGCCCAAGCAGCCGCACCCCCTGGGGACCTGCCCCGAGTGCGCGGAGCCGCTCGAGTCGGGCGACCGCTTCTGCGGGGCCTGCGGATACGACCTGTCGGCGGCTCCGGAACCGGAGCCCGCGACGGACCGCCCGACGGTGCCCATCAGCCTGCCGGTGGACTGGCCCGAGGCGCCGCCCCGGGACCCCGGGTCGCTGACCACGGCCACCCAGCACGCCGGCGAGCTGCCGGGTACCGATTCGGGCGGCCGGGACCTGCCGACGGTCCCGGTCCGCACCGACGGGCCACCGGAACCGGCTGCCGCGCCGCCGGGCGCCACGCCGCCGGGCGGGGGTGCCGGGAACACCGGGGCAGCCGTTCCGACCGGTCCCGCCGACCCCGCCGCGAGCCCCGCCACGAGCCCCGCCGGGAACGCCGGGCCCGCCGGGACCCCCGCCCCGCCCCCCGCCGAACCGTCCGCCACCGACGGCGACTTCACCCTCGCCGCGCCCGATCCCCGCGCCGCGCTCCAGGGCGAGGCCGACGGCCGGAAGCTGTGCGTGGCGTGCCGGACCGGCCGGGTGGACCGGGACGGGTACTGCGAGCACTGCGGGCACGCCCAGCCGCGCGAGCGCGACCACATGGAGGAGGAGCTGTCCTCGGTCGCCGCCGTCAGCGACCGCGGGCTGCGCCACCACCGCAACGAGGACGCCTTCGCCGTGTCCTCGACCGCGCTGCCCGACGGCTCCCCCGCCACGCTCGCCATCGTCTGCGACGGGGTGTCCTCGGCGACCCGCCCCGACGAGGCGTCCGCCGCCGCCGCGGCCGCCGCCGATGCCGCGCTGCTCACCGCGCTGCCCCGCGGGACGCACCCGCAGCAGGCCATGCACGAGGCGATCGTGGCCGCCGCCGAGGCCGTCAACTCCCTGGCGGAGGAGACCGTCAAGGAGCGCGAGCACCAGAACTCCCCGGCCTGCACCATCGTCGGCTCGATCGTGGCGGGCGGCCTGCTCGTCGTCGGCTGGGTCGGCGACAGCCGGGCGTACTGGGTGCCCGACGACCGCACCTCGCCGCCCGCCCGGCTCACCGAGGACGACTCGTGGGCCGCGCAGATGGTCGCCGCGGGCCTGATGAACGAGGCGGAGGCGTACGCGGACGAGCGCGCCCACGCCATCACCGGCTGGCTCGGCGCGGACGCGTACGAACTGGAGCCGCACACCGCCTCGTTCAAACCGGACCGGCCCGGCGTGGTCGTGGTCTGCACCGACGGCCTGTGGAATTACGCGGAGGGCGCCGAGGACATGGCCCGGGTCGTCCCCCCGGACGCCGCCGGACGCCCGCTGCACGGGGCGCAGGTCCTGGTGGGCCACGCCCTCGACGGCGGAGGCCACGACAACGTCACGGTCGCGCTGCTGCCGTTCACCCTGCCGTCCGCGGGGGCAGGATCGGCCTGAGGCCGCGCCCGTCCCGTTCCCGACCCCGAGACCCGAGACCCGACCTTCCCTTCATCTCACGTCTCCCGTGAGCCGAGGAGCCACATCACCATGGCCAACTTCTCCAAGCCGACCGGGCCGCAGTTCTCGGTGGACGTCTACCAGAACGAGTACCTGCCCGAGGGCGGCCGGGACGTCAACGCGATCGTCACCGTCACCTCCACCGGAGGCGGCACCTCCGCGGGACCGGTCACGCCGGGCGGCGGGTCCGCCGCCGTCGTGCTGATGCTCGACTGCTCCGGGTCGATGGACTACCCGGCGTCCAAGATGCGCGGGGCCCGCGAGGCCGCCGCCGCCGCGATCGACACCCTGCGCGACGGCACCTCCTTCGCCGTCGTCGCCGGCACCCACCTCGCCAGGGAGGTGTACCCGGGCGGGCGGCGGCTCGCCGTCGCCGACGCCCGCACCCGCGCCGAGGCCAAGGACGCGCTGCGCGGTCTGAGCGCCGGCGGCGGTACGGCCATCGGCACCTGGCTGCGGCTCGCCGCCGGGCTGCTCGCCTCGGCCGACGTGTCGATCCGGCACGGCATCCTGCTCACCGACGGGCGCAACGAGCACGAGTCGCCGGAGGACCTGCGGGACGCCCTCGACTCCTGCGCGGGCCGCTTCACCTGCGACGCGCGCGGCGTGGGCACCGACTGGGAGGTCAAGGAGGTCACCGGCATCGCCTCGGCGCTGCTCGGCACGGCCGACATCGTCGCCGATCCGGCCGGTCTCGCCGCGGACTTCACGACGATGATGGAGCACGCTATGGGCAAGGAGGTCGCGGACGTCGCGCTGCGCCTGTGGACCCCGGTCGGCGTGGAGATCGGCTTCGTGAAGCAGGTGGCGCCGACGGTCGACGACCTGACCGGCCGGCGCACCGAGGCGGGCCCGCGCGCCGGGGACTACCCGACCGGCTCGTGGGGCGACGAGTCCCGCGACTACCACGTCTCCGTCCGGGTCCCGCAGGCCGCGATCGGGCAGGAGATGCTGGCCGCCCGGGTCTCGCTGATCGTCCCCGACCCGGCGGGCGGCGCGCCGACGACGCTGTCCCAGGGGCTGGTACGGGCGGTGTGGACCGACGACATGGTGATGTCCACGTCCATCAACCCGCAGGTCGCCCACTACACCGGGCAGGCCGAGCTCGCCGACGCGATCCAGGAGGGCCTGGACGCGCGCAAATCGGGCGATCGGGACGGAGCGACGGCCAAGCTGGGGCGTGCGGTGCAGCTCGCGGCGGTCTCCGGCAACGCCGATACGGCGAAACTCCTTTCGAAGGTAGTGGACGTGGTCGACGCGGCGACGGGTACTGTGCGGTTGAAGGCGAAAGTCGCGGAAGCGGACGAGATGACTCTCGAGACGCGCTCCACCAAGACCGTTCGCGTGAAGAAGTAGCGCTCGACGGATGACGAGAGGGGGAAGCACCGACATGCCGACCTGCCCGAACGGACACCAGTCGGTCTCCGACGACTGGTGCGAGGTCTGCGGCCATCGCATGGCCGGGGCGGGTGCGCCGACGGGTGCCGTACCGCCGCCTCCCCCGCCGCCGCCACCCGCGTACGGATACCCCGGCCCCGGCGGCCCCGTGCCGCCGCCCGCGCCCGGAGGCCCTGGTGGCCCCGGGGGTTACGGAGGCCCCGGGGGCCCTGGAGGCTATGACGCTCCTGAGGGTTACGACGGTCCCAGGGGTTACGACGGTCCCGGGGGTTACGACGGCCCCGGAGGCTTTGACGCGCCCGGGGGCTACGACGCTCCCGGAGGTCGCGGGGGCTACGACCCGAACGCGACCGCCCAGGCGGAGCTGTGCCCGCAGTGCCGCACGCCGCGCGAGCACATGGCGCCGTTCTGCGAGGAGTGCCGCTGGAACTTCCTCACGAACACGGCGACCTCGTACACGCCGATCGCCCCGCAGCCGCAGCAGGGCCCGCCGCCCGCGCTGAACCTGCCGCCGGGCTTCCAGTCGCCGCAGCACCAGCAGCCGCCCCACCAGCCTCAGCCGCCGCACCCGGACCCCTACGAGTACCAGGGCTCGCGCCCCTCGCAGGTGAACCGTCCGGCCGAGCCGCTGGGCGCCGACCCGACCCACCACCAGGCGCCGCCGCAGCGTCCGCCGCAGGCCCCGCAGGCCCCGCAGGCCTTCCACCAGGCGCCTCCGCCGCCCGCGCCGCCGCAGCCGCGCGCGGACGACGACTGGATGATCTCCCCGCCGTCGCAGCCGCAGCCCCCGGCACCGGTGCCCCCGGCGCCCGCGCCGCCGGCTCCCATGCCGCCGACCGGCCCGGTCCCGCAGGGTCCGCCGCCGCAGTTCCGGCAGCCGGGTCCGCCCGCGGGGTGGACGGCGACGATCGGCCCGGACCGCGACTACTTCATGGCGATGATGCAGCGCAGCGGCCCGGAGGCGAGCGGGCTCAACATGCCCGCGTACTCCCCCGAGCAGCACATCCGGCTCCAGGGCAACCAGATCGGCATCGGCCGCCGCCGGCACTCCACCGGCGAGTCGCCCGACATCGACCTGTCGGTGCCGCCGGAGGACCCGGGCGTCTCGCACCAGCACGCGGTGCTCGTGCAGCAGCCGGACGGCTCGTGGGCGGTGGTGGACCAGAACTCCACCAACGGCACCACGATCAACGGCTCCGCCGACGCGATCCAGCCCTATGTGCCGGTGCAGCTCCAGGACGGCGACCGGGTGCACGTCGGCGCCTGGACGACGATCACCGTCCGGTACGGCTGAGACCCCCTCACAGGTCCGGCAGTGGCCAGGCGTACGGCCCCTCGGGGTCGTCCAGCCAGGCCCACTGCCGCCCGCCGCTCACCGTCACCCCGAAGCGCTCCCGCTCCGGCCGCCGTTCGCGCTGCCAGAGCGAGAGCGCTTCGCGCGTGTCGAGGCCTCCGGCCGCCAGGGTCGCCAGGAAGCGGAAGCCCTCGTCCTCGTACACCCGCCGCGGCACCCCTCCGACGCGCGGGCGCAGGGTGCGGGCGTTGCCGCCGCGCAGGGCGACGAAGTAGGCGGCGGTCGGCAGGAAGCGTCCTTCCGCGTGCTCGGGACCGGTCACCCGCAGGAGCACGAGACCGGTGGAGAGCGGGGTGAGGACGAGGGCGTCCGGCCGGCACTGGACGAGCCAGGAGTACGGGACGGAGGGCACCGCGCAGGTGGCCACGACCCGGTCGTAGGGGGCGTGCTCGGGGCAGCCGCGGGCGCCGTCGCCGGTGACCACGGCGGGCCGGTGCCCGGCGGCGGCGAGATGGACGCGGGCGGACTCGGCGATCTCCTCGTCCAGGTCGACGGTGGTGACGTGCCGGTCGCCGAGGCGGTCGCAGAGCAGCGCCGCGTGGTAGCCGGTGCCCGCGCCGATCTCCAGGACGTCCTGGCCGTCGCGGACGTCGAGCGCTTCCAGCATCTGCGCCATGAGAGAGGGCTGGCTGGCGGAGGAGACCAGTGCGCCGTCCCGGACCCGGGTGGCGAGGGCGGTGTCGCGGTAGGCGCCGCGCAGCCAGCGGGTGCGGCGGGCGGGGTCGGGGTCGCCGGACCAGAGGCGTTCGTAGCCGCCGGGGCCGGGCACGTAGTAGAAGGGCACGAAGAGGTGGCGCGGGACCCGGTTGAACGCGTCCCGCCAGGCGGGGTCGCGCAGGGCTCCGTACGCCTCGATCTCGCGCACGAGCGCCCGCCGCGCCCGCGCGGCCTCCTCGGCGAACATCTCGGGCATGGCTCCACTGTGCGGCGACCCGCACCGTTCCGGCCACCCGTCGCCGGTCTCGGGACGGAGGGTCCCAGGGCCTGTCTTTCGGATCAGGCCGGATCAGGGAGCGGGGCCTGGTGCGTGCGATCGCAAGGCGGAGGAGGGAGTCAGCGCGGAGCGTTGGCGACCGACGACAACGCGGCGAGCGCGCGTGCCAGGCCCCGCGAGCCCGGCATGATCCGAAAGGCAGGTCCTAAGCCTCGGGTCCTCCGCCGGGGCATCTGAGACGATGGAACGGTGAACGAGATTCCGCGCGGCACGCTTCAGGAGCAGACCTTCTACGAGCAGGTGGGTGGCGAGGAGACCTTCCGGCGCCTGGTCCGCCGCTTCTACCAGGGCGTCGCGGAGGACCCGCTGCTGCGGCCGATGTACCCGGAGGAGGACCTCGGTCCCGCCGAGGAGCGCCTGGTGCTCTTCCTCATCCAGTACTGGGGCGGCCCCCGCACCTACAGCGACCACCGCGGCCACCCCCGGCTGCGGATGCGGCACGCCCCGTTCACGGTCGACCGGGCGGCGCACGACGCGTGGCTGCGGCACATGCGGGACGCGGTGGACGAGCTGGGGCTCGCGTCGGAGCACGAGGCGCAGCTGTGGAAGTACCTGACGTACGCGGCCGCCTCGATGGTCAATACCGCCGAGTAACCGGCGGCGCCGGGTGATCGACACCGCGGAGTGACACATTCCGGTGACGGAACCCCGGATAACGGTCACGATCGCATCAAGGTGCCGCCGAAAGCGGTTTCCAGATCGATATCGCTCTGAAAGCATCCGATGAACGTTCGAAACTGAACGATCACGGTGTTTTCAGGGGGATGGGTGACGGGCTTCGTACTTCTGCGCGTCAGGGCACACCGGCTGCTACTGGCGGCGGCCCTGCTCGCAGTCCTGTTGACCACCTCGGTCCTGGCCACCCTCGCCGCGTTCTCCGGCTCCATCGGGGACGCCGCCCTGCAGGGCACCCTCCAGGGCCGGTCCGCCCCCGCCGCCGCGCTGATCGTCACCGGCCAGGTCCCCGCCGACAAGCGGGCGAGCGCCGACGCCGCCGTCCACGCCGGGGCCCGCGCCACCTTCGACGGGCTCCCCGTGACCGTACGGAAACTGGAGCGCTCCGGCCCGTACGCGCTGCCCCGCTCGCTCCAGCCCCCGGCCGCCCGCGCCGGCGACCCGGACCTCACCCACTTCGCCGCCCTCGACCGCTCCCGCGTCGCCCTCGTCCGCGGCGCCTGGCCGAAGGCCACCGGCCCCCGGGACGCCGTCGAGACCGCGCTCCCCGAAGAGGCCGCCAAGATCCTCAAGGTCGGCCCCGGCACGGTCCTCGACCTCACCGACCGGCTCGGCGGCAAGCCGCTCAAGGCCCGGATCACCGGCCTCTACCGGCCCGTCGACGCCACCGACCTGTACTGGCAGCTCGACCCGGCCGCCGGCCGCGGCGTCAAGACGCTCGTCTTCACCACGTACGGCCCGCTGGTCGCCGACCCCTCCCTGCTCGCCTCCGGGCGGGTCACCACCGGCGGCACCTCCTGGCTCGGCGCCGCCGACTTCACCGGGATCACCACCGACCGGATGGGCGCCCTGCACGCCGCCGCGGCCAAGGAACCCGAGCGGATGGCCGCCGACACCACCGGCTTCGGCACCACGATCAGCGCCTACACCTCCCTGCCGACCGTCCTGGAGCAGACCGACCGCGCCCTGCTCGTCTCCCGCTCCACCCTCAGCATCGTCGCCGTCCAGCTGGTGCTGCTCGCCGCGTACGCCCTGCTCCTCGTCGCCCGGCTGCTCAGCAGCGAGCGCTCCGGCGAGACGGAACTCCTCCGCGCCCGCGGCGGCTCACGGCGCCGGATCGCCGGCCTCGCCGCCGTCGAGGCGCTGCTCCTCGCCGTACCCGCCGCCCTCGCCGCCCCGCTGCTCTCCGGACCGCTCACCCGGCTCTTCGCCGACCGGTCCGCGCTCGACGCGCTCGGCGTACGGCTCGACGCCTCCGCCCCGCTCACCGTCTGGCTGGTCGCCGCCCTCGTCGCCCTCTGCTGCGCCGCCGCCGTCGTGGCGCCCGCGCTCGCGGCCGGCGACGGCGCCACCGTGTCGCTGCGCAAGGGCCGGTCCGCCGCCCTGCCCGCACCGGTCCGGGCCGGCGCCGACATCGGCCTGCTGCTCATCGCCGGCATCGCCTACTGGCAGCTCGACCGGCAGACCGGCGAAGGCTCCGGCAGCGGCGCGCTCACCGGCGAACGGGCCGGCGGCCTCGGCATCGACCCGCTGCTCGTCGCCGCACCCGCCCTCGCCCTGCTCGCCGGCACCGTGCTGACCCTGCGGCTGCTGCCGCCCGCCGCCAGACTGGCCGAACGGCGCGCCGCCGGCGGCCGCGGGCTGCCCGCCGCGCTCGCCGGCTGGCAGCTCAGCCGCCGCCCCCTGCGCGGCGCCGGCCCCGTGCTGCTGCTGGTGCTCGCGGTCGCGATGGGCATGCTGGCCATCGGCCAGAGCGACTCCTGGGACCGCTCGCAGCGCGACCAGGCCGACTTCCGCACCGGCGCGACGGTCCGGGTGCTCGGCGCGGGTCCCGGCGACCCGGCGCAGACCGAACGGATCGCGGCCGTACCCGGCGTCCGCAAGGCGGCCTCCGTGCACCGCGGCAGCACCGACATCGCCGGACACCTCGCCACCGTGCTCGCCGTGGACACCCGGCAGGCCGCCGACGGCATGCTGTTCCGCGCCGACCTCACCGACGGGCCCGCCACCGAGCGGCTCGCCCCCCTCATGCCGAAGGCCGGGCCCCGGCCCGGGATCGCGCTGCCCGCGGGCGCCCGCGCCCTGCGGATCGACCTGAAGGACACGGCACCGCCCGGCGGGCCCGCCTCCCGGGTCACCGCCGTCCTGGAGGACCGTTACGGCGTCCCGTACCGGCGGCTGATCGGCGCGCTGCCCGCCGACGGGCGCACCCACCGGCTCGGCCTGTCCCTCGCCGAGCTCGGCGCCTCCGAGAACTTCGGCCTGGCCGGTCTGGAGATCGGCGGGCAGTCCCTGTGGGGCGAGGGCGGCGGTTCGCACACCTTCGCCGTCGAGCGGCTGGCCACCGAGCGGGCCGACGGCACCGAGCAGCCGATCGGCACCGGCGCCGCCCTCAGCGCCTGGGGCGTCGAGTACGCGGCGCAGCTCGGCAACGGCGAGAGCAAGTCCGTCCCGCTGAGCGGCCGGCCCTCCGCGAACGCCCTGCTCAGCGTCGCCTTCCACGTCGACGGGGAGCGCGACGGGGACACCAGCGGCACCAAGGAGTACACCCTCACGGTCGCCGCCCCGCGCCCCGCGCCCCCGAAGTCGGTCCCGGCGATCGTCACCGACGCCTTCCTCGCCGCCGCCAAGGCCAAGCGGGGCGACCACGTCGACGTCACCTTCAGCGGCTCCACCCTGAACGTGATCATCACCGACGTCGTACGGGAGCTGCCGACCACCGGCCCGGGCGCCCGGTCGGTCTCCGCGACCGCCCCCGCCGCCACCCCCGAGGACGCCGGCGCGATCCTGGTCGACCTGTCCACCGCGAACCGGGCGCTGTCCCTCACGCCCACCGCGACGCTGCCGCCCACCGAGTGGTGGCTCACCACCCTGCCCGGCCGCACCGCCGAGGTCGCCAAGACGCTCCGGGCCCGCCCCGACGCCGACCCCGCGCTGGTGCTCGTACGGGACGAGGCCGCGGCCGACCTGCTCGGCGACCCGCTCGGCGCGGGCCCCAACTCGGCCCTGATGGCCGTGGCGGTGGCCGCGGCGGCGCTCGCCGCGGTCGGCTTCGCCGTCGGATCGGCCGGCTCCCTGCGGGAACGGCAGGCCGAGTTCGGGCTGCTGCGGGCGCTCGGCGCGCCCCGCCGCCAGCTGGCCCGGCTGGTCGCCGCCGAACAGGGCCTGCTCGTCGGCATCGGCCTGCTCGTCGGCGTCGGCCTCGGCACCGTCCTCACCCGGGCCGTCGTCCCCCTGATCGTCCTCACCGGCCAGGCGGAACGCCCCGTACCCGCCGTCCTCGTCGAACTCCCCGTCGGCCACGTGGCCCTGCTCCTCGCCGGAGTCGCCGCCCTGCCCCTGGCCGTCGTCGCCGCCATCGCCCTGCGCCGCACCGACCCGGCCGTGACCCTGCGGACCCAGGGGGAGAACTGATGCCCTCCACCGCCCCGACCCGCGGAAAGGCGGACGTCGTGCCCCAGGCCGCCGCGCCCCGCAAGCCCGCCCGCGCCGTGGCCCCCTGGGTCCGTACCCGGCTGCGGACCGCCCCGGGTACGGCCCTCGCCTACGGGCTGCTCGTGCTGGTGACGGCGTTCCTCGCGGCGGCGCTGCCGCGGGCCGTCGACGCGTACGAGACCGAGGGCATGCGGCACGCGGTCGAGTCGGCCCCGGCACACCGCACCGTCGTCAGCCTCACCAACTCCGTGGCCAGCAGCCTGCCCCCGGCGCAGCAGCCCACCGCGTACCGACCGGACCGGCTGAAGGCCACCCGCGACCAGCTCACCCCGCTGCTGCCCAAGCCGCTCCAGATCGACCTCGCGAACTCCGCGTACGGCGCGCGCACCACCAAGCGGGTCCAGGGCCTGGACCGCTGGCTGCCGCAGCCCGACGGGCTGTTGCCCGAGTTCGTCCTCGACGCGCTCTCCGACGTGCCCGCCCACTCCACCCTGGTTGCCGGGCGCGCGCCCACGGTGGGGCCGGGCGGCGCGATGGAGGCGGCGGTCACCGCGAAGACCGCCAAGGCCATGGGCCTGAAGCCCGGTTCCGTCGTCCATGTGCCGGGCAGCGACGGCGGCGAGACCCCCATCACGGTCACCGGCGTCATCGAGCCGCGCGAGCCTTCCGGTCCGTACTGGAACATCGACCCGGTCACGCACACCCCGCTCTTCACCGCCCGCAGCGGCCTCGAGGTCAAGTGGTACTGGGTGGCCACCCTGCTGCTGGGCCCCGAGAGCGGGACCTCGCTGCCCCGCACCCTCGGCGAACCCGAGCAGTACTGGCGCTACGCCCCCTCCGTCGGCCACCTCACCGCCCAGGACAGCGACACCCTGCGCGCCGCGCTCGACTCCGCCGACGCCGGCCCCGACCTCGTCGCGCTGCGGTCGGCCCTCGGCCCCAACGGACAGTTCGACACCGACCTCGACGAGGTCCTCGGCGAGTACGCCGGGATGCGGGACGCCATCGCCGCGGTCGTCGCCGTCGCCGCCGTCGGCGTCGGCGCCGTCGCCGCCGTCGTCCTCGGCATGACCGGCGGCCTGTTCACCGCCCGCAGGCATGCCGAACTCGCCCTGCTGCGCGCCCGCGGCGCCTCCCTGCCCGGCATCGGCCTGCGGCTGCTCGGCGAGACCACGGCCGTCTGCCTGCCCGCCGCCGCGCTCGGCCTGCTGCTCGCCGTGACCCTCGTCGGCGGCGCAGCCGGCGCCCGGATGTGGCCCGCCGCCATCGCCGCCGGGGCCTGCGCCCTGCTCGCCGCCCTCGTGCTGCCGCTGCGCGCGATGTTCCTGCACCGCCGCCCCCTGCTGCACGGCGGGCGCGAGGACCTGGTCTCCGCCCGCCCCTCCCGCCGCCGCACGGTCGCCGAACTCACCCTGCTGGTCCTCGCGGTGGGCGCGGTCACCGCGCTGCGCCAGCGCGGCACCGGCACCGGCACCGGCACCGGCGACTACCTGGTGAGCTGCGCGCCCGTCCTCGTCGGCGTGATCGCCGCCTTCGTCCTCATCCGGATCTACCCGGTGCCGCTGCGCTGGGCCGCCCGGCCCACCCGCCGGCTGCGCGGCGCCATCGGCTTCCTGTCGCTGGCCCGCGCGGGCCGCGCCTCGGCCTCCGGCACCCTCCCGCTGCTCGCCCTGCTGATGGCGCTGACCACGGCCGCGTTCGGCGGCTCCGTCCTCGCCGGCGTCTCCGACGCCCGGGACCGGGCCGCGTACCTGGCGACCGGCGCGGACGCCCGGATCACCCACGACGTGGGCTGGACGCCGTTGCCCGCCGGACTCGCCGACACGGTACGGGGCTTCCCCGGGGTCCGCGAGGTGTCGCCGGTGCAGATCGAGTACGGGCTGGAGCTGCCGTCCCACCAGGGGACCGCCGACGACGCGATGAGCGCCCCGCTGGTCGGCGTCGAGCCCTCCTCGTACGCCCGGCTCGCGGCCCGTACCGACTTCGGCCGCTTCCCCGAGTCCCTGCTGAAGACCACCGGCAAGGGCGGTCCCGGCAGCGTCGGCGACACCTCCCGGGTCGTCCCGGCCATCGCCTCCCCGGACGTCGCCGAGCGGCTCGGCGACCGGCCCATCGAGATCCTCGCCGCCGCGGGCCGCTTCCACGTGAAGGTGGTCGCCGTGCGCACGATCACCCCCGCGCTGCCCGACAAGGACTTCCTGATCGTCAACGCGGCCGACCTGGTCAACCGTGCCCCCACCGCGCTGCTCGTCACCGGCGGCGGAGCCGGGGGCGGGGCTCTCGACGGCAAGGCGCTGCGCGGCCGGATGACCGCCAAGGGCGGCAAGCTGCACGTGGTGCTGCGCGAGGAGGAGCGGGCCCGGTACGTCGACTCGCCGATGCAGACCGGCGCCGAAGGCCTCTACCTCGCCGCCATCGGCGCGGGCGCCGGCTACGCCGCCCTCGCCGTGCTGCTGTCGCTGCTCCAGGTCGCCCCCGAGCGCACCACGCTGCTCGCCAGGCTGCGCACCATGGGCCTGACCCGCGGACAGGCCCGGCGCCTGCTCGTCCTGGAGGCGCTGCCTCAGGCGCTGCTGGCCGCGGCCGGCGGCATCCTGGTGGGCTGGGCGACGATCCTGCTGCTCGCGCCCGGGGTCGACCTGGTGCGGCTCGCGCTGGCCACCGCGCCGGCGGAGACACTGGCGCTCGGCGCCGCCCTGCGGGCGGACGTGTGGTCGCTCGGACTCCCGGCGGCCGGGGTGGTGCTGCTCGCGGGCGCGGCGGCGACGGTGCAGGCCTGGTGGGCCTCGCGCAGGGGCTCGATCAAGGAACTCAGGGCAGGAGACGCACGATGACGACGTCGACGGGTACCACGACCACCACGCTCGAAGAGCTGGAGCGACGGGCGACGGCGCACCGCGACCGGCCCTCGTACGGTCATGACGCGCTGATCGCCTGCGACCGGCTGGTCCGCATCTTCACCACCGACGGGGTGGAGGTGCAGGCCCTGCAGGGCCTCGACCTGCTGGTCAAGGAGGGCGAGCTGATGGCCCTGGTCGGGGCCTCCGGCTCCGGGAAGTCGACCCTGATGAACATCCTGGCCGGCCTCGACGTGCCCACCGCGGGCGCGGCGAAGGTCGCCGGCTGCGATCTGCTCGCCATGGACGGCAAGGCCCGGCTGCGCTACCGCCGCGAGGTCGTCGGCTTCGTCTGGCAGCAGACCTCCCGCAACCTGCTGCCCTATCTGACGGCCGCCCAGAACGTGGCGCTGCCCATGCAGTTGGCGGGCCGCTCGAAGCGGAAGGCGCAGCGCGCCGAGGAACTCCTCGCGATGCTCGGCATCGCGGAGATCCGCGACCGGCGCCCGCACCAGCTGTCCGGCGGACAGCAGCAGCGCGTCGCCATCGCGGTCGCCCTCGCCAACGACCCGTCGGTGCTGCTCGCCGACGAGCCGACCGGTGAGCTGGACTCGGCCACCGGCGAGCAGGTCTTCGCCGCCTTCCGGCGGGCCAACGAGGAGCTGGGCACCACGATCGTGATCGTCACCCACGACCAGGCGGTCGCCACCGAGGTGCGCCGCACGGTCGCCATCCGCGACGGCCGCACCTCCTCGGAGGTGCTGCGGCGCACCGAGATCGACGCGGAGGGCCAGGAGTCGCTGGTGGCCCGCGAGTACGCGATGCTCGACCGGGCCGGACGGCTCCAGCTGCCCGCGGAGTACACCGAGGCGCTGGGCATGGAGCACCGAGTGGCCCTGGAGCTGGAGCAGGACCACATCGGGGTGTGGCCGGACGACACGGACCGCTGACCGCGGACCGCTGACCGCTGACCGCTGACCGCTGACGCGTCGGAGGAAACCACTCCGCCCCGGCGCGCGTCCCCCTACGGGGGGTGGCTCATGAGAAAGACCCTGTCCTACGCGGGCGCGGTGCTGATACCCGTCGGCACCGGTGTCCTGCTGCACCTGTGGGCGGGCTGGAGCATGCACAGCCCCGTCCGCCTCCCGGCCGTCCTCGCGCTGCTCGCCGGGCTCGGCCTGGCCGCCGTCGCCCTGTTCGCGCACAACGCCCTCTTCCGCGAGGGCGGCAGCATCGCCGCGGCGCTGCTGCTCCTGGCGGGCCTGGGCTCGGTGTGGGTGGAGGCGCGGGACTCCCGGATCCGCGCCGAGGTCGTCGAATGCCTCGTGGCGGGCAAGGTCACGAAGACCTACCACCCGACCTTCGGCGAGGGCGCCCCCGCCGAGAAGACGCTGTACCACCACCCGCTGAGCTGCCCGGGCGCCTACCCGTCGGAGTTCACGGCCGAACGCAAGGTCGGCGAGCAGGGCAAGACCGTACGCATCGCCTACGACCCCGCGCACCGGATGGACCCGATCCTGGCGAGCGACAACGTGGCGCACGGCTCGCTGGTCCTGCCGTCGGTCCTGCTGCTGCTCAGCGCGGCCCTGTCGGCCGTGGCCCTCGCGATGGAGGGCCGGGAGGAACCGTTCAGCCGAGCGCCATGAGCCCGGCCGCGGTGGGCCGGAAGCCGCACTCCTCGTAGAAGCGGGCGAGATGCGGCTCGAAGTCGACGTGCAGCCAGTGCGCCCCACGCTCACGCGCCGCACCGGCGGCGGCCCGCACCAGCGCCACCCCGAGCCCTTGGCGGCGCTCGTCGGGATGAACGGTCGTATCGAGCACGAACGCGTGCGCGCCACCATCCCCGACGACATTCACGTACCCGACGAGCCGCCCACCCCGCCGCGCGGTGACGTGCAGCAACCGCCGGGCGAGAACGGGCCCGAAGTCGGTGTCCTGGTGACCGGGCCAGGAGGCACGGAAGAGCTCGTTGAGCTCGGCGGCGGGGAGATCGGCGTCGATGACGAGGGCGGGGGCGTCGGGGCGGACGGGATCGGCATCGGCATCGAGGCTGCCCTGGCGTACGGGATCGGCGTCCCCCGCAAGCGAAGAAGACGTCACCGCGCCCCGCCACCGCCGCCCGGTGTGACGCTCAGCGACATGGGCACGCTGCGCAGGGCGACCGAGCCGTACGGGGTGCGCAGGCGCAGCCAGGGGCCGGTGGCGAGCAGGGTGACCGGGAGGTCGTGGTCGGGGAGGTCGGGCAGGAAGCCGAGGGACTGGGCCGCGTGGACGGCCCGCAGCGGCAGCCCGGCGGGGGCGAGGGTGCGGGACCAGATCTCGCGGCCGATGCGGTCGCGCTCGGCGCGGGTGCGCCGCTCCTCGCCGAGGGCCTCGTCGCGGGAGCGGAACTCGGCGACCGCCGCGGCGACCGCGCCCCGCAGGTCGGCGACGGACGGCACGCCGGCGACCGGCTCCCAGCCGGAGCGGGGCGGCAGGACGCCGGCCCACGGCGGGCCGGTGACGGCGTCGGGGACGACCGCCTTGCCCGCCGACTCCTCGATGCCTTCGAGGAGTTCGCCCGCGGAGACGGTCACGTCGAGGTCGACGTCGTCGACCAGGCGTGCCGTACGGATCGCGAGCACCTCGAAGGACGGCGGGCGCCCGAAAACGGCGAGCGCGCCGGCGCCGGCCTGGAGGCGGACGGCGGCGGCGCGGTCGAAGTGCAGCAGCCGGCGCAGGAAGGCGGCGAGGCCCGCCGCCTCCCTGGCGTCGGCGAAATGCAGGGGCGCGAGGACCATCATGCGGCGGACGTCATCCCGTCGTCGACGTACTCCTGGAGGAACGCACGCTCCTCCTCGGTGATCCGGCGCGGTCGCTGGGCCGCCAGATCGAAGGGCACGACGACCGTCGAGGCCCGTACGTACGTGACGTCCGGGTCCTTGATCTCGTACGCGATCGTCAGCGACGCCGCGCCTATCTTCGTGACCCAGGACTCGATGGTCACCGGCTCGTGCCGGTGGACCAGCGGGCGTACGTAGTCGATCTCGTGCCGGGCCACGACGGACCCGCCGGAGAAGGACGGGCTCCCGTTCCCCGGCGCCAGCCGGAACATGAAGTCGATCCGCGCCTCTTCCAGGTACCGCAGGAAGACGACGTTGTTGACGTGCCCGAAGGCGTCCATGTCCGACCAGCGCAGGGGGCAGGAGTAGAGGTGTCTCGCCATGGCGTCCGTCAGCCCCGGGTGAGCTTCTTGTACGTGGCGCGGTGCGGACGGGTGGCGTCCGGGCCGAGCCGCTCGATCTTGTTCTTCTCGTACGACTCGAAGTTGCCCTCGAACCAGAACCACTTGGACTCGCCCTCGTACGCCAGGATGTGCGTGGCGACCCGGTCGAGGAACCAGCGGTCGTGGGAGACGACCACGGCGCAGCCGGGGAACTCGAGGAGCGCGTTCTCGAGCGAGGACAGGGTCTCGACGTCGAGGTCGTTGGTCGGCTCGTCGAGGAGGAGCAGGTTGCCGCCCTGCTTGAGGGTGAGCGCGAGGTTGAGGCGGTTGCGCTCACCGCCGGAGAGCACGCCGGCCGGCTTCTGCTGGTCCGGGCCCTTGAAGCCGAACGCGGAGACGTAGGCGCGGGACGGCATCTCGACCTGGCCGACGTTGATGTAGTCCAGCTCGTCGGAGACGACGGCCCACAGCGTCTTCTTGGGGTCGATGTTGGCGCGGGTCTGGTCGACGTACGAGATCTTGACGGTCTCGCCGACCTTGATCTCGCCGGCGTCCGGGTCCTCGAGGCCCTGGAGCATCTTGAAGAGCGTGGTCTTGCCGGCGCCGTTCGGGCCGATGATGCCGACGATGCCGTTACGCGGCAGGGTGAAGCTGAGGTCGTCGATCAGGACCTTCTCGCCGAAGGCCTTGGAGAGGTTGTTGACCTCGACGACGATGGAGCCCAGACGCGGGCCCGGCGGGATCTGGATCTCCTCGAAGTCCAGCTTCCGCATCTTGTCGGCCTCGGCGGCCATCTCCTCGTAGCGCGCCAGACGCGCCTTGGACTTGGCCTGACGCCCCTTGGCGTTGGACCGCACCCACTCGAGCTCTTCCTTGAGGCGCTTGGCGCGCTTCTCGTCCTTCTTGCCCTCGACCTTGAGCCGCTCGGACTTCTTGGTGAGGTAGGTCGAGTAGTTGCCCTCGTAGGGGATGGCGCGACCGCGGTCGAGCTCGAGGATCCACTCGGCGACGTTGTCGAGGAAGTACCGGTCGTGGGTGATGGCCACGACGGTGCCCTTGTACTGGGCCAGGTGCTGCTCCAGCCAGTTCACGGACTCGGCGTCGAGGTGGTTGGTGGGCTCGTCGAGGAGCAGCAGGTCGGGCGCCTCGAGCAGCAGCTTGCAGAGGGCGACGCGGCGCTTCTCACCACCGGAGAGGTTGTTGACCGGCCAGTCGGCGGGCGGGCAGCCCAGCGCGTCCATGGCCTGCTCCAGCTGGGCGTCCAGGTCCCACGCGTTGGCGTGGTCCAGGTCCTCCTGGAGCTTGCCCATCTCGTCCAGCAGCGCGTCGGAGTAGTCGGTCGCCATCAGTTCGGCGATCTCGTTGAACCGGTTGAGCTTGCCCTTGATCTCGGCGACGCCGTCCTCGACGTTCTCCAGGACCGTCTTGGACTCGTCCAGCTTCGGCTCCTGCATGAGGATGCCGACGGAGTAGCCGGGGGCCAGGAACGCGTCACCGTTGGAGGGCTGCTCCAGACCGGCCATGATCTTCAGCACGGTGGACTTACCGGCACCGTTCGGGCCGACCACACCGATCTTCGCACCGGGCAGGAAGCTCAGCGTCACGTCATCGAGGATGACCTTGTCGCCGTGCGCCTTGCGCGTCTTGCGCATGGTGTAGATGTACTCAGCCAAGAGAAACCGTCCGGCAAGGAGTGAGTGGGCAGATACACCCCATCTTGCCTGACCGCCACCCCCCGGGGCCAACCAGTAGGTGGGGGACCCGCTGACCTGGGGGTTCCCGGGTCACCCTGGTAGCTGACCTGTCACTGCTGGTCGCCGTCGGTCACTTCTGAGCCCCTCGCACGGCCCACGGACGGCCCAGGAGTGCTCACTCAGACCTGCACGTCGCGGGGGGCCGCTCATCCCCCCACGTGGGTGGCGCCACGGGGCCCGGACGGGACGGTGCCAGATGGGGGTGGTTGCTGGGTTGCGGTACTGCGCTGCCGTACGCGCGAAAGCCTGCTCGCGCGAACACCAGCGCCCCGATCCATCCGGTTTGATCCGATCAGCCATACAGACGATCAGGCACGCCCCCTCCCCCCTCCCCTCGCAGGAGTCGTCGTATGGGCAGATGGTCCAACCATGAAGCGCTACCGTGATGGCTCAGTAACCGTGCGTGGGCGGCTGTCGAGGAGGGGACCATGCAGTCAAGCGACCGCAGGAAGACAATCAACCCGAGCGCCTACCTCGCACTGCTCGAGGCGCTGACCGCAATCTTCTGGAACAAGAAGCCGTTCGAGCTGTATGTCCGGAGCATGCTGAAGGACCACAGCGAACTCCTGACACCGCTGAACTTCTCGGCCACGAAGCGCGAGGTGTCGGGGCAGTTGGTCGACTTACTCCGAGCGAACGAAGGTCGGTACCTCGACCTTTCACTCGCACTGATGCTCGATATAGCCGACATGGAAACGTTTCCAAATCTGGCTTCGCAGGTCGACAACAGGCTCCTGGAGACCAAGGCCACGGCTGCCGTAGCCGAGCTGAAGCGCTGGACGGTCAAACAGCGTGAAGTCATCGCCGAATACGAGGCGCACGCCGGCCGAATCGCGGAGGACGCCAAGAAGGCCCAGTACAGCCGCGCGTTCTCCCAAGCCCACGAGGATCTGAAGCAACGCTTCCTGCTGATGCACGGAGCTGCTGACGTGCACCAACGGGGAAACGACTTCGAGTACTTCATCAACGAACTCTTCGCCCTGTACGACTTGGAGCCGAGAGCGTCCTACAGCCTGGCCCATGAGCAGATCGACGGAGCGTTCGCTTTCAACACCGACCACTACGTGCTGGAAGCCAAGTGGTGGAAGGAAAGGATCGGTAGGCCACTACTTGACGTCTTCCGAGCCAACATCGAACGCAAGGCCAAGAACACGTTGGGCCTGTACGTAAGCATGAGCGGCTTCACGTCAGATGCGCTGGCGGTCTACAGCTACAGCACGCCATTTCTCACGATGGACGGCCCCGACTTCATGGCGGTTCTCGACCAGCGCATCCGCTTGGATGAACTCATCCTCCGCAAGAAGCGGCACGCGAGCGAAACGGGTCACTGCTTCCTGCCCGTCGCGGAGATCCTCTCCCCATGAGCCACCCCGAGGCCGCGCCCGAGCCGCCGGCCAGCAAGTGGACAGAGCTTCGTGGACGATCTCGCACGGAGCTGCCGGAGGCAGCCCCTCATCAGCGGGAAACCGGCTGACGAAGGCTGTCTTGTGCCCTCCCCGGCACACCCGCAAGTACGGGCAGGGATGGCACTGGCACTCGGAAGGGGATCCGGAACCCATGACGCCGCGGGCAGGATGCCGTTGACGTGTTCTCTTCGATAGTCAGGGGGTCCCATGGGAAGCGCGCTCATCGGGTTGGCTGCCGCGGTGGTCGGTGTGACGGGCACGCTAATCGCCTCTGTCCTGTCACAACGCCTGCTAGGTCGCGCCCAGTCCGAGCAGTTCGAGCGGCAGCAGCAGGTGGCCGCAGCGCAGTGGCACCGCGAGCAGCAGCTGGCCGAGCTGAACCGTCGGCGCGACGCCTACATGCAGGTCAACGCGTCCCTCCGACGCTACCGAACGCATCTTCTGAACTTCCTGTGGACCGTACACAAGGGAGCAGTCACGCCGGAGGCGCGGGAGCTGGTCGAGGAAGCGCGGCGCGATCACCACTCAGTCTTCGCCGAGGCTCAGCTCATCGCGTCCGCAGCTGTTCTGGCCGAGCTGGACGAGATGACGAAGGTCTTGTCCGAGGTCTACCGGCGGACCATGTGCCTGGAAGAGGGGAGGCCTGATCCGGATGGGTCCTTCGACGACATAAGGACGGACTTCGTTCGCCTTTGGGCACGATGGGAGAGGATGCGCGGCGTCATGCGCACCGACCTCGGAGTCGGGCACGGTACCGACGAGCAAGCGGCAATCGGAACCTGACAGCTCTCCCACCGCAAACGGGACGGCCCCGCCGCGCGGTGCGCGGCGGGGCCGTCCGTCAGGTCACCCGATCGGTGACCGTCGTGTCCTACTGACCGGCGGTCTTCTTCCGGCGGAGGAAGAACACCGCGCCGCCGCCGACCACGACGAGCGCGGCGGCAACGCCGGCGATCATCGGGGTGGCGCTGGAGCCACCGGTCTCGGCGAGGTCGCCACCACCGGTGGTGGAGCCGGTGGTACCGGCGCCGCCGGTGGCCGGGGTCTCAGACGGAGACGGGGTGCCGGAGGGGGTCTCAGAGGGCTTCGGGCCGGGGGTGGCCGTCTTGCAGTCGAGGACGCCCTTGAAGGTCTTGGAGAAGTTGTTCGGGCCGGTGACGGTGAAGTCGTAGGCCTCGTCCTCGGCGACCGGGACGGTGATCGTCTTGGACTCGCCCGGGGCGATCTTGTACTCCACGCCCTTCAGGTCGAAGGTCCAGTCCTCGTCGCCCTCGTTGGACGCGGTGATGTCGAGGCCGCCCTTGGCGCAGTTCTTCTCGGCCGAGACAGCCGGGATCGCACCCTTCTTGGCCCAGGTTCCGGTGGCCTTGGCGGCGACCGTCGAGGTGCTGGTGCCGGCCAGGATCAGGGTCTGGCTCTTGACCCTCGTCGAGACGAAGGCACGGCCGATCGGGACCGTGGTGTCAGCCTTCACGCTCAGCTCGGCCGAGCCGTCGGCGGTGCCTGCGGGCACGTCGAAGAAGACCTGGCTGCCGTTGGAGACGTCGGTGACGACCTTGCCGTCCTTGTCGACGATCTTCACACCGGCCGGGGCGCCCGGGGTGAGAGAGACGACGGCCTTCTCGGCGTTGGTGCTGACCGTGATCGGGCCGAGGCGCTCGCCGACCTTGCCGGCGACGGAAGACGGCGACAGGCTCAGGGAAGCCTTGGGCTCCTCGAGGTTCTGCGCCTCCTTCTCCAGGTAGTCGGTCAGCTTCTGGGCCTCGGTGTCGACGGGCTTGGCGTCCAGACCGTCGGAGAAGTGCCAGATCGCGGCCTGCGTCGCGGCAGCGGCCGTCTTCTTGGTCAGGCTCTTGGCGCCGACCTTCGACGCCAGCGCGGCGAGGTCGTTGACCTGCGGGTAGGAGTTCTGCAGGATCCAGCGGATCTTGCCGGCGTCCTTGTTGTTGTGCAGGGAGGAGGCTTCCCAGCCGACCTCCTTGTACTCCTCGTCCTTGAGCGCTTCCGTGCGGAAGTCGATGCAGTAGGTCTGGATCGACCCACCGGGCTTGACGTCCATCTGGAAGAGACCGGCCGCGACGGGCTGGTCCTTGCCCGCGACCGTCACGCGGTCCCAGACGGTGAGGTTGCCGAGCGTCGCGGTGGCACCACCCGTGCCGTGCTCACCGTCGTCGGCCATGGCCGGACCGGCGATCGCTATGGACCCGGCCGCGACGAGGCCAGAGACCAGGGTCGCGGCGGCAAGGCGGGCAACGCCGCGCCTCCGTACAGAAAACATGGATTTCCCCTCCGGGCAGGCGGCTCCGCGTCATCGATCGATACGCGTGGGGGGAGCACCTGCCAGCACACTCACTGACCCACTGAAAGCAAGCGCCTCATGAGTACTCGGGAATCCTAGGTAAGCGGAACCCCCCGGTGTCCACTCGTGCCATCTGATAACCATACCGACTCGAAATCGTTATCAGACCTAGGAAGTTGACAACGAAACCGCTGGTCACGGTATCGACATATCCCCACAACGCAAGGTCAGGAAGCCGTTACGAGATCGCCTGAAACCCCCTCAACCACGGCCCCCAGAACGGGCTCCAGAGCCGGGTCGACAGCCGGGTCCACCGCCGGCTCCGGCGTCTGCCAGAGGTCGGCCGGAGGTGGTTGCGGAACCCCTGCTTCCGCTAGCGGGACTTCAGGATTCTGGCGGGCCGTCCGGCGGAAGGCCGCCGTCCCGCGGGTCAGGTCGTGGCCCACGGCCACCGCGTCGACGTCCACGAAGGTCTTCCGCTGCCCGTCGCGCTCCTCCTCGCGCACCTTCAACCGACCGTGCACCACCAACGGTTCGCCCACCGAGACGGAGGCCGCCACGTTCATCCCCAGCGAGCGCCAGGCGGAGACCGAATAGAAGCTGGTGGGACCGTCCGTCCACAGCGCCCGCTCCCGGTCCCAGCGACGGGCCGTCACCGCGAAGCGGAACCTGGCCACCCCTCCCGTCACCGTCTCCCGATACTCCACATTGGTCGCCACGTTGCCGACCAGCGTCACCGTCGTCTCGTTCATGCCCGTACCCCTCCCCTTGCCGTTCGGCCGCGCATCGGCCACGGAATCCATGCTGGCTCCCGGCGGCGAAATCCGCTGAAGCCTGTGGATAAGGGGAGGGTTGGGGATAACTCCGTCACCCGTGCGAGGGGTTGGGGAGAGGGAGGGGCGAGGGGGAAGGGGGTAAGAGGGTGGTGCGGGGCGGAGCGTTACCGTGCCCTCGCCGCCCCCGCCTTCCTCGTCGGCCCCAGCTTCGTCGCCCCGATCCGCGTCCCGCCGATCCGCGCCGCCATCCGCGTCGCGCCCGACGCCGTGACGTACTGCTCGCGCACCTCCCGGTACCGCATCAGTTCCGCCGCGATGGGGTCGAGGACCCTGGCCCTGCCGCACGCGGACGCCGCCTCGCGCAGCCGGCGTTCGGCGTCCTGGCCGTAGCGCCGGGCCGGGCCCCGTACCGCCGCCGCGCAGGCCCACTCGACCAGCGGGCCGCCGATGATCCCGGCGATCATGATCAGTACGGGCGGCCACAGCAAGGGCTCCACCACGCCGACGATCTGGGCCACCAGCCACAGCGCGCCGAAGATCTGCAGGAACGTCATCACCACCTGCGCGAAGACCGCCGCCGGCCACCACGCGGGGCGGGGCGGCCGGGCCGCCGGGTCGCCCATGGAGACGGTCAGTTCGTCCAGCGCCTCCGGCAGCCCGTCGGCGCCCCGCAGCGCCGCCTCGCGCACGGCGTGCGCCCACGGTCCGGGCAGTCCGCGCGAGGCCTCGTCGGAAACGATCCGTACCGCCTGCTCCACCCGCTGGCGGGCGGTCAGCTCGTCCTCGACCGGGTTCTCCAGGCGCGGGTCGGTACTGCCGTGCGCGCGGACCCGCTCGTACCAGCGGTACAGCCGCAGCCACGGCGTGCCGCAGGCGCGGATGGCGCCGCGCCGCCAGACGCGTTCGGCGGCCTCGCCCGCGGCCTGGGCGCCGACGGCGAGCGCGAGGCGGTCGGCGAACTCCTCCCGGGCCCGCTCCCCCAATCCGGGCCGCCCGTCCGCCACGTACACCGGCCGCAGCCGGGCCGCGGCGGCGTCCACGTCGGCGGACAGGCGCCGTTCGGGTGCGGTGCGGTCCTGGACGAACCGGCCGAGGAGCTCGCGCAGTTCCGGCACGCCGTCCCCGGTGAGCGCGGACAGGGCGAGGACGGTCGCGCCGGGCTCGCCGTGCTCCCCGAGGGCCATGCCGTCCTCGTCGAGGAGGCGGCGCAGGTCGTCGAGGACGAGGTCGGCGGCCTCGGTGCCGAGCCGGTCGGTCTGGTTGAGCACGACGAAGGTGATCTCGGCGTGCCCGGCGAGCGGCCGCAGATACCGCTCGTGCAGGGCGGCGTCCGCGTACTTCTCGGGGTCCACCACCCAGATCACCGCGTCCACGAGCCCGAGCAGCCGGTCGACCTGGTCGCGGTGGGCGGTGACGGCCGAGTCGTGGTCGGGCAGGTCGATGAGGACGAGGCCCTGGAGTTCGGCGTCGCCCGCACCGCCCGCGAGCGGCCTGCGGCGCAGCCGCCCGGGAATACCGAGCCGGTCGAGCAGCCCCGCGGCGCCCTCGGACCAGCTGAGGGCGATCGGCGCGGACGTGGTGGGGCGGCGCAGTCCCGTGTCGGAGACGGGTACGCCGGCGAGCGCGTTGAAGAGGGTGGACTTGCCGCTGCCGGTGGCCCCGGCGATGGCGACGACGGTGTGGCGCGCGGAGAGCCGCTGCCGCGCGGCCGCCTCGTCGAGCACCCGGCCCGCCTCGGCGAGGGCCTCGTTCTCGACCCGGGTACGGGAGAGGCCGACGAGCTCGTGGAGGGCGTCGAGCCGGGTGCGCAGGGGGCCGCCGTAGACCCCGCCGAGCGGCGGAAGCCCGTCCGCTTCGTCGTCGTCGCCGACCCGCACCGCGCCGGCCCCCTCCACCCCTTTGGGGGCGGCCCGTTCGGCGGCCCGACGCGCGATGAGCCCGTCGTCCCAGCGGGAGCGGCCGGATTCGCGGCCGGAATCACGGCCGAAATCGCGGCCGGCGTCACGGCCGTCATCACGGCCGGCGTCACGCTCCCGATCGGAACCGCGAGCCCCGTCACTCACACCAGCCTCTCCGGCCCCGCCGCCGCCCCCAACCCCATCGCCCACTCCACTCCCCACTCCACTCCCAGCTCCACTCCCCGCATCAATCCCTGCGTCACTCACTGCGTCACTTCTCCTTCTGCAGTACGGAGAGCGCGGCGATCAGCTCGGCCTGCGGCTCGGGGGTCACGTCGAGGGCGTCGAGGGGTGCGAGGCGCCGGTCGCGTTCGGTGTGGAGGGCGCGGTCGAGGTACGTGCGGAGCAGCTCGCCGCCCTTGTCGCGGAGGAGCAGGGCGCCCTGGGCGCCGAGGAGTTCGGCGAGGCGGTCGCCCGCGGCGCGGGTGCGACGCCCACCGAGGAGGACGGCGGCGAGGAGGGCGGTGAGGGTCTCGTTGTCGGGCGCGGCGGCGGTGGCGGAGCGTCCCCGGCCGGAGGTCCGTCCCTGACCCCGGCCCGGGCCGCGTCCCGGGCCGCGTCCGGAGCCCCGGGCGGTGGCCGGGCGTTCCATCCCGCGTACCTCTTCCTCGACCGTCTCCTCCAGGACGCGCCGCCAGCGCCGTACGGTCATGGCGATCCGCTCGCCGGCGTCCTTTCCGGGGCCGGTCCGGTCGCCGGGGGCGAGCGCGCCGGCGGCGGGTTCGCGGTGCCAGGCGTCCCGTACCCGCTCGTCGGCGGCGGCGACGGCGCACTGGACGAGGGCGGCGAGGGATTCGACGAGGGCGTCGAGGAGTTCCTCGGCCGTGCTGTCGCGGGGGTAGCCGCGCCAGCGGGTACGGGCGTCCCCGGCCAGGACGGCACCGCGGCGCACCTGCTCGCGGACCCGCTTCCCCTGGTCCCCGTACGCGTTTTCGACGGCGCCGCCGAGGCGTACGGCCGCCGCGTACTGGGCGGCGACGGCGCCCGCGAGTTCGGGCATGCGGGTGTCGAGGGAGTCGATGACACCGGCGGCGGTACGGCCGACGGCCTGCTGGCGGGCGGCCGGGTCCTGCGCGCAGTGGGCGAGCCAGCCGCGCAGCGGGGCGACCGCGGTGTCGGGGAGCAGTCCGCTGCCGCCGCCCGCGGACTCGGGGAGCTCGGGGATGGTGAACCGGGGCAGGTCGCCGAGTCCGGCCTTGTCGAGGAGGGCCTCGTACTGGCGGGAGACCTCGCCGATGACCTGGTGGGGGACCCGGTCGAGGACGGTGACGAGGGTGGCGTCGTACTCCTTCGCCGTACGGAGCAGATGCCAGGGGACGGCGTCGGCGTAGCGGGAGGCGGTGGTGACCATGACCCAGATGTCGGCGGCGCAGATCAACTCGGCGGCGAGGAGCCGGTTCTCGACGACGAGGGAGTCGATGTCGGGGGCGTCGAGGAGGGCGAGGCCGCGGGGCAGGGTGGCGGCGGTCTCGACGCGGAGGGAGTTCTCCTCCTCGGGTTCCTCGCGCTCCTCGATGGGGCGCTCCTCGTCCTGCTGGGGCAGCCAGACGCGGGTGAGCTGGGGCAGTACGCGCATGCCGGCGAACCAGTGGTGGTCCTCGGGGTGGCAGACCAGGACGGGGGTACGGGTGGTCGGCCGCAGCACTCCGGCCTCGCTGACGCGGCGCCCGACCAGCGAGTTGACGAGCGTGGACTTGCCGGCCCCGGTGGACCCGCCGACGACGGCGAGCAGCGGGGCGTCGGGATCTCTGAGACGGGGCACCAGATAGTCGTCGAGCTGGGCGAGCAGCTCGGCGCGGGTCTGGCGGGCCCGGGGGGCGCCCGGGAGGGGGAGGGGGAGACGCACGGCGGCGACACGGTCGCGCAGGGCGGAGAGTGCGTCGATCAGCTGAGGCCGTTCGTCCAAGGTCACCACATGTGAAGAATGCCCAATTTTGGAGGCTTTTTGAAGCGTATTGGGACCCTACGCGCCGACCGAACGGATGTAGCCGGGAGACCTCAGGCATAACGAGTGCACAACACCCGGCCCGAGTGGCGCGAAAAGCGCTGCGCGAATCGCACCTGCCTGCGATTATCGGACCGCTTCACCGAACCTCCACATCGTGGCACGCAGGTGAAGCAACCGGGCCAGGGGGATCGGAGCCCTATCCTTGTCCCGTCAGGCCACACCCGCCCCACCCGCGGACCCCGGCCCACCACCGGGCCACCGCCGGCCCCCGTAGCTCAGCGGATAGAGCAGGTGCCTTCTAAGCACTTGGCCGCAGGTTCGAGTCCTGCCGGGGGCGCAAGATCGGGACCCTCCCTCTGGGAGGGTCTTTTTGCTGGTCGGGGGTGGTTTTCGGTCACCGGGCAGAGGCCCGGTGGAGAAGCCAGAGGGGCTCGATCTGTCCGGCTGGAACCGGACACAGCAGCCTGGGGAAGCCCGCTGGCGGTGTCGGCGCGAGTCCCGTCCGAGCCGAAGCTGAGCCGCTGTGCCGGGTCCCGCCGGGCCGCCGCTTCGAGCGAGGCCCGCGTCTTCCTTGCGCTCTGGGGAACGGCGCCCCCTAGTAGGGCCTGTCATGGTCCGCGCGATTCCCCAGCCGGTGGGGTCCCGTTGCCCGTCAGGTCGCCGCCGAGGCCCGTGAGCGAGCGCAGCGGGAGTTCGGGTTTGGGCCACGGGATGATGAAGACGGTGCGGTCCGTCGTGTCCGCCCCCTGCCCCGTACCAGCTCGAGACGACGATCCGCCGACCGCCCACGAGCTGGGCGTTCTCCGGCGCCCGCCGGGGCCCGTCAGGCCCTGCGGCACGTGGACCAGCGTGCTGCTGACCTCGCCGGCTTCCTGGCAGAAGCCCTTGGCCCCTGCCGCGGCGACCGGCTGGCACAGCGGGCGCGCGACCCGCGCCATGCCTCCGATGACTTGGCTGATGCCCGCCTTCGGGATCCCGCTCCCGCCGTTCTCCACGGCCGCGATGTCCTGGGCGAACCGTGTCCGGCGCTCCGGCCGGACGCCGTCCGCGGATTCGGTCAGGGCCATCTTCCAGGCCGGGTCGACCGGCCTCGGCGTGTCGCGGCGGCGACCTCCCCGTTCGGGACCGGCGCCGCCGCGGCCTGCTGCGGCAGCAGAGCCACCATCAGCAAAGCCGCCGTCACCTAGCCCGTCACATATCCCGTGGCATGACCGCCACGCCCCCACCTCGGCATTCGGTGCCCTCTCCCTCTCCGGACGAGCCCGCACAGTAACCCGGCGGCGGAGCCGGGCACTTCCCGCACCGGCGGCGCGGCTCGCCCGCCCGGCGCAAGCGGCGTCCCCCGTGCGAAGGCGAGCGAACGTTTCTGCCGTGACGGCGGGGGCGAGGCCCCGGGGATGATCTCCGCGCCCCGGTCCGGTCGCCCGGGGAACGCCCGCACGCCCCCGCACGCCCCGCGCACCGTCCCCGGAGGTGGCCCCCGTGGCCCTCGTCATCGTCGTCGCCGTCCTCGCCCTGCTCGCGGGCCTCGCCGCGAACCGCTGGCTGCGGCCGCGGCTGCTCAACGCCGACGACGACGAGGGGATGGCCGTCAAGGACCTCGTCGGTCCGCTCCTGACGCTGACCGTGCTGCTGCTCGCCTTCGTCCTCGTCACCGCCAACGGCTCGTACGGCAAGGCCGAGGTCTCCTCGCGGGGCGAGGCCCGCGCCCTCGACCAGCTCGTGGAGACCGCCGAGTACGCGCCGGTGCTCCAGCGGGCCAGGATCCAGGGCGACGCGGTCTGTTACGCCCGTGCCGTACGCGTACAGGAGTGGCCGGCGATGGCCGACGGGAACGGTTCGCCGGCTCCCAGCGTGTGGTCGACCGACTTCCGTACGGCCTTCAGGACACTGGAGGGGAAGCCGGTCTTCGGCATGCTGGTCGCCGCCGACAACAAGCGGTCCGACGAGCGCGAGGAGCGCCTCACCCAGGCGACCGCCAGCATTCCCAGCGCCATCTTCTGGTTCCTGCTGGCCACTCTGACCATCACGGTCGTGGCCCTGGGCATCTGCCTGCCGCGCCGGAACAACCGGGGCCAGATCCTCACCCTCGCCGTGATCACCGCCCTGCTGACCACGACCCTGTGCATCATCCGCGACGTCGACCGCCCCTTCGGCGGCATCATCGACGTCCAGCCGACCGCCATCGCCGAGGCCGAACGCCAGGCAGAACGCGACTTCAAGGCCAACCACCCGACCGACGACCTGCCCTGCGACGCCGCCGGCAACCGCCTCGCGGCCTGAGAGGCGGGGTGTCGCCGCGGGCTGTCCCGGCGAACGCGTGGCGGCAGGCGTGTGACGGCGACTCAAGAGCGGCGGACGCGCGCCCCGAACGGGGTAGACACCTCGTGTGAACATGACGCCCGGGACTCCCCGTATCGAGCGGCTCCTCCAGGACGGGGTCCGCGCCCTCGCCTTCCCCGGAGCCGTCTGGGCCGTCGGTGACGCCGGCGGGACGGCGGCGGGCGGCGCCGTCGGGCTGCTCGATCCCGCGCGGCCCGACGAGCCCACCCGGCCCGACACCCTCTTCGACCTGGCCAGCCTCACGAAGGTGATCGCCGTGTGGCCGGTCGTGGGCACGCTGGTCGAGGCCGGGAAACTCCACCTGCACACGCCGCTGGGCACCTTCTGGCCGGAGGTCGCCGGGCACCCGCTGGCCGCGGTCACCCCGCACCAGCTCCTCACCCACACGGCGGGACTGCCGCTGCGGGCCAACCTGCGCCATCTGTACGGCACCGACCCCCAGGACGTACGGGACGGGGTGCTGCGCGAGGAGCTGCGGCGGCTGCCCGGCGAGGCCGTCGAGTACACGGACCGGGCGGCGCTCGTGCTCGGTTACCTCGCCGAGCACCTGACCGGCCGGCCGCTGCGGGAGCTGGCCGCCGACCGGATCTGGGGGCCGCTCGGCATGACGGAGACGCGGTACGGGCCGCTGTCGGCGCCCGTGGCCGCGCGCTGCGCGCCGACGGAGTACGACGACGAGACCGGCACCCGTCTGAAGGGCATCGTGCACGACTTCTCCAGCCGGCTGCTCGGGGGCGCGTGCGGGATAGCGGGCGCCTTCTCCACGGCCGAGGACCTGGGGCGTTTCCTCGCGCATGTGCTGGGCGCGTCGGCCGACGCGCCCGGCCCGTTCGGCTCCGGCTGGGTCGCGGAGTCCCTCCGTATCCGTACCGGTGAACTCGCCCCGCCGCGTGGCCTGTTCTGGCATGTCGCGCCGGGGACGGGGGTACGGGAGGACGTCTGGACGCACACGGGCTTCACCGGCACCGGCATGTGGGTCAGCCCCGCGCGGGGGCGCTGGGCGGTGCTCCTCACCAACAAGCTGTACTTCACGCGGGAGACCGGCCCGGTGACGGCGGTGCGCGACGCGTTCCGGGCGGCGGTCTTTTCGGCCACGTGACCGGAGGCCGGTGGAGTCGTTGCACGCCGTAAACGATCACGTAGGCGAACGGCAGTGGAGGCGCGACAGTGGGTGACGATCGGACGGTGCTGGTCGGAGAGCTGGTCGAGGAGTCGGTCGACGGGCGGGCCGGGGAGCTGGTCCTGGGTGACGCGGCGGATGTGCTGCGGGCGGCCGAGGAGGTGGCCGAGGGGCGTGCGGTGGTGCACGGCTTCGCGAACTTCTACGCGGTGACCGCCCGCGCCGACCGGGCCGTCGTGGAGCGGGTCAACCTGCTGAAGGGACGCCCGGCCGGGCAGACCGGCAGCGTCACGACCGTGCCGTCCGCCGTGCCCGGCCTGTTCGACTGGACCCGGCTGCCCGAGGAGCTGCCCCGGCGGCAGGTCCGGTCGCTGCTGGAGGAGCTGTACGAGCTCGGCCCGTTCGGCTTCCGTGGGCCGGCGGCGGGGCGCGTGCCGGGGCATCTGACGGCGGTCGCGGACGGGGTGCGGACCGTGCAGGTCATCGCGCCGGGCCGGGACTGCCCGTCGAACGCGTTCTTCGCCGCGGCCCTGGAGCGCACGGGCGCGGAGTTCCTGTTCATCACCTCGGCCAACCGGTCGCGGCAGCTGCCGCACTGGCGTGCCGAGGGGGTCGTCGCGGACTTCGGTCCGGAGCCGGGGATGCGGGTGCTCGCGCACGCCGACGACGCCGTGGCCCGGCGTGGGTATCCGCACCATGAACCGGTGTCGACGAGTGTGGTCTCCTTCCACCGCCCGGCGGGACGCGGCCGTTCGGGACTGCCCGCGATCACCCTGGAACGCCAGGGTTCCCTGTCGGCCGACCACATCCGTTCGATCGCCGCCAACCACGGCTTCGCCCTGGCCCTCGCGCCGGGGGCGGCGCCCCGGCCACGGGCCCGCGCCTATGTGCCGGTGCCGGGCGGCGGGCGGGACGACGCGGCCGGGGTGCCGCGGGCGGGCGTTCAGGCGCGGTAGGCGCGCAGGAAGGCGGCCACTCCGCCGGTGAGGAGGCGGTCGGTCTCCTCCTGGGGGAGCGGCACGACGCCGTAGTGGGAGCGCTGGACGATCGTGGAGGAGCTGAGGGCCACGTAGTGGACGGCGGCGAGGGCGGCGTCGCCGTGCACGTCGAGCAGCCCGGCGTCGGCGAGCCCCGCGAGGGCCCCGGCGAGGGCTTCGGTGACGGGGGCGGGGCCGGCCTGCTGCCAGGCGCCCATGACGTCGGCGGGGACGTGGCCGGCCTCGGCGTGGATGTGCCGGACGAGCGCGAAGTGGTCCGGGTACTCGGCGATCAGGTCGGTGAACGCGTAGGCCAGGGCGACCAGGTCGCGCTCCAGCAGGTCGGGGTGGGGTGGCCGGGCGGGGTCCAGGAGGGCGTGGAGCCGGGCGAGCTGGGCGTCCCGGACGGTGTTGGCGGTCCACGTGATGACCGTACGGAAGAGCTCGGCCTTGCCGCCGGGGAAGTGGTTGTAGAGCGTGCGCGTGGAGACGCCGGCTGCGGCGGCGAGCGAGTCGACGGAGGCGCGGGCGTAGCCGTCGCGGCCGAAGACGGAGCAGGCCGCGCGGACCACCGCGAGCTGCTTCTCCAGTTTGCGGGGCGGGATCTCGCGCCGGGCCCGCTCGATCCAGGCCTCGTTGCCGCTGCCCATGCACTCCTCCTCGTCGACACCGCAGCGTAACCGCCACGGAGAACTACAACGTGCGTTGCACTTTCTACAACGCTCGTTGTACTTTACCGGGAGCGCGCCGGACGCACCCCGCGTCCGCACCGCTCCGGGAGGGGACCCGCCATGCCTGACACCACCACCGAGGCCACCGCCGCCACCGCCGCCACCGCCGCCACCGCCGCCACCGAGATCACCGCGGAGAGCACGGCCGAGGCCGCCGCCACCGCCCCGCTGCGCGTCGTCGTCCTCGTCGGCAGCGTCCGCGAGGGGCGCCAGGGCGGGGCAGTCGCCGACTGGTTCCTCGGCGTGGCCCGCCGCCACGGCGGCCTGGAGCTCGACGTCGTCGACCTGGCCGAGGTCGACCTGCCGCTCGTCATGCCCGGCTGGGGCGGTCAGCCGGACGCGCGGGCCGCCGCCGCGCTCGCCGAGGTCTCACCGCGACTGGCCGCCGCCGACGCCTTCGTGGTCGTCACGCCCGAGTACAACCACAGCTTCCCCGCCGCCCTGAAGAACCTCATCGACTGGCACCACGAGCAGTGGCACGCCAAGCCCGTCGGCTTCGTCTCCTACGGCGGCCTCGGCGGCGGCCTGCGCGCCGTCGAACAGCTCCGGACGGTCTTCGCCGAGCTGCACGCCACCACCGTCCGTGACTCCGTCAGCCTGCACGGCCCCTGGTCCGGACTCGGCCCGGACGGCACGCCGCGCGACACGGCCGTCGCCGAGGGAGCGGCGAAGGGCATGCTCGGCCAGCTCAACTGGTGGGGCCGGGCCCTGCGCGCCGCCCGCACCGCCCTCCCCTACCAGGCCTGAGGGGAGCGGTACCGATGAGCACCACAGCCCCCCGCACCGAGGGGGCCGCCACCGCCGACGGGCCCGGCCCCGCGTCCGGCACCCCGCTGGGCCGGGTCCTCACCGTCGTCGTCATCGGCTCCGTGATGTCCGTCCTCGACGTGACCATCGTCAACGTCGCCCTGCGCAAGCTGTCCGAGGCCTTCGACGCCCCGCTGGCCACCATCCAGTGGACCGCGACCGCATACTCGCTCGCCCTGGCCGCCGTCATCCCGACGGCCGCCTGGGCCATGGGCCGGATCGGCGCCAAGCGCACGTACCTCACCGCCCTCACCCTCTTCACCCTCGGCTCCCTGCTCGCCGCGTTCGCCTGGGACGCGGGCAGCATGATCGCCTTCCGCGCGGTCCAGGGGCTCGGCGGCGGACTGCTCATGCCGGTGGGCATGGCCATGGTGATGCGGGCGGCCGACCCCGAACGCTTCGGGCGGGCGATGGCCCTGCTCGGACTGCCCATCCTGGTCGGCCCGGTGGCCGGGCCCGCGCTCGGCGGCTGGCTCCTCGACGCCGCCTCCTGGCACTGGATCTTCCTGGTCAACCTGCCCGTCGGCGCCGTCGCGCTGCTCCTCGCCGCCCGGCTCCTCCGCCCCGACGCCCCGCGCCCCGGAACCCCCGCGCCCCGCCTGGACGTCCCCGGCCTGCTGACCCTCTCCCCCGGCCTCGCCCTGCTCCTGTACGGGCTCGCCCACGGCGCCGAGACCGCCGACTTCGCCACCCCGGCGACCCTGGCCCCCACGCTGGCCGGCGTCCTGCTCGTCGCCCTCTTCGTCCGACGGGCCCTGACGACCCGTGAGCCGCTGCTCGACCTGCACCTGCTGCGCGACCGCACCTTCGCGGTGGGCATCGGCACCCTGGCCCTGTTCACCTGCGGCTACTTCGGCTCCATGCTCCTCACTCCGATGTACTGGCAGGGCGTACGCGGTTTCAGCTCGACCACCGCCGGCCTGCTCGTCGCCCCCGTCGGGCTCACCGTCGGCGTGACCATGCAGATCGCCGCCCGCCGCGTCGACCGCACCTCCCCCCGGCGCCTGATCCCCGCCGGCGTCGCCCTCGCCGCCCTCGGCATGGGCCTGACGGCCCTGCAAACCGGCACGGCGGGCGTGGCACCCTGGCGGGTCGTCGCGGCGGCGATGCTGATGGGCGTGGGTGCGGGCATGGTCCTGATGCCGACGATGACCACGGCCAGCCGCTCCCTCCCCAAGGACCGCATGGCCGCCGCGAGCACCTTCCTCGGCATCAACTCGCAGCTCGGCGCCTCCGTGGGCACGGCCCTGTGCTCGGTCGTCCTCAGCACCGCCGGCACCGACCCGGCCGGCTTCCGCACGGCCTTCGCCGTGGCGGCGGCCCTGCTGGCGGCGGCGGTACTGCCGGCACTGCTGCTGCCGGGGCGGGCGTCGCGTACGGCTTGAGCGGGGCTGGATCCCGTATCCAATATCCGGGATCCCACATCCGGGACCCCACATCCGGGATCCACCCTCCCCCACCCCACCCCCAGTCCGTCTTGTTTTCCAACCCACGCCCCCTATGGTGAGTCCGGAAATCAAACGGACCCACCATAGGGGGCGTGGCGTTCCATGTCAGCCAAGAAGCCGCTTCCGGCCCGCCTGGCCGGCCATCCGTCCGTACGCGCGGTGCTCGCGGCCCGCGAGGCCGAGCCGCGTGCCGCGCGGCCGCCCGCCGTCGTGGACGCCGCGTGGCTGCGGGAGTTGTGTCTGCGGGCGGGGGCCGACGACGCGGCGGCCGTGAGTCTCAGCCATCCCGACCTGGCCGGTGAGCGGGAGCACGCGGAGGGCGCGCTGCCCGGGACGCGGACGCTGGTCTCGCTCGTCGTGCGGATGAACCGGGACGACGTGCGGTCGGCGGCCCGGAGCGTGGCCAACCACGAGTTCCACCGCGCGGGGGAGCTCGTCAACGACGCGGCCCGTACGGTCGTGCGGGAGCTCCAGGACGCCGGGTACCGGGCGGTGAACCCGTCGGCGACCTTCCCCATGGAGATGGACGCGTTCCCCGGCCGCGTCTGGGTCGTGGCGCACAAGACCGTCGCCGTGGCGGCGGGCCTCGGCGTGATGGGGCTGCACCGCAACGTCATCCACCCGAAGTTCGGCAGCTTCGTGCTGCTCGCCACCGTCCTCCTGGACGCCGAGGTGTCCTCGTACGGGCAGCCCCTGGACTACAACCCCTGCGTGGAGTGCAAGCTGTGCGTCGCCGCGTGCCCGGTCGGGGCGCTCTCCAAGGACGGCGACTTCGACTTCCTGGCCTGTGCGACGCACAACTACCGGGAATTCATGGCCGGGTTCACCGACTACGTCCAGACGGTGGCCGACAGCACGGACGCCGCCGACTTCCGCTCGCGGGTGACGGACGCGGAGAACGCCTCCATGTGGCAGAGCCTCGCGTTCAAACCCAACTACAAGGCGGCTTACTGCCTGGCCGTCTGCCCGGCCGGCGAGGACGTCCTCGGGCCGTACCTCGACGACCGCAAGGCCTTCATGGACACCGTCCTGCGCCCGCTCCAGGAGAAGAAGGAGACGTTGTACGTGCTCCCCGGCTCCCCCGCCCAGGAGTACGCGCGGCGCCGCTTCCCGCACAAGCCGGTGAAGGAGGTCAGCGGGGGCTGGCAGAAGCCGGCGGCGCCCTGACCGGCAGCGGCGGCAGCACAGGCCCCACGGGCCGGGAGCGACCTCCCGGCCCATGGGGCCTTGTCGTGCGGGCGCGCCCCGGTTCAGCCCTTGGCCACCAGCGCCTTGAGGGCGACGTTGAGCTGGAGGACGTTGACGCGGGGTTCGCCGACGAAGCCGAGGATCCGGCCGTCGGTGTGGTCGGCGACCAGCTTGTCGACCTTCGCCACGTCCAGCCCGTTGAGCTCGGCGACCCGGTGGACCTGGAGCTTCGCGTACTCGGGCGAGATGTGCGGGTCGAGGCCGGAGCCGGAGGAGGTGACGGCGTCGGCGGGGACGTCGGCGGGCTTCACCTTGTAGCCGGCGGTGGAGTTGTCCTTGACCACGGCGGCCTTGGCGTCCGTCACCCACTTGATCAGGTCCGCGTTGTCGCCCGAGCGGTTCGTGGCGCCGGAGAGGATCAGCTTGTACCGGGTGTTGACCGAGTTGGAGCCGAGGCCGTTCGAGGGGCGCGGCTGGAACCACTTCAGGTCCGGGCTCGCGGTCTCCTCGCCGTCCTTCATGGGGAGGTTGTAGGTCTGGCCGATGAGCGCGGAGCCGACGACCTTGCCGCTCGCGTCCTTGACCTCGGAGCCGTTCGCCTTGGCGGGGAAGGCGAGTTGGGCGATGCCGGTGACGGCGAGCGGGTAGAGGACGCCGCACACGACGGTGAGGACGAGGAGGGCGCGCAGGCCCGCCCAGAGGAGCCGCCCCGTGCTTCCTACGGAAGTGTTCATGATCGTCAGCCGATTCCGGGGATGAGGGAGAGGAGCACGTCGATGATCTTGATGCCGATGAACGGGGCGATCAGGCCGCCGAGCCCGTACAGGCCGAGGTTGCGGCGGAGCATCCTGTCGGCGCTGGTGGGCCGGTAGCGGACGCCCTTGAGGGCGAGCGGGACCAGGGCGATGATGATCAGCGCGTTGAAGATGACGGCGGACAGGATCGCGGACTCCGGCGAGGCCAGGCCCATGATGTTCAGCTTGTCCAGGCCCGGGTAGGCGACGGCGAACATCGCGGGGATGATCGCGAAGTACTTCGCCACGTCGTTGGCGATGGAGAAGGTCGTCAGCGCGCCCCGGGTGATGAGGAGCTGCTTGCCGATCTCGACGATCTCGATGAGCTTGGTCGGGTTGGAGTCGAGGTCGACCATGTTGCCGGCCTCCTTCGCGGCCGACGTGCCCGTGTTCATCGCCACGCCGACGTCCGCCTGCGCGAGGGCGGGGGCGTCGTTGGTGCCGTCACCCGTCATCGCGACGAGCTTGCCGCCGGCCTGTTCCCGCTTGATGAGGGCCATCTTGTCCTCGGGGGTGGCCTCGGCGAGGAAGTCGTCGACACCGGCCTCCTCCGCGATGGCCTTCGCGGTCAGCGGGTTGTCACCCGTGATCATGATCGTCTTGATGCCCATGCGGCGCAGCTCGTCGAACCGCTCCCGCATGCCCTCCTTGACGACGTCCTTCAGGTGGATGACGCCCAGGACACGCGCGCCCTCGGCGTCCTCCACGGCGACGAGGAGCGGGGTGCCGCCGGCCTGGGAAATGGCGTCGGTGACGTCCTGGGCGTCCTGGGCGACCTCGCCACCGCGTTCCCGCACCCATGCCACGACCGAACCGGTCGCGCCCTTGCGGACCTTGCGGCCGTCCGCGTCCACGCCCGACATGCGCGTCTGGGCGGTGAACTCGACCCACTCGGCGCCGGACAGCTCACCCTGGTGACGCTCCCGAAGCCCGTACTTCTCCTTCGCCAGGACGACGACGGAGCGGCCCTCGGGCGTCTCGTCGGCGAGCGAGGAGAGCTGGGCCGCGTCGGCCAGTTCGGCCTCGGTGGTGCCCTTGACCGGGACGAACTCGGAGGCCTGGCGGTTGCCCAGGGTGATGGTGCCGGTCTTGTCGAGCAGCAGCGTCGACACGTCACCGGCGGCCTCGACGGCCCGGCCCGACATGGCGAGGACGTTGCGCTGGACCAGGCGGTCCATGCCGGCGATGCCGATCGCGGAGAGCAGGGCGCCGATGGTCGTCGGGATCAGACAGACCAGGAGCGCCGTCAGCACGATCATCGAGGTCTGCTTGTCGGCCCCGGCGTAGATCGCGAACGGCTTCAGGGTGACCACGGCGAGCAGGAAGACGATGGTGAGGGACGCCAGCAGGATGTTGAGGGCGATCTCGTTGGGGGTCTTCTGCCGGGCCGCGCCCTCGACCAGGTTGATCATGCGGTCGATGAACGTCTCGCCCGGCTTCGTCGTGATCTTGATGACGATCCGGTCGGACAGCACCTTCGTGCCACCCGTCACCGCGCACCGGTCGCCACCCGACTCACGGATGACCGGCGCGGACTCGCCGGTGATCGCGGACTCGTCGACGGAGGCCACGCCCTCGACGACGTCACCGTCGCCGGGGATGATGTCGCCGGCCTCGCAGACCACCAGGTCCCCGACGCGCAGTTCCGTGCCCGGGACCCGCTCCTCGTTCGGGCCGCTGATCCGGCGGGCGACGGTGTCGGTCTTGGCCTTGCGCAGGGTGTCGGCCTGCGCCTTGCCGCGACCCTCGGCGACGGCCTCGGCGAGGTTGGCGAAGATCGTGGTCAGCCACAGCCAGACGGTGATCGCCCAGCCGAACCAGTCCCCCGGGTTCTTTATCGCAAGGCCGGTGGTGACCACCGATCCGACCAACACCACGAACATGACCGGCGACTTGACCATCACCCGCGGGTCGAGCTTCCTGATCGCGTCCGGGAAGGAGGCGATCAGCTGCTTCGGGTCGAACAGCCCGCCGCCGACGCGGCCCGATGCCGGCTGGTGGCCGGTGGGGACGTCACTGTGCGGAGCCGCCGAGGGTGAGGTCAGGGAGGACGAGGACATGGAGGCCTGCTGCTTCTCTACGTCGGTGTTCATGCCGCGAGCCCTTCGGCGAGCGGGCCCAGCGCGAGGGCCGGGAAGTAGGTCAGACCGGTGATGATCACGATCGTGCCGACGAGAAGCCCCGTGAACAGCGGCTTCTCCGTCCGCAGCGTGCCCGCGGTCTCAGGGACGGGCGTCTGCTCGGCAAGCGAACCCGCGAGCGCGAGCACGAACACCATCGGCAGGAACCGGCCGAGCAGCATCGCGATGCCGATCGTCGCGTTGAACCACTGCGTGTCCGCGTTCAGCCCCGCGAAGGCGGAGCCGTTGTTGTTGGCGCCCGAGGTGTAGGCGTACAGGATCTCGGAGAAGCCGTGCGCGCCGGAGTTGGTCATCGAGTCGGCGGGCGTCGGCAGGGCCATCGCGAGCGCGGTGAAGGTCAGCACGAGGGCCGGGGTGACGAGGATGTAGCAGGCCGCGAACTTGATCTCGCGGGTGCCGATCTTCTTGCCCAGGTACTCCGGGGTGCGGCCGACCATCAGGCCGGCGATGAACACCGCGATGATCGCCATGATCAGCATGCCGTACAGGCCGGAGCCGACACCGCCGGGCGCGATCTCGCCGAGCTGCATGCCCAGCATCGTGATCCCGCCGCCGAAACCGGTGTACGAGGAGTGGAAGGAGTTCACCGCGCCCGTCGACGTCAGCGTCGTCGCCACCGCGAAGAGCGACGAGCCGCCGATCCCGAACCGGGTCTCCTTGCCCTCCATCGCGCCGCCCGCCAGGTCGAACGCCGGGCCGTGGTGCGCGAACTCGGTCCACATCATCAGCGCGGTGAAGCCGACCCAGATGGTGCCCATCGTCGCCAGGATCGCGTACCCCTGCCTGACCGAGCCGACCATGCGGCCGAAGGTCCGGGTCAGCGCGAACGGGATGACGAGGATCAGGTAGATCTCGAAGAGGTTGGAGAGCCCGTTGGGGTTCTCGAAGGGGTGGGCCGAGTTCGCGTTGAAGTAGCCGCCGCCGTTCGTGCCCAGCTCCTTGATGGCCTCCTGCGAGGCCACCGCGCCACCGTTCCACTGCTGCGAGCCGCCCGTGAACTGGCCGACCTCGTGGATACCTGCGAAGTTCTGGATCGCACCGCACGCCACCAGCACCAGGGCGCCGATCACCGCGATCGGGAGCAGGATGCGGACGGTGCCGCGCACCAGGTCCGCCCAGAAGTTGCCCAGCTCGCCCGTGCGGGAGCGGGCGAAGCCCCGGACGAGGGCGACCGCCACGGCGATCCCCACCGCCGCCGAGACGAAGTTCTGCACCGCGAGGCCGCCGGTCTGCACGACATGGCCCATGGCCTGCTCGCCGTAGTACGACTGCCAGTTGGTGTTCGCGACGAACGACGCGGCCGTGTTGAACGCCTGGTCCGGGTCGATCGACACGAAGCCCAGCGAGCCGGGCAGCGAGCCCTGCACCCGCTGCAACAGGTAGAGGAAGAGGACGCTCACCGCGGAGAAGGCGAGCACGCCCCGCAGGTACGCGGGCCAGCGCATCTCCACGTTCGGGTTCGCACCGATCGCCTTGTAGATCCACTTCTCGGGTTTGTAGTGCTTCTCCGAGGAGTAGACACGCGCCATGTGGTCACCCAGCGGCCGGTACGACAGACCGAGCGCGACCACCAGCGCCAGCAGCTGGAGAACCCCAGCCAGGACAGGACTCATATCCGGCTCAGAACCTCTCCGGCTTGACGAGGGCGAGGACCAGATACCCCAGGAGGGCGACGGCGACGAGCAGACCGATCACGTTCTCGGCACTCACAGCTTCGCCACCCCCTTGGCGATGAAGGCCACCAGAGCGAAGACCGCGATCGTGGTGGCCACGAAGGCCAGGTCGGCCATCGTGAGCTCCTGACAGAGAGAGCGAATGTTTCTGACCTGCTGAGCAAACCTCTTTTCGGACAGGCCCCCGCCGCCGTTGACGGGCCCCTAACGCCGCCGGGCGCCCTCTTGACGCATCCTCTACGCGACGTCCGGCCGCGCCCTCCGCACCCGGTGGCGCTCCGGCGCGCGCGAGGGGTCACGCCTCAGATCCGCAGCCGCAGCCGGCACACCACCGCGTCCGTGTCCCGGCGCACCGCGTGGGCGACGACGGCTCCCCGCCGGTTCTGCAGCAGCCGCTGCCACAGGCGCTCCGGTTCGGCCTCCGGGACGAGGACCGTGACGCGGGTGTCCGGGTGGGCGGCGCGGAGTTCGTGGACGTACGCCGTGATCGGGCGCCCCAGGGAGCGGCGGCCCGAGGTCAGGCGGATCAGCGGGACACCCGGGTTCCACAGGGCCCAGTCGCGTTCCAGGGCCTCGGTCTGTTCCCGGTCCTCCGGGTCGGGGTGGCAGACGGTGACCGCGCGGACCTCGTCGCCGAGGGAGACGGCGGCCGTGAGGGCCTCGCTGGTGAGCCGGGTCAGGGAGGAGACGGGCACCAGGACGAGGGAGCGCGCGCGGTGCGGCGGCTCGGGGACGCGGCCGACGCCGAGCCGCTCGCCGATCCGCCCGTACGCCCGGTGGACGAGCTCGAACACGCCGACGATCAGGGGCAGGGCGATCACGATCAGCCAGGCGCCGTCGTGGAACTTGGTCGCGGTGACGACGAGGGCCGAGACACCGGTGAGCAGGGCGCCGAAGCCGTTGAGGGCGGCCTTGCCCCCCTGCCGGCGGGCCCGCCAGTGCAGGACCATGCCGGTCTGGGCGAGGGTGAAGCCGACGAAGACGCCGATGGCGAAGAGCGGCACGAGGGTGTTGGTGTCGCCGCCGGAGAAGACGAGCAGGGCGGCGGAGACGACGGCGAGCCAGACGACCCCGTGCCGGTGCACCTGCCGGTCGGCCTTGAGGCCGAAGACGTGCGGCACGTAGTTGTCGCGGGCGAGCAGCTTCAGCAGCACGGGCAGTCCGCCGAACGAGGTGTTCGCCGACAGCGCCAGCAGCACCATGGTCGCGAACTGGACCACGTAGAAAACCCAGTTGTGCCCGAAGGAGGCGTCGGCGAGCTGGGCGAGGACGGTGACGCCCTCGACCGGCTGGAGCCCGAAGCGGGAGATCAGCACCGACAGACCGATCAGCATCACGCCGAGGAGCGCGCCGAGCGCGAGCTCCGCGTGCTGGGCGCGGCGGACGGCGGGCGTACGGAACGACGGCACGGCGTTGGCGATGGCCTCCACACCGGTGAGCGCCGAACAGCCGGAGGCGAACGCCTTCAGCAGGAGCAGCGCGCCGACGGTGGTGGAGTCGTCGGCGAGGACGGAGGCGTGCCCCGCGGAGGCGACCGTGGAGACGGGCGCGTCACGGAACAGGCCGACGACCACCATGGCGAGGATCGCGCCGACGAACACGGCGGTGGGCACGAGGAAGGCGCGGGCCGAGTCGACGATGCCGCGCAGGTTCACGCCCGTGACGACGAGCAGCACCCCCAGGCAGATCCACAGCCGGTCCCCGTAGAGCCCGGGAAAGGCCGACGTGAGCGCGGCGACCCCGGCGGTGACGGCGACGGCGACGTTGAGGACGTAGTCGAGGACGAGCGAGGCGGCGGCGACCAGCCCGGTGCGCCGCCCGAGGTGCGCCTTCGCGACGGCGTACGACCCGCCGCCGTCCGGAAACGCCGCGATGACCTGCCGGTACGAGGCCACGAGCACGGCCAGCAGCCCGGCGATGGCCAGCGTCACGGGCAGGGTGAACCCGAGCCCGTGCGCCCCGGCGGCGGCCAGCACGAGGACGATGGCCTCCGGCCCGTACGCCACCGACGCCATCGCGTCGAGCGAGAGGGCGGCGAGTCCGGTGAGGGCGGTGAGCCGATGCCGGGACCCGGGATCAGGAGGCTCCTCGGTGCCCCGTGCGGCCTCGGTCACAACAGTCCGGACGCCCATGCGCGCGTTCCCCTTCACGACAGATCCCGACAGACCTGCCCAGCCTGGGCCGCGCTCCGGCCACCGGCGCCCGTTCCTCCCGCGCTCTTGACGCCCGCGCGCCCCCTCTTGACGCGGTCCTGACGTCCGGCCGGCGCCGCGCGGCGCCGGTCAGCGCGCGGCGAGCTCCACACCCAGCCAGGCGGCGCCGAGCCCGGCGGCGATGCTCCCGAGGACGTTGGCCACCGCGTAGAACCGGGCGCCCGACTCGTACAGCTTCAAGGTCTCGTACGAGAAGGTCGAGTACGTCGTGAGCGCCCCGCACAGGCCCGTGCCGAGGAGCAGCCCCATGCGGGCGGACGCGACGCCGGTGAGGAGCCCGAGGAGGAGGGAGCCGACGACGTTGACGGTGAAGGTCCCCCAGGGGAAGACCGAGTCGTGGCGGGCCTGGACGGCACGGTCGGTGAGGTAGCGCAGGGGCGCGCCGACGGCGGCGCCCAGGACGACGAGCAGCCAGTTCACTCGGGCGGCTCCTGGGACGCCGGGGGGTGGGAGCCGGTGGGGGGCTCAAGAGGTTCGGTCGCGCCCCCGCCGCCCGCGTAGTGCACGACCTCGCAGGCCTCCAGGATCACCAGGTCGTCCGAAACCAGCTCCTCCAGCCGCGGCAGGAAGGCCCGTACCCGCTCCTCGGTGTCCACGATCAGGACCGCGACCGGCAGGTCGTCGCCGAGCGAGAGGAGGCGGGTGGTGTGGACGAGGGAGGAGGCGCCGAAGCCCTCGATGCCGCGGAAGACGGAGGCGCCCGCGAGACCGGCCTCGTGGGCGCGGTGCACGATCTCGGTGTAGAGCGGCCGGTGGTGCCAGGTGTCGCGTTCGCCGACGAGGACCGTCAGGCGCAGGGCGGGGCCCTCGAGTCGGGTCATCGCTGCCTCCTTGCCGGTACGGCGCGGGCGGCGGCCCGGGCCGCGGTGACGCCCGCCCACACCGCGGCGAGCGCGGTCAGCGCGGTCGCGCCCAGGTACAGCAGCCCGCGCGTGGCGTCCCCGGCGGCGAGCAGGCGCTGGGTGTCGAGGGAGTAGGTCGAGAAGGTGGTGAAGCCGCCGCAGACGCCGGTGCCGAGGAAGGGGCGCAGGAGCGGGTGCGGCGGGGTGAGGGTCTCGGTGGTGAACACCATGATCACGCCGAGGAGCGCGCAGCCGGCCGCGTTGACGGTGAGGATCGTCCAGGGAAAGGCGCCGGCCGGGGTGGGCCAGGCGAGCGTCGCCGCGTACCGGGCCGAGGCACCGAGCGCACCGCCCGCGGCGACCACGCCGACGACCGGAAGCTGCCCGCGGAATCCCATGGGACCAGGTTAGGCGCTCGGGGCGCGCGGACCCGCGTACGGGCCGGTCCGCGCAGCTCACCGCGGGTACGCGGGGCCTGCGGAAGAAGCGAGACGCACAGGCACGGTCCCCGGCCTGGGGCATTAACCGGAGCCCGGCCCGTGCAGCCTCGGAAGTGATGGTCCGGGCCGAGCCGCGCACGGGTCAAAGCCCGTCCGGCGAGTCTGTCAGATCCCCCCGCGGGGTATGGCGGTGGTCCGGCCACCATCCGGCGGCCCAGACGGGTGCCGGGTACACCTCGTCGTGGCGGCGCGGAACCGCGACCTTTGAGGGGCAGCTGGAGGGAGCTGCGCAACCGTCGGTCAGGAGTGTCGTGAGTACATCCGTCGCAACCAGGTTCAGGACCGTCGCCGCGCCCCGGGACGCGGCCGACGAGGACGTATACGGCGAGTTGTGCGCCGCGCTCTTCTCCGCCTTCCCGCGCCGCGATCAGCGGATCAAGGCCGAGCAGTATCTGCGCGGGCTGCTGACCGCGCAGGGCCGCAAGTCCATCCGCAACATCGCCGCCCAGATCGGCGGGCCGGCCGCGGAGCAGAGCCTGCACCACTTCATCTCCAGCTCCACGTGGGACTGGCGGCCGATGCGGGCCGAGCTGGCCCGGTTCCTGCAGCAGAACAACGGGCCGCAGGCATGGGTGGTGCGCCCGATGCCGATACCGAAGGCCGGCGACCACTCGGTCGGTGTCGACCGCCGCTTCGATCCGGAGCGCGGCCAGGTCTTCCGCGGACAGCAGGCCTTCGGGGTGTGGTTCGCCTCCGAGGAGCTGAGCGTCCCCGTCAACTGGCGTCTCTTCCTGCCGGACCCCTGGGTCAAGGACCGCACGCGGCGCGACCGTGCGGAGGTACCCGAGGGTGCGGCGGAGGAGACGCTGGAGGAGTGCGCGGTCAACGCCGCGCTCGACACCGCCCGCTGGCCGGAGGTGACCCGCAAGCCGCTGCTGCTCGACATCCGCGGCGGTGCGGGCCGCGCCGCCCTGCACCGGCTCGCCGTCGCCGGCGTGCCGGTGGTGGCCCGGATCGGGACCGGCTGCCGGCTGACCGTCGCGGACCGCTCGCTGCCCGGTTTCGGCGCGGGCCCGCTGACGGCCCTGCAGATCCTGGAGTCCCTCAAGGGGCTGCGGCGCCCGGTGAGCTGGGTGGACTCGGCGGCCGGGGTGCGCACCTCGCGCACCTCGCTCGCCACGGCGGTACGGGTCACCCTGCCCGTACCGGCCGGGGAGCGGCAGCGCCCGCTGCTGCTGCTCGGCGAGTGGGACGACCCGCGGCGGGCCCCGGCCCGGCTGTGGATCACGGACCTGACCGGTTCGGCGGTCGGCCCGCTGCTGCGGCTGACGAAGCTGTCGCGGCGGGTGGAGCGGGACTTCCGGGCGGTCGGCGAGGGCGCGGGCCTGCGGGACTTCGTGGGCCGCTCGTTCCGCGGCTGGCACCGCCACATCACCCTCGCCTCCGCCGCCCACGCGGCGACCGTCCTCGCCCCCGGCTGGAACACGGCGGCGGCACCGACGGCGTACGGGCAGGTGCAGGGGCGCTCGGCGGGCTGACGGTGGGGGCCCGGGCTTACTGCCCGGGCCTCGATCCCCGGTGTCCGATGCCCGATGCCCGAGGTCCGGCGCTGGTGGCTGGTGGCTGGTGGCGTGCGAGTGGTACGGCGGGGCGGCAGCTCGTCCGGTGGCATGGCAACCCCGGGCGCGGGTCACCGGGCGCGGTGGTCCCCTGCCCTCACTCCCCCGCCCTCACGCCCCCGGACGGTCGCAGGACGGCGTCGTGCCGCGCGTGTCGCGGAGGTCGGCGCGCTGGCGGGCCAGGACGTCGCGGGTGCGCTGGAGGCGCAGCGCCAGCTGGACCTCCAGGACGTGGCCGGGCTTCTGCCACTCCGCGCCGAGGAGTTCGCCGATCCGCTCCAGGCGGCGCGAGACGGTGTTGGGGTGCACGTGCAGAGCCTCGGCCGCGTTGGTGGGGCTGCCGCCGGAGGCGAAGTACGCCTCCAGGGTGCGGGTCAGGTCGGTGAACCGCTCGGCGTCGTAGTCGAGCACGGGCCCGATCGCCGACTCGATGAACCCGTCCACGTCGTGGTCGTCCGAGAGCAGCAGCCCGAGGAACCCCAGGTCCTGCACGGACGCCGCCGCACCCGAACCGCCCAGCGCGCCCATCGCGTCCAGGCAGCGCATGGCCTCCAGATAGAGCCGGCTCACGCTGTCCGGGCTCCAGCCGGGACCGGCGGCGCCCACCGAGACGGGGTGGCCGAGCAGCGGGGAGAGCTCGCCCGAGACGGCCTTCGCGGCGGCCGAGGCGTCCACGCCGGGCAGCAGCAGCACGATCGCGCCGCCGTGCACGGTCTTCAGACCGGACATGCGGTACGCGTACGAGGAGGCCCACACGACCGCGCGCCCCTGCTCGCCGCCCTCCGGGCGGGCCACCACGACGACGTGCGGCTTGCGCAGGTCGAGGCCGAGACGGCGGGCGCGCTGGGCGATCTGCTGCGGCGCGTGCTGCGGCTCGGAGAGCAGGTCGTCGAGGAGTTCGTCGCGCACGGGGCCCTCGGCGACGGCGGTGGAGCGCTGCATCAGGAGCAGGAACGCGACGGACTGGGCCGCGAGTTCGAGCAGGCGTTCGTCCTCGCCGGTGAGCGGGGTGGCGGCGCGGACGACGAGGACGCCCAGGTCCTCGGAGCCGGCGAGGACCGGCGCGACCCAGGTCTGGTCGCCGGCGCCGTCCGGGTGGCCGCGGTCCCCCGCCGGTCCCGGCTGCCCCGGGTCGCCCGCGGTGAGGACGGGGCGGCGGCCCGCGTGGGCGTCGAGCGAGGCCTTGGCGACGGCGTCCTCGTCGAGGCCGGGAAGCTCCCCGGCCTGGGCGAGGGTGCGGCCCCCGGGGTCGCGGACGAGGACGGCCCCGTCGAGGGCGTCGCCCGCGGCGGTGGCGACGTTGCGCAGGTCGCCGCCGGCCAGGATCAGGTTCATGATGCGGCTGTGCGCCTCGCCGATGTAGCGCATCCGGGTGAGGCGGGTGCGGGCGCGGGAGCTGTCCCGTTCGAGCTCGGTGACCTCGGCCCTGGTCTGGTCGAGGAGCCCGGACTTCTCGGTGGCGACGGCGGCGAGGTCGGCGAGCGCGGCCACGAGGGCGATCTCGTCGGCGGAGTACCGGCGGGTGCTGCGGTCGGCGCCGTAGAGCACGCCGAGGGTGCTGTCGCCGGTGCGCAGCGGCACCGCGAGGACGCCCCGGAGGCCTTCGGCCCGTACGAGCTCGTCTATGGCGGCGGAGTGGGCGAAACGCGCGTCGGCGAGGTAGTCCTCGGTCCAGGCGGGCTCGCCGAGCGCCTGCACCAGGCCGCCGAGTCCGTCCCCTTCGAAGAGGGTGGGGCAGCCGGCCGGGTCGAGCGCGGTGAGGGCGCCTTCGGCGCTGTGCAGGAGGCGGCCGCCGTGCGGGCCGCGCAGGGTCACGCAGGCCAGGTCGAGGCCGAGGACGCGCTTGGCGCGGCGGGTGACGACCCGCAGCAGGCCGTCCAGGTCGTACGGGAGGGTCAGGTCCCGCGTGGTGTCGAGGAGGGCGGCGAGCCCTTCCTCGCGCTGCTCGCGGCGGGCGAGGGAGCAGCTGACGCCGGTGGCGAGGTGAACGGCCCTTTCCAGGGCGCCGAGTTCACTCTCGGGGAGGCCTGCCACCCGTGCCTGGTCGAGGAGTTCGGCGAACCGGCCCGGTGGGGCCTGTCGGGCCAGCAGCTCCAGGACGGTGAGCGCGTCGGCACCCCCGCCTCCGTCCGCGCTGTCGTAGGACATGCCTCAACTCCCTCCGCTGGCCGAAAATAATTCGGTCGTCGACGTCGGTCAACGGTGAGATCGACCACTTCATTCCCCTTTGGGTCCGACAGCACGTCACAGGCCTGCCGGACGCCTGTCGAACGCCTGCCGGATGACTGACCGGCTCCTGAGGCCTGGGGCCTCAGACCAGGCTCGCCGCCATGCCGGCCACAGCCGGTACGGGCCGCGGCCACAGACCGCTGGTCTGGGCCGGGATGCGGGGCAGCCCGGCGTCCCGCACGGTCAGCACCGAGCGGTGCAGGCGGCGGAGCCGTGCCGAGGGCTCCCGGCCGCCGTCCCGCTGGAGGTTGACGCAGAGCCTGCGGTAGGCCTCCAGGGCGTCGTCGGCGCGCCCGGAGCGCAGCAGGGCGACCATGAACTGGCCGTGCAGCGACTCGTTGACGGGGTGCCGGGCGGCGAGGACGGCGAGCTCGGGGACCATCTCGACGTGCCGGCCGAGCCCGAGCTGCGCCTCGACCCACTGGTCGAGCACGCTGAGCCGGGAGGCTTCGAGCCGCTCGGTCTCCGCGCGGAGCCGGGGGCCCGCGTCGACGCCCGCGTACGGCTCGCCGCGCCACAGGGCGAGGGCTTCGCCGAGGCGGAGCGCGGCGCGTGCGAGGTCGCCGGCCTCCATGGCGCGGTATCCGGCGCCCGCCGCGCGCTCGAACTGCCAGACGTCGTGGGAGCCGCCTCCGGTGTCGAGGCGGTAGCCGCCGGACTGGGCGGCGAGAACGGTCTCGGCGGTGCGCCCGTCGGCGTCCTCGCCGGCCCGGCGGCCGACGGCGGTCAGGCCCTCCGTGAGCGCGGCGGCGATGAGCGTCCGCAGCCCGAGGACGTGCGAGTGGAGCTCGACCCGGGCGCCGCGTGGCGCGCCGGACGGCCACACCTCCTCCATGAGGACGGTGACCGGAACGACCTGATCGGCACTGGCGGCGAGCAGGGCGAGCAGTTGTCGTGGCGTGGCGGCGGTCGGGGTGATCGACACCCCGTTCTCGCGTACCGACAGCCCTCCCAGGATCCGGACGTCCACTTTGCCCCCTCAGCGTCTGTGCACGGGATGACCCTCGATGATTAGAAAAGAGACCGCGATGCATGTCAATAAGAAACCGGACGGTACGGAATCGCAGGACCCCAAGGGTGGCGTTTTCGTCCCTTTTCTACCGATCCGCCCTCATCAGCGAGTCGTCAACGCCCAGCGAAACGTACCCGCGAATCCAGATACTGGACCCAGGGGTATGATTTGGGGATCGTTTTCAGGCAGCAGTGCAGGTGTCATCCGGCCAGCATGCCAAAGAAACCGCCATCGCGGTTTGATTCAACAGGCTGAGGGCTCCCCTAGGAGCGCTCGTCCGACACTCCGAGTGCACGCGCACCCCGGCCGGGCTCCAGGTCGAGCATGGTCAACACAGAAGGAACGACGATGCTGGGCAGCAGGTGGTGATAGAGCGCCGAAGCCCAGCGCTCCATCGACGAACGATGCCCTTCGAGCGCGTGCGACATCAGATTCAGCCCCGAGTAGGAGCCGACGACCAGCGGGGCGATCTCCTCGGGATCGGCGTGCGGAAGCAGCTCGCCGGCCTCCTTCGCCGCGTTGAGCAGCCGCAGGTTGATCTCGGTCCACTCCCGGTAGGGGCCGCTCCGGTTGAGCTCGTGCCCACCCTGGTCGAGGGTGAGCCGCACACTGCCGCTCAGCACCCGGTCGCAGGTCAGCCGGTGTGCGAACACCATGCCGACGTCGACGAACTCCTGCACCTTGGAGATCTGCGGCGGCGCCATGGGCACGACCGACACCTGGGCGTCGATCACCGCGTGCGCGAGGTCTTCCTTGGAGTCGAAGTGGAAGTAGAGCGCGCCCTTGGTCACCTGGGCGAGCTGGAGGATGTCGGAGAGCTTGGCGGCCTCGTAGCCCCGCTCGTCGAAGACGGCAGCCGCCGCCTCCAGGATCGCCTGACGGGTGCGGATCGCCCGATCCTGCTTCGCCATGGGAGTCACATCCCTCTCATCGCCCGAACCGGCATCCCGGTGGCCCGAGAAAACAAACCTGGGGGTACCAATTTTCCGGCAGCAGGAAGATACCCGAAGCCTTGTTCGCAATGAACCCAACCATCTCACGTATCGGACGGAAACCGCTCCGACCTGCGGAAACGCCGACAAGGGCGAGGCGCAGAACGTCAGGTCTCCCCAACCCCCACACCACGCAGCACCCTTGACGCCCTTTCACCATCACTCAGGGCAACGAAAAAACAGACCTTTCGGTCCGTGATCGCCCACAGACCGAAAGGCCTGACGCCCCGCCGGCGCCAGTCAGCATCCGTCAGCGCCGGTCAACACCGGCCAGTACCTGGTCGATATCAGTCAGAACTACTCGGCATCGATCAGTGCCGCTCGGTATCAGTCGGCATAAGGATCCGAACCCCTGGATCCGCCCCCCAGGGAGTCCGCCTGACGGATCGCCTGGGCGAGCTCCTGGACGGAGGCCGAACGGGCCCGCGTGGCGAGTGCTTCCGCGCGGGAGGCGAGCAACGAGAGCGCGGGGGCTCCCGGGAGCCGCTCACCGCGCAGCCGGTCGGCGAAGTAGGCGGCGATCGCGGTCAGTTGGAGACTGTCGTGCCCGGCCCCCCACAGCGGTGCGGCGAGGGCGGCGGAGGCCACCGAACCCGAGCGCTCGTGCGGCGCGCGGGTGACGGGGTCGAGCCAGCGGACGGTGGCGGTGGCGACCCGCCCGCTCTTCCCGGGCCGGAGCCTGACCGCGTACAGCGCGGTGACGGTGTGCCCGGCGCCGATCTCGCCGCCGTCGACGCGGTCGTCGCGGAAGTCCTCGTCGGCGACCTCGCGGTCGTCGTAGCCGACGAGCCGGAAGCTCTCGACGGTCTTCGGGTCGAAGGCGACCTGCGCCTTGGCGTCGCGGGCGCGCAGCTCGATGTGGCCGGGGAGCTGGTCGACGAAGACCTTGCGGGCCTGCTCTCGGGTGGAGACGTACGTGGTGCTGCCGTCCCCCTTGTCGGCGAGCCGTTCCATGAACGCGTCCCCGTACTCGCTCCCCACGCCGACGCCGAACAGGGTGATCCCGTACTCCCGGCGCTCCTCGTCGATCCGCTCCAGGATGCCGTCGGCGTCGGTGTCCCCGGTGTTGGCGAGGGCGTCGGAGAGCAGGACGACCCGGTTGGTGGCGCCCTTGCGGTGCCCCTCGACGGCGACGTCGTAACCGGTGCGGACGCCGGCCTCGACGTTGGTGGCGGCGGAGGTCCCCAGGGAGCCGACGAGCTCGCGGATCCGCTGGCGCGCGCCGCCGACCCGGGTCATGGGCAGTTCGGTCCTCGCCTCGGCGCTGAAGGTGACGAGCGCGATCGAGTCGTCGTCCCGCAGCCGGCCGACGAGCAGTCCGAGCGCGTCCTTGACCAGGTCGAGCCGCCCCGGTTCGTCCATGGAGCCGGAGACGTCGACGACGAACGTGAGGGCGACGGGCGGGCGTTCGACGTCACTCGCCCGGGTGGCGAGCCCGACACGGACGAGTGACCAGCCGGCGGCGTCGGAGCGGGCACCGTCGAGGGTGACGCTGAAGCCGTTGTCACCCGGGCGTGGATAGTCGGGCTTGAAGCTGTTGACGAACTCCTCGGGCTGGACGCCCGTCGGCTCGGGCAGCCGCCCCTCGGCGAGCGTGCGGCGGGCGTAGCCGTACGAGGCGGTGTCCACGTCCAGGGCGAACGTGGAGAGCCCGGGCGCGGGTGCGGCACGGTCGGGCGCGGTGCGCTTGGGCGCGCCCCGGTCGGGTGCGGGTGCGGCCCGGTCGCTCCTGGCGTGCCGAGTACCGTCCGAACCCGCCGAGCACCCGGCGAGCAGGAGCGTCCCGGCGAGCAGTCCGGCGAGCCATCCCGTCGAGAGCCTTCGTTCCATGCCCATCTCCCCCTTGCCGTAAGCCACTTGTGCATGTGACGTCCGAGCGGGCCGGAAGGAGCAGACGAAGGGGTTGCGGATGGATCTCAATGCGGCAACGGCGCCTGGGGCACGCCGCAGTGGCAGGGACTCGCCACCTTTGTCAACAGGGGTTGTCACCGTACGCAGTCACGTGCGTACATGGAGTGGCACACCGAACGGGCGGGGGTGGTCAGCGGTGTCAGAGACTGCGGGCTCCGTGATGCTCGCCCGATCGGCGATGGGCCGGGCCGGCTCCGAGCTCCAACGCCCTCCTGCGCGCCCGGTCCGCGGCACCCGCCGGGTCAGCGCGGCCCTCGCGGGCCTGGCCGCCTCGGCGCGGCACGAGCTGCTGACCTTCGACGACCCGGCCGCCTCCGCGTCGCATGCGATCCCCGAGCCGTTCCTGGAGCTGGCAGGAGCGTGCATGCGGGCGGCGGCGGAGCGGGCCGCGGAGGTCCGGCGCATCGTCCCGCGCCACGCCCTCCCCCAACTCGCGGGCACCTTACGGATCCCCGGCCGGGCCAGAGTCTGCGACGCGATCCCGTTCAAGATGATCGTCGTCGACCGCACGGTCGCGGCCGTCCCCCTGGACCTGGAGCTCCACTACAACGGCCTCCTCCTGATCCGCGACCCCGTCGTCATCCAGGCCCTGGTCCGCGCCCACCACACCTCCTGGGACACCGGGCAGGACCTGACAGGCCTCACCACCCCCACCCACGACCTCCCCCACCAACTCCGCCCCGTCCTCGAAGCCCTCCTCTCCGGCCTCACCGACGAAGCCGCCGCCACCCGCCTCGGCATGTCCCCCCGCACGTACAGCCGCCGCGTCGGCGAACTGATGGCCGCACTAGGCACGACGAGCCGCTTCCGCGCGGGGGCGGAAGCGGCTCGGAGAGGGTGGGTGTGACGCGGGCGCCGACTCCGGCTACGACACGATGTCCTTCCGCGCGAACCCCCGGAACGCCAGCGCGAAGAGGATCACCGCGTACGTCGCCGAGATCGCCGTGCCCTTCAGCATGCCCGACCACTCCAGTTGGGGCTGGAGGGCGTCCGCCCAGGCGAACTGCCAGTGGGCCGGGAGGAAGGCGCGCCAGTCGCCGAGGGCGGTGACGGCGTCGAGGACGTTGCCGATGATCGTGAGGCCGACGGCGCCGCCGACCGCGCCCAGAGGGGCGTCGGTGCGGGTGGAGAGCCAGAAGGCGAGGGCGGCCGTGACCAGTTGGGAGACGTAGACGAAGGCCGTCGCCAGGGCGAGGCGGAGGAGGGCGTCGGTGGCGGGGAGGGTGCCGCCGGTGGGGAGTTTCAGGGGGCCCCAGCCGTAGGCGACCGTGCCCGCTGCGAGGGCCACCACGGGCAGGAGGAGCATGGCCGCCGCGCTGAAGGCCAGGGCGACGGCGAGTTTCGACCAGAGGAGGCGGGCGCGGGGGACGGGGGCCGCCAGGAGGTAGCGGAGGGACGACCAGCCGGCCTCCGACGCGACCGTGTCGCCGCAGAACAGGGCGACCGGGATGACCAGGAGGAAGCCCGCCGAGACGAACAGGCAGGTCGCCGCGAAGTTGGCGCCCGAGGCCGTCGCCGTGTCCATCAGCGTGATGCGGTTGTTCTCCGAGCCGTCCGGACCGCCGCCGATCGCGAACGCCACGATCAGGACGAAGGGCAGGGCCGCCAGGATCAGGGCCATCACCAGGGTGCGGCGGCGCTTCAGTTGGCGTAGGGCCTCCACCCGCAGGGGCAGGGTGCGGGCGGGAGCGTAGCCGAGAGCGGCGGCGGTCATGCGGTCTCTCCGATCAGGGTCAGGAACGCGTCCTCCAGGCGCCGGTGCGGTCCCACGCCCGTCACCGGCACCTCCAGGCGGACGAGTTCGGCGATCAGCGCGGTGGGGGTCGTGGCGGCGTCGAGGCGGACCAGGAGGCCGGCGTCGGTCCGTACCGCGCCCAGTTTCTCCACCACCGTGTCCGGGACCGGGCCGCCCAGTGTGACCAGGAGCGTGTCGTCGGAGCCGGTGATCTCCCGCACCGGGCCCGCCTGCACCAGGCCGCCGCGGTCCATCACCACGAGATGGGTGCAGGACTGCTCGACCTCGGCGAGGAGGTGGCTGGAGACGATCACGGTCCGGCCGCCGGCCGCGTACCGGATCATCACCTCCCGCATCTCCCGGATCTGCGGCGGGTCGAGACCGTTCGTCGGCTCGTCCAGGATCAGCAGGTCGGGCAGGCCCAGCATGGCCTGCGCGATCGCGAGGCGCTGCCGCATGCCCTGCGAGTAGGTGCGGACGGAGCGTTCGAGGGCGCCGCCCAGGTTGGCGATCCGCAGCGCCTCGTCGAGGTGCGCGTCCTCGGCGGGGCGGCCGGTGGCCCGCCAGTACAGCTCCAGGTTCTCGCGGCCCGACAGGTGCGGCAGGAAGCCCGCGCCCTCCACGAACGCGCCGACCCGCGAGAGCACCGGCGCGCCCGGCCGGATCGCCTGGCCGAAGACCCGGATCTCGCCCTCGTCCGGGGTGATCAGGCCCATCAGCATGCGCAGGGTCGTCGTCTTGCCCGCGCCGTTGGGGCCCAGCAGGCCCAGGACCTGGCCCTGTTCCACCCGGAAGGACAGGTCGCGGACGCTGAATGGGGTCTCCCCTGCTCGAGCGAAGCCGAGAGCTTGGGGAAGGTCGCCGCCCTTGTACTTCTTGGACAGGCCGGTGATCTGGAGCGGGACCTCGGCGAGCGCCGGGTCCGGGGCGGGCGGCGTCACCTTGCGGCGGGCCGTCAGGAGCAGCGCCGCCGCGACGACGACGCCCACCAGCGGCAGGCCCCACACCCACCACGGCAGCCCCGCCGCCTGCGTCGTCACGCCCGGCGCGGTCGGCACCGTCAGGGCGCTTTCGACACCGACGGTGTACGTGGCGGGGGCGGCCGGCGACGCGTACCCGAGGTCCGTCGCGGCGAGCACCAGGCGCAGCCGGTGGCCGGCCGCCACCTCGTGGTCCACGGCCGGCAGCGTCAGGTCGACGGTGCGCCCGCGCCCGGCGTCCGCCACCCGTACCGGCGACACGAGCTGGGCCGGCAGCACCTGCCGGCGTCCGTCCGGCGCCACGTCGTACACCTTGGCGAAGAGGACCGCCGAGCCGTCGGGGGCGGTCGACGTCACCCGGACCCTGACCGTCGGCGAGCCGGTGATCCGGACCGGCCGGGTCTGCGGCCGGGCGTCGAAGGCGGCGAACTGGCCGGGGAAGTCCAGGGACAGGCCCACGCCGAGCGAGGAGAGCTGCGAGAGTCCGCCGCCGAGGCCCGGGACCGCGGAGATCGCGGGCGGATTCGCGCCCGCTGGGTTGGCGAAGGACCGTGCCGGGCCCGAGAGCGCCACCGGGACCTGCCCCGCCGCGAGGCCCGGGTACGTGTCGGCCGTCGCGCCGCGCAGGGTCGCGCGCCCGTCCGTGGAGTCGACGCCGCCGGTGCGGCTCACGCGGAAGGCCGGGCCGGTCGCGACCGTCGTGTCCCGCTTGAGGTGGCGGTCGAACCAGGCCGAGATCCGCGCCTCGACGCGGTCCGTCTCCCGGTCGCCGCCGTCGTGTCCGCCCGCCGTCCAGTCCACCGCGACCGGGGCGCCGTTCGCGGCGATGGTCCGGGCCATGGCGTCGGACTGGGCGAGGGTGAAGAGCGAGTCGGACTGGCCCTGGACGATCAGCGCGGGCACCTTGATGCGGGCGCCGACTGCGGACGGGCTGCGCGCCTCCAGGAGCTCACGGGCGGCCGCGTCGGGCTTCCCGGAGACGGCGACCCGCTGGTACAGGGCGCACACCTCGGCACTGAAACGCCCACAGGCAACGTCAGAGGTCCCGCGCGCGTTCGCGCTCCCGCCCGCCGGCCCCACCCCCGCTCCACCGGAGAAGAAGATGCCGGCCCAGAGCTTCTTGAACACGCCGTTCGGGAACAGGGCGTCCGCCAGGTTCCAGTACGTGATCTGCGGCGCGATGGCGTCCACGCGCGGGTCGTACCCGGCGGCCAGCAGCGAGATCGCCCCGCCGTAGGACGCGCCCGTGACGCCGACACGCGGGTCGCCCGCCTTGTCGAGCAGCACCTCCGGCCGGCCGGCCAGCCAGTCGACGAGACCCCGGACGTCCTTGACCTCGCGTTCCGGGTCGTTGAGCCCGATCTGCCCGGTGGACCTGCCGAAGCCCCGCGCGGACCAGGTCAGCACCGCGTACCCGTCGCCGGCGAGCCGTTCGGCCTGCTCGCGGACGTCGTCCTTGGAGCCGCCGAAGCCGTGCCCGAGAAGGACGGCGGGACGACGGCCGGAACCGCCCGCGGTGAAGTACGAGGTGTCGATCCGCACCCCGTCGAGGTCGAGCATCCGGTCCGCGCGGTGCACGGTCGGCGGCTCGTCGGAGGCGACGGCGGTCCAGGTACCGGCGCCGCCCACGAGCACGGCGAGGACGGCGGCGACCGCCGCCCACCTCGGCAGACCGGGTCGAGGGAAGCCCCTCCGGGGAAGTCGCAGCTGCATGGTGTCGAGCCTAGGCGGCCGGACGACGCCGACCCGGCTGCCCCGGGGCGGAACTCGGCCGCCTCCTCAGGTCGTACGCGATGCGGTCCGCGTACACCAACCGCGGTATGCGGCGCCCACGGACGGAGCACCCCCGGCAGCCGCCGCCGCTACGCGACGATCCGCCCGAGCAGCCCGTCCTCCGCCGGGTACGCCCGTTCCTCCGGCAGCAGGCGTCCGGCCTCCTCCAGGTGTCCCTCGCGGACCAGCGCGTGGATCTCGTGGGCGAGCGGGGTGACGTCGCGGATGCCGACCGTCCACTCGTCCGCGTACCGGCGGGAGGCCTCCCCGGTGAGGCCGAGCTGGAGGGAGCGGTACGGGAGGGGCGCCAGGCGCAGGTCGCGCTCGGGGTCCCACTGGACGCGCGCCGGGGAGCTCTTCAGCTCGCGCCGCCAGGTGTCGTGGTCGGGGTGGAAGGCGCGCTCGTAGTGCGAGAGGCATGCGTGGCGCAGGGCCCATTCGAAGCCCTCGCGGGTGATCTCGACGGCGAGGACGGTCTCCTGGCTTTCCTTCAGGCCCCAGCCGCAGCGGTACATCATCCACAGGAACGAGGGCTTGATCCAGGTCATCCGCGTGCGCTTCCAGGCGTCGGGAAAGCGCCCGTCGCGGGCGGCCGGCAGGCCGAGGGACGGGCTGTACGCCTGGTAGACGGTCACCGTCGTGGCGGTGTGGAGCGCGCGGATCTGGTGCTTCGGCGGAAGCGGCGGGGGAACGGACATGGCCCCCAGGATGCGTGAGAACGCACCCTGGGGGCCAGTCGATTACCGATCGGTCACCGACCGCGCCGGCTGCCCGGGATCGACGGTCGCCCGGGATCAGTGGTTGCGCGGGAAGCCCAGGTCGACGCCGGACGGGGCCTCGGACGGGTCCGGCCAGCGGGTCGTGACGACCTTGCCGCGGGTGTAGAAGTGGACGCCGTCGTTGCCGTAGATGTGGTGGTCGCCGAAGAGCGAGTCCTTCCAGCCACCGAAGGAGTGGTAGCCCACCGGCACCGGGATCGGCACGTTGACGCCGACCATGCCGGCCTCGACCTCCAGCTGGAAGCGGCGGGCGGCGCCGCCGTCGCGGGTGAAGATCGCGGTGCCGTTGCCGAACGGCGAGGCGTTGATGAGGGCCAGGCCCTCCTCGTAGGTGTCGGCGCGCAGCACGCACAGGACCGGGCCGAAGATCTCGTCCTGGTAGGCCTTGGCGGTCGTGGGGACGTGGTCCAGGAGGGAGAGGCCGATCCAGTGGCCGTTCTCGTGGCCCTCGACCGTGTAGCCGGTGCCGTCGAGGACGACCTCACAGCCCTCGGCCGCCGCGCCGTGCACGTAGGAGGCGACCTTGTCGCGGTGGACGGCCGTGATGAGCGGGCCCATCTCGGAGGTCGGGTCGTTGCCGGGGCCGATCTTGATCTTCTCGGCGCGCTCGCGGATCTTCTCCACGAGCTCGTCGCCGATCGCGCCGACCGCGACGACCGCGGAGATCGCCATGCAGCGCTCGCCGGCGGAGCCGTACGCCGCCGAGACCGCCGCGTCGGCGGCCGCGTCGAGGTCGGCGTCGGGCAGCACCAGCATGTGGTTCTTCGCGCCGCCGAGCGCCTGGACGCGCTTGCCGTTGGCGGCGGCGGTGGTGTGGATGTGGCGGGCGATCGGGGTGGAGCCGACGAAGGAGATCGCGGAGACGTCCGGGTGCTCCAGGAGGCGGTCCACGGCGACCTTGTCACCGTGCAGGACGTTGAAGACACCGTCCGGCAGGCCGGCCTCGGCGAGCAGCTCGGCGATCTTCATGGCGGCCGACGGGTCCTTCTCGCTCGGCTTGAGCACGAAGGTGTTGCCGCAGGCGATGGCGATGGGGAACATCCACATCGGCACCATCGCCGGGAAGTTGAACGGGGTGATGCCGGCCACGACGCCGACGGCCTGGCGGATCGAGGCGACGTCCACGCGGTTGGAGACCTGGGTGGACAGCTCGCCCTTGAGCTGGGTGGTGATGCCGCAGGCCAGGTCGACGATCTCCAGGCCGCGGGCGACCTCGCCGAGCGCGTCGGAGTGCACCTTGCCGTGCTCGGCGACGATCCGCTCGGCGATCGCGTCGCGGTTGGCGTCGAGCAGGGCGCGGAAGCGGAAGAGGATCGTGGTGCGCTGCGCCAGGGAGGAGGTGCCCCAGGTCGCGAAGGCGTCCTTCGCGGCGGCGACGGCCGCGTCGACCTCCTCCACCGAGGCGAGGGCGACCTGGGTGGTCACGGCACCGGTGGCCGGGTCGGTGACCGGGCCCCAGTTGCCCGACGTGCCCTCGACGCTCTTGCCACCGATCCAGTGGTTGACGGTCTTCGTCATGACGGAATGCTCCTTCTGGCTGCTACAGGTGGCGGCGTCGGGCGGTGACGTGCCGGTCGTACTCCTCGCGGGCCTTGACCGCCGACGGGCGGGTCGACGTCTCGGCCACGGGCACATCCCACCACGCCTGGGCGGGGGGCGGGCCCGACACACTGTCTGCCGTTTCGGTCTCGACGTAGACACATGTGGGAACCGTCGCCTCCCGTGCGTCCGCGAGGGCTTCTCGCAGGTCACGCATGGTGTGGGGGCGTAGCACCCGCATGCCGAGGGAGGCGGCGTTGGCCGCCAGGTCGATCGGGAGGGGCGGCCCGGTGAAGCCGCCGTCGGGGGCCCGCAGCCGGTAGTCGGTGCCGAAGCGCTCGGCTCCGACGGCCTCCGACAGGCCGCCGATCGAGGCGTAGCCGTGGTTCTGGAGGACGACCACCTTGATGGGCAGGCCTTCCTGGACGGCGGTGACGATCTCGGTGGGATTCATCAGATACGTACCGTCTCCGACGAGCGCCCAGACGGGCCGGCCGGGTGCGGCGAGGGCGACGCCGAGGGCGGCGGGGATCTCGTATCCCATGCAGGAGTAGCCGTATTCGACGTGGTACTGGTCGGCGGAGCGGGCCCGCCACAGCTTGTGGAGGTCGCCGGGGAGCGAGCCGGCCGCGTTGATCACAATGTCGTCCCCGGTGACCAAGGTGTCGAGTGCGCCGAGGACCTGCGCCTGGGTGGGGCGGGCGTCCTCGCTGTCGGGGGCGTACGCGGCGTCGGTGCGTGCCTGCCAGGCGCGCTTGGACTCCGCCCAGGGAGCCGTGTCCGGCTCGTGGCCGGGTCCGCGGCGTCCGGCGAGCGCCTCGGTGAGGGCGGTGAGGCCCTCGCGGGCGTCGGCGACGAGCGGCAGGGCGGCCTGTTTGTGGGCGTCGAAGCCGGTGATGTTGAGGTTGAGGAAGCGGGCGTCGGGGTGGAAGAGGGTGCCGGAGGCGGTGGTGAAGTCGGTGTGACGGGTGCCGACGCCGATGATCAGGTCGCTGGCCCGGGCGAGTTCGTCGGCGGTGGCGGTGCCGGTGTGGCCGATGCCGCCGACCTCGCAGGGGTGGTCGTACGGCAGGACGCCCTTGCCCGCCTGGGTGGTGGCGACGGGGAGGCCGGCCCGTTCGGCGAGGGTGCGCAGGGCGTCCTCGGCGGCGCTGTACTTCACGCCGCCGCCCGCGACGATCAGCGGCCGCTCGGCGTCGGCTACCGCCCGGACGGCGGCGTCGAGCTCGTCCCGGTCGGGGCGGGGGCGGCGCACGGTCCAGGTCCGCTCGGCGAGGAACTCCTCGGGCCAGTCGTACGCCTCCGCCTGTACGTCCTGGGGCAGGGCGAGGGTGACGGCGCCGGTCTCGGCGGGGTCGGTGAGGACCCGTACGGCGGCGAGGGCGGCCGGGATCAGCGCCTCGGGGCGGGTGATCCGGTCGAAGTACTTCGACACGGGGCGCAGGCAGTCGTTGACGGACACCTCGCCCGCGTAGGGGACTTCGAGCTGCTGGAGGACGGGGTCGGCGGGGCGGGTGGCGAAGGTGTCGCCGGGCAGCAGGAGCACGGGCAGCCGGTTGATCGTGGCGAGGGCGGCGCCGGTGACCAGGTTGGTGGCGCCGGGGCCGATGGAGGTGGTGACGGCGTGCGTCTGGAGCCGGCGGGACTGGCGGGCGTAGCCGACGGCGGCGTGCACCATGGCCTGTTCGTTGCGGCCCTGGTGGTACGGCATGAGCGCGGGGTACTCGACGAGCGCCTGCCCGATCCCGGCGACGTTGCCGTGTCCGAAGATGCCCCAGGTGGCGGTGATCAGGCGCCGGCGCACGCCGTCGCGCGCGGTGTGCTGGGCGGCGAGGAAGCGCACCAGGGCCTGGGCGACGGTGAGCCGGACGCTCATGCGTATCCCTCCGTGTGGTCGGGGTGGAAGCAGATCTTCCATTCCCGTTCGGGGCCGGGTCCCGCCATGACGTTCAGGTAGTAGAGCGGATGGCCGGGCTGGGCGATGGACGGACCGTGCCACCCGTCGGGCACGAGGACGGCGTCACCACCGCGGACCTCGGCGAGGAGTGCGGCGCCGCCGGGGCGGGAGGGGGTGATCCGCTGGTAGCCGTAGGCCCGGCCGGGGGTGCCGGGGGGCGGGCCGGGGGTGCCGGGGGGCGGGCCGGGGGTGCCGGGGGGCGGGCTGGGGGGCTCCGCCGCCTCGTGGACCTCCTGGGCCTCCGCGGCCTCCCGGGCCTCCTGGACTTCGTGGACCTCCGCGGCCTCCTGGACCTCGTAGTAGTAGATCTCCTCCAGGACGGATTCCTCGCCCGGGCGGTGCTCGTCGTGCTTGTGGGGCGGGTACGAGGACCAGTTGCCGCCGGGGGTGATCACCTCGACGGCGATCAGCCGGTCGCAGTCGAAGGCGTCCGCGGCGGCGAAGTTGCGCACCTCGCGGCTGCGGTTGCCGCTGCCGCGGGTCTCGACGGGAACCTCCGGCGCGGGGCCGTAGCGGGCGGGGAGTCGTCGCTCGCACTTCGCTCCTGCCAAAGCGAAGCGGCCTCCCGCACCGGAGGCGATCTGGACGTGGGCGTCCCTGGGCACATAGGCGAAGTCCGAGACCCCGTCGAACACACTGGCGCGGCCTACGAGTTCGAGGATTTCCCCGTCGACGCGCACCGTACCGCCACCGGACAGCGGAAGCACCACCCATTCGCTGTTCCCTGTCTCGAACCGGTGGGTCCCGCCGGGCGGAAGGTCGAGGACGCGCAGCGCGCTGTGGGTCCAGCCGGCCCGCGCGGGGTCGATGTCGACGGCGTACGGGCCGCGGGCGGCGGCCCCCGCGGGCAGGTGGAGGGAGCGCGGGGCGGGCTTCGTTTCCATGGTCAGCTCCCTACCCGCCGCGCGGGTCCGGAAGACCGGCCGTCCGCCGTACGGGAGAGCGGCCGGTCAGCCGTACGGGACGGCTCCGGGTCCCCGGCCCGCGTCGCCGTCCCGCCGAGGCGTCCGGGGTGGCCGGCGGACTGTCCGAAAGGGGCGCCGGGTGTCACGGGGTCCGCTCCGGGATGGAGCCGGTGCCGGTGGCCAGGGCGAGGGCGATCTCGTCCTCGTACGGCATGGCGGGCGAGCAGGCGAGCCGGCCGGCGACGATGGCGCCCGCCGCGTTGGCCTGGCGCAGGACGCGCTCCAGGTCCCACCCGGCGAGCAGCCCGTGGGCGAGCGCCCCGCCGAACGCGTCGCCCGCGCCGAGGCCGTTGACCACCTCCACCGGCAGCGGCGGCACCTCGGCGGCGGTGCCGTCGGCGGCCAGCGCGAGCACGCCCTTGGGGCCCTGCTTGACGACGGCGATCCGTACGCCCGCGGCGAGCAGCGCGCGGGCGGCGGCGTGCGGTTCCCGCTCCCCGGTGGCGACCTCGCACTCGTCGAGGTTGCCGACGGCGACCGTGGCGTGCTTGAGGGCCTCCCGGTAGTACGGCGGCGCCTCGTCGGGCGTCTCCCACAGGGTGGGCCGCCAGTCCAGGTCGAGGACGGTGAGCGCGCTGTCGGGGTCGAGGCGTTCGGACCGCTCCCACAGGGCCGCGAGGGTGGCGGTCCGGCTGGGCTCGGCGCTCAGCCCGGTCCCCGTCACCCAGACGGCGCGGGCGGCGCGGAGCGCGGGCAGGTCCAGCTCGTGGGGGTGGATCTCCAGGTCGGGGGCCTTGGGGCGGCGGTAGAAGTGGATCGGGAAGTGGTCGGGCGGGAAGATCTCGCAGAAGGTGACCGGGGTCGGGTACGCGGCGACGTCGGTGACCCACCGGTCGTCCACCCCGAAGGCCCGCAGCTCGTGGTGGAGGTACGCGCCGAAGGGGTCCGCTCCGGTCCGGCTGACGAGCGCGGTGCGGCTGCCCAGGCGCGCGGCGGCGACGGCCACGTTGGCCGGGGAGCCGCCGAGGAACTTGCCGAAGGTGTCGACCCGGGCCAGCTCCACCCCGCTCTGCAGCGGGTAGAGGTCCACTCCGAGCCGGCCCATCGCGATCAGGTCGTACGGCTCCGACGTCATGCCACGTCACCTCTCGCCTCGGCGCCCCCGCCCGCACCCAGGTCTAGTCGCCGGTCCGGAAGGCTGTCAACGGCATGTCCTTACATTCGGACGTGTGTCATCGTGGCGGTCATGACGAAGCCGTCGCAGCCGTCGCAGCCGTCGAGTCCGTCTCCGTCCGGTCCGCCGGGCGGCCCGGCGCCCCTGTCCCGCATCCGGGTCGGTTCGGCCCCGGACTCCTGGGGCGTCTGGTTCCCCGACGATCCGCGGCAGGTGCCCTGGCAGCGCTTCCTCGACGAGGTGGCGGGCGCCGGTTACGGATGGATCGAGCTCGGCCCGTACGGCTATCTGCCGACCGATCCGGCCGTCCTCGCCGAGGAGACCGCCCGCCGGGGTCTGAAGGTGTCCGCGGCGACCGTCTTCACCGGGCTGCACCACGGCCCGGAGGTCTGGGAGCGCACCTGGGCGCATGTGGCCGAGAACGCGGCCCTCGCCCAGGCGATGGGTGCCCGGCATCTGGTGGTCATCCCCTCCTTCTGGCGCGACGACAAGACGGGCGAGGTCCTGGAGGACCGCACGCTCACCCCGGCGCAGTGGCGGCACCTGACCTCGCTGACCGAGCGGCTCGGCCACGAGGTCCGGGAGCGCTACGGGCTGCGGGTGGTCGTCCATCCGCACGCGGACACCCATGTCGACACCGAGGAGAACGTCACCCGCTTCCTCGACGCGACCGACCCGAACCTGGTCGCGCTCTGCCTGGACACCGGCCACTACGCCTACTGCGGCGGTGACAGCGTCAAGCTGATCGAGACCTACGGCGAGCGGATCGGCTACCTCCATCTGAAGCAGGTCGACCCCGAGGTCCTGGCCCGGGTGGTCGCCGAGGAGCTGCCGTTCGGCCCGGCGGTGGCGCGGGGCGTGATGTGCGAGCCGCCCACCGGGGTGCCGGCCCTCGAACCGGTCCTGGCGGCGGCGCAGGCGCTGGACGTGGACCTGTTCGCCATCGTGGAGCAGGACATGTACCCGTGTGAGCCGGACCGGCCCTACCCCATCGCGCTGCGCACGCGCCGTTTTCTGCGCTCCTGCGGCGCCTGATGACTATGCGTCACTTACGTCACATCCGTCGCCCCTTCGTCACACATGTCTCCGTTTCGCGGGTTTTCCGTCACAGGCAGTCGACAGGCGCTCCCCTCCCGTCAGAAGGGGCCGTTCACCGGGCACAGGCTCAGTGATCGCCAGTGCACACACCCGGCAGCTCCCCCGACGGCACTCCCGCCGCCGCTGCCGGGCACGCAGGGAGGTGCCACGCATGACGGACAAACGGCTCTGGTCGTACAAGGACATCGCCGCCCACATCAAGGTGCAGCCGGACACGGTCCGCTCCTACCGGAAGCACGGGCTGCTGCCGGCCCCCGACCACGTCCAGTCGGGCAAGCCCTACTGGTACGCGGACACCATCCGTGCCTGGGTCGCGAACCGTCCCGGCAACCGGAGCCGCCGGGACTGACGCCCCCGGCTCGCGAGACCGGCCTTCCGAGGCCTCCCGGCCTCCCCTCCCCTTCGAGGGCCCCGCACCCCCCGAACCGTGGTGCGGGGCCCTCGCTCATCCGACGCGCTCCTTCTCCCGGGCGGCGCCCGGCTCGGGGCCCGGCCCCTGGTCCGGCTGCGGCTGCGACTCCGGCGTCCCGGGGGTGCCGCCCTCGCTGATCCCGAAGCGGTCGTGGAAGCGGCGCAGCGGTCCCGGTGCCCACCAGGTGAGGCGGCCGGTCAGCTTCATCACCGAGGGGACGAGCAGGCTGCGCACCACCATGGCGTCCATGAGGACGGCCAGGGCGACGCCGAGGCCCAGCATCTTGGTGTTGGTGACCCGGGAGGTGCCGATGGCGACCATCACCACCGCGAGGATGACGGCGGCGGCGGTGATCAGCCCGCCGGTGCGCCGCAGCCCGAACCGGACCGCGTGCTCGTGGTCGCCGGTGGCGTCGTACTCCTCCTTGATCCGGGAGAGCAGGAACACCCCGTAGTCCATGGAGAGTCCGAAGGCCACGCAGAACATCAGCACGGGCAGGGTGGTCTCGATGTCCCCGGTGGACGTGAAGCCGAGGAGTCCGGAGAGGTGTCCGTCCTGGAAGACCCAGACGACCGCGCCGAACATGGCGGTGAGGCTGAGCGCGTTGAGGACGACGGCCTGGATCGGGATGAGCAGGCTGCCGGTGAGCAGGAAGACCAGGATCAGGGTGACGACGACGATGACGGCGGCGGCCCAGGGCAGGCGGTCCCCTATGGCGTCCTTGGAGTCGACGAGGACGGCGGCGGCGCCGGTCACGGAGGTGTCGAACGGGGCTTTCTCCGCGCGCAGTTCGCCGACCACGTGCTGGGCTTCGGTGCCGACGGTCTCGCCCTCGGGGACGACGGTGAAGTAGGCGTGGCTGCGCCCGCCGGCCGGGGAGGTCACCGGGCCCTCGACCCGCGCGACCCCGTCGAGGCCCTCGATCCGCTCCCGGTACTCGGCGTACTGCCCGGGGGTGGCGGCGCCCTCGGCGAGGACGGTGATCCCGCCGCCGGGGTTCCCGGGGAAGGCGTCGCGCAGATGGTCCTGGACCACCCGGGACTCGGCGCTCGCCGGGAGCTGGCGGTCGTCGGCGGTGCCGAACTTCACGCCGAGGAAGGGCAGCCCCAGGAGCACGAGTCCGGTGACGGTGGCCACGGCGAAGAGCGGCGCCCGCCGCATCACCAGGGCCGCGGTGCGCGCCCAGCCGGCCCCGGCCTCCCGCTCGGCGGCGCCGCCCGCCCCGGCACCGGACCGGCGCCGGAAGAGGCGCCGCAGGTCCAGGGCGTTGACCCGGTCGCCGAGCAGGACGAGCGCGGCGGGCAGCAGGATCAGGGCGGCCGCGGCGGCGAGCAGGACGACCGCGATGCCCGCGTAGGCGAAGGAGCGCAGGAAGTACTGCGGGAAGACCAGCATCGCGGCGAGTGAGACGGCGACGGTGAGGGCGGAGAAGAGCACGGTCCGCCCGGCGGTGCGCAGGGTGGTGGCGACGGCGGTCCTGGTGTCGGCGCCGGCGGCCAGCTCCTCGCGGAAGCGGCGGACCACGAACAGGGCGTAGTCGATGGCGAGGCCGAGCCCGAGGGCGGTGGTGAGGTTCTGCGCGAAGACGGAGACGTCGGTGAGTTCGGTGATGCCGCGCAGCACGGCGTTGGTGCCGAGGATGGCGACGATGCCGATGCCGAGCGGGAGCAGGGCGGCGACGGCGCTGCCGAAGACCATGACGAGCAGGACGAGGGTGATGGGCAGGGCGATCATCTCGGCCCTGAGCAGGTCCTCCTGGATGGTCGTCTGCATCTCGTGGCGCACGGCGAGCGGACCGCCGACGGAGACCTGCACGGGTCCGTGGGTGCCCCGGAACTCGGGGGCGACGCGCTCCAGGATCTCGCCGGCGGCCTTCTCCTCGCCGTCGATCCGGGCGGCGATCACGGCCTGGCGCCCGTCCTCGGAGCGCAGGGCCGGGGAGCCGGTCTGCCAGTAGGAGCCGACCCCGCCGACGCCGGGCTCGGCGTCGAGCCGCTCGGCGAGGCGGCGGGCCTCGGCGGCGACGGCCGGGGAGTCGACCCCGGCGGCGCCCGCGTCGACGAGCAGCAGCAGATTGGGCTGGGAGGCGGGGAACTCGCGCTCCAGGACCTCCAGCGCGTAGGTGGACTCGGCGTCCGGGTCCTCCCAGCCGCCGCTGCCCATCCGGTCGCCGACGCCGCTGCCCGCGAGGACGGCGAGCGCCGTGATCACGAGGGCTACGAGGAGCGAGAGGCGTGGCCGGGCCGTCACGAACCGGGTCCACCCCCCGCCGGTGGACGGTTTCTTGACTTCGGCCATGACGCGGTGTCCCCTTCACCGTGACCCAGGCGCTCGCTTCCCGGCAGGTCGCATGGGTCGCCCATTGCCATAGACTGGCAAACACGAGTGATCACTCGCGTTTCACAAGAATGCGAGCGACCTCTCGTATTTGTCAAACGCGTTGAGAGAGCTGGGGACAGTCATGTCCGAAGAAGGGTCCGAGCCGAAGCCGCGCCGCCGCCAGGCCCGCGGCGAGCGCCGCATCGCGCAGCTGCTGCAGGCCGCCGCCGACGTCTTCTGCGCCCACGGCTACGCGGCGGCCAGCACCAACGCGATCGCCCGCGAGGCCAGCGTCTCCCCCGGCACGCTCTACCAGTACTTCCCCAACAAGGAAGCGATCGCCATCGAGCTCGGCGACCGGCTCCTCACCGAGATGCGGGAGGCCCACGGGCAGGCCTTCACCCCCGAGAACCTGGCGCTGCCGCTGCCGCTGATGCTCGACGCCGTGCTCGACCCGATGATCGAGTTCAACTGCCAGAACCCGGCCTTCCTCGCCCTCATGCACGGCTCGGACGTCCCCGGCCGGATCGCCGAGGAGCACGACGCCCTGCACGCCTCGCTGCTCGCGCGGGTCGGCGACCTGCTCGCCCACTACCTGCCGGACAGCGGGCCGGCCGAGCGTGCCCGGATAGCCGACATGACCTTCGCCGTCGTCAAGGGCGGTCTCGCCCTCGTGCTCGCGGCGCCCGAGGGCCCCGAGCGGGACGCGGTGATCGTCGAGTTGAAGAAGGCCGTGCGGCGCTACCTCGACCCGGTCGTCGGGGAGGCGCTCACCACGATTCCGAGCCCGTGACCTGCTCGGCCGGCAGCTCCTTCTCCCCCGCCCGCGCGCGCAGCTTCAGGGCGATCAGCGGGAAGGCCAGCACCGACACCATCCCGGCCCCCACCAGGGCAGCCGCCTCGCCCGCCGTCAGCGCCTCGTCGTCCACGCCGATGGTGGTGATGGCGACGACGAGCGGCAGCGCCGTGGAGCTGTAGAGGACCAGCGCCCCCCGGTCGCGCCCGGCGAGGTCGCGCGGGGCGAGGAGGGCCACCGGGCCGCCCCGCACCACCAGGAACAGGGCGAGGAAGAGCGGCAGGAGCAGCAGCGTACGGCCGCCGGCGAGCAGCGAGTCCAGGTCGAACTCGATGCCGGTGACGACGAAGAAGACCGGGACGAGGAAGCCGAAGCCGACCGCCTCGATCTTCTCCAGGATCTGCGGCCCGGACTCGGGAGCGGCCCCGGTCAGGACCAGACGGGTGATCAGCCCGGCAGCGAACGCGCCGAGCAGGACGTCGAGTCCGAGCGCCGTGGAGGCGCCCAGCATCAGTGCGAGCAGCAGGAAGACGAAACGGACCGCGAACTGTCCGCTGCTGTGCAGGGTCTTCGCGATGATCCGGGAGAACCACGGCCTGCGCGGCTTCAGCGCCCAGTAGACGGCGCCCGCGGTGAGCGCGGCGAAGACGGCGAGCAGGGCGGTCGACTCGGCGGCGCTGCGGCCGCTCAGCAGCAGCGCCATGGCGATGATCGGCCCGAACTCGCCGACCGCGCCGAAGGCCATGACCACCGACCCGAACCGGCCGTGCAGGTCGCCCGCGTCGCGCAGCACCGGCAGCACCGTGCCGAGCGCGGTGCTGGTCAGGGCCACGCCGATGAAGACGCCCTTGTCGTAGCCGTCGCCGAGCAGGACACCGGCGCCGAGGCCGAGCGCGAGGGCGGCAACCCAGGCCCACACCGAGCGCTTCAGGGTGTCGCCGCGGACCTTGCCGAACTCGATCTCGTATCCGGCCAGGAAGATCAGCATGGCGAGGCCGAGTTGCGAGAGGCCGTCGATCAGCGCGTCGGGCTTCGCCCAGCCCAGGACGTCGGGGCCGATGACGATGCCCAGCAGGATCTCGAAGATGACCAGGGGCACGGGGAGCCAGCGCCCGGCTCCGTAGGCGAGCAGCGGCGCCAGGACGGCGATCGTCATGATCAGGATCAGCGTGGTCCCCGAATGCGACATATCGGGTATCTACCATAAGCTCCGGTCAGATGCCCTGTCGGCGGAGGGACTTGGAGGTCTCGCTGTGTACGACCAGCAACCCCGGACACCGGCACCGCCCCCGCCCGCGCGCCCGCCCGTCGAGACGCCCCGCCCGGGGCTGTGGCGGCGCTGCCTGTGGGGCGGGCTCGCGCTGTGGGCGCTCACCGCGGTCGTCACGTACGCGACGGAGAACACGACCCTGCTGCCGACGCTGATCCTGCTGGGCAGCTTCCTGGTGCCCTCGGTCTTCACGCTCTGGGCCTACGAGCGGCACGGGCAGGACTTCGGGGTGCCGGTGATCCTCGGCTGCTTCGTCACCGGCGGGGTGCTCGGGGTGCTGGGCGCCTCCGTCATGGAGTACTACCTGCTGCACCCCTCCCTGTGGATGTTCGTCGGCGTCGGGCTCATCGAGGAGGCGGCGAAGCTGGCGGCGCTGATGTTCGTGGTGCGCCACCGCCCGTGGCTGCGCGGGGTGCGGGCCGGACTGGTGCTCGGCGGCACGGTCGGTTTCGGCTTCGCCGCGTTCGAGAGCGCGGGGTACGCGTTCAACGCGGCCGTGACGATGGACGGCATCGACCTGCGCTCGCTCCTGGAGACCGAGATCCTGCGCGGGGTGCTCGCCCCCTTCGGGCACGGCCTGTGGACGGCGATCGCCGGCGGGGTGCTGCTGGCGTACCGGCGGCCGGACGGGCGGTTCCGGTTCGCGGGGCCGGTCGTCGGCACGTACCTCGGGGTGGCCGCACTGCACGCCCTGTGGGACTCGATGCACGGCATCGCGCTGTGGCTGGTGCTCCAGCTGACCACGACCTCCCTGGACCGCTCGCTCTTCGCCCAGGGGTACCTCCCGGATCCGAGCGCCCGGCAGGAGCACCTCTTCACCTTCTTCTCGGTGGGCGGCCTGGTGCTGGTGACGGCGGCGGGGCTGGCGTGGCTGAGGTCGCTCGCGCGACCCGGGCGGGTCACTTCGCCAATCCATACCCCCTAGGGGTATAATATGTGTTAGTACGGCACAGGCGCCCCGAAGCGCACCACCCCCGGAACGAGGAGAACGTCATGGCCGAACTCACCACCGTCTACCAGGTCAAGGGCATGACCTGCGGGCACTGCGAGGGCGCGGTCTCCAGTGAGATCTCCGAGATCTCCGGGGTCTCCTCGGTCAAGGCCGTCGCCGCCACCGGCGAGGTCACCGTGACCTCCGCCGGCCCGCTCGACGTGGAGGCCGTCCGCGCCGCCGTGGACGAGGCCGGCTACGAGCTGGTGGGCCCCGCCGCCTGATCCCCGCGCCACCGTGCAGGGCCGTACCGTTGCGGTACGGCCCTGTACTCGTTCCACCAGCCCCGGGACCCCACATGACCTCCACGACCACCGAGCTGACGATCGGCGGGATGACCTGCGCCTCCTGCGCGGCCCGCGTCGAGAAGAAGCTCAACCGGATGGACGGCGTGACCGCGACGGTCAACTACGCCACGGAGAAGGCGCGCGTCGAGCATCCGGCCGAGGTCACGGTCGACGAGCTGATCGCCACCGTCGTCAGGACCGGGTACACCGCCGAGGAACCCCCGCCGCCCGAACCCGAGCCCGCGCCCGACTCCGGGCAGGAGAGCCCCGGCGCGGCCGAGGACCCCGCGCTCGCCGCGCTGCGCGAGCGGCTGACCGTCTCCGCGGTGCTGTCCCTGCCGGTCGTCCTGCTCGCGATGGTCCCGGCCCTCCAGTTCGACAACTGGCAGTGGCTCTCGCTCACCCTCGCCGCCCCCGTCGTCGTCTGGGGCGGGCTGCCCTTCCACCGCGCCGCCTGGACCAACCTCCGGCACGGCGCCGCCACCATGGACACCCTCGTCTCGGTCGGCACCCTCGCCGCCTTCGGCTGGTCGCTGTGGGCGCTCTTCCTCGGCGACGCCGGCACGCCCGGCATGCGGCACGGCTTCGACCTCACCGTCACCCGCGACCACGCCTCCTCCACCATCTACCTGGAGGTCGCCGCCGGGGTCGTCACCTTCATCCTCCTCGGCCGCTACCTGGAGGCCCGCGCCAAGCGGAAGGCGGGCGCCGCCCTGCACGCCCTGATGCGCCTGGGCGCCAAGGACGTCGGCGTCCTGCGCGGCGGGACGGAGGTACGGATCCCGGTCGGCGCGCTGCGGACCGGCGACCGCTTCGTCGTACGCCCCGGGGAGAAGATCGCCGCCGACGGCACCGTCACCGAGGGCGCCTCGGCCGTCGACGCCTCGATGCTCACCGGCGAGTCCCTGCCCGTCGACGTCTCCGCCGGCGACCCCGTCACCGGCGGCTGCGTCAACGTCTCGGGCCGCCTCGTCGTCGAGGCCACCCGGGTCGGCGCCGACACCCGGCTGGCCCGGATGGCCCAGCTGGTCGAGGACGCGCAGAACGGCAAGGCGGAGGTGCAGCGGCTCGCCGACCGGATCTCCGCCGTCTTCGTGCCCGTGGTGCTCCTGATCGCCCTGGGCACCCTGGTCGGCTGGCTGCTCGTCACCAGCGACACGACGGCCGCGTTCACCGCCGCCGTCGCCGTGCTGATCATCGCCTGCCCCTGCGCCCTCGGTCTCGCGACCCCGACCGCCCTCATGGTCGGCACCGGCCGCGGCGCCCAGCTCGGCATCCTCATCAAGGGCCCCGAGGTCCTGGAGTCCACCCGCCGGGTCGACACCGTCGTCCTCGACAAGACCGGCACGGTCACCACCGGCGTGATGCGCCTGACGGAGGTGTACGCGTACGAGGGCGTCGACGAGGCCGAGCTGCTGCGGCTCGCGGGCGCCCTGGAGCACTCCTCCGAGCACCCGGTCGCCCGTGCCGTGGCGGCCGGCGCCGCCGCGAAGGTCGGCGAGCTCCCCGTACCGAAGTCCTTCGAGAACGTGCCGGGGCTCGGCGTGCGCGGCTCGGTCGACGGGCACCTGGTGCTCGTCGGGCGCGCCGCCCTGCTGGCGGCCGAGGAGATCGAGGTGCCGGACGGCGCGGGCGGGCCGGGGGTCGTGCACGTCGCCTGGGACCGGCGGGCCCGCGGGACGCTGACGGTCGCCGACACGGTCAAGGAGACCAGCGCGGAGGCGGTCGCCCTGCTGCGCGGCCTCGGGCTGCGGCCGGTGCTGCTGACCGGGGACGGCCAGGAGACGGCCCGGCGGGTGGCGGCGGAGGTCGGCATCGACGAGGTGATCGCCGAGGTGCTGCCGCAGGACAAGGTCGACGTCGTGCGCGGGCTCCAGGAGCAGGGGCGCACGGTGGCGATGGTCGGCGACGGGGTGAACGACGCCGCGGCCCTGGCGACGGCCGATCTGGGCCTGGCGATGGGCACCGGCACGGACGCGGCGATCGAGGCGAGCGACCTCACGCTGGTCCGCGGGGACCTGCGGGTCGCGGCGGACGCCATCCGGCTCTCCCGGCGCACGCTGGCGACGATCAAGGGAAACCTGGGCTGGGCCTTCGGCTACAACGTGGCCGCGCTGCCGCTGGCGGCGGCGGGGCTGCTCAACCCGATGATCGCCGGCCTGGCCATGGCGTTTTCCTCCGTTTTCGTCGTGACCAACAGCCTGCGACTCCGTCGCTTCACGTGAATTCACCTACACGTGACGCACAGGACCTTCACAAAGAGATCTAGATCACAGATATTTGGGGGTAACCATCTGGGCTGTTCGCGAGTCTAAGTGGGCGATGCCGAGAACGTCTTGGGGGACGTTCATGGGATGTCTTGGGGGACGTCCCAGGCAAGCGCGGCCGGGGCACGTGCACGGGGAGCTTTGAGCGGCCCTCCCGTACGTACCCCGGCAGACCGCGCGAGCAGACGCCCGGCCCGGATCCCGTGGGGGGAATCCGCACCGGGATATGGAAAGCGCCCCGACCGCCGACCCGTGGGGGGATCGGCGGCGGGGCGCTTTTCGCTCCGCGGGGACGCGCCTCCGCGAGGACGCGCGTCAGCGGGCCGGAGTCATCACGCTCAGCGGGACGCGACCGGGACGAAGTCGCGCTCGACGACGCCGGTGTAGATCTGGCGCGGGCGGCCGATGCGGGAGCCCGGCTCCTTGATCATCTCGTGCCACTGGGCGATCCAGCCCGGGAGGCGGCCGAGGGCGAACAGGACGGTGAACATCTCCGTCGGGAAGCCCATGGCGCGGTAGATCAGACCCGTGTAGAAGTCCACGTTCGGGTACAGGTTGCGCGAGACGAAGTAGTCGTCGGAGAGCGCGTGCTCCTCCAGCTTGAGCGCGATGTCCAGCAGCTCGTCGGACTTGCCGAGGGCCGAGAGGACGTCGTGCGCCGCAGCCTTGATGATCTTCGCGCGCGGGTCGAAGGACTTGTACACCCGGTGGCCGAAGCCCATCAGGCGGACGCCGTCCTCCTTGTTCTTCACCTTGCGGATGAAGGAGTCGACGTCGCCGCCGTTGGCCTTGATGCCCTCGAGCATCTCCAGGACCGACTGGTTGGCGCCACCGTGCAGCGGGCCCCACAGCGCCGAGATGCCGGCGGAGATCGAGGCGAACATGTTCGCCTGCGAGGAGCCGACCAGACGGACGGTGGACGTCGAACAGTTCTGCTCGTGGTCCGCGTGGAGGATCAGCAGCTTGTCGAGCGCCGCGACCACGACCGGGTCGAGCTCGTACTCCTGCGCCGGGACCGAGAAGGTCATGCGCAGGAAGTTCTCGACGTAGCCGAGGTCGTTACGCGGGTAGACGAACGGGTGACCGATCGACTTCTTGTACGCGTACGCGGCGATCGTCGGCAGCTTCGCGAGGAGCCGGATCGTGGAGAGGTGACGCTGCTTCTCGTCGAACGGGTTGTGGCTGTCCTGGTAGAAGGTGGACAGCGCCGAGACCACGGACGACAGCATCGCCATCGGGTGGGCGTCGCGCGGGAAGCCCTGGAAGAAGCGCTTGACGTCCTCGTGCAGCAGCGTGTGCTGGGTGATCTCGTTCTGGAAGGCCTCGAGCTCGTCGGCCTTCGGAAGCTCGCCGTTGATCAGCAGCGACGCCACCTCAAGGAAGGTGGACTGCTCGGCGAGCTGCTCGATGGGGTAGCCGCGGTACCGCAGGATGCCCTGCTCACCATCGAGATAGGTGATGGCGGATTTATAGGCGGCGGTGTTGCCATATCCGCTGTCGAGGGTGACCAGACCGGTCTGGGCTCGGAGCTTCCCGATGTCGAAGCCCTTGTCGCCGACGGTGCTCTCGACCACCGGGTAGGTGTATTCACCGTCCGCGTACCGCAGTACTACAGAGTTGTCGCTCACGTCATCCCTCACCGACGTAGTGCCTCTTCTTCGAGGTGCCCTGACTGTCTCTACCATCCCCCATTTGGCTCAGGAGAGTGCACTCGGGGTCGACCATTGGGCCAATCGGCGGCACTCAGTGCCGCCAACCTGCACATCCTGCCCCCTTCGCCCCGGTTCCGGAAGTCCTCCGTGATCTTTCACACCAGACTGCCCCCTGTGAGCCGATGTGCGAGTGCGGTAAAGCGCCGTCCGGCCGAAACCGTACGCACCGCCTGGGCGATCGCCCGGCGCGAGCCGACGAGCACCACCAGCTTCCGGGCGCGGGTGACGGCCGTGTAGAGCAGGTTCCGCTGAAGCATCGTCCAGGCGCTCATGGTGACCGGGATCACCACCGCCGGGTACTCGCTGCCCTGGGACCGGTGGATGGTCACAGCGTAGGCATGGGCGAGCTCGTCCAGCTCGTCGAAGTCGTACGGCACCTCCTCGTCCTCGTCCGTGCGCACCACGAGCCGCTGCTCCACGGCGTCGAGGGAGGTCACCACGCCGACCGTGCCGTTGAAGACACCGTTGGCGCCCTTCTCGTAGTTGTTGCGGATCTGGGTGACCTTGTCGCCGACCCGGAACACCCGGCCGCCGAAGCGCTTCTCGGCCAGATCCGGGCGGGCCGGGGTGATGGCCTGCTGGAGCAGCCCGTTGAGCGAGCCGGCCCCGGCGGGGCCCCGGTGCATGGGGGCGAGGACCTGGACGTCCCGGCGCGGGTCGAGCCCGAACTTGGCGGGAAGCCTGCGGGCCGCGACGTCCACGGCCACCCGTGCGGCGTCCTCGGTCTCCTCCTCGGCGAACAGGAAGAAGTCCGGCAGGCCGGTCGTGACGGGCGGCAGGCCCTCGTTGATCCGGTGCGCGTTGGTGACCACGCCGGACTGCTGGGCCTGGCGGAAGATCCGGGTCAGCCGGACGGCCGGGACCGGGCTGCCCGGGGCGAGCAGATCGCCGAGGACCTCGCCCGCGCCGACCGAGGGCAGCTGGTCCACGTCGCCGACCAGGAGCAGATGGGCACCCGGTGCCACCGCCTTGACCAGCTTGTTCGCCAGGAGCAGGTCGAGCATGGAGGCCTCGTCGACCACCACCAGGTCGGCGTCGAGCGGCCGGTCCCGGTCGTAGGCCGCGTCGCCGCCCGGCTTCAGCTCCAGGAGCCGGTGGACCGTGGACGCCTCGGCCCCGGTCAGCTCGGCGAGCCGCTTGGCGGCCCGCCCGGTGGGCGCGGCGAGCACCACCTTGGCCCGCTTGGCGCGGGCCAGCTCCACGATCGAGCGGACCGTGAAGGACTTGCCGCAGCCGGGGCCGCCGGTGAGCACGGCGACCTTCCGGGTCAGGGCGAGCCGCACGGCCTCCTCCTGCTCGGGCGCCAGCGACGCCCCCGTCCGGTCCGCGAGCCAGGCCAGCGCCTTGTCCCAGGCCACGTCCCGGAAGCCCGGCAGCCGGTCCTCCGGCGCCCCGAGCAGCCGCCGGAGCTGCCCGGCCAGGGAGAGCTCGGCGCGGTGGAACGGGACCAGGAACACGCCGGTCACCGGCAGCCCCTCGGGCCCCGGCACCGTCTCGCGGACGACCCCCTCCGGGTCCTCGGCGAGCTCCGCGAGGCACTCGATGACCAGGCCCGTGTCGACCTGGAGCAGCTTCACCGCGTCCGCGATGAGCCGCTCCTCCGGGAGGTAGCAGTGGCCCTGGTCGGTGGACTGCGCCAGCGCGTACCGCAGACCGGCGCGGACCCGGTCCGGGCTGTCGTGCGGGATGCCGACGGCCTGGGCGATCCGGTCGGCGGTGAGGAAGCCGATGCCCCAGACGTCGGCGGCGAGCCGGTAGGGCAGATTCCGCACGACGGAGATCGAGGAGTCGCCGTACTTCTTGTAGATCCGCACGGCGATGGAGGTCGAGACGCCGACACCCTGGAGGAAGACCATCACCTCCTTGATGGCCTTCTGCTCCTCCCAGGCCGCGGTGATGTTCTTCGTGCGCTTCGGGCCCAGGCCGGGGACCTCGATCAGGCGCTTGGGCGCCTCCTCCAGGACCTGGAGGGTGTCCAGGCCGAAGTGGGTCGTGATGCGGTCGGCGAAGACCGGTCCGATGCCCTTGACGAGACCGGAGCCGAGATAGCGCCGAATGCCCTGGATGGTGGCCGGCAGGACGGTCGTGTAGTTCTCCACGGTGAACTGGCGCCCGTACTGCGGATGGGAGCCCCAGCGGCCCTCCATCCGCAGCGACTCGCCCGGCTGGGCGCCGAGCAGCGCCCCGACGACCGTGAGCAGGTCGGCGGAGCCGCGGCCGGTGTCGACCCGGGCGACCGTGTAGCCGCTCTCCTCGTTCGCGTAGGTGATCCGCTCCAGGACCCCTTCGAGGACTGCCAGATGGGACATGCCCCGAAGGTAGCGAAGGCCACGGACATCCCGCCGGGCCTGTGGACAACCCGGCCCCCCGGCCTGTGGACAACTCCCGCCCACCGGGCGGCTCCGGGATGCCGGGCCACGGGAGGAACCGTAGCGTTTCCGGCATGAGCGACGAATCATTCCAGGACGACGTCCTGAGCGAGCTCGGCGACGACCGCCTCCAGGAGATCGCCGGCCTGCTCGGCACGGACGCCACCGAGGCGCGGCAGCTCGTGGGCAGCTCGGTGACGGAGCTCTCCGGCGAGCTGCGTTCCGCCGCGGCGGAACCGGCCAGCGCGGACGAGGTCCGGGCCGCCGTCACCGAGGTCTCCACCGCCGAACCGCCGCTCCAGGGCGTCGCCGCCTTCGGCGGCCTGGTGAGCGGCGGCCTGATGGCCGGCGTCCTCGCCAAACTGGCCAGGCCCGCGGCCGACGCGGTCGCCAAGAAGACCGGCATCCCGGCCCCGACCGTCAACCGCGCGGTCGAACTCCTGGTACCGGTGGTCCTGGCCGTGATCACCAAACGGGCGGCCACCAAGAAGGGCGGCGGGCTCGGGGACATCCTGGGCGGCGGCCAGAAGAGGTAGCGGGCGCGCGGCAAGCCCTCCCCCCAGACACCGCCCTCCCCTCACCCCGCCCTCCGCTCACACACCGCCCTCGCTCACACACCGCCCTCCCCTCACCCCGCCCTCGCTCACCCCGCCCCCTCCCTCACACCGCCAGGAACGCCCCCAAGGTCTCCTCCAGCACCTCCACCCCGTCCCTCGCCCACAGCGCGTCGTTGAACAGCTCGACCTCCACCGGCCCCGTGTAGCCGGCCTTCTCGACGAGGGTCGCCCAGCCGGGGAGGTCGATCGCGCCCGTGCCCAACTGGCCCCGGCCGTGGAGCACTCCGGCCGGCAGCGGGGTGGTCCAGTCGGCGAGCTGGAAGGAGTGGATGCGGCCCGCCGCGCCCGCGCGGGCCACCGCCGCCGGGGCGCGGTCGTCCCACCACAGGTGGTAGGTGTCGACGGTGACGCCCACCTGCGCGGCGGGGAAGCGTTCGGCGATCTCCAGGGCCTGGTCCAGGGTGGAGACGGCGCAGCGGTCGGAGGCGAACATCGGGTGCAGCGGCTCGATGGCCAGGCGGACGCCCCGCTCCCCCGCGTACGGGGCGAGGGCGCCGATCGCGTCGGCGATGCGCGCGCGGGCGCCGGGCAGGTCGCGGCTGCCCTCGGGGAGGCCGCCCGAGACGAGGACGAGGGTGTCGGTGCCGAGCGCCGCCGCCTCGTCGATCGCCGCGCGGTTGTCCTCCTCCCAGCCGTCGGTGGTGAAGAAGCCGCCCCGGCACAGGGTGGTGACGGCGAGCCCCGCGTCCCGGACGAGCGCGGCGGCGGCCTCGACCCCGTACGCGCGGACCGGCTCGCGCCACAGGCCGACGCCCGGGATGCCCAGCCGGACGCAGTGGGCGACGAGCGCGGGCAGCGGGAGCTGCTTGACCGTCATCTGGTTGACGGAGAGGCGGTCGCGGTTCATCGGGGGACTCCGTACACCGTGAGCAGGGAGCGCATCCGGGCGGCGGCGAGCTCCGGGTCGGGGAACAGGCCGAGGCCGTCGGCGAGTTCGTAGGCGTGGGCGAGGTGCGGCAGGGAGCGGGCCGACTGGAGGCCGCCGACCATCGCGAAGTGGTCCTGGTGGCCGGCCAGCCAGGCGAGGAGGACGACGCCCGTCTTGTAGAAGCGGGTCGGTGCCTGGAAGAGGTGGCGGGAGAGCGCGACGGTGGGGTCGAGGAGGGCGCGGAAACCCTCGGTGTCCCCGGTGTCGAGGATCCGCACCGCCTCGGCGGCCAGCGGGCCCAGCGGGTCGAAGACGCCGAGCAGGGCGTGGCTGAAGCCGTGCGCGTCGCCCGCGATCAGCTCCGGGTAGTGGAAGTCGTCGCCGGTGTAGCAGCGCACGCCCTGGGGCAGGCGGCGGCGCAGTTCGACCTCGCGGCGGGCGTCGAGGAGGGAGACCTTGATGCCGTCGACCTTGTCGGGGTGGGCGGCGATGACCGCGAGGAAGGTCTCGGTGGCGGTGTCGAGGTCGGCGGAGCCCCAGTAGGCGTCGAGGGCGGGGTCGAACATCGGGCCGAGCCAGTGCAGGATCACCGGCTCGCGCGCCTGCCGCAGCAGGTGCCCGTACACGTCCAGGTAGTCCTCGGCGGACCGGGCGGTCGCGGCGAGGGCGCGGGAGGCCATGAGGACGGCCTGTGCGCCGGCCTCCTCGACCAGGGCGAGCTGTTCCTCGTACGCGGCGCGGACCGCCGGGAGGGCGGCGGGGCCGGTGAGCTGGTCGGTGCCGACGCCGCAGGCGATGTGTCCGCCGACGGCCTTGGCCTCGGCGGCGGAGCGGCGGATCAGCTCGGCCGCTCCCGCCCAGTCGAGGCCCATGCCGCGCTGGGCGGTGTCCATCGCCTCGGCGACGCCGAGACCGTGCGCCCACAGGTGGCGGCGGAAGGCGAGGGTGGCGTCCCAGTCGACGGCGGCGGGGGAGTCGGGGGTGGTGTCGGCGTACGGGTCGGCGACGACGTGCGCGGCGGAGAGGACGGTACGGGAGACGAGGGCGCCGCCGGTGGAGCGGAGGCGCGCGGGCTGGGCGCGCGGCCGGTACTCCCGTACGCCGCCGCCCGCCTGGGGCAGCCGGATCGGGGCCGGGCTCACAGGGTCACCTCCGGGACGTCGAGGCGGCGGCCCTCGGCGGCGGAGCGGAGGCCGAGTTCGGCGAGCTGGACGCCTCGGGCGCCCGCGAGCAGGTCCCAGTGGTAGGGCTCGCCGAGGGCGACATGGCGCAGGAAGAGCTCCCACTGGGCCTTGAAGCCGTTGTCGAACTCGGCGTTGTCGGGGACTTCGTTCCACTGCGAGCGGAAGGAATCCCCCGCGCCGAGCGGGAGGTCGGGGTTCCAGACCGGCTTGGGGGTGCCCGAGCGGTGCTGGACGCGGCAGCCGCGCAGTCCGGCGACGGCGGAGCCGTGGGTGCCGTCGACCTGGAACTCGACGAGTTCGTCGCGGTGGACGCGTACCGCCCAGGAGGAGTTGATCTGGGCGACGGCGCCGCCCTCCAGCTGGAAGATGCCGTACGCGGCGTCGTCGGCGGTGGCCTCGTACGGCTTGCCCCGCTCGTCCCAGCGGCGCGGGACGTGGGTGGCGACGTGGGCGGTGACGGTGGTGACCCGGCCGAAGAGCTCGTGGAGCACGTACTCCCAGTGCGGGAACATGTCGACGACGATGCCGCCGCCGTCCTCGGCGCGGTAGTTCCAGCTGGGGCGCTGGGCCTCCTGCCAGTCGCCCTCGAAGACCCAGTAGCCGAACTCGCCCCGCACGGAGAGGATCTCGCCGAAGAAGCCGCCGTCCACGAGGCGCTTCAGCTTGCGCAGCCCCGGGAGGAACAGCTTGTCCTGGACGACGCCGTGGCGGATGCCGGCGTCGCGGGCGAGCCGGGCGAGTTCCAGCGCGCCGTCGAGGCCGGTGGCGGTGGGCTTCTCGGTGTAGACGTGCTTGCCGGCGGCGATGGCCTTCTTGATCGCCTCGACGCGGGCGGAGGTGACCTGGGCGTCGAAGTAGAGGTCGACGGTGGGGTCGGCGAGGACCGCGTCGAGGTCGGTGGACCACTCGGTGAGGCCGTGCCGCTCGGCGAGGGCGCGCAGGGCGGGCTCGCGGCGGCCGACGAGGACCGGCTCGGGCCACAGGGTGTCGCCGTCGCCGAGGTCGAGGCCGCCCTGGTCGCGCAGGGCGAGGATCGAGCGGACGAGGTGCTGGCGGTAGCCCATGCGTCCGGTGACGCCGTTCATGGCGATGCGGACCGTTCTGCGTGTCACGAAGCTCTTCCTCTCACCGGCCGGTGCCGCGCACTCCGCGGGGCGGGAGGGGCGGCGCGGGATGGAAAGCGCTCGATAGAAAGCGCTTTCTACAGGCGGTGACGCTAGCCTGCCGACATCACCGCCGACAAGGCCCTGGAGGTACGTACGCGATGACCGTCACCCTGGCGGACGTGGCCACCCGCGCGGGGGTCTCCCCGGCGACCGTCTCGCGCGTCCTCAACGGCAACTACCCCGTCGCCGCCGCCACCCGGGAACGGGTGCTGCACGCGGTCACCGAGCTGGACTACGTCCCCAACGGCCCCGCGAGCTCGCTCGCCGCCGCCACGTCCGACCTGGTCGGGATCCTCGTCAACGACATCGCCGACCCCTTCTTCGGGATCATGGCCGGGGCCGCGCAGAGCGCGATCGGCGAAGGCGGGCCGGGCCGGACCGGGGGCGGCGGCAGCGGCAGCGGCAGCGGCAGCGGCAGCGGCAGCGAGAAACTGGCCGTCGTCTGCAACACGGGCGGCTCCCCCGAACGCGAACTCACCTACCTCACCCTGCTCCAGCGGCAGCGCGCCGCCGCCGTCATCCTCACCGGTGGCTCCCTGGAGGACCCGGAACACCTCGCGGCGACCGCCGCCAAACTGGCGCGGCTCGCCGACGCGGGCACCCGGGTGGTGCTGTGCGGGCGGCCCCCGGTCCCCGGGGACGCGACGGCCGCCACGCTCGCCTTCGACAACCGGACGGGCGCGCGCCGCCTCACCGAACACCTGCTGGCCCTCGGCCACCGGCGGATCGGTTACGTGGCGGGGCCGGCCGACCGTACGACGACCCGGCACCGCCTGGAGGGCCACCGCGCGGCGCTCGCCGCCGTGGGAGTGCCCGAGGGCCCCGCCGTGCACGGCCACTACGACCGGCCGTCCGGCTACGAGGCGACCGGCGAACTCCTACGCCTTGACCCGGAGTTGACCGCCGTCGTCGCCGCCAACGACACGGTCGCCCTGGGCGTCTGCGCGGCCCTGCGGGACCGGGGCCTGAGCATCCCGGGCGACGTCTCCGTCGCGGGCTTCGACGACCTGCCCTTCTCGGTCGACGCGGTCCCCGCGCTCACGACCGTACGACTCCCCCTCCACGAAGCGGGCCTCCGCGCGGGCCGCCTGGCCCTCGGCGCGGAGGAACCCCCACCGGGCGGCCTGGCGACGATCCCGGCGGAGCTGGTGGTGCGGGGGTCGACGGGGCGGCCGCGCGGGTAGCCGGCCGCTATCGTGGTGACGGACGGCACGTGGAGGATGGCATGGCGACCATACTGATGGACCTTTCCAGCGCCTGGGACGTCCTGGACGGCGTCTCCCTGCCCAACGGGTTTCGCGTAGAGATCACGGACGGAAAGATCATCATGACCCCGCAGGGCGAGAGTCAGTCCGACGTCCTGATCGAAGCCGCCCCACAGATCAAGAAGCAGCTCGCAGGCCAGGGCAAGGTGCTCTCGGACGTCATGATCGACTTCCCGTCGACCCTGTTCGGCTACGCCCCGGACCTGGCCGTCGTGGCCCCGGGCTCCGAGCGAAACAGGCGCGGTCGCTTCGAGTGGCACAGCCTGGAGGCCGTGCTGGAGATCATCTCGTTGAGCACCCGGGACAACGACTTCGAGAAGAAGCTCCGGATGCACGCGGAATGCGCGATCCCGCTCTACGTGATCATCGACCCGTCGGAGAACGTCTGCATCGTCCACAGCAGCCCGGCACGCACCGGCACCTACACGGAGCAGCAGCGCGTGCCCTTCGGCGAAGACCTGGTCCTCCCCCTCGACGGGCGCGAGATCGTCGTGAAGACCGACGGCTTCCCGCGGGCCGGGGACTGAGCTACTTACCCGGCGCCAGCCCCGTCGCCGCGAGGACCGCCTCCACGGTCTCCTCGACCGTCTGGTCCGCGTTGTCGATCCAGACGCCCTCGCCGGTCAGCTCCTCGCGCATGGCCTCGTCGAGGAAGGCCCAGTTGGTCGTGAGCTTCTTGTGGCGGGCGTTGTTGCGTTCCCAGGCCTTCTCCGGGCCGGGGGCCAGGACCACCACGTGGAGCGGGCCCGCCGTCAGGTGGGCGCGGTAGAAGTCGAGGTGGGAGCGGCGCACGACCACGTCGTCCAGGACGGGCAGGAAGCCCGCGGTGACGAAACTGTCCGCCAGGAGGCAGCCGTTGCGGGCGCGCAGCAGGATCTGCCGGTCCGCCTCCGGGTCGCCGTCCGGCGTGGGCCAGTGGCAGCCCTGGACGATCAGCTCCTGGAGGCGGTCGACCTCGATGTGCGCGGACCGCTCGAACCGGGCCGCGAGGGCCGCCGCGACAGTGCTCTTGCCGCTGCCCGGGATGCCGGCGAGGAGGAGGGCGCCGGGGGCGGGGGCGGGGCTGTCGACGGTGACGTTCTCGAAGGTCATGCACGCTCTTTCGGTACGGAGGGGGCCGTGTGCGCGGTCAAGGGCACCCGCACGGTACGTGCCGGGGCCCCCGCCGCACCAGCGATTTGCGCGCCCCGCCGCCTCCCGGGGGTCACCGAGGCCAGGGCCACTCCCCCGACCAGGAGCGCCGCCGCGCACCACCGCAGCGGGCTCACCGACTCGCCGAGGAAGAGGGCGGCGGAACTCATCCCGAAGACCGGGACCAGGAGGGAGAAGGGGGCCACGGAGGACGCGGGGTGGCGGCGCAGGAGCCAGCCCCAGGCGCCGAAGCCGAAGACGGTCGTGATCCAGGCGACGTAGACGATGACGCCGGCGCCGGTCCAGTCGAGCTGCCGCAGCGCCACCAGGTCCCGGTCCGGGCCTTCGAGGAGGAGGGAGAGGGCGAGCAGCGGCAGGACGGGCACGGTGCTGACCCAGACCATGAAGTTGAGGGCGTCGGGCGGGGCGGCCTTGCGGGTGAGGACGTTGGAGACGCCCCAGCAGAGGGCGGCGGCGATGATCAGGGCGAAGCCCGTGAGGGAGGCGCCCGAGGCGCCCTCGTCGACGGCGGCGACGCCGATGCCGGCGAGGGCGACGCCCATGCCGAGCAGCTTGATCCGGCCGGGGCGTTCGCCGAGCGCGAGGAAGGCGAACAGGGCGGTGAACACGGCCTGGACCTGGAGGACCAGGGAGGACAGGCCGGCCGGCGCGCCCAGGCTCATGCCGGTGAAGAGCAGTCCGAACTTGGCCACGCCGAGCGCCAGACCCACGCCCACGATCCATTTCCAGGCCACCTTGGGGCGCCCGACGAAGAAGACCGCGGGGAGGGCGGCGACGAGGAAGCGGAGGGCGGAGAAGAGCAGCGGCGGGAAGTGGTCGAGGCCGATCTCGATGACGACGAAGTTGACCCCCCAGACGGCGGCGACCAGGGCGGCGAGGGCGATGTGGGCGGGGCGCATACCGACGAGGATCACCCGGCCGGACCGTGTAGCACCAGCACGGATTCCTTCATGGTTGGATGAAGCATCACTACATCCTCCGAGTCCCCTTCTTCGGGAGGCCCCCGTGCTCGATCTCGGACGCCTGCGCGCCCTGCACGCCGTCGCCGTCCACGGCAGCGTCGGCGCCGCCGCCGCGGCCCTCGGCTACACGCCCTCGGCCGTCTCGCAGCAGATCGCCAAGCTGGAACGGGAGACCCGCACGACCCTGCTCGAACGCAGCGGCCGGGGCGTCCGGCTCACCGACGAGGCGCGGCAACTCGCCGACACGGCACAGCAGTTGATGTCCCTGGTGGAGGAGGCCGAGGTCCGCCTGGAGGAGCGCCGGGGGCTGCCCGCCGGACGGCTCACCATCGGCTGCTTCGCGAGCGCGGCGCGCGGTCTGATGCCCCGGGCGCTCGCCGATCTGGCCCGCCGTCACCCGGAGCTCGACGTGCGCCTGTCGGAGGTGGACCCGCACCTCTCCGTCGACCTGGTCGCGCGGGGCGTGATCGACCTGGCCGTCGCGCACGACTGGGACATCGCCCCGCTGCCCGTACCGCCCGGCGTGGAGCAGGCGGTCATCGGCGACGACCGGTGCGACGTCCTCGTACCGCGGGAGCATCCGCTGGCGGCGCGGGAGTCGGTGCGCCGCGAGGACCTGACCCGGGAGCGGTGGATCACGCAGCCGCCGGGGACGGTGTGCCACGACTGGCTGATGCGGACGCTGCGGGCGACCGGCTGCGAGCCCCTGATCGCCCATCAGGCGGAGGAGAACCACACCCAGGTCGCCCTGGTCGCCGCCGGGCTCGGGGTCGCGCTCGTGCCGCGCCTGGGCCGCGGGGCGCTGCCGCCGGAGGTGGCCCCGGTACACCTGGACCCGGTGCCGACGCGGCGGCTGCGGGCGCTGTGGCGGACCGGGGCGGCGCGACGGCCCGCGATCACCGAGACCGTCCGCACGCTTCAGGAGCTGTGGCCCGAGGTGGCGTCGGCGTCCTGACGTCGCGGAGCACGACGGGACGCACCGCGGTATGACGGGACGCGACGCGGCACGACGGGCACGCCGCGGCACGACCGGCACGACCGGCACGACCGGCACGACGCGGCACGAAGGGCGGCATAAGCACTACAAGCACACGCGTTTCTTGTGCGGGTCCTTGACCTGGCAGTTACTTTCCGGCTATCCGTGGCTCCTTGGAAGTTTCCTTCACTCTTCCTCCCACCACCCCGCACGGCCGGAAGGAGCATCAGTTGCACCACCGCGCCCCCTCGCCCGAGCAATCGCCCGAGCCCTCCCCCACCCCGTCCCGCCGGACCCTCCTCACGGTGACGGCGGCGGCCGCGGCCGCCGCCGTCACCGGCGTGACCGTCCCCGCCGCCGACGCCGCCGAGCGCCGCCACGGCGACCGCGCGCTCCAGGGCCTGATCTCCCGGATGTCCCTGGAGGAGAAGGTCGGCCAGCTCTTCGTCATGCGGGTGTACGGGCACTCCGCCACCGCCCCCGACCAGGCCGACGTCGACGCCAACCTCAAGGAGATCGGCGTCCGCACCGCCGCCGAGCTCGTCGAGCGCTACCACGTCGGCGGCATCATCTACTTCGCCTGGGCGCACAACACCCGCGACCCGCACCAGATCGCCGAGCTCTCCAACGGCATCCAGCGGGCCGCCCTCGCCCAGGACACCCCGATCCCGCTGCTCCTGTCGACCGACCAGGAGCACGGGATCGTCGCCCGGATCGGCAAGCCCGCCACCCTGCTGCCCGGCGCCATGGCGCTCGGCGCGGGCGGCTCGCACGAGGACGCCCGGGCGGCCGGCCGGATCGCGGGCGCCGAACTCGCCGCCCTCGGCATCCGGCAGGACTACGCGCCGGTCGCCGACGTCAACGTCAACCCGGCCAACCCGGTCATCGGCGTCCGCTCCCTCGGCGCCGACCCCGAGGCCGTCGCGGGCCTGGTCGCCGCCCAGGTCAAGGGCGCCCAGCGGGCCGGGATCGCGGCGACCGCCAAGCACTTCCCGGGCCACGGCGACACGGCCGTCGACAGCCACAACGGGCTGCCCGTCATCACCCACACCGCCGAGCAGTGGGCGGCCGTGGACGCACCGCCGTTCCGGGCCGCGATCCGCGCCGGCATCGAGTCGATCATGACCGCGCACATCGTGGTCCCCGCGCTCGACCCGAGCGGGGACCCGGCGACCCTGTCCCGGCCGATCCTCACCGGCATCCTGCGCGAGCGGCTCGGCTTCGACGGCGTGGTGGTCACCGACTCGCTGAGCATGGAGGGCGTGCGCACCAAGTACGGCGACGAGCGCGTCCCCGTCCTCGCCCTCAAGGCGGGCGCCGACCAGCTGCTCAACCCGCCGGAGCTGGCCGTGGCCTGGAACGCGGTCCTGAAGGCCGTCCGGGACGGCGAGCTGACCGAGGCGCGGCTTGACGAATCGATCCTGCGGATCCTGCGGCTGAAGGCCCGGGTGGGTCTGCTCGACGACCCGTACGTCACCTCCGCCGGGGTGGACCGCACCGTCGGCACCCGGGCCCACCTGGCCCGCGCCGACCGGATCGCGGAGCGCACCACGACCCTGCTGGTCAACGAGGAGGGCTTCCTCCCGCTGAGCCGCCGTACCCACCCGAAGGTGCTGGTCGTCGGCGCCGACCCGGCCTCGCCGTCCGCCACCACCGGGCCGCCGACCACCGTCCTCGCCGCCGCCTTCACCGAACTCGGCTTCACGGCGCGGGCGTTGTCCACCGGCACCGCGCCGACCCCGGCGCTGATCGAGCAGGCGGTGGCGGCCGCGGCCGGGCAGGACGTCGTCGTCGTCGGCACGTACAACCTCACCCCGACCACCAGCCAGCTCACCCTGCTGGCACGGCTCACGGCGACCGGGGTGCCGGTGGTGACGCTCGCGCTCCGCAACCCGTACGACGTGGCCCGGATCACCGGACAGCGGGCGAGCCTCGCCGCGTACTCCTGGACGGACGTCGAACTGCGCGCCGCCGTACGGGTGATCGCGGGCCGGGTGAAGCCGCGCGGCCGGCTGCCGGTCCCCGTGCAGAGCGCCCAGGATCCGACGCGGGTGCTCTACCCGATCGGCCACGGGCTCACCTACTAGCGGCGCCCGCGGCCCCGGAACGGGCGTGAGCCGGCACCCCCCGTACGCGGCGGGGTGCCGGCTCACGTCGTACGGCACGGGACTACGGGCGCAGGCCGTGCTCCCGGGTCGCGTCCTCGTCGACCGCGCGGTCGATGCGGGCGTCGAAGCGGGCCAGCGGCTTGGCCGCCTTCACCGCCGGGGCGTCGACCCCGGCCCAGGCGAGGATGCGGGCGGTGGCGTTGGCCTTCTCGGCCTCGACCAGACCGGCCACGTTGGCACCGTGGTTGGCACCCGGCGCGACGTACACGTAGCTGTCGCGGGCGCCCTTGCCGAGGTGGAAGGGCTCGGAGCCCCACGGGTCGTTGCCGCCGTAGACGAACAGCATCTTGTTCGCGTGGGTGCGGACCCACTGGTCCACGTCCCGCATGACCCACGGCTTGAACTTCATCGGGATCTCGCGCGGCACGAAGTTGCGGGCGGGCTGGTAGCCGTAGCGGCTCAGACCGGCCAGGTGCGGCTGCTTGATGCTGGGCGAGCCGAGCTCGGTCGCCGCCTGGTAGTAGTACGGGGTGTACGTCTCCAGGCCCTGGTCGGTGTAGGCGGACCAGCCGGAGTAGGCGTCGATCGTCTCGTAGACGGCGTCGTCGCTCGCGGTCGCCGCCTCCGGGATCTGGTCGCAGACGTCCTCGCCGTAGTACTGCCAGAAGCCCCACACGAAGTCGAGGACGACGGCCTCGTAGGCCTTGTCGAGCGAGCCGATCGTGTTGAAGGTGGCGCCCTCGGACTTCGCCCAGGCCTCGTACTTCTTCTCCAGCGGCTCACGGCGCACCAGCGCCTCGCGCTGCAGGTTGTTGAGGCGGTCGCGGCAGTCCTTGGTGCCGACCCGCTCGAAGAACCGGTCGTACGCCGAGTCCTCCTTGTCGACGACGTCGTTGGGGGCCACGTAGGCCACGACGCCGTCCATGTCACGCGGGTAGAAGCGCTCGTAGTAGGTGGCCGTCATGCCGCCCTTGGAGGCGCCGGTGGAGAGCCACTTCTTGCCGTAGACCGACTTCAGCGCGGTGAAGATGCGGTGCTGGTCGCTGGCGGCCTGCCAGATGTCCAGCTTCGACCAGTCGGCGGGCTGCGGCCGGGACGGCGTGAAGAACCGGTACTCCATGGAGATCTGGTTGCCGTCGATGATCCGGGTCGGCTCGGCCCGGCTCGGGGTGGTGCTCAGCCCGTAGCCGCTGGTGCGGAAGACGGTGGGGCGGTCGGTGTCCTTGTGCAGGACCGAGATCCGCTGCTGGAACGTGCCCGCCCAGGGGCGCCGGTGGTCGACCGGCTGCTCGTAGTTCAGGACGAAGTAGCGGTAGCCGGCGTACGGCTTCTCCTCGATCAGGCTCATCCCGGGTATCGCCAGAAGGCGGTCCTTGATGTCCGTGCTCTGCGCGTCGGCGACGGCGGTGCGGCCGGTCTCCGTGTCCGCGGCGGTGGCCACGCCCGTGGAGCCGACGGTGCCTATGAGCACCGAAAGCGACACCAGCCATCTGAGCGACTTACGCATTCACCCTCCCCTTGATTCACAACGGTGTCGTGAACCTAGCCGGGTCAACGTGCGGACCGCCAGACCTGGTTGGGCATTACATACGGTTCAGCACAGGATCCAGCCGGTCGCGACGGACCGTCCGTCGATGGCGGCGGCGGCCTGCACACAGCGGTTGAGGGCGTACACCGTGACCGGACCCGCCTGCCGGGCGAACCGGCCCGAGTTCACCGCGGCCCGGCCGCCGCGCGGCCGGAGCGACACCGTCATGGTCCGCGGGCCGCCGGGCCGCTTCGCCACCGCGAGGGCGCACACGTACTGCCGGGTCCGGTAGAGCCGCAGCTCGCCGGTCGCGAACGCGACGGTACGGGTGGGGCGCCCGTGGCAGACGGAGGCGGCGTCCGCCGAACTCGCGGCGGGCCCGGCGAGCACCAGGCCGCCGGTGGCCAGCAGCAGGGCGAGGAGGTACGTCTGCGGTCGCCGTCTCGTCCCGCTCCGGACTCCACCGAACACGTGCGTCCCTCCCCTGCTCCGGTCGTACGTGCATACGACGCGGCAGAGGCCGTTTCGGTTGCCTACGCGAACGTGGTGACGACCATCAGCAGGAAGACCAGCTCGGCGGCGACCTGGACGCCGAGGGCCGCCCGGCGCACCGGCTCGCGCGAGGCGGCCAGCGCGACCACCAGGGCGACGAGGGCGAGACCGAGGCTGCCCGCGTACATCCAGCCGGGGTTGGAGCCGCACTCCTCGGCGTAGCCGACACAACGGCCGGCGTGGTCCGAGCTGAGCGCGAGGATCCCGGCGAGGACGGTGGCGGGCACCAGCAGACCGGCCGAGACCAGGGCCCAGACGCGGACACGACGGCCGGCGGCGGGGGCGGGTGCGGCGGGGACGAGGTTGCTCATACCCCGATCACACCCTGTCCGGGCGCCCCGCGCATGGGCGCCCGTACTCATCTTCGCGTCGGACCGGCCTGTCCACACCGGTGCCGTCGGACCGGCCTCCCTTCGCCGTCGGACCCGCCCGCCTACACCGGTTCGGGCGCCTCCTCGGCGACGCCCTCGCCGATGAAGGTGCGCCACAGTCCGGCGTACACCCCGTCGAGGGCGAGCAGCTCCTCGTGGGTGCCGTCCTCGGCGACCCGGCCGTGGTCCATCACGATCACCCGGTCGGCGCGGGCCGCGGTGGTGAGCCGGTGGGCGACCACCAGGGTGGTGCGGCGGCCGGCGAGGCGGTCGGTGGCCGCGTTGACCTGGGCCTCGGTGGCGAGGTCGAGGGCGGCGGTGGCCTCGTCGAGCAGCAGCACGTCGGGGTCGACCAGCTCGGCGCGGGCCAGGGCGATCAGCTGGCGCTGGCCCGCCGACAGGTTGCGGCCGCGCTCGGCGACCTCGTGGAGGTAGCCGCCGTCGAGCGTGGCGATCATGTCGTGGGCGCCGACCGCGCGGGCCGCCGCCTCCACCTGGGCGTCGGTGGCGTCCGGACGGCCGTACGCGATGGCGTCGCGGACCGTCCCGGCGAACAGGTACGCCTCCTGCGGCACGACACCGAGCCGGTGCCGGTACGCGGTGAGGTCGAGGTCGCGCAGGTCGGTGCCGTCGGCGGTGACCCGGCCGCCCGTCGGGTCGTAGAAGCGGGCGACCAGCTTGACCAGGGTGGACTTGCCCGCGCCGGTCTCGCCGACGAAGGCGACCGTCTGGCCGGCCGGTATCCGCAGGTCGATGCCGCTGAGCGCGGTCCCCTCCCCGTCGCCGGCGTCCGTGCCGTACGCGAAGGACACGTCCTCGAAGGCGATCTCGCCGCGCAGCGAGAGCACGTCGAGCGGGGCGGGCGCGGCGGTGGTGGAGGTCGGCTCCTGGAGCAGCTCCTGCATCCGCTTCAGCGAGACGGCGGCCTGCTGGTAGCCGTCGAAGACCTGGGAGAGCTGCTGCACGGGCGCGAAGAACAGGTCGATGTAGAGCAGGTAGGCGACCAGGGCACCGGTGGTCAGGGAACCGGCCTCGATCCGGTTCGCCCCGACGATCAGGACGGCGGCGGCGGCCACCGAGGACAGCAGGGTGACGAACGGGAAGTAGACCGATATCAGCCACTGGCCGTGCACCCGGGCCTCGCGGTACTCCTCGCTGCGGGCCGCGAAGCGCTCGGCGCCCGCCCGCTCGCGCCGGAAGGCCTGCACGATCCGCAGCCCGACGACCGACTCCTGGAGGTCGGCGTTGACCCCGCTGATCCGCTCGCGGGCCAGCTCGTACGCCTTCACGCTGGCGCGGCGGAAGTAGTACGTGGCGACGGCGAGCACCGGCAGGGTCGCGAAGACGACCAGGGCGAGCTGCACGTCGAGGACGAGCAGGGCGCCCATGATGCCGAAGAAGGTGACGACGGATACGAAGGCGGTGACCAGGCCGGTCTGGAGGAAGGTCGACAGGGCGTCGACGTCCGTGGTCATCCGGGTCATGATCCGGCCGGTGAGCTCGCGCTCGTAGTAGTCGAGGCCGAGGCGCTGGAGCTGGGCGAAGATCTTCAGCCGCAGCGCGTACAGGATCCGCTCGCCGGTGCGGCCGGTCATGCGGGTCTCGGCGGTCTGCGCGGCCCACTGGACGAGGACGGTCACCAGGGCGAGCGCGGAGGCCGCCCAGACGGCGCCGATGGCGAGCTGGTTGACGCCCTTGTCGATGCCGTGCCGGATGAGTATCGGCAGCAGCAGGCCGGCGCCCGCGTCGAGGGCGACCAGGCCGAGGCTGATCATCAGGGGCGCGCCGAAGCCGCGCAGCAGGCGCCGCAGGCCGTAGGACTCCTCGGGGGAGACGGCGCGGGCCTCGTCGATGTCCGGGGTGTCGGAGGCGGGCGGCAGGGCCTCGACGGCGGCCAGCAGCTCGGGGGTGGCCCCGGGGGTGGCGGTCGCGCGGTCGTCGGTCTCCTCGCGCACCCACAGGGTGGGCGTGATGCCCCGCTCGGCGTCGAACTCGGCGTCCAGCTCGGCCCGCAGCGTGCGGTCCTCGGAGACACCGGCCGGCAGGGTGTGTCCGGGCGAGACGGCGCCCAGCTCGTCGGGGTCGGTGAGCAGGCGCCGGTAGAGCGCGGAGCGCTCCTCCAGCTCCTCGTGGGTGCCGATGTCGGCGAGCCGGCCCTCGTCGAGGACGGCGATCCGGTCGGCGAGGCCGAGGGTGGAGCGGCGGTGGGCGATGAGCAGGGTGGTGCGGCCCGCCATGACGGACTTCAGGGCCTCGTGGATCTCGTGCTCGACCTTGGCGTCGACGGCGGAGGTCGCGTCGTCGAGGAGGAGCAGCCGCGGGTCGGTGAGGATCGCGCGGGCCAGGGCGAGGCGCTGGCGCTGGCCGCCGGAGAGGGTGAGGCCGTGCTCGCCGACCTTGGTGTCGTACCCCGCGGGCAGCTCGGCGATGAAACGGTCCGCCTGGGCGGCGCGGGCGGCCGTCTCGATCTGCTCCTGGGTGGCGTCGGGCACGCCGTACGCGATGTTGGCGCGGACCGTGTCGGAGAACAGGAAGCTGTCCTCGGGGACCAGGCCGACGGCGGCGCGCAGCGAGTCGAGGGTGAGCTCGCGGACGTCGAGGCCGCCGACGAGGACGGCGCCGTGCGTCACGTCGTAGAAGCGGGGCAGCAGCAGCGAGACGGTGGACTTGCCGGAGCCGGAGGCGCCGACGACGGCGACGGTCTCGCCGGGCCGGATCTCCAGCGAGAAGCCCTCCAGGACGGGGCTGACCTTGCCGTTGGGGGTCTCGTACGCGAAGGAGACGTCGTCGAACTCGACGCTGGCGGGCGCGTCGGCCGGGAGTTCCTTGGTGCCGTCCCGCAGGCTCGGCTCGGTGTCGATGAGCTCCAGGACCCGCTCGACGCCGGCGCGGGCCTGCTGGCCGACGGTGAGCACCATGGCGAGCATGCGGACCGGGCCGACGAGGGAGGCGAGGTACGAGGAGAAGGCGACGAAGGTGCCGAGGGTGATCTGGCCCTTGTAGGCCAGATAGCCGCCGAGGGCGAGCACGGCGACCTGGCCGAGGGCGGGGACGGCCTGGAGGGCGGGGGTGTACTTCGCGTTGAGCCGGACGGTGCGCAGCCGGCCGGCGAAGAGCCGGCGTCCGGCCTCGCGGATCTTGCCGGTCTCCTGCTCCTCCTGCCCGAAGCCCTTCACGACCCGGACGCCGGTGACGGCCCCGTCGACGACCCCGGCGACCGTCGCGGCCTGCGCCTGCGCGTACCAGGTGGCGGGGTGGAGACGGCTGCGGCTGCGGCGGGCTATCCACCACAGGGCGGGGGCGACGGCGAGGGCGACCAGGGTCAGGGGCAGCGAGAGCGCCGCCATCACGGCGAGCGAGATGACGAACAGCAGGACGTTCCCGATGGTCATCGGGAGCATGAACAGCAGACCCTGGATGAGCTGGAGGTCGCTGGTGGCGCGGCCGACGACCTGCCCGGTGGACAGCTCGTCCTGCCGGCGCCCGTCGAGCCGGGTGATGGTCCCGAACATCTCGGTGCGCAGATCGTGCTGCACGTCGAGGGCGAGCCGGCCGCCGTAGTAGCGGCGCACGAAGGTGAGGCCGTAGACGACCACGGCGGAGGCGACGAGAAGACCGGTCCACAGTCCCAGGGATCCGGTCTTCGCGCCGATGACGTCATCGATGATCACCTTGGTGATCAGGGGGACGAGCGCGAGCACGGCCATGCCCGCCAGGGAGGACCCCAGCGCGAGCACGACGTTCGCCTTGTAGCGCCACGCGTACCCGGCGAGCCGGCGCGCCCAGCCCCGCTCCCCCGCCTGTTCCTGCCCCACCGCCGCCACGTGGCGCCTCCCGTCCGTGCTGCTCTACCGGAAGGGCCAACGCGGGCGACGTGCGATTTCATCCCGCCGCAACAAACGGGATCGGCGGGACCGGCCACCGCTGCCGGAGGGGTCTACAGGTGCGTCGGCTCGAACATGCGCAGCAGGGCCGGGAGGACCACCACGGACGGGCCCGGGGTCTTCAGGGCCGCCGCGAGGTCCTCGGTGAGGGTGTCCGGGGCGGTCAGCGTGGCCGGGACGCCGAAGGACTCGGCGAGGGCGACGAAGTCCGGGCGGGCCAGCTCGGTCGCGGTGGCCTCGCCGAAGGCGTCCGTCATGTACTCGCGCAGGATGCCGTAGCCGCCGTCGTCGACGATCAGCCAGGTGACGTCGAAGCCGTACTGCTTGGCCGTCGCCAGCTCCGCGATCGAGTACATCGCGCCGCCGTCGCCCGACACCGCGAGCACCGGCCGGGTCGGGTCGGCCGCCGCCGCGCCGAGCGCCGCCGGGAAGCCGTAGCCGAGGCCGCCGGCGCCCTGGGCGGAGTGCATGGTGTTGGGGCGGCGGGCGTCGAAGGCGGACCAGGCCCAGTAGGCCAGGATCGTCATGTCCCAGAAGCTGGGCGCCGCGTCCGGCAGCGCCGCCCGGACCGCGTCCACGATCCGCCGCTCCAGGCCCAGGTCCTGGGCGTCGAGCCGCTCGCGGACCTTCGCCAGGACCGTGCGCACCCGCTCGGGCGCGGTCGGGTCGGGCCGCTCGGGCACCGTCTCCAGGAGGGCCTGGAGGGCGAGCCGGGCGTCGGCGTGGATGCCGAGGGCGGGGTGGTTGGACTCCAGCTTCCCGGCGTCGGCCTCGATCTGGATCACCCGGCCGCGCGGGGCGAAGGTGTGGTAGTTCGAGGACAGCTCGCCGAGGCCCGAGCCGACCACGAGGAGGACGTCGGCGTCCTCCAGGAAGTCGGTGGTGTGCCGGTCCTCCAGCCAGGACTGGAGCGACAGCGGGTGCTCCCAGGGGAAGGCGCCCTTGCCGCCGAAGGTGGTGACCACGGGGGCGTTCAGGCGCTCCGCCAGGGCGAGCAGCTTGCCGGAGGCGTCGGCGCGGACGACCCCGCCGCCCGCGATGACCGCGGGCCGCTCGGCCCTGGCCAGCAGGTCGGCCGCGACCGCCGTCAGCTCGGGGCGGGGGGCGAGCTCCTCGGGCGTCGCGTCCATCGCCGTGACGACCGGCAGGGTGGTCTCGGCGAGGAGGACGTCCTGCGGGATCTCCACCCACACCGGCCCGTGCGGGGCGGTGAGCGCCGACTCCCACGCGGCGGCGAGGGCGGACGGGATCTGGGACTGCGTACGGACCGTGTGGACGGACTTCACGATGTCCCGGAACGAGGCCTGCTGGTCGCGCAGCTCGTGGAGGTAGCCGTGCCGGCCGCCGCCGAGCCCGGCCGCCGGGACCTGGCTGCCGATGGCGAGCACCGGTGCGGAGGCGGCGGCCGCCTCCTGGAGGGCGGCGAGCGACATCAGGGCGCCGGGCCCGGTGGAGAGCAGCAGCGGGGCCGCCTCGCCGGTGACCCGGCCGTAGGCGTCGGCGGCGAAGCCCGCGTTGTTCTCGACGCGCAGGCCGACGTAGCGCAGCGAGGAGCGGCGCAGGGCGTCGAACATGCCGAGGGCGTGCTGGCCGGGGAGGCCGAAGACGGTGGTGGCGCCGAGGCCGGCGAGGGTCTCGACGACGAGGTCGCCGCCGTTGCGCCCCTTGGGCGGGTTCAGCGCGGCTTCCGTCTGGGCGGCCGTGGGGCGCAGGACGAGGTCGTGGTCGTGGGTCATGGGTCCCTCGGGGCGTGGTCGGTCGGGTGCGGACCGGTGGGGGGTGTGTGCCCACCCTCCCCCAGACTTCGTCCGGGGGGACCCCCAGCCCTTCGGGGGGGGCGGGCACACACTCCAAGGCGTCGTACTAGTTCGCCGCGCGGCTCTCCGCGATCTGGCGGGACATGATCGTGGTCAGCTCGTACGCCGTGTGGGAGGCGGCGACGGCGGTGATCTCGGCGTGGTCGTACGCGGGGGCGACCTCGACGACGTCGGCGGAGACCAGGTTGCAGGAGGACAGGCCGCGCAGGATCTCCAGGAGCTCGCGCGAGGTCATGCCGCCGGCCTCGGGGGTGCCGGTGCCGGGGGCGTGGGCCGGGTCGAGGCAGTCGATGTCGATGGAGATGTAGAGCGGGCGGTCGCCGATGCGCTGGCGGAGCTGGTCGGCGACCTCGTCGGCGCCGCGGCGGTAGATGTCCGCCGAGGTGACGATGCCGAAGCCCATCTTCTCGTCGTCGGTGAGGTCCTGCTTGCCGTACAGCGGGCCGCGGGTGCCGACGTGGGAGAGGGCGGAGGTGTCGAGGATGCCCTCCTCGACGGCCCGGCGGAACGGGGTGCCGTGGGTGTACTCGGCGCCGAAGTAGGTGTCCCAGGTGTCGAGGTGGGCGTCGAAGTGGAGCAGGGCGACGGGGCCGTGCTTCTTGGCGACCGAGCGCAGCAGCGGCAGCGCGACGGTGTGGTCGCCGCCCAGGGTCATCATGCGGGCGCCGGTGGCGAGCAGGTCGTCGGCGGCGGCCTCGATGGTCTCGACGGCCTCGTTGATGTTGAACGGGTTGGCCGCGATGTCACCGGCGTCGGCGACCTGGGCGAGGGCGAACGGGGAGGCGTCCTGCGCCGGGTTGTAGGGGCGCAGCAGGCGGGAGGCCTCGCGGATGGCGTTGCCGCCGAAGCGGGCGCCGGGGCGGTAGGAGACGCCGCTGTCGAAGGGGATGCCGACCACGGCGACGTCGGTGGTGCCGACCTCGTCGAGCCGCGGCAGCCGGGCGAACGTCGCGGGACCGGCGTACCGCGGGATGCGGGACGAGTCGGTCGGGCCGCGGAAGGCGTTCTGGTCGCTGCTGCTCATGGTCGGGTCCTCCTGGGGTGTATCGGTGGCTCCGGCCGGCCCCGGATCGCGGGGCCGCCGGACGTCTGCGGTGCGGCCGCCGTCAGGCGGTCGCGGGTGCCGGGACCGTGGGGTCGGGCTCGGCGGGGGTGTCCTGGCCCGCCAGCCGGGCGCGCCAGTTCGCGAGCACGGCGGCGTCCGTCGGGCGGGTCGCCAGGGAAACGATCACATAGACGGCGAGCGAGGCCAACAAACCATAGTAAACAGGCTCATTTGCCAAGATTCCGTAAGTCCACATCAGGCCGATCACGGCCAGGCCGCCGACGCCGACCGCGGCGAGCGCGCCCTGGACGGTGCCGCGGCGCCACAGCAGGCCGCCGAGGATCGGCACGAGCAGGCCGGCGACCAGCAGGTTGTAGGCGACGGTGAGGGCCTGGACGACGTCGTTGAGGGCGATGGCGATGCCGATGACGGCGACGCCCATGACCAGGATGAAGAGCCGGTTGCCCTTCACCTCGTCATGCTCCCCCGCGTCCCCCTCGCCCTTCTTCGCCGCGGCGCCGCGCAGACGTGACCAGATGTCGTTGTTGGCGACGGTGGCGCAGGCGATGAGGGCGCCGGAGGAGGTGGACATGACGGCGGCGAGCGCGGCGGCGAGGACCAGGCCCCGGACGCCCATGGGCAGCTCGTCCTTGACGATGGTGGCGAAGGCGTCGTCGGCGCTGGGCAGCTTCGGGTACATCACCTTGGCCGCGGTGCCGATGACGGCGCCGGCCAGCGCGTACGCCAGACAGTAGGTGCCGGCGACGGTGCCGCCCCAGCGGGCGACCTTGTCGGTGCGGGCGGTGAAGACCCGCTGCCATATGTCCTGGCCGATCAGCATGCCGAAGGTGTAGATCAGCACGTAGGTGAAGATCGTCTCGCCGCCGATGCCGAGGGGCTCGAAGTACGAGGTGGGCAGCGCGGCCTTCATCTCGGCGAAGCCGCCCGCCTTGACGACGGCGATCGGCAGCAGCAGGAGCAGCACGCCGATGGTCTTCACGACGAACTGCACCATGTCGGTGAGGGTGATGGACCACATGCCGCCGAGCGTCGAGTAGGCGACGACGATGGTGCCGCCGAGGACGATCGCGAGCGTGCGGGGCAGGTCGAAGAGGACGTCGAAGATGGTCGCGTACGCGATGGTCGAGGTGACCGCGAGCATCAGGGTGTACGCCCACATGACGACGCCGGAGATGACGCCGGCCCGGCCGCCGTAGCGCAGGTCGAGCATCTCGGAGACGGTGTAGACCTTCAGGCGCGCGATCCGCGCGGAGAAGAAGACGGAGAGGGCGAGCAGCCCGAGGCCGATGGCGAAGACCATCCAGGCGCCGGAGAGGCCGTACTTGTAGCCGAGGCCGACGCCGCCGATGGTGGAGGCGCCGCCGAGGACGATCGCGGCCATGGTGCCGGAGTACATCCAGGGCCCGAGGCGACGGCCCGCCACCAGGAACTCGCTCTTGGACTTGGCGCGGCGCATGCCCCACCAGCCCATCGCGAGCATGCCGGCCAAATACAGGACGATCACTGTGTAGTCGACGGCCATGGGCCCTCCTTCGGTCACCTCGGTGGCGTGTCGTGCGGGGGAAGCGACCGGAGGCTGGTCGCGGGGACATCCGCCCGTACCCGCGGCCTCCGGATGGCACGACAGTAGGTGGCCGGAATGCGACGCTGAAGTGTACGTTTCCTCCACTGTTCACACGGCGGATGTACGAAGGGTCCACCCCATGCCCGCACCGGAGCCCGCCTCCACCCCACCCGCACCGCCCGTCCCGCTGGCCGCGCTGCTCGCCCGCACCGAACTCGGCCTGCGGCTGCTCGCGGGCCCCCCGGACGTCTCGCTGCACTGGGTGCACACCTCCGAGATGGCCGACCCGTACCCGTACCTGCTCGGCGGCGAGCTGCTCATGACGGCGGGCGTACAGCTGACGGACCCGGCGCGGTACGTGGCGCGGGTCGTGGCGGCGGGGGCGGCGGCACTCGGCTTCGGGGTGACGCCCGTGTACGACACGGTGCCGGCGGCGCTCGTCGAGGCCTGCGAACGGCACGGCCTGCCGCTGCTGGAAGTGCCGCCCGCGACCCCGTTCACCGCGGTGGCGCGGGCCGTGTGGCGCCTGATGGCCGAGGTCCGGACGAACGAGCTGCGCCGGGTGAGCGAGGCCCAGCAGTCCCTGGCCGCGGCCGCCGCCCGGCCGGCCCCGGTCCCGGCGGTGCTCGGCGCCCTCGCGGCGCGGCTCGGCGGGCGGGCGGTCCTCTACGCCCCGGACGGCACGGAGTCGGCGGCGGCCGGCCGCGCGGTCCCGGCCGAGGCGGGCCGGGCCCTCGCGGAGCTGGCCGGCGTGGTGGGGCCCCGCCCGGGCGGTCCGGCGACGGCCAGCGGCGACGGGGGCGGGCTGCGGCTCGCCGCGTACGCGCTGGGCGGCGGGGACGGGCCGACGCTGGGCGTGGCGACGGAGGCCCGCGAACCGGGCGACCACACGATCGCGGGCGTCGCCGTCGTCCTGCTCTCCCTCCTCACGGCCCCGCACCGGGCGGCCGATGTCACGGCCCGCGACACGGCCCTGGTGCGGCTGCTGCTCGGGGCCACCCCGGCGGAGGCGGCCGGGGCGCTCGGCCCGGGCCCCTGGACGGTGGTCCACGCGCGGGGCGGCGACGGCACCCCGTTCGCGGCGGCCTCGCTGGCGGCGGAGCTGGGCACGGCGCTGGTGGACCCGGGCACGGACACCGTCCGGCTGCTGCTGCCCGCCTCCGCCGCCGTCACCGCGCGGCCCGGCTGGACGCTCGGCGTCGGGGCCCCCGCCGAGGCCCCCGCGCTCGCGGCGGCCGACGCGCAGGCGGCGCGGGCGCTGCGCCGCGCGGAGGCCACCCGGACGCCGCTGGTGCGGCACCGGGCGTCCGGGCTCGCCGGGCTGGTCGACCCGGACGAGGCCGCCGCGTACGCCCGCGAACTCCTCGCCCCGCTGACCCCGCCCCTGACCGAGACCCTGCGCACCTGGCTGTCGCTGCACGGCAGCTGGGACCGGACGGCCGCGGCGACGGAGATCCACCGCAACACGGTCCGCCAGCGGATCGCCCGCTGCGCGGGGCTGCTCGGCAAGGACCTGGACGATCCGGACGTACGGATGGAGCTGTGGTTCGCGTTGCACTCGGCGGCCGACTCTGGACAGAGGGGATGACTGGTCGGTAACTTCGGTACCAGAAGCCTGAGCAAGCGCTTAGAAGAAGCGTCAACGACATGCCTGGCCGGACGACCAAAGGAGGCGGCTCGTGCGCCGTACCGTATTCAACGAGGACCACGAGGCGTTCCGGGAGACCATCCGCGCCTTCATCGAGGCCGAGGTCGTCCCGGTCTACGACGAGTGGTTCGCGGCCGGCCAGGCGCCCCGCGACTTCTACGACAAGCTGGGCGAGCTCGGCATCTTCGGCATCAACGTGCCCGAGGAGTTCGGCGGCGCCGGCCTGGACACCCACAAGTTCGAGGCCGTCCTCTACGAGGAGACCTCCCGCGCCGGCGTCCAGTTCGGCGGCTCCGGCGTGCACGTGCTGCTCGCGCTCCCGTACATCAAGATGCTCTCCACCGACGAGCAGAAGAAGCGCTACCTGCCGAAGTTCGTCACCGGCGAGGAGATGTGGGCGCTCGCCATGACCGAGCCGGGCACCGGCTCCGACGTCGCGGGCATGAAGACCACCGCCAAGCTGTCCGAGGACGGCACCCACTACGTCCTCAACGGCTCCAAGACCTTCATCACCGGCGGCGTCCACGCCGACCGCGTGATCGTCTGCGCCCGCACCTCCGCCCCGTCGGCCGAGGACCGCCGCTTCGGCATCTCCCTCTTCGCCGTCGACACCAAGTCCGAGGGCTACTCCATCGGCCGCAAGCTGGACAAGCTGGGCCTGCGCACCTCCGACACCGCCGAGCTGGCCTTCGTCGACGTGAAGGTCCCCGTCGAGGACCTGCTCGGCGAGGAGGGCAAGGGCTTCTACTACCTCGGCCACAACCTGGCCTCCGAGCGCTGGGGCATCGCCTTCGGCGCCTACGCCCAGGCCAAGGCCGCGGTCCGCTTCGCCCAGCAGTACGTCACCGACCGCACGGTCTTCGGCAAGCCGGTCGCCTCCTTCCAGAACACCAAGTTCGAGCTGGCCGCCTGCCAGGCCGAGGTCGACGCCGCCGAGGCCGTCGCCGACCGCGCCCTGGAGGCCCTGGACGCGGGCGAGCTGTCCCCCGCCGAGGCCGCCAGCGCCAAGCTGTTCTGCACCGAGGTCGCGCACCGCGTCATCGACCGCTGCCTCCAGCTGCACGGCGGCTACGGCTACATGAACGAGTACCCGATCGCCCGCCTGTACGCCGACAACCGCGTCAACCGCATCTACGGCGGCACCAGCGAGATCATGAAGTCGATCATCGCCAAGTCGATGGGCCTGTAAGTGCCCGAAGCGCACACGGCACTGGATGACCTGCTCGACCTGCTCGACCTCGAGCGGATCGAGCAGGACATCTTCCGGGGCGAGTCCCGCCCCTCCATCGTCCCCCGCGTCTTCGGCGGCCAGGTGGCCGCCCAGGCGCTGGTGGCGGCCGGACGCACGGTCCCCGAGGACCGCCTCGCCCACTCGCTCCACGCGTACTTCCTGCGCGCCGGGGACCCGGGCGCCCCGATCGTCTACACGGTCGACCGCATCCGCGACGGACGCTCCTTCACCACCCGCCGGGTGGTGGCCGTCCAGCACGGGCAGCCGATCTTCCACCTCTCCGCGTCGTTCCAGACGTACGAGGAGGGCCTGGACCACCAGGCGGAGATGCCGCCCGCCCCGGACCCGGAGTCCCTGCCGACCCCGGCCGAGATGCTCCCCCTGCACCTCCCCCGCGAGGTCGCGGACCGTCTCATCGAGGCCCGCGCGGCCGTGGACCTCCGCTACGCCGAGGTCCCCCCGTGGGGCAGCGTCGGACAGCCGCGCGAACCCCGCTCCCAGGTCTGGTTCCGCACCAACGGCAAACTCGCCGACGACCCGCTCCTCCACATCGCCCTGGCGACCTACGTCTCCGACATGACGCTCCTCGACTCGATCCTCCTGGCCCACGGCCGGGGCGGCTGGGCGGTGGGCGACGTCGTCGGGGCGTCCCTGGACCACGCCATGTGGTTCCACCGCCCCTTCCGGGCCGACGAGTGGCTCCTGTACGACCAGGAGTCGCCGACCGCCTCGGGCGGACGCGGCCTCGGCCAGGCGCGGATCTTCACCCAGGACGGACGGCTGGCGATCTCGGTCATCCAGGAGGGTGTCGTTCGCGTCCCGCGCCGATGACCGGACATACCGTCCGATCATGGCGGAGAACGGCGAGAGCACCTTCACAGTGATCGTGGCGGCGATGGCCAACCTGGGCATCGCCGCCGCCAAGGCCGTCGCGGGCGTGGTCAGCGGATCCAGCGCGATGCTCTCGGAGGCCGCCCACTCGCTCGCCGACACCGTCACCGAGTTCATGCTCCTCACGGCCCTCAAGCGCAGCGAGAAGCCCGCCGACGAGGACCACCCCCTGGGCTACGCGAACGAGCGCTACGTCTGGGCGATGCTGGCCGCGGTCGCCACCTTCGTGGGCGGCGCCGTCTTCTCCCTCTACGACGGCATCCACACCCTCGTCGAAGGCGAGGAACTGGGCGACCCCACCGTCTCGTACATCGTCCTGGGCGTCGCCTTCCTCCTCGAAGGCTTCAGCCTCCGCACGGCCGTCAAGCAGGTCCGCGCCGAGGCGGACCGCGTGAAGGCCCCCTTCAGCCGCTACCTGCGCCTGACCCCCGACACCACCGTCAAGGCCGTGGTGATGGAGGACTCGGCGGCCCTGGCGGGCCTGATGCTCGCGGCCGGCGGCCTGCTGGGCGTCGAGATCACCGGCTCGTCCGTCTGGGACGGCGTCGCCTCGATCCTGATCGGCCTGCTCCTGGTCTACGTGGCCTGGGTCCTCGGACACGCCAACGCCGAACTCCTCATCGGCCGCCCGCTCCCCCGCACCATGCGGCAGGCCGTCCGCGAGGAACTCCTCGCCGTCGACCACGTCGTCGGCGTCCTCGACCTGACGACCCTGATCCAGGGCCCGGACGAGGTGATGGTCGCGGCGAAGGTCGACTTCCGCGACATCTCCACGGCCGCCGAAGTGGAACGCGCCTGCGAAACGGCCGAAGCCCGCCTCCGCACCCGCTTCCCGGCCATCCGCCGCGTCTACCTGGACCCGACACCGGGCCGCGGATGAAGACGGCGGGGAGGGGGCCGGATCCGGAGCGGGGGTAGGGGGTGTCCGGACGTGGCGGCGCCCGTAACGAGCGAAGCGAAGTGAAGGTCGCAGTCCGGACACCCCCTACCCCCGCGGAGGTTCCGGCCCCCGTGGAGGCACCGGTCGAGGCGCTACGACCGGCTCAGCCGCCCAACCCCGCCGCGTCCAGCAGATACGCGGTCAGCGGCTCGTAGAACCGAGGATCCACCACATGGTCGTCCAGCGGCACGGTGACCTGCATCGTCCCCTCCGCCTCCGCGAGGAACAGCGCCGGGTCGTTGGAGTCCGCGTACCCCACCGAGTCGACCCCCCGCTGAGCCGCCCGCCCCGCCCACCCGTGGTCGGCGACGACGAGATCCGGCGCGGCCTCGCCGACCGCCGCCAGCCCGTCGAGGATCGCGTTCATGGGCTCCGGGGAGTGCGTGTGCCACAGGCTGGCGCCCCGCTCGAAGACGGCGACGTCGGCGAACTGCACGACGTACCCCTCGTCGGCGGTCAGCCCGCCAGGGATCCGCACGATGTCGCAGCCCCGGGCCCGCAGCGCGGCGGCGACCCGGCTGTGCGCGTCGATGAGCGCGCCAGGGTGCCCGGTCGCGAACAGCACGCGCTCCTTGCCGGCGGCGGCCTTGGCGAGCCGCGCTGCCATCCGGTCGAGGGCGCCGACGGTCAGCTCGGGGTCGATGGTGTCCTGCCCGGCCCGGTGCGCCGGGTCGTCGACGACCCCGCACCGCTCGGCCATGACCGCGAGCACGTCCTGCTCGTCGGTCCACCGGTCGCCGAACTCCAGGCCGAACCAGTAGTGCCGGTCGCCGTTGGCCAGCCGGCGGTAGTGCGCGAGGTTGTTGTCGCGCGGCGTGGCGACGTCTCCCGCGATACGGGTCCGGACGAGGTGCTCGACGAGGGCGGGGCGGCTGAGTATCGGCATGGGGGCCATTCTGCCCGTTGGGTGCGGGCCCCGGGGCTCAGGCCCCGGGCGAGCCCAGCGCCCCGAAGGCCCCGTGGGCCAGGCTGCGCAGCAGGTTCTCCATGCCGGTCCGGCCCAGCGGCGCCCCCAGGTGCGGGGTCGAGTTGAGGAGGCCGAAGACGGCGTGGACGGCGGCGCGGGCCTCCGGTTCGGCGGCGGCCGGGTACAGGTCGCGGACGACGGCGACCCATAGTTCGACGTACTGCCGCTGGAGCTGCCGGACCCGCTTGCGGTCCTCGTCCTTGAGCCGGTCGAGCTCACGGTCGTGGAGGGTGATCAGCGGCCGGTCGTCGAGGGCGAAGTCGATGTGCCCGTCGATGAGGGAGCCGAGGAGGACGCGCGGGTCCCCGTCGGACTCCGCGACCCGCAGCCGGCCGCCGTCGAGGAGCCGCTCGCTGATGCCGACGAGCAGTTCGGCGAGCATCGCGTCCTTGCCGGGGAAGTGGCGGTAGAGCCCGGGTCCGCTGATGCCGACGGCGGCTCCTATCTCATCCACCCCCACGCCGTGGAAGCCGCGCTCAGCGAAGAGGCGGGCGGCTTCCTTGAGGATCTGCTGGCGTCGCGTCGGGGCGTCGGTCCGTCCGGTCGGCGTCGGCGTCGTGGTCATGGATTCGATTCTAGACAACCCCGTTAGCGGTCGTTAACCTGAAGGCCATACGTTAACGCTCATTAACCGAGTGGACCGAGCAAGGGAGCTCGACGGATGCAGCAGGCACCTGTGCTGACGAGCGCGGCGGACCCCGCCTCGCCGGCCTGGCAGGCCAACGAGGCGGCCCACCACGAGCTGACCGCGGCCCTCCGCGCCAAGCTGGCCGCCGCCGCGCTCGGCGGCGGGGAGAAGTCCCGCGCCCGGCACGTCGCGCGCGGCAAGCTGCTGCCGCGGGACCGGGTGGACACGCTGCTCGACCCGGGCTCGCCGTTCCTGGAGCTGGCCCCGCTCGCGGCGAACGGGATGTACGGCGACCAGGCCCCCGCGGCCGGCGTCATCGCGGGCATCGGCCGGGTGAGCGGCCGCGAGTGCGTGATCGTCGCCAACGACGCGACCGTCAAGGGCGGCACGTACTACCCGATGACGGTGAAGAAGCACCTGCGGGCGCAGGAGGTGGCGCTGGAGAACCGTCTCCCCTGCCTCTACCTGGTCGATTCGGGCGGTGCCTTCCTGCCGATGCAGGACGAGGTCTTCCCGGACCGCGAGCACTTCGGCCGCATCTTCTACAACCAGGCCCGGATGTCCGGCGCCGGCATCCCGCAGATCGCGGCGGTCCTCGGCTCCTGCACGGCGGGCGGGGCGTACGTCCCGGCGATGAGCGACGAGGCGGTGATCGTCCGGAACCAGGGGACGATCTTCCTCGGCGGCCCGCCGCTGGTGAAGGCCGCGACCGGCGAGGTCGTCACGGCGGAGGAGCTCGGCGGCGGCGAGGTCCACTCGCGGATCTCCGGCGTCACCGACCACCTCGCGGAGGACGACGCGCACGCGCTGCGGATCGTGCGGAACATCGTCGCGACCCTGCCCGAGCGCGGCCCGCTGCCCTGGTCGGTGGAGCCGGCCGAGGAGCCGAAGGTGGACCCGGCGGGGCTGTACGGGGCGGTGCCGGTCGACTCGCGGACGCCGTACGACGTGCGCGAGGTGATCGCCCGGGTCGTGGACGCCTCCCGCTTCCAGGAGTTCAAGGCGGAGTACGGGCAGACGCTGATCACCGGCTTCGCCCGGATCCACGGGCACCCGGTCGGCATCGTCGCCAACAACGGCATCCTGTTCGCCGAGTCCGCCCAGAAGGGCGCGCACTTCATCGAGCTGTGCGACCAGCGCGGGATCCCGCTCGTCTTCCTGCAGAACATCACCGGCTTCATGGTCGGCAAGGCGTACGAGCACGGCGGCATCGCCAAGCACGGCGCCAAGATGGTGACGGCGGTGGCGACCACGCGGGTCCCGAAGCTGACCGTGGTCGTCGGCGGCTCCTTCGGCGCGGGCAACTACTCGATGTGCGGCCGGGCGTACTCCCCCCGCTTCCTGTGGATGTGGCCCAACGCCAAGATCTCCGTGATGGGCGGCGAGCAGGCCGCGTCCGTCCTCGCCACGGTCAAGCGCGACCAGCTCGGCGACGCGTGGAGCGCCGAGGAGGAAGAGGCCTTCAAGGACCCGATCCGTGCGCAGTACGAGACGCAGGGCAGCGCTTACTACGCGACGGCCCGGCTCTGGGACGACGGGGTCATCGACCCCATGGAGACCCGGCAGGTCCTCGGCCTCGCCCTGACCGCCTGTGCCAACGCGCCCCTGGGTGACCCCCAGTTCGGCGTCTTCCGGATGTGAGGGTTCCCCAGGAGATGCAGAGCGAGATGCAGCACATGTTCGACACCGTCCTCGTGGCCAACCGGGGCGAGATCGCCGTCCGCGTCATCCGCACCCTGCGGGAGATGGGCGTCCGCTCGGTGGCCGTGTACAGCGACGCGGACGCCGACGCCCGGCACGTACGGGAGGCGGACACGGCGGTACGGATCGGTCCGCCGCCGGCCGCCGAGTCGTACCTGTCCGTGCCGGCGCTGCTCGACGCAGCCCGGCGCACCGGCGCGCAGGCCGTCCACCCCGGCTACGGCTTCCTCGCGGAGAACGCCGGGTTCGCGCAGGCGTGCGCGGACGCGGGCCTGGTCTTCATCGGCCCGTCCGCCTCGGCGATCTCCCTGATGGGCGACAAGATCCGGGCGAAGGAGACCGTGAAGGCGGCGGGCGTCCCGGTCGTGCCGGGCGCCGCCGACCCCGACATCGTCGAGGCCGCCCGCGAGCTGGGCGCGCCCGTGCTGCTGAAGCCGAGCGCGGGCGGCGGCGGCAAGGGCATGCGGCTGGTGCGGGACCTGACGGTCCTGGAGGAGGAGATCGCGGCGGCGCGGCGCGAGGCGCGGTCCTCGTTCGGCGACGACACGCTGCTCGTGGAGCGGTGGATCGACCGGCCGCGGCACATCGAGATCCAGGTCCTCGCCGACGCCCACGGCAACGTCGTCCACCTCGGCGAGCGCGAGTGCTCGCTCCAGCGGCGCCACCAGAAGATCATCGAGGAGGCGCCGAGCGTCCTGCTGACCCCGGAGCTGCGGGCGTCGATGGGTGCGGCGGCGGTCGAGGCGGCGCGCTCCTGCGGGTACGTGGGCGCGGGCACGGTCGAGTTCATCGTGCCGGGCGGCGACCCCTCCGCGTACTGCTTCATGGAGATGAACACCCGCCTCCAGGTCGAGCACCCGGTGACCGAGCTGATCACCGGCCTGGACCTGGTGGAGTGGCAGCTGCGGGTCGCGGCGGGCGAGCCGCTGGGCTTCGCGCAGGAGGACGTACGCCTGGACGGCTGGGCGATCGAGGCGCGGATCTGCGCCGAGGACCCGGCGCGCGGCTTCCTGCCGTCGGGCGGCACCGTCCTCGCGCTGCACGAGCCGCAGGGCGGCGGGGCGCGCACGGACTCGGGCCTGTCGGAGGGCTCGGAGGTCTCGTCCCTCTACGACCCGATGCTGTCGAAGGTCATCGTCCACGCCCCGGACCGCCCCACGGCCCTCCGCCGCCTCCGCGCGGCCCTCGCCGAGACGGTCACCCTGGGCGTCCCCACCAACGCGGGCTTCCTCCGCCGCCTCCTCGCCCACCCGGACGTGGCCGCGGGCGACCTGGACACGGGGCTGGTGGAGCGGGACGCGGAGAGCCTGGTCGACGCGACGGTCCCGGCCGAGGTGTACGCGGCGGCGGCGCTGCTGCGCCACTTCCCCGAGGCGGGGCCCGCCGAGGGCTGGGTCGACCCGTTCGGTGTCGTCGACGGCTGGCGCCTGGGCGGCACCCCGGCCTGGACCCCGCACCACTTCCGCGTCCCCGGCCACGAGCCGGTGAGCGTGGGCGTACGCGGCACGGCCGCGAGCGCCGAGCTGCTGCTCGGCGGCGACTCCCCGGCTCCCGGCAGGGTTTCGGGAAGGGGCGGGGTGGGGGAGCTCGTCGTGTACCTCGACGGCGTCACCCACCGGTTCACCCTCGCCGCCTCCCCGGAGGGCTTCTGGCTCGGCCGCGACGGCGACTCCTGGCACGTGCTGGATCACGACCCCGTCGCCGCCGCGCTGTCCGGCGCCCGGCACGGTGGGGCCGACACGCTGGCCGCGCCGATGCCGGGGACCGTGACGGTCGTGAAGGTGGCGGTCGGGGACGAGGTGGAGGCCGGGCAGAGTCTGCTGGTCGTGGAGGCGATGAAGATGGAGCACGTCATCTCCGCCCCGCACGCCGGCACCGTCACCGAACTGGACGTCACTCCCGGCACGACCGTCGCCATGGACCAGGTCCTGGCCGTCGTCGCCCCGCGCGAGGAGAAGGAGGAGGCATGAGCGGTCTGCCGATGACCGTGGCCGATCCGGCGCTCCCGGCCCGGGTCAGGATCCACGAGGTGGGGCCCCGGGACGGGCTGCAGAACGAGAAGACGGTCGTCCCGACCGAGGTGAAGGCCGAGTTCGTACGGCGCCTCGCGGCGGCGGGTCTGTCGACCGTCGAGGCGACGAGTTTCGTGCACCCCAAGTGGGTCCCCCAACTGGCGGACGCGGAGGAGCTGTTCCCCCTCGTCCAGGACCTGCCCGTGCGCCTGCCCGTCCTCGTGCCGAACGAGCGCGGCCTGGACCGGGCGCTCACGCTGGGCGCCCGGCACGTCGCCGTGTTCGCGTCGGCCACCGAGTCCTTCGCCAAGGCCAACCTCAACCGGACTGTGGACGAGGCGCTCGCCATGTTCGAGCCGGTGGTGACCCGGGCGATAGAGCAGGGCCTGACGATCCGCGGCTATCTGTCGATGTGCTTCGGCGACCCCTGGGAGGGCGCCGTGCCGGTCGAGCAGGTCGTCCGGGTCACCAAGGCGCTCGCCGAGATGGGCTGCGACGAGCTGAGTCTCGGCGACACGATCGGCGTGGCGACCCCGGGGCACGTCCAGGCGCTGCTGACGGCGCTGAACGAGGCCGGGGTGCCGACCTCGCGTATCGCCGTGCACTTCCACGACACGTACGGGCAGGCCCTGTCCAACACGCTCGCCGCGCTCCGGCACGGCGTGACCACGGTCGACGCCTCCGCGGGCGGCCTCGGCGGCTGCCCGTACGCGAAGAGCGCGACCGGCAACCTGGCCACCGAGGACCTCGTGTGGATGCTCGACGGCCTCGGCATCGAGACCGGGGTCGACCTGGCCGCCCTCACCGCGACCAGCGGGTGGATGGCCGAACAACTGGGGCGGCCGAGCCCGTCCCGTACCGTCCGCGCGCTCTCCCACAAGGAGTCCTGAGCATGTCCCTCGACCACCGGCTCTCCGAAGAGCACGAGCAACTCCGCCGCACCGTCGAGGAGTTCGCCCACGACGTCGTCGCCCCGAAGATCGGCGACCTGTACGAGCGTCACGAGTTCCCGTACGAGATCGTCCGCGAGATGGGCCGCATGGGCCTGTTCGGCCTGCCGTTCCCCGAGGAGTACGGCGGGATGGGCGGCGACTACCTGGCGCTGGGCATCGCCCTGGAGGAGCTGGCCCGGGTGGACTCCTCGGTGGCGATCACCCTGGAGGCGGGCGTCTCGCTGGGCGCGATGCCGGTCTTCCGTTTCGGTACGGAGGAGCAGAAGCGGGAGTGGCTGCCGAAGCTGTGCTCCGGCGAGGTGCTCGGCGCGTTCGGCCTGACCGAGCCGGGCGCCGGCTCGGACGCGGGCGGCACCCGTACAACGGCCGTCCGGGACGGTGACGACTGGGTCATCAACGGCTCGAAGTGCTTCATCACCAACTCCGGTACGGACATCACGGGTCTGGTCACGGTCACCGCGGTGACCGGCCGGAAGGCGGACGGCCGCCCGCTGATCTCCTCGATCATCGTGCCCTCGGGCACGCCCGGTTTCACGGTCGCGGCGCCGTACTCGAAGGTCGGCTGGAACTCCTCGGACACCCGCGAGCTGTCCTTCCAGGACGTGCGCGTCCCGGCGGCGAACCTGCTCGGCGAGGAGGGCCGCGGCTACGCGCAGTTCCTGCGCATCCTGGACGAGGGCCGGGTCGCGATCTCGGCGCTGGCGACGGGTCTGGCGCAGGGCTGTGTCGACGAGTCGGTGAAGTACGCGAAGGAACGTCACGCCTTCGGACGCCCGATCGGCGACAACCAGGCCATCCAGTTCAAGATCGCCGACATGGAGATGCGGGCGCACATGGCCCGGGTCGGCTGGCGCGACGCGGCCTCCCGGCTGGTCCTGGGCGAGCCGTTCAAGAAGGAGGCGGCGCTGGCGAAGCTGTACTCCTCGACGGTCGCGGTGGACAACGCGCGCGAGGCGACCCAGATCCACGGCGGCTACGGCTTCATGAACGAGTACCCGGTGGCGCGGATGTGGCGCGACTCGAAGATCCTGGAGATCGGCGAGGGCACCAGCGAGGTCCAGCGCATGCTGATCGCACGGGAGTTGGGCCTGTCCGGCTGACCCCGGCCCGTATCCGAGAAGCCCGCCGTCCCTTTCGGGGCGGCGGGCTTCTTCGTGCCCCCTTCGCGTCCCCTTCGCGTCGCCTTCGGGCCTCTCGCGCCCCGCGCACGCCCCCGACCCCACCCCTGTTGATCCTGATGAGGTTAGGCTAACCTACCTTCGACTAGCCCAGGCCGACCCCGGCTCGTACCGAAAGCGACTTCGCCATGCCCAGCACCGCCCGAGCCACCTTCCTCACCCGCCGCGGCCTGCTCGCCGCGGGCGGCGCCCTCGGGCTCGTCGTCACGCTCACTGCCTGCGGCGGCGACGGCAAGGCCGGCGACTCCTCCGCCAAGTCCTCCGAGAAGGCCGGGCCGTGGAAGTTCACCGACGACCGCGGCACCGTCGTCGAGGCGAAGACCACCCCGAAGAACATCGTGGCCTTCACCGGAACCGCCGCCGCCCTCAAGGACTTCGGCGTCGAGGTCAAGGGCGTCTTCGGCCCGACCACGGTCAAGGACCCCAAGACCGGCGCGGTGACGCCCGACGTGCAGGCCGGCGACCTGGACATCAACAAGGTCAAGGTCATCGGCAACGTCTGGGGCGAGTTCAAGATCGAGGAGTACCTCAAGCTCCAGCCCGAGCTCCTCATCACGGACATGTGGGAGAAGAACGACCTCTGGTACGTGCCGGCGGAGCAGAAGGACAAGATCCTCAAGGTCGCGCCGAGCGTCGCCCTGTGGGCCGCCGACCAGTCCATGCCGGCCGTGCTCCAGCGCCACGCCGACCTCGCCGCCTCCCTCGGCGCCGACGTGAACACCGCGCAGATCAAGGCCGACAAGGCCCGCTTCGAGGCCGCCGCCGAGCGCGTCCGCAAGGCCGCCCAGGGCAAGAAGGACATCAAGGTCCTCATCGGCTCCGGCTCCCCGGACCTCTTCTACGTCTCCACCCCGGTCCGCCCGACCGACACGCTCTTCTTCAAGGAGCTCGGCGTCAACATCGTGACGCCCACCAAGCTGGACCAGGCCGGCTGGTTCGAGGGCCTGAGCTGGGAGAACGTCGACAAGTACAAGGCCGACATCATCATGCTCGACAACCGCACCTCGGCCCTGCAGCCCGAGGCCCTGAAGGCCAAGCCCACCTGGGCGGCGCTGCCCGCCGTCAAGGCCGGCCAGGTCATCCCGCGCGTGACCGAGCCCATCTACTCGTACGCCAAGTGCGCCCCGCTCCTGGAGGACCTGGCCAAGGCCCTCGAGAACGCCAAGAAGGTGTCCTGACCCATGACGAACGCCGAGACCGCACCGTTCCAGTTCTTCAGCCTCCAGGTCGACCGGACGCGGCGGCTCGGCCCGACCCTGGTCCGCGTCACGTTCACCGGTGAGGACCTGAAGCGCTTCGCCGCCGGGGGCCGCGACCAGTCGCTCTCCCTCTTCCTGCCGCACCCGGGACAGGCCGCCCCCGTCCTGCCGCCGCTGGACAACCCGGACATGTACGCGATCCTGGGCGCCTGGCGGGCCATGCCCGACACCGAGCGGGCCGTGATGCGCTCGTACACCGTCCGCGAGCAACGGCACTCCCCCGTACCCGAGATGGACATCGACTTCGCGGTCCACGAGGACGGCGGCCCCGCCTGCCGCTGGGCCCAGCACGCCCGGCCCGGCGACCGGGTGGTCGTGCTCGGGCCGGCGGTCGCGGAGAACACCGGGGTGCGCTTCCGGCTCCCCGAGGACGCCGACTCCGTGCTGATCTGGGGCGACGAGACGGCCCTGCCGGCCGCCTCCGCGATCCTGGAGTGGCTGCCGGCCGAGACCCGCGCCCACGTCTACCTCGAAGTCCCGTACTCCGGCGACCGGATGGAGCTGGCCACGCAGGCCGACGCGACCGTCACCTGGCTGGTACGGGAGGAGGGCGCGCCGTCCGCCGTCGAGGCCGTCGCGGGCGCCGAACTCCCGGGCGAGGCGCCGTACGTCTGGATCGCGGGCGAGTCCGGCGCGGTGAAGGCGCTGCGCCGCCACTTCGTGCGGGAGCGCGGTCTCGACAAGCGCCGGGTCACCTTCGTCGGCTACTGGCGCAAGGGCCTCTCGGAGGACGCCCTGCGCGAGGTGCCGGACGAGACGACGCAGGACGAGTCGCAGGACGCCGGTCAGATGGCGACTCAGGACGCGGCTCAGGACGCGCAGGCGGTGGCCTAGCCCGTACCCCCAGACCCCCCACAGGGCCGACGGCCCCTCAACCCTCGCGGGTTGGGGGGCCGTTGTTGTGCTTGGAGATTAGGTTAGGCTAACCTTACTAAGCCTTGACCGACCGCGTCCCCCACACCCGGAAGGGCCTCACATGCGTTCCCACCTGCTCAACGACACGACGGCGGAGTCGTACCGACGCTCCGTCACCGAAGGAGTGGAGCGGGTGGCGAGGAAACTCGCCACGACGCGCGGCCCGTTCACCGGGGTCACGCCCGCCGAACTCGCCCCCGTGGTCGACGCCGTGGACCTCGACCGGCCGCTCGGTGACGCCTCCGCCGCCCTCGACGAGCTGGAGGACGTCTACCTCCGCGACGCGGTCTACTTCCACCACCCGCGCTACCTGGGGCACCTCAACTGCCCGGTGGTCATCCCCGCCGTCCTCGGCGAGGCCGTCCTCTCCGCCGTCAACTCCTCCCTCGACACCTGGGACCAGAGCGCCGGCGGCACCCTCATAGAGCGCAGGCTGATCGACTGGACGACCGGCCGGATCGGCCTCGGCCCCTGCGCCGACGGCGTGTTCACCAGCGGCGGCACCCAGTCCAACCTCCAGGCGCTGCTGCTCGCCCGCGAGGAGGCGAAGGCGCCGGGCGGCCCGTCCGGCCCCGCCGACCTGGCGAAACTGCGCATCTTCTCCTCCGAGTGCAGCCACTTCAGCGTCCAGAAGTCGGCCACCCTCCTCGGCCTCGGCGCCGACGCCGTCATCTCCGTCCCGGTCGACCGCGACAAGCGCATGCAGTCCGTCGTCCTCGCCGCCGAGCTGGAGGCCTGCCGCGCCGAGGGCCTGGTCCCGATGGCGATCGTCGCCACCGCCGGCACCACCGACTTCGGCTCCATCGACCCGCTGCCCGAGGTCGCCGCCCTGGCCGCCGAGTACGGCGCCTGGATGCACGTCGACGCCGCCTACGGCTGCGGACTGCTCGCCTCGCGCACCCGCCGGGAGCTCCTGGACGGCATCGAGCTGGCCGACTCGGTCACCGTCGACTTCCACAAGTCCTTCTTCCAGCCGGTCAGTTCCTCGGCCCTGCTGGTCCGCGACGGCGCCACCCTGCGCCACGCGACCTACCACGCCGACTACCTCAACCCGCGCCTCCCCCAAGTTCTCGACTCCGCTCGAACAGGGGGGACCCCCATGGTCACCGAGCTGATCCCCAACCAGGTCGACAAGTCCCTCCAGACCACCCGCCGCTTCGACGCCCTCAAGCTGTGGATGACGCTGCGCGTCATGGGCGCGGACGGCGTCGGCGAGCTCTTCGACGAGGTCTGCGACCTGGCCCGGGCGGGCTTCGAGCTGCTCGCCGCCGACCCGCGCTACGACGTGGTCGTGCGGCCGCAGCTCTCCACCCTCGTCTACCGCTACATCCCCGAGGCCGTCACCTCGCCCGCCGAGATCGACCGCGCCAACCTCTACGCCCGCAAGGCCCTGTTCGCCTCCGGCGAGGCTGTGGTCGCGGGCACGAAGGTCGACGGGCGCCAGTACCTGAAGTTCACCCTGCTCAACCCCGAGACGACCGTGGCCGACATCGCCGCCGTCCTCGATCTGATAGCCGGCCACGCCGAGCAGTACCTGGGAGAGAACCTTGTCCACGCCTGAGACGTCCCGGACCTACGACTTCATCGGCATCGGCCTCGGTCCGTTCAACCTGGGCCTCGCCTGCCTGACCGAGCCCATCGACCGGCTCGACGGCCTCTTCCTGGAGTCCAAGCCGGACTTCGAGTGGCACTCGGGCATGTTCCTGGAGGGCGCGCACCTCCAGACGCCGTTCATGTCGGACCTGGTCACGATGGCCGACCCGACCTCCCCGTACTCCTTCCTGAACTACCTGAAGGAGAAGGGCCGGCTCTACTCCTTCTACATCCGCGAGAACTTCTATCCGCTGCGGACGGAATACAACGACTACTGCCGCTGGGCCGCCGCGAAGCTGTCCTCCGTGCGCTTCTCGACCACCGTCGCCGCCGTCTCGTACGACGAGGGCGCCGAGGAGTACGTGGTGGCCACCGAGACCGGAGAAACGTTCCGCTCGCGACGGATCGTGCTCGGCACCGGCACCCCGGCGTACGTCCCCGAGTCCTGCGCGGACCTGGGCGGCGACTTCCTCCACAACTCGCGCTACCTCCCCAACAAGGAGGCGCTGCAGAAGAAGAAGTCCATCACCCTGGTCGGCAGCGGCCAGAGCGCCGCCGAGATCTACTACGACCTCCTCTCGGAGATCGACGTCCACGGCTACCGCCTGAACTGGGTGACCCGCTCCCCGCGCTTCTTCCCGCTGGAGTACACCAAGCTCACCCTGGAGATGACCTCCCCCGAGTACGTGGACTACTTCCACGCGCTCCCGGAGGCGACCCGCTCCCGCCTGGAGACCGCGCAGAAGGGCCTGTTCAAGGGCATCGACGGCGAGCTGGTCGACGCGATCTTCGACCTGCTCTACCAGAAGAACCTGGCCGGCCCCGTCCCCACCCGCCTGCTCACCAACTCCGCGCTGCTCTCCGCCGCGTACGACGAGACCGCCGGGAGCTACACGCTCGGCTTCCGCCAGGAGGAGCAGGAGAAGGACTTCACCGTCGAGACCGAGGGCCTGATCCTCGCGACCGGCTACAGGTACGCCGTCCCCGCCTTCCTGGAGCCGGTCCGCGACCGGCTCCGCTGGGACTCACAGGGCCGCTTCGACGTGGCCCGCAACTACTCGATCGACACGACGGGCCGCGGGGTCTTCCTGCAGAACGCCGCCGTGCACGCCCACTCCGTCACCTCGCCCGACCTGGGCATGGGCGCGTACCGCAACGCGTTCATCATCGGCGAGATGCTGGGTGCCGAGTACTACCCCGTCGAGAAGACCATCGCTTTCCAGGAGTTCGCGGTATGACCGTTGAGATACGCCCCCTCGACCCGCTCAAGGACGCGGAGCTGATCCACCCCTGGGTCACCCATCCCAAGGCCGCCTTCTGGATGATGCAGGACGCGAAGCTCCAGGACGTCGAGCGCGAGTACATGGCGATCGCCGCCCACCCGCACCACGACGCCTTCATCGGCCTCGTGGACGGCGCGCCCGCCTTCCTCATGGAGCGGTACGACCCGGCGAAGGCCGAGCTGGTCGGGCTCTACGAGCCGCTGCCCGGCGACGTCGGCATGCACTTCCTCGTCGCGCCCGCCGACACCCCCGTGCACGGCTTCACCCGCCTGGTGATCACCGCCGTCATGCGCGAGCTGTTCGCCGACCCGGCCACCGCCCGCGTGGTCGTCGAGCCGGACGTGCGCAACACGGCCGTGCACGCGCTCAACGCCGCCGTCGGATTCGTTCCGGAGCGGGAGATACAGAAGCCGGAGAAGACGGCCCTGCTGAGCTTCTGCACCCGCGCCCAGTTCGTGGCCGCCACGGGAGCCGCCGTATGAGCACCTTCACCGACCCCGTCGCCCACCTCACCCCCGAGCGCTGGGCCGACGCCAACCGGGCCCTGATCCGCAAGGGCCTCTCCGAGTTCGCCCACGAGCGGCTGCTCGACCCGCAGGAGCTGGGCGAGGGCCGCTACCGGGTGCTGAGCGACGACGGGCGCACCGAGTACCGGTTCACCGCCGACCGCTTCGCCCTCGACCACTGGCAGATCTACCCGGACTCCCTCAGCTGCCACCAAGGCAGCGAGCAACTCCCCCTGGACGCCCTGCGGTTCATCACCGGGCTGCGCAGCTCCCTCGGGCTGAGCGACGAGATCCTGCCGGTCTACCTGGAGGAGATCTCCTCCACCCTGGCCGGCACGGCGTACAAGTCGACGAAGCCGCGGGTGACCGCCGCCGAGCTGGCCCGCTCGGACTTCCAGGCGATCGAGACCGGGATGACCGAGGGCCACCCCTGTTTCGTCGCCAACAACGGGCGGCTCGGCTTCGGCGTCGACGAGTACCGCGCCTACGCCCCCGAGGCGGCCGCCCCGATCCACCTCGTGTGGCTGGCCGCGCACCGCGACCGCACCACCTTCACGGCGGGCGCCGGGATCGACTACGAGACGTTCATCCGGGCCGAGCTCGGCGACCGGGCGGTCGACGCCTTCGCCGCCACCCTCGCGGCCCGCGGCCTGGACCTCGCCGACTACCTCCTCGTGCCCGTGCACCCCTGGCAGTGGTGGAACAAGCTGTCCGTCACCTTCGCCGCCGAGGTCGCCCAGCAGCGGCTGGTGTACCTCGGCGAGGGCGACGACGCCTACCTGGCGCAGCAGTCCATCCGTACCTTCTTCAACAGCTCCGACCCGGCCAAGCACTACGTGAAGACGGCCCTGTCGGTCCTCAACATGGGCTTCATGCGCGGGCTTTCGGCCGCCTATATGGAGGCCACCCCGGCCATCAACGACTGGCTGGCCGGCCTGATCGAGTCGGACTCCGTCCTCAAGGCGGCCCGCTTCTCGATCATCCGCGAGCGCGCGGCGGTCGGCTACCGGCACCTGGAGTACGAGGCGGCCACCGACCGCTACTCGCCCTACCGCAAGATGCTCGCCGCGCTGTGGCGCGAGTCCCCGGTGCCGACCCTCGCCGAGGGCGAGAGGCCGGCGACGATGGCCTCGCTGCTCCACGTCGACCACGCGGGCGCGTCCTTCGCGGGCGCCCTGATCAAGGAGTCGGGTCTGTCGCCGGCCGACTGGCTGCGCGGCTACCTCGACGCCTACCTGCTCCCGGTCCTGCACTGCTTCTACGCGTACGACCTGGTCTACATGCCGCACGGCGAGAACGTGATCCTCGTCCTCGACGAGCGGGGCGCGGTCGCGCGGGCGATCTTCAAGGACATCGCCGAGGAGATCTGCGTCATGGACCCGGACGCGGTCCTGCCGCCGGCGGTGGAACGGGTCCGCGCCGAGGTCCCGGAGGACATGAAACTCCTCTCGGTCTTCACGGACGTCTTCGACTGCTTCTTCCGCTTCCTCGGCGCCACCCTGGCCGCCGAAGGAGTCGTGGACGAGGACACCTTCTGGCACGCGGTGGCCGACTGCGTGAAGCGCTACCAGACGTCCAACCCGGCCCTGGCGGACCGCTTCGCCCAGTACGACATGTTCGCGCCCACCTTCGCCCTCTCGGCCCTCAACCGCCTCCAGCTGCGCAACAACCGCCAGATGGTGGACCTGGCGGACCCGTCGGCAGCCCTCCAACTGGTCGGCGACCTGGTCAACCCGATCGCCCGCTTCGCCTGACGAGCCGCCCCACGATCCGGCGTGGGCCCCGGCGGAGTAGGGTCCTCCGCCGGGGCCCGCGCTGCTGTCCCTACCCCTTACTCAGCCGCCCACGGCACCTGCGGCGACCGGTAGTAGTCGATGCCCAGCGCGGTCAGCCGCGGCCCCTGCGCGGCGAGCCGGAGCCGGTAGTCCTCCCAGTCGTGGGTCGCCGCCGGGGACCAGCCGAGTTCCGCGATGCCCGGCAGGCGCGGGAAGGCCATCTGGTCGATGTGGGCGCTCTCCGAGACGGTCTCGGTCCACAGCGGGGCCTCGACGCCCGCGACGGACGACTCGGGCAGGCCGGGCAGGAGGGTGGCCGGGTTCCAGTCGTACGCGCGCTGCACCTCCACGTATCCGGCCCACGCGAGGCCCAGCTTCGTGTCCTTCGTGTACTTCATGTCGAGGTAGGCGCGGTCGGCGGGCGAGAGGATGATCCCGGTGCCGTTCCGGCCGGCCGCCGCGACCTGCTCCTTCTCCGCCGCCGAGCTGCGGTCCAGGCCCCAGTACTGGGCGAGGGCGCCCGGCGCGGGCCGGGCGCCGGTCAGCTGGTGCCAGCCGATGACGGTCTTGCCGTACTTCGCGACGAGCGGCTGCACCCGGTCCATGAAGGCCTCGTAGTCGGCGTGGCTGGTGGAGTGCGCCTCGTCGCCGCCGATGTGGAGGTAGCGGCCCGGGGTGAGGGCGGCCAGTTCGCGGATCACGTCGTCGACGAAGTCGTACGTGATCTCCTTCGGCACGCACAGGCTGCTGAAGCCGACGTTGGTGCCGGTGTAGAGGGGCGGGGCGACGCCGTCGCAGTTGAGTTCGGCGTAGGAGGCGAGGGCCGCGTTGGTGTGGCCGGGCAGGTCGATCTCGGGGACGACCTCCTGGTAGCGGGAGGCGGCGTAGCGGACGATCTCCCGGTAGTCGTCCTTGGTGTAGTAGCCGCCGGGTCCGCCGCCGACCTGGGTGGAGCCGCCGTAGGTGGCGAGCCGGGGCCAGGAGTCGACGGCGATGCGCCAGCCCTGGTCGTCGCTGAGGTGCAGATGCAGCTTGTTGATCTTGTAGAGGGCCAGCTGGTCGATGTAGCGCTTGACCTGGTCGACGGTGAAGAAGTGGCGGGAGACGTCGAGCATGGCGCCCCGGTAGGCGTAGCGCGGGGTGTCGGTGACGGTGCCGCCGGCGATCTGCCAGGGCCCGGCCTGGACGGTCCGCTTCTCGACGGCGGCGGGCAGTTGCTGGCGCAGGGTCTGGACGCCGCGGAAGAGCCCGGCGGGCCGGTACGCGGTGAGGATGACGCCGCCGCGCCCGGAGCGCAGCTCGTACCCCTCCTCGCCGAGCGCGGTGGCGCGCGGGGAGAGCCGGAGCAGGATGCCGCCGCGGGCCGCGTCGTCGTCGACGACGGGCAGCGGGTAGCCGGTGGAGGGGCGGAGGAGTCCGGCGAGGTAGCGGCCGATGGCGCGCGATTCGCGGCCGTCGGCGTCGACGCGGACGGCGGTGGCGCGGGTCAGGGTGTACGGCGCTCCGCCGGGGGTGACGGAGGCGGGCGCGGGGACGATCGCGCCTAACGGACGTACGGGGTCGGGTGCCGGGGCGCTGGTCGCCCCGACGGTCGAGAGGCCTGCTGCGAGGAGGAGGAGTGAACCGAGGAGTCGCGGAAACGTTCTGCGCTGTCTCACGGGCATGTCCCTTTCGACGGGCGTGCGGGTGCGAGCGATGCGTATCCGAACAGTCACCATGCGTACCGTCTGCCTCAGCGACGGTCAAGGTCTAGGCCAATTAGCCCATCTAGAGGTGTGATCATGACGCCTTCTGCCCGATATCGGGCAGGATTCTTGCAATGCCCCTCGAGTACCCCTCAGTATTCACGGGTGCTCGAACGCCGACCGTCGCACGACGACCTCATCGACCATCTGGTCCGCAGCACCGCGCTCCAGCGCGGTGAGGCCGCCCGGGTGGTGCTCGACGTGCTGGCGTACTTCGACGAGTCGACCGAGGACTTCGTGCGGCGCCGCCACCGCGAACTCCAGTCCGGCGGTTCCGTCAACGCCGAGATCTTCGAGCGGATCGCGGGCGAACTCCCGCACCGCGCGGTGGCACCGCCGGAGCTCTCGCTCCGGCAGCTGCGCCGCATCGTCTACGGCTGAGTCGGCCGGGCCCATCCACTGACCTTGGAGGATCAGCACCTGTGTGTGGAATCGTCGGATACATCGGCAGGCGTGACGTGGCCCCGCTGCTGCTCGAAGGACTGCAGCGGCTGGAGTACCGGGGTTACGACTCCGCCGGCATCGTCGTCACCAGCCCGAAGGCCGCCGGCCTGAAGATGGTCAAGGCCAAGGGCCGGGTCCGCGACCTGGAGGCCCGCGTCCCCAAGCGCTTCGCGGGCACCACCGGCATCGCCCACACCCGCTGGGCCACCCACGGCGCCCCGAGCGACGTGAACTCGCACCCGCACATGGACGCCGAGAACAAGGTCGCCGTCGTCCACAACGGCATCGTCGACAACGCCGCCGAGCTGCGCGTCAAGCTGGAGTCCGAGGGCGTCGTCTTCGTCTCCGAGACCGACACCGAGGTCATCGTCCACCTGATCGCCCGCTCCCAGGCCGACTCCCTGGAGGAGAAGGTCCGCGAGGCGCTCAAGCACATCGAGGGCACCTACGGCATCGCCGTGATGCACGCCGACTTCAACGACCGCATCGTGGTGGCCCGCAACGGCTCCCCGGTCGTCCTCGGCATCGGCGAGAAGGAGATGTTCGTCGCCTCCGACGTCGCCGCCCTGATCGCCCACACCCGCCAGGTCGTCACCCTCGACGACGGCGAGATGGCCACCCTGAAGGCCGACGACTTCCGCACGTACACGACGACGGGCGCGTCCACCACCGCCACCCCGGAGACCGTGGAGTGGGAGGCCGCCTCGTACGACATGGGCGGCCACGACACGTACATGCACAAGGAGATCTCCGAGCAGCCCGACGCGGTCGACCGCGTGCTGCGCGGCCGGATCGACGACCGCTTCTCCACCGTGCACCTCGGCGGCCTGAACCTGGACGCCCGCGAGGCCCGCGGCATCCGCCGGATCAAGATCCTCGGCTGCGGCACCTCGTACCACGCCGGTCTCATCGGCGCCGGTCTGATCGAGTCCATGGCCCGCATCCCCGCCGACGCCGAGCCGGCCTCCGAGTTCCGCTACCGCAACCCGGTCGTGGACCCCGACACCCTGTACATCGCCGTCTCCCAGTCCGGTGAGACCTACGACGTGCTGGCCGCCGTCCAGGAGCTGAAGCGCAAGGGCGCCCGCGTCCTCGGCGTCGTCAACGTGGTCGGCTCCGCCATCGCCCGCGAGGCCGACGGCGGCGTGTACGTGCACGCCGGCCCCGAGGTCTGCGTCGTCTCCACCAAGTGCTTCACCAACACGGTGGTCGCCTTCGCGCTGCTCGCCCTGCACCTCGGCCGCATCCGCGACCTGTCCGTCACCGACGGCAAGCGGATCATCGAGGGCCTGCGCAAGCTGCCCGGCCAGATCGAGGAGATCCTCAAGAGCGAGGACGAGATCAAGAAGCTGGCCAAGGAGTACGCCGGCGCCCAGTCGATGATGTTCATCGGCCGCGTCCGGGGCTACCCGGTCGCCCTGGAGGCCTCCCTCAAGCTGAAGGAGATCTCCTACATCCACGCCGAGGCCTACCCCGCCTCCGAGCTGAAGCACGGCCCGCTCGCCCTCATCGAGCCGGCCCTGCCGACGGTCGCCATCGTCCCCGACGACGACCTCCTGGAGAAGAACCGTGCCGCCCTGGAGGAGATCAAGGCCCGCAGCGGCCGCATCCTCGCGGTCGCGCACCAGGTCCAGGAGAAGGCCGACCACACCATCGTCGTGCCGAAGAACGAGGACGAGCTCGACCCCATCCTGATGGGCATCCCGCTCCAGCTCCTCGCCTACCACACGGCGCTCGCCATGGGCCGCGACATCGACAAGCCGCGCAACCTGGCCAAGTCCGTCACGGTCGAGTAGCGGCCCCGGGCCTGTCCCCCGGAGCCCCGCACCTCGTGGGCCTGTCCCCCACGAGGCTCGGCCGGACACCACAGCGGTCCCCGTGCATCCCAGGTGCACGGGGACCGCTGCTTTTTTGTGCCTCCTGCCGGGTGCTCAGCCCGCGGCGGCCGCCCCGCGGCCCGCGCGGGCCACCGAGGTGGGCCAGCCGGCCACCGCGGCCGTGGCGCCGTACCAGGCCGCGAGTCCGGCGACCGCGGCCACCCAGCCGCCCGCCTTGCCGAGGCCCGCGTTGTCGGCGAGGGCGCCGATGCCCAGGAGCAGCAGGGCGACGAACAGGAGCCCGTACACGCCCTGTCCGAAGAGCCCGCTGCCGCCGGCGGCGAGGGTCAGGGTGAGCGCGAGCAGCGCCCACAGCAGCAGGAAGAGCCCGGCGGCCTCGGACGACCCGTCGCCGCCGACGCCGGTGCCCCAGGTGAACCAGAAGGCGCCGAGCGCCGCGTACGCCGTGCCCGTACCGGTGTCGCCGGCGCGCAGGGCGAGCAGGCCGACGAGGAACAGGGCGACGCCGCCGACGAAGGTGGCGAGACCGGCGGCGTCGGCGGGGCCGACGTGGTCGATCACGCCGGTGGAGCCGATGCCGAAGGCGAGGAGGGTCAGTCCGAGGGCGAGGTTTCCGAGCGTGGAGGTGGTGTTTCCCGCGGCGGCTTCGTTGGACACGGCGGGCTCCCTTCAGGAGTGCAGTTGTGCTGCTTGGGCCACTTTGTTCCGGTGACCTTTATCTACCCTTCACAAGCGCACAATTCACCTGAGGAAGGCCGAAATATTGGCCGGATCAAGGGAGTTGAGGGAGAGTCAGGTGGTACGCGACGCCTACGGGATCACGATGACCGGGCGCTGGGCCCGCCGCGCGAGCCGCCCCGCGACCGAGCCGAAGATCCGCCCGACGATGCCGTGCGTCGAGCCGACCACGATCGCGTCGGCCGAGTACTCCCGGCCGACCTCCTCCAGCTCGTGGCAGATGTCCCCGCCGCGCTCGACCAGGATCCAGGGCACCTCCGAGAGGTGCTCGGCGCAGGCGAGCTCCAGGCCGAGGACCTCGGTGCGGTGGTCCGGCACGTCGACGAAGACCGGCGGTTCACAGCCGGCCCACACGGTGGTGGGCAGCCGGTTGGCGACATGCACGATGATCAGGCCCGACGCCGAGCGACGGGCCATGCCGATCGCGTAGGCGAGGGCGCGCTCACTGGACGTGGAGCCGTCGAAGCCGACGACGACTCCGTGCCGGAAGGCCGGGTCGCAGGCGTGACGTGGCTGTTCTACCGCGAGGGGGTCGACCGTGGAGTCGGCGACGCGCTTGCGGTCCGCGGGTTCGGGGAATTCGTGACCGGCCATCGGTGTCTCGGCGAAGAGAGTCCTCTTGGGAGGGACGGAAGGGGAGAGCGGAACAACAATTGGCGGCGGAGCTGTGTCCGGGAATCATCTTCCCAAGCCCATACCCCCAAGGGTACGGCGGCACTCCTCTCCTGCCCAGGGATGCCGCCGGCGCCCGTAGGCGTTCCAGGGAGCATGCACGAGCCCCGCGGCGTAGCGCAATGCCGCTTGTGCCCTACAGGTGTCGGCGCGGGTGTCGGCACGGGGGCCAAACGGACGCCTCCCGCAGTGACCGGAACGTTCCGTTCCTCGTTCCCACGGGTCACGCCACCGTCGCAGGGAGTCCGCCCGTGCCCGCACCCTCAGCCGCCCCTGCCGCCGCCCCCGCCGAGCCCCCCTCCCGGCCCGCACGGACCCCTGCCCCGCGCGGGCGCCGGCGGGCGCCGGAGGAGGAGCCGGGCAGCCCCGGGCCGGACGCGGCGAACGACGTGACGCGCTGGGCGGTCTTCTGCTGTGCCCTCGTCCCGGTCGTCCTGGTGGTCTACGGGACCTCGCTCGGCGGCGCGGCCGGCACCGCCCTAGGGCTCGCCGCCGTGACGGCGGCCTGCCGGGTGCTGCTCCGGCGCTCGGAAAATGGGTTGCGCGCCGAGCGGGTAAGCCCCCGTACTGGCCCTGGACACCCGCGGAGTTGACAGGGTCGTACGGCGATTCCCATATGTTTTCAGCCAAGTTCCGGGTACCGGTGACCCTCTGGCCGAAGACCGCTCAACCCCCGTAGCGCTTGGCTGTACCGCTCTGGACTGGGTCGACCGATCGAATGCTTCACGCCATGTGCCCATGTCGACAATCCGTCGGGCGGAGAACTTGTCACCCCGGCGCCACGGGACGCAGTAGATTCGATCATGGGTACCGAAGACTGGGGTCTTGTGCAAAACCGAGGGGAAACGTGGCACAGCGACACGACCAGGGAGACGCCAACACCGAGGGGGGCTTAGCGTCATGAGCCAGGACCACTCCGTCGCACCGGAGGCGGTACGGAAGCTGTCCGGACGCCGCCGTCGCGAAGTCGTCGCGGTACTGCTGTTCAGCGGCGGGCCCATCTTCGAGAGCTCCATCCCGCTCTCCGTGTTCGGCATCGACCGTCAGGACGCGGGGGTGCCACGCTACCGGCTCCTCGTGTGCGCCGGCGAGGACGGACCCCTGCGGACCACAGGGGGACTCGAACTCACCGCGCCGTACGGCCTGGAGGCCATCAGCCGCGCCGGCACCGTCGTCGTGCCGGCCTGGCGCTCGATCACCTCGCCGCCGCCCCCGGAAGCGCTCGAAGCGCTCCGCCGGGCGCACGAGGAGGGCGCGCGCATCGTCGGCCTGTGCACGGGGGCGTTCGTCCTCGCCGCGGCCGGACTGCTCGACGGCCGCCCGGCGACCACGCACTGGATGTACGCGCCGACGCTCGCCAAGCGCTACCCGTCGGTCCACGTGGACCCGCGGGAGCTCTTCGTCGACGACGGCGACGTGCTGACCTCCGCGGGCACCGCCGCCGGCATCGACCTCTGTCTGCACATCGTGCGGACCGACCACGGCACGGAGGCCGCGGGCGCCCTGGCGCGCCGGCTGGTCGTCCCGCCGCGGCGCAGCGGCGGTCAGGAGCGCTACCTCGACAGGTCTTTACCTGAGGAGATCGGCGCCGACCCGCTGGCCGAGGTCGTCGCCTGGGCACTGGAGCACCTCCACGAGCAGTTCGACGTGGAGACCCTGGCTGCCCGCGCGTACATGTCACGGCGGACCTTCGACCGCCGGTTCCGCTCGCTGACGGGCTCCGCCCCGCTGCAGTGGCTGATCACCCAGCGGGTGCTCCAGGCACAGCGGCTCCTGGAGACCTCCGACTACTCCGTCGACGAGGTCGCGGGCCGCTGCGGCTTCCGCTCCCCGGTGGCGCTGCGCGGCCACTTCCGGCGCCAGCTCGGCTCCTCGCCGGCCGCCTACCGGGCCGCGTACCGGGCCAGGCGTCCACAGGGCGACGGCGGGACCGCGGTCCTCGACCCGGTCGTGCCGGCACAGATCGGCGCCGGGCCGCGGCGCCCGGTGAGCCCGCTGGAGCCGGGCAAACTGCCGACGGACGCCTTCGCCCACGGCCGCCCGGCCCTGCCGGGACAGCGCAGCGCGCCGTAGGCCACCCCGTACCGCGCCGCCACAAGCCGCGCACCGAGAAGACCGACGGGCCCCCGGGACACCTCCCCGGGGGCCCGTCGGGCATCCCCCGGGCGCTCCCCGGGCATCCCCCTCACCCCCAGGACACCCCCTAAGGTAGGACGCATGAACGATCGCATGGTGTGGATCGACTGCGAGATGACCGGGCTCTCGCTGACGGACGACGCACTCATCGAGGTGGCCGCACTGGTCACCGACTCGGAACTGAACGTGCTCGGCGAAGGTGTGGACATCGTGATCCGCCCGCCGGACGCCGCCCTGGAGACGATGCCGGACATCGTGCGCGAGATGCACACGTCCTCCGGCCTCCTCGACGCGCTCGCCGGGGGCACTACCCTCGCCGACGCCGAGGCCCAGGTGCTCGCCTACGTCCGCGAGCACGTGAAGGAACCCCGCAAGGCCCCGCTGTGCGGGAACTCGGTCTCCACCGACCGCGGCTTCCTCGCCCGCGACATGCCGGCCCTGGAGAACCACCTCCACTACCGGATCGTCGATGTCTCCTCGGTGAAGGAACTGGCCCGCCGCTGGTACCCGAGGGCGTACTTCAACAGTCCGGAGAAGAACGGCAACCACCGGGCGCTCGCGGACATCCGCGACTCCATCGCGGAGCTGCGCTACTACCGCGAGGCGGTCTTCGTCCCGCAGCCCGGCCCCGACTCGGAGACCGCGAAGCAGATCGCCGCCAAGTACGTCGTACCCGCGGAATGAGCCCCGCTCGCGCCCCTCGAACAACGCGGGCGCGAGCACCCTCAAACACCCTGTAGACTTCTTCTCGGCCGGTCGGGGAAACCTTCGGGAAAACCGCCGGTCGTGGTGGGTATAGCTCAGCTGGTAGAGCACCTGGTTGTGGTCCAGGATGTCGCGGGTTCGAGTCCCGTTACTCACCCTGATGGTGAAGGCCCCGGTTCGAAAGAACCGGGGCCTTCGGCGTTCCCGGCCCTTCTCCCCGCCGCGCGGGCGCCCGTTTCGGCGCACGACGCCCGGCCGGAAGTCGATCACCCTTTCGGGCGAGGCGGCGAACCCAGGCGCCGCCCGCGCTGTTAGCTTCCCCATATGTCCGATATTTTCACATTCATTCACCCGTGGGCGGGGTGAGGCCGGATGGGAGTCCTGCGTGACCATCCCGAACTGGCCCTCTTCCTCTGTCTCGCCCTCGGCTATCTCGTCGGCAAGCTACGGGTCGGACCCATCACCCTCGGCGGCATCTGCGGCACGCTGATCGTCTCGCTCCTGCTCGGCGCCTGGGCGAAGGTCACCATCTCCGACGACGTGAAGACGATCTTCTTCGCACTCTTCATCTTCTCGCTCGGCTACATGGCCGGACCCCAGTTCTTCTCCAACCTGAACAAGAAGAGCCTGCGCTTCTTCACCCTCTGCGCCATCGAGGTCGTCTGCGTCGTCGGCATCGCCCTCGGCCTGGCCGAGGCCTTCGACCTGGACGTCGGCACCGCCGCCGGCATCCTGGCCGGCGCCGCCACCGAGTCGGCGGTCGTCGGCACGGCCACCGAGTCCATCGGCAAGCTGAGCAACCTGACGCAGGAGCAGATCAGCACGTACCAGGGGCACGTGGCCACCGCGTACACGGTCTGCTACCTCTTCGGCCTCATCACCATCGTGATCTACACCAGCCAGATCATGCCGATGCTGCTGCGGATCAACCTCCGCGACGCCTCCCGCGAGCTGTGGGAGAAGATGCGCGGCGGCTCGGGCGGCCTGGAGGCCGACGAGCGCGAGGCGCTGCCCGGCATGGTCGGGCGCACCTTCCTCGTCACGCACGCCGACGGCACCCCCGTCTCGCAGCTGGAGCGGTCCAACGGCAGCCGGATCACCGTGGAGGCGGTGAAGCGGGGCAGCACGGTCCTCACCCCTCCCCCGCCGGACTTCGAGCTGACCCTCTCCGACCTGGTCCTCATGGTCGGCCGACGGTCCAACATCATCGCCGCCGGCCGGCACGTCGGCCCGGAGACCCCGGCCGTCCCCGGCCTGGACACCCCGCTCGCCACCACCCAGGTCTCCCTCACCGACAAGGCGGTCGTCGGCAAGTCCCTCGACACGCTCACCATCGAGCACCCGGAGTTCGGCAGCGGCGGGGTGTACGTCACCGACGTGCTGCGCAACGACCAGCACCTGCCGGCCACCCCCGAGACCGTCGTGCACCGGGGAGACGTCCTCACCCTGGTCGGCTCCCGCTCGGGCCTGGGCCGACTGGCCTCGAAGGTCGGCGCGGTCGTCAAGAACGACGCCACCGACTTCATCTACCTGGGCTTCGGCATCGTCGTCGGTTCGCTCATCGGGCAGATCGTGGTCCGCTTCGGCGACGTCCCCATGTCGCTCGGCACCGGCGGCGGCTGCCTGATCTCCGGGCTGCTCTTCGGCTGGTTCCGCTCCCGCAAGCAGACCTTCGGCGCCTTCCCCCCGCAGGCCGCCACCACGATCAAGGACCTGGGCCTCGCGGTCTTCATCGCCTGCACGGGTCTGGTCTCGGGCCCCCAGGCCGGCCCGCTGCTCAAGGAGTACGGCGCGCTCCTGCCGTTCGCCGGGATCGCGATGGTCCTGGTGCCCGCGACGGTCTCGCTGATCGTCGGACGCAAGCTGCTGAACATCGAGAAGCCCCTGCTCATCGGCGCCATCGCGGGCCAGCAGTGCTCCACCCCGGCGATCACCTCGATCACGCAGGTGGCCCAGAGCTCGGTGCCGATGCTCGGCTACACGATCACCTACACGCTCTCGAACTTCCTGCTCCCCCTGACCGGCCCGCTGCTCGTCGGCATTCTCGGCGCGTGAGCGGAGCGTGAGAGGGCTCTCGGTGAGAGGACGCACCTCCCCATGATCGATTTCCTGAACAGGAACATCTTCCAGCCCCACCCCGAGCTGCTGATCTTCATCACGGTGGCGCTCGGCTTCCTCTTCGGCAAGCTGCGCTACAAGGCCATCGCCCTCGGCGCCGTGACGGGTTGCCTGGTGGCCGGGCTGCTGCTCGGCGCCCAGTTCAAGGTCACCATCGACGGCACGGTGAAGAACCTCTTCTTCACGTTGTTCCTGTTCGCCCTCGGCTACAAGGTCGGCCCGCAGTTCTTCCGCGGGCTGAAGAAGGACGGCATGCCGCAGGTCGTCAACGCCGTCGTCGTCTGCGTCACCGGCCTGCTGGTCTCCTGGGGCTTCGCCGTGATGCTCGGCTACGGCCCGGGCCTCTCGGCCGGCCTGCTCGGCGGCGCCCTCACCCAGTCCGCCGTGATCGGTGTCGCCCAGGACGCCATCGGCAACCTGCCGGGCCTGTCCGCCGCCCAGATGAAGAACGAGGAGAACCTGGTCGCGATCGGCTACGCGGTCACCTACCCGCTCGGCACGATCCTCTGCGCCATGCTCCTCGCCAACTTCCTGCCCAAGCTGTACAAGCGGGACCTGGCCGTCGAGTCGGCACAGCTCGCGAAGGAGATGGACGCGCCCGGGGACAACCCCGACCTGGCCGACGGCTACTACGAGGTCGTCCTGCGCGCGTACGAGATGGACCACTCCCCGCTGGTCGGGCGGACCATCGACGACTTCGAGAACCAGCAGAAGGAACTCGGGCAGCGGATCTACATCACCCGTGTCCGGCGCGAGGGCCAGATCCTCGAACACGACCAGCAGACGGTGCTGCGCTCGGGCGACGTGGTCGCCGTCAGCGCCCTGCGCGGCTCGCTGATCGACTTCGACGCCCGCACCCACATCGGCCCCGAGACCGACGACGTGGAGCTGCTCGGCTACCAGACCGAGACCCTGCACGTGGTGGCGTCCGAGAAGGCGCAGCTCGGCAAGACGGTCGCGGAGCTGCGGCGGGAGCCGTTCATGGTCGGTGTCTACGTCGACAAGATCTACCGGTCGGGCGCGGAGTTCCCGTACCGGCTCAACACGCGGCTGGAGCGCGGTGACACGGTCGTCCTGACCGGTCCGAAGCGGCTCGTCGACCCGGCGGGCAAGGCGATCGGCAAGCCGGTGCCGACCTCGTTCGCGACCGACATGCTGTGGGTCGGCCTCGGCGTCTTCCTCGGCGGCTGCCTCGGCATCCCGGCGCTGACCCTGTCGGGCGTGCCGATCTCGCTGTCGACGTCCGGCGGCGCGCTGATCATGGGTCTGGTCTTCGGCTGGATCCGCGGCAAGTACCCCACGTACGGCAACGTGCCGCCGGGCGCCCAGTGGTTCATGGACACCCTCGGCCTGTGCCTGTTCGTCGCGGTCGTCGGCATCAACGCGGGCCCCAGCTTCACCAGCGGCCTCTCGACGGCCGGCTGGGGGCTGCTCGTCTGGGGCGCGGTGGCCACCGTGATCCCGCTGATCGTGGGCTTCCTGGTGGGCCACTACGTCCAGAAGATCCGCTTCCCGATCCTCATGGGCGTGCTGGCCGGCGGCCAGACCACGACCGCGGCGATCGGCGCGATCAACGAACAGTCCAGATCGCAGGTCCCGACGCTCGGTTACACGATCCCCTACGCGGTGGGCAACGTGCTGCTGACCATCTGGGGCGCCGTGATCGTCATCCTCAACCACTGACCCAGCCCGAAAGGAACCACTGTGCCCAAGACCACGTTCACCCGCGAGGAGATCAAGTCCTTCGGGCAGCTCTCGCCGTTCGAGCTGAAGGACAAGTTCATCACCATCGCCAAGGCCGCCCAGGCCGACAAGCCCGGGCAGAAGGGCAAGTCCCAGGTCCAGATGCTCAACGCGGGCCGTGGCAACCCGAACTGGACGGCGACCAGCCCGCGCGAGGCGTTCTACGCGCTCGGCTACTTCTCGCTCGCCGAGTCGCGCCGGGTGTGGACCGCCGACGACCTGGGCGGCATGCCCGAACTCGCGGGATCGGGAGCGCGCTTCGACACCTTCGTGCGGCAGCACCCGGACCTGCCCGGGATCGAGCTGCTGCAGAAGAGCGTGGAGTACGCGGTCGAGCGCTTCGGCTTCGACAAGGACGCCTTCGTGCACGAGCTGACCGACAGCTCCATCGGCGACAACTACCCCGTACCGGACCGGATCCTCAGCCACACGGAGCAGATCGTCCGCGGCTACGTCGAGGACGAGATGTTCGGGGGGAAGCCGCCGGAGGGGAACGTCTCCTACATGGCGACCGAGGGCGGCACCGCCGCCATGTGCTACATCTTCGACTCCCTGATGAAGAACGGGATCCTGAAGAAGGGCGACCGGATCGCCCTCATGGTGCCGGTCTTCACCCCGTACATCGAGATCCCCGAGCTCGACACGTACGAGTTCGACGTCGTCCACGTCGAGGCCTCCCTCTTCGCGGAGACGGGCGTGCGCGAATGGCGCTACCCGGAGGAGGAGGTCGCCAAGCTGGCCGACCCGTCGGTCAAGCTGCTCTGCCTGGTCAACCCCTCCAACCCGCCGTCGCTCGCGCTCAGCCAGCGGGTCACGAACCAGATCAAGGACATCGTCGCGACGAGCAACCCGAACCTGGTGATCGTCACGGACGACGTCTACGGCACCTTCGTGCCGGGCTTCCGCTCCATCGCCGCCGACCTCCCGCAGAACACGCTGCTCGTCTACTCGTACTCCAAGCACTACGGGGCGACGGGCTGGCGGCTCGGCGTGATCGGCCTCAACGACGACAACGTCATCGACAAGATGATCGCCGAACTGCCGGCCGCGCAGAAGACGCGCCTGAACAAGCGGTACGGGACGCTGACCCTGGAGCCGGAGAAGATCCGCTTCATCGACCGCCTGGTCGCCGACTCCCGGCAGGTCGCCCTCAACCACACCGCCGGCCTCTCCCTGCCGCAGCAGGTGATGATGACCCTCTTCTCCCTCTTCGACATGCTGGAGGAGGGCCAGGCGTACAAGGAGCGGCTGCGGTCGATCGTGAACCAACGGCTCGACCTGCTCCTCGAAGGCGCCCAGATGAAGATCGCCGACGACAGGGCGCGCGCCGCGTACTACATCGAACTCGACCTCCTCGCGGAGGCGGAGCGGGTGCACGGCAAGGACTTCGCGGACTTCCTGGAGAAGAACTACGAGCCCGTCGACCCGCTGTTCCGGCTCGCCGAGCAGACCAGCGTGGTCCTCCTCAACGGCGGCGGCTTCGACGGGCCCGAGTGGTCGGTGCGGGTGTCGCTGGCCAACCTGGACGACCTCGACTACCTGAAGATCGGACACCACCTGCGGGGCATCTTCGACGACTACGCGGAGGAGTGGAAGACCTCGCGGGCGGGGTAGGGGGCGGGTGACGGGGCCGGGCAACGGGGTCGGGTGACGAGGTAGGGCGGCCGGGCCGTTGTCCACAGGGTGGAGACAATTCTGTAGCGGGCGTTAGGGAATCTGGTACGGTGAGGGCATCGCTGATTCCATAGCGTCCGCTACAGATATGCGGGCCCTGGCACGCGGACCCTGACCCGGCTCGCGTACGGCTCACCCACGGGGGGACTCTCATGACCACGCACACTCTGCTCCTGGCCCACGGCTCCGGCGGCGGCATCGACTCCCACTTCGGCCCGATCCGCGCGGCCCTGACCTCCGGCGGACGCCGGGTCGTCGGCTTCGACCTGCCCGGCGCCGGCGACGCACCGCGCGCCACCGCCCCGCTCGACCTGGACGCGCTCGCCGACGGTCTGGTGGCGGAGGCGGACGCGGCGGGGGCCGAGCGCTTCGCCGTCGCGGGCTATTCGCTGGGCACGACCGTCGCGGTACGCGCCGCCACGCGCCACCCGGAGCGGGTGACCGGACTGGTGCTGACCGCCCCCTTCGCCCGGGCCGACCACGCACTGCGCCAGGCCTCGTACCTGTGGCGGGACCTCGCCGAGAGCGGGCAGCACGAGCTGGTGGCCCGCCTCCTGGTGCCGCTCGTGTTCAGCCCGGCCATGCTCGACCCGATGAGCCCCGAGGTCGTCGAGGGCGTCGTGCGGCTCACCGCCGAGTCCGTCCCGGCGGGCACGCCGGACCACGCCGACCTGGTGACCCGGGCGGACGTGCGCGGGGACCTGGCCCGGGTGGGCGTGCCGACCCTCGTCATATCCACCACCGAGGACCGCCTCGTCTCCCCCGCCCTGCACCGCGCGGTCGCCGCGGGCATCCCGGGCTCCCGCCTGACCGAACTGACCACGGGACACGCCCCGTTCGCGGAGAACCCGGCGGCCTGGGGGAAGCTGACGGTGGAGTTCCTGGAGGAGCTGGAGGGTCTGGAGGGATGGGAAGGGCCCGTGGGGCTGGAGGGCTGATTCTTCGGCAGCCCCCGTGAAGGGGTGCGCGCCCCGGCCGGCGGTGGGGGTGGGTTTCCGGCCGGAGCGCGCGGTGTGGGGGGCGTGGGGGCTCTGGGGCCTGGGGGGGCTCGGGGGCTCGGGGCTACTTGTAGGCGCCGAAGGCCTTCGTGAAGGCGTAGGGCTGCTGGAGGATCGAGGAGCAGGTGGGGTCGGCGTAGCCGACCGCGCCGGACGCGCACTGCTTGTCGCGGGTCGAGGACCACATCGACAGCCAGCCGATGCCCTTGGACTTCGCGAAGTCCACCAGCTGGGTGGCGTCGTCGACCCTGAAGACCTCGGAGGCGACGTCGTTGACGCCGATCATCGGGGTGACGGCGACGGCCTTCCAGGCGGCCGTGTCCGACAGGCCGAGGACGCCCTTGATCTGGGCCTGGGTGGCGGTGGCCGCCGAGATCGCGTACTGGCCCATGTCGCCGCTGTAGGCCGGGCCGTAGTCCATCGCCATGATGTTGACGGCGTCGACGCGGACCCCGTTCCGCTTGGCGTCGGCCAGCAGGTCCACGCCGGGCTGGGTGAGGCCCTCGGGCATGACGGGCAGCGTGAAGGAGACGTCGAGGCCCGGGTGGGACTTCTGGAGCTGCGCGATGGCCTGCGAGCGGCGGGTGTTGGCGGCGGTGTCCGGGAGGGCCGCGCCCTCGATGTCGAAGTCGACCTTGGTGAGCTTGTACTGGTCGACGACCTTGCCGTACGCGGCGGCCAGCGCGGTGGACGAGGAGCAGTTCAGGGCGAGTTCGTGGCCGGCCGCGCCGCCGAAGGAGACCCGGACGTCGCCGCCCTTGGCCCGGAGGGCGCCGATCTGGGCGGCGACCTTGTCGGAGGCCAGGTCGGTGACCCCGCCCCACAGCGGCGCGCAGCTGCCGCCCGAGGTGACGAAGGCGAGGTTGAACTCCTTGACGCCGGTCTGGGCGACGGTGGAGAGCAGGTCGTACGAGGGGTAGAGGGAGGTGTCGACGTACGGGGCGAACCTGGCGGTGCCCGTGCCGGGCGGGGTGGTGGCCGTCGCGGTGGGGGACGGGGTGACGGTGGCGGGCGCGGTGGGGGTCGCGGGCGCGGTGGGCGTGGCCGTCCTGGTGGGGGTCGCCGTGGCCGTGGGGGCGGCGGTGGCGGTGGGCTGCTCGGTGGGGCGGCCGCTCGGGGTGGGGGTGGCTCCGCCGGCCGAGCAGGCGGCCTTGTTGATGAGGCAGCCGACCGGGTCGCCGGCGGTGCCGGCGGCGGAGGTGACGAAGCCGACGGTGACGGACTGGCCGGGGGCGAGCTGCCGGTTCCAGCTCGCGGGCCTCACGGTGACGTGGCGGCCGGAGACGGTGTGGTCGCCGTTCCACAAGGAACCGATGACGGTCCCGGCGGGCAGGTCGAACTCCAGGGTCCAGTCGGACTGCGGGGCGGCGGTCTCGTTGGTGATGACGTACTGGCCGGTGTAGCCGCCGGTCCAGGCACTGGTCCTGGTGTAGGCGGCGCCGACGGCGGCGGCCTGGGCGGTTCCGGTGAGCGCGAAGGCGGCGCCGCCGATCACCGCGGCGGCGACGACCACGCCGACGGCCCTGGTCCTGCCGCTCATCCTGCGCCGGTGCGAACTGGTGCCCATCGCGTGCCTGCCTCTGCGTGCCGGGGGTGGGGGGTGTGGTGGGGGTGCGGCAGCACGCTAGCGACAGGGAAACGGACAAAGGACCCCAAGGAGGCCAGGGTTGAGGATTCTTAGGCTCCGCTTAAGGGAGGCATCGGGACGCCGAAAGGTTGGGGCCCCGTACGCCGCCCGTCAGACCTTCTGGCGCCGTCCGCGGCGCCCCGCGCCCGACTCGGCGCGGCGGCTGCGGCGGTCCCTGCCACCGGCGGGGCGGCGCCCGTCGAGGCCGATCCAGATGCGCACCTCGGTGCCGCCGAGCACCGAGTGCCCGATGCGCACGTCGCCGCCGGTGGACTCCGCCATGCGGCGCACGATGTCGAGGCCGAGCCCGGTGGAACCGTCCCGGCCGCCGCTGTTGCCGCGGGCGAGCGCGGCGGCGGGGTCGGCGATGCCGGAACCGGCGTCGGAGACCAGGATGATGACGGCGTCGTCGCCGTTGTGGACGTCGACCGAGAAGGCGGTGCCCATGCGGGTGTGCCGGAAGACGTTGCCGAGCAGCGCGTCGAGCGCGGCGACGAGTTCGGGCCGGGCGACCGGGATGCGGACGGGCCGCTCGATGCCCGCGACCCGTACCTTGCGGTCCTCGTCCTCGGCGAGCGCCGACCAGAAGTCCATCCGCTCGCGCACCACTTCGGAGGCGTCGCAGCCGGCCAGGGGCGCGCTCGGCTGGGTCTGCGGCTTGGCCTCGCGGGCGGTGCGGATGATCGTGTCGACCTCGCGTTCCAGCTGTTCGACGGCGGCCCGGGTCTGCTCGGCCGCGGGACCCGAGCCCAGCGAGGCCGCGTTGAGCCGGAGCACGGTCAGCGGGGTGCGCAGCCGGTGGGAGAGGTCGGCGGCGAGTTCGCGCTCGTTGGCGAGGAGCTGCACGACCTGGTCGGCCATCGAGTTGAAGGCGGTGGCGGCGGACCTGAGCTCCGGCGGCCCCTCCTCGGGGACCCGGGCGCCCAACTTGCCCTCGCCCAGCTCGTGGGCGGCGCGCGCGAGGCGCTGGGCGGGCTGGACCATGCGCACGCCGAGCCGGTCGGCGACCGCGAGGGAGCCGACGATGAGGGCGACCCCGACGGCGGCGAGGACCAGCCAGGCGGTGGCGACGCCGTTGGTGACCTCGCCCTCGGGGACGAAGAGTTCGACGATGGCGACCTGTCCGGAGCTGACCGCGGTGGGCTGGAGCAGCACGAAGCCGCCCGGCACCTCGGCGATGGTGGCCCGGCCCAGCGAGCGGGTGGTGGCCAGGCTGGCGTCGGTGGCGCGCCGGGTGCCGATCTCGACGCCCTCGGTGCCGGGTTCGCCGGGCGAGGGGAGGTGGACGGCGAGCCGGCCCTCGGCCCCGTCGTCGGTGGTGGCGACGGCCCGGTCCAGCTGTTCGCGGTCGGCGGTGATGGCGAGGACGGGCGCGAGTCCGGCGGCGCGGCGCTCGGCGTTGGAGAACGCCCGGTCCCTGGCCATCTCCTTGACGACCAGGCCGAGGGGTACGGCGAACGCGACGACGACCATGGCGGTGACGGCGAGCGACACCTTGACGAGCGCCCATCTCACGGCAGCGGCTCCAGCGGCGGTTCCAGCTTCACGCCCACCCCGCGCAGGGTGTGCAGATAGCGGGGCCGGGCGGCCGTTTCACCCAATTTGCGTCGCAGCCATGACAAATGTACGTCAATGGTCTGATCGTCCCCGTAGGACTGCTGCCACACCTCCGCGAGCAGCTCCTTGCGCGGCACGACCACCCCCGGCCGGCCGGCCAGGAAGGCGAGCAGGTCGAACTCCCGCCGGGTCAGGTCGAGCGGGGCGCCGTCCAGGGCCGCCTGACGGCGCAGCGGGTCGATGGCGAGCCCGCCGACCCGGATCTCCCGCGGCGGCGGCACCTCACCCGCCGAGGACCGGGCCCGGCGCAGCACCGCCGCCATCCGGGCGGACAGGTGCTCCACGGAGAAGGGCTTGGTCAGATAGTCGTCCGCGCCGTCGTTGAGCAGCCGGACGATCTCCGCCTCGTCGTCGCGCGCGGTCGCGATGATCACCGGCACGTCGGTGATGCCGCGCAGCATCTTCAGGGCCTCGGACCCGTCCAGATCGGGCAGTCCGAGGTCGAGGATGACCACGTCGAAACGGAAATGGGCGACCTCGCGCAACGCCTCCAGGGCCGTGCCGACGCTGCGCACCAGGTGCGACGCCTCGGTCAGATGCCGGATGAGGGCGGAGCGCACGAACTGGTCGTCCTCGACCACGAGCACACTTGCCATGGGCCGCACCGTACGCCATCCGGGGGATGGCAGTATGAGCCGGATGCGAAGAGGTCTGCTTCACGCGCTGGCGTGGTCGCTCGCCACGGGCGCCGCTGTCACGCTCTCCTGGTGGGGCGTGCACACGGTGCTCGCCGGCACGGTCTACGACCCGCCGCGCGCGCTGCCGATCCCGACCGGCGTCAGCACCGTCGACGGCTCCGGCCCGCTCGCCTCCTCGGCCCGCACCACCGGCTCCCCCACCACACCGCCGCCGGCACCCCCGGCCACCTCCCGGCCGCCGAGCTCCCCGCCCACGCCCCCGTCGCACCGCCCCACCAGCCCGAGGACCGCGACGAACGCCCCCGGTGGCACGGGCGGGACGGGCACCACCTCGGGCTCGGGCGGCGGCGCCGGGAGCACGGGGAACGTGAAGAGCTACGGCACCGACGGCGGCCGGGCCGTCTTCGACCTCGGCGCCTCCTCGGCCGAACTGGTCAACGCGACCCCCGAGTCGGGCTGGCAGATGCAGGTGTGGAAGCAGTCGACGTGGATCCGGGTCACCTTCACCAGGGACGGCCGGGAGATCTCGGTCTTCTGCCTCTGGCACGACACCGCGCCCCGCGTGGAGATCGAGGAACGCGCCGCCTAGAGCGGCCCCCGGGCCCCGGGCCTGCCCCGGCCCTCAGCGGAAGACGGACGCGGGCGGTACGGGCGAGGGCTTGGCGCTCGCGTCGGTGACCGGTGCCGCGCCGCCCGTGAAGTCGACGAGCGCCCGCCCGTGTTCGACCCGCCCGGCGTGCGGGTCGGTCGCGACCCGGCGGGTCAGCTCGGCCACCGGCAGCTCCCGGTCGGAGGCGAGCAGCACCGCGTTGCCGAAGCGGCGGCCGCGCAGCACCGTGGGGTCCGCGGTGAGCGCCAGCTCGGGGAAGACGGCGGCGGCGGTCGCGACCTGGCCGCGCAGATGGGCCAGCGGCGGGCCGTCGGCGAGGTTGGCCGCGTAGAAGCCGCCGGGCCGCAGCACCCGCCGTACCTCGGCGAGGAACTCCGTACTGGTCAGGTGGGCGGGCGTACGGGCCCCGCTGAACACGTCGGCGATGATCAGGTCCGCCCAGCCGTCCTGCACCTTGCCGAGCCCGGCCCGGGCGTCGGTGGAGCGGACCCGTATCCGGGCGGTGGCGTCGAGCGGCAGCTCGCGGCGGACCAGCTGCACGAGGGGCCCGTCGAGCTCCACGATCTGCTGGGTGGAGCGGGGCCGGGTGGCCGCGACGTACCGGGCGAGGGTGAAGGCTCCGCCGCCGAGGTGCACGACCTGGACGGGCCGGTTCGGCGGGGCGACGAGATCGGCGATGTGCCCGAGGCGCCGCTGGTACTCGAAGGTGAGGTGCGCGGGATCGTCGAGGTCGACGTGCGACTGCGGGGCGCCGTCTATGAGCAGCGTCCAGCCGCGGGGCCGCTCCCGGTCGGGTATGAGTTCGGCGAGCCCGCCGTCGACGGGCTCGACGACGGCGACGGCCGCTGCCGCCCGTTCCCGCTGTTTGTTCCTGGCCACGTGCCCCATTATCGACGCAGCCGGCCGGACACCGCCCGACAAGCCCCGAGGGGCCCGTGAAGACCCGCGGCCGCTCAGCGGCAGCCGTCGGCCGCCTCGATCAGCCGGGCCGCCTGGCCGAGCGCCTCGCGGAGCATCGCCGGGTCGGTGACCTCGCCGCTGTCGCCGGGCGGCAGCAGCCAGTCCGCGGGCCGGGGGGTGACGCCGTCCGGGCCGGGCAGCTCCGGCAGCTCCGGCAGGCGCAACCCCCGGCCCAGGGTCTCGGTGCACGCGCTGCCCGGCATGTCCCAGCCCGCCGCCGTCCCCGGCGGGACCAGGAAGCCGAGCGTGTCGCAGGCGCCGTCGTGCAGCACCGGGCCGACGGCGGGGGCACCGCCACGGCGCAGGATGTCCACGGCCTCCAGGCCCTGCCGGGCCGGCACGGTCACCAGGTCGCAGGGCTCGGCCGGGGACGCGCTCGCGTCGGGCGTCGGCGCGTGCCGCGCGGTGGACTGTGATGCGGTCTCCGCCATGGGACCCCTCCTCACTCCAGAGGAGACACGTTCCGTCTCTCCGCATGGTTCAACGCACGCGGGCGTCAACGGCTACGGCGGCACGCCGCCGCAAAGGATGGCAGTTCATGGCAGATCGCAGGTGAGATATCCGATTTGTTTGCAAACCCTGCGTGCACACCCGGTGACAGCGGGTACGTTCTTGCCCGGCCGGAACACCGGCAGCACCAGGAGAGGGCTCGGCCATGGCGTTGTCACGGGCAGTTCCCAATCTCGCCTTCCGCAGACTCCGCGGCCGGCACTCGCCGGGGGAGTTCGCCGCGATGGTCCGCCGGGCCGCGCGGGAGATCGGCGAGCAGGTCGCATGCGACGCCCGCTACATCGGGCGCGTGGAGGCGGGCGAGATCCGCTGCCCCAACTACGCGTACGAGCGGGTGTTCCTGCACATGTTCCCGGGACTGAGCCTGGCGGACCTGGGGTTCTCGGCGCGGGAGGCCGTTCGCGGCCGGCGGCCGGCCGTCCCGGCCGGGGCACCGCCGCCCCTCGCCATCACCACCCGGAACGATGAGGAGAGCGACGTGCTGCGTCGCGCATTCATGACCGGCGGCACCGCCACCGTGGCGGCCGCCTCGCTGGGACTCGGCGGCCCCGCCGTCGCCATCCCCGCCCCCCGTGGCGTCCACCGCGTCGGCGACGCCGAGGTACGCGCCGTCGAGGACGCCGTACGCCAGATCCGCCTGCTCGACGACCGGCACGGCGCCGACGGCCTCTACCAGCGGGCCACCCAGCCGCTGCGTACCGCCTACGCCCTGCTCGACGCGGGCGTCAGCGCCCGCCGCTCCACCGCCGACCGGCTGCACAACGGCGCCGGTGAGCTGGCCATCTCCGTCGGCTGGCTCGCCCACGACTCCGGCCGGCTCGACGACGCCCGCTCCCACTACGCCGAGGCCCTCGCCACCGCCCGGGTCGCCGGGGACTCCGCCCTGGAGGCGCACGCCTTCTGCAACACCTCGTTCCTGGCCAGGGACGCCGGCCGGTACCGGGAGGCGGTACGGGCCGCCCAGGCCGGGCTGCGGGCCGCGCAGCCGCTCGCCTCCGCCCGGCTGCTCACCCTGCTGACCCTGCGGGAGGCCGGGGCGTGGGCCGGGCTCGGCGAGCGCTCCGCCTGCGTCCAGGCCCTCGGCCGCGCCCACGACCTGTTCGCGCGCGGCCCCGGCGACAGCGACCCCGAGTGGATGTCCTTCTTCGGCGAGCCCGAGGTGGAGGCCCTGGAGGCCCAGTGCTGGTCGATGCTGGGCGACTGGTCCCGCGCGGCCCGGCACGCCCACCGGGCGATCGTGCTGCAGAACCCGCACTTCGCCCGCAACCTCGCCCTCTACCGGGCCCAGCTCGCCGGCAACCTCGCCCGCGCGGGCCGCCCCGAGGAGGCCGCGGCCCAGATGCAGCGGGTGGTGGACTCCCTGGACGGCGTCGACTCCGCCCGGATCCGCACCCTGCTCGCGGAGACCCGCCGGGTCCTCGCCGCCTACTGACGCCCGCCGGGCGCCGTGGGCGCCACCGCCTACTCCAGGTGCCCGGTGTCGTTCCAGCGCTCGATCGCGGGCGCCCCGTACGCCCAGCCGAGGACGGACAGGCTGGTCGGGTCGAGGCGGATGCGCGCGGCGAAGGAGACGTCCTCCCCCAGCCAGCGCGCGCCGATCGACCGCAGGATGTGCCCGTGCGCGAAGACCAGCACGTCGCGGTCGGCCGAACGGGCCCACTCGACGACCTGGTCGGCCCGCGCGGACAGCTCCGCCAGCGTCTCGCCGTCCGGGACCGCGTCGCGCCAGATGAACCAGCCCGGCCGGACGGCCTGGATCTCGGCCGGGGTCATCCCCTCGTACGCGCCGTAGTCCCACTCCATGAGCGCGTCCCAGTTCTCCGCGCGCTCGCCGAAGCCGGCGAGGTCGCAGGTCTCCCGCGCCCGCACCAGCGGGCTGGTGCGCACCTCGACCCCGTCGAGCCCGGCCCACGGGCCGCGGCTCAGGCGCTCGCCGAGCAGCTTGGCCCCGCGGCGGCCCTCGTCGAGCAGGGGGATGTCGGTCCTGCCGGTGTGCCGTCCCGACAGCGACCATTCGGTCTGGCCGTGCCGGGCGAGCAGGATGCGGGGTGCCATGGGGTCTCTCCGGTGGTGTCACGGAACGGGATGGCTCCCATCATCCTCCACGTGAATTCCGGGTGGCCTCCGGGCAACCTCGCACCACCCCCCGGCGTCCTCCCACGATCGGAGCACAAGCGGGGGGCGGGGACTCGGATGCGCGGACCACGGTGGTGGGCGGAGCTCGTACTGATCGGCGCGGTGTACGCGGCGTACTCCTGCGGGCGGCTGCTGGCCCGGGGCGACGTGGCCGGCGCGGTCGCCCACGGGCTCGCGATCCTGCGGATCGAGCAGAGTCTGGGGATCGACGCCGAGCATCCGCTCAACCGCCTGTTCACGGCGACGCCCGCGCTCGGCATCCCCGCCGACTTCGCCTACGCCTCACTGCACTACCTGGTCACCCCGGCCGTGCTGGTCTGGCTGTTCCGGCGCCGGCCCGCGCACTACCGGGCGGCCAGGACCTGGCTGATGGTCTCCACGCTGCTCGGCCTGATCGGCTTCACCCTGCTGCCGACCTGCCCGCCCCGGCTGCTCGACGCCGGTCACGGGTTCGTCGACACCATGGCGCGGTTCAGCGCGTACGGCTGGTGGGGCGGGGAGGCCAGCGCGCCGCGCGGGATGGGCGCGCTCACCAACCAGTACGCGGCGATGCCCAGCCTGCACGTGGGGTGGGCGCTGTGGTGCGGGGTGATGCTGTGGCGGTACGGGCGGACGCCGCTGTTCAAGGCGCTCGGCGTCGCCTACCCGCTGCTGACCGTGCTCGTGGTCATGGGCACGGCCAACCACTACTTCCTGGACGCGGTCGCCGGAGCGGCGGTGATGGGGGCGGGGCTGCTGCTCGCGCCGTACGCGACGCGGCTCGCGGACCGGGTCACGAAGCGGGTCCCCGGGCGGTCCCGAGGCGGGGTGATCGGGGTCGAATCCCCCCGAAACCCCCCGCTTGTCAGTGGCGGATGGGAGACTTCCGCGGGTGAGCACATCCCTCGGCAACGGTCCGCAGCGACCGGGGCAGACGACCGTTCGACATCAGCTCGCTGAGCTGCGCGGACCGGCCACCGTGCCGCGCCCGCTCGACGCGCGGGCGCTGGCCGCGCTTGCCGCCAACCCGGGCTGCCGGCGACGTGCGCTGCTCGACGGCGCCGGGGTCGACAAGACGGCGCTGGCCGAGAAGCTGGGCTCCCCCTCGGGCTTCGGCCAGTCGCAGTTCGCGATAGCGCGGGGCAACGCGTTCGAGGCGAAGGTCAAGGCGGACGGCGGGCGGGAGCTGCTGCGGCTCCTCGGCATCGAGGACCCGGCGGCCGTGGACCTGCCGGACCTGGCGGCGGCCGGGCCCCAGGGCCGGGCGGCGCGGACCGCGCTCGCACTGCGGGAGGCGACCGGGGCGGGCCGCTGGGCGCTCCTCGACCACCCGATGCTGGCCGTGGAGGTGGCGGGCGCCCCCGTCTACCTGGAGCCGGACGTGGTGGTGGTGCACCCCGACGGGCGGTGGACGGTCGTGGAGATCAAGTCCTTCCCGATGATCGACGGTTCGGCCGACGCGGCGAAGGTGGGCGCCGCGGCCCGCCAGGCCGCGGTCTACGTACTGGCCCTCGGCCGGATCGCCGCCGTCACCGAGGGCGCGCGGGTGGCGCACTCGGTGCTGCTGGTCTGCCCGAAGGACTTCTCCAACCTGCCGACGGCCTCCGCGGTCGACGTGCGCAAGCAGCTCTCCGTGACCAGGCGCCAGTTGGAGCGGCTGACCCGCATCGAGGAGATCGTCGAGGCGCTGCCCGAGGGCATCTCCTTCGACGTCGCGGAGTGCACGGCCGAGCAGTTGGCCGGCGCGGTGGAGGCCGTGCCGCACGCGTACGCGCCGGAGTGCCTGGCCGCCTGCGAGCTGGCCTTCCACTGCCGGGAGCGGGCGCGGGCCGCGGACGTGGTGGAGACCCTGGGGCGTTCCGTGCGCGGGGAGCTGGGCGGCCTGACGACGATCGGCGAGGTCCTGGCGGCGGCGCGCGGCGGTGGGGGTACCCCCTGCTCGAGCGAAGCCGAGAGCTTGGGGGAGGCGAACCCGGACGATCCGGCGGTGGCGGCCCTGCGCCGGGCGCAGGCGCTGCGGACGGAGGCGCTGGCATGCCGCTGATCTCCACGCTGGCCCGGATGGAGGCCGTCGAGTCGGGCCGGGCCCGCCCGCTGGCCACGGTCCGCCACCGGCACCTGTCCGAACGGCCCCTCGTCCTCGTACCGCTGACGACCGCCGGTGAGGCGGGGGCTCCGCTCGGGGCGCTGGTCGGCACCGACCCGGAGGAGCCGCGGCTGCTGGTGGTGCCGCAGCCGCGCGACCGGGACCTGCGCTTCGCGTTCCTGGCCGAGCTGGCCGACGCCGTCCTGCCGTACGTGGACTCGTTCGCGGACGTGGTGGAGGCGGCCGAGCGCTCCGAGACCGACCCGGAGACCGGCAAGAAGGTCAAGGTCGAGGTCGAACTGTGCGCGGACGCGCCGCAGTTGGTGGTGCCGGGCCGGGCGGCCGTCGAGTACGTACGGCTGCTCGGGCGCTCGACGCGGTTCCGGCGGACGGCCGAGCAGGACCCGGAGACGCCGTTCCCTGCGCCGCCGCGGGTGCCACTGCTCGGCCGCTGGCTGACGCACTACGGGGAGCGGGCCCGGGTGCCGGGCTCCTCGCTGCTGGTCGCGGCGACGGACCTGCTGAACCGGCACTGGGCGACGGGCCAGTCCTCCCTGGAGGACCAGCACCTGGGCGCGCTGCTGGCATGGATCGACCCGCCGGACGGCGAGTCCGGGGCGGAGGCGGCGCTGCGGGCGGAGCTCGGCCGGGACGCGCGCGGGCAGTTGCTGTGCCCGCCGGCCGGTCCCGCGACCGACCCGGCCTTCGACAACCGGCTGCTCGCCCCGGCGATCGAGCGCTACGACCGCGCCCGGCAGGCGCTGGGCGCCGCCGAGGACGGCGAGGCGGCCGAGGCGGCCCTGGGCGAACTGCACGGGGCCGAGCGGGAGATCCGCCGACTGCTCGTCACCCAGCTGAAGCCGACCTGGGACGCGGTGTGGCAGGCCCTCGGCCTGCTGCGGGAGCTCCCGGCGGGGGCGCGGGTCGCCGACCGCTGGACCCGCGACCGCTGGTCGTTCACGGGCCAGCGGGACCGGATCGCCGCGGGCGAGCCGCCGCAGCCGCGCCGGGACGACGCCGTGACCGCGGCGCGGAAGCTGGCGGCGCGCGAGCAGGCGCAGGGGCAGCTGGAGGCGCAGGAGGCGCTGGACGACCCGCTGGTCCTGGCGGGACGGCGGCTGGCGGGCGAGGCGTTCGTCGGGGAGGTGGTGGAGGTGACGATGACGCGCACGGAGAAGGGCCGCCCCCGCCCGCTGCTCACCGTCCGCACCGACGACCTGCCCCAGCTGGACGAGGGCGTGAAGGTGTACCGCTCGCTCGACGGCAAGCCGCAGACGGCGGAGTACGTCCGGCGGGAGCCCGACGGCGCCGTGGTGCTGCGGGTCACGGACCGGATGGGCCGCGCGAAGGAGCCCGCGGAGGGGTCGGTGCCGGAGAAGGGCGAGCGGATCGCCTGGACCCTGTTCGAGCACGAGGCACGGGTGGGCGCCAAGCTGCCGGACCCGGAGGAGACCCCGTGGACGCACGGTGGTCCGCCGCGCGCGGACGCCGTGGAACTGCCCGATGCCGTGACGCCGGAGGACGTGCTGTGAGCGTGGGCCGAGACCGCTTCGACCCCTCCGCGGAGGCCGCGCGGGCCACCCGGGACATCCTGGCCGACACGCTGCACGGGCAGTCCCGCGGCGTCGTCGTGGACTCGCCGCCGGGCGCGGGGAAGTCGACGCTCGTGGTGCGCGCCGCCCTCGAACTGGCCGAGGCGGGGCGCCCGTTGATGGTCGTCGCGCAAACCAACGCACAGGTGGACGACCTGGTCCTGCGGATCGCGGAGAAGCAGCCCGAACTGGCCGTGGGCCGACTGCACTCGAACGACTCCGATCCGTACGACAAGGCCCTCGACGACCTCGAACAGGTGCGGAAGTCGGCGAAGGCCGGGGACCTCGTGGGGCTTCCGGTGGTCGTGTCGACGGCCGCGAAGTGGGCGCACGTGAAGAACGTCGAGCCGTGGGCGCACGCGATCGTGGACGAGGCGTACCAGATGCGTTCGGACGCGCTGCTCGCGGTGGCGGGCCTGTTCGAGCGGGCGCTGTTCGTGGGCGACCCGGGGCAGCTGGACCCGTTCTCGGTGGTGGGCGCGGAACAGTGGGCGGGCCTCACGTACGACCCGTCGGCGAGCGCGGTCTCCACCCTCCTCGCCCACAACCCGCACCTCCCCCAGCACCGCCTCCCGGTCTCCTGGCGGCTGCCCGCCTCCGCGGCCCCCCTCGTGTCGGACGCCTTCTACCCGTACACGCCGTTCCGCAGCGGCACGGACCACGGCGACCGGCGGCTCTCCTTCGCGGTGCCCTCGGACGGCTCCGGCCCGGACCGGGTCCTCGACGAGGCGGCGGAGTCCGGCTGGGGCCTGCTCGAACTCCCGGCCCGGCACACCCCGCGCACCGACCCGGAGGCGGTCCACGCGATCGGCGCGGTGGTCCGCCGCCTCCTGGACCGCGGCGGCGCCGCGGTCTCGGAACGCTCCCCGGCCCCCTCCCCCCTCACCCCCGACCGCGTCGCCGTGGGCACCGCCCACCGCGACCAGGCCGCGGCGGTACGGGCGGAGCTCGCGCGACAGGGCGTGACGGGCGTGACGGTGGACACGGCCAACCGGCTCCAGGGCCGGGAGTACGACGTGACGGTCGTCCTCCACCCGCTCTCCGGCCGCCCCGACGCGACCGCCTTCCACCTGGAGACCGGCCGCCTCTGCGTCCTGGCCTCCCGCCACCGCCACGCGTGCGTCGTCGTCTGCCGCGAGGGCGTCGTCGACCTCCTGGACGAGCACCCGTCGACGGAGCCGGTCCAGCTGGGCGTGACGGTGAAGTTCCCGGACGGGTGGGAGGCGAACCACGCGGTCCTGTCGCATCTGGCGGAGCACCGGGTGAGGTGGGGGCCGTGAGGGACCGGGGATGAGCTGGGGGCCGTGAGGGACCGGCGATGAGCTGGGGGCCGTGACGGGCCGGGCCGGGGGGAGCCGGGTGAGCCGGGGTGAGCCGGCGGCCGGGGCCGGGGTGCGCGGCTCGGGTGGTGGGCGCGTTGCGCGCGTCGCGCGCCGGTGGGTGCGCCCTGGGGCGGTCTTGCCAGGCGCGGGAGAATGGATGGTGGCCCGGGTGTCCGGGCCGCGTGTGTGCGAGGAGGAGAAGAACGATGGCGGAACCCGCGGAACGGAGCGGACAGCGAAGGGTCAGGCCGGCCCCGCTGATCTTCGAGCCTGCCGAGGCGACCGCCGACCCGGAGCACTTCTTCGACCTGGAGTCGATCGAGGACCCGCGGGAGCTGCTCGCCCGGGCGACGGAGCTGACCCTGGCGTTCCGGGCGGCGACGGACCGGGCGGTCGAGTTCCAGGCGATCGCGGCGGCCCAGCTGGCCGATCCGCGCCGGTTCGACCGGCTCACGCCGGCGGCCGTCGCGGAGCGCGCGCAGTGGACCGAGGACTACGCCCGGAAGATGATCGAGTTCGGCGAGGGCCTGATCCGGACGAGCGGCCGCGACCCGGAGGAGTGAGCCGCCCGCGCGGTATCACCCGGGCGGGTGAAAGCGGCCGTAGGTCTGGCCGTCTGGCATATGCCGGGGCGCACGATACTCCCCCGGACCCCGCGCTGTCCGGGTTTCCGGCAACCCGCTGAAACCGTACCGTCACGCCCGGTACATGTTCTCGTATGACCACTTGGCTGCGCGATGAGACGACCCCCTACGAGATCCTCCACGCCCTGCGGGGTCTGGACGAGGGACGGCACCAGGCCGCGCGGGTCACCGAGGAGGGGGCCGCCTGGCTCGCCTCGGCCATCACCGACCCCCGTTCGCTGCTCGCGCTCTGGGAGGAGTGCCCCGCCACCGCGGCCGTCCTGCCCTGCGGGACCGCCTTCGACGTGGTCAACGTGGAGCCGATCTTCGGGCGCCGGATGCTGGACCGGCTCTGGGCCGAGGGGCCCGGTTCCGGGCCGGTCGCCCTCCACCGGGGCCGGATGCTGCTCTTCGCCGCACCCGGCACCGCCCAGCGGCTGCCGTCCCTGCTCGACTGGGAGGAGTGGGGGCAGGCCGTGCCGCGCCCGCTCTGTCACGGCACCGGGGACGCCGTGACCGTCCCGCCGTTCACCCCGCGCGACTCCGCGGGACCCCGCTGGCTGGTCGCCCCCGACACCCGCTCCCCGTGGCTGCCGGGACCCGAGGTGCTGCTCTGGGCCTGCGTCCGGGCGGCCAGGGCGGCCTCCGCCGCCGACGTGCGCGTATCGATTTTTCATCCCACGGATCCGGGTGCTAATGTCTACGACGTCAGCAGGCGCCGCTAGCTCAGTTGGTTAGAGCAGCTGACTCTTAATCAGCGGGTCCGGGGTTCGAGTCCCTGGCGGCGCACCGACAGAAGAAGCCCCTCGCGGAAGCGAGGGGCTTCTTCGTGTGCGGTGGGCGGGTCAGCGGGCGGTGTGGCGGCCCGTGACGCGGACCGTCCACACGCCCGCCTTCGTCCGGTCGGCGACCTCCACCCGTACGCCCGTCCCCGGCACCGTGAAGGACTCGCCCTCCTCCAGCGGCGCGTCCGCGAGCGGCGGGTAGACCGAGCGGTCCCAGCAGGCCTCGGTGCCCGGGTGGGTGTCCACGACCTCGACCGGCCCGTCGCCGGAGGCCGCCTCGTTGCGGACCCGGTAGACGAGCACGCCCTCGGCGCAGGTGTCCCGGTCGTTGCCGGTCGCCGCGCGGGCCTCGATCGCGAGGACGCTGTCCTCACCCGTGCGGACCACCGCGAGCCGGGTCCCGACGGTGCCGCCGGCCACCGGCGCCGCGGCGACCGGCTCCAGGCTCACCGTGCGGGTGCCGGGGCCGCTGACACAGGCCACCTGGGAGCGGTCGAGCCAGCCCAGCTTCCACTTGTGCCAGGCGAAGAGGTCCGGGGCCAGGCCGAACTGGCTGCCCATGACGTCCCAGTCACCCACATAGGTGTCCCAGTCGCCCTTGCCGTCCACCGGCCGGTGGTACAGGTCGGGCAGGTCGAAGACGTGGCCCGTCTCGTGCGCGAGCACGTTGCGGTCCGGCGGGTGGCGCTCGAAGACCGTGACGACCCGCTTGATCTCCGTGCCGTCGACCTCCAGCGGACGCTCAAGGTTGACCACTTTGGTGGCGTCCGAGTCCACCCCGGGGGCGTCCGGGTCGGCGACCAGATAGACGACGTCGTAGCGGGAGAAGTCGACGGTGGCGTCCGCCGCCTTGATCGCGTCGCGCAGATAGGCCGCGCGGTGCTCGGCGTCCCAGTCCCGCCGTATCTCGTACGCGGCGGAGTCCCGCGGCATCCGGGTCCAGGCCGTCTGGGCGTGGGTGCGCAGGGTGAAGCGCCCGTACGAGGCGCGCTCGAAGAACTCGGACGTGCCCGGGAAGTGGTCGGCGGCCAGCTCGGCCGGCCGGGTCAGCGGCACGGAGTCCGGGAAGGACAGGAAGATCATGACCGCGTCGAGGGTCCGGGTGGGCCGCGGATAGGCCCCGTTCCAGGTGTCGAGGCCGAGCGAGTGATGCGCGGCGGTACGGGGCAGGGCGCACGGTCCGGCCGAGGGCGCGGCGACGGCGGGACCCGCCACGAGGCCGGTCGCGGCGAGCGCCGCGAGCGAGGTGAAGGCCGCCGCACCGGCCCGCAGGCGGGAGCGGGGCGGCCCGCCGGGCACTCCGTCGGGTACTCGCCCGGGTGGCTGCTGACCCCTCACGTGGACCTCCGGCTCCGGAATGCGGGACACCTCACCCACCTTGTGATGGTTTGCGGGGTTTCGCACCTTTCCGCTGCCCCGGTCGGGTGAGCGGGACCCGCCGGGTCGACGCGACACGGACACGCAACGGCTCACGGAAAGTCACATTCGGTCAGAGCCGCATCGACCCGTGTCAGACCCGCGCAGAAACGATCGAGCGGGGACAGCGGGTGGGCAGCCTCACAAGCCGAGCGGGCCCCGCACCGGGCCCAGGAGCTGGAACGCTCCCCCGGCCAGCCTCTATGATCGGCACACTTTCCTCGGCCGACCATGGCGACCAGATCTGTACGGCCCGAACGCACTACGGGAGCGAGCGGTGAGCGGATCCCCCGAAGAACCGGTGCCCCCGTCGGCCGAGCCCTCGCTCACGGAGCGTCACTCGTCCGAACTCCGCGACTGCTCCGCCGCCTTCCGCGCCGCCCGGCTCGCGATGGCCCTGGTCGACCAGGACGGCACCGTCGTCGCCGCCAACGACTCGCTCGGCACCCTGCTCGGCACCGAGCCCGCCGCGCTGCGCGAGCAGGCCGCCGCCGACCTCGTCGACCTCGCCTCCGACGGGCGCACCTGGCAGGCGTACCGCGAGGTGCTGCGCGGCGGCCGCTCCCGCTTCCGCTGCACCCGCAGGCTCAAGCACCCCGACGGGCGCTCCCTGTGGGCCGAGGTGACCGTCGCCCCGGTCCCGGACAGCCCCCGCGTGCTCCTCTCGGTCGCCGACATCAGCGACCGCCGCGAGCTCCAGGCCCGGCTGCGCCACCTCCAGATGCACGACCCCGTCACCCGGCTGCCCAACCGCGCCCTGTTCTTCGAGCGCCTCACCGCCGCACTGGAGACCGCCGCACTGGAGGCCCACGAGGAGGCCCCCCGGGACCGCGGGTACGCGGCGCACCGGCCCCACCGGTCACATCAGTCGTACGGGCATGGCGGAACAGGGCGGATCGGCATCTGCTACCTGGACCTCGACGGCTTCAAGGCGGTCAACGACACGCTCGGGCACCGGGTCGGCGACCGGCTGCTCGCCGCCGTCGCCGCCCGGCTCACCGAGTGCGCCGACAACTACGGCTACACCCGCGACGGCGGTCATCTCGTCGCCCGGCTCGGCGGCGACGAGTTCGCCATCCTGGTGGAGGAGTCCACCGGCACCGAGCAGCTGGCCGACCTGGCGCAGTCCGTACTGGCCTCGCTCCAGCGCCCCTTCGACCTGTCCGGGCAGCGCCTCTCGGTCTCCGCCTCCATCGGCGTGGTGGAGCGGACCGCCCACGGCTCGACCGCGACCTGCCTGATGCAGGCCGCCGACACCACGCTGTACTGGGCCAAGGCCGACGGGAAGAGCCGCTGGACGCTCTTCGACCCCGAGCGCAACGCGCACCGGATGACCCGGCAGGCGCTCAGCTCCACCCTGCGACCGGCCGTGGAACGCGGGGAGTTCGCGCTGGAGTACCAGCCGCTCGTGGACCTCACCGACGGGGCCGTGCGCGGGGTCGAGGCGCTGGTGCGCTGGAACCACCCGCAGTTCGGCACGCTGGCGCCGAATCGGTTCGTCGGCATCGCCGAGGAGGACGGCTCGATCGTCGAGCTCGGGCGCTGGGTGCTGAACACCGCCTGCCGCCAGGCCCGGCAGTGGCAGAAGGACCACCCCGGCGACCGGCCGATCTTCGTGAGCGTCAACGTGGCGGTGCGGCAGGTGTGGGACTCGGACCTGGTGGCCGATGTCGCCGGCATCCTCGCCGAGACCGGGCTCGCGCCCCATCTGCTCCAACTGGAGCTCACCGAGTCCGCGGTGATGGGCTCGGCGGGCCGGCCGCTCCAGGCGCTCCAGGCGCTGAGCGACATGGGCGTGCGGATCGCCATCGACGACTTCGGCACCGGCTACTCGAACCTGGCCTACCTGAGCCGGCTGCCCGTCTCGGTGCTGAAGCTGGACGGCTCGTTCGTCCGCGGCTTCCAGGACGAGGAGCACGCCAACCCGGCGGACGAGCTGATCGTGGAGGCGCTGGTCCAGCTCGCCCACCGGCTGGGGCTCACCGTCACCGCCGAGTGCGTGGAGACCTCGGGGCAGGCCACCCGGCTGCGCCGGATCGGCTGCGACACCGGGCAGGGCTGGCTGTACTCGCGGCCGGTGACCCCGGACCGTATCGCCGAACTGATCGGGGTCGCACCGCTGCCCGTCTGAGCGGACGCGGGCACACGGACACGTACGCGGATCCGGGCACGCGCACCCGGGTACGGGCATGGAACTGCCCCCGGCCGGAGGGACATTCCGGGCGGGGGCAGTGGTTCATGCGGTGGAGCGAGGGGTCAGTGAGGGATCAGCGGGGCCCGGTCAGCAGGCGCCCTGGTCCTTCCAGACGCCCCAGTCGCCGGTCGTGCCCGGCTCCTCGTTCTGCGTCCACCACTGGGCGAGCCACTTGTGGCCCTTGTGGGAGACGACCGAGCCGCCGGTGTAGACCGAGCCGGCCACGTACGCCGTGGCGGTGCAGCCGGTCGGCGGGGTGGTGGTGGGCGGCGTGGTCGGCGGGGTGGTCGGCGGCGTCGTGGGCGGGGTGGTCGGCGGCGTCGTGGTGGGCGGCGTCGTCGGGGTGGTCGGCGAGGAGCCGACGGCCGTCACGATCTGGTTGAAGAGCGTGGCGTTGGCGTCGAGGCCGAGCAGCGAGTACATCATCGCGCCGGCGAGACCGCGCTGGTGGGCGTAGTCGGCGCGGGCCTGGATGGTGCGCTGGTCGAGGCCGGTGAAGAACTCGCCGTCCTTGTAGAAGTAGGCGGACTTGGCCTGGTCGTCCCAGAAGGTGGTGGCGGCGTTGTCGACGATGCCGCCGAGCTCCTTGTAGTACGCGATGCCGGCCGCCTGGCTGAGCGGGCGGGCGCCGGAGCCGCCGGTGGCGGTCTGGGCGAGGCCGTTGGTGGTGCCGGCGGGGACGCCCTTCCAGCCGCGGTAGTAGAACTCGTAGCCGAGGGTCAGCTTGTTCGCCGGGAAGCCGCCGGTGATGCCGTAGGCGGGCTTGCCGTCGATCCAGGAGTCGATGGCGTTGTCGATCGAGTACTTCTCGGTGCCCGGCTTGATGGCGTCGGTCGGGTCGTTCGTACCGGAGTAGAGCGGGGACTGGTGGTACGTCGGCCCGTCGCCGTCCCAGGCGCCGTGCATGTCGTACGTCATGATGTTCGCGTAGTCGAGGTACGCGCCGATCTTGTCCGTCTCGATGTTCTTGATCTTGTCCTGGCCGGCCGGCAGGGCGGCGGTCAGCAGGTACTTCTTGCCGCCGTGGGCGGCGCCGTACTCGTCGAGCTGCTTGCGGAACTCGGCGAGCAGGAGGGTGAAGTTCTGCTTGTCCTCGGGCGCGTAGTGGTTGCCGAGGTGGCCGTCGGCCGAGCCCGGGTACTCCCAGTCGATGTCGATGCCGTCGAAGACGCCGGCCGCGGTGCCGGGGCCGCCGTAGCCGCCCTCGACCGGGAGGTCGCCCTGGATGTACTGCTTGATGCAGGAGGCGACCAGCTTCTTGCGGCTGGCGTCGGTCTTGGCCGCGTCCGAGAAGTACTTGGAGTAGGTCCAGCCGCCCAGCGAGATGTTGATCTTCAGGTTGGGGTGCTTCGCCTTCAGTTCCTTGAACTGGTTGAAGACGCCCACGATCGGCTGGTCCCACTTGTCGGCCACGCCGTCGACGCTGTCCGCGGCCGAGAAGGACTTCTGGTAGTCGGCGTACGAGTCGCCCGCGCCGTCACCGGCGTTGGGGTTGTTGTCGTCGCCCGCGGCCTTGTTGGCCTCGAAACAGGTGAGGTCGGTCGGGTGGATGTTCCCGAACGAGTAGTTGATGACGTCCAGTTTGGCCGCGATGCCCCGGGTGTCGAGCTGCTTGGGGTAGAAGGCGTTGCCGTACACGCTCCACTGGTCGTAGTAGGCGATCTTGACACCGCCCGTGGACGGGGCGGCGGCGGTGTCGGCTGCCTGGGCGGAGCCGATGCCGACGGTGGCGGCGAGCGCGCCGGCGGCGAGGGCGGAGCTGAGAAGGGCGGCGATCAGTGGTTTGCGGGGGTGCACGTGCGGCCTCCGGAAGGGGTGGCGGTACGGAAGTTGGAGCAGTGATATCCGGCGCATGAACAGCGCGTCAATGGTCTGAACCAGATTGAGGACTAGACCAATTGGCGCGAGAAAGCCCTTGTCAGGAGCGTCCGGAGAGGCCGCAGCACAAAACGGAACCGCTCGCCACCACAAGTGACGAGCGGTTTAAGGTTCACTTAGGGAACGTCCGTTGGTTCGTTCAGGAGCGAACCAACGGCCTCGCGAGATCCAGGTTTTACTCCCCCGCGACCGGCGTCCCGGCCGGGTCCGCGCCCGGCGCCGCGGGCGCGTCGGACAGCTCGGGGAGCCCGTAGGCGTCGGCGATCAGCTCGTAGCTGCGCACCCGGGCGTCCCCGCCGTGGGCGTTGCCCGTGATCATCAGCTCGTCCGCGCCGGTCCGCTTCCGCAGCCCGTCGAGCCCCTCGCGCACCTCGTCCGCCGAGCCGTACACGACGTTCGCCAGCCAGGACTCGACGAACTCCCGCTCGGCCGCGCTGAACGGATACGCCTCCGCCTCCTCCGGCGTCGGGACGAGCCCGGGCCGGCCGGTCCGCAGCCGCAGCATCGACAGCGCGCCGGTCAGGACCTGCCGGCGGGCCTCCTTCGGGTCGTCGGCGGCGAGCGCGGCGACGCCGATCAGCGCGTACGGCGCGTCGAGCACCGCCGAGGGCCGGAAGGAGTCCCGGTAGAGGTCGAGCGCGGGGATCGTGTTCTGCGCGGAGAAGTGGTGGGCGAAGGCGAAGGGCAGACCGAGCGATCCGGCCAGCCGCGCGCTGAAGCCGGAGGAGCCCAGCAGCCAGACCGGCGGCCGGCCCTTCGGCCCCTGCACCGGCCCGGGCACGGCGTGGATGCGCGCGTACGGGTGCCCGTCCGGGAAGTCGTCGTCCAGGAACCGGGTCAGCTCGCTGAGCTGCTGCGGGAAGTCGTCGGCGCCCTCGTGCAGCCGGTCGCTGCGGCGCAGCGCGGCGGCGGTGGCGCCGTCCGTGCCGGGCGCGCGGCCCAGACCGAGGTCGACCCGGCCCGGGGCCAGCGCCTCCAGGGTGCCGAACTGCTCGGCGATCACCAGCGGCGCGTGGTTGGGCAGCATCACGCCACCGGAGCCGAGCCGGATGCGGCGGGTGTGGGCGGCGAGGTGGGCGAGGATCACGGCCGGCGAGGAGGAGGCGACCCCGGGCATGGAGTGGTGTTCGGCCACCCAGTGCCGGTGGTAGCCGCGCCGCTCGGCCAGCCGGCTGATCTCGACACTGGTCGCCAGGGCCTGGCTCGCGGTGCGCCCGCTGCCGACGGTCACGAGATCCAGTACGGACAGCGGTACGGGCGCGGTCCCCCGCGCCTCTCCTCGAATCGCGTCGCTCACCGTGGGCGGCCTTCCTGCGCAGTGACGTGTGTACAGCGGGCCACAACAGGAGGGTGACTCCGGTTATTCCGTCGGCGCGTCCTTCCTTCGGCGCGCGTCGGCGGCCCGTCGGCGGCCCGTCGGCGCTCCCCGGGAGCCCCGCACCGAAAAAATCTTCACGTCCGGAAGGCTCCGAACGCCCGTGCGGGAACCTTCCCGCACGGCCCTGACCTCAGCCTCTGTCACAGGGCTGTGACTCTGGCATATGCCAGAGTGGCGCGCCCCAGCGTATGGCCCCTGAGGACCGCATCAATCTCGCCAACAGCCGCCCCGTATCGGGCCCTTGGCGGCTATCGTGGTACGGAAGCTAGCGGTCACAACCTGGTAGGGGGAAACCGTGGCGCTGAAGCCCGAGCCCACCGCGCCGTTCCACTCGGTGCAATACGCGCTGCGCGTGCTGGAGACCGTCTCACGGCACGGTGGCGGCGTGACGGACGTGCAGATAGCACGGGAGACCGGCCTGCCCGTCGCCCACCTGTCGTCCCTGCTCCTGATGCTCAGGCGCGAGGGATATGTGGAGCAGGTCTCCGACGGCGCCTATGTGATCGGCGACTCCCTGGTCCTCCTCGGCTCCGGCATGACCCGCCGCGAGGCCCTGGAGCTCAAGCTGCAGGAGACCCTGACCGAATTGCGCGACTCGGTCGGCGCCGCCGTCTACATCAGCCGTTACATCGACGGCGAGGTGAAGATCACCCAGTTCGCCGACGGCCCGCGCACCCCGAAGGTCAACGAGTGGGTGGACTTCCGCTCCGCCGCGCACGCCAGCGCCGTCGGCAAGTGCCTGCTCACCCAGCTCGACCAGAACGGGCGCCGCGACCACCTCTCCCGCCACAAGATCGCCCGGCTGACCTCCCGGACGATCACCAACGAGAAGGTGCTGTTCTCCAAGCTGGACAGCCAGCCGCCGACCGTCCCGGTCCTCGACCTCCAGGAGTACGCGGTGGGCACGGTCTGCGCCGCCGTACCGCTGACGGCGGGCTCCGCCGTGGGCTGCCTCGCACTCTCGCTGCCGATCGAGCACGCGCACCGGCTGCGCTCGGCGGCCGACACGCTGAACCGGCGGGCCGCGCCCGTGGTGCTGTCGCTGGCGATCTGAGGCGGATCCGGCCGGCGCCGGACGCGGCGAGTCCCGAGGTGGTCGGAAGCACCCCTCGGGACCAGGTAGTATTTTCTTCGTCAGCAAGCGCCGCTAGCTCAGTTGGTTAGAGCAGCTGACTCTTAATCAGCGGGTCCGGGGTTCGAGTCCCTGGCGGCGCACAGACAGAGGAAGCCCCTCGCGAAAGCGAGGGGCTTCCTTGTTTTACGTCCGGATCCCGCCCGCACGACCGGGCGCGGGCGCCGGCGCGCTACGCCCGCAGATAGGCCAGCACCGCGAGGACCCGGCGGTGGGTGTCCTCCGCCGGCGGCAGATCCAGCTTGGCCAGAATGTTGCCGATGTGCTTCCCGACCGCCGCCTCCGTGACGACCAGCCTGCGCGCGACCGCCCCGTTGGAATGCCCCTCCGCGACCAGACCCAGGACCTCCCGCTCCCTCGGCGTCAGCGCCGCCAGCGGATCGCGGTGCCGGCGCAGCAGCTGCCGTACGACCTCCGGATCGACGACCGTACCGCCGTCCGCGACCCGGACCAGCGCGTCCAGGAACTCCTCGACCTGCCCGACCCGGTCCTTGAGCAGATACCCGACGCCCCTGCCGTCGCCCGCGTCCAGCAGATCGGCGGCGTAGCTGCGCTGCACGTACTGGCTGAGCACCAGCACCGGCAGCCCCGGGTGCTCCGCCCGCAGCGCGACGGCCGCGCGCAGCCCCTCGTCCCGGAAGTCCGGCGGCATCCGCACGTCCGTCACCACGATGTCCGGCGCGTGCGCGGCGACCGCGGCCGGCAGCGTCCCGGCGTCGCCGACCGCGGCGACCACCTCGTGGCCGAAACGTGCCAGGAGCCCGATCAGTCCCTCGCGGAGGAGGACGCTGTCCTCGGCGAGGACGACACGGAGCGAACGCCGCACGGGATCTCCACTCGTAGTGTGGTCGGCCCGCCGGGCGGGCTGGTGATCGAAAGTGTGCCATCGAGAACGGCGAGCCGGTCCGCGAGCCCGGTCAGCCCGCTCCCCCGGGCCGGATCGGCCCCACCCCGCCCGTCGTCCTCGACCGTGAGCCGGAGCAGCCCGTCGGCATGGCGGGCGGTCACCCGGGCCCGGCCGGCACCACTGTGCCGGGCGAGGTTGGCGAGCGCCTCACGGGCGGCGAAGTAGGCGGCGCTCTCGACGGGGGCGGGGAGGCGGGGAAGGACGGGGTCCCCCTCCCCCACTCCCTCCACCTCGACATCGACCGGGACCGTCGAGCGGTCCGCCGCGTCGCTCAGGGCCGCGGCGAGTCCGTAGTCGGCGAGGACCTGCGGGTGGATGCCGTGGATCAGTTCGCGCAGCTCCGTCAGCACCCGGCCGGCCTCCTCGTGCGCCTTCGCCAGCTGGTCGGCGAGCGGGCCCGGAGGGGCGTCGTAACGGGCGAGACCGAGGGTCATGGTGAGGGCCACGAGGCGTTGCTGCGCCCCGTCGTGGAGATCCCGCTCGATCCGGCGCCGCTCGGCCTCGAAGGCGGCGGCGAGCCGGGCGCGGGAGGCGGTGACCTCGCCGATCCGGTCCCGCAGTTCGGCCTCGCGCGGGGCGAGCAGCGCCCGGCCGAGGGCGGCGCGGGCACCGGCGAGTGCGGTGAGGGGGTAGAGCAGCAGCGGCAGCAGGGCCAGGCCGAGGAGGGCGGCGGCGAAGGCCTGCGGGTAGGAGGTGACCAGGTACGCCTTGACCACCTTCGCCTCTTCGCCGCCGGACGCCGCCAGCTGGACGGGCGCGCTGAGCAGGGCGGCGGGCAGGCCGAGCCCGACGGTGAGCACGATCAGGTCGAGCGGCCAGAGCACGGTGGCGAGCAGCACGGCGTACGCGAGCTCCCGCCAGGTGGCCTGTTCCCGCGCGCGGACCCGCAGCCAGGCGGCGAGGCCCGGCGTTTCGGGGACGCGGTGCGGGTCGGCGGCCGGGTCCCGGTCGACGAGCCGGAGCCGCCGGCGCTCCAGGCCGCCGAGCGCGATCCCGGCGAGCGGCAGCAGGGGCAGGCCGACGAGGAGGACGGAGAAGCCGACGAGCACGAGGAGGACGAGCAGGGCGAGCGCCCCGACGGCCGCCCCGGACGCCAGGTAGGCGACGGCCCGCCAGGGCCAGGCGGTGCGCAGGAAGGGGCGGGGCCGGGCCAGCGCCTGCCAAGGGGTACGGGGCTCCATGGGCGATCACGTTATGCGGGGGCGCGGGGGCGGAGCCATGGGTGCAGGGGGTGTGCGGGAGGTGGGGCTGGGCCTACCACCGGGCGGGGCGGGCGGCGGGCGGGGCGTGGCGTGGCGGGCGGCGGGCGGCGGGCGGCGGGCGGCGAGGCGTCTCCCCCGCTTCCCCCGGCTACCCGGGAAAGTCCCGCCCCCGTTCCGCGTACGCCGCGCGCAAGGTCGCGCGGGCGGTCGGGGTCAGGGGCTCGTAGGGGGCGGTGGGGGTGGGGCGCCACCAGGTGGGGTCGGGGGAGGTGAGGGCGGTGCGGCGGAGGGCCACGCGGTGGATCTTGTTGGTGGCGGTGAGGGGCAGCTCGGGGACGACGCGGACGAAGCGGGGCGGCATCTTGGTGCCCAGGTCGGACTGGGCGGCGAGGAAGGCGCCGAAGGCGGCCGGGTCGAAGGTGGCGCCGGGGCGCAGGGCCAGCGCGGCCATCACCTGGTCACCGGCGGCCGGGTCGGGGACCGCGTACACGGCGACGCCGGCGGCCCGGTCCCAGCGGGCCAGGATGTTCTCGATCATCGCGGCGGCGAGGTTCTCGCTGTCGACGCGCAGCCGGTCGTCGGTGCGGCCCGCGAAGTAGAGGAAGCCGTCCGCGTCGCGGTAGAAGAGGTCGCCGGTCCAGTACCAGCCGTCGCGGAGCCGGGCGGCCTGCGCCTCGGGGTTGCGCCAGTAGCCCTCGAAGGGGCTGCGGCCACGGTTGACCAGCTCGCCGACGGCCTCGTCGGCGTTGACCAGGACGCCGGTCGGGGAGAAGCGGGCCGGGGGGCATTCGCGGCGGGTCGCCTGGTCGACCACCGCCAGGTCGTCGGCGGCGGCGGCCCGGCCGATCGCGCCGGGCGGGGTGCCGGGGGTCCGCTGGATGGCGGCGCCGCCCTCGGAGGATCCGTACCCCTCGACGAGCCGGGCCCCGAACCGTGCCTGGAAGCGGGCCGCGTCCACCGCGCCGGCCTCGGTGCCGAAGCCGAGCCGGAGGCTGTGGTCGCGGTCGTGCGGGGTCTCCGGGGTGGCGAGGAGGTACTGGACGGCGCGGCCCACGTAGGTGAAGTAGGTGGCGCCGAAGCCGCGGACGTCGGGGAGGAAACGGGAGGCCGAGAAGCGGGCGCGCAGGGCGATCCCGGCGCCGGCGACGAGGGCGGGGGCCCAGTCGGCGATCACGGCGTTGCCGTGGAACATCGGCATGCAGATGTAGTGGGTGTCCTCGGCGCGTATCCCGAAGTGGGAGACGAGCGAGGCGCCGGCGGCGGCGAGCCGGCCCTGGGAACAGACCGCGGCCTTCGGTGCTCCGGTGGAACCGGAGGTGAAGGAGAGCAGGAGGCGGCTGTCGGGGCGCACGGGCCGGACGGGGACGAGGTCGTCGGGGGCGGTGTCCTCGTACGGGGTGAGGAGGGTCCGGTAAGCCTCGGTGTCGGTGACCAGGATGCGCAGGCCGGGCAGGGGGAGCCCGTCGAGGAGCGGGAGGTGGGCGCGCTGGGTGATCAGGACCCGGCAGTCGGTGTGCCGGATGTCGCGGGCGAGTTCGGCGCCGCGCCGGGTGGGGTTGATCCCGGCGACGGCGGCCCCCGCGAGGGCCGCCGCGCCGAGCCAGAGCGGGTACTCCGGTGTGTTGTCGAGCAGGAGGCCGACGTGCGGCTCGCTCCCCGGCCGGTCGGGCATCAGCTCCGTGAGCAGTGCGGCGCGCGCGGCGGCGCCCGCGGCGACCTGGTGGTGGGTGAGGGTGGTGTGCTCGTCCCTCAGTCCGGTCCGGTGGTCGCCCCATTGGCGTCGTACGAGCTCCGCGACGGTCCCCATGGGCGCGGATGCTAACTGACGTTACGTCAGAACTGAACGTCCGAGCACGCGTAGAAGGCGTTCGCGGTGTCGGCGACCGTCCACACAGCCACGACGACGCCCCGGCCGGTCTTGCCCGCCGGGATGGTCCCGGAGTGGGAGAGCGTGGACGGCGGCTGCTGGTTGTTGTAGGGGACGACCAGGAAGGGCTGGGTGTCGAGGTCGGCCCGGGTGAGGGCCTTGGTCCCGGTCCAGCCGTTCTTGGTGAGGTAGTAGCGGAAGTCCGTGGTCGCGTGGCGGGCCGTGAACTGCCAGCGGAAGGTGTAGCTCTGGCCCGCGGTGACCTTGGTGGTGGGCCAGGCGCCGCCGCGGGGGTCGTCGAGCTGCGAGAAGCGGGAGTTCCCGCCGGCGCAGATCTTCCCGTCGGCGGGGCCCGCGGCCGGGAAGCCCTTGAGCCCCTCGACCGACTGCGGCTCCCACTGGATGTCACCGCAGTTCTTCACGGTGCCGTTGGCACAGAGCTTCTGACGGCTGATCGGCGAGTCGGTGTAGCCGTGGCTGCTCGCGCTGGTGGTGGCGAAGAGACCGGCGGCTGCGACGCCGAGCGCCACGGCCGCCACTCCTGTCTTTTTGCGCATGCTGTCGCTCCAGGAGAACGTGGGGGAGTTCTGTGGGTCGTGCTGCACGCGTGCGGTGACACTGATTCCGGTCTAGACCAAGTACCAAGGTATGGCCGGAAGTTGAGCATGTCCATACCAATGGGAGAAGGTCACGCGCCCTCCCCGGACGTCGTCCGGCCCGTATAGAACGCCACCGTCAGGTCCTTCACCAGCGCCTTGCGCTCATAGTCGTCCAGCTCCACCAGACCACGGGAGGTCAACCGGTGGACCACGTCGTCCACCGCGTCCACCACCGAGTTCAGCACGCTGTCACGGTGCTTCGCGTCGATCGCGGCGATCCGGCGGCGCTGCATCGCCGCGGCGACCTCCGGGGCGTACTCGATCCGCGTCGGCTGCGCCGAGAACACGTCGACCCCCACCGGCGCGCACTCCGCCGACAGCAACCGGGTCAGCGCCTCGCCGACGGCCTCCGCGTCCCGCAGCGTCGGCGCGTCCTCGTGGAACGCGTCCGCCGGGAGCTGCGACAGGACCCGGGCCATCGCCGCCTCCACCTGCTCCCGCAGGTACTCCTCGTGCCGGGCCACGCCCAGCGCGGCACGGACCGTGTCCCGGATCCGCCACACCACCAGGACGACGACATCCAGCGCCGTGCCCTTCGCGTCCACCGCGGGCAGCGGCTCACTCCGCCAGTGCCGCAGGCGCACGTCCACGCGGCGGCGCTTGAGCAGCGGACTCACCCAGAGCAGACCGGTCCGGCGGACCGTCCCCCGGTAGTCACCGAACAGCGTCAGCACCAGGGCGTACCCGACCCGGCCCCGGCCAAGACCCCCCAGGAAGAACAGGGCCGCGACGACCCCGAGCGCCAGCAGACCCCACTCCCCCAGGGGGATCCCGTCGTACGGACGCGAGGGCAGCCGCAGCATCCGCGCGAGCTCGTCGGGCACCACCCCCGCCCACCACACGACCGCCGCGCACCCCACCAGCGCGAGCGCCCCACCGACCACCCCGAACCACCCCGGCAACACCGGCCCCGGCCGCTCCACCAGCTTCGGATCAGCGGTCGGCGCGGGCCGCGCGGACCTCCGGGCAGGAGCGGGAATCGCCCCCCGCCCCTTCTTCCGCACCGCCCCCGTGGCCTTCGGCACCGGCACGGTGGCGGGCCCCCCGTCATCGGCCCCGTCACCCCCACTCCCCTCCGGCTCCTCCCGGAACAACAGATGCACCGGGATGGACCCGGTCGTCTCGGCCCCGATGACGTTGCGCCGCCGGGCCCCGGGGGCACGGGACGGGGCCACCGGCTCCGCCTCCGGGACGGGCGCCACAGCCGCCGAAGCGGTTGCGGCGACCGGAACGGCGACGGACTTGACCCGCACACCGGCGATCCAGCCGAGGTCGACCGAGGGGTCGGGAGCACCGGAGGCGGAGTTGGCGGCTGCCGCCGCTGCGGCGGGAGTGGGCGTGGAGGCGGCCGGAGTTGCCGGCGGGGTGGGGGCGGGCGAGCTGCCCGGGGGCGCCGCGGCGGGGGTGGGCTCGGGGGCCGAGCTGCCTGCGGCTGCGGAGGCGGGGGCGGGCGTCGGGGCGGGACTGACCGCGTCCGGTGCGGCGGTGGCGGGCCGACCGGGCGAGGAGCCCGCGTCCGTCGCTGCGGTGGTGGAGCGCTCCGGCGGCGCCGTACGGCCGGTCCTGGCATCCACTGTCGGCGCCCCGGAGGGCGACTGCGCCTGCGGCGAGCCGGGGGTTCGAGGTGCGGCGGGCGCCGACTGATGGGCCGAGGTCGGCGTGCCGTTCCGGTCGCCGGACACGGCGACCGGGGTCGCCTGCGGCGAGCGGGCGGGGGCGGGAGCGGACGGCTGCGCCGCCGAGGACCCGACACCGGGCGCGGCGGGCGGGGCGGCCGATGGCGCCACCGAAAGCCCGACGCCGTGCGCAGGCGCCGGAGCCGGCTGCGGCGAGCGGGCGGTTGCGGGAGCAGTCGGCTGCACAGCCGAAGACCCTGCACCGAGCGCGGCTGCCTGCGACGAACCTGCGCGTGCGGGCGTGGCGGGCGGGGCGGACGAAGCCGCCGCCGAAAGCCCGACGCCGGGCGTGGACGCCGGAGTCGGCTGCGGCGAGCGGGCGGGAGCGGCCGGCTGCGCCGCCGAAGACTCGACACCGGGCGCGGCGACCGGAGCCGCCTGCGGCGAGCGGGCGGATGTGGGAGCGGCGGGCTCGGTTGCCGGAGATCCCGCCGCGAGCCCGAAGCCGGGCGCGGGCGCCGGAGCCGCCTGGGGCGAGCGGGCGGCTGCGGGAGCAGTCGGCTGCGGCGCCGACGGCTCGGCACCGGGCGCGCCTGACTGCGCAGGGGACTGGGCCAGCCCCGCCGCTGCGGCGGGCTGGGCCGCCGAGAGTCCGATGCTGGGCAGGCTGCCGCGAGGACCCGCCCCGGCGGACGGGGAGCCGGGCGCCGCCCCGGCGGACGGGGAGCCGGGTGCCGCCCCGGCGCTCTGGTCCTGCCTGACCGCCTGCGGCGAGCCGGAACCGGCGGGCGTGGGGGTCGTGAGGCCCGGGGCCGTCGGGCGGGCGAGGCCCGGGGTCGCCGGGGCGGCGGCCGGCTGCGCGAGCCCGGGACGGGCGGAGCCGGCCGCCGGGGCGACCGCCCCCGCACCGGTCACCGCAGCTGCACCGCCAGGCGTACCCACGGCCGGTGTCACCGACCGGGTGAGGTCGGGCCCACCGGCCTCACGCTCCCGCCGGAGGTCGAGAGAGCCGGTCCGCTGCTGCTCGGCCGTCCTCGGCGACGCGTCACTCGCCGCCGTGCCGGCGCCCGCAGGCTGCCCGTCCCACACTTGGGCGAGGTTCGCCGCCTCGGCGCCCGGGCCCGCCGTCCTGGCCTCGTCCCCCGTCACCGGGCCCGCAGACCGGCCTTCCCGCACCTGAGCGAGGCTCGCCGACGCCGCACCCGAGCCCGCCACCCCGATCTCGTCACCCGTCCCCGGGCCCGCACCCGCAGACCCGCCTTCCCGCACCTGAGCAAGGCTCGCCGACCCCCCACCTGGGTCCGCCACCCCGATCCCCTCACCCGTCCCCGGGCCCGCACCCGCAGACCCGCCTTCCCGCACCTGAGCGAGGCTCGCCGACCCCGCAACCCCAGGTCGGCCATCCCGTACCGGAGCGGCGGGCATCGCCCCGGGCCCACCGCCCGCCACCAGCCCCGCGCCCTCCGGCTGGTCGTCGCGCACCCGCGCAAGGCCTGCCGCCCCGACCTCGTCGGACGTCCCGCCGGCGGCCCGGTCGCCGAGACCGACAGCCGCGCCAGACGCGCCCGGCGCATCAGAAGCGTCCACCGCGCCAGGAGCGTCCGGCAGGCCAGGAGCGTCCGGCAGGGCGGGCGCGCCCGACAGGGCGGGCGCGCCCGGCAGGCTCGCAGCCGGACCCGGTGACGAAGCCGCGGGCTCCCTCGCGGGCGCGCCCGCCCCCGGCGGCCCCGCGGGGCGTAGGCGGCCGTCGGTGAGGCGGCGGGCTGTGCGGGCCGCGTCTCGGGTGGCGGCCGGGCCGGAGTCCGGGGGGGTCGGGGTCGATGCGGTCATGCGGTCCACCTCATGCTCTCGGGGTCATCGGAACAAGCGCCGCCAGGTCTCCGGGCCCGGGTAGCCGTCGGCCGCGCCGCCGCGCCAGCCCTGCGCCTTCTGGAAGGCCTCGACATTGCGACGGTCCGCTTCCGTCCACCGCGGACCGGGGCCTGACGTGTAGTGCTTGCCGAAGCCCCGCTTCACCAGTTGTTTGCCCAGCTTCTCCACATATGCGCTGGATTGGCCCGGACGGAAGTAGCCACGCCCGGGGAACCCGCTCGCAGTTGCGCTCGACCCGCCCGAACCACTCGAACCGCCGATGTCCTTGCCCAGTCCGGACACCAGCAGCGTCCAGGTCTGCGGGCCCGGCATGCCGTCCGCCGCGCCGCCCTTCCAGCCCTGGGCCTGCTGGAAGGCCTGGGTCGCGCGGCGGTCGGCCTCGCCCCAGCGGGGGCCGGGCCCCTGGGCGTAGAACTTCTTGCCGCCGCGTTCGACGAGCAGCTTCCCGAGCTGCGTGACGTACGCGTTGTTCGCGCCGGGGCCGAAGCTGGCGGTGCCGGGGTAGGGCGTCGCAGTGGCGCCGGAGCCGGCGTTCCCGCCGCCGCTGACGACGCCCTTGTAGCGGTAGGCGAGGTAGCGGTCGGAGTTCTCCCAGTACGCGAGCGGGGTCGCCTGCTTCCGCGTGCGCGGCTTGGTCTGCTCGTACGCGATGTACGAGGTGTGCGTGTAGTCCGTCCACCCGCCGAAGATCGTCACGTGCGAGCCGCGCGTCGGGTCGGCCGGGTTGTGGAAGAGGAGGATGTCGCCGGGCTGGAGCTCCGTGCGGTCGATGCGGTCGGCGAAGCGGTCGAGGCTGCCGGTCCACTCGTTGCCGCGCAGGTTCCAGGCCATGGAGATGTAGCCGGAGCAGTCCTGGCGGTAGCCGTCGCCCCAGTACTTCTCCATCGAGTACGGGACCTGGGCCGCCACCCAGGTCTTCGCGCGGTTGATGATCTCTGCCCTGGTGGTCTTCCGCAGGGTGGCGGTGGAGATCTGACTGGTCGTCGGGGTCGCGCCCGGGGACGGCGCCGAGCCGGGGCCGGGGGCGCCGTGCAGCGGCCCGGCGCCGCCCTGCGGGGTTTCGGGGCCGGGTCCCGCCGCGGTGTCCGCCGCCGTCGGCTGGGTGAGGACGGCCGGGTCCGCCGCCACGGTTCCGGAGCCGGCCGCGTCGGATTCCGTCATCACGTCCGCCACGCTCGTGCCGGCTCCGCCCAGGACCACCCCCGCCGCCGTCACCAGGACCAGCGCGCGGCGGGCGCCGTGCGCGGCCGGGTGGCCGCCCGCCCGTACGGGGAGCCCCAGGGCGAGGTCGCGCCGCCGCTGGGCGCAGCCCGCGCAGGCGCAGTCCGACTCGGGTTCGATTTCTTCGAAGACCGGCACACTCATGCGTTCCCCTCCACACTCGTCAAGATCTTTTGGCGCTCCTGCACGGGCGCCAGTGTCTCAACTGTCTGGACAAATCGCATTTTGACGGATCGAAGGCTCAATACGACCATCCGACAGGCCGGGCGGGGCCGTAAATGGTCAAGAGCATGGTCAGAGGTCCTGTAGAGTTCTCGATGTCAGCAGGCGCCGCTAGCTCAGTTGGTTAGAGCAGCTGACTCTTAATCAGCGGGTCCGGGGTTCGAGTCCCTGGCGGCGCACGCGAGACTGAGGCCCTTCACCGGATGGTGAAGGGCCTCAGTCGTATGTCCGACAGTCCTATGTCCGGCGAGCCGGCGAGCGATGTCTCGGCGCGGTACGGTTCCGTGCGGTGCGGCTCGGCGCTTCGCGTCGCGGGCCGGTTTCAGCGCGTACGGACTCTGGGCCCCGGCCGGGCCGGGCCCCTACAGTGAGCGGAACTCCGACCTCCCGCGGTGGCGCCGGGCTCCTCCCGCGGCCCGTGAGCCCGCGGTCGAGGGCCGGTCCGGCCGGCGGCCGGCGGGACCTGGTCCGCCGGCCGGTGCCCGGCCGACGTCACCCCCGGCCGCCCCGTACCGCCGTCAGGTACGCCGAGACGACGACGTTCGCCGTGTACGCGCCCGTCTCGCGGTCGAAGGTGCCGCCGCAGGTGATCAGGCGGAGTTCGGCGCGGTCCGCGCGGCGCTGCCCGTACGCCTTCTTGGGGTCGAAGCCCTCGCGGTCGAGGACCTGGACGTCCTCGATGGTGAATTCGGCGACGCTTCCGTCCGAACGGGTCACGTCGACGGTGGCGCCGGGGCGGGCCGCGCTCAGGCCGTAGAAGACGGCGGGGCGGGTCTCGGTGTCGACGTGCCCGACGAAGAGCGCGGCGCCCGAGGCGCCGGGCCGGGTGCCCGACCCGTACCAGCCGACCGTGTGCGGCATCTCGAACGGCGGCGGGTCGATCGCCCCCGCGCGGTCGAGTCCGCGGGCCACGACGGGGGCGGTGATCCCGATCGAGGGGATCTCGACCCGGCGCGGCTCGGCGGGCTCCATCGGGGTGTGCGCCGGGGGCAGCGGCAGCCCGAGGGGGCGTCCGACGGCGGCGATGTCGCCGGTGGCGGGCGCCGGGACGGCGGGCCCGTCGGCGGCGTCCCGGCCCCAGAGCCACAGGCCGCACAGGAGCAGCGCCCAGGCCGCCCCGGTCAGCGCCCGCCCGGACGACACGGGGTCAGTCCGCGCCGGGGGCCGCGCCCGCACCGCGGCGGCGGGCGCTGCGGACGGCGACGGACACGGCGGCGACGGCGGCCAGGCCGAGGCCCAGGAGGGTGTACGGGGTGCCCAGGCCCTCCTCGCCGGCGGTCTGCGCGACGCCGGGTGCCGCGGGGGCGGCGAAGGCGGCGGTGCCGCCGCCGCCGGCCCGGACCGGGGCGATCGGGGACGGGTGGTGGGTGGGCTGGTGGGTCGGCTGCTCGTGCCGCTTGACGTGCACGGTGCCGACGTCGGGGTGGTCGTGGCCGTCACAGGTCACGCTGACCTTGTACGTGCCTTCTTCGAGACCCGACTTGAGGGTGGTGTCGCCGAACAGCGGGTTCTTCCCGCCGTCCCGGCCGGTGAGCTCCGCCTCCGCGACGAACGCCTGGGACCTGGCGGCGCCGGTGGTGCCCTTGCAGCCGGTGACGCGGACGTCCACGTCGGCTCCGGCGTGGGTGCTGGAGGGGGTGACGGTGGCCTGGACGCCGTCGTGGGCCAGGGCGGTGCCCGCCGTGGGCGCGAGCACCAGAACCAGAGCCGCCCCCGTGGCACGGAGAGCGATGGGACCTGAACGCATGGTGACCTCCTGATACTGGCAGGGTCACCCGGTTCGGCCCGTTCCGCATCCGCAGGGGGGCGGCCGGGGGATGTGCGAGCGGGCGGTCAGACGCGCTCGACGAGGTCCGCGATCGACTTGACGACCTTGGACGGGCGGAACGGGAAGCGGTCGATCTCCGCCTGCGAGGTCAGACCGGTCAGCACCAGGAAGGTCTGCATGCCCGCCTCCAGACCGGCCAGGATGTCGGTGTCCATCCGGTCGCCGATCATCGCGCTGGACTCGGAGTGGGCGCCGATGGCGTTCAGGCCGGTGCGCATCATCAGCGGGTTGGGCTTGCCCGCGAAGTACGGCTCCTTGCCCGTCGCCTTGGTGATCAGCGCGGCGACCGACCCGGTGGCGGGCAGCGGGCCCTCCAGGGACGGCCCGGTCTCGTCCGGGTTGGTGCAGATGAAGCGGGCGCCGGCGTTGATCAGCCGGACCGCCTTCGTCATCGCCTCGAAGGAGTACGTACGGGTCTCGCCGAGGACCACGTAGTCCGGGTCGTGGTCGGTGAGCACGTAGCCGATGTCGTGCAGCGCCGTGGTGAGGCCGGCCTCGCCGATGACGTACGCGGTGCCGCCGGGGCGCTGGTCGTCGAGGAACTTCGCGGTGGCGAGCGCCGAGGTCCAGATGTTCTCGACGGGGACCTCCAGGCCCATGCGGGCCAGGCGGGCGTGCAGGTCGCGGGCGGTGTAGATCGAGTTGTTGGTGAGCACCAGGAACGGCTTGCCGGTGTCCCGCAGCTTCGTGATGAACGCGTCGGCGCCGGGGATGGGCACGCCCTCGTGGATGAGGACGCCGTCCATGTCGGTGAGCCAGGATTCGATCGGCTTGCGCTCTGCCATGGGTGCGGGACTCCTGCCGTACAAGACTTTCCGGTGTACTGGGGGCGACGCGACAGCGCTGTGGCGCCGCCCCCAGCCTAGGTCAGGAAGCCGTCACCCTGACCCCGTCGATCACCCAGTACCAGTTGTTGGACCCGGTGTAGCGGAAGCGGAAGCTGACGCTGCTCGCGCCGGCGGGCACGGCGACCGTGACCGACTGCGGCTGCGAGATCACGTCCGCCGTGTAGCTCTTCACGACGGTCGGCGTACCGCCGTTGAACGAGGCCAGGATCTGAGCGGTCTGCGCGCCCTCCTGCCGGTACAGCGTCGTGAAGTCGAGGGTCGCGCGGCTCGCGCCCGAGACCGTGTACGCCGGGGTGACCAGGGTCGAGTCAAAGGTGCCCGAGAAGGTCTTGTCGGCCCACTCGTCGGAGTCGGCGACCGCGAAGACGCCCCGGGCGCGCACGTTGAGCTCGCGGGACTGGTCGCGCTGGGAACGGGACCAGAACTCGTCGGTGGCGAAGGACCAGCCGCGCCACTCGGTCACGCCGCCGGTGCCCATGGCGTTGTTGATGACGGACCAGCCGCTGGGCGCGGTGCGGGTGAAGCCGAGGACGCCGGCGGGGATGCCGGTCTCGTCGACGCGGCCGGTGAGGGACGGGTGGAGGGTGTCGAAGGGGTCGGCGGAGCGGTCCTGGACCGGCTTGCCGTCGAGGCCCCAGGAGGGGTCCGGGACGATGCCGAGCTGGCGGAAGACGGTGGCGGCGACGTCGACGAGCCGGGTGTCGACGGGGCGGGCGCCGGCCGCGATGCCGGGGCCCTGGGCGAGGACGAAGGTGCGCCGCTCCTCGATGCTGGAGCCGCCGTGGCCGCCGGCGTCGGTGTGGCCGTGGTCGGTGGCGACGATGACGGTCCAGCGCTCGGAGGCGTACGAGGGGCGGGCCTGGATCGCGGTCAGGAGGCGCCCGAGGTAGGCGTCCTGGACGTCGATGGCGTCGGTGTACTTGGGGCTGGCGGCCCCGTAGTTGTGCCCGATCTCGTCGGTCTCGCCGAAGTAGACGAAGAGCACGTCGGGGTTCTGGTTGCGCAGCACGTCCTCGGTGATGTCGGTGATCACGAGGTCGTTGACGGCGTAGTCGTTGTCGCGGACGACCTTGGCGTCGGCGCCGGGGGTGACCGTGCCGTAGGTGTCGAGCTCGGGCCAGTCGACGGCGGCGAAGAGCGAGAGCTCGGGGCGGACCTGGTGCAGCCGGGCGAGGAAGCCGGGGTAGCTGGCGTAGTCACGGCCGGTGAAGGTGTTGTCCTTCACGCCGTGCTTGTCGGGCCACACGCCGGTGGAGATGGTGGACCAGCCGGGGCCGGAGGAGGTCGCGGCCATCGGGTTGGCGTAGAGCAGGGAACGGCCGTAGGTGCCGTTCGCCATCAGGGACTTGAGGTTCGGGGCCTTGGCGGCGTCGATGCGGTCGTACCGCAGGCCGTCCATGCCGACGAAGAGCACCTTGTCCTTGCTGGTGCCGTTCGGGAGGGTCGGGGCAGCCGAGGCGGCGGCCTGGGCGGTGGGGGCGGTGGCGAGGCCGGTGGCGGCGACGGCCGCGGTGGCACCGGCGGCGGCGAGCACGGTGCGGCGGGAGGGGCGGGCCAGCCGGGACGGCTGAGACGACTCAGCCGGCCGGGACTGCTGGGACTGCTGGGACGACAGGGACGGCAGGGACGGGCTGGCGATGCCGGTGATGCCGGTGATCGGCATGTCGGGAGTCCTCCATGGTCGGGGGTGACTGGCGGCACACCAACGCCCCTGATTCCTCAGGGGCGTTGCGCGATCTGGCTTTGGTCCGTACCCGTTATCTTTCCGCGATACTTCTACGGGACGGAAGAGACGTGCGGTGAACTCTCAGCTGCCCGTGGCGGACTTCCACGCGTCCACGTACGCCGTGAGGTTCTTGTCGATGTCGGCCCAGTCCGGCTCGAAGACCTCGACGCCGTCCATCAGCTTGCCCAGCGCGATGGCGTTGGCGTCGGTGGGCTTGACGTCCTCGCGGGCCGGGAAGCCGCCGCCGATGGCGCTGACCTCCCGCTGGGCCTGCTCGCCGAGCATGAAGTCGAGCAGCTTCTTGCCGTTCTCGCTGTGCGGGGCCTTGTCGACCAGGCCGGCCGCGTACGGCAGGGCGAAGGTGGTTGGCTTGCCGCCGGCCTTGGCCGGGAACCAGATGTCCAGGTTCGGCATGGTCCTGGCCTGCGCGAAGTTCATCTGGACGTCGCCGTTGGCGACCAGGATCTCGCCCTTGTCGACCTTCGGGGCCAGCTTGGAGGTGGAGGAGGACGGGCCGACGTTGTTGGCCTGCAGCTTCTTCAGGTACGCCATGGCGGGCTCCTGGCCGCCGAAGTCGTGCAGGGCCTTGATGAGCACGGCGGTGCCGTCGCCCGCGACGCCCGGGGTGGAGTACTGGACCTTGTCCTTGAACCTCGGGTCCAGCAGCTCCTCCCAGGTCTTCGGCGCGGGGCTCGCCTGCTTCTTGTTGCGGATGAAGCCGAAGTAGTTGTTGACGACGGAGGTCCACTTGCCGTCGTCGGCCTTGTCGGCGCCGCTGACCTGGTCGGAGCCCTTCGGCGCGTACGCCGCGAGCAGCCCCTTGGAGTCGGCCTGCTGGATGAAGGGCGGGAGGGTGACGAGGACGTCGGCCTGGGTGTTGCTCTTCTCGCGGGCGGCGCGCTGCACCATCTCGCCGGAGCCGCCCTCGACGTACTTCACCTTGATGCCGGTCTGCTTCTCGAAGTCCTTGAAGACCTTGTCGTACCAGCCGTCGCCCGCCTCGCCCTTGAGGCCGTCGGCGCTGTAGACGGTGACGACCTTCTCGTCGGCGGCCGCGGACGAGCCGCCGCAGGCGGTGAGGGTGGCGGCGAGGGCCAGACAGCCGGTGACGGCGGCGATCGGCTTGACGTACGGGAAGGGGGTAAGCATGACGTCGTTCTCTCCTAGCGGTACGAGGCTTTGGTACGGATACGGGCGACGGCGAGCAGGACGAGTAGGGTCGCCGTCATGAGGACCACCGCGAGCGCGGAGCCCGTGAAGAGCGAACCGCGGTCGGTGGCCGTGAAGATGAGCACCGGCAGCGGCATCCAGTCCGGCGGGTAGAGCATCATCGTGGCGCTCAGCTCACCCATGGACAGGGCGAAGCAGAGCCCCGCCGCCGCGGTCAGCGACGGCAGCAGGAGCGGCAGCCGGACCCGCAGCAGCACGTACGAGGGGCGGGCGCCGAGGCTGGCCGCCGCCTGCTCGTACATCGGGTCGAGCCGCAGGATGGCAGCCGAAACCGACTGGTAGGCGAACGCCGTGACAAGAACGGTGTGCGCGAGGATCACGATCCAGCGCGTGCCGTTGAGGAGCATCGGCGGCTGCGAGAACGCGACCAGGACCGCGAGCCCCACCACCACCGACGGCACGGCCACCGGCAGCACGAACAGCGCGTCGACGATCCGGCGCCCGCGCTTGCGGAGCGCGGCGGCGGCGAGCGCGGCCCAGGTGCCGGCGGTCAGCGCGAACACGCTCGCCGCGAGGGCCGTCACCAGGCTGGTGGTGAGCGCCGTCAGCGACTCGCCGCGCACGGCGGCGGCGTAGTGCGCGGTCGTCGGCCCGGAGGGGAAGGCACCGGACCAGTGGGTGGAGAACGAGGCCGCGAGGATGACGAGGAGGGGCAGGGCGAAGAGCGGGACGAAGAGGACCGCGAAGAGGATCCAGACCGCCCACCTCCCGGTTCGGCTATGCACCAGCACGACGGCTCACCACCCGGTAGACGGTGTAGAGACCCACGGAGATCACCACGTTGACGACGGCGACGACGCAGGCCGCCGCGTAGTCGGATTCGAGGATGGCCTTGCCGTAGACGAGCATCGGCAGGGTCGTGACGCCCTTGGCCCCGGTGAACAGCACGATCCCGAACTCGTTGAGGCACATCACCAGGACGAGGCTGCCGCCGGCGGCGAGCGCCGGAAGCGCCTCGGGCAGGATCACCCGCCGCACGATCCGCAGCGGCCGGGCGCCGAGCGAGGAGGCCACCTCCAGCTGGGCGGTGTCCAGTTGGGAGAAGGCGGCGAGCAGGGGACGCATCACGAACGGAGTGAAGTACGTGATCTCGGCGAGCAGCACGCCCCACGGCGTGGACAGGAAGTGGAACGGCCCCGTGGCGTCACCGGTGACGTCCGTCCACACCCCGTTCGCCATGCCGACGGTCCCGTAGAGGAACAGCAGCGCGAGCGTGATCAGGAACGACGGGAAGGACAGGAACACATCGATGAACCGCGCCACCGCCCGCCCACCCGGAAACGGCACGAACGCGACCACCGACGCCAGCACGAACCCGAGAACCAGACACCCCACGGTGGCGGCGACCGCCAGCCACACGGTGGTCACCAGCGCGTCCCGGAACGACCCGGACGCGAACACCTGGGCATACGCCCCGGGGGCCAACGACTCCCGGACGACGAGAGCGAGGGGGTAGAGGAAGACGACGGCCAGGGCGAGGACGGGGGGTGTGGCCCAGAACCAGGCGGGGAGCGTTCCGCGGTCACGGGGGCTGGGCTCGCCCGTCACCGGTCGGGGGCCATCGTCCCGCAGGGCGTCGGGGGTCCCCCCGGACGAAGTCTGGGGGAGGGTGGGCACCACCCCACCAGCGCGCTGCGCCTCCGAAAGACCCGCACCACCACTACCCATCGTTCACCCCCGCCGCCAGCAGCACCGCGTCCTCGCGCGCGAAGTGCAGCGTCACCTCGTCCCCCAGCGCCGGCGTCTCCCGCAACTCCCGCACATCCGCCTTGACCCGATGCCCGGAGCTGCCGACCTCCACGTACAGCCGGTGCGTGGACCCCCGCCACTGCACCTCGGAGATCCGCCCCCGCAGGGCGTTGGGCCCGGGGCCCAGGCCGACGAGATGCGGCCGCACGCAGAGAGTCGCGCTCGAACCGGCCGCCGCGTCGGCGACCGCCACGTCCAGCGCGACCCCGTCGAGGCTGACCCCGTCCGCGCCGACGACCACCGGCAGCAGGTTCGCGTTGCCGACGAACGACGCCGTGAACTCCGTACGCGGCCGCCGGTACAGCTCCTGCGGCGTGCCGCAGTCCCGCAGCCGGGCCCGGTCCATGACGGCGATCCGGTCGGCGAGGGTGAGCGCCTCGACCTGGTCGTGGGTGACGTACAGGATGGAGACGTCCGGCAACTCCCGGTGCAGCCGGGCGAGTTCGGCGAGCATGCCGGAGCGCAGCTGGGCGTCGAGCGCGGAGAGCGGCTCGTCGAGGAGGAGGACGTTGGGGCGGATGGCGAGGGCGCGGGCGATGGCGACGCGCTGCTGCTGCCCGCCGGAGAGTTCGCGCGGGTAGCGCTTGGCGTAGGCCCCCATGCCGGTCATCTCCAGGGCCTCGGCGACCCGGCCGGGGATCTCGCTCTTGGGCGCCTTGCGCGCCTTCAGGCCGAAGGCCACGTTGTCCTCGACCCGCAGGTGCGGGAAGAGGGCGTACTGCTGGACGACCATGCCGATGCCGCGCTTGTGCGGCGGCAGCGCGGTGACGTCCCGGTCGCCGATGAACACCCGCCCGGAGGCGGGCCGTACGAATCCGGCGACGGCCCGCAGGGCGGTGGTCTTGCCGGAGCCGGAGGGGCCGAGCAGGGCCATGACCTCGCCGGGTTCGACGGTGAGGTCGAGGCGGTCGAGGACGGTGTGGTCGCCGTACCGTACGGAGACGGCGTCGAAGCGTATGCCGCTGGTCATGCCTCGTACTCCCGCAGCAGTCCAGGGAGTCCGGCGACGGAGGCGAGGACGTGGGTGGCGCCGTGCTCCTTGAGCGCGGGCTCGCCGTGCGCCCCGGTGAGCACGCCCGCGACGATCCCGGCGCCGGAGCGCACGCCGCTGAGCATGTCGTACGAGGTGTCGCCGGCGACCACGACCCGGCGGACGTCGTCGACGGCGCCGGTGCGCAGGAAGGCGGCGAGCACCATGTCGGGGTAGGGGCGGCCGCGACCGCCCGCGTCGGCGGGGCAGAGGGTGAGGGTGACGAGTTCGCGCCAGCCGAGGGCGTCGAGGATGGCGTCCTGGGTGACGCGGGCGAAACCGGTGGTCAGGACGACGGTCCTGCCCTGTTCGCGGAGGGCGGCGATGGCCTCGGCGGCGCCGGGCAGGGGCGCGATCCGGCCACCGGCGACGAGCTCTCCGTACGCCTCCTCGAAGGCGAGGTTGGCCTGCCGGGCGCGCTGCTCGTCGCCGCCGAAGAGGTGGCGGAAGACGGAGATCTTGGACTCGCCCATGGTGGCCCGGACGTAGTCGATCATCGTGGCGGGGTCCTCGCCGAGGCGTTCGGCGGCGGCCGTGAAGGCCTGCTCGACGAGGCCGCCGTCGGCGACGGTGGTGCCGGCCATGTCGAGGACGACGAGGCGGTGCTGAGGTGCGGTCGTGTCGGTCATCGTGGCTACCAGCCCAGTTCGTTCGCGGTGGTCTCGGCGATGGCGGGCGAGCAGGTCATGCCGCGTCCGCCGGGTCCGGTCACCAGCCACACGCCGTCGCGCACCTGCTGGCGGTGGACGACGCGGCTGGTGTCGGTGCACTGCGCGTACACGCCGGCCCAGCGGCGCCGGACGCGCGGCAGCGGGCGGCCGAGGAAGGACTCGACGACGCGGGTGAGGTGCTCGTAGGGGTCTTCGAGGGTGTCGAAGGCGAACGGGTGCTCGTACTCGTGGGTGTCGCCGATGGTCAGCCCGCCGTCGAGGCGCTGCACCATGAGCAGCTGCATCTTGTGTGCGGCGGCGGTCGGGTCCTGCGCCTGCCCGGCGTTGAGGGCGTCGAGCTCCGGGGAGGCGTACGCCGGGTAGTAGCGGAAGGAGTCGGCGTCGGCGACGGAGGTGGTGAGGGGTTCGCCGAGCGGGTCGGTCTGCATCATCTGGAGCCGGACCCGGCGGACCGGGACCTCGCCCGCGACCTCGCGGACCAGGCCGGAGAGCCAGGCGCCGGTGCACAGGACGACGGCGTCGCCGGTGTGGGTGTCGCCGTGGTCGTCGCGGACCGCGTTCTCGCCGACGACCTCCCGCACCTCGCGGTGCGGAAGGAAGGTGTAGCGGCCGGTGGCCAGGAGGGCCTCGCGCAGGGCCAGCTGGGCGGTGCGGGGTTCGACGGCGGCGTCCCGCTCGCACCACAGGGCGGCCTGGGCCCCTCCGTTCTCGAACGCGCCGCGCAGGGCGGGGTTGACGGCCAGCGCCTCGTCGGCGGTGAGCAGCTTGTAGCCGCGGGCGGCGGCGTCGGGCCGGGCCAGGGCGGCCTCGGCGACGCCGAGTTCGAGCGCGTTGCGTACGGGGGTGAGGGACCCGATGGCCCGGAAGCCGAGCCCGGGGACCCGGGCGCCGACGTCCTCCCAGAGTTCGCGGGCGCGCAGGGCGGTGTCGAGTTCCTCGCCGCCCGCCCGGCCGCTGACCCATATCTGGCCGAAGTTGCGGAGGGAGGCGCCGCGCGCCTCCGCTTCGCGCTCGATGTGGACGACCTCATGGCCGCGTTCGACTGCGTGCCAGGCGTGCATGGTTCCCACCACGCCGGCTCCTACGACGATCACCTTCATGCCGTTCACGGTCCTGGCGGTGGGTGACCCGGACCGATCGGCTGGGCGACGGGACGGTGAACGGGCTGCCAAGCTTGGACTAGACCCGTTACTGTTTCGTGATATTTGCAGGCTGGCCGAGCGGCCGGAACAGGGGGCAGGGGAGGCAGGCGGGTAGGCGGGCAGGGGGCGGCAGGCGGGCAGGGAGGCCCCGGGGGTCGGGCGGGCTCAGTCCTGGCGGCCCAGGTGCGCCGTGAAGCTGAAGCGGTCGCCCCGGTAGAGCGTGCGCACGCGTTCCAGGGGCCGGCCCGCCGTGTCCCGCGAGACGCGGTGGATCAGCAGCATCGGCAGCGCCGGAGGGGTGCCGACGAGCAGCGCCTCGCGCGGGGTCGCCAGGACCGTCTCGATCCGCTCGTCGGCGTCACCGAAGGAGATGCCGAGCCGGTCGTGGAGATAGGCGTAGAAGGAGGAGTCCGGGTCGAACTCCACGTCCAGGCGCGGGGCGCGCGCCTCGGAGACGTACGTGCTCTCCAGGCCGACCCGCTCGTAGTCGGCGAGCAGCACCCGCTCCATGTGCCAGACGGGCTCGCCGCGCACCACGCCGACCTCGGGGGCGAGGGCCTCGGGGCACGGGAAGCGCTCCAGGGAGATCAGCGCACGCCCGGGACGGCGCCCCTGCCGGCGTACGCCCTCGGTGTAGCTGGCGAGCGAGAGCGGCTGCTCCAGCTTGGGCCCGGCGACCACGGTGCCGCGCCCCTGCCGGCGCAGCCGCCCCTCCAGGAGCAGCTCGCGCAGGGCCTGCCGGACGGTCTCGCGCGACACCTCGTAGCGGACCGCGAGGTCCCGCTCGGTGGGCAGCAGCCCGCCCTCGCCCAACTCGGCGATGAGCGCGGCGACTTTGGCCTTGACGGCGTAGTACTTGGGGATGCGGCCGTGCTCGGGGATGCCGGAGCGGATGGGCGCGCCGGGGTCATCGGGGCTGTTCGGGTTCTCCACCTGGTGATCGTTGCAGATGCGAGTGAACGGGACGGTGTACGCGGGGTGGCCTACGCGTGCCGTCGGCGGCGGCGCGAGAACAGCACCAGGGCCGCCCCCGCCGCCAGCAGCGCCGCCGAGAAGGGCGCCGCCCGCAGCGCGGACTCGCGCCCCGTCCGGGCGAGTTCGGGGCGGACCGGGGCGGGGGCCGTGCCGCGCGGGGTGGGCCGCGCGGGATCGGCCGGGGCCGGGGCGTGCTCCGTGGCGGCCGGGCGGGTCGGGTCCGCCTGGCCGGTCGGGTCCGCCTGGCCGGTCGGGTCCGCCGGAAGCACCGTCAGCGGGTAGTCGCCCGACTCGCCGACCCAGTCACCGTCGTCGCCCCGCCGCTGCACGACGGCGGCGTTGACGACCACCACGTCCGGGACGGTGTCGGCACGGAAGGCGAGCCGCACGGGGACGGTGAGGGTGCGGTGCGCGGGGACGGCGAAGCCGGTGAAGGCGGGGGGTGGGGGGGTGGTGTCGGTCGGGGTGGGCGCGGCGGACGGGGTGGCGGCGCCCGTCGGGCGGTCCGGTGCGTCCGACGGGCGGTCCGGTGCGTCCGACGTGTCCGGTGCGTCCCCGGTCCCGCCGAAGACGCCCACGCTCTCCGACCGGTCCGTCCCCTCGAACGTCACCGGCCGCCACAACCGCGCCCCGGCGTCGTAGAACTCGGCCCGGATCTGGGCGGGCCGCAGGGTCCGCTCGCGGTCGGCGAGCACGAGCACCGGGTGGATGCCCCGGCAGGGCCGGGCGGTGGTGTTGGTGAGGTCGAGGTTCCAGGTGAGGAAGTCCCCGCCCGCCGCGTACGTGGCGGGCCCGTCCTTGATCCGGGTGGCGAGGGGGAAGTCCCGGGCGGCCTCCGCGCCGCACTCGGGCGGCGCCGCCACCACCGGCACGGGCGCCAGGGCGTGGGCGACCGGGACGGCGGCGGCCGTGGTGAGGGCGGCGAGGGCGAGGGCGTTGCGCAGTCGCATGGGCGGGTGCCTTTGCTGCTCGCGGCGTACGGGTCGCCCGCGACGCTGCCACGCGCGGCACGACGGAAACGTGAACGACGCGGCCGGACCCCTCGAACGCCCAGCCATCCCGCCCGATCAGCCTATTGTCCGACCGTCGGCGGCTCGCCCCCGAAGCCCGAGGGCCGGTTGCCGAAGACCGGCGCGAGGATCAGCTGCGCCGCGCCCTCCGCCACCGCGTGCGGGGCGGTCGCCACCGCCACGTCCGCCGGGAGGGCGAGGCCGGCCAGGACCTCGCGGGTGCCGCGCGCGAACACCTCGGGGGCCGCGAGGACCGCCCGGCCGCCGAGCAGCACCCGGTCGACGTCCAGCAGCCGGACCAGGTTCGCCGCTCCGGTGCCCAGCACCCGGGCGGCACCGTCGAGATCGCCGCGCGCGAGGGCCGCCAGGCACAGCACCTCCAGGCAGCCGCGCCCGCCGCAGTCGCAGGGCGGCCCGTCGAGCTGGACGGTCTGGTGCCCGAGCTCCCCCGCCCCGGTCCTGCCCCCGCGCAGCACCGCCCCGCCGAGGACCAGGCCCGCGCCCAGACCCGTACCGAGGTGCACGTACGCGAAGGAGCCGGGGGCGCCGGGGCGCAGGGCGAGGCCCAGGGCGGCGGCGTTGGTGTCCTTGTCGAGCACGACGGGCAGCCCGAGCCGCCGCGCCAGCTCGTCCCGCAGCGGAAAGCCGTCCCACTGCGGAAACCCGGTGACCCGCCCGGGCGTTCCGGCCCGGTGGTCCAACGGCCCGGGCATGGCGACACCGACGCCGAGGACGCTGGTCCCGGGGGCACCGGTCCCGGGGACACCGGTCCCGGGGACACCGGTCCCGGGGACACCGGCCCCTGGGACGCCGACCCCGAGGAACCCGGCCCCGAGGGCCGCCCCACCCGCGCCGCCGCCCGGGCGGGTGCCCCCGCTCGCGCCACCCGGCAGCAGCGCGGCCGCCTCCGCCCGTACCGCCGCGAGGACCGGCTCCGCGCCCGCGCCCAGGTCCAGGGGGGTGCGGCGCTCGGCGACGCGTTCGCCCGCGAGGTCGAGCAGGACGGCGGTCAGCTCGTCGCGGTCGAGGTGGAGGCCGATCGCGTGGGCCGCCTCGGGGACGAGCCGCAGGACGGTGGCCGGTTTGCCGCCCGTGGAGGCCCGGCGCCCGGCGTCGGCGGCCAGGCCCTCGGTGCGCAACCGGGCGGTGATCTTGCTGACCGCCTGCGGGGTCAGGCCGGTCCGTTCCGCCAGCTCCAGGCGGCTGATCCCTTCGCGCCCGGCCGTCCGCAGCAGGTCGAGCACCAGCGCGGCGTTGTGGCTGCGCAGCGCGGGGAGGTTCGCGCCGCCCGCTCCCGTACGCGTCGCCGTACGGGAATCCGCACGGGTCCCGGCAGGGGTGTCCGTACGCGGCCCCGCACCGGAATCCGTACGGGCACCCGTACGGGCATCCGCCCCCGCACCGGAATCCGCACCCGCCTCCCTCCGGGCATCCGTCCCCACGTCCGTACCCCTCTCCGTCCTCACCACCCGCCCATTGTCCCCCCTGCTTGCACTTTGGCAACAGCGTTGCCAAAGTGGAGTTCATGACTGGCACCGCCCCCGCCCCCCTCCGCGTCGGACTCGTCGGCTACGGCCTCGCGGGCTCCGTCTTCCACGCCCCGCTGATCGCCGCCTCCCCCGAGCTCGTCCTCGACACGGTCACCACCGGCAACCCGGAGCGCGCCGAGCAGGCCCGCGCCGAGCACCCGGGCGTCACGGTCGCCGCCTCGCCCGAGGAGCTGTGGGCGCGGGCGGACGAGCTCGATCTGGTCGTGGTCGCCTCCCCCAACAAGACCCACGTCCCGGTCGCCACCGCCGCCCTGGAGGCCGGGCTGCCCGTCGTCGTGGACAAGCCGCTCGCCGGGACCGCCGCCGAGGCCCGTGGGCTCGCCGAGCTCGCCGACGCGCGCGGGCTGCTGCTCTCGGTGTTCCAGAACCGCCGCTGGGACAACGACTTCCTCACCCTCCGCGCCCTCCTCGCGGAGGGCGAGCTCGGCGAGGTCCAGCGCTTCGAGTCCCGGTTCGAGCGCTGGCGTCCGCGCCCGAAGGGCGGCTGGCGCGAGTCCGGCGCCCCGGAGGAGATCGGCGGCCTGCTCTACGACCTCGGCAGCCACGTCGTCGACCAGGCCCTGGTGCTGTTCGGGCCGGCCGTCCGCGTGTACGCCGAGTCCGACGTGCGCCGTCCGGGCGCCGAGGCCGACGACGACACCTTCCTCGCGGTCACCCACGCGAACGGCGTCCGCTCGCACCTCTGGGTGAGCGCCACCACCGCACAGCTCGGCCCCCGCTTCCGGGTGCTCGGCCGGCGCGCGGGCTACGTGAAGTACGGGCTCGACCCCCAGGAGGCCGCCCTGCGCGAGGGCCTGCGTCCGGAGCCCGGCGCCCCCTGGGGCATCGAGCCGGAGCGGCTGTGGGGGCGGCTCGGCTCGGGCGAGTCGCCGCTGACCGGCGGCGGCACCCCCGTGGAGACCCTGCCGGGCGCCTACCCCGCCTACTACGCGGCCGTCGCCGCCGCCCTGCGCGGCACCGGGCCGAACCCGGTGACGGCGTACGAGGCGGCCGACGCCCTCGACGTCCTGGAGGCGGCGAGGCGTTCCGCCCGCGAGGGCGTGGCGGTGGACCTGTGAGCGAGGTCGCCGAGCTGGAGGCGCAGGAAGCCGCCCTGGTCCTCCCCCACTTCACGTACGAGGACGCCTGGACGCTCGGCACGATCCTGGTCGGCCTGGCACGGGAGCGGCGCGCGCCCGTCGCGATCGACGTCCGGCGCGGCGCGCAGCGCCTGTTCCACTGCGCGCTGCCCGGGTCGAGCGCCGACAACGACGCCTGGATCGAGCGCAAGCGGCGGGTGGTGGAGCGGTACGGCGTGAGCTCCTTCCTCGTCGGGGCCAGGTTCCGCGCGAAGGGGACGACCTTCGAACTGTCCTCGCGCCTCGACCCGGACCGCTTCGCCGCGCACGGCGGCTCGTTCCCGCTCGCGGTCGAGGGCGCGGGCGTCGTCGGCGCGGTCACCGTATCGGGGCTGCCGCAGGCCGAGGACCACGCGCTGGTCGTCCTCGGCCTGGAGCGTCTGCTCAGTTCGTACCGGTCGAACGGCGCCGCCGCCGGCTGACCGCGATGAGCGCGCCGCCGCTGAGCGCGAGCCCGGCGGCGGTCACGCCCATGACGACCTTTCCGGTGGTGGAACCGGAACCGGTGTCGGGGAGTTCACCGCCGCCGGTGGTGCCGCTGGTGCCGTGCCCACCGGTGGCGTGCCCACCGGTGGCGTGACCGCCCGTGTCGCCGCCGGTGGCTCCGCCGGTGTCCGTACCGCCGTCGCTCGCGCCGCCGTCCGACGACCCGCCGTCCGACGATCCGCCATCCGTCGATCCGCCGTCCGTGGAGCCGCCGTCCGTGGAACCCCCGTCGCTGGAGCCGCCGTCCGTACCGTTCGAGTCCGTCGGACTCGGCGTCGGAGTCGGAGTCGGAGTCGGAGTCGGTGTGGGGGTCGGCGTCGGGGTCGGGGTCGGGGTCGGCGTGGGTGTCGGTCCGTTCTCGTCGCACTTCGGCAGGTCGCCGTTGAACGGATAGGCGTGGATCTCCTGCCCGCCGCCCCCGCTCGTCAGCGAGGTGTGGGTCAGCGAACCGCTCGTGTAGAACCGCCCGTTCATGCCGGGCAGGGTCACCGTCGCCATGTTCGCCGGCGGGCCGATGAGCACGCTCCCCTCGAACTGCCCGCTGCCCTCGAAGGTCGCCTTGGTCGCGTCGGGGAAGTTCCACAGCAGCCTGTCCTGCAGGGATTTCGGGACGTCACCGCTGTACGTGTCGATGGTCCGGTCCGCGCCGTAGACGTTGACGAGGACCGTCGCCCCGGCCGGGATGCCGGTGAAGCGGAAGCCCTGCGAGCCGCCGTTCGCCGCCTCCAGGTCGAAGTCGACGTCGAAGATCTGGAGCACCGACTTCCCGTCGCCGGTGAAGAGGGTCTCGCTGCCGCTGTTGACGGCCGTCCCGGTCGCCTTGCGCCGCTTGCCCTCCACGTACGCGTAGCAGCGGCTGGCGTCGGTGAGCTGCTCGCGCAGGGGCTTGTACGTGTCGACCGCGGCCTTGTCGTGGACGGACGCCGGGGAGACCGTACCGCTGAGCGTGCCCGCGTACCGTACGACGCCGTGCACCGTCCCCTCCTCGGCGAGCAGGCGCTGGCCCGAGGCGATGGTGATGTTCCCGCCGGTGGAGAGGAAGTCGGTGCCGTCGTCCGGGGGGACGCGCGAACCGACGCCCGCGACGCCGACGTTGTAGACCTGCGAGACGCCCGCGCGCTTGTTCATGTCGAAGCCGCCGAGGACGACCACCTTGCCCTCGGCCTCGGCCGCCGCCTGCCGGACGAGGAAGTCGCCGCCGACGAAGATGTTGATGTTGTTGTCGCGCCCGGCGATCGGCCCGTTGTCGATGTCCGGGTACGGGGAGGGGCACTTGCCCGGCAGGCAGGGGCCGAGCCCGCCCGGGAGCGGGTCGGCGAGGCTCGCGGTGGCGAGGCCGCCGACGAGGCCGACGGCACCGGCCACCGCCGCGGCCGCTCGCATCATAATCCGACGATTCGACACATGTGCACTCATATGGGCCAATATGCAGAATATGACGGTCGATGGCGACGCCCCACGCGCAGGGGCACCCGAGGCATCGCCCGAACGACTCACGACCAGCCCGCGGCTGGGGGCGGCGCGCGACGACCGGCCCACGACTCGGGACCGCTCGCGACGACCAACCCCGCCCGGGGCTCAGGCGCTCTTGAGCTCCTGGCGCTGGCGGCCCAGCCCCTCGATCTCCAGCTCGACGACGTCGCCGGCGCGCAGGTACGGCTTGGGCTCCGGCTGCCCCATGGCGACGCCCGCCGGGGTGCCGGTGTTGATGATGTCGCCGGGGTAGAGGGTCATGAAGCGGCTGACGTAACGGACCACCTCGGCGACCGGGAAGATCTGGTCGGAGGTGTGGCCGTCCTGCTTCAGCTCGCCGTTGACCCACAGCTTCAGGCCCAGGTCCTGCGGGTCCGGTACCTCGTCGGCGGTGACCAGCCAGGGGCCCAGCGGGTTGAAGGTCTCGCAGTTCTTGCCCTTGTCCCAGGTGCCGCCGCGCTCGATCTGGAACTCGCGCTCGGAGACGTCGTGGGCGAGCGCGTACCCGGCGACGTGGGAGAGGGCCTCCTCGTCGGTCTCCAGGTAGCGGGCGGTGCGGCCGATGACGATGGCCAGCTCGACCTCCCAGTCGGTCTTCACCGAGCCGCGCGGCACGAGGACGGTGTCGTCGGGGCCGACGACGGTGTCGGGGGCCTTGAGGAAGACGACGGGCTCCGCCGGGGTCTGGGCACCGACCTCCGCCGCGTGCCCGTGGTAGTTCAGCCCGATGCACACGACCTTGCCGATCCGGCCGACCGGCGGGCCGATCCGCAGCCCCGTCGCGTCGAGCGCGGGCAGCACGCCCGCGCCGGCCGCGGCGCGCACCCGGTCGAGCGCCGAGGCGTCGCCGAGGAGACCGCCGTCGATGTCGTCGACCAGGGCGGACAGGTCGCGGAGCGTCCCGTTCTGGTCGAGGAGGGCGGGCCGCTCGGCCCCTGCCGGGCCGACACGCAGCAGCTTCATGGTCTGTCTCCCTGTGGTCGAGGTGGCCCGGGAAATGGGCCGTCGTGAACCCCGGCCGATGGAGTGCGGCCATCGGAGGATTGGTCGATCCTCCAATGGAACGGTTCACCCCGCAAGACCCCGTTCACACCCTGGACCCTTACGCGGGAGTAGCCAGAGCGCCCGCTGCGGGCATGTCCCGATAGAGGAAGGCACGCTCGACGGCGGTCCAGGTGGTGCTGGTGACGATGTAGAGCGCGGCGGCCAGCGGCACGACGGCGACCGAGAGCAGGGTCGCGAAGGAGAGCAGCGGCAGGTAGCGGCCCATGGCCGCCGCCATGCCCGCGCCGGGCTGGCCGGGGTCGGCCGGGACGGGCGCCGGCTGACGCCGGGCCCGCAGGTAGTTGTATGTGGCGACGGTGGCGACGATCGCGAAGAGCACCAGGTAGACCAGGCCGGCCGGGCCGAACACGCCGCCGTCCGAGAGGGCGTCGGCGTAATGGGCGCCGAGCGGGGCGGCGAAGAGGCTGTGGCCGGCCATCCGCCCGCTGGAGAAGAGGTGGAACATCAGGAAGAAGGCGGGTGCCTGGAGCAGGCTGGGCAGGCAGCCGGCGAACGGCGAGACCTTCTCCTCGGCGTGCAGCTCCATGATCGCCTTCTGCAGGCGTTCGGGATTCTTGGCGTGCTTCTTGCGCAGCTCGGCGAGGCGCGGGGCGAGCCGGGTCCGGGCCTTCTGCCCCCGGGCGGCGGCCCGCGAGAGGGGGTGAACGGCGAGGCGTACGCACATCGTGAACAGGACGATGGCGGCGGCGGTGGCGCTCAGGCCGAACAGCGGCTGGAGCAGGTCGGCCAGGTGCTCGACCAGGGAAGCGAAAACGGACATGGGAGCCCTCCGAGGGGTCTCGTCGTGCCGGAAGAAGAGAAAAACTCGGCAGGACGGAACGCGCGGAGGACCTGGGAAATCGAAGCTCGGCTGAGCTGAGAGCCCGGAGTCGAGAGCCCGGAGTCGAGAGCCCTGGACTGGGAACCCGGAGTCGAGAGCCCTGGGCCGAGAGCCCTGGGGGAGGTCCTGCTACGCGGCCGTCGGGAGGGGACGGCCGGGCGCCCGCGGCCTGCGACGGCCGGGGGCGTCGGGGTCGCGCTGGGGCAGGAAGGCGGTGCGCAGGGCCCGTTCACGCAGGGCGGTGCGGACGCGGGTGGGCGGCACGGGCAGGACCGCGCCGGCGCCGATCAGGGCACAGACGAAGGCGGTCGCGGCCATGGCGAAGGCGGCGGAGAGCCCGGCGCCGGTGGAGCCCTCGGAGAGCAGCAGATCGGCGAGGGCGAGGAGGAAGAGGAGCGGCGCGAGAACACGCAGCGACAACCCGTTGCGCATACCGGCCTCCCGTCCCGCCATCTGGCGACTGCCGAGCTGTTGCCGACGACCGCCTACCACTGCCTACTACTCGTCCACCGTCCGTTATACACGACCGGTCTCCAGCGGTACGAGGAGCCGGCGGGGCGCGAGGAGGGCGCGGGCGACCGGATCGGCGGGGTCCGGATCGAGTCCGGCACCGGGCCGCATCTCGATGTCGGCGGGGTGGACGGGGATCCGGCAGGCCGGGCACTCGCCGTACGGGCCGACCTCGGTGCCGCAGTCGGCGTGATGGAAATGACGCATGGGCACGCCACCGGGCTGGGCCTCGCGCCCCCACAGCCCGAGGGACCGCAGTACGGGCCAGAGGGCGACCCCGCGCTCGGTGAGCACGTACTCGTCGCGCGGCGGCGCCTCCTGGTAGCGGCGCCGGTCGAGCACCCCGGCCTCGACGAGGGCCTGGAGGCGGGCGGCGAGGACGGCGCGCGGGGCGCCGAGGTGGACGAGGAAGTCGTTGTAGCGGCGGATGCCGTAGAAGGCGTCGCGTACGACGAGGAGGGTCCAGCGCTCGCCGACGACTTCGAGGGCGCGGGCGATGGAGCACTGCTGGGTCGCGTAGTCCTTGCCGAGGGCCATGGGGACGAGTGTAGGGGAAAGGGTTCAGTGAATGAACCTTGACTGGTACGGTACGAGGACACTCAAGGTTCAGTGAACGAACCGACGGAAGCCGAGGTCCTGCCATGCCCCAGCCAGCCGCTCCGGTCACCCCGGGCAACCCGGCAGTCCTACGCCCCGGCGGCGGCGACGGCGCCGGTGACGGCCACGGCCACGGGCACGGGCACGGCCGCGCGACACTGGCCGTCACCAGCGCCGCCACCGCGCTGACGCTGATGAACTACACGGCCCCGATGCTCACCCTGCCCAGCACGGCCCACGCCTTCGGCACCCCCGCCGGCGCCCAGGCCTGGCTGCTCAACGGCACCCCGCTCGGCCTCGCCGTCCTCCTCCTGGTGGCCGGCAGCCTGGCCGACACCCACGGGCGGCGCCGGGTCTTCCTGCTGGGCACCCTGGGCCTCGGCCTCACCACCGCGCTGGGCGGCTTCGCGAACTCCACGCTCACCTTCACCCTCGCCCGCGTCGCCCAGGGCGCGGCGAGCGCGGCCGTGCTCGCGGCCAGCCTCGGCCTGCTGGCCCACGCGTTCCCGACGGGCGCGGAGCGGATCAGGGCGACCGGCGTGTGGGGCGCGTTCGTCAGCGCGGGCATCGCACTGGGCCCGCTGCTCGCGGGCACCCTCAGCACGCTGGCCGACTGGCGCTGGACGTATGTGGCCCTGGGCGCCGCGACCCTCCTCGTCGCCGCGCTCGGCACCCGTACCCTCGCCGAATCCCGCGCCCCGCGCGAGGGCCGGACCGACCTCGCCGGGGCCCTCGCGCTGGGCCTGGCGCTGGCGGCGCTGCTCACCGCGCTGACCCTGGGCCGGGACGGCTGGCTGCGCCCGCAGGTGGGCCTGCTCGCCCTCGCGGCCGTCGCCCTGGGGGCCCTGTTCGTCCGGGTCGAGCGGCGCACCGCGGCCCCGATGATCGACCTGGCCCTGTTCCGCACCCCCGCGTTCCGGGCGGCGACGGCGGGGGCGCTGTTCACGGGCCTGGCGGTGATCGGCTTCTTCAGCGTGCTGCCGGCGCTGCTCCAGCGGGGCGCGGGGATGGCGGCGCTGACGACGGCGTGGCTCTTCCTCCTCTGGTCGGGCACGGCGTTCCTGGTCGCCCTGCAGTCCCGGCGCCTCGCGGGCCGCCTCTCCGCCACGTACCAGCTCGCCCTGGGCTTCGCGCTCTCGACGGCCGGAGTGCTCGCCCTGTACGGCGCGCTGGAGGGCGCGGGCTGGACCCGCCTCCTGCCCGGCCTGATCGTGGCGGGCGCGGGCAGCGGCCTGCTGAACGCCGCGCTGCCGAGGCTCGCCGTGGACTCCGTACCCCCCGAGCGGGTGGCGATGGGCTCGGGCGCCAACAACACGGCCCGCTACATCGGCTCCTCGGCGGGCGTGGCCCTGGCCCTCGCCCTGGCGACGACGGGCCCGGACACGGCCCTGCTGACGTCGGCGGCCCTGGGCCTGGGCGGAGCGGCGGTGACACTGGGGGCGGGACGGGGACGGCGCTGAAGCCCCGAGGGGCCTCACCCCCGCGGGTCACCGTCGGCGACGGAAGCCGAACGCGCAGCTCCCCCCTCCCCGTTCCCCCCGCTCCCGCCGTACTCCCCATGCACGGGCAGCCGGGCGTCGGTGAACTCCTCGCGGGCGAGCACCTCCGCGTCCTCGCGCGGGTCGTCGGGGCCCGTGGGCCCGTACAGGCTGACGAGGACGGCGACGGCGAGGTTGACGAGCAGGGCGAGGAGCCCGGCGTTCACGCCCCACACCGGGTCGTGGCCGGTGAAGACGAGGCAGCAGACGAGCGCGACGCCGACGGCGAGCCCGCAGACCCCGCCGTACAGGGTCATCCGCCGCCACACGAGCCCCAGCAGGAGCAGCGGCAGGAGCTGCGCCATCCCCTCGTACGAGATGAGGGAGAGGCGGACGAGGGTGTTGGGCGCGGTGTACGTCATGAGGAGGGCGAGCCCGCCCGCGATGACGACCACGAGCTGGGAGAGGCCCTTCTCGCGGTCCCGGAGCCGGGGCAGGAGCGAGAGGACGCTGCGCCCCCACATGGTGCCGATGACCAGCATGAAGACGGCCATGGGGACGATGGAGGAGAGCGCGGCGGCGACGCCGACGAGGCCGACGGCCCAGGGCGGGAGGGAGTCGGTGACGAGGGCGAAGAGGGCGAGGTTGGACCCGGAGCCGGTGAGGCCGGGGACGACGAAGAGCGCGGCCATGCCGAGCAGCATGGGGACGAAGAGCAGCACGTTGTAGGCGGGCAGCCAGACGGCGTTGCGGCGCAGGGTGTCGGCGTCGCGGGCGCCGAGGTAGCCGGCGACGGTGGTCGGGAAGATCACGACGGTGAGGGAGTTGAGCAGGGTGGTGGAGGCGAACCACCCGACCCCGTACCCGCTCCGCTCCCCGCCGTGCCCGGGCAGCGCGAGCCACTCCGCCTTCTCGTCGGCGAGCCGGCCGAGGAACTCCCCGTACCCGTCGAAGTAGTGCAGCGGCACGTACACGGCGAGGAAGCCGAGGGTGAGGATGACGAGGGCGTCCTTGAGGACGGAGACCCAGGCGCTGCCGCGCAGCCCGCTGACGACGACGAAGCCGGTGGTGACGGCGAAGGCGAGGAAGTAGGCGAGGTCGAGCCCGATTCGCCCGTACGAGACGGTGGAGAGGACCACGCCCATGCCCGTGATCTGCAGCTGGATGTACGGCAGGAGGAAGACGGTCGCGAGGACGGCGACGACCGCCCCGAGCCAGGGCCGACGGTAGCGGTGGGCGGCCATGTCGCTGAGGGAGACCAGCCCGTGCTTGCGGGCGTACCCCCAGAGCATGGGCCCGACGACGTAGCCGAGGGCGTAGCCGCAGGACATGTAGGCGACGACGTAGAGGACGGGGGCGCCGTAGTTGTAGCCCCAGCCGGCGGCGCCGAGGTAGCTGAAACTGGTGTAGCCCTCGCCGGCCATCAGCACCCAGATGAACACGGGCCCCAACGAGCGCCCTCCGACGGACCAGTCGGCGAGCCCGCCGCTCTCCTGCCGCCGCACGGCGAGCAGCCCGAGGAGGACGGTGAGGACGAGGAAGCCGCCGAGGATCCACAGCGCGGAACTCACGACGCCCGCCCCGCCCGCCGGTCCCCGCGCCGCGCGAGGGCGACGGAGAAGGGGGTGAGGACGGTGGCCCCGAGCAGCCAGAAGAGCAGCAGCGGCACGTGGTTGACGAAGGGCAGGGCGACGACGAAGAGGACGTACGGCACGAGCAGCCACAGCAGATGCGGACGACGCTTGATCACCGGTCGAGCCTAGGCCCTCGCCCAGGCCCTCCCCTAGGCCGTCGCCCGGGGCCCGCCGGGGATCAGCTTCGCCCAGACGATCAGCCGGTAGGTGGAGGTGAACTCCGGGGTGCAGGTGGTGAGGGTGAGATAGGACCCGGGGTCGTCGTACCCGTAGGACCGCTTGAAGAGGGACCGGGGTACGGGGGCGATGACGCCGACGTCGCGGGGCGAGGTCTGCGGGAGGACGAGGTCGACGCGGTAGGTGTACGACCCCGAGCGCGTCCGCACGTCGATGACATCGCCCTTGCGCAGCCGGTTGACGTACCGGAAGGGCTCACCGTGGGTGTTCCGGTGCCCGGCGAGCGCGAAGTTCCCGGCCCGGCCCGGCCCGGCGGTGCCGGGATAGTGCCCGACGAAGCCACGGTCGAGCACGCTGCGCTTGCCGACGCCGTCGGCGACGGGGACGGTGAGGCCGAGCCGGGGGATACGGAGGACGGCGTAGGCGGCGGAGGAGCCCCCATCGGAGGAACCGCCGCCGGAGGAACCGCCGCCGGGACCGACGGAAGTGCCGACCCCAGCGGACTCCCCAGCCGACTCCCCAACGGAATCCCCAGACGACTCGGGCAACCCACCTGACTCAGGTGACACAGCTGACCCGGCCGCCCCAGCCGACCCAGGTGACCTACCCCACTCCCTCTCCAGGTCCCGCACCTGTTCGACGGCCTGGGCGCGGGCCTGCTCGTTCGTCCACCACATCTGGTGCAGGACGAAAAGAACGAGAACAACGCCGCAGGTGACGAAGACCTCGGCGCCCGCCCAGAGGGCACGGCCGACCCCGCCGCGCCGCGCGCGCCCCTGAACGACCACTGGAATTCGACCCTGCACGGCGGGCACGATAAGCGCTGAGGCACCAACTCTCCAGGGCCGTACAGCAGTACGGTGGTCGACATGCGCCCCGACATGTCTGCCGAGCACACCACCGAAGCCGAGCGCCTGCTCCGCACCGCGGGGCAGTACCCGGAGGACCGCGAACCGCTGCTGCTGCGCGCGGCGGCCCACCTGGAACTGGCGGGCGAGCGCGAGCGGGCGACGTCCCTGTACGACGCGCTGCTGTCCGACTCGCCCTCCCCCGCCGCGCCCTTCCTGATCAGGTCGCTGAAGGCGGCGAACCTGTGGGAGTACGGCCACGAGGCGGAGGCCCGCGCGATCATCGAGGGCGTCCGCAGGGCCCGCCCGACGGACCCGGCCGCGTGGGAGATCGCGGCGGAGACGCTGGAGTCCCACGACGAGCTGGAGGAGGCGGAGGCGACGTTCACGGAGGCGGCGGAACTGTTGGCGCCCTCACCCGCCACGCCCTCCGAAGACATCTCGTACTCCCTCCAGTCCCTGCTGGCGGCCCGCCACCGCGTCCGCCGCCTCCTGGCGCTGCCCCACGACCCGCACGACACCCTGGCGGACCGCCTCCACACCGGCGACGTCCCCCTGGACGAGCTGCACGACCCGAAGCGCCTGTGGTCGCTGGGCTCGTCGGACCCGGCCGAACTCCAGGCCGAGATCACCCGCCTCCGTTCGGAACTGGGCTCCTACCGCACCGCCCTGTCCCGCCCCTTCCCGGTGGCGGTCCTGCACTGGCCGGAAGCGGAACTGGACGAGCTCCTGACGGCCTACCCGGAGCTGGAGGCGGAGTACCCGACCTACCGGGCGCACCTGACGGACATCGAGGCCTCCCTCCGCGAACTCGCGGCCGCGGGCACCCCGAACCTGGGCATCGTCCCCGCCACGGTCCCCTCCTACGAAGCCTTCGCCGCCTCAGAATCCTCCACCCCCGCCAACCCCGACCTCCTCCCCCAATACGCCACGACCTTGGCAGCCCGAGGCCGCGCGACGGCCTGGCCACCGCTGCGGGGGGCGGGGTGCTGGTGCGGGTCGGGGCGGGTTTACGGGGAGTGCCATGGGGGCGCTACGACGTAGGCGGGGACGGGCGGGGCAGGGCTGTCAGCTCGTCGGCTGGACCAGTTCCCACTGCTCGGTGAGCGAGGTGCCTTCCCAGGCGCCCGGGCACCGCTCGCTCGGCCAGATCGCCGTGATGCCCAAGGTCTCCAGGTAGGGGGCGTAGTGGCCGATGGGCGCGCTGAACAAGGCGACGAGGTGCGGGTCCTGTTCGTCACGCTCCCGGTAGTAGAAGTGGCGGTACTCAAGGAGCTGGGCCACCGCCTCGCGGACCGCCACGTACGCCTTGCGTTCCGGCACCGTCTTGGCCTCGACCAGCCAATCCTGACCGTGGAGGTTCTGTCGGCGCAGGACGAGGTCCCGCTTGTCGACGTTGAGGTTCACGGGGCGGTAGCCGCAGGCAGCGGCGTGTTCGGCGAATTCCTTCACCAGCTTCTCGTGAAGACGTCCGCGCCGCTGCCGGCCACCGGGAACATCGGTGTAGTAGTCGCCGCTGTTTCCCTCCTTGAACCCGGAGAGCGGGTCGCCCGCGTCTTCACTTTCGCTTCCCCCGGGACTCCCGGGCTCCACGAGGGGGGCCTGGTAGGAGAGGTCAAGGTCGCCGGCCGCCGGCATCTCAAAGTCCGCGAAGTAGCGGTCAACGACAGCCGCGCAGTTGAGCAGCTGCACGGCCTCGCGGAGGTCTTCCGCGAGCTGTTCCTCGGACGGCAGGTCGGCGAGCTCGTACCTCTTGGCCGCGATGTTCGCCTTCTCGTAGGCGCGGGGCCGCCAGTGACGCGTCGGTACGTCGAGGTGCACGACGTCCTGCCAGGTGCGCGCCATCTCGGGCGGGAGGGCGGGGCGGTACGACGCGCCACGGGCCGTCAGGAACGCATGCAGCCTGGCTCCCTTTCCGTACCCCGCGGATTCCACGATGGTCGTGACGCCCTGCTGAAGGGAGAGCGTGACCGAGGTGCGCTCGCGATCGAAAAGGTAGGCCAGGTACACCCCCTGCTGCGGATTGGTGTTGATTCCTTTGTCGAAGACACCGATCCACGGCACCACCGCCATGTTTCCCATGCCGCCGAAGCCCTCCGCGGTGCATCGCTCCGGCAACGGCAGGTCGCGACGCTCCTTGATCCCGTTGAGAAGGGCAACGTCAGCGCGATCGCCAGAGGCCGAGCCCGAAGGGTCGTAGATTTCGGCGATGCGGAGCAGGAGTTCACGGAGAGGCATTCGCAGAAAGTAGACCCGCTCGATCAGAAACGCACGTGACCGCGATCACATGCGACAAGAAGAGCGTCAACTCTGACGTGTTCTCTGCCCTCGTTACGCTCGTATTCCAGACGCCCACCGATCGAGAGGCCCCACCATGCCCCGCATCCCCTCCCCCGCCATAGCCGCCGCAGGTCTCGTCGGTGGGTACGCCGTCGCTCGGTGGACGAAGAAGCGGCCGCTCGGTGGGGCGGTGCTGGCTGTTGCCGGTGGGGTGGCCGCACGGGAGTGGCAGCAGGTGGGTGGGGCGAAGGTGGCCGGTGGGCTGACGGCCGCGTATGTGGCCGCCTTCGCCGGGTCTCACCCGCTCGCCAAGAAGATCGGCGCCTGGCCCGCCGTGTTCTCCGTGGCCGGGGGCATGGCCGCCGCCTCCTGGGCCGTGACGCGGCCCCGGGGCTGATCCTCAGCCGCCCGCCGCGTGGCTGACCGTGTAGATCAGCAGGCCCGCCAGTGCGCCCACCACCGTGCCGTTGATGCGGATGAACTGGAGGTCGCGGCCGATGTTGGCCTCGATCTTCTTCGAGGTCTGGGTGGCGTCCCAGCCGGCGACCGTGTCGGTGATCAGGGAGGTGATCTCGGTGCGGTACGTGGTGACCACGTACGCCGCCGCGTCCTCCGCCCAGCCTTCGACCTTGGCCTGGAGGCGGTCGTCGGTGGCCAGGCGGGTGCCGAGGGAGATCAGGGAGGCGCGGGCGCGGCGGCGGAGCTGGCTCTGGTCGTCCTCGGCGGCGGCCAGGATCAGGGCGCGGACCGAGGACCAGGCCGAGGCGATGACGTCCTGGACCTCGGGGCGGGCCAGCAGGTCGGTCTTCAGGCGCTCCACGCGGGCGCGGGTGTCCGTGTCGCCCTGGAGGTCGGCGGCGAAGTCGGTGAGGAAGCGGTCGATCGCGCCGCGCGCCGGGTGGCCCGGCATGTCCCGCATCTCCGTCACGAAGCGGAGCAGCTCCTTGTAGACGCGCTCGCCGATGCGCCGGTCCACGAAGCGCGGGGTCCAGCCCGGCGCCCCGCCCTGGACCGCGTCCATCACCGAGTCGCCGTGCGTCACCAGCCAGTCGTGGGCGCGGGTGCAGACCAGGTCCACGGCCCGGTGGTGGGAGCCGTCGGCGACCATGCGTTCCAGGGTCTTGCCCAGGCCGGGGGCGATCTCCGCGGACTCCGCCCGGCGGGTGATCGCCTCCCCGACGACCGCCTGCACGTCCGCGTCCCGGAGGACCGTGAGCGCGCCGCGCAGGGCCGCCGCCAGTTCGGAGGTGACGCGGTCCGCGTGGGCCGGGTCCGCCAGCCAGGTGCCGAGGCGGCGGGCGATGCCGAAGCCGCGCAGCCTGCCCCGTACGACGTCGGCGGAGAGGAAGTTCTCCCCCACGAAGGTGCCCAGCGACGCGCCCAGCTGGTCCTTCTTCGTCGGGATGATCGCCGTGTGCGGGATGGGGAGGCCCAGCGGGCGGCGGAACAGGGCCGTCACCGCGAACCAGTCGGCCAGCGCGCCGACCATGCCCGCCTCCGCCGCTGCGGCCACATAGCCCGCCCATGCCCCGGCACCCGTGTTCTTCGCCCACGTGGCCAGGGCGAAGACCAGCGCCACGAAGCCGAGCAGGGCCGTCGCCAGCAGCTTCATCCGCCGGACGCCCTTGCTCTTCTCCTCGTCCGCCGCCGTGTACGTGAAACTCACCATCACCTCACCTCCTTACCTCAGTGACTCCTGAGACGCACCCGGAGTTCCCCCGTACATCTTCGCGATCACCGCCTCGATGTCCGGCTCCCGTACGGAGAGGTCCACCAGCGGGTACGCCGCGGCCACCGCCGCCACCACCGGCGCCGCCGACGAGGCGGCCGGGATCGCCAGCCACTGGCGGGGGCCCTCCGCGCGGACGAAGCGGGCGCCCGGCACCGCGATCGGCGCCGATTCCCGCGCCAGGTCGACCACCAGCAGGCGCTCGCTGTCTCCGGCCGCGTGGAGGCCGGCGAGGTCCCCGTCGTACATCAGGCGCCCGTGGTCGATGACCATCACCCGGCTGCAGAGCTGTTCGATGTCGGTCAGGTCGTGGGTGGTGAGGAGGACCGTCGTGCCGCGGGTCGCGTTCAGCTCGCGCAGGAAGCCGCGGACCTTCGCCTTCGACACCACGTCCAGGCCGATCGTCGGCTCGTCCAGGTACAGCACGTCCGGGTCGTGCAGCAGCGCCGCCGCGATGTCCCCGCGCATCCGCTGCCCCAGGGAGAGCTGGCGCACCGGTACGTCGAGCAGGTCGCCGAGGTCGAGGAGTTCGACGCAGCGCGCGAGGTTCTCGGCGTAGCGGGCGTCGGGGATCCGGTACATGCGGTGGACCAGGGTGTACGAGTCGCGCAGCGGCAGGTCCCACCAGAGGGTGGTGCGCTGCCCGAAGACCACCCCGATCCGGCGGGCGAGCCGGGTGCGCTCCCGCGACGGGTCGATGCCGGCCACCCGCAGCCAGCCGCCGCTCGGGGTGAGGATGCCGGTCAGCATCTTGATCGTCGTGGACTTCCCGGCGCCGTTCGGGCCGATGTAGCCGACCATCTCCCCCTTCCCGACCGTGAAGGAGATGCCGTCTACCGCCCTGACCTCGCGCTTCTCACGGCGGAAGCCGCCTGCCCTGCGGCGGCGGACCGTGAAGACCTTCTCCAGGGAGTCCAGTTCGATGAAGGGGGACGTCACCGAGCCAGTTGCCAGGTCTGTCACCGGAACCCCCACTGGGCCGGTCGCCGCGTCCGTCACCGCGTCCCCCGTCGGGTCGGTCGCCGGGGCGCTCACCCGGTCTCTTTCCTGGTCCATCTCCTGTTCCACTTCCCGCTCCTTATGGATAGCTCAGCTTCCTGTCGATCGGTAGCTCCGCAGGCCCGTCCGCCACGCGAGGCCCGCCACCAGGCAGCACACCCCCGCGACCAGCGGCGACAGGAACGCCGTCCACCCCGGCACCCCCGCCGGCGGCGTCCTCCCCAGGACGTACAGGGCGGGCAGCCAGTTGACGAAGGCGAGCGGTACGACGAAGACGACGCCCCGCACCAGGTCCTGGGCGAAGATCGTCGGCGGGTACTGGAGCATCGTGTTGCCGCCGTACGTGAACGAGCTGGTCACCTCGGCCGCGTCCTGAAGCCAGAACAGGGTGGAGGCGCCCAGCACCATCAGCGCGGCGAAGATCAGCGCGCCGCTCAGCAGCATCACCGGCACCAGGAGCACCTTCAGCGGCGTCCACTCCACGCCCTCCAGGAGCACCAGGCCCCAGACCAGGACCAGCAGCCCCTGCACGATCCGCCCGAGCCGCCGCAGCGCGAAACGGTCGGCCGCGACCTGCGCGAGCACCGGCGCCGGGCGCAGCAGGAACGTGTCGAGGGAGCCGTCGCGCACCCGCTTGCCCATCCGCGGCAGCGAGCCCATCACCAGGTCGGCGAGGCCGAACGAGGTGCCCGCCGTCCCGTACAGGAACGCGACCTCCGCGAACGAGAAGCCGCCGAGCCCCCGGACCTGGCCGAACATCAGGAGGATGACGACGAAGTCGAAGAAGGTGACGAGGAGGGAGGAGAGGAGGGTCAGGGCGAAGGAGGAGCGGTACGTGAGGGTGGATCGGATCCACATCCCCGCCACCATGCGGTACGTCCGCCACGACTCGCCCACCCGGCTGCCCGGGGGCCACGAGTCCCCCACACCCGCCTGCTCCCCCACACCGGCCCGCTCCCCGACACCGGCCCGCTCCCCGACACCGGCCCGCTCGGTCCGCCCAGACCGCTCGGTCCGCTCGGTCCGCCCAGACCCCTCAGTCCCCTCAGCCCGCTCAACCTTCCCCGTCCACTCACCCACCCTGCACCACCACCTTCCGCGTAGCCGCCGCCTGCACCGCACGGCCCGTGGCCAGCAGGACGGCCGCCCAGCAGCCCTGGAACGCGTACGCCCCCAGCAGTCCCCAGCCCTCGTACCGCCCCAGGTACACATCGGCCGGCACCTGGAGCATCGAGGCCCAGGGGAGGACCCGCGCGAGTTCGCCCAGGGCGCCGGGGAAGACGCTGAGCGGGAGCAGCATCCCGGAGAAGAACAGGCCGCCCAGCCAGGCCACCTGGAGCACGCCCTGGCCGTCGAGGAGCCAGAAGGCGCTCATCGCCACCAGGTACCAGATGGCGAAGCTGACGATCGCGCCGAGCGTCACCGAGCCGAGGAAGGCGAGCCAGGTCCAGGGGCCGTCCGGCAGGGTCACGTCGAAGACGAGGGCGCCGAAGACCATGGGGGCGATCCCGCGGCCGAGCAGCTGGTAGGCCGCGCGGCCCAGGTTCGCGGCGAACCACCAGGCCTGGAGGTCGGCGGGCCGGTAGAGGTCGACGGCGATGTCGCCGGTCCTGATCCGCTCGATCAGCTCCTCCTCGAAACCGCCGCCCATCAGCCCGCAGACGGTGATGAGGGCCTGGCCGATCCACACATAGGCGAGGGCGTCCGCCCGGTCGTACCCGCCGAGCGTGGGACGCACGTCCCAGAGGGCGATGTACGTGTACGACAGGATGAAGCCGAAGACGGTGTTGGTGAACACCCCCGCCGCCGTGGCCACCCGGTAGGTGGCATGGCGCCTGAACCCACCGGCGGCGACGGTCGCGTAGAGCCGCAGCATGTCCCCTGCTCCCTCCGGTCGGTCACCTCGCGCAAAGGGCCCGACCTTAGGGGGACTTCCCGTGCCGTCGCGACCGCTTTTCCGGCCCATGCGGGCAGGATGTACTGTTATGTGCCCTTCGTCCGGTAGGTCATCCGGTAGGTCAGCTGGTGAGTCATCTGGCAGGTCGTCCAGTACGCCGCCCGGTGCGCGCGAGGTCCGGTCCGCCGGGTCCTCCTGGGAGCCCAGGGACCCGACCGTCCCGGCCGCGCCCCCGCCGCGCGGGCGTCGCCCCCGCCGCCTCCTGCGGCGGCTGCTCGGGCTCGTCGTCCTCGGCGGCCTGCTGCTGCTCGGCTGCCTGGTCGCCGGCTATCTCCTCGTGGACATCCCGCCCGCCAACGCCACGGCGGTCGCCCAGTCCAACCTGTTCCTGTACCGCGACGGCAGCCAGATCGCCCGCGACGGCGAGGTCGACCGGGAGAACGTGAGCCTGGCGCGGATCCCGGCCGGGGTCCAGCACGCCGTGCTCGCTGCCGAGGACCGCGACTTCCACACCTCGCCCGCGGTCGACCCGCGGGCCATGGTCCGCGCCACCTGGAACACCCTCACCGGCAAGGGCCGCCAGTCCGGCTCGACCATCACCCAGCAGTACGTCAAGAACTACTACCTGGGCCAGGAGCAGACCCTCACCCGCAAGGCGAAGGAGTTCTTCATCGCGATCAAGCTGGGCCGCGAGAAGAGCAAGGAGGAGATCCTGGAGGGGTACCTGAACACCAGCTACTTCGGGCGCAACGCGTACGGGATCCAGGCCGCCGCCCGCGCCTACTACGGCAAGGACGCCAAGGACCTGGACACCGCCGAGGGCGCGTACCTCGCCTCGCTGCTCAACGCGCCCAACGCGTACGACGTCGCCGCCCACCCCGAGAACCGGCCGCGGGCGCTCGCGCGCTGGCGGTACGTCCTGGGCGGCATGGTCAAGGAGGGCTGGCTGTCCCCCGCCGCCCGCGCCGCCGCCGTCTTCCCCACCCCGCAGCCGGCCCGGCCCTCGACGGGTCTCTCCGGGCAGCGCGGCTACCTCGTACAGGCGGTCGAGCAGTACCTGACCGAGCGCGGGATCGTCGACGAGAAGACCCTGGCCGCCGGCGGCTTCCGGATCACCACCACCCTGGAACGGGCCAAGCAGGACGCCTTCGTGCAGGCCGTCGACGAGCACGTGAACACGAAGCTGGACCCGGCGCGCAACCCCGCCGACCGGTACGTACGGGTCGGGGGCGCGGCCGTCGAACCGGCGAGCGGCCGGGTCGTCGCCCTCTACGGGGGCATCGACTACACCCGGCAGTTCGTCAACAACGCCACCCGCCGCGACTACCAGGTCGGCTCCACCTTCAAGCCCTTCGTCCTCGCCGCGGCACTCCAGCACGGCGCACTGACCCAGGAGGGTGAACGGATCACGCCGAACACCTTCTACGACGGCGACAACCGGCGGCCGGTCCAGGGGTGGAACGGGACCTCCTACGACCCGGCCAACGAGGACGACACGAGCTACGGCGACATCACCGTGCGGACCGCCACCGACCGTTCGGTGAACGCGGTGTACGCGCAGATGGCCGTCGACGTCGGCCCGGGGCGGGTCCGCGAGGCCGCGGTCGCGCTCGGCCTGCCCGGGAACACCCCGGACCTCACCTCCTCCCCCTCCATCGCGCTCGGCCCGGCCACGGCGAGCGTCCTGGACCTGGCGCAGGCGTACGCGACGCTCGCCAACCACGGCTCCCACGGCACGTACACCCTGGTCGAGCGGGTCGCCCGGGACGGCGAGGAGCTGGAGCTGCCGGGCGCGGCCGGTCCGGCCGGGGCGCGGGTGGCGATCGGGCGCGAGGCGGCCGACACGACGACGTCCGTGCTGCGGAGCGTCGTCCAGGCCGGCACCGGAACGGCGGCCCTCGCGGCCGGGCGTCCGGCGGCGGGCAAGACGGGCACGGCGGAGGACGACAAGGCGGCCTGGTTCGCCGGCTACACCCCGGAGCTCGCGACGGTGGTGGCGATGATGGGCCAGGACCCGGAATCGGGCCGGCAGGAGCCGCTGTACGGGGCGCTGGGCCAGCCCCGGATCAGCGGGGGCGGGGCGCCCGCCGAGATCTGGGGCCAGTTCACCCGGGAGGCGCTCTCCGGGGTCGCGCCGAAGGAGTTCGACCTGCGGCTCCTGGAGGGCGCCGAGGAGCAGCCGGTGGTGCCGCCGGTGCCGGACGTCCCGGACGGGGCACAGGGCTTGGAGGGACCGGGCGCGTCCGACCGCAGGCCGCCGCGCGGGCCGGCGGCGCCGAGGGGCGGGGCGGGGCAGGGACGTGAGCCGGGACGGGAGCCCGTGCGAGAGCTCATGGGGGAGCCGGTACGGGAGCCCATGCGAGATCCCGTACGGGAGCCCGCGCGGGCACCCGTACCGGAGCCCGCCCGCGAGCCCGTACGGGAACCCGTACCGCTTCCCGTACGGGAGGCGCCCTCGGTGGCCTCGGCGCCCCCGATGGCGACGGGCCCGGGGGCCGGGCCGGAAGCGGGTCCGCCGCAGGTCAGTGACCCGAGGTGGCCTTGAGGCCGACCACGGCCACCAGCAGCAGACAGACGAAGAAGATACGGGCGGCGGTCGCCGGTTCACCGAGCACCACCATGCCGAGCACCGCCGCACCGGCCGCGCCGATGCCGACCCACACGCCGTACGCCGTGCCGATCGGCAGGGTCTTGGCGGCCTGCGAGAGCAGCAGCATCGAGGCGACGATCCCGGCGCCCGTGAAGACGCTGGGCCAGAGACGGGTGAAGCCCTCGGTGTACTTCATGCCGATCGACCAGCCGACCTCAAGAAGACCGGCAACGATGAGAAGGACCCAGGCCATGAGACGAACACCTCCGCGAGACGGAACAACAGGGGTGCGTCGTCTTGTCGTCAAGCCCGGTACGGCGCGTCTCGTCGGGTGTCCCCAGCTTAGCAAAGGGGAAGCAAAAGGCCTGGTGACACCGGTCACCAGGCCTTCGATCACGGCAATCGGCCACAGCCACGGGCCACGGCTACAGGTACAGCCCCGTCGAGTCGGACTGCCCCTGGAAACGGTCGGCGGCGACCGCGTGCAGGTCGCGCTCGCGCATCAGGACGTACGCGACGCCCCGCACCTCGACCTCGGCGCGGTCCTCGGGGTCGTACAGGACCCGGTCACCGATCTCGACGGTCCGGACGTTCTGCCCGACCGCGACCACCTCGGCCCAGGCCAGCCGGCGACCGACGGCCGCGGTCGCCGGAATCAGGATGCCGCCGCCCGAGCGCCGTTCCCCTTCCGGGCTGTCGGTACGGACCAGGACCCGGTCGTGGAGCATCCGGATGGGCAGCTTGTCGTGGGTGTTGTCGCTCACGACTCGAACCTACCTGCCCCGGCGTGTCGCCCGTACCCGGGACGGGTCGGCCGGGGTGGTCCCGGCCTCAGTCCTTGTGCTTGCGGGCGGACGCGGCGATCAGCCCGACGACCGCGACGGCCACCAGGGCCGCCGGCACCACGCGCTCCAGGCGGGGCGCGCCGTCCTCGTGGGTGAAGCGGGCCTTCACGTCGGACACGACGCGGTTGACCGCGACGAAGGCGCGGCCGGCGGTGTGGTCGACCGTGGCGGCGACCTTCGCCTTCGCGTCGCCGATGATCGTCTTCGGGTGCACCCGAATGCCGATCTCGTCGAGAGTGACGGCGAGCTGCTCGCGTCGGCGGACGATGTCCGCTTCGATCTGCGCAGGGGTCCTGGCGTCCGACACCGCGCTGCCTCCGTAGTCGTGTACCGGCGAGTACCGGTGTGTTCCGGTCATGGATGGACAGTCTGTCAGCTTCCTTGCCCGCAGGTCGTCCCCGACCCCCATTAGGCTCTGAACGCGTACGCGAACATTCCCGAGGAGAGCCATGAGCGAGCGACTGCAGCCCGGCGACACCGCCCCCGCCTTCACCCTTCCCGACGCGGACGGCAACGAGGTCTCCCTCGCGGACCACAAGGGCCGCAAGGTCATCGTCTACTTCTACCCGGCCGCCCTGACCCCCGGCTGCACCAAGCAGGCCTGCGACTTCACGGACAACCTGGAGCTGCTGGCCGGTGCGGGCTACGACGTCATCGGCGTGTCCCCGGACAAGCCGGAGAAGCTGGCGAAGTTCCGCGACAAGGAGAACCTGAAGGTCACGCTGGTCGGCGACCCGGAGAAGCAGGTCCTGGAGGCGTACGGCGCCTTCGGCGAGAAGAAGCTGTACGGCAAGGTCGTGACCGGCGTGATCCGGTCGACCGTCGTCGTCGACGAGGAGGGCAAGGTGGAACGCGCCCTCTACAACGTGAAGGCGACCGGCCATGTCGCCAAGATCATCAAGGACCTGGGGATCTGAACCCGGTCCTGTGACGGAGCCTGCCCGGCCAGTAGCATGGCCGGGCAGCGAGCGGCCGTGGTGGAATTGGCAGTCACGCTGGGTTTAGGTCCCAGTGGGGTAAAACCCGTGGGGGTTCGAGTCCCCCCGGCCGCACTCACGTACACGTCCGAGCGTCATCCGAGCAGTTCCCGCACCACCGGCGCCAGGGCCCGGAAGGCCTTGCCGCGGTGGCTGATCGCGTTCTTCTGCGCTGGTGTCAGCTCGGCGCAGGTGATCTCGTACCCCTCCGGCTGGAGGATCGGGTCGTAGCCGAAGCCGTTGGTGCCGACGGGGGCGTGGCGCAGGGTGCCCGGCATGCGGCCCTCGACGACGCGTTCGGTGCCGTCGGGCAGGGCGAGGGCGGCGGCGCAGGCGAAGTGGGCGGCGCGGTGGGCGTCGTCGATGTCGGAGAGCTGGGCGAGCAGCAGGTCCAGGTTGGCCTTGTCGTCGCCGTGCCGGCCGGCCCAGCGGGCCGAGAAGATGCCGGGGGCGCCGTTCAGGACCTCGACGCAGAGTCCGGAGTCGTCGGCGACGGCGGGCAGGCCGGTGGCCTGGGCCAGGGCGTGGGCCTTGAGGAGGGCGTTCTCGGCGAAGGTGACGCCGGTCTCCTTGACGTCGGGGATCTCGGGGTACGCGTCGGCGCCGACGAGCTCGTGGTGGAGTCCGGCGTCGGCGAGGATCGCACGCAGTTCGGTGATCTTGCCCGCGTTGCGGGTGGCGAGGATCAGACGGGTCATGCACCGATTATCGGGGCCGCCGCGGTGGTCCCGGGCGGCCCCCGGTCGGGCTAGCCCGGTGTGCAGACCTTGCCGACCTCCGTGGCCGCGTCCGTGATCGGCTTGATGTCGGGGGTGGTGTCGCCGTTCTTGACCGCCGTGCGGACGGAGTCGACGCCCTTGGTGAGGTCGTCGACCGCCTTGGACAGGTCCGCGTTGTCCGTCGTGTTCTTGAGGTTGCCCAGCTCCGTGTCGATGCTGTTCAGGGCCTCCTCGATCTGGGTCGGGTCGTTGGAGGCGCTGGAGACGGCCTGCGACAGCTTGTCGACCGAGGTGGCGATGGCGTCGGCGGTCTTGACGCAGTCCATGGCCTTGTCGAGCGCACCGCAGCCGACCAGGCCGGTGAGTGCGGCGGCGGTGGCGACGGCGAGCGCTATGGAGCGGCGGCGCTTCAAGAGTTGGGTCCTCCCCCTCGTACTGCGTGTCTGGACGGGGCGCACGGTTCGACCCGTGCGCCCGTATCCAGACAGACGCCGGAGACCCTCAGAGAGTTCCTTCGAGCGCCTTGCGCTGGATCTCGGCCAGTTCGGCGCAGCCGCCGGAGGCCAGGTCGAGGAGGGCGTTGAGCTCCTTGCGGTCGAAGGGCTCGGCCTCGGCGGTGCCCTGGACCTCCACGAAGCGGCCGTCGCCGGTGCAGACGACGTTCATGTCGGTGTCGGCGCGGACGTCCTCCTCGTAGCAGAGGTCGAGGAGCGGGGCGCCGTCGACGATGCCGACGGAGACGGCGGAGACGGTGCCGGTGAGGGGCTTGCGGCCGGCCTTGACCAGCTTCTTGTTCTGCGCCCAGGCGACGGCGTCGGCGAGGGCGACGTACGCGCCGGTGATGGCGGCCGTGCGGGTGCCGCCGTCGGCCTGGAGGACGTCGCAGTCGAGGACGATGGTGTTCTCGCCGAGCGCCTTGTAGTCGATGACGGCGCGCAGGGAGCGTCCGATGAGGCGGGAGATCTCGTGGGTGCGGCCGCCGATCTTGCCGCGCACGGACTCGCGGTCGCCGCGGGTGTTGGTGGAGCGGGGCAGCATCGAGTACTCGCCGGTGACCCAGCCCTCGCCGCTGCCCTTGCGCCAGCGCGGGACGCCCTCGGTGACGGAGGCGGTGCAGAAGACCTTCGTGTCGCCGAAGGAGACGAGGACGGAGCCCTCGGCGTGCTTGCTCCATCCGCGTTCGATGGTGACGGGGCGGAGCTGTTCGGGGGTACGGCCGTCGATACGAGACATGGGACGAGCGTAGCCGTAGCTGACGAAGGGCCCGTTCCCCTGCCGGAACGGGCCCTCGTCGATGTGTCAGTCGCGGGTACGACCGCTCACATCATGTCTTCGATGTCCGCGGCGATCGGGTCCGCGTCGGTGCCGATGACGACCTGGATGGCGGTGCCCATCTTCACGACGCCGTGGGCGCCGGCGGCCTTGAGGGCGGCCTCGTCGACCTTGGACGGGTCGATGACCTCGGTGCGGAGGCGGGTGATGCAGCCCTCGACCTCTTCGATGTTCTCGATACCGCCGAGCCCGGCGACGATCTTCTCAGCCTTGCTGGCCATGTGTTTCTCCCTGTCCGTTCCGTTCAAAGAACGTGAGTCTCGGCGCACCGATGGTCCGCTTTGTCACGGTAACCCACGGTTGGACCAGTCTCGCGAGCGAAGTCCGCCGTTCTGCCGAATGATGACGATCACCGGCGGCCTGCCCTCGATCGGCCCCGGGGAGCCTATCGCAACTGGTCTACACCAGTGTGAACGAGAGCCGGACCCGGATTGTTCCGGAGCCGCGTCGGGTCAGGGAGGACGCCGATGAGCAGTACGAGCGCCGCAGCCGCACCGAAGAAATCGCTTTGGGGCGGCTTCTTCCAGGGGCTGCAGAAGATGGGCCGCAGCCTGCAGCTGCCCATCGCCGTCCTCCCCGCGGCCGGCATCATCGGCCGGCTCGGCCAGCCGGACGTCTTCGGCGCCGAGGGCCTGGGCTGGACCGACGTGGCCCGGGTGATGGCGGGAGCGGGTGGCGCGCTGCTCGACGCCGACCTCGGCCTTCCCCTTCTCTTCTGCATCGGCGTCGCGATCGGCATGGCGAAGAAGGCGGACGGCTCCACCGCCCTCGCCGCCGTGGCCGGTTTCCTCGTCTACCGGGGCGTACTGCACGCCTTCCCCAAGGCCTGCCCGGCCGGCACCAAGGACATCAACGGCGGCTGCCTCGGCGCGGGCGACACCTTCGCCGGGTACACGTACCAGAACCCCGGCGTCTTCGGCGGCATCATCATGGGCCTGCTGGCCGCCTACCTCTGGCAGCGCTACCACCGGGTGAAGCTGGTCGACTGGCTCGGCTTCTTCAACGGGCGCCGGCTCGTCCCGATCATCATGGCCTTCGTCGGCATCGCCTTCGCCGCCCTCTGCCTCTGGATCTGGCCGCCGATCGGCGACGCCCTGGAGAGCTTCAGCGACTGGCTGGTCGGGCTCGGCTCCTGGGGCTCGGGCATCTTCGGCGTGGCCAACCGCGCGCTGCTGGTCATCGGCCTGCACCAGTTCCTCAACGTGCCGGTCTGGTTCCAGTTCGGCTCGTACACCAAGCCGGACGGCACGGTGGTGCACGGTGACATCAGCATGTTCCTGGCGGGCGACCCCGCCGCCGGTCAGTTCACCTCCGGCTTCTTCCCCATCATGATGTTCGCCCTGCCGGCCGCCGCGCTGGCCATGACCCACTGCGCCAAGCCGCACCGGCGCAAGGAGGTCGGCGGCCTGATGCTCTCGGTCGGCCTGACCTCGTTCGTCACGGGCATCACCGAGCCGATCGAGTACTCGTTCCTCTTCATCGCCCCGCTGCTCTACGCGATCCACGCGGTGCTGACCGGTGTGTCGATGGCGGTGACCTGGGCGTTCGGCGTCCATGACGGCTTCAGCTTCTCGGCCGGCCTGATCGACTACGTGATCAACTGGGGCCTCGCGACCAAGCCGTGGCTGATCATCCCGATCGGCCTGTGCTTCGCCGTCGTCTATTACGCGATCTTCCGGTTCGCGATCACCAAGTTCAACCTTGCGACTCCGGGCCGCGAACCGGATGAGCTGGAGGAGGAACTGGAGCGGGACAACACGAAGGCGTAACCCCGCTCCCCAGGCTCTCCCGGCGGCCTTTCGGCCCGCCCACAAGGCCCTCGGACCTCACGGTCCGGGGGCCTTATGTCGTCGGTTGTCCGGCTATGGCTGAGCCCACAAAATTCGAAGGTTCCTTATCTAAGTCACACGTGCTAAAACTGGTCTACACCATTAATTGGTGTAGACCACGCGGTCCAGACCACCGCGTTCCACGAGACGCCGCCGTCACCCCCTTACTGTCCTCTGGCGGCGCCTTGCCTACTGGAGGAAGTTGATGAGTACGGCCACCGCCCAGGCCGCCGCTCCCGCGAAGAAGCGCGGATCCGGCCTGTTCCAGGGCCTGCAGAAGGTCGGTCGCAGCCTGCAGCTGCCGATCGCCGTACTGCCGGCCGCGGGTATTCTGCTCCGCCTCGGTCAGCCCGACGTGTTCGGCAAGGACGGGCTCGGATGGGACAAGGTCGCCTCCGTGTTCGCCACGGCCGGCGGTGCTGTCTTCGACAACCTGCCGCTGCTCTTCTGCATCGGCGTCGCCATCGGCTTCGCCAAGAAGGCCGACGGCTCGACCGCCCTCGCCGCCCTCGTCGGCTTCCTGGTCTACAGCAACGTCCTCAAGGCCTTCCCGGTCACCGAGGCCGTGATCAACACGACCGCCAACAAGGGTGTCGACGTCGCCGCGACGTACAACAACCCGGGCGTGCTCGGCGGCATCCTCATGGGTCTGCTCTCCGCGGTCCTGTGGCAGCGCTTCCACCGCACCAAGCTGGTCGACTGGCTCGGCTTCTTCAACGGCCGCCGCCTGGTCCCGATCATCATGGCCTTCGTCGGCACCGCCGTCGGCGTGATCTTCGGCCTGGTCTGGGAGCCGATCGGTGAGGGCATCTCCAACTTCGGCGAGTGGATGACCGGCCTCGGCGCCGGTGGCGCCGGCCTCTTCGGTCTCATCAACCGCGCGCTGATCCCCGTCGGCATGCACCAGTTCGTGAACACCGTCTCCTGGTTCCAGATCGGCGACTTCACCAACGCCGCCGGCGAGGTCGTCCACGGCGACCTGAACCGCTTCTTCGCCGGTGACCCGAGCGCCGGAATCTTCATGTCGGGCTTCTTCCCGATCATGATGTTCGGCCTCCCGGCCGCCGCCATCGCCATCGCCCACGCCGCTCGCCCCGAGCGCCGCAAGGCCGTCATGGGCATGATGGTGTCCCTCGCGCTGACCTCCTTCGTCACCGGTATCACGGAGCCGATCGAGTTCACCTTCATGTTCATCGCGCCGGTCCTGTACGCGATCCACGCCGTCCTGACCGCCGTCTCGATGGCCGTCACCTGGGCCTTCGGCGTCCACGCCGGCTTCACCTTCTCCGCCGGTGGCATCGACTACCTGCTGAACTGGAACCTGGCGACCAAGCCGTGGCTGATCATCCCGATCGGTCTCGTCTTCGCGGCGATCTACTACGTCGTCTTCCGCTTCGCCATCGTCAAGTTCAACCTCCCCACCCCGGGCCGCGAGCCCGAGGAGGAGATCGAGGACCTCACCAAGGCGTGAGCCCCCGCCCGCACCCCCGTGCGACGGAAGGCCCCGGAACCCTCAGGGTTCCGGGGCCTTCCCCGTTCTCGCGGCGCGACCTCAGATCTCGTACACCGCACCCGCGTACGCCAGCTCCGCCGGTCCCTTGTACACCTCGCGCGCGTCCGCCAGGTTCCGCTCGCCGTCCGTCCACGGGGGGATGTGGGTCAGCACCAGACGCCCGGCGTCGGCGCGGGCGGCCTGGGCGCCGGCCTCGCGGCCGTTGAGGTGGAGGGCCGGGATGTCCTCCTTGCCGTGGGTGAAGGAGGCCTCGCACAGGAAGAGGTCCGCCCCGCGCGCCAGTTCGTCCAGCGCGTCGCACACCCCGGTGTCGCCGGAGTAGGTGAGCGTACGGCCGCCGTGCTCGACGCGGATCGCGTACGCCTCGACCGGGTGGCACACCTTCTCCGTACGCACGGAGAACGGGCCGATCTCGAAGGCGGCCGACTTCAGTGTGTGGAAGTCGAAGACCTCGCTCATCGCGGTCGGCGACGGCGTGTCCGCGTACGCCGTGGTCAGCCGCTGCTCCGCGCCCTCCGGGGCGTACACGGGGAGGGCCTCGCAGCGGCCGCCCTCGTGGCGGTAGTACCGCGCGACGAAGTAGCCGCACATGTCGATGCAGTGGTCGGCGTGCAGATGGCTGAGGAAGATCGCGTCCAGGTCGTACAGACCGATGTGGCGCTGCAGCTCGCCCAGGGCACCGTTGCCCATGTCGAGGAGCAGCCGGAAGCCGTCGGCCTCTACGAGGTAGCTCGAACAGGCCGAATCCGCGGACGGGAACGACCCTGAGCAGCCGACGACGGTGAGCTTCATGGAGCGTGAACCTCCGTGGACGGGTGCGGGGAAGCGCGCGAAGAGGGGAGGTCGTGCGATCTGTCGAGCGTACGGCGCGCTACGGCCCGTCGCTCCTCCGTGGCGGCCCGTTGTGGGCGAACTCACGGGCTCTGTCACCGGTTCGGATGGATGGCGGGGCGCCCGGGCGGGGCGCGGGGCCCGACGGTACGGTCTTGAGGTATGGACACGTCATGGTGGCCCGCGCTGGTCGCGGTCGTGGTGATCGCACTGGTCGTGGCGCTCGCCGACGGGCGGCGCCGCTCGGGCCGCCGCCCCCTGGGCCGGAGCCGCCCGCCCGCCCGGCCGACCCGTCCGGGTCCGCGCGGGAGGGCCCCCTATGGGAAGGCGCCCCGCGGCAAGGCCCCCACGGGCAGGCCCCCGACCGCCGGCCGGGCCCCGGCGCGGGCGCCGCGGCCGGGTGAGATCTGGTGGGCGGAGGTGCCGTTCGAGGACGGTCCGGGCGCGAAGGACCGGCCGTGCCTGGTCCTGGGGCTGCGCGGGGACAGCGCGCTGGTCGCCAAGATCACCAGCAAGTACCACGACGAGCGCCCCGGGGTGATCGCGCTGCCGCCGGGCTCGGTGGGCGACGCGCAGGGCCGGCCCAGCTTCCTGGAGACGGACGAGCTGCGGGACGTGCCGGTGGCCGACTTCCGCCGCAGAGTGGGGACGGCGGACCCGGTGGTCTGGGACCAGGTCCGCCATCTGGCGCACTGAACGGCCCGGACGGCCGCGCGGGCGCCGGGTCATGTCCGGGTAGTCCCGCCTGGCGCGCGGCCGACGGCGCTGCTTTCCGGAGACGACCTGCGCCCGGAGACGACCTACGCCCAGAGCTGGTCCTGCACCGCCGCGATCGCCTCTTCGGTGGTCGCCGCCGTGTAGAGGCCGGTCGACAGGTACTTCCAGCCGCCGTCCGCGACGACGAAGACGATGTCGGCGCTCTCGCCCGCCTTGACCGCCTTGTTGCCGACGCCGATGGCCGCGTGCAGGGCCGCGCCGGTGGAGACGCCCGCGAAGATGCCCTCCTGCTGGAGCAGGTCGCGGGTGCGGGTGACCGCGTCGGCCGAACCGACCGAGAAGCGGGTGGTGAGGACGGAGGCGTCGTACAGCTCGGGGACGAAGCCCTCGTCGAGGTTGCGCAGGCCGTAGACCAGGTCGTCGTAGCGCGGTTCGGCGGCGACGATCTTGACGTCGGGCTTGTGCTCGCGCAGGTAGCGGCCGACGCCCATCAGGGTGCCGGTGGTGCCGAGGCCCGCCACGAAGTGGGTGATGGACGGGAGGTCGGCCAGGATCTCGGGGCCGGTGCCGGCGTAGTGCGCGCCCGCGTTGTCCGGGTTGCCGTACTGGTAGAGCATCACCCAGGACGGGTTCTCGGCGGCGAGCTCCTTGGCGACGCGGACCGCCGTGTTGGAGCCGCCCGCCGCGGGGGACGAGACGATCTCGGCTCCCCACATGGCGAGCAGCTGGCGGCGCTCCTCGCTGGTGTTCTCCGGCATGACGCACACGATGCGGTAGCCCTTGAGCTTGGCCGCCATGGCGAGCGAGATGCCGGTGTTGCCGCTGGTGGGCTCCAGGATGGTGCAGCCCGGGGTGAGCCGGCCGTCCTTCTCCGCCTGCTCGATCATGTGGAGCGCGGGGCGGTCCTTGACCGAGCCGGTGGGGTTGCGGTCCTCCAGCTTGGCCCAGATGCGGACGTCGTCCGAGGGGGACAGCCGCGGCAGCCGGACCAGGGGCGTGTTGCCGACCGCCGCCAGCGGGGAGTCGTAGCGCATGTGGATCAGACCATGCCACCCGCGACCGCGGGCAGGATCGTGACGTTGTCGCCGTCGGTGAGCTTGGTGTCGATGCCGTCGAGGAAGCGGACGTCCTCGTCGTTCAGGTAGACGTTGACGAAGCGGCGCAGCTTGCCGCCGTCCACGATGCGGGCCTCGATGCCGGCGTGGCGGGTCTCCAGGTCGGCGAAGAGCTCGGCGAGGGTCTCACCGCTGCCCTCGACGGCCTTGGCGCCGTCGGTGTAGGTGCGGAGGATGGTCGGGACGCGGACCTCGATGGCCATGGGGTGGGCTCCTGTCGGAAGGGGCTCGGAAGGACGGGTGGCGTACTGGCGCGCGGCTCTGGCCCCCGCGCGGGGGGTCTTGCGTGGGTGAGGTGCGCCCGGCCCGGTCGTTCAGAGCGCGGCGCGCGGCGTACAGATCGCGCTGGCGAGGCGGCACAGGTCGACGTGCAGGCGCGCGACGAGCAGGGGTGTGCCCGGCGTCTCTTCGCTCACGTCGTGGGAAACCATGCGCTCATCGTATCGATTCCCGGTCCGGGTTCCGGAATGTGATCTCACATGACGGACAGATTCCGACCAACGGGCGGACGGGGCAGGTAGACCACGAGCGGCGTGCCGGTGGTCGGATGCGGGATGACCTCGGCTTCCACCCCGTAGACCGCCGCGAGCAGGGCCGGCGTGAGCACCTCCGCCGGCGGGCCCTCGGCGACCACCCTGCCCCGGTCCAGGACGTAGAGCCGGTCGCAGTAGGCGGCGGCGAGGGTCAGGTCGTGCAGGGCCAGGAGGTTGGTGGTGCCCAAGTGGCGGACGAGGGAGAGGACTTCCAGCTGGTAGCGGATGTCCAGGTGGTTGGTGGGCTCGTCGAGGACGAGCAGCCGCGGGTCCTGGACGAGCGCCCGGGCGACCAGGGCCCGCTGGCGTTCGCCGCCGGAGAGCCCGGGGTACGGGCGGTCGGCGAGGTCCAGGATGCCGACCCGGTCCAGCGCCGCGTCCGCCCGCTCCCGGTCCCGCGCGGTGTCGCCCTCCCAGAAGCGCTTGTGCGGGGAGCGGCCGAGGGCGACCAGCTCGCGGACGGTCAGCTCGAACTCCAGGGCGCTCTCCTGCGGCACGGTCGCCACCCGGCGGGCCCGCGCCCGGGGCCCGAGGGCGTGGAGGTCCTCGCCGTCGAGGAGGGCGCGGCCGGAGGTGGCGGTGAGGGTGCCGTAGACGCAGCGGAGCAGGGTGGTCTTGCCGCTGCCGTTGGGGCCGACGAGGCCGACGGTCTCGCCGGGGCGGGCGACGAGGCCGGCCGCGTGCAGCCGCCCCTCGTACGAGAGGGCCTCGACGCGGAGCTCGGCCGGGGGCCGGTCGCGGGGCTCGGGCGGGCCGGGGGTCACAGGGTCGCTCCGTCCGCGCGGCGGCGCATCAGCCAGAGGAAGAAGGGGCCGCCGGTGAGGGCGGTGAGGACGCCGACGGGGATGTCCTGCGGCGCGGCGACGGTGCGGGCGGCCAGGTCGGCGAGGACCAGGGCGAGCGCCCCGCCGAGGGCGGCGACCGGCAGCAGGCGCCGGTGCGGGGCGCCGACGGCCATGCGGGCGGCGTGCGGGACCATCAGGCCGACGAAGCCGACGGCTCCGCTGGCCGCGACCATGACGGCGGTGACCAGGGAGGCGAGGACGAAGACGGCCGCGCGGAAGCGGGCGGTGTCCAGGCCGAGGACGGTGGCGCCCTCCTCGCCGACGAGCAGCAGGTCGAGCGGGCGGGCGAGGGTGAGCAGGGCGCCGATGCCGAGCGCGAGGACGGCGGCGGGCAGCACGAGGCTGTCCCAGCGGGCGCTGCCGAGTCCGCCGAGGGACCAGAAGAGGGCTTCCTGGAACTGTTCGGGCCGCCCGGCGAGGACCAGCAGCAGGGTGGTGAGGGCGGACAGGATGTACGAGACGGCCACCCCGGCGAGGACCAGCCGGGCGCCGGTCATGGTGCCGCCGCGCCGGGCCAGGGCGTAGACGAGGACGAGGGCGAGCAGGGCGCCCGCGAAGGCCCCGGCGGGCAGGGCGACGGTGGTGGTGACACCCCCGACGAGGCCGGCGCCGCCGCCCAGGACCAGGACGAGCACCGCGCCGGCGGAGGCCCCGGAGGAGATGCCGAGCAGGAACGGGTCGGCGAGCCGGTTGCGGACCAGCGCCTGGAGCACGGCGCCGACGACGGCGAGCCCGGCGCCGACGACCGCCCCGAGCAGCACCCGGGGCAGCCGCACGTCGAGCACGATCGTCCGGTACGGGGAGGGCCCGGCCCGCCCGGTCAGGGCGTCGAGCACCTGGCCGGGCGGGATGCGGACGGAGCCGAGCGCGAGCGCGGCGACGACGGCCGCGGCGAGCGCCACGAGCAGCCCGGCGACGACGGAGGCGTGACGGAGCCGGGTCATCGGGTCGCGGCCGCCGGGTGCAGCTGGGCGGCCAGCTTCCCGACGGCGGCGGGCGCGCGGACGCCGAGGACCGCGTCGGAGAGCGGCAGCACGGCGAAGCGGCGGTTCTTGACGGCCGGTACCTCGCGCAGGGCCGGGTCGTCGAGGAGGCGGCGCTTCTTCTGCTCGACGGTGGTGGAACCGTAGGCGTAGATGACGATCACCTCGGGCCTGCGGGCGACGACCTGTTCCCAGGTGGCGTCGCCGAAGGTCTTGTCGAGGTCGGCGAAGACGTTGCGGCCGCCGGCGCGGGTGATCAGCTCGTTGCCGATGCCCTTGCCGCCGGCGGTGAACGCGGTCTTGTCGCCGCTGTCGTAGACGAAGACGGAGACGGGGGCGGTGCCCTTCAGGCGCCGCTCGGCGGCGGTGACCCCGGCCTTCGCCTCGCGGGTCCAGGCCTCGGCCCGGTCGGGGACGCCGAAGGTGCGGCCCACCTCGGCGACCTCGCGGTAGACGTCGTCGAGGCCGGTGGCGCCGGAGGGGCAGTACTCGGTGTTGAGGCGGGAGGCGATGCCGGAGCGCTTGAGGTCGTCGCGGCTCCGGCCGGCCTTGGCGTCGAAGGCGGAGGCGTAACCGCCGTACACGAAGTCGGGGTCGGCGGCGAGCAGCGCCTCCTTGGAGGGGTACTCCTTCGCGAGGACCGGGACGCTGTCGTAGGCCTTCTTGTACGCGGGGAGGACGGCGTCGTCGAGGTAGGCCGTGCCGGCCAGGGACTTCTGCAGGCCGAGGGCGAGCATGACCTCGGTGACGTGCTGGTTCATGGTCACCGCCCGGCGCGGCGGCGCCTGATAGGTGGTCGTGACCCCGCAGTTGGTGACGGTGTACGGGAAGCCGGGCGCGGCCTTGCCGCCGGCGGGGGTGCTCGCGGGGGCCGCGCAGGCGGCGAGCAGGGGTATGAGGACGGCGGCGGGCAGCAGCGGGCGGCGCCAGGACATGGGGAGGCCTCCAGACGGGGATCTCCGCGTCCCCGGTCGGTGCTGGCAGGCGGCAGGTCAGTTCCTGGCTTCCGGCCCTGGTCGGGGGCCGGTCACAGTGGCGGGACCGTGCCGGATTCGCACCGGCTTCCTGGGTCCTGCCGCCCTCGTTTCCCGACAGTCTCTCACCCGCCGTCAGGCGGGCCAGGCGGAGGTGCGGATGGTCGCCACGAAGTCGCCGGGTTCGAACCCGGGCACGAAGTGGCGCAGGACGTCGGCCTTGACGTTGCCGAAGGTGGTCTCCGGCTTGGGGGCGACGCCTTCGGCGAAGGCGGCCAGGATGCGGTTCTTGAAGTCGGGGCGCGGGTGGGCGTCGACGATCGCGGCCCGCTCGTCGGGCGTGACGAGGGTGGGGTCGTCGTAGCCGATGCCGAGGACGTCGTACTCGACGCCGGCGGTCACCAGGGCGACCTCGGGCTCCATGAACTCCGGGATTCCGGGGGTGGTGTGGAGCGCGACGGCGGTCCACACCCGGCGGACGGCGTCCTCGCCGACCCCGTGGGAGCGCAGGAACGCGGCGGCCTCCTCGGCGCCGTCGACCTCGAAGCGGCGGCCGGAGGCGTGGTGCTTCGCGCCGAGCCCGAGGTCGTGGAACATCGCGCCGACGTAGAGGAGTTCGGGGTCGTACGCGAGGCCGCGGGCGCGGCCCTGGAGGGCGCCGAAGAGGTGGACGCGGCGGGAGTGGTGGTAGATCAGCTCGCCGGCGGTGTCGCGGACGAGTTCGGTGGCGGCGGTGGCGAGGGCGGTGTCGGGGATCAGCTCCATCGGGTTCATGGCTCAAGACTCGCTCCGGCGGCACCGCCCCGGCCATGTCCCTGAGGACAGGCATCCCACAGAATCGGACACATGACGAGTACGCGGCCGCGGCAGGCGGCCCAGGCGCCGCACGACGTGTGGGTGTTCGCCTTCGACGGGGTCCGCCTCCTCGACGTGTCCGCGCCGCTGGAGGTGTTCGCCACGGCCGGCGCGCCCTACCGGGTCCGGGTCTGTACGCCCGAGGGGCGGGACGTGCGCACCTCGTGCGGGCTGCGGATCGGCGCGGACGGTTCGGCCCGGGAGGTCGCGGCGGCGGGCACGCTGATCGTGCCGGGGGCGGTGGAGGTGACCCTTTGTGTGGCGGCGGGCCCGCCGGTGGCGGAGCTGGCGGCGCGCTCGGCGAGGGTGGCCTCGGTCTGTACGGGCGCGTTCGCGCTGGCGGCGGCCGGGCTCCTGGACGGGCGGCGGGCGACGACGCACTGGGAGCACGCGGCGGAGCTGGCCCGGCGCCATCCGGCGGTGGAGGTGCTCGCGGACGCGATCCACGTACGGGACGGGGAGGTGTGGTCGTCGGCGGGGGTGACGGCCGGGATCGACCTGTGCCTGGCCCTCCTGGAGGAGGACCGGGGGGCGGCTGCGGCCCGTGCGGTGGCGCGGGACCTGGTGGTGTTCCTCCAGCGGCCGGGCGGCCAGTCGCAGTTCTCCGCGGCCTCGCGCACTCCCCCGACGGGCCATCCGGTGGTGCGGCCGCTGCTCGACGCGGTGGCGGCGGATCCGGCGGCGGACCACAGCGCGCCGGTGCTCGCGCGGCGGGCCGGGGTGAGCGTCCGGCATCTGGCGCGCCTGTTCCGGGAGCAGACGGGGGCGACCCCGGCGGCGTTCGTGGAGCGGGTGCGGGTGGAGGCGGCCCGGCTGCTCCTGGAGGGCGGGGCGAGTGTGACGGGCGCGGCGGCGCGCAGCGGTCTCGGCAGCGACGAGAGCCTGCGGCGGGCGTTCGCCCGGCATTTCGGGGTCACGCCCTCCGCGTACCTGGCCCGGTTCCGGACGACGACCGGGGCGCGGGCCGGGTCGCGGAGCTGACCCGGTGCGGGACGGCGGTCTACTCGTACGCCTCGACGACCTTGACCTCTTCCTCTGTCACGACGCCCTCGACGATCGTGTAGGAGCGGAACTGGAAGGGGCCGGCGCCGTCGGTGTCGGCGGTGGAGACCAGGACGTAGTGGGCCTGCGGCTCGTTGGCGTAGGAGATGTCCGTGCGGGACGGGTACGCCTCGGTCGCGGTGTGCGAGTGGTAGACGATCACGGGCTCCTCGTCCCGGTCGTCCATCTCGCGGTACAGCTTGAGCAGGTCCGCGGAGTCGAACTCGTAGAAGGTGGGCGAGCGGGCCGCGTTCAGCATCGGGATGAAGCGCTCGGGGCGGCCGCTGCCGGCCGGACCGGCGACCACGCCGCAGGCCTCGTCGGGGTGGTCCGCGCGGGAGTGTTCCACGATCTGGTCGTACAGGGCCCGGGTGATGGTCAGCATGCCGACAGGATAAGCAGACGGGCCGTTCCGTACCGAGAAGTGGTACAGAACGGCCCGCATGCTGAGACGTGCCTGGTCAGGACTGGACGGACTCCCGGTCGGACCGCTTGGCGAAGGCGGCGCCCTCGGGGTTGCGGGCCTTGAGGACCAGGTAGGAGACGGCGAGGATCAGGCCCCAGACCGGCGCGCCGTACAGCGCGACCCGGTTGTCCTTGTCCATGCCCATGGTCACGATGACCATGCCGATGAAGGCGAGCGAGAAGACGCTGAACCAGATGCCGCCGGGCGCCTTGAACGAGGAGTGCGGGAGCTCGCCCCGGTCGGCCTTGAGGCGGTAGCGGATCTGGCAGATCAGGATGACGATCCAGGCCCACATGCCGGAGATGGTGGCGAAGGAGACGACGTAGTTGAACGCCTCGCCGGGCCACTGGTAGTTGACCCAGACGCCGACCATCATCAGCGCGGCCGAGACGGTGGTGCCGACCAGCGGGGTGCCGGACTTGGTGAGCTTGATGAAGACCTTCGGGCCCTGGCCGTTGAGCGCGAGGTCGCGCAGCATGCGGCCGGTGGAGTACATGCCCGAGTTGCAGGAGGACAGGGCCGCCGTCAGGACGACGAAGTTGACGATCGCGGCGCCGATGCCGAGGCCCATCTTCTCGAAGGCCGCGACGAAGGGGCTGACGCCCGGCTGGAACTCGGTCCACGGGACGACCGACAGGATCATGATCAGCGCGCCGACGTAGAAGACGGCGATGCGCCACGGCACGGTGTTGATCGCCTTCGGCAGGACCGTCTTCGGGTCCTTCGACTCGCCCGCGGTCACGCCGACCAGCTCGACGGCGAGGAAGGCGAACATGACCATCTGGAGGGTCATCAGGGTGGAGAAGATGCCGTCCTTGCCGGCGAAGAAGCCGCCGAGGTCCCACAGGTGGGTGACGGTGGCGGTGTCGCCGGCGTCGGAGAAGCCGAGGGTCAGGATGCCGGCGCAGATCAGGATCATGCCGACGATCGCGGTGACCTTGACCATGGAGAACCAGAACTCCAGCTCACCGAAGAGCTTCACGGAGATCAGGTTGGCGCCGTAGAGGATCACGGTGAAGACGAGGGCGGAGAGCCACTGCGGGATGTCCCACCAGTACGTCATGTAGGTCGCCGCGGCGGTGACCTCGGTGATACCGGTGACGACCCAGAAGAGCCAGTACGTCCAGCCCGTCACGAAGCCCGCGAAGGGGCCGAGGAACTCACGGGCGTACTCCGAGAAGGAGCCCGACACCGGGCGGTACATGAGGAGCTCGCCGAGCGCCCGCATGATGAAGAAGATGACGAGGCCCGCGACGGCGTACGCGAGGATCAGGCTGGGTCCCGCGATGGAGATGCCCTTGCCCGCGCCGAGGAAGAGTCCGGTGCCGATGGCACCGCCGATCGCGATCATCTGGATCTGACGGGCGCCGAGTGCCCGGTGATAACCCTCGCCCGAGGCGGAGTCCGCGGCCTCATTGCCGTCGTGCTGCTTGTCGACCTGCACTGAGGTCATGGTGGTGCGCCTTTCTCCATGCCGATCCGCGCGACCGCGAATGCGTCTGCTGCGGATCAGGTCCTGATCCCCCCGGATATGGATGGAGTGCTACCGGCGGTCAGCCGGCCAAAGCGCCCCCGGGAACAGGGGTGGCGTCCCCGGGTGGTCGTGAAGATTTATCACGGCCTTAACCGTGATCGACGGGGACGCCTGTGGCGCGCGCCACATAAAAAGACGGACAAAAGGGACTCAATAGAGCAAACATGGACGCTTGGATAACGTATTCGTTATCCGGATTTGAGCGTTCGCTGAGCGAACACCCCTCGAAACGGGCTCGCGCTAGCCCAGCAGCGTCTCGACGAGCGACTCCTGGAGCGCCCCGAGCCACAGATACGCCATCACCATCGGCTTGCGCGGATCGGAGTCGGGCAGCCGGTACAGCTGCTCGCTCTCGTCGTCGTCCGTGACCTCCAGGCGGGTGCCGATGGTCAGCCGCAGGTCGTTGAGCGTGCCGAGCCAGGCCCGGGACTGCTCGGGGCCCAGCTTGAGGACCGCGCCGCTCTCGCCGGCCGCGTCGGCGGCGAGCGAGTCGAGACTGCGGACCAGGGCGAGCGCGTCCTCGCGCTTGCGGGTGCGCAGGTCGTTCTCCGTATAGCGGCGGAAGTCGGCGGCGGCCTGCCGCAGCTCGTCACTGTCATCCCCGTACGCATCGGGGAAGAGCCGGTGCAGCGCCGGGTCGGAGGGCGGCTCGCTCGGCCCCTCGGCGAAGAGCGCGGCCAGCGGGTCCTCGCCCTCGACGGGCTCGTCGCCCGGCCCGATCAGCTCCATGAGCTGCACGGCCAGCGAGCGGAGGATGGAGATCTCGACCTCGTCGAGCGCGACGGCGGCACCGCCGCCGGGAAGCACCTCGAAGCGGCCGGCCATCAGCCGCGGTCCTGGGTGAGGGTCGCCCACAGCCCGTAGCCGTGCATCGCCTGCACGTCCCGTTCCATCTCCTCGCGGGTACCGCTGGAGACCACCGCGCGGCCCTTGTTGTGCACGTCGAGCATCAGCTTGTGCGCCTTGTCCTTGGAGTAGCCGAAGTACGCCTGGAAGACGTAGGTGACATAGCTCATCAGGTTGACCGGGTCGTTGTGCACGAGGGTCACCCAGGGCACGTCGGGTTCGACGACGGCGGAGACCTCCTCGGCCGATTCGGTCCGTTCGATCTCGATAGGCGCAACGCTCACTTACCCCATGCTGCCACCCTGACCGGCCTGCCGCACAAACGGGTCGCCCCGGCGCGCCCCTATTCGTCAGAGTGACGAATACTGCGGTAGCATCCTCACATGAACGCTGCGGACCTTGGGTTGCCGGTGGACGTGCCGTCGACCGCGCTCTTCACCGATCAGTACGAGCTGACGATGCTCCAGGCGGCCCTGCGGGCCGGCACCGCGGACCGCCGGTCCGTCTTCGAGGTCTTCACCCGCCGCCTGCCCGAAGGACGCCGCTACGGCGTGGTGGCGGGCATCGGACGGGTGCTCGACGCCGTCGAGAACTTCCGCTTCGACGCGGACGTCCTCGGCTTCCTCCGCGAGCGCGGGATCGTCGACGAGCCGACCCTCCAGTGGCTCGCCGGATACCGCTTCTCCGGCGACATCTGGGGCTACCCGGAGGGCGAGGTGTACTTCCCCGGCTCGCCGCTGCTGCGGGTCGAGGGCTCCTTCGCCGAGTGCGTGCTCCTGGAGACCGTGATCCTGTCGATCCTCAACCACGACTCGGCCATCGCGGCCGCCGCCTCCCGCATGTCGGCCGCCGCGGGCGGCCGGCGGCTCATCGAGATGGGCGCCCGGCGCACCCACGAGCTCGCCGCCGTCGCCTCCTCGCGCGCCGCCTACGTGGGCGGTTTCGACTCCACCTCGGACCTGGCGGCCGGCTTCCGCTACGGCATCCCGACCGTCGGCACCTCCGCCCACGCCTTCACCCTGCTGCACGACAGCGAGCGCGACGCCTTCCGGGCGCAGATCGACTCGCTGGGCAGCGGCACCACCCTCCTGGTCGACACCTACGACGTGACCGAGGCCGTCCGTACCGCCGTCGAGGTGGCCGGCACCGGGCTCGGGGCGGTCCGGATCGACTCCGGCGACCTGCTGCTCGTCGCCCACCGGGTGCGGGCGCAGCTCGACGAGCTGGGGGCGCGCGACACCAGGATCGTGGTGACCTCGGACCTCGACGAGTACGCCATCGCCTCCCTCGCGGCGGCGCCGGTCGACGCGTACGGGGTGGGCACCCAGCTGGTCACCGGCAGCGGGCACCCGACCTGCTCGATGGTCTACAAGCTGGTCGCCCGGGCCACCTCGGCCGACCCCAAGGCGCCGCTGACCCCGGTCGCCAAGAAGTCCGTGGGCGGCAAGGCCTCCGTCGGCGGCCGCAAGTGGGCCGCCCGCAGGACCGACGCCGCCGGGGTCGCCGAGGCCGAGGTCATCGGCACCGGGCCGGTCCCGGCCGAGCTGGTCGACAGGCAGCTCCTGGTGCAGCTGGTGAAGGGCGGCACCGTGGTGGCCCGCGAGCCGCTGGAGGCGGCGCGCTCCCGGCACATGGCGGCCCGGGCCGGGCTGCCGATGTCCGCGATCCAGCTGTCCCGCGGGGAGCCGGTCCTGCCCACGGAGTACGTGTAGGCGGCCGGTGGCCCCGCGCGCCCCTCGGGGGGCGCGCGAACGCCGGGGAGATGCCCCCTCCCCTCCGGAGGGGGAAGTCTCTAGGCTCACAACCCACCCCATCCGACGCGCTAAGGACACCCGCCATGCACCGCGCATTGATCGTCGTGGACGTTCAGAACGACTTCTGCGAGGGCGGCAGCCTCGCCGTGGCGGGGGGCGCGGACGTCGCCGCCGCCGTCACCGACCTGGTCGGCCAGACGGCGGGCGCCGCCTACCGGCACGTGGTCGCCACCCGCGACCACCACATCGACCCGGGCGCCCACTTCTCCGAGCGGCCGGACTACGTCGACTCCTGGCCCAGACACTGCGTCGCCGGCACGGAGGGCGTGGGCTTCCACCCGAACTTCGCGCCGGCGGTCGCCTCCGGGGCGGTCGACGCCGTCTTCGACAAGGGCGCCTACGAGGCCGCGTACAGCGGTTTCGAGGGCCGGGACGAGAACGGCGAGACCCTCGCGGAGTGGCTGCGGGAGCGGCAGGTCACCGAGGTCGACGTGGTCGGCATCGCCACCGACCACTGCGTACGGGCGACCGCCCTGGACGCGGCCCGGGAGGGCTTCCGCACGCAGGTGCTGCTCGACCTGACCGCCGGGGTCGCCAGGGAGACGACCGAGCGCGCCCTGGCTGAGCTGCGGGCCGCGGGCGTGGAGCTGACCGGGAAGCCCGTCGTCGCCTAGGCGCCGGAGGAGGGCTGGCCCGGAAGGCCCCGGGCGGCCCCGGGCTGCCCGGGCGACCCCGGACGGCCCCAGAGGCCCCGGGCGGCCCGGACCGGCCTAGACGGCCTAGACGGCCTTCGGGAGCGACCGTATGGGGTGCCAGAGCTCCTGGGCGGTGATCCGCCACAGCATCCCCTCCGGGTGGTGCAGGACGGCCGTGATCTCGTCCGGCGTCGGCGGCTCCGTGTTGCCCCGCAGATAGACCGCCCGGAGTCCCAGGTTCCGCAGCCGGGTCAGGGCGCGGGCACGGTTCGCGGCGTGCACCAGGAAGCGGACGGTGGCTCCGTCTCCGGCCGGGCTGGGCAGCCCTATGGCGACGACGACACTGCCTCCCGGCAGTCTGCAGAACCCTCCGTTGGGCATGCGGAACCACTCCCCCGTGGATCGACTGTCAATAAGGTCGTACGACCGGAGCCGTACGACGCACCTAAACACGATCGGCCGCCGCCCGCTAGGGGGCGACGGCCGATCATGCTGTGACCTGCGGCGACTCAGAAAATCTCGCCGTTACTTGGTCGAGGGACCCACCTGGACCGTGATCGTGGAGCCGTCCTTGGCCTCCTTGACGACCTGGATCTTGGTGTTGGTGTCAGTTACCTGGACACCAGAGCGCTCGGTCTCCTTGAACCAGTAGACGCCCTTGCGGTCGTCGAAGGTCGGGTTGCCGGCCTGGGACGGGATCCAGGTGCCGACGCCGGCCTTGTGGAGCGCGAAGCCGTCCGTGCGGGAGATGCTGAACGGCGAGTCGTACGCCTGGACGCGACCGCGCATCAGGGTGCCGTCGCCCCACTTCAGCGGGCTCGGGTGGGCGTCGATCGGGAGGATGCGGCCCACACCCGGGTGCTGGGAGGTGTTGTTGTCCTTCTGGGACAGGTCCCACTTCCAGATCAGCAGACCGTTCTGGTACGGGTAGTGCTCGACCCAGCTGGCCTTGTCGCCGGTGAAGCCGAAGTTGTACGGGCCGACCTTGAGGGTCTGGTCGTACGAGACGTACTGGCGGTTCTCCGCGATGTAGTACTGCTCGTAGTCCTTCGAGAAGCCCTTGCCGATGCGCGAGAAGCCCTTGGCGACCCAGCCGTTGTCACCGTTCTCGGCGTTGTCCGAGAGGACGGGGGCACCGTCGGCGGTCAGCGTGATGGCGTCGGCCGTGAAGCCCTTGCCGCCGGCGCCGCCGTCCGTCTGGTAGCGGAAGCGCAGGTCGAACTTCTTGCCCGCGTAGGCGTCCAGGCCGTAGACCAGCTTCTGGTGCTTCTCCGAGGCGCCGGTCAGGGCCGGGGCGCCGGAGGCGTCCTTCTCGATCGGCTTGCCGTCGGCGGTGCCGTCGAGGGCGGTCCAGTTGGCGCCGCCGTCGGTGGAGACCTCGGCGTACAGGTAGTCGTAGTCCTGCTCGATGTCGTACCAGCCCTGGAGCTCCAGGGAGGCCGACGTCTTGCCGGTCAGGTCGACGGGGCGGGTCAGGGTGTTCTTGAGGTCGTCACCCATGTTGCTCCACCACTGCGTGGCACCCTCGGCGGGGGCCACGACGTCGGTGGGGACCGACTTCTTCGGCAGCTCGACGACGAGCGCCTGCGGGTTCTTGGTGTTGTACTCCGAGACGCCCAGCTTGTGGGTGGTCTTGGTGCCCCGCTGCCAGTCGTTGACCTTGGCGTAGTTCAGCCAGCCGAGCTGCAGCTTGTCCCAGGCGTTCATGTCGCCGGGGAGGTCGCCGATGGAGTCCTTGCCGGTGCCGAGCCACGAGCCGGAGGACATGAGCGTCCAGAAGCCCGTCGAGTTCTCGCCGCCGGAGGTGTCGTAGTGGTCCGGCAGACCGAGGTCGTGACCGTACTCGTGCGCGTAGACGCCGAGGCCGCCGTTCTCGGGCTGCATCGTGTAGTCGCCGACCCAGATGCCCGAGTCGCCGATCTGCGTGCCACCGGACTTGTTGTTCGCCGGGCCGGTCTTGCCCGCGTCCGTGCCGTAGGCGTACCAGCGGTGGGCCCACAGGGCGTTGGTGCCCTCGGCGCCGCCGCCGGCCGACTCGTCCTCGCCCGCGTGGACGATCTGGAAGTGGTCGATGTAGCCGTCGGGCTCGTTGAAGTTGCCGTCGCCGTCGAAGTCGTAGCGGTCCCACTGGTCGTACTGCGCCAGCGTCGCCTTGATCTCGGCGTCGGTCTTGCCCTTGGCCTTCTGGTCGGCGTTCCAGGCCACGAGGCCGTCACGCACGGTGTCCCACACGTTGGCGCAGTTGGTCTGGCCGCAGTAGTTCGAGCCGTAACGGGCCTCGTTGTACGGGACCTTGACCCAGTCGGAGACGCCGCCGTCGACCGAGTAACGGCCGGACGAGGTCTTCTCGTAGTAGGTCTTCAGGGACTGCTTCGGCTGGCCCTTCTTGTCCTTGCCGGTGCCGAAGTACAGGTCCTGGAAGTGCTGCTGGTTGTAGTCCGCCTGCCAGGCCGTGGAGTTGTCGTTCGCACGGTCCGGCTTGGCTATGCGGTTGTGCAGCGGGCCGGGCGTGCCGCCGTACTTCGGCTTCAGCTCGGGCGTGTCGTCGTCCTTGCGGTCGACCAGGGTCGTGTTGTCGACCTGGTCACCGAACTCGACGAGGATCGTGAAGATCTTGTCGGTCTTCTCGCGGCCCAGCTCGACGTACTTCTTGCTGTCCAGCTTGACGACCTTCGAGCCGGCACGGCTCTCGATCTTGCTCTCGCCGCTCAGCACCTGCTCCAGGGCAGCCTTGCGCTGCTGCTCCTGCTGCTTGCTGTACGGACCGTCGAGGTCGTGGTCGACCGTGGTCTTGTCCATGGAGCGCGCACCGGGCGCGGCCGCGGACGGCACGCTGCCGTGGTTGTCGGCCCACGCGGTGGTGAAGGTCGAGGCGGTCGCGGCGGTGGCCGCGAGCGCCACGACGACTGCGGACGCTCGGATCGCCCGTCGTCTGTTGGTCACTTGGATTTGTCCTCCCCGGCGCCCCTCGCCGCGGACCGGTGTGGGGTATCCGCTCGGCGGGTTCGCGCGTCACAAGTGACGACATTCGACCGGAGTTGGAGGAGAAAAGACAGATCTTGACTTGAACATACCAACTGCACTATGCAGGAGCGGACCACCGATAATCGAACGCACGCCAAACACCGGGCGATGCCCTGGCGGCGAATCGTGCGCCCCTGCGCCCCCTGTGCATCCACACCGTGGGTTAGGTCACGCTTACTTCCGGTTCCCCTCGGGCATCCACCGTCGTAGAGTCGCCCATTGCCACGCGCACGCTCGCCCGAGGGACGGTACCCGTCATGCAGCGTCCGACCGCCGCACAGTCCGCCTACGGTTCGGCCACCGTCGTACTCGCGACCGTCGCCCTGCTGTTGCTCTCCGGCACGACCACGACGCTCGGCATCGCGGCGATCTGTGCCGCGGGGCTGGTCCTCGGGGTGCTGGTGGCGGTGACGATGCCGGTGCGCAGGCGGCCCGTCAACCCCTCCGACATCACGACGCGGACCCCCGCGGACGAGGAGATCCGGGTACCGGCCGCGCCCGTGGGCGCGGGGGCCGACACCCGGATCCGTTCATAACCCCTCGTCACTCCTCGCACCTTTCGCCCCCTTACGGGGCGGCCTGCACCACCACGGTCTTGGCGGCCTTGTCGTGCAGGCCCTGCTTGTAGGGCTTGTCGACCAGGATCAGGATCAGCAGGAGCAGCGGCCACAGGCAGGCGCAGCAGATCAGCGCGGGCAGCCACAGCACGATCGCGCGGATCAGGGAGCTGTTCATCGACGGGGTGGAGCCGTCGTTGAGCATCGCGACCCGCAGCTTCAGCCACTTCTTGCCCAGGGTCCGCCCCAGCTTGGCGGTCATCAGGGTGTCGTAGCCGACGTACGCGACGATGGTGATGAGCTGGAAGACGAGCTGCCCGCCGCCGTTGAAGCTGTTGACCGTGTCGCCGAAGTCGTTGCCCTTCTCGGTGGCCCGCTCGTACACCTTGAACGGGATGCCGATGATGGCGAGCGGCACCGCGACGATCAGCCAGTCGATGATCCGCGCGGCGATGCGCCGCCCCGACTCGGCCAGCGGCGGCATCCCGGAGAGCGGATCGGCACCGCCGTAGCCACCGCCGTAGCCGCCGTAGGGCGGAGGCGGGGGCGGCATGCTGTCGTACGGGTTCCCCGGCGGCGGCCCGCCCGGCGGGGGGCCACCCGGAGGCGGCCCACCGGGCGGAGGTCCGCCCGGTGGAGGGCCCGGCGGGGTGGCGTCCGGCGGGCGCTTGGCGAACGGATCGTCCTCGGACGGCTGGCCCGGAGGCGGCGGCGGCTGGTCGTTGCTCATGGGGGCAGTGCACCCCGGGGGCCGTGCCCCCGCAATCGATCGCCCCCCGTTCGGGGGACGGCCGCCAGGACCGCCGCTCCGGATGCTTGCCCGTTCAAACCTTGACCGCTGCACAAGACCGCTTCCCGGGCCGGACCTAGCCTGAAGGGGGGGCTTCCGTCGCGGGAAAGGCGGGGAACTCATGAAGGTACGGGCCAGAAGCGCCGCGGTCGCGGCCGCCACGCTGGTACTCGGTCTGACGGCCGGCCGCGCGGCGGCGTACGGCACCGATCTGGATCCCAAGGAGATCTACGAGCGGTCCGCGCCCAGCACCGTCCACGTGCTGGGGAAGACCGGAACCGGCACCGGCTTCGTCTACGACGCCGACAAGGGGCTCATCGCCACGGCCGCCCATGTGGTGCAGGGCGAGGCGTCGCTGAAGGCCGTCGTCGGGGACCGCCCGGCGGCGCCGGTACGGGTGGTCGGCATCGACCCCTGCGAGGACCTGGCCGTGCTGGCCTTCACCTCGCCGCAGTCGGACCTGAAGGCGATGGAGTTCGGCGACAGCAAGGACCTCCAGGCCGCCGACACGGTCGTCGCGCTCGGCTACCCGGCCTCCCTCGGCAGCGAGGGCGACACGCAGAAACCCGCCTTCACCAGCGGCACCGTGCAGAACCCGAACGTCCAGAACGCGGAGCCGTCCGACTCGCTCCCCCGCTACCCCGCCACGGTCCAGCACTCGGCCACCATCAACCCGGGCAACTCCGGCGGCCCCCTGCTCAACGCCGACGACAAGGTGGTCGGCATCAACGTGCTGAGCGTGACCGGCGACACCCAGGGGCAGTTCTACTCGATCAGCTCGGACCACGCCCGTCCGATCCTCGACTCCCTGGCGGCCGGTCAGGTCAAGAACGACCCCGGCTGGCGCCTCAAGGCCGTGGACGACCCGACGGTGGCCGACGACTTCGCACCCGAGGACCAGTCCCAGGTCCAGGCGATCCAGAAGCAGCTGACCGCCGACCAGGTCGCCGGGGTGCTCGTCGTCGGCGTGACCAGCAACTCGCCCGCGGCCAAGGCCGATCTGCAGCCCATGGACGCGATGACGGGCATGAAGGACAGCCCCGTGGCGTCCGTCGCCGACGTCTGCGACGTCCTCCAGTCCGCCGGCCCCGGGGAGACCGTCCCGCTCGAAGGCGTCTACACCTACGACGACCCGAAGCAGAGCATCAAGTTCGGCGACGGGTGGAGCACCAACCTCGTGCTCAGCAAGAACAACGGCGGGGGCGGGAGCGGATAGCGCCGCTCCCTACTGTCCGGGCCAAGCAGGCCTGCCGGGGCAGCTGGGCTGCCCCGCCCACCCGGCTCACCCGGCGACGAAGGTGCGGGCCGCCTTGTCGTGCCAGCACTGCCGCCACGGCCGGTCGAACAGGCACCACAGGACGTTCAGCACGCCGAGCACCAGCAGCCCGAGCACGCTGTAGACCAGCCAGCGGCGCAGCGCGGCACCGAACGCGGGCGGCTCGTGCGCCTCGATGTCCCGCACCTCGATCCCGCACAGCTTCTTCCCGAGCGTCCGCCCCCACCGGGACGTGGGCAGCGCCTCGTAGAGCGCGCCGAGCACCAGGAGCGCGGCCAGGACGATGCCGAACTGCACGGAGGTCGTCGAGTCGATCAGCCACACCTGGACGGTGACGCCGGACTGCTTCGCCGCCTCGATCTTCTCGTTGATGTGGTCGACGGCACCCGTGACGAACGGATACGACACGGCCCCGACCACCGCCCCGAGCACCACGGTGTCGATGAGCCGCGCCGCCAGCCGCCTCCCCAGCCCCGCCGGCCGAGCGGCGGCCTGCGCCCGCGCGGCCGCCATGAACACGTCCTCGACGGGGGGCTTCCAGGGGGCGACGGACTGGGGGTCCTGGGGCTGGGGCTGGGGATGGGGCTGGGGATGGGGCTGAAGTTGAGGCTGGGGGGACGCCTGGGCGGGGAAGGGCTGGGCCTGCGGGGCCTGTACGGCCTGCGGCGGCTGCGGGGCCGGCTGCGCCGCCTGGAACGGGGCCTGCTGGGCCTGGGGAGGCTGCTGGGCCTGCTGGGCCCAGGAGGGCGTCACGGGCATCCCGCCGAGCCGCGCGGGGGCGGCCAAGGCGTCCTGAGAGGCGCCGGCGGCGGGTCCGTTCGCGGGAGCGGGGGCGCCCGGCGTCGACCGGCCCGGTACGGGCGCCGGTGCGTCGTCCCGGCCACCGGCAGCGGGCCAGACGGGAGCAGCGCCCGCGCCCGGCCCCGTACCGCCGGATCCGCCGGCCTCCGGACGGTCGACGCGACCGGGGCGACCGGGGCGACCGGGGCGGTCAGTCCGGTCGGCCCGGTCGGGCGTCTCGGGCGTCGCCACGGAGGCGTCCGCCGCAGGCCAGGACGGCGCCGGGTCGGCCTGACGGGAGTCGGCCTGGCGCGGCGAGGCCTGGCGCGGATCGGCGTGGCGAGGGTCCGCCTGACGCGTCGCGGACTGACGCGGACCGTCCTGGCGAGCGTCCGCCTGGCGCGGCTCGTCCTGGCGTGGGTCCGCCGGCGTGGTGCCCGCCTGGGGCCACGCGGGGGCCTCGGGGGCCGCCGTGGCGCGCGGGTCGGCCGGGGGCTGCTGCGCCGGGATGGCGGCGTCGTCGTTCCGGCCCCAGGAGACCCTCTGGTCGCGCTCGCCGCCGAAGCCCGTCTGGACGGAGGTCGTCGCGTGCCACGCCGAGGAGGGTTCCTGGGCGGCGGCGGACGGCTCGGGGTCGGCGTCGAGGAAGACCGGGCCGGTCTCCTCGACCGCCGGGACGGACGGGAGCGAGGGCGCGGGCGCCGGGCTCGGGGCCAGCTGGGGCGCGACCGGGACCGGCGGGGCCGGGAGGGCCTCGCCCTCCTTGGGAGCCGGGCGGCTCGTACCGGGCACCCAGGAACCGCCGTTCCAGAACCGGATGTACCCGGGGATCGACGGATCCGGGTAGTAGCCCGCCTGCGGTACCTCTCCGCCGCCTCCAGGAGGAGTAGCCACTGCCCCGACTCCGTTCAGTCACAACGTCTTTGGTCCGCGCGGCAGCGCCCCGACCGCGCCACGCCCAAGGAGGACAGTAACGAAGAACGCCCCCGAGGGGACAAGGAGCCCGCCAGAAAGGCCGCCTTCGGGGGACGTCACCCCGATTTCGTCACTGAGGGTGATTCTCGGGCCCGTGCCGGACCGGCCTCGCCCGGCCTCTGCACGGCCCCTTCACGGGTCCCGAAAAAATTCTTCGGAAACTTCCCCGAAGTCGCGTAATGGATCGGCCGGACCCCCCTCTCTCCCTGTGAAGGCCCACCTACGGGCCCCCGAGGAGAGAGGCAGCACGCCATGCAGAACACCGAGAAGAACAACGTCGTCGAGCGCGAACTCGAACTGAAGCTGGTCCTGTCCCCCGAGCGCTCCCTCCCCGTCCCGGCCCGCCTCGCCTACCGCGTCGACGACCCGTACGCCGTGCACATCACCTTCCACATCGGCTCCGAGCACCCGGTCAACTGGACCTTCGCCCGCGAGCTCCTGGTCGAGGGCGTGTTCCGGGCCTGCGGCCACGGCGACGTGCGCATCTGGCCGACGAAGGTCGACGGGCGCAACGTCGTCCTGATGGCGCTCTCCTCCCCCGACGGGGACGCCCTCCTGGAGGCCCCCTCGGCGCAGGTGTCGGCCTGGCTGGAGCGGACCCTGCGCGCGGTGCCGCCGGGCACCGAGACCGAGCAGCTCGGCATCGACGACGGCCTCGCCGAGCTGCTCGCCACCACCGTGCTCACCGACGACCTGTGGCTGCGTGACCCGTGGCCGTCGGACGAGTCCACGGACGGCGACCTGTGACCCCCGTGCGGGGCAGCCGGGTACCTCGTCGGTCAGAAGAGCTTTCCGGGGTTCAGCAGGCCCAGCGGGTCGAAGGTCCGCTTGATGCCGCGCTGCAACTCCACCCCCACCGGCCCCAACTCCCTCGCCAGCCACTCCTTCTTCAGCGTCCCCACCCCGTGCTCGCCGGTGATCGTGCCGCCCAGGCCGAGCCCGAGCGCCATGATCTCGTCGAAGGACTCCCGCGCCCGCCGCGACTCGTCCTCGTCGGCGTGGTCGAAGCAGACGACGGGATGGGTGTTGCCGTCGCCCGCGTGCGCGCAGACCCCGATGGTCAGCCCGTACTTCTCGGCGATCGCGGCCGTGCCGGCCAGCATCGCCGCCAGCTTGGTGCGCGGCACGCAGACGTCGTCGATCATGGTCGCGCTCTTGATGGTCTCCAGCGCGGTGAGCGACAGCCTGCGGGCCTGGAGGAGCAGTTCGGACTCGGCGGCGTCCTCGGCGGGCACGACCTCCGTGGCCCCGGCCGCCCGGCAGAGCTCCGCGACGGCGGCCAGGTCGGCCCCGGGATCGGGCGTGTCGAAGGCGCACAGCAGCAGGGCCTCGGTGGTGTCCGGCAGCCCCATGTGGGCGAGCTCGTTGACGGCCCGGACGGTGGTGCCGTCCATGAGTTCCAGCAGCGACGGGGTGTGGCCGCGCTCCATGATCGCGCAGACGGCCTCGCAGGCGGCGGCCGCGGAGGGGAACTCGGCGGCGAGCGCCAACTGCGCGGGCGGCTGCGGCCGGAGCGCCAGCACCGCCCCGACGACGATGCCGAGGCTGCCCTCGGAGCCGACGAAGAGCCGGGTCAGGTCGTATCCGGCGACGCCCTTCGCGGTCCGCCGGCCGGTCCGCAGCAGCCGCCCGTCGGCGAGCACGACGTCCAGGCCGAGCACGTACTCGGCGGTGACCCCGTACTTCACACAGCACAGGCCTCCGGAGGCGGTGCCGATGTTCCCGCCGATGGTGCACGTCTCCCAGCTGGAGGGGTCCGGCGGGTAGGAGAGGCCGTGTTCGGCGACGGCGCGGGAGAGCACGGCGTTGATCACGCCCGGTTCGACGACGGCGATCCGGTCGACCGGGTTGATCTCCAGGATGCGGTCCATCTTGACCAGGGAGAGCACGATGCAGCCGTCCGAGGCGTTGGCGCCGCCGGACAGGCCGGTACGGGCGCCCTGTGGGACGACCGGGACGCGCAGCGCGGTCGCCGTGCGCATGACGTGCTGGACCTGTTCGACGGTGCGGGGCAGCACGACCACCGCGGGGGTGCCGGCCTCGCAGAAGCCGGCCATGTCGTGGGCGTACGAGGCGGTGACGTCCGGGTCGGTGAGCAGCGCCTCGGCGGGGAGTCCGGCGCGCAGCTCCTGGTGCAGTCGCGTCTGAAGATCGTCCTGCTGAAGATCGTCCATGGGTCCAGCGTGGCACCCGGGGCCATCGGTGTGAACCCGCCGGGACGGGCGCTCGTGTGCTCTTCGTACAGCCGCCCGCGGGCGCACAGTGAGCGCCATGAAGAGCGAGAACGTGTCGAGGGCGGTGCTGGCCTGCGGGGTGGGCGCGGTGCTCGCCGCGACGGCGCTGGTGTACGTACCGGAGCTGATCGCCCGCGCGCCGACGCCCCCGCCGGGTCCCGCCGACCGGGCGGTGAGCGCGGCGCACGCCGGAGCGCGGGCGGCGCTGCCCGATCTGGTCGCGCTGATCGGTGACCGGGAGCGGTGGCTGAGGACCCATCCCGGTGACGACGCGTCATGGGCGGTGCTCGGCACGGCCTATACGGAGCGCGGGCTGCGGCGCGCCGACCCGGCGGACTTCCCCCGTGCGCAGGACGCTCTCCAGCGCTCCCTCGCCGTGCTGCCGGCCGGGCGCGGGAACCTGGCCGCGGAGCTGGGCATGGCGGCGCTGGCGAACGCGCGCGGCGACTTCGGTACGGCGAAGCGCTGGGGCGAGCAGGCGCGCAAGGCGCAGCCCAAGCGCTGGTCGGCGTATCCGGTGCTGATCGACGCGTACGAGGGCCTCGGCGACTACAAGGCGGCGCAGAAGGCGACGGAGACCCTCGCCGAACTGCACTCGGGCCCGGCGGTCAGCGCCCGCTCGGCGCGCCTGTACCGCAACCGCGGCTGGCGCGAGGACGCGGGCGCGGCGGCCCTGGACTCGGTGGCGCTCGCGGAGACGGGCGCGGACAAGGCGGCGGCCCTGGCCCGGCTGGGCGACCTGGCGTGGGAACGGGGCGAGCCGGCGGAGGCCCTGGGCTCGTACGACACGGCGCTGGGCCTCGTACGGGACGACGCCCCGTCGCTGGCGGGCCGCGCGCGGAGCCTCGCGGCGCTCGGCCGCACCGACCAGGCCGTGCAGACCTGGCAGGCCGCCCTGGCCCGGCAGCCGCTCCCCGAGTTCCTCCTGGAGGCGGGCGAGCTGTCCGAGTCGCTGGGCCGGGACGGGGACGCGCAGACCCTGTACGGGCGCCTGCGGACCCAGCGCCTGCCGGGCGCCGAGGTGGCGCTCGGCCTGCTCGCCGCGGACCACGGCGACCCCGCGGAGGCCGTGCGCCTCCTGCGCGCGCAGTGGGCGCGGGGCCACCGTTCGGTGCGGGTGGCGGACGCGCTCGGCTGGGCGCTGTACCGGTCGGGCGAGCCCAAGGAGGCCCTGGAGTACGCGAAGCGGGCCACCGACGAGGGCCTGCGCAGCGCGCTGTTCGCGTACCACCGGGGCGAGATCGAGCGCGCCCTGGAGGAGGGCGGCCCGGCCCGCCGCCACCTGGCGGAGGCGCTGCGGATCAACCCGTACTTCTCCCCGCTGCTCGCCCCGCGCGCGAAGGAGGCCGTGAAGGCCCTGGGCGACCTCCCGGACGAACTCCCCAAGGACGTACGCCAGGAGGAGCCGAAGAAGCGGACGGAGGCCAGGAAGGCGTAGGGGGCCAGGAAGGCGTAGGGGCCGGGACGGCGCGGGGAAGCCGTGGAGGCGTGGCGCGGGTCCGCGGGTGGGGTCCGCGTCCCGGGCGGCCCCCCGTACCGCCCGGGACGTGGTGAAGGGGCCGGCCCCGGGTCCGCACCCGGGACGGGCCCCTCGTGGGAGGGCGGCAGCCGCTAGAGGTTGCCGCGCTTGTCCTGCTCGCGCTCGATCGCCTCGAACAGGGCCTTGAAGTTGCCCTTGCCGAAGCCCATCGAGCCGTGCCGCTCGATCATCTCGAAGAAGACGGTCGGGCGGTCCTGGACCGGCTTGGTGAAGATCTGCAGCAGGTAGCCGTCCTCGTCACGGTCGGCGAGGATCTTCAGCTCGCGCAGCTCGTCGATCGGGACGCGGGTGTCGCCGACCCACTCGCCGAGCGTGTCGTAGTACGCGTCCGGGACGGACAGGAACTCGACACCGGCGGCCCGCATCGCGCGCACGGTGGCGACGATGTCGTTCGTGGCGAGCGCGATGTGCTGGACGCCGGGGCCGCCGTAGAACTCCAGGTACTCGTCGATCTGCGACTTCTTCTTCGCGATCGCCGGCTCGTTGATCGGGAACTTCACCTTCTTGGTGCCGTCCGCGACCACCTTCGACATCAGCGCCGAGTACTCGGTCGCGATGTCGTCGCCCACGAACTCCTTCATGTTCGTGAAGCCCATGACGTTGTTGTAGAAGGCGACCCACTCGTTCATCTTGCCGAGCTCGACGTTGCCGACGCAGTGGTCGACGGCCTGGAAGGTGCGCTTGGCCGGCGGCTCGACGATCGGCTGCGCGGCGGTGTAGCCGGGCAGGTAGGGGCCGTCGTAGCCGGAGCGCTCGACGAGGGTGTGGCGGGTCTTGCCATAGGTGGCGATGGCGGCGAGGACGACGGTGCCGTGCTCGTCCTTGAGCTCGTACGGCTCGACGAGCCCGGTGGCGCCCCGCTCGACGGCGTGGGCGTAGGCGGCGCGCGCGTCCGGCACCTCGATGGCCAGGTCGATCACGCCGTCGCCGTGCGCGGCGACGTGCTCGTCGAGGAAGCGGCCCCAGTCACTGGTGGCCTTGATGACGGAGGTGAACACGAAACGGGCGGAGCCGTTGGTGAGGACGTAACTGGCGGTCTCGCGGCTGCCGTTCTCCGGTCCGGAGTAGGCGACCAGCTTCATGCCGAAGGCCGTCGAGTAGTAGTGCGCGGCCTGCTTGGCGTTGCCGACGGCGAAGACGACCGCGTCCATTCCCTTCACCGGGAAGGGGTCGGCCTCACGCGCGGTGGTCGGGGTGTGATCGAGGGTCTCAGTCATGACAGCAGCGTCCCGCCGTCCCGCAAGCTGCGCAATAGTTTCTTGTTCCCCTGGTCAATCTGCCCAGTGGTGAGCCACCATCGGCGTGCGACTTGTACATCATGACCATCAGGAGGCCGCCGTGGCGATCGATCATCTGGACGGGCGTCTGATCGTGCTCCTCGCGGAGGAGCCCCGGATCGGGGTCCTGGAGGCCTCGCGGCGTCTCGGCGTGGCCCGCGGCACGGTCCAGGCCCGGCTCGACCGGCTCCAGTCGAACGGGGTGGTCCGCGGCTTCGGCCCCCAGGTCGACCCGGCGGCCCTCGGCTACCCGGTCACGGCCTTCGCGACCCTGGAGATCAAGCAGGGGCAGGGCGCGGACGTGCGGGAGCACCTGGCGACTGTCCCGGAGGTCCTGGAACTGCACACCACCACCGGCCACGGGGACATGCTGTGCCGGCTGGTGGCCCGCTCCAACGCGGACCTCCAGCGGGTGATCGACCGGGTCGTCGGCTTCGACGGCATCGTCCGCGCGTCCACGGCGATCGTCATGGAGAACCCGGTCCCGCTGCGCATCATCCCGCTGGTCAAGCAGGCCGCGAAGGGCGACACCCAGCGGTGACGTGAGGGCGCCGGAGAGAGTTGCAAAGAACTCGCTGCAAAAAACCGTTGCAGAGACCTCTTTGCAACTCTACTGTGGAGTCATGCCCGAGAAGCCCGAGCCGGAGCACGCCTCCGCGACGCCCGCCCCCGAAGAGAAGCCCGCCAGCCGGCTGCTCGACCCGCGCTCCCTGCGCGGACTCGCCCACCCGCTGCGCATCCAGCTGCTGCGCGCCCTGCGCCACCACGGCCCCGCCACCGCCTCCCAGCTCGCCGAGCGGCTCGGCGAGTCCAGCGGCGCCACCAGCTACCACCTGCGCCAGCTCGCCGCCCACGGCTTCGTCGAGGACGACCCGGAGCGCGGCAAGGGCCGAGAGCGCTGGTGGAAGGCGGCCGTCCAGGGCACGACCTTCGACGAGGCGCTGTACGAGAACCCGGACCCGGAGATCCAGGGCGCCGTCGAGATCTACCTCCACGAGATAGCGACCATCCACACCCAGGAGCTCAACACCTACCTGGGCACCCGGCACCAGTGGGCCGAGGCGTGGGCCGGCGCCTCCGACATGAGCGACTTCACGCTCCACCTCTCCCCCGACCGGCTGCGCGAGCTCGACGGGCGACTGCACGCCCTCATCAACGAGTACCGGGACACCGAGGACCGCGAGGCCCCCGGCAGCCAGCGCGTCCGGATGCACCTCCACGCCTTCCCCCAGCACGGCGAGAACTGACACACCCACCCCCTCGCGGGACCACCGGAAAGGCCACGCCATGCACTCCGACATCCACCTCGTCCTGCACACCCTGAACGCCGCCGAGCTCCACGAGGCCGCCACCGACACCGCCCCGGCCGGCCCGAGCACCCCCACCACCTCCGTACGCGAACAACTCGGCTGGAAGCTGGTCGAGTTCGGCCTGAAGCTGGCCGTCCCGCACCCACGCGCCACCTGCGCCACCGCCTGACGGCCACGAACGGGCCCGAACGGCGCCCTGCGCGGGCCTCAGCGGCTCCCAGCGGCCCAGGGCCGGCCTGAGCGGCCCGAGCGGCCCAGAGCGGCCACCATCCACACATCCGGGGGGATCCACCGTGCGATCGCGCACACCACTGGCCACCGTCCTGGCGGCCAACGCCATCTCCATCAGCGGCAATTCACTCACCCTCATCGGCGTCCCCTGGTTCGCCCTGGAGACCACGGGCAGCCCCGGCAAGGCCGGTGTGGTCGCGTTCTTCGCCGCCGTCCCGGTCGTCGTCTCGGCGATCTGCGGCGGACCCGTCATCGACCGGATCGGGCGCCGCCGGGTCTCCATCGCCTCGGACCTCGTCTGCGCCCTGGCACTCGCCGCGATCCCGCTGCTCAACCGGGCCGGAATGCTGGAGTTCTGGATGCTGTGCGCCCTGATGGGCGTCACCGGCCTCTTCCACGCGCCCGGCGAGACCGCCCGCCACGTCCTCATCCCCGACCTCGCCCGCCACGCCGGCACCCCGCTGACCCGGGCGGCCAGCCTCTACGAGGCCGTCTCCCGCGGCGCCCGCATGACCGGCGCCGCCCTCGCCGGGCTGCTCGTCGCCTTCATCGGCGCGGACACCGTCCTGTACGTGGACGCCGCCACCTTCGGCCTCTCGGCCCTGCTCGTCGTCGCCGGACTCCGCGGCATACCCTCCGCCGAACCGCTCCGCGAGGCACCGCCGCTCTCCCTCGCCGCGTACCGCTCCGACCTGCGCGCGGGCTACTCGTTCCTGCTGCGCACCCCGCTGCTGCTCGGCATCAACCTGATGGTGATGGTCACCAACGGCCTGGGCCAGAGCTGGAACGCGGTCCTGCTCCCCGTCCACGCCCGCCAGGAGCTGGGCGGTTCGGCGGCCATCGGCCTGCTCGTCGCCGTCTTCGGCGGCTGCGCCCTGCTCGGCGCGCTGCTGTACGGGGCGGTGGGCCACCGCTTCCCGCGCCGCCCCGTCCTCGCCGTCGGCTTCCTGCTCGCCGGGGCCCCCTCGTACCTGGTCGCGGCCCTCACGGACACCACCCCGCCGCTGCTCGTGACGATGGCGCTCGGCGGACTCGGCGCCGGGGTGCTCAACCCGATCCTCTCCACGGTCTTCTACGAGACCGTCCCCGAGGAGCTGCGCTCCCGCGTCGGCGGCGCGAGCACGGCCGGCGTGCTGCTCACCACCCCGCTCGGCGGCCTCGCGGCCGGCTACCTGATCGAGCGGACCGGCATCACCACGGCCCTGCTCACCTTCGGCACGCTCTACTTCCTGGCCACGCTGTCGCCGCTGGTCTTCCCGTCCTGGCGGGCGATGGACCGCCCGGCCGGAAAAGCGGAGGTCAGCAGCTCGGAACCTTCGACTCCTGCCCCTGCTCAAGGGCCCGCAGGGACGACACCGCGTCGCTGAGCGCGGTCACCGGCACCAGGCGCAGGCCCTTCGGCAGCTCGGCCTTCGCCTGGGAGCACTCGTCCTTCGGCACGAGGAAGACGGTGGCCCCGTCGCGCGCGGCGGCCTGCGTCTTCAGCGAGACCCCGCCGACCGCGCCGACCTTGCCGTCAGGCGTGATCGTGCCCGTACCGGCGACGGTCCGGCCGCCGGTGAGGTCGCCGCCGTCGCCGTCGCCATCGATCTTGTCGACGATGCCGAGGGAGAACAGCAGCCCGGCGCTGGGCCCGCCGATGTCGGCGAGGTGCAGGTCGACCTTCACCTTCTTCGGGTCCAGCTTCAGGTAGCCGAGGGCGGCGAGGGAGGCCGCGTCCTGCGACTCCTTCATCTGCCCGAGGTTGCGCTCCTCGATCTCCTTGTCGGACTTGCCCGACGGGTAGACCGACTCGCGCGGCAGCACCGCCCGGTCCGTACGGAACCAGGCGTCGGCGACCTCCCCGAGGTCGATGTCCTCCGAGGGACCGGTCGCCAGGATCGTCGTCATCCGCAACTGCCCGTCGGTCGCGCGGACCGGGACACCGCTGACGGTGATCACCTCGCGCCCCTTGTCCTTGCCGAGGACATCGGCGGTCGTCCCGGGCTGCGCGATGGAGAACGGCAGCGGCGCGAGCCCGGCGACGGCGAAGAGCGCGACGACAGGAACGGCACAGAGCGCGAGCGCACGACGACGCGAGAGACTGGAGAACACGCCCCCAATCTACTGGGCCCGGTTACGGGCGGGCACGGCCCCGCGCCCCCGGCCCGTCACCGCAGCGCGTCGGCGACCTCCCGGGCCGCGTCCACGACACGCGGCCCCACCCGCTCCGGCACGGCGTCCGACAGCATCACGACGCCGACACTTCCCTCGATGCCGGTGACCCCCACGAGCGGCGCGGCAGCCCCGCTGGCCCCGGCCTCCAGCTCGCCGTGGGTGAGGGTGAAGCCCGGTTCGATGAGCTCGCCCAGCCGCGCGGCGAGGATGGCACGCCCGGCCGCCCCGCGGTCCAGCGGATGACGGAAGCCCGCCCGGTAGGCGACGTGGTAGTCGGTCCAGGTCGGTTCGACGACGGCGACGGCGAGCGCTTCGGCCCCGTCGACGAGCGTCAGGTGGGCCGTCGCGCCTATGTCCTCAGCGAGCGAGCGCAGCGCGGGCAGCGCGGCCTCCCGCACCAGCGGATGCACCTGGCGGCCGAGCCGGAGCACGCCGAGCCCGACCCGGGCGCGGCCACCCAGGTCACGGCGGACGAGGGCGTGCTGTTCGAGCGTGGCGAGCAGACGGTAGACGACGGTCCGGTTGACACCGAGTCGGTTGGACAACTCGGTGACGGTCAGGCCGTGGTCCGTGTCGGCAAGCAGTTTGAGGACTCTGAGTCCCCGGTCGAGCGTCTGGGAGGTCTCCGCGGTCACGACGCCCTCTCCTTCGGAGTGAGTGACAGCGGACTCGTACGAGAGCTGCGACACCGGTCCCACGGCGACGCACGTCAGAGGCCGCCGGCAGGACGGGGCACACCGGCTGCGCTCCGCGGCGGCGCTGCCACGGGGCGTTTGCTTGAGCCGGGACAGTAGCGACCTGCTCCGCTCAGCGGAAGACCTCGTCCAGAATCCGGGCGCGTGCGACCGGATACGGGCGGTTCGGGACCTAAGTCGGCCGAACTGGGGACTTTGGAGGACAAGGACGCCCAGGTGACGCTCGTAGCGTGGAGGTGCGCGGGGTCCGACCGTGGGGGCCGGTCCTCGCCGCCCCGTCCCGTTCCCCCGGGACGCCCGAGAGGCCCGTACACAGCCTGTGTACGGGCCTCTCGGCCTTGCGGGGCACCACGCGAAGGGCACGGCGCGCGAAGGACGGCGTCACCGCATGCGGGTGGCCCACTCCTGCACCTTCTTGATCCGCTCGCGGATCTGCCCGGCGGTGGCCTCGGCGCTCGGCGGCCCGCCGCACACCCGGCGCAGCTCGGTGTGGATCACGCCGTGCGGCTTGCCGGTCTGGTGAACGTACGCACCGACCATCGTGTTGAGCTGTTTCCTCAGCTCGAGCAGCTCCTTGTGGGAAACCACGGGCCGCCGCTCGGCGGGCAGCTCCAGCAGGTCGGCCTCGGTGTCCGGCTTCTTGCGGCTGTGCGCGATCTGCCGGGCCTGCCGCTTCTGCAGGAGCAGCTGCACCTGGTCCGGCTCGAGCAGCCCGGGGATGCCGAGGTAGTCCTGCTCCTCCTCGCTGCCCGGGTGGGCCTGCATGCCGAACTCGGCGGCGTTGTAGAGCACCCGGTCGAAGACGGCGTCGGACTCGAGCGCCTCGAACGGCAGCATGTCCTGCTCGCCGGTGTCCTCGTCCTGCTGCTTCTCGGCCTCGGCGAGCTCCTTCTCGGACTCGGCGTACGGGTCCTCCTCGCCCTCCTTCTTGGGCCGGTCGAGGACGTGGTCGCGCTCGACCTCCATCTCGGTGGCGAAGCCGAGGAGGCTGGGGATGGTGGGAAGGAACACGGACGCGGTCTCGCCGCGCCTGCGGGATCGCACGAAACGCCCGACGGCCTGCGCGAAGAACAGCGGCGTCGAGATGGTCGTCGCGTACACGCCGACGGCGAGCCGCGGCACGTCGACGCCCTCGGACACCATCCGGACGGCGACCATCCACCGGGAGGTGTTCTCGCTGTACTCGTCGATGCGGCCGGAGGCGCCGGCGTCGTCCGAGAGCACGACGGTCGCCTTGGTCCCGGTGATCTCCCGGATCAGCTTGGCGTAGGAGCGCGCCGAGTCCTGGTCGCTCGCGATGACCAGCCCACCGGCGTCCGGAATGGACTTCCGGACCTCGGTGAGCCGCTGGTCGGCGGCGCGCAGCACGTTGGGCATCCAGTCGCCGCGCGGGTCGAGGGCGGTACGCCAGGCCTGGGAGACGGCGTCCTTGGTCATCGGCTCGCCGAGCCGCGCGGCGACCTCGTCACCGGCCTTGGTGCGCCAGCGCATGTTGCCGCTGTAGCTGAGGAAGATGACCGGCCGCACGACCCCGTCGCCGAGGGCGTTCCCGTAGCCGTACGTGTAGTCGGCCGAGGACCGCCGGATCCCGTCGTTCCCCTCCTCGTACGTGACGAAGGGGATCGGGTTCGTGTCGGACCGGAAGGGCGTACCGGTCAGGGCGAGCCGCCGGGTGGCGGGCTCGAAGGCCTCCAGGCAGGCCTCGCCCCAGGACTTGGAGTCACCGGCGTGGTGGATCTCGTCGAGGATGACGAGGGTCTTGCGCTGTTCGCAGCGGTTGCGGTGCAGCATGGGCCGCACACCGACACCGGCGTAGGTGATGGCGACCCCGTCGTACTCCTTGCTGAGCGGCCCGGCACTGTAGTCCGGGTCCAGCTTGATCCCTATCCGCGCGGCGGCGGCGGCCCACTGCTTCTTCAGGTGCTCGGTGGGCGCGACGACGGTGATCTGCTGCACCACGTGGTGGTGCAGCAGCCAGGACGCGAGGGTCAGGGCGAAGGTGGTCTTGCCGGCGCCCGGCGTGGCGACCGCGAGGAAGTCACGGGGCTGCTCCTGGATGTACTTCTCCATCGCGCCCTGCTGCCAGGCTCGCAGCTTGCCGGCGGTACCCCAGGGGGCACGGCCGGGGAAGGCGGGAGAAAGGTGATGGGAGGAGGAGGCGGTAGTAGTCACGGTCTCCGGTTCGACGCTCGTCCAGATATGACAACCGGGCCACCCTACCGGTGCACCCCCCGGAGACCCACCCCGAAAAGCCCCGCGCCGCCCCCCTTGAGACAGTCCTCACAACCCCCTGGACCACTCCACAACTGCTCGACGATCAACCACCACATGGGTCAACTGCCCCCCAGCGACACCCATGACCAGGGCATACACCGAACCAAGATCACCCCCTCCGAGATCGGCACCCGACGACGGCGGGGAGGGGGCCGGATCCGGAGCGGGGGTAGGGGGTGTCCGGACGTGGCGGTGCCCGCAACGAGCGAAGCGAAGTGAAGGTCGCAGTCCGGACACCCCCTACCCCCGCGGAGGTTCCGGCCCCCGCGAACCCACGGGTTTAGGGGCGAAGCCCCGAAACTCGGCCGGCGGAGCCCAGGCACCGGCACCACCCACGGGTCTAGGGCCGAAGCCCCCGCACAGCGGCGGACCGCACCCCCAGCCGCGTAGCAACCCACGCCCCCACCGCCGCGACCACGGCCATCGGCAGGAACACCACGACGAAGGCGCCAGGATGCGACCCGCCACCCCCACCGGAAGCCGCGTGCCCCACCGCCCCACCACCGAGCGCGGCGAACGCCGCCCCGCCCGCCGCGAGCAGCAGCACGTTGGAGAGCCCGTCGGAGATCTGGAGGGCCGCGGAGTTCGCGCCGGCCTCCTCCGGGGCGGACAGCTTGAGCAGCATCACGCTGGTCAGCGCGATCACGATGCCCATGCCGAAGCACCCGAAGGCCCAGGCCACCGCGACCACCCACGCCGGCACGGCCGGAATCAGCACGCTGGGCGCCGCGGCGATGGCGAGCGCCACCAGCACCATGCCGCCGACCATGAGCCGCTCGCGGTACGGCTCCGTCCACGGCCGCGACTGGACGTAGGAGCCGAGCGCCCAGGTCAGCCCGCCGACGGCGAGCGAGAGCCCGGCGAGCGTGGGGCTCAGCCCGCGCTCGGTGACGAGCATCAGCGGCACGAAGGACTCGGCCGCGATGAACGCACCCGCGGCGATGCCGCGCAGCAGCACCACGGAGGGCAGCCCGCGGGCCGCCCGGTACGTGCCGGGCGGCAGCAGTCCGCGCACGGCGGGCACGAGCAGCGCGGCGCCGAGGACGGCGGGGATCAGGGAGAGCCAGCGCAGCTCCTGCCCGGCGTACTGGAGCAGCGCCGCGCCGAGGGAGATCCCGAGGGCGAGCCGGATCCGCCGCCGGTCGTACGGCGGGAGCGGGGCGTGCGGGTCGGCGGGCCCGGAGGCGGTCCGGCGTATCGCGGGAAGCGCGAGGGCGAGCGGGAAGACGACGAGAGCGGGTATCCCGACGAAGACCCACCGCCACCCCAGGTGCTCGGTGATCGTCCCGGAGGCGAGCGGCCCGACGACGGAGGGCACGACCCACCCTGCGGCGAAGGCGGCCATGATCGCGGGCTGGAGGTGCTCCGCGTAGGCCCGGCTGATCACGACGTACAGGGCGACGATCACGAGCCCGCCGCCGAGCCCCTGGACGGCCCGTCCGAGGATGAACAGCCACATCGTCCCGGCCGTGCCGGAGAGCAGCAGTCCGGCGGCGAAGGCGCTCATGCCGGCGGTGAGCGGCGCGAGCGGCCCGCTGCGGTCGGACCACTGCCCGGAGAGGACCATGGCGAAGAGGCTGGTGGTGAAGTACGCGGAGAAGGCGAAGGCGTACAGCGAGACCCCGCCGAGCTCGCGGGCGGCGACCGGCATCGCGGTGCCGACGGCGGTGGCCTCGAAGGCGATGAGCAGGACCACGGACACGATGCCGATGCTGAGCGCCCGGTGGTCGCGGTCGAGCACGCCGCCGCCGCCGGTGGGAGGTGCTGCGGCGGCGGGAGGCGCGGCTGTGTCGCTGGGTTCGAGGACGCTCATCCCCCCAGAGTAAGGGCCATCTCCGCAGGTGACCCCTGTCGCAAGTCGGTTACGGAGTGGTCCCTTCGCCCTAGGCCCATGAACGCTCTGTGGCCCCCGTATGGCAGTCGTGTTGCAGGCCCCACGGAACCGTTGAGCCCGCCCCGCCCCCCGCCTAACGTCGTACTCGTCGCCACCACGACCGTGTGCCCGAGTGGTTGAGGGGCTCGCCTGCAAAGCGAGTTACGTCGGTTCGATTCCGATCACGGTCTCCGAGGAAGGGGCGCCCCGTACAGGGGCGCCCCTTCTCCCCGTTCCGGCCCGCCCCGCTCCCCCGAGTAGGCTCTCCCTCGCTCAGGGGGATTTCAGGGGGGATTCGCAAGTGGAACGGCCGTACCGCCTCATCACGCGTCTGGACCCGCCCCAGGACCGCCCCGCCCCGCACCCTTCCCCGCCGCCGGTCCCGTGCCGCCGCTTCATCGCCCGCAGCGCGACGACCGACCGTACGGTGCTCCTCACGGCCCCGCTCCCCGGCGCAGACCCGGGGCTTTTCCGGGCGGAGGCGCAGGCGGCACAGCGTCTGGCGCCGCCGTGGACGTTCCCGGTGACGGAGATCGACGGAGCCGTACCCGGCCCGGACGCCTGGTTCACGACCCCGTACGTCCCGGCGCTCCCGCTCCCCGTGGCGCTGGCCGTGCACGGCGGCCCGTTGCCGGAGGAAACGGTACGGGTGATCGGCGCGGCCCTCGCGGAGACGCTGGCCGCGCTGCACGCGCAGGGGGTGGCGCACGCGGGCGTGGCCCCGGCGGCGGTGCTGCTGACGGCGGACGGCCCGCGGCTCACGTGCTTCGGCGCGGCCCGCACCACGGACCGGGTGGACCGGGCGGCGCAGGCCCCCGAGCAGGCGACGGGCGGGCTGCCGCGCCCACCGGGTGACGTGTACGGGCTGGGCGCGGTCCTCGCGTACACCGCCACCGGCCACACCGTCCCCGAGCGCGCGGAACTCCCGCCCGCGCTGGCCGGGACGGTCACCGCCTGCCTCACCCGCGACCCGGCGAACCGCCCGTCCGCCGCGGCCCTGCTGCCCGCCCTGTCCCCGCCCACCCCGCACGGCACCGTCCTCGGCTCGGCCACGACCCTGCTCACCCCCGGCTGGCTCCCGCCCCGCGTGGTGGCGGCCCTGGCCCACCAGTCCGCGACCCTGCTGACCGCCGAGCTGCCGGACGTTCCTGGGACCGGCAACGGGATCGGGAGCGGGAACAGCGACGACAACGGAACCGGGTACGGGCACGGAAACGGGATCGGAAACTGACGATGCTCTCCCCCCTGACCCACGACGACCCGTCCGCCATCGCCGCGTACCGCCTGCTGGCCCGCCTGGGCTCCGGCGGCATGGGCACGGTGTACCTGGCGCGTTCGCCGGGCGGCCGTACGGTCGCGCTGAAGACGGTGCACGCGCGCCTGGCGGCCGACCCGGCGTTCCGTACCCGGTTCCGGCTGGAGGCGGACGCGGCCCGCATCATCGGGGACCGCCACGGCGCGGCCGTCGTCGACGCGGATCCGCTCGCCGAGACGCCGTGGCTGGCCACGGAGTACGTCCTGGGACCGCCGCTGGACGACGCGGTCGCCCTGGCGGGCCCGCTGCCGGAGCCGACCGTCCGCGCCGTGGGTGCCGCTCTCGCGGGGGCGCTGCGGCAGCTGCACTCGTCGGACGTGGTGCACCGCGATCTGAAGCCGTCGAACATCCTGGTCACCGCGCACGGCCCGAAGGTGATCGACTTCGGCATCGCGCGGGCGGCCGGCGACGCCCGGCTCACGTCGACGGGCGCGGCGGCCGGCACCCCGGCGTACATGTCGCCGGAGCAGGCCTCGGGCGAGGAACACACCCCGGCGGGCGATGTGTTCGCGCTCGCGGGCGTGCTGGTCTTCGCGGCGACGGGCCAGGCGCCGTTCGGCTCGGGCGCCCCGGCGGACCTCCTCTACCGCGTCCGCTACGCCGACCCGGACCTGTCGGCCGTGCCGCCGTCCCTCCGCCCGCTCCTGGCCGTCTGCCTGGCGAAGGACCCGTCCGCCCGCCCGGCCCCGGCCACCCTGATCGCCGAACTGCACGACGGCCGGGGCGAGTTCGCGGACCACCTGCCGCCGCCGCTGCTCGCCGCGATCGCCCGCCGCGCGACGGACGTGTGGCACCCGCACCCGCCCCGCCTCCCGGCACCGGCGGAGGACCCGTACACGACGGCGGTACCGGCCCCGGCCCCGCCGCGCCGCCTCTCCCGCCGCGGGCTGCTCGCCCTGGGCGGCGGCACGGCCCTCGCGGCGGCGGGCGCGGGCGTGGGCCTCTGGGCGTGGCGCGGCAAGGAGCCGCAGCCGACGGGCGGACCGAGGACGCCGGCCGGCGGTGGCACCGGCGCGGCCCCGTCGTCGCTGTGGAGCACGGAGATGGCGACGCCGGAGAAGGACGAGCGCACGTTCCCGATGGTCGTGGGCGACCAGGTCGCCCTGGTCGCGGGGATGGGGGTGGTGTTCAGCGAGGTCGCGACCGGCAGGACCGCCGGCGTGTGCACCGCCGACACCACGCCGTGGACGGCCGTCGCCGACGAGGCGGGCGTCGTCCACGCCGTGCAGCGGAAGACGGACACCGAGCACTTCGACCTGGTGGTGCGGACGGTGGACGCGAAGAAGTACGCGCTGCGCCCGTCCGGCATCATGGTGAAGGGCCTGAACGCCAACATGGACGCGACCCAGCTGCTGTGTGCGGCGGGCGGCGTCCTGTACCTCGCGGGCGCGACGGGCGTCCCGGACGCGCTGCGCTCCCACCACCTGGTGGCGGTGAACACCCGTACGGGAAGGGAGTTGTGGCGCACGCCCCTGGGGGACGCGCCCGCGAACTCCGGCTCCGACAGCACGGACCGCCGCTACGTGATGGCGACGGCGGTAGCCGGAGACCGCCTCATCACGTTCGAGAGCTACAACGAGTTCGACGACACGACCCGGGTCGTCGCGCGCGACACCCGCACGGGCGCCGTGCGCTGGCGCAAGGACATCGACGTGCCGCGGGACACGGCGGCCCTCACCCAGCCCTGCCTGGACGGAACCCACCTCTACACGGGCGGTACGAACTTCTCGGCGCTCCGGCTGAGCGACGGCGGCACGGCCTGGCAGGAGCGGATCTCGGCGACGGTCCCGTTCTCCGGGCCCGTACGGGGGGACGGCGCCGTCTACGCGGTGGCGGAGGGCGGCGCGTACGCCGTCGACCCGGCCACGGGCACGAAGCTGTGGCAGGAGAAGGCCACCACCGACAACCCGGCCCTGCCCGACAAGGACCAGTCCCTCGCGGTGGGCGACCGCTACCTCTACTACCGCTCCGAGCGGGGCCTGGCGGCGGTGGACCTGAGGACCCGGCGCAGGGCGTGGGTGTACGCGACGGACGCGGACCATGTGGTGGCGCACCGCGAGGAGGGCCGGATGTACGCGGTGGGCGACCGCTTCATGATCGCCCTGCCCCTGAAGTAACCCCGCCGACGCACCCCCAGCTGAGCCGCCCCCTCCCCTCCCCCGCCCCTCCCCCGCCCTTCCCCCTCCCCTTCCCCCTTCCCTCCCTGGACAGGACGTGACGCCCCGATGAACCCCCTAGGCTTCGGCGACCCGCTGCGCCTCGGCCCGTACCGGCTGCTCGGTGTGCTGGGCGAGGGCGGCATGGGCAAGGTGTACCTGGCGGCGGGGGCCGACGGCCGCCCCGCCGCGGTGAAGGTGCTGCGCCCCGAACTCGCCCACGACCAGCACCTGGCCCAGCGTTTCGTCCGCGAGGCGCACACGGCGCAGGCGGTCAGGAGCGGCGGGGTGGCGCGGGTGCTCGACGCGCAGATGGACGGCGGGCGCCCGTGGATCGCGACGGAGTTCCTGGCCGGGCCGACGCTGGACGAGGCGGTGGCGCGGTACGGCCCGTTCGACGAGCCGACGGTACGGGCGCTGGCGGCGGCGCTGGGCGAGACGCTGCGGGACATCCACGCCGCCGGACTGATCCACCGCGACATCAAGCCGCCGAACATCGTGCTGACGTCCGACGGCCCTCGGGTCATCGACTTCGGCATCGCCCGCCCCGAGCACGGCCTCACGCTGACGACGACCGGCCAGATCCCGGTCACGCCCGGCTACGGGGCGCCCGAGCAGGTCCTCGGGCGGCGGGTGACCGGGGCGGCGGACGTGTTCTCGCTGGGCGCGGTGCTCGTGTACGCGGCGACGGGGCGGCGGGCGTACGACGGGCCGCATGTGGCGGCCGTGCAGTACGCGGTGGTGCACGAGCAGCCGGACCTGGGCGCCCTGCCGCCCGCGCTGCACCAGCTGATCGCGCCGTGCCTGGCCCGCGAACCCGAGCTGCGGCCGACGCCGGAGCAGGTGGCGCAGGCCTTCGTACCGGACCGGCGGAAGGTCCGAGACGTCTGGCGGCGGGGTGCGCTGCACGAGGAGGTGAAGCGCAGGGAGACCGAGGTCCGGCGCCAGTCCAAGGCGGCGGCCGCGACCGTCGTGGCGGGCAGCACGCCCGCCCCGAGCAGGCGCCGTGTGCTCGCGGCGTGGGGCGGGGGCGGCGCCGTCCTGCTGGCCGGCGGCGGAGGCACGGCGTGGTGGCTCGGCAGCCGCGGGGAGAACGCCCTGCCGCCCGAGGGCGACGCTCCGGAGGCCCCGCTCCTGGACCAGGCGAACGCGGGCATCCGCCCGACGCCCCTGTGGGGCCCGGTCGACGTGGCGGCGACGGGCCCGCTCGCCCCGCCGGTGGCCCTGCGCGACGTGGTGGTCTTCCCGGACCGGAACGGCGGCCTGACGGCGCTGAAGGTGGTGGACGGCACGACGAAATGGACACTGCCGAACATCTCAAAGACGGCCCGCCAACTCCCCCTGACCCTGACCGAGTTCGTAGCGACGAACCCCGAAGGCCACCTCCTCGTCCACAACGCGTCGACAAGCAGACAGAACTGGACCCTCCCGTCGGCGGAAGCGGCCCTCCTCCTGGCCGCGACCCCCGACACCGTCTACGTCCTCACCACGAAGGGCGCCCTGCGGGCCGTGGACGTCGCCGGCCGCACGATCCGCTGGACGATCGCGTCCACGGAACGCGCCACGGACACCAAGGGCCCGTGGGCCGCCGCCGACACCGACCACCTGGTCGTCTCCGGCTCGGACGGCACCGTCACCGCGTACGCCCAGGCGACGGGCCGCCAAGCCTGGCAGATCCGCGGCCAGTCCTCGGAGTCCCTGCGGCCCGCCGTCGACGACGGCACGGTCTACCTGGGCGGCCGCACCCTGACCGCCGTCACCCTCGCCACCGGCAAGCACCTCTGGTCCGTCGACCCGAGCCCCGGGCGCACCTGGGGCCCGCCGGCGGTCGACGCCAACGGCGTCACCGCCACCCAGGGCCGCGCCGTCCGCCGCTACGCCAAGGACGGCACCACCCCCGACTTCTGGTACGCCGACCTGAACGGCGACTTCCCCGACCCGCAGCCCCCCGTGGTCCAGGGCGACTGCGTCTGGACCGTGGAAAGCGCCAACGGCGACTCCGGCGTCTCGGGCATCTCCCTCCCGGAGGGCAAACGCGTCTGGACCTACGAACGCGACAACACGGGCCCCTGGGCCATGACGGCCAAGGCCAACCGCGTCTTCCTGATCAGCAAGGGCAAGGTGGCGGCTCTGCCTACGTTCTGAACGGGTTGGCCTTGCAGCGCTGCCCGGATCATTTCCGCACGGGTTGAGGCACCCTCGCGTCGTCGGCACAGCCCCACGCCACGGTCGCCCGGTGAGTGACGTCCTGGAGTGCCGTCACATAGGCGTCAGCGGCGTCCGATCGCGGGACGGGGGCCAGTTCGAGCGCGGCCCGCACGATGCCGATCTCCCCGCAACGGAAGTAGATGTCCGCGCCCCCCGCCGAGGACCGGGAGGCACCGAGCCCCAACGGCACGGTGTGGACCCCGGACGCCTTGCCGATGTCGTCCGGCCCCTTGGGCACGCGCTCCACGGTGAAATACCACGGTCCGCTGACTTCGCCGGCCTTGCCCACGGGCCGGATGACACAGACATCCTGGGGATGGGACCACAGCGTCGGATCACCGCTCAGCGACGCCAGGTCGACGCCACGCTCCTCCACGAACCGCTCGGCACCCGAGCCGTTCCCGAGGGCCCGTGCTCCCGCGTCCGTGAACCCGCCGCACACCTCAGCAGCCGGCCGACCGTCGTCCGCCTTGCTGGCATCGTCCGCCGGGCCGCCACATCCAGCGACCAACAAGACGCCCACGAGAAGGCCGCCTGCCCTCACACGTCGGCTCATCTACTTGATGCCATCCGTTCGGTCGCTCGAGTTGGCACCCCGGTCGTAAGCGTTGAGCACTTCCTGCATGTACGTCGTACGCCGTTCCAATGGAACGTCGTGCAGCTCCATGTAGTTCAGCAACGAGGCCTGCGACCGGCGTTTGCTCAGTTCCTCGAACCCTTCGGCATCGAGGCTTGCTTTCGCCGAGAAGTCCGCCTCGTTCTTGAGGGCGTCATCACTGAACCCGTTACCCCAGTAGGTCTCCAAGGCTGCGCTCCCCGTGTCCACGAGCATCGGCACCGCGGTCGCCGCCGCGACTCCGGCCGCTGGGCCGAGGAAAGGAGTCACCGCGACTCCGGCACCCACGCTCAGGGCCGAGCTCAGGCCGAACTCCTTCCACGCCGCGCTCTTGGCGTACTCCAGGTTGGCCTTGTCCTCGGCTTCCTTGTAGGACTCGTTGATATCGGTGAGCCGCCCCTCGGTGAGGATCCCGAACGACTGGGCGCCCGTGTTCGCCGCCATCCGCACCTTCTCCACGTCGTCCGGGTAGGCGACCATCGCACTGTCCGTGAAAACCTGCTGTGCCGTGGACAGCACCTGATAGTTCCCGTCGTACTGGCCGACGATCCGGAGGAATTTCCGCGCCTGCCACACGTCCGTCGAGGCGTGATCGGCCCCTTCGTGCTGAAAGACATCGTGGCGACTTGCCGATCCGGTGGCCAGCCCCTCCCCCGCGAGCGCCCAGTTCAGGTCGTCGATATACCCCGCCCCCATGCGGGCGAGGCTCGCCCCGACACCGGGTCGATCCTTCACGAAGTCGGTGTCCGCGGAAACGGTGTGCAGGACCTGCTCCATGACGTTGGCGCCGGACGCGTCCCTGTGCACCACGGAGGAGGGGTCGTCGTACGTCACGCCCAGGGTGGCAGCCTCCAAGGCATGTCCCAATTCGTCGTATCCCGCACCGAGATCACGGTCCTGCCCTGGGACGACATCAATGGGCCACTGACGTTCGGTGAGCAGATACTTGAGATCGGGATCCAACTGGCTTTCCGACCTGTCCCCGGCGTCCGACTCGGCCCAGACCTCGGAGTGGAAGAGGGCCTTTGCCGCCTCAGGGTTGTGCGCCAGGGCTTCCATGTAGCCGGCCACGGGATCCTGGCCGAAGTCGGCGCCTCCGTAGTTCAGTCGATACGCGGCCCCGTCAGGGCGCCAGAGATCGCCGGCCTTCCCCTTGTGGCCCTGCTCGAAGGCGAGCAGCTCCTTTCCGTAGTCGTTGAGGAATTCCGTGTCGTATTCGCCGTATCGAAGCAACGCACTCATGACCTGGAACGAGTACGGGCCCTCCGTCTGGATGCCGGCACGGTAGTCGATGTCCTTGATGCGCTCCGGTCCGATCCCCACCATGCCGCTCTTCCAGCCCTCCATCGCGGCACTGTCCACATGCGTGGCCGTGGCAAGAGTGTGGCCCAGCGTTTTCTGCAACTCGGCCAGAGCCTCGGCGGTCTTGCCGTCAGGGTTCCGCCTGTCGGCAACGGCCTGCCAGAAGTTGACGGTTCCTCTGGGTCCGAGGGCAACCGCGAATCTTTCGGAGAAGTACGGATCGCCTTCATGGGCGCCCATGAGGCGGTTGAGGTCACGGAGCTGCGCCGAGGTCAGATCTTTGCCCCCGATGGCCGCCAGGGCGAGCTCTGTGGCGGCGTCCGCGTCCTTGGCCGCCTCCCGGCGCTGCTTCATCGCCGTGTCCAGGCTGTTGGCCGTGTCCGAGTCGAACCCTCGCTCCCGCCCGTTACGGTCCTGCGAGAGAGCGAAATGAAGGGCCACGTCGGCTTCTTCCGCATCGGCCAACGCCTGCTTCACCGCATCGTTGTAGGAGTGGATCGTCTCGTTGTACGACTTCTGCAGCACCGCAGACCGATCCGCGTCTTCAGGTGGGACGACCAAATGGACGGCACCCTCGGCCGTGATCCTCAAGTAGCGGTCACCCGTCACTGCGGACTCGACATCTCGAACGCGCTTCTGCGCGGCGCTGAACCGGGCGTGCGCGTTGCTCAGCAGCGAGTGGATGTCGCGAGCCTCTTCAGTCGCGCTGTACATCTCCCGCTCCACCACGGAAAAGGTGCCAAAGGCAGCCCGGGCCGCTTCACCCGCCCAGTCCGAGTCACGCAGATGACTCGTCACTGTCGAACCGAAGGTTCGCTGGATCTCCGAGAACGCCTCAGGCAAATTCCTCCACTGAGTGACAGCCTCCGAGAGCGGCGTGAGATCGGCTCGCTTGACCTGCTCGTACGTCAGCGCCACACCATTCACCCCTCGGCCGAGGACTTGGACGACGCGTCTCCGCTGCCGGCACCCACCCGCTTCACGGCGGCCGCTCGCGCGGCTTCCTCGGTCCGGAAGTCGGAGGCGGCGCCACGCAGGGCACCAGCGACCTGTTCGCTCAGCAAGCCCCGCACGTACCGCATCTGGGACTCCCAGCGCTTCTGAAACGTGCCGAACGCGCCCGCGGACCTGAAGCCCTTCAGTCCCGCACCAACTTGACCGGTTTCCTTCGCCGCCTTGTCATCCGCTTCGACGAAGCTGCGCAGCACCTTGTCCGCTGCTTTGGCTCGGCCGTCAAGGACATCGGCATCCACATGTAGCCGCGTTCCGGGGCCGCCTCGCCCGCCGTTCCCGTCATCCACCCCGTTCAGGCGCATGGACACGTCGGCCGCTGCTTGTTGCCGCGCGGACAGCCACTCTTCGTCGAACGACATCCTTCTCCCCGAGTCCGCGAACACGCGAGACGCACGCGATTCGCACATGCGTGTGTCGGCGCAGCATTCGAAACCGTGCGACTGGCGCTCTGCAACTGCGGGAAAGCTATCGAATGCCTAGCCGGAGTACGCAACCGCAAGGGCAAACAGCACCGATTCCACGCCACTCGCGACGCACCCCAACCGAGGGAAGGAAGGGAAAGGAAGGGGAACGAGTCTGCCCTCGCTCCCACCCCTCAGCGGCGCACGCTTCACGGCGCCGCCACTGCTGGTACCCGAGAGCGGCCCAGTCAGCCGAGCTGACCAGGACCGGGCGGCTGGTGCTGCGGGTACGCGTCGCCCTGCGGGCCCCCGTACGGCGCGTACGGCGGCGCGGCGGGAGCCGTCGGCGGCATGGGCGGCACGGCGCCGCGCCGGCGGGAACGGAGGGCGACGGCCGTCACCGCTCCGCCGACCAGGACAGCCGCACCGACACCAAGCGCGATCCACAGGCCGGTGTTGCCGCCGCCCTCGGACGGGGCGGCGGCGGGCGGCGGGGTGCTGCCGGCCTTCGACGGCGCGGGAGCGGCGGAGGGGCTCGCCGAGGCGGACGGCGCCGCGGATGCTTCGGCGGCGGCGAGGTCGGGCAGCGGGTAGACGTCGGCGGGGCCGGGGTCGCCGGGGGTGGTCAGCGCTCGGAGGGGGCGGATGGTGCCGTAACCGAGGTAGTCGGTGCGCTCCTTGCCGCTCTTCGGCTTGCCAGCGGTGTTGAGCATGACGCGCAGGACCTGGTTGTTGGTCCAGTCGGGGTGCTTGGACCAGATCAGGGCGGCGGAGGCGGAGGCGAGGGCGGTGGCGCCACTGGTACCGCTGCCGGAGCAGAGCTCTGTGCCCTTGGAGCAGGCGTTCACCAGGTTCTCGGCCGGGGCGGCGAGATCGACCTGAGGGCCGGTCTGGGACTTGTCCCACCAGGCGGCCTTCTTGTCGAGGCCGCCCACGCCGACCACGCCGGGCGTCGCCGCGGGGTACTCGGCCTTGTTGTCCGCGTCGGCGCTGTTGCCGACGGCCGCGAAGATCAGCTTGTTCTTGGAGAGCGCGTACCGGACGGCCTGTTCCAGTTCGGGTCCGATGCGGTCCGTGCTGGAGCCGACGGAGATGTTGATGACCTTGGCCTCGGAGTCGGCGGCGAACCGAATGGCCTTCGCCATCCCCGCCGAGAAGGGGTCCACGCGGTCCTTCTCGTACAACCGCTCCTGGTTGTAGACGAGCCGGATCGGAAGGATCTTGGCTTTGGGTGCGAGCCCGAACGACCCTTCGACGCTGCCGCGTGCTCCGGTCGCGGCGATCAGGCTCGCCATCCCGGTGCCGTGGTTGTCGACGTCGTTGTTCTCGTCGCCCGAGAGACGGGAGTAGTCCTTGCCGGGAAGGACCTGTCCCCGGAGGTCGGCGATGGTGTCGTCGACGCCGGAGTCGATGACGGCGACGACGACGCCCTCGCCTTCGCTGACCTTCCACATCTTGTCCGCGCCCATGGCCTTCAGGTGCCATTGCTGGTCACGTACGGACTCGGCGTGGGCCGGCGTCGCACCGATGCCCAGCAGTGTCAGGGCCGTCACGGCCGCCGTCAGGGAGCCGGACCCCATGGCCCGTCCACTGCTGGTTCGCATCTGTTTCTCCGTGCCCTTCTGCCTACGGGGTCAGTCGACGACCGGGGGGACGATCGGGCGCTTGCCCTGCTGCCAGGTCTCCTCGTCCTCGACGAGGTAGTCGGGACGCTCGCCACCGCGCTCTTCGTGACGGTCGTCGCCCGTACGAGCGCCGGCACCGTGCATCCCGGCGCCGCGTCCCGTGGCCGGTCCGGTCCCGGAGCCTGCCTGACCACCGCGTACAAGCCCGGTGCCGCCAGGGGTGAACGGGCGGGAGCCGGCCTGGCCGGTCTTCTGGGCCCTGCCGCCGACCACACCGCCCTGCTCCATGGCCAGCCGGCGACCGGCCGCGGTGCCACCGCCACCGCCACCGCCACCGGCGTGCGGGCCCATGGCGCCGCCCGTTCCGCCGCGGCCGTGGACCTGCTCGTTGCCGATCACCGTGCTGCGCGGGATGCCCGTCGCGGGCCGCCCGTTCGTCGGCGTCACTTGCCGCCCACCGACGATGCCGGTCTCGCGCGGCGGGCGCGCCGAGGCCGTTCCGCCGGGGCCGAAGGGGCCCGGGCGCAGACCGGACCCGCCGCCCTTCACCGTTCCGCCGCCGGTCGGCAGCTGCCCCGGCCCACCGGGGCCGGTGATGAACGGAGGCGGGGTCGTCTGAGTGCCACCCGGGTAGGTCGGCGTCTCGGGCTTCACCAGGCCCGGACCCGGCGGCGTGGTGGGAGCGGGCCGTGTGTCGGGGGGAGTCGTCACGGAGTCGATCCCCAGGTCGACGGGAACCTCGGGCACGACGTGTGTGGGACCGGGGCGGACCGTGCCGCCGGGGTCAGTCGTTCCCCCGTCCGTGGTGTGCACGACAGCGCGTTCGGTGGAGCCTTCCGTACGGCCACTGATCTGCCGGTTCTGCGTGGTCCCGGTCGTGGAGGACGTGCTGGTCCGGGACGTGCGGCCCGGTACCTGGATGTGGCTTTCCGGCGCCTTCCACTTGTCGCCCAGATACCCCGCCGGCGGCGGGAACTCCGGCCGCGTCGCCGCGTTCACCCGCTGGCCGGTGAACGTGTACGTCTGCCCCAGCGAGCGCAGCTTCATCAGCGCCTCGATGCGGGCCTTCTCCCGTGCGCTCGCCGCCGCGTTCATGTCGTCGGTCGCCGTCTTGACCTCGGTCTTGCCGGCGCCGGGGTCGTGACGGGCCGCGTTCAGGGTGCGCTGGGCGGTCGTGTAGTCCGTCTTCGCCGAGGCGCTCGTCTTCGCCAGCTCCTCGACTCCGCTCTTGGCCTGGGCCATGGCCTGGGCGGACTCCGCCAGGCACTCGCCGGCCAGCTGGGTGTAGTTGGCGAGGTAGAACGTGGCGCTCGCCGTGGCGGCGGTCCACTCGACGAACGACTCCGCCGCCATGCCCTTCCAGCTGAGACCGCCGGTGGCGCGGGCGCGCAGGTACTCGGCGATCTTGGTGATCTCGTCCGCCGCGCCCTTGAGCTTGCCCGAGAGGGCCTCGGCGCGAGCGTGCTGGATGGGAGTCAGCATCGCCAGCAGCTGCTCGTTCGACATGCCTTCCAGCGACGTCGACTTCGCTTCCGGCGTTTTGGGCCCCTTACCCATGCGACTCTTCCCCCGTTTCCGTCCAGTGGTTCACTGATAGTCGCCCTGCGCGTCGCCGCCGCCCGCGGGCGCGTCGGTCCGCGGGGTCTCCGCGGAGGCGCCGCTCACGGTGTGCTGGGCGTTCTTCTTCTCGCCGGTGTCCTGCAGGTCGGTGATCTGCGTGTTGAGCGCCCGCATCCGCCTGCGGATGTCGTCGTCGATGTTCTCGTACCCGCTCTTGGAGAGGTCGATCGCGATCTTCATGCTCTCCATCTGGAGCCCCAGCACCTTGGAGAACTTGAGCAGTTCGGCCCGGACGACGTCGAAGCTGGAGAAGAGGAAGCCCGCCTCGTGGAAGCCGGGGCCCGCCAGGGTGGCCTCTTCCAGCCAGTCCTCGCCGATCTTTCCCGGGCCCGCGTTCGACCCCTCGAAGCCCGTGAGCAGGGCGTCCACGCGGTCCTTCAGGTGTGCCAGCTCGTTGACCTCGACGGCCAAACTGGCGGCCGCCCCGGCCACCGCACCGACGCCGCCCATCAGGGGCATCAGGGAGAGTGCCGTGTTCACGGCTCCCCCGCTGTCCGTCGCCTCCGCCATAGCGCCTCCCCGTTCGACAAGTCAGGAGTTCATGGTAGTCAAGACGACGGACAGAGCGCACCTCCGGGTTGCACAAGCAACGCGGCTCACATGGTTACGAATTGGGTACGACGACCGCCGCCTGCGGCCTGATCGGCAGGCGGTTGACGGGGCGTCCGGTGGCTGCGCGGACTGCTGAGGCCACTGCTGCCGGGGAGGTGACGACCGGGACGGCGCTGGCGGGTTTGGCGCCGAAGGGGGCTACGACGTCGCGTTCCTCGACGAGTTTCACGATGCGAATGTCGGGGGCGTCGAGCGAGGTCGGGAGGGGGTAGCCGGTCAGGTCGGGGTGGCGGACCAGGCCGCGGGAGGTGCGGAGGTTCTCGGTGAGGGCCGCGCCGACGCCCTGGGTGATGCCGGCCTCGATACGGGTGGCCAGCTGGGCGGGGTTGAGGATGCGGCCGACGTCCTGGGCGACGGCCATCTCGACCACCCGGACCGTACCGATCTCCACGTCGACGTCCACGACCGCGCGGATCGCGCAGAAGGCGAGGCCGACGAAGGCGTCGCCCTGGCCCGCCTCGTCGAGGGGTTCGGTGGGGTGGGGGCGGCACTGGGCGGTGGCCCAGAGTTCCTTGCCGTCCATGGCCTCGGTGACCGTGGTGGACAGCACGCCGTCGTACGAGGTGATCTTGCCGTCGGTGATCTGGAGCAGTTCGGTCGACATGCCGAACTTGTGCGCCAGGGGCTGGAGGAGCTGGGTGCGGACCATCTTGGCGGCGCGTTCGACCGCGCCGCCCGAGACCCAGGTGTGGCGGCCGTGGGTCGCGGGGCCCGCCGGGGGCTGGTCGGTGTCGACGGGGGCCACGTGGACCTCGTCGATGCCCAGGGTCTCCTGGACGATCTGGCGGGCCAGGGTCGTGAAGCCGGAGCCCGTGTCCACGGCCGCGCAGATGACGGTGGCCACCCCGTCGTGGACCCGGACCGTGGCCGTCGAGACCTCGTCCGTGCCCTCCGCGCCCAGCATGTGCACCATGCCGAGCGCGTAGCCGACGCCCCGCCGTACCGCGCCGGGCTCCCCCGCGCCGTCCGGGCCGCCGGGCAGCAGCCAGTCCTCCTCCGGGGAGTCCATGGGGAGGGGCGGGAGGGGGAAGTCGCGTACGGCGGAGAGGAGTTCGGCCACCGGGGCCGGGCAGGTGACGGTCTGGCCGGTGGGCAGGATGTCGCCCGTGGCCAGCACGTTGCGCATCCGGATCTCCGCGCCGTCGACGCCGACCCGCGCCGCCAGCTTGTCCATCTGCGCCTCGTACGCCGCGCACACCTGCATGGCGCCCTCGCCCCGCACATGGCCCGACGGCGGGTTGTTGGTGCGCACCGCCCAGCCCTCGACGAAGGCGTGCGGCACGACGTACGGGCCGCAGGCGAACGACACGGCCGCCGCCAGCGACTCGGACGACGAGTCGGCGTAGGCGCCCGCGTCCAGCAGGATCTGCGCCTCCACCTTCACCAGCCGGCCGTCCGCGTCCGCGTGGTGGCGGTAGCGCAGCAGGGTGGGGTGGCGGTGGGCGTGGCCGAGGAAGGACTCCTCGCGGGTCGCGGTGAGCTTGACCGGGCAGCCGGTGCGCAGGGCGAGCAGGCCCAGCGGGATCTGGAAGCCGGGGTCCTCGCGGTCGCCGGTGGCGCCCGGGACGCCCGTCACGACCAGCTTGACCTGCTCCGGCGGCAGCCCGAAGCAGGCGGCGGCCAGGTCGCGGTCGGTGTGCGGGTCGGTCGAGGCGGTGTACAGCTCGACGCCCCCGTCGGGGCGCGGCACGGCGAGCGCGGCCTCGGCGCCGATCGGCGCGGTGTCCTGCCGGCCGATCCGGTACAGGCCCTCGACGACGATCTCGCCGGTCGCCTCCTGCTCGCCGAAGCTGAGCGGGATGTGCCGGATCAGGTTGCCGTCGGGGTGCAGCGGCGGCGCCGCGAACGCCTTCTCCGGGTCCGTGACCGGCTCCAGGACCTCGTACTCGACCGCGATGGCCGCGGCCGCGAGCCGGGCCGTGTCCGGGTGGTCTGCGGCCACCGCGGCGATCGCCTCGCCGTGGTGCCGTACGAGTTCGGCGGCGAACACCGGCCGGTCGGCCACCGTGCGGCCGTACGTGACCGCGCCCGGCACGTCGGCGTGGGTCACCACCGCCCGGACCCCGGGCATCTCGGCCGCGGCCGTCGTGTCGATCGACACGATCCGGGCGTGCGGGTGCGGCGAGCGCAGGATCGCCGCCCACAGCAGGCCCTCGGCCCACAGGTCGGAGGCGTACGGGAAGGTGCCCTCGGTCTTCGCCCGCGCGTCGGCCTGCGGGAGCGAGACGCCGATGCCGATGCCGGGCCCGGGGCCCGCCGGCTCCGTGGTCGTTTCGCTGCTCACGCCGTGCCTCCGTCGAACGCGTGGGGAATCTGGTGCGGGATGCGGGCCTCCTCGCCCGCCTCCGCCTCGGCCGCCGCCTCACGGCCGCTGACGACCTCCCGTACGGCGTCGAGCACCCCGCGGTAGCCCGAGCAGCGGCACAGGTTGCCGCAGAGCGCCTGCCGGGTCTCCAGCTCGTTCGGGGCGTGGTTGCCCTCGAGCAGGTCGTGCACGGTCATCGCCATGCCCGGGATGCAGAAGCCGCACTGCACCCCGCACTTCGCGAGCGCCCGCTGCACGTCGGACGGCTCCCCGTCCACGGCCAGGCCCTCGACCGTCCGCACCTCGCACCCCGCGGCCGTGGCCGCCGGCACCAGGCAGGACGCGACCAGACGCCCGTCCACCTGCACGTTGCACGCGCCGCACTCGCCCTGCGAGCAGCCGTCCTTCGCCCCGGCGAGGCCGAGGCGCTCACGCAGCACGTACAGCAGTGACTCGCCGATCCACGAGTCCGTGACCGGGCGGTCGGCGCCGTTGACGCGGAGCGTGTACGAGGTGGTGGGGTGCTCGTCGCTGTCGGTCGACATGTCGACGGGCGGCGGGGCGGGGGCGGGGGCAGGGGCGAGGGTGTCCGGAGCCTGTTCCGGAGCATGTTCCAGGGCCTGTTCCGAGGCCTGTTCCGGGGCCTGTTCCGGTGCCGGTTCCACGACCTGCTCCGGAGCCTGCTCCAGGGGCTGCTCCGGCGCCTGCTCCCGTACCGGCTCCGATACGAGTCCCGGCTCAGCCGACACCCCAGCCGGCGCCTCAGGCGCCTCGACCGGCGCCCCGGGCTGCGCCTCGCCGGCCGCCTGCTCCTCCACCGCCCACGGCGCCGCCGCGCCGCCGGGCAGCGTGGCCGGTGCGCCGGTCGCGTACCGCGCGAGCCGTGCCGCCGTGTACTCGCCCGAGTCGTCCAGGACGTCCGGACCGTCCTCGATCGTCGGGATCGTCCACGACGCCGTCTGCTCCTGCGGGTAGTCCTGGAGCTCCCGGAACTCCCGGAAGTCCTGCGCGACCGGCGGGACCTGCGAAGCCTGCGGGGCCTGCGGGAACTGCGAGGCGTGCGGCACGTGCGGGGCCTGGGGGTACTGCGAGGCGTGCGGGGCGTGCGGGGCCCGCGGCTCCTCCCGCGCGGGCTCCTCCGGCGTCTGCGCCATCCACGTCCCCGTGGCCGCCGGGTCCGTCGCCGCCAGTGGTACCAGCGGGGTGATCATCGGCGGTACGTAGCCGTGGCCCGGCGCCTCCAGCGGGACGCCCTCCAGCATGAACTCGGGCGGCAGCTGCACGAAGGCCGTGGCGTCGCCGTCGTACCCCTCGCTCTGCGGGATCGGCTGCCAGCCGCCCGTACCGCGGTTCTCCGGTGTCTCGTCGCTCACGACAGCGCCCTCCCCAGTGCCCGTCGGGCCAGCGCGGCGACGGTGCGCCGCAGATGCAGTACGGCCGGGGGCAACTGCTCGTCGCCCTGCGGGTCCGGGATGCACGCGGCGGCCACGTAGTCGCCGAACGCCGCCAGCGCCTCCGGGGCCAGGCCCCGCTCCCCGTCCCAGTCCACCAGCGAGGCGATCCACTGCTCCGCCTCCAGCGGGCGCAGCGGCATCGGCGCGACGGCGCCGACCGCGCAGCGCACCCCGCGGCGCGCCGGGTCGAGGACGACGGCGACGGAGGCGTTGGCGCGGGCCGGGCCGGTGCGGCCGGTGGCCTTCAGGAAGACCTGGGGGGCGTGCAGCAGCGGTACGCGCACGAAGGCGACCAGCTCGCCGGGGGCCAGCAGGTCCCGGCCGGCCAGCAGGTGACTGACGGGCAGCTCGCGGCTGCCGAGCGGGCCGACGACGACCAGCTCGGCCTCCAGGGCGGCCAGCACCGGCAGCGAGTCGCCGGTGGGCGCCGCGGTCACGATGTTGCCGCCGAGCGTGCCGGCGTTACGGATCTGGGGCGGGCCCGCGACGCGCGAGGCGGCGGCCAGGGCGGGGATGAGGGCCGCGAAGTCGGGGCGGCCCATCCGGGCGTGGGTGAGGCCGGCGCCGAGCAGGGCGTGGCCGTCCTGGTACTGCCAGCCGCGGATCTCGTTGATGCGGCTGAGTCCGACCAGGCCCGCGGGGCGCAGCCGGCCGCGGTTGACGGCGGCCATCAGATCGGTGCCGCCGGCCACGGGGACGGCGGCCGGCATGGCGGTGAGCGCCGCCACGGCCTCGTCCAGCGAGACGGGCAGCGTCACGGAGCGCGCCGCCCGTGATGCCGTCTGTGGTGCGTGCGTGGTCAACCCGCTGCCCCTTCCCGGTGTCCCGGTGGTCCCCGGCCGTTCCCGGCCGTCACGCCTGTGTGGCCGTACCGTACGTGCTCACAGCCTGGACGTGGCAACTCTGGCACATCTTCCGAGCCGTACGTCGCGAGGGTCCGCGAAGGACGGTTCCGTCCAGGACGTGCGGGGACCTCCCTGAGCGACGGTAACTTCCGTTTTGCCGCTCTTGGGTGACGTCGAGGGGATAGGTGCCTCACACGTTCGGGGGTGCCCCCTCGATGGGGCGGCCCTGGACGCCGGGGCGGCGCTGCCAGGGGTGCGGTCCGGCGGGCGGGCGGTAGTCCACGCCGAGGGCGTCGAGGCGCCGGTAGTGGGCGCCCATCCGGCGCTCGAAGTCGGCGTGATCGCGCGCCTCGGGGGCGGGCAGGCGGGACCAGGCGACCTCGGCGAAGGCGGCGAGGCGCGGGTAGGTCTGGTAGTCGACGCGGGCCCGGTTCTCCATCACCTCGGTCCACACGTTGGCCTGGGTTCCCAGGATGTGGGCGGCGGCCTCGGGGGCGAGGCCCGGCGGGACGGGCTCGAAGCGGTAGACGTCCGCCAGGGTCCGTACGTACCCGATGGGCATCGGCTCGTCCTCGCCCGGCGCCTGACGGTGGTCCAGGTACACCTGCTGCTCGGGGCACATCACCACGTCGTGGCCGGTCTCGGCGGCGGTGATCCCGCCCGCGTAGCCGCGCCAGGAGGAGACGGCCGCGCCGGAGGCGAGGCCGCCCTCCAGGATCTCGTCCCAGCCGATGAGGCGGCGGCCGCGGTCGGCGAGCCAGCGGTCGAAGTGGCGGACGAACCAGGACTGGAGGCCGTCCTCGTCGCCGACGCCGAGCTCCTTGATGCGGCCCTGCGCGGTGGCCGAGGCCTTCCACTGGTCCTTGGGGCACTCGTCGCCGCCGATGTGCACGAACGGCGAGACGTCGGCCGGGAAGAGGTCGAGCAGCTCCTCGAAGACGCCCTCGTAGAAGCGCAGGACGTTGTCAGTGGGGGCGAGTACGTTCGGACTGACTCCCCAGGTGTCCCAGACGGAGAGGGTGGTGGTGTCGATGACGTCGGTGTTGCCCAGTTCCGGGTACGCGGCGATGGCGGCCTGCGAGTGGCCGGGCACGTCGATCTCGGGGACGACCGAGATATGCCGGGCGGCGGCGTAGGCGACGATCTCGCGGAGGTCGTCCTGGGTGTAGAAGCCGCCGTGCGGGGTCTCGTTCCACAGCGGCGAGGCCCGGTGGCCCCACTTGCTGCGGGCCCGCCAGGAGCCCGTCTCGGTGAGGCGCGGGTGCCGCTTGATCTCGATGCGCCAGCCCTGGTCGTCGGTGAGGTGCAGGTGGAGGACGTTCAGCTTGTGGGCGGCCATCAGGTCCAGCTGCCGCAGCACGTCGTCCTTCGGCATGAAGTGGCGGGCGACGTCGAGCATCAGGCCGCGCCAGGCGAAGCGCGGGCCGTCGGCGATGTCGGTGCCGGGCACGGTCCAGCGCCGGGTGCGGTCGAGGGGCGCCCTGCGGTGCGCGTCGGGGCCGAGGAGCTGGCGGAGCGTCTGGAGCCCCCAGAACACCCCGGCGGCCGACCCGCCGCGCACGGAGACGCCGTCCGCGTCCACCGTCAGGCGGTAGCCCTCGGGGCCCAGGTCGCCGACGGCGTCGGGGTCGATCCGGAGGCGGACGGTCCCGCCGTCACCCTCCCCTGCCCCCGCGCCGGGCGTGCCCGGAGTTCCCGGCCTGCTCGGAGTTCCCAGCGTGCCCGGCGCGAGGTCAAGGCCGGTCGCCGCCCCGACCGTGGCGCGCAGCCACCGGGCGGCGCCCTCGGTGCCGGGTCCGGCGTCCAGGACGGTCGCCGGGCCCAGGACGAAGCCACCGCCGGTGCCGGTCACCTCCCGCTCCAGCACCGTCACCGGCGCGGGAACGAGCTCGTGGGCGCGCCCCCGGCCCTCGTTCGTCAGGTTCTCGTCGGTCAGGTTCTCGTCGGTCATCGCGTCGGTCCCTAGTCCTTCACCGCCCCGCCCAGTCCCGAGACCAGGCGGCGCTGTACGAGTACGAAGAAGACGAGCACCGGGAGGGTCATCACGGTCGACCCGGCCATGATCCCTCCCCAGTCGTTCTCGTCGGGCTTGAAGAAGACGAGCAGCGCCATCGGGAGGGTCGACTGCGAGGTGTCGCTGATGAGGAAGGACTTCGCGAAGAGGAAGTCGTTCCAGGTCGAGATGAACGAGAAGACGCTCGTGGCGACGAGCCCGGGGAAGACCAGCGGGAACAGGATCTGCCACAGGAAGCGGGTGCGGCTCGCTCCGTCGATCATCGCCTGCTCCTCCAGCGCCTGGGGCACGGCCTTGACGAAGCCGCGGAGCATCCAGATCGCGAACGGCAGCGAGAAGGCGAGGTGCGGCAGGATCAGCGAGCCCAGGGTGTTGAGCTGCCCGAAGTCCCGCATGAGGAAGAACAGCGGGATCGTCAGCGCCTCGATCGGGACCATCTGCGCGACCAGGAACATGATCAGCAGGGTGGTGCGGAAGCGGAACCGGAACCGGGTGACGGCGGTCGCCGCGAGGAAGGCGATGACGGCGGAGGCGAGCACGACCGTGCCGGCGACGATCAGCGAGTTGAGGAAGTAGCGCCCGAACTCCTGTTGTTCGAAGACGCGCCGGAAGGAGTCCAGGGACGGGGAGAGCGTCCACGGCCGGGGGGCGGTGGACTGGATCTCGCCCGCCGGCTTGAAGGCGGACAGGACCATCCAGTACAGCGGGAAGGCCACGGCGGCGGCGACCAGCAGCGCGGCGGCCTCGGCGGCGAGCCGCCCGGGCCGGCGGACGCGGAACCCGGTGCGTCCACCCGTACGTACGCCCGTACGGACACCGGGACGGAAACGGATACGGAACCCGGAGGCACTCACAGTTCTTCCCCCTGTCGGCGCAGCAGGCGCAGGTAGACCAGGGTCACGGTCAGCAGGATGAGCAGCATGACCACGCCGATGGCGGAGCCCAGGCTGTACTGGGAGGAGGCGAAGGCCTTCTGGTAGGCGTACACGTTGAGGACGAGGTTCTGCCCGGCGATGCCGCCGCCGCCCGTCATCACGTAGATCTGGGTGAAGACCTTGAAGTCCCAGATGATCGACTGGATCGTGACGACGACGAGGATGGGCCGCAGCATCGGCGCCGTGACGGAGCGCCAGATGCGCCACTGCGAGGCGCCGTCGAGGGCGGCGGCCTCCAGGACCTCGGACGGGATGGCCTTGATGCCGGCGTAGACGGTGACCATCACGAAGGGGAACGAGCACCAGACGACCTCGAAGAGCACGAGGGCGAAGGCGCTGTACCGCCCGTAGGTCCAGGAGAGGTCGCCGAGTCCGAGGACCCGGTTGACGGGCCCGTAGTCGGGGTCGAAGAGGAAGACCCAGACGGTGGAGCCGGTGACGGCGGGGGTGGCCCAGGCGCCGAGCGCGGCCAGCATCAGGGCGAGCCGGGGCAGGGCGCGGATCCGGGTGAGCAGGACGGCGAGGGCGCAGCCGACGGCGAGGGTGGCGACGACGCAGGCGGCGGCGAACAGGACGGTGGCGAGCAGGACCTGCCGGAACTGGGGGTCGGAGAAGAGCGTGCCGTAGTTGCCGAGGCCCTGGAATGTGGTGGGTTCGCCGCCGCTGACCTGGGCCTGGGTGTACTCCAGGAAGGAGATCAGGCCGAGCTGGTAGATCGGGTAGACGAGCAGCCCGCCGAGGACGACGAGTGCGGGGAGCAGATAGAGCCAGGGGGTCCAGGCGGAGCCGTGGCGGCGGGGGTTCCGCCGGGGCGTGCGCGGGGCGCGGGGTCCGGGAAGCCGCACGCCGGCGCGGTCGGGCGCGGGCGCGGCTTCCTCGGTGCGGGGTGCCGTGGTCATGGTGCGGGTCCCGGCCCTCAGCCCGCCGCCGCGAAGGCCGCGTCCATCTTCTTCGCGGCGTCGTCGGAGGCGGCGTCGATGTCCTTCCGCCCGCTGACGACCTCCTGGAACAGGGTGGGGAGCACCAGGGAGGCGTCGATCTGGCCCCAGCCCGCCGAGGCGGGGACGAACTTGGCGCCGGCGCCGAGGGAGTCGATGAAGGGCTTCACGAAGGGTTCCCTGGCCGCCGCCTGCTGCCGGACGTCGGTGTACGTGGGCAGGAAGCCCATGGCGTCGAAGAGGCGGCTCTGGGTCTCCTTGCCGGTGAGCGACTTCATGAGGTCGACGGCGAGGGTGCGGTGGGAGGTGCTCTTGAGGACGCCGATGTTGTTGCCGCCGGCGAAGGCGGGGGCGATCGAGCCGGGGGTGGTGCCGGGCAGCGGGACGACGGCGTACTTGCCCTTGACGGTGCCGGCCTCGACGGCGGCGTGGCTGAAGTCGCCGCCGATGGCCATGGCGGCCTTGCCGGAGGCGAAGGCGGTGACGGTGGCGTTGCCGCCCATCTGGGCGCACTTGGCGGCGGGGCAGTTGTCGTCGCCGAAGAGGGAGGCGTAGGAGGCGATGCCCTTGCGGGCGGCCTCGCTGTTGACGGCGGACTTGTACGGGTCGCCCGAGGTGCCGGTGCCGGTGGCGAGTTCGCCGCCGTTGGCCCAGATGAAGGGCATGGCGCCGTAGGTGTAGGCGCCGCCGACGGCCATGCCGTAGAGCTCGGGCCGGGCCTTGCGGATCTTCTTGGCGGTGGCGATGAGTTCGGCCTGGGTCTTGGGGGCGCTCAGGCCGAGTCCCGTGAAGACGTCGGTCCGGTAGTAGAGCGCGCGGACGCCGACGAAGAGCGGGGCGCCGTAGACCTTTCCGCCGACGGTGACGGAGGACCTGGCGGTGGGGTCGGTGTCCTTGGCCTCGTCCCAGGCGCCGAACTCGGCGGTGATGTCGGCGAGTCCGCCGTCCTTCACGTAGCCGGCGGTGTCGGTGTTGCCGTACTCGATGAGGTCGGGCGCGGACTTGGGGTCGTTGAAGGCGGCCTTGACGCGCTGGGCGCGGCTTTCGACGGGGATGTACTCGACCTCGACCCTGGCGCCCTTGTGGCGCTTCTCGAAGGCGGCGACGGCCTGGTCGACGACCTGTTCCTTGGGCTTGTTGGCGACTTCCTGGAAGAGCCAGACGCGCAGGGTGCCGCTCTGGTCGTCGGTGCCCGCCGCGCCGCCCGAGGTCTGCGGGGCGCAGGCGGCCAGGGCCAGGAGAGCGATGGGTACGGCGATTCGGGCAGGAGTCTTCACGGTGGTCCCCTCCACACACTCGTTGCACCATATGCAACGGACGTTTCGCACTGCACAACACTGCACAACAGGCGTGAGGTTAGGGGCGGACCCAGACCACGACAAGAGGTCTCCACCACTCTGTGACCACCCGAAGCACCCTGCGCAACGCGAACGGCCCCCGGCGCGCGCACCGAGGTGCGCGCGCCGGGGGCCGTCCCCGACTGCCGGCGGTCCGGACTACTTGTCCTTGCCGCCCTTGTCCTTGTCCTTGTCCCCGCCGGAGCCCATGGACTCGTAGATCTCCTTGCACATCGGGCAGACCGGGTACTTCTTGGGGTCGCGCCCCGGTACCCAGACCTTGCCGCACAGTGCCACCACGGGAGTGCCGTCGAGGGCACTCGCCATGATCTTGTCCTTCTGGACGTAGTGCGCGTAGCGCTCGTGGTCGCCGTCACCGTGGGACACCTGCGGCGTCGGCTCCACGAGGGTTCCCGTACCTGCCCCGCGCTCGGGCTCGAGAGTGCTCATGGGATCCAAGGGTACTGAAAGAAGACCCCCGGGCCGAGCGCCCTCCGGGCGACCTCAGTTCAGCGACGGATCGTCCGGATACGTCGCCACCATCGCGAGCTCGCCGCGCTGGCGGCGCAGGACCTGGCGCCAGAGGGTCTCGGGGCGCGGCGAGGAGACGTCGCCGGGTTCGGACTCCACCACGTACCAGGCGCCGTCGCCGAGCTCGGTCTCCAGCTGGCCGGGGCCCCAGCCCGCGTAACCGGCGAAGATCCGCAGGGCGCCGATGGCCGGGCCGAGCAGCTCGGGCGGGGTCTCCAGGTCGACCAGGCCGATCGCCCCGTACACCCGCCGCCAGCCGAGCGGGCCCTCGTCGCCGGGGATCACCGCGATGCCGAGGGCCGCGTCGAGGGAGACCGGGCCGCCCTGGAAGACGACGCCCGGCTCGCCGGCCAGCGCGGCCCAGGGTGCGAGGATGTCTCCGACCGTGATCGGGGTGGGCCGGTTGAGGACCACGCCGAGGGAACCCTCGTCGTCGTGGTCGAGCAGCAGGACCACCGCGCGGTCGAAGTTCGGATCCGCCAGCGCGGGGGTGGCCACGAGCAGCCGTCCTGTGAGCGAGGACACCTCGGTCATGCGACACATGATCTCGCATCTTCGGCGTTCCGGGGGGTTGTCCGGGGCGATCCGGGGCAGGCGGGCGGCACCGCAGGTCAGCCGGGCCCGCGGGAGGCCCGACCGGGCCGCCGCCGGACCAAGCGGACGGTAACACTCCGCAAGATCACGGGGACGGAGGGTGTTGTGCCGAATTCATTACATTCGCGGGGCCCCCTCAGCCACACACCTGGGGTCCCATGGCCCCTTACCCTTTTCTCTGGCCACCCGACCGACGACCCGGAACGCGAGATTCATGACCGGCACAGACAGCCATGACGTACTGCTTGTCCATGGTGGCACCCCGCTGGAGGGCGAGATCCGCGTCCGTGGCGCGAAGAACCTCGTGCCCAAGGCGATGGTCGCCGCCCTGCTCGGCAGCGAGCCGAGCCGACTGCGCAACGTGCCCGACATCCGTGACGTCCGCGTGGTCCGCGGACTGCTCCAGCTGCACGGTGTGACGGTCCGCCCCGGCGAGGAGCCGGGTGAGCTGATCATGGACCCGACGCACGTGGAGTCCGCCAACGTGGCCGACATCGACGCGCACGCCGGTTCCTCGCGGATCCCGATCCTCTTCTGCGGCCCGCTGCTGCACCGCCTCGGCCACGCCTTCATCCCGGGCCTGGGCGGCTGCGACATCGGCGGCCGGCCGATCGACTTCCACTTCGACGTGCTCCGCAAGTTCGGCGCGACCATCGAGAAGCGGGCGGACGGCCAGTACCTGGAGGCCCCGCAGCGGCTGCGCGGCACCAAGATCGCCCTGCCCTACCCCTCGGTCGGCGCGACCGAGCAGGTGCTGCTGACCGCGGTCCTCGCGGAGGGCGTCACCGAGCTGTCCAACGCGGCCGTGGAGCCGGAGATCGAGGACCTCATCTGCGTGCTGCAGAAGATGGGCGCGATCATCGCCATGGACACCGACCGGACCATCCGGATCACCGGTGTCGACAAGCTGGGCGGCTACAACCACCACGCCCTCTCGGACCGCCTGGAGGCGGCCTCCTGGGCGTCGGCGGCGCTGGCGACCGAGGGCGACATCTACGTGCGCGGCGCGCAGCAGCGCTCGATGATGACCTTCCTCAACACGTACCGGAAGGTCGGCGGCGCCTTCGAGATCGACGACGAGGGCATCCGCTTCTGGCACCCGGGCGGCTCGCTCAACGCGATCGCCCTGGAGACCGACGTCCACCCCGGTTTCCAGACCGACTGGCAGCAGCCGCTGGTCGTCGCCCTGACCCAGGCCTCGGGCCTGTCCATCGTCCACGAGACGGTGTACGAGTCGCGGCTCGGCTTCACCTCGGCGCTGAACCAGATGGGCGCGCACATCCAGCTGTACCGCGAGTGCCTGGGCGGCTCGGACTGCCGCTTCGGCCAGCGCAACTTCCTGCACTCGGCGGTCGTCAGCGGCCCGACCAAGCTGCAGGGCGCCGACCTGGTCATCCCCGACCTGCGCGGCGGCTTCTCGTACCTGATCGCGGCCCTCGCCGCCCAGGGCACCTCGCGGGTGCACGGCATCGAGCTGATCAACCGCGGCTACGAGAACTTCATGGAGAAGCTGGTCGAGCTCGGCGCCAAGGTCGAGCTGCCGGGCAGCGCGCTCGTCTAGGTCGTTCGCGGGCGCCCGTAAGCGCCTGCAACGCCTTCTGAAGGGCAAACGAGAGGGCGGCCACCCCCTGACAGGGTGGCCGCCCTTTTCGCTGCCTCAGGCCGCTTCAGCGGCCTGGGACCAAGCTGCCCGGAGGCCGCTTGCCTTACTTGCCCTTGGCGGCTTCCTTGAGCTTCGAGCCCGCGGAGACCTTCACGCTGTAGCCGGCCGGGATGTTGATCGGGTCGCCGGTCTGCGGGTTACGAGCGGTGCGAGCGGCACGGTGGGTGCGCTCGAAGGTCAGGAAGCCGGGGATGGTGACCTTCTCGTCACCCTTGGCGACGACCTCGCCGACGGTCTCGGCGAGCGCGGCCAGAACGGCGTCGGCGTCCTTGCGGGTCACCTCGGCACGGTCGGCCAGGGCGGCCACCAGCTCACTGCGGTTCATGTTGTTACTCCCGTGTCTTTCTTGCCTGTGAGGCGTGAGATCGAAGCCGATGCTGCCAGGGCCCTCGGACAGTCCCCGGACCCGGGTCTGCTGACAGACCCTCGCGCCCAAACACGCATCCTGCCCCCACCAGCGGCGGGAACGCCAATCCGGCACCCCTCCGGCACCCTCATGGGTCACACGAAAGACGCCGGAGTTCCCTGGTGGTGACGTAACGTCGACTCCGCGCGGACCGTGCGGAGCCGAACTACCACCCTAAAGGCGGGTTTGGGGAGCGGCGACCGCGACACGCAGCGGCCGCTCCCGAGGGGCTCAGGCGCCCGCGCCCGCCGCCTTCGCCGCGTTGCGCACCGCGCCGGCCACCGCGCCGGCGACCTTGTCGTTGAAGACCGACGGGATGATGTAGTTCGGGTTCAGCTCGTCCTCGGTGACGACGTCCGCGAGGGCGCTGGCGGCGGCCAGCATCATCTCGGTGTTGACCGTCCGGGACTGGGCGTCCAGGAGACCGCGGAAGACGCCCGGGAAGACCAGCACGTTGTTGATCTGGTTGGGGAAGTCCGAGCGGCCGGTGGCCACGACGGCGGCGGTCTGACGGGCGATCGCCGGGTCCACCTCGGGGTCCGGGTTCGCGAGCGCGAACACGATCGCGTCCTCCGCCATGGCGGCCACGTCGGCCGCGCCGAGCACGTTGGGGGCCGAGACGCCGATGAAGACGTCCGCGCCGACGACGGCCTCCTTGAGGGTGCCGGTGACGCCCTCCGGGTTGGTGTTGTCGGCGATCCAGCGCAGCGGCGAGTCCGGCTCGGCGTCCACCAGGTCCTCGCGGCCCGCGTGCACGACGCCGTGGATGTCGGCGACGACCGCGTGCTTCACGCCGGCCGCGATGAGCAGCTTGAGGATGGCCGTACCGGCCGCGCCCGCACCGGACATGACGACCCGTACGTCACCGATGCCCTTGCCCACCACGCGCAGGGCGTTGGTCAGCGAGGCGAGCACGACGATCGCGGTGCCGTGCTGGTCGTCGTGGAAGACCGGGATGTCCAGGGCCTCGCGCAGCCGGGCCTCGATCTCGAAGCAGCGCGGCGCCGAGATGTCCTCCAGGTTGATGCCCGCGAAGCCGGGGGCGATGGCCTTGACGATCTCCACGATGGCGTCGGTGTCCTGGGTGTCCAGGCAGAGCGGCCAGGCGTCGATGCCCGCGAAGCGCTTGAAGAGGGCGGCCTTGCCCTCCATGACGGGCAGGGCGGCCTTGGGGCCGATGTTGCCGAGGCCGAGGACGGCGGAGCCGTCCGTCACGACTGCGACGGAGTTGCGCTTGATGGTGAGGCGGCGGGCGTCCTCGGGGTTCTCGGCGATCGCCATGCACACGCGGGCGACGCCCGGGGTGTAGATCATCGAGAGGTCGTCGCGGTTGCGGATGGGGTGCTTGGACGCCATCTCGATCTTGCCGCCGAGGTGCATCAGGAACGTACGGTCGGAGACCTTGCCGAGCACGACGCCCTCGATGCCGCGCAGCTGCTGGACGATCTCGTCGGCGTGCGCGGTGGAGGTGGCGGCGATGGTGACGTCGATCCGCAGCTTCTCGTGGCCGGAGGCGGTCACGTCGAGGCCGGTCACCGAACCGCCGTGGGTCTCGACGGCCGTCGTGAGCTGGGAGACCGCGGTGCCGCTCGCGGGCACCTCGAGCCGGACCGTCATCGAGTACGAGACGCTGGGCGCCGTTGCCATGTCCGTGTTCCTCTGCTTTCCCTGGCTTCTTTGCTACGCCGCACCGGCTGGTTCGCCCGGCGACGCCCTCCGATCGTCGCACCTACCTGCGGGTAGCAGGTAATACGGTCGTTTCGTTTTCGGAAAGTACTTTCCACCATACGAGAGACGCACCGGAAACAGAAGAGAACCGCGGAAACGGAAGAGGTCCCCGTCACCCGAAGGCGACGAGGACCTCTACAAGTAAGCGGCACCGACCCGCCATGCTCGCCTCGCGGCAAGTGGTCCCTCTGAGGGACGAAGGTTGGGCCCGGGGGCTTGGATCGAGCCGGTGCCACGACAAGGCTAACAAACCACCCTGGCAAGTGATTCCTGCGGCACGAGTTGACCGGAAATGAGCCCCGACCGGCCCTGCGGGCCCGCCCCCGGCCTCAGTCCCGCAGCAGGTCCGGCACCCCGTCCTCGTCCGGCAGGTCACGGGCGCCCGAGACCACCGTGAGCGCCTGCGTGGAGCGGGTGAGCGCCACGTAGAGCACCCGCAGGCCGGCCGGCGACTCGTCCGCGATCTCCGCGGGCGAGACCACCACCGTGGCGTCGTACTCCAGGCCCTTCGCCTCCAGGGAGCCGAGCGCCACCACCCGGTCGCCGAGCCCGGCGAGCCAGCGGGCTGCCTCCGCGCGCCGGTTCATCGCGACGACCACGCCGACCGTTCCGTCCACCTGTGCGAGGAGTCGTTCGGCCTCCGACCGTACGGTTTCGGCCAGAGCGCCCTTCTCGGGCTTCTCGGCGGCCTGGGGGACCGGTACGAAGCGGGGCTCGATGCCCGTGGAGCGCACCGCGCGCGGGGACTCCTTGCCGGGCATGGCGAGCGCGAGCACCTTCGCGGCGAGCTCGGCGATCTCCGCCGGGTTGCGGTAGTTCACGGTGAGCTCGAAACGGCGCCGCGGCCGGCTGCCGAGGGCCTCGTCGCGGGCCGCGGCCGCCTCGTCCGGGTCGGACCAGGAGGACTGCGCCGGGTCGCCGACGACCGTCCAGGTGGCGTGCCGGCCGCGGCGGCCGACCATCCGCCACTGCATGGGCGTGAGGTCCTGCGCCTCGTCGACGATGACGTGCGCGTACTCGGTCCGCTCGGCCGCGAGGCGCTCGGCCCGCTCCCGCTGGGTCTCCTCCCGTACGGGCATCAGCTCCTCCAGACCGGTGAGCTGGTCCAGCGGGTCGTACTCCCGCTTCCTGCGCGGCCGGGCCGGCGCCCCGAGGAGCGTGGACAGCTCGTCGAGCAGGGCCACGTCGTGCACCGAGAGCCCCGGGCGGCGCAGCGAGCGGGCGAGGCGGCGCACCTCGCCCGGGTTGAGGATCCGGCGGGCCCAGCGGCCGAGCCGCCGCTCGTCGCTCATGGCGTCGAGGACCCCGCGCGGGGTGAGCTCGGGCCACCAGGCGTCGAGGAAGCCGAGGAACGAGTCCTCCGTCGACACGTCCTCGTCGAAGGAGGAGCGCAGCTCGGCGGCGAGTTCGGGGTCGCTGTGCCGGCCGACCGCGCCGGACCTGGCGTACAGGGCGTCGAGCAGCAGCCGGCGGGCCCGGGGGCGCAGCAGGTTGACGGGGGCGGTGCCGCCGAGGACGTTGTGGCGGATGCGCTTGAGGTCCTCGGGGCCGAGCTCCAGGCGCCGGCCGAAGGCGACGACCCGCAGCAGGGTGGGCGTACCGGCCACGACACCGGGACCGGCCTCGTCGGCGTCGTCCTCGTCGAGGTCGGGGTCCGGGTCCCCGAAGGCGAGCTGGGCCCGCGGCGCCGGGTTCTCCAGGGCGCCGCGCGCGGCCTTGCGCAGCACGGCGAGCATCCGGGAGGAGCCCTTGATCCGGGCGACGGAGGGCTCGTCGTAGGCGTCGGCCTCGACGCCGTCGACCAGGGAGCCGAGGGCGCGGATGGCGACCTGCCCCTCCTCGCCCAGCGAGGGCAGCACGCCCTCGGTGTACGAGACGAGCAGCGGGGTCGGCGAGACGATGAGGATGCCGCCCGAGTAGCGGCGCCGGTCCTGGTAGAGCAGGTAGGCGGCGCGGTGCAGGGCCACGGCGGTCTTGCCGGTGCCGGGGCCGCCCTCGACGTACGTGACGGAGGCGGCGGGCGCGCGGATGACCAGGTCCTGCTCGGCCTGGATGGAGGCGACGATGTCCCGCATGGTGTGGCTGCGGGCCTGCCCGAGGGCGGCCATGAGCGCGCCGTCGCCGATGACGGGGAGCTCGTGCCCGTCGAGGGTGGCGGTCAGCTCGGGGCGCATGAGGTCGTCCTCGACGCCGAGGACCTGGCGGCCCTTGGAGCGGATGACCCGGCGCCGTACCACCCGGCCCGGGTCCACCGGGGTCGAGCGGTAGAACGGGGCGGCGGCGGGCGCCCGCCAGTCGATGACGAGCGGGGAGTAGTCGGCGTCGAGGACGCCGATCCGGCCGATGTGGAGGGTCTCCCCGATGTCGGCGACCTGGCGGCCGTCCTCGGTCCGTACGGCGTCCTCCGCGGGCTCGACGGAGGTGTAGGCGCCGTCGGGCCCCTTCTTCCCGTCCTTGCCGAAGAGGAGATCGATCCGGCCGAAGAGGAAGTCCTCGAACTCGTTGTTGAGCCGGTTGAGGTGGATGCCGGCCCGGAACACCTGGGCGTCGCGCTCGGCGAGCGCGCCGGGCGTACCGACCTGGCCCCGCTGGGCGGCGTCGTTCATCAGGAACTCGGCCTCGTGGATCTTCTCCTCAAGGCGGCGGTAGACCTGATCCAGATGTTCCTGTTCGACACCGATCTCACGGTCTCTGACCGTGTCGACGGCTTCCTGCGCGGCCACCGGGGCCCCCTTCTGACGTGCACTGGGCAGCCGTCGAGCGTACGCCACCGAGGGGCCATGTGTCAGGCCTGACGTCCCGGGGGCCCGGCCGAGTGCCAGACGGTCCCGAAGGGGGCCGGCCCGGGCGTACGGGGGAGCCGCCCGGGCCGGCCGGGACCGGCGCGGCGCGGGGGAAGCACCGTCCGGTCGTCCGAAGGCGTCCTCGCAGGTCAGCGCGGACGCCCCCACAGCATCAATGTTCAACTGTTTATTATCTACGGAGCGTTTTTCCTAGGAAATGAAGCACTGACCTTTTCAGGGGGCGCGTGAACAGGACCGGGCTCCGGGCCCTCCTCCGCGAACGCCGCGAGCTGATCGCGCCCGAGGCCCACGGCCTCTCCCGGCCCACCGGCCGCGGCCGGCGTGCCCGCGGCCTCTCCCAGCAGCAGGTCGACGAGCTGACCTGCCGCGCGGTCGACACGTACAACCGGCTGGAGACCGGCCGCTACCTCCACCCGCCGGCCGACTACCTGCGCCAGATCGCCCGGCTCTTCGGCCTCAACGAGCAGGAGTGGGTGTCGCTCTGCCGGTACGCGGGCATCGGCGACCCGCCCGGCCCGCTGCACCCGTCCTCCGGCCTGGAGGTCCCCGGCGTGTGGCAGGAGGCCGTGGACGGCATCGGGCACATGGCGTACATCACCGACGCCTCCTGGAACCTCCTCGCCCACAACCGGCACTTCGCCGAGATGTACCCGGGCGGCCTGGCCCCCGCCAACACGATGCGCTGGATGCTCCTGGACCGGTCGGCCCGCGACACCACCCTGCTCGACTGGCGGACCGTGTGGGCGCCGCTGATCCTGCCCCAGCTGCGGGCCGCGCTCGCCGTCCGCCCCGAGGACGCCACGCTGCGCCGGATCGAGACCGAGCTCCGCGCCGACCCCGACCTCGGCCCGCTGTGGGAGGCGGGCGGGGCCCACATCCACCCGGACGGCGACGAGCGCCCCCTCCACCACGCCCTGCTGGGCCCCGGCCACGTCACGATCTGCGCCGCCCAGCCGCTCACGGCCCCGGGCTCCCGGCTGATCATCATGCTGTTCCGCCCGGGCCGCCAGAAGGCCCACGAGCGGACGCCGATGCTGAGGGCGGCTCCGTAGGGGGTGCGGCGGGGTCTTCCGTACGAAGGCCCCCGCTCCGTGGCGGGCACGGCGGGGTCCCCCGTACGAAGGACCCCGCTACGCCTCGTACTTCGTGTCCGCCACCGGATCGAGCGCCAGCCGGTACCCGCGCTTCACCACCGTCTGGATCAGCTTCGGCGCGCCGAGGGCCGTCCGCAGCCGGGCCATCGCCGTCTCGACGGCGTGCTCGTCGCGCCCCGCCCCGGGCAGCGCCCGCAGCAGCTCCGCCCGGCCGACCACCCAGCCGGGGCGGCGGGCCAGCAGGCCGAGCAGCGCCATCCCGGCCGGCGGCACCGGCCGCAGCGCGCCGTCGACGAGGACCGCGTGCCCCCGGATCTCGATCCGGCGCCCGGCCACCGGCAGCGCCCGGGCCCGGGCCGGCAGCTCCCGGCAGAGCAGGCCGACCAGCGGGCCGAGCCGGAAGCGTTCGGGCTGGTACGTGTCGATGGCCAGCGCCTGGAGCGGGAGCGCCGTCACCGGGCCCACGCAGACCGCGAGCACGTCGTGGCGCAGCGCCGCGACCAGTTCGTCGAGCGCTCCCCGCTGCTCGGCCCGGCGCAGCAGCGAGGCGGCGGCGGGGGCGCTGGTGAAGGTCACCGCGTCCAGGGCGCGGGCGACGACGGCGTCGAGGAGGCGGTCGAGCGGCCCGGTGTCCTCGGGCGGCATCCACCGGTAGACGGGCACGACGACGACCTGCGCCCCGGCCTCCTCCAGCGCCTCCACGAACCCGGGCAGCGGCTCCCCGTGCAGCTGGAGGGCGATCCGGCGCCCCGTGACGCCCTCGTCGAGCAGCCGGTCGAGGACCTCGGCCATCGACTCGGAGGACGGCGACCAGGACTCGGTGAGCCCGGCCGCGCGGACCGCGCCCTTCACCTTGGGGCCGCGGGCCAGGAGTTCGACCCCGCCCAGCACGTCGAGGAGCCGGTCGCCGCAGCCCCAGCCGTCGGCGGCCTCGACCCAGCCGCGGAAGCCGATCGCCGTGGTGGCGACGACGACGTCCGGGGCGTGGTCGATGAGCTCCTTGGTGGCGGCGAGGAGTTCGGCGTCGTCGGCGAGGGGCACGATCCGCAGCGCGGGACCGTGGACGACGTGCGCCCCGCGGCGGCGCAGCAGCGCGATCAGCTCGTCCGCGCGCCGTGCCGCCGTGACCCCGACGGTGAATCCGGCGAGGGGCCCCTGGTCCGGCGTGCCGCGCTCTTGCTCGTCCATGCCGCCCGAGACTGCCGGGGCCGCGTGTCGGTCTCGGTTCGCGCGTATTTCCTGGTCGTTACGGGCGTGCGGGACCACGGTGACTCACACCTCGGCGTATCCGAGCCGGGCCGTCGGCTCCTCGGCGGCGCCGTCGGCGGTGTCGGGCACGGGAGCCGTCCCGGCCGGCCGGCGAAGGTATACCGCCCAGGTCACCACCATGCACGCCGCGTAGAAGGCGAGGAAGGCGACGAAGGCGCCGGTGCCGCTGCCGACCGTCAGGAAGGACTGCCGGAAGGCCAGGTTGATGCCGAGCCCGCCGAGCGCGCCGACCGCCCCGATGAGCCCCATGGCGGCCCCGGAGAGGCGCCGCCCGTACGCCTCGGCCGCCTCGCCCGCGAGGCCCTCGCGGTGCGCCTGGGCGAGGAAGATCGCGGGGATCATCTTGTACGTGGAGCCGTTGCCGAGCCCGCTGAGGGCGAAGAGCCCGATGAAGCCGACGAGGAACACGGTCAGGGACCCGTCGAGCGAGGCGTGGATCACGACGCCGGTGGCGGCGGCCATCGCGGCGAAGGTCGCGAGGGTGATGCGGGCGCCGCCGTGCCGGTCGGCGAGCGCGCCGCCGAGGGGCCGGACCAGCGAGCCGAGCAGCGGGCCGATGAAGGTGAGCGAGGCGGCCTGGAGCGGAGTGCGCCCGAACTGGGTCTGGAGCACCAGGCCGAAGGCGAAGCCGTAGCCGATGAAGGAGCCGAAGGTCCCCACGTACAGGAAGGCCATGATCCAGGTGTGCCGGGCCGTCACGGCCTCCCGCACGGCGCCGGTGTCGTTCCTGACGGGGGCGAGGTTGTCCATGAACAGGGCGGCGCACAGGGCGGCGACGACGATCAGCGGCAGGTAGACGCCGAGGACGAGACGCGGGTGCAGGGCGCCGGCGGTGCCGATGACGAGGAGTCCGACGAGCTGGACGACGGGGACGCCGATGTTGCCGCCGCCCGCGTTGAGGCCGAGCGCCCAGCCTTTCTTCCGCAGCGGGAAGAAGGCGTTGATGTTGGTCATGGAGGAGGCGAAGTTGCCGCCGCCGACGCCCGTGAGCGCGGCGACGAGCAGGAAGGTGCCGTACGAGGTGCCCGGCTCCATCACCGCGTAGGCGAGGCCCGTCGGCAGCAGCAGCAACAGGGCGCTGGCGACGGTCCAGTTGCGGCCGCCGAAGCGGGCGACGGCGAAGGTGTACGGGATGCGGACGAACGCGCCGACCAGGGTGGCGGTCGCGATCAGGAAGAACTTGCCGGCCGGGTCGACGCCGTACCCGGGGCCCATGAAGAGGACCATGACGGACCACAGGCTCCAGACCGAGAAGCCGATGTGCTCGGCGAGCACGGAGAACCACAGGTTCCTGCGGGCGATCCGCTCGCCCCCTTCGCGCCAGAAGGCCTCGTCCTCCGGCTCCCACCGTTCGATCCACCGGCCGCCCATGTCGTACCTCCACGGTGTCGTGTCCCTTTCCGGGGACGCTAGAAAAGCCGCGTTTCAGGGCGGAGGCGGGAGGTGACGGGTACGGAACCTTGCTCTCACCCGGAGCGCGGGGGTGCTGTGAGCGCCCCCAGGATCTCCCCGTCCGGCAGCCAGGACCCGGCCGGGCGCTCGTGCCAGCCCTCGGCGGCGGCGAGTTCGGCGGCGGCCCGGCGCAGGGCGTCGAGCCCGGGGTGCCGCAGCCCTTTGCGCCACACCAGGCTCACCGGCGACAGCGGTACGGGGTCGACGAGGGGCCGCAGCACACAGCCCGGCATCGGCGGGAAGTCGACCACGGCGAGCACCGGGGTCGGGGACTTGGCCATGACCCGGCGGAACTCCTCCACCCCGACGACGAGCGGCGCGGGGGGCGCGACCCGGACGCCGTGCCCGGCGAAGAGCCGCGCGGCGAGCTCGGTCCACTCGGGTGTCCGGTCGTTGCCCGCGCCCGCGTAGACGTCCCGCCCGGCGAGGGCGCCGAGCGGGACCTCGGGCAGCGCGGCGAGCGGATCGTGCTCCGGGAGCAGCACGGCCATCGGCTCGTACCGCACGAACTGCGCCTCCAGGCGCCCGCGCAGCACGGGGTCGAGCCCTCCGTACCGCCCGAAGGAGACGTCGAGCCGCCCGGCGAGGATCTCCCGCGCCGCACCCGTGAGGCCGCTCTCGTAGCGGGCCATCAGCTCCAGCTGCGGGGCGAGCGCGCGGGCGCGGCGGATCACCTGCTCATGCCCGAGACCGGCGCTGTTGAGGTCGACGAGGAGCGGGCGGGGCGCGCCGCGGAAGGCGTCGGCGAGTTCGGCGTACGCGGTGAGGACGCGGTGCGCGTACGGAACGAGCCGCTCGCCGTCCGCGGTGAGCGCGACCTGCCGGGTGGAGCGGACGAACAGCTCGGCGCCCAGCTCCCGTTCGAGCCGCCGGATGTCCCGGCTGAGGGCCTGCTGGGCGGTGTAGAGGCGGGCGGCGGCGCGGGTGAAGTGGAGTTCCTCCGCGACGGCGACGAAAGAACGCAGGAGCCGGGGGTCGAGGTCGCCGGAGGTGTTCACCCCCGCATTCAACAACAGAAGTGCGTGAATGCGGCCCGAAAGGGTGTTGGACCGCCAGGGCCATGCCAATCGAACCTTGATCCATGCCGCACCCGCATCTGATCCTGACCCCCGCGGGTCCCACCTTGATCCCCCGCTCCACCCCGCACTGGGCGGCGCCCAGCGCCTCGGCCACGCCCACCATGCCGGTCACCGCCACCGTCCCGGTGGCGCCCGCCGTCCCGGTCACCCCCGCCGCCCCGGTCACCCGGCTCCCGCCCCCCGCGCCCATCAACCCCTACCTCCGCCTCCTCACCCTCCCGGGCGCGCGCGCCTTCACCCTGGGCAACCTGCTCGCCCGGCTGCCCATGGGCATGTTCGGCGTCAGCGCCCTCGTCATGATCGCCGGGGCGTACGGCTCCTACGCCCTCGCGGGTGCGGTCGGCGCCGTCGGCATGGGCGCCGGGGCGCTCACCGCGCCCTGGATCGCCCGGCTGGTCGACCGGTACGGCCAGGCGCGGATCGCCGTGCCCGCCACCGTCCACGCGGTCCTGGGCCGGCTCGTCCTGCTGCTCTGCGCGCACGCCCAGGCACCGGCCTGGACCCTCTTCGTGACGACCGCGCTCACCGCCACCGCCCCCAACACCGGCGGCATGTCCCGGGCCCGCTGGGCGTACCTGCTCAAGGACGATCCGGACGCCCTGCACACCGCCAACGCCTTCGAGCAGGCCGCCGACGAGCTGTGCTTCATGCTCGGCCCGGTGCTCGCCGCCTTCCTCTGCTCGGCGCTCTTCCCCGAGGCGGGCACCCTGGTCGCCGCCGTCCTCTTCCTCGCCGGGGTGCTGCTCTTCGCCGCGCAGCGCGCCACCGAGCCGCCGGCCGCCCCGCGCGCCACGGGCGGCTCCCCGGTGCGCGCGCCCGGCGTGCCGGCCCTGCTCGCGGTCTTCCTGGCCACCGGTGCGGTGTTCGGCGCGATGGAGGTCGTCACCCTGGCGTACGTGGACGGCCCGGCCGCGGGCCCGGTCCTCGCCCTCCAGGCCGCGGGCTCCTGCGCGGCCGGCCTGGCCTACGGGCGCGCCCGCCGCTCGCCCCGGCTCGCGGGCTGCCTGGCGGCGCTGACGGCCCTGATGGCGCTCCCTCTGCTCGCGGCCCTCACCGGCTCGCTGCTCACGCTGGCGGGCGCGCTGCTGGTGGCGGGGATGGCGATCGCCCCGACCATGGTCACGGGCATGACCCTGGTCCAGCGGCTGACCCCGCCGGACCGCCTGAACGAGGGCATGACCCTGGCGGTGACGGCTCTGCTCGGCGGCATCGCGGCGGGCTCGGCCGCGGGCGGCTGGCTCGCCGAGCACGCCCCGGCACCCCCGTACGGCTTCCTGGCCCCGGTCACGGCGGCGGCCCTGGCCCTGCTGCTCTGCCTGGTGACCCGGGCGGACCGCCCGCGGGCCCCGGCGGCGGGGGGCCGGGCATGACGAAGGCCCGGCGGTCGTATGACACGACCACCGGGCCTTCGCCCACATGGGATGAGTGGAGATGGCGGGAATCGAACCCGCGTCCAACGGTGCAGAAACAGGGCTTCTCCGTGTGCAGTCTGGTACGAGTTTCTCAGCCCTCCGGATCACCCAGACAAGTCCGGAACGGGCTCAGTCACTGTTTGATTTCCCTCAGGCCCCCGTGACCGGGGCTAGAGGTTTAGATCCCTAAATGACGCCAGGATCCGGGTCGGGACCACCCCCGGGCTGACGCTCCTCACAGAGGCTTCTACTCGTTACCTAAAATTAGGCAGCGAGGGCGAAGCGGGAGTTATCGCTCTTGGAGTTGGCGATTATTGGTTGCGACATATGGTTTACGAGATCATTGCCGCTTCCTCGACACGCTTCCCCTGCTTCGACATCCGCTGTCGAAACCGATCATCCCCATGTTGATTTTTCAAACCGCGCACCCGCTGTGAGGTGCAGGACCCATCGTACGTGACCGGGGCCCGCGGTAGCCAGCGTATTAACCCCGGGCGACTACACCTGGCTCGCGCGCTGACGCCGCTTGGCCGCCGCGATGGCCCGGTTGGTCTCGCGCGTGTCCTGCTGCTCCCGCAGGGTCTGCCGCTTGTCGTACTCCTTCTTGCCCTTGGCGAGCGCGATCTCGCACTTCACCCGGCTGCCCAGGAAGTAGAGGGCGAGGGGCACGATCGTGTGACCCGTCTCCGACGCCTTCTGCTCCAGCTTGTCGATCTCCTCCCGGTGCATCAGCAGCTTGCGCTTCCGCTTCGCCGAGTGGTTGGTCCAGCTGCCCTGCATGTACTCGGGCACGTGGATGTTGTAGAGCCAGGCCTCGTTGCCCTCGATCTGGACGAAGCCGTCGACGAGCGACGCCCTGCCCATCCGGAGCGACTTGACCTCGGTGCCCATGAGCACCACACCGCACTCGTACGTGTCGATGATGTGGTAGTCGTGCCGCGCCTTCTTGTTCTGCGCGATGAGCTTGCGCTCCGGCCCCTTGTCCTGGCTGTTCTTCTTCGCAGGCTTGCCCTGCACGTTGACGAGTCCCTTTGCCATAGTGCGCTCATTTTCGCACTAGGAGGCCCCTCCGAGGCCACTCAATACCGTACGGGCCCGTTCCTCGGCCCGATCGCCCGCCGCGAGGTCCGGCGTGATGCCCCGGCCGTCCACCGCGTGCCCGGCGGGCGTGCGGTAGTGGCCGACGGTGAGCTCGGCGACGGAACCGTCGGGCAGCGCGCTCGGCATCTGCACCGAACCCTTGCCGAAGGTGCGGGAGCCGACCGTGACGGCCCTGCCACGGTCCTGCAGGGCCCCGGTCAGCAGCTCGGCCGCGCTCATGGTGCCGCCGTCGATCAGCGCCACCAGCGGCCGTACGGTGTCGCCGCCGCCCTCCGCGTACACCGCGCGCTGCTCGCCGTCCACGTCGTACGTGGCGACGAGCCCGCCGTCGAGGAAGGCGGAGGCGGCGACCGCGGCCTCGGCGAGCAGCCCGCCGGCGTTGCCGCGCAGGTCGAGCAGGACCCCGGCACCGGACGGCGCCGCGCGCACGGCCTTCCGGACCCGCTCCCCCGTGCCCTTGGTGAAGGCCGCCACCCTGATCAGTACGGTGCCGTCGTCGAGGCGGCGGACGGTGACGGGGTCGGTGGTGAGCCGGGCCCGGCGCAGGGGCTGCGTCCAGGAGGCGCGGCCGCGCTCCACGCCGAGGGTGACTTCGGAGCCGGAGACGCCCTCGCCGCGCAGCAGCGAGACGACCTGGGAGACGGACAGGCCGGCGACCGGGCGCCCGTCGACGGCGGTGAGCAGGTCGCCGGGGCGCAGCCCGGCCCGGTCGGCGGGGCCGCCGCCCTGGATCCGGCTGATCTCGACCCGGTCGCGGGCTGTCCTGCGGGCGGAGAGCCCGACACCCGTGTAGGCGCCGTCGAGGGCCTGCTCGAACTCGGCGTACTCGTGCTTGTCGTACACCGCGCCCCAGCGGTCGCCGCTGCGGCTGACGAACTCCTCGGCGGCCTTCTTGCCGGACTTGCCGTCGGCGACGGCCTCGGCGGCGGCACGGGCCAGCGCGGCCCGGTCGACGGTCGTACGGGTCGCCGCGGGGGCCGGCAGGAGCTCACGGACCTGCTCCCGGCGCGGCAGCGAGCCGGTGGCCGCCGCCGTACCGAGCACCCCGGCGAAGACCAACGTCAAAGCGGCCCCACGGAGAACTCCGCGGGGCCGTCGACAGAACTCGAGGCCGGCACCGGCACGCATGCGGCCCACTCTAGGACAAGCGAATGGCGCCGTACGGCTGTTGGCCGTACGACGCCATGTGGCTCACCCCGAGTGGACTGTCACACCTTCAGGTACTTGCGCAGCGCGATGAAGGCGGCAAGGGCGGGCATCAGCAGCCCCACGGCGATCACCAGCGGCAGCTTGGAGAGCACCGCGTCCCATCCGATGAAGTTGACCAGCGCCATCTTGTCGGCCAGCGCGAGGCCGTGGTCGATCAGGAAGTACCGCCCGACCAGCAGCATCACCGAGGCGACGGCGCCGCCCAGGAGACCGGCGAAGGCGGCCTCCATGATGAACGGCATCTGGATGTAGAAGTTGGTCGCGCCGACCAGCCGCATGATGCCGGTCTCACGCCGCCGGCTGAAGGCGGAGACACGCACCGTGTTGACGATCAGGATCAGAGCGATGACCAGCATCAGCGCCATCACGTAGAGCGCGACGACGTTCATGCCGTTCATCAGGTCGAACAGGTTCTGCAGGATGCCCCGCTGGTCCTGGACGGACTCGACGCCGTCCCGCCCGGCGAAGGCGGTCGCGACGACCTTGTACTTCTCCGGGTCCTTCAGCTTGACCCGGAAGGACTCCTGCATCTGGTCCGGGGTGACGACCGAGGCGATGGCCGTGTCGCCGTACTGCTCCTTGTAGTGCTTGTAGGCCTCGTCGGCGGACTCGCGGTGGACCGACTCGACGATGTCCATCTTCTTCAGATCGGCCTCGATCTGCTCCTTCTGCTGCGCGGTGACCGCGCCCTTGGCGCACTTGGGCGAGGTGGCCCCGTCGCTCTTGTTGCAGAGGAAGATGGAGACGTTGACCTTGTCGTACCAGTAGTCCTTCATCGTGCTGACCTGCTCGCGCATGAGCAGCGCACCGCCGAACAGGGCGAGCGAGAGGGCCACGGAGACGACGACGGCGAAGGTCATCGTCAGGTTACGCCGAAGACCGACCATGATCTCGGACAGAACGAACTGAGCGCGCATGTGTCTGAATCCCCTACCGGCTCAGTGCTGATATCCGTAGACGCCGCGCGCCTGGTCACGGACGAGACGGCCCTTCTCGAGCTCGATCACGCGCTTGCGCATCTGGTCGACGATGTTCTGGTCGTGGGTCGCCATGACGACGGTGGTCCCTGTCCTGTTGATCCGGTCGAGCAGCTTCATGATGCCGACGGAGGTCTGCGGGTCGAGGTTGCCGGTGGGCTCGTCCGCGATCAGCAGCATCGGCCGGTTGACGAAGGCCCGCGCGATGGCGACACGCTGCTGCTCACCACCGGACAGCTCGCCCGGCATGCGGTCCTCCTTCCCGCCCAGGCCGACCAGGTCGAGCACCTGGGGGACGGCCTTGCGGATCTCGCCGCGCGGCTTGCCGATGACCTCCTGCGCGAAGGCCACGTTCTCGGCGACGGTCTTGTTCGGCAGCAGCCGGAAGTCCTGGAAGACCGTCCCCAGCTGGCGCCGCATGTGCGGCACCTTCCAGTTGGACAGCCGGGCGAGGTCCTTGCCCAGAACATGCACCTGGCCTTGGCTGGTGCGCTCCTCGCGCAGGATCAGCCGCAGAAAGGTCGACTTTCCGGAGCCGGAGGAACCGACGAGGAAGACGAACTCCCCCTTCTCGATCTCCAGGGACACATCCCGGAGCGCGGGGCGGTTCTGCTTCGGATAGGACTTGGAGACGTTGTCGAATCGAATCACGGATGCACCACGGTCGGCCGGGAGTAGGTGTGCGTGACCATACGCGAACGGGGATGGCCCGCGCAGTCGCGGTCCGGACTTGTGTGCTTTATCCTTTTCGCCCTTCGGTACGCTCTCTCGCGGGGCGCGCCGAAAACCGCCGGAGCTGGCACAGTGGTAGGGGAACGCCCGGAACGCCCGGACCGTTCTCCTTGGTAAGGGGTCGAAGGATCGTAAAGATCACCAGGCTCGTGCGGATCACAAGGATCCCCGCGCGGGAGGAGGAGTGCGCATGACCTACGACCGACTGGTGTGCGCCAACTGCGCGGCCCCCGTCGCGGAAGGCCGCTGCCCCGTCTGCCGCGCCAACCGAGACCGCCTGCCCCAGCCGACCGGCCTGACCCCGGCGATGCTCCTGACCCTGGTGATCGCCCTGGTGGCGACGATGGCGTTGCTGGCGGCGCTGCGGGCGTAGGAACGGATCCACGCGAAGAAGGCCGGAGCGATCCGCCCCGGCCTTCCTCACAGCTCGACGCCTCGATCAGGCGACGGTCCGCCCGCCACCCACGAGACGCGGCAGCATACGGAAGCCGATACCACCGGCGATCATGGTCGCGGCGCCGATGATCAGGAACGAGGTCTCGGCGGCGCCGGTCTCGGCCAGCTCCTCCTTGGCCTTGCCCTGCTCGACGGGCTGCGAGCCGGCGTTGTTTGTGTCCGTGCCGTTGTCCACGCACTCGGCACCGTCGAGGTCGACGGTGCAGGTGCCGGCGCCGTTGTCGTTGTCGCCGTCACCCGGCGTCGACGGCTGACCGGTCGGCTTCGGAGAGTCGGTCGGACCCGGCTCCGAGGTCTTGGTCGGCTCGGGGTTCGACGTCTTGGTGGGCTCCGGGTCCGACGTCTTGGTCGGCTCCGGGTCCGTCGTCTTGGTGGGCTCCGGGTCCGTGGTCTTCGTCGGCTCGGGGTCCGTCGTCTTCGTCGGCTCCGGGTCCGTCGTCTTGGTGGGCTCCGGGTCCGTGGTCTTCGTCGGCTCGGGGTCCGTCGTCTTCGTCGGCTCCGGGCAGAGCGTCGGGTCGATCTCGCAACCCGGGTCCTCGCTGTTGACCTCGGAGCTGAAACCGATGCTGACACCCACGGCCTGCGCGGCACCGGCCGCGGTCAGCGAGGCGCCGGCGGCGATCACGGCGCTGGCCGCTATGCGCGCGACACGAACCCGCGTCTTCTTCGTCATCTGGCTGCTACCCCCAGTAGCTCAATCGTCTGTAGAGCTGCGCTCGGGGCTCGGACGGCTGGGCACGGTCGAAGCGACTCGCTGGACCTGCCCCCGTTCACACGCGCCCCAGTTACACGCATGCCGCGTGCCACCCTTCCGAGTTTCCGATGGCCAGTCAAGGTCGTTGCGCGTGCGATGCCCGAAAGATCACGAGTTGCCCTGCATGCGGCGATGCAACTGTGACGTAAACCCGGAACTTCGGCTCCCGCAACGCCAGTTCCCATGTCGACAAAGCGTCAGGATCGCCGAGGTTCCGCTTGCTCCCGCGAATCCCCCGAAGGCCTGCGCTCCTTAGACATCACCAGCCGGCCACCGCAGCCTGATGGCTGCCCCGCCCTGCCCTGCGGCATCCCGCGGACTGACCACCGTCTCCGAGAAGGCCCGGTACGCCCAGCCCTCCCCGCTGTCCCGGGCGGCACCGGTGCCGCTCACGATGCCTCTCAGAACCCATCCCGGGCCGTCGCAGCCGAGAATCCTCAGATCCTTTCGGCCTCGCGGACCAGATGACGACGTCATCGACGTGACGGCCCTGATCTCCACCCCGGCGGCGCCCGCCCACTCCCCTGCGGTGCCTCCTTGCTCCCGCAGGGTTCGAAGCATCTGCGCCCGGATCGAGTCCCATGTCTCCGGCGGTGAGGAGAAGGCCTGCAATTGGATCGCTGTCCTCCCCTTCACCAATGTGACCGCTACAACGTGATCAGCGGCGCGCATGGGGTGAATCCGCGTCCCTTCTTCCGCGAGAATTCGAAGCCCTCCCAGGTCCTTTCGCGGGCCGACGGCGCGATGCGCCTCCTCGGCGTCCCACGGGCCGCAGTCCACACCCCGGTTCGGCACAAGGGCCAGGCCACCGGAGCTCATGGCGTGATGACAAGCCTCCTCACCGAACCCAAGGATCTCCATGACCTCGTCATCGGACAGGGACTCCGCACGGGTCACGGCATGCATGAACGCGACGAGTCGCTCCAGCGTGAGCAGCTCCCGCTCCACGACCCGGCGGGCGGCCGAGAGATCGCCCAGCATTGCCTCGACCAGCTGAGTCGCTTCCTCGTCCGAGAGCCCCGAAAGCAGACCGGAAGGCTCCAGGGTCGCGTCCCGCCGTCCACCGCCCTCCCAGCGAAGCCTGAGGAGGGCCTTCAACCCGAAGAGGACGACCCATGCGGGAGTCACACGGTCCCAGACGCCCCATTGAGCGCGGGACACACTCAGCGAGGTGAGGTACCCATCCGTAGCGAACTGCTTCAGAACGGCTTGAGCATCGTCACGGACCTTGCCGTCGGACATTCCACCACCTCCTGAGACTCTGCCACCCTCGCACCCCCACGAGGGTCACCACGATGGCGGCTTCCGCGGGACCATGTGTTCCAGGCGGCCCAGCTTTGTCCAGCTGCTTCGCGACACCGGGAGCACGGCCGACCGTACTCCTGCGTGTTTCCGCCTGATCGTTCACCTCCTCCGCGGCACGCCGGGACGTGCCCTGCTCCGCCAGCGGCACACCCCGGCCCTGTGGGGTGACGTAGCCCCCGGAGTCCGGATCGAAAACGTCCGGAATCTCACTCGGGTCTTCAGAGCCCCGTCCACCGGCCTTGGGGCAGTTGTGAACAAGTACCGGGTCCGCATCGGCCAGCACGTAGTACGTGTGCATCGTCCGGACCGTCAGGTCATATGTGATCGCACGCGCGTTGTAGTTCCGCGCATGGACGACCTTCAGGGTGGTGCCGTCCGGCTGGCGCAGTTCCGTGCCGGGGGTGAGGTCCTTCGCATCTGTCCAGCGCTGCTGGGTGACGTTCCAGAAGGGGTGGTGCCAGGTCGTCGTGAGCTTCGACGGCTTCGATTTCGGAGCCTCCGAGGCGACGACCGACAGGTCGGTGAACTCGGTGTCGTCGGTCGTGACGATCTGCCGGTCGACCGGCTCGCCCGACGACACGTTCGTCTGCGGATCTGTTGCCGCGACCTCGTCACCGGGCTCGATCGCCGAGATGGGCTTCGTCGTACCGTCGGCCAGCAGGACGGGTGTCTCTCCGGTGAAGCTGTGTGTCGCGCAGGCCGGTGCCTTCGCCGCCGCCGCCTCCTCCGCCTCCGCCGCCGCGGCCTGTGCCCGTTTCTCCCTGGCCAGCACCGCCGCCGCGGCCGCCGCGTCCTCGGCCTCCTTGACCGCCTTCTCTGCCTTCCGCATGGAGCGCCACAGCTTGAAGGCCTTGTAGCCGACCTTGATCGCCTTGAAGACCTTGCCCCACGGCACCGCGTTCAGCGCGGTGTTGAGGCAGGCCATCGCGTCGCCCTTGGTGAAGCAGTTGACGGCGTCGGTGATGCCGATCAGGTCGGCGACCAGGTTGACGATCTTGTCCTTGAAGCCCTCCTGCTCCTTCTTGGCCGCGGCCGCCGTCGCGTCCGCCGTGGCCTTGGAGCGTTCCGCCGCCTCGGCCTCCGCCTTCGCGGTGCCGCTGTCGGTGTGCGTGGTGCTGCTGGTGGTGGCGGGCTTGGCGGCGTTGTTCTGCTTGTTGTAGTCGTCGATCTCCTGCTTGGTGGGCGGCTTCGAAGGTGTCTGGCCCTGGACGCCGCAGACGTCACCGTCCTTCGGGCACAGGCCGTCCGGGTCGCTCAGGGTGACCGGGCTGTTGTTGGCGTAGGAGTACGCGTTCCACTGCTCGGGATCGGCGGGGTCGAGGAGCGGGTCCGGTGAGAGGAAGCGGCCGGCCGCCGGGTCGTACTGGCGGGCGCCCAGATTGACCAGGCCGGTCGCTTCGTCCTCCTGGCCACCGACGTAGCCCCGGCTGCCCTGCCAGGTCGCCGCCGCGGTCCGCTTCTCGCCGAACGGCTTGTACTGGCGTCGGGTGACCGTCTGCGAGGCGGCGTCGATCTGGAGCTGTCCCGTGCCCTGCCGGTCGGAGACCAGGTAGGCGACCCGTTCGCCCGCGGCGTCAGCCGTGTGAACCGCGACTGTCTGGCCGCCGAGCCCGATGTACCGGGTGCCCTCGGCCTTCGTCGTTCCGCTCTTGAGCGTGAGCTCCTGGTCGCCGGTGAACAGCACGGTCTTGTCGGCGTCGCGGCGGATCAGCAGGTTGCCGACGGCGTCGTACACGTACTTGGTGGACGTGCCCGTCGCGGTGCGGGCCAGCTCCGAAAGCCTGCCCTGGTTGTCGAACGTGAAGGTGTCGGTCCCGGCCCGGTTGGTGCGGGTCCCCACGTTGCCCGACGCGTCGTAGGTGTACGAGGTGTTCAGCTCGTTCTCTGGCCCGCCCGGCGCGACCCTGCTGACCGAGGCGACCGCGTGCGCCGGGCCCTTCCCCGGCATCGGCTCCGCGTACGTGGAGACGGTGTTCTGCGTCGCGTCACCGTTCAGCGCGTGGTCGGTCTGCGTCTCCCGGTTGCCCGTGCCGTTGTACGTCCAGGTCTGCCAGTACGAGGACGCGGTCTGCGAGACCGTGCCCGCGGCACCGGAGGCCGGCGTCGACGCGCAGGCGTCGGTGCCCGTCCAGGCCGCGGTGAGCCGCTGGGCCCAGTCGTAACGGAAGCACTGTGTGTCGGTGGTGCCGTCCCCCGGCTCCGAGGTGATGCTCGTGACGTTGCCGGACGGCTGGTAGGCGTACGTCGTGCGGTCGGCGACCTTCGTGCCGGACGCGGCCACGGTGAAGGAGCTGGCGATCCGGTGCGTCTGCTCGTCGTACTGAAGGGTCTGCTGTGCGAAGTTGCCGGACGTGCCGAGGGTGAACTGCTGCGGCTCGTCGAACCGCGTCCAGTCCAGCGACGCCGCCATCGACTCGCTGCCGGCCGACTTCTGCCGCCCGAAGCGGTCGTAGTCGTAGCTCACCGTCTCCTGCGGCAGCATCCCCGCCGCGGTGTCGGTGTACGAGGCGAGCGTGCCGGTGAGGTTGTAGCGGTTCTGCGTGAGGTAGCTGCCCTGGAGATCGCCCTCCTCCGCCGGGATGATCCGGGCGGTGGCCGTGACCCGCCCGGTGGAGTCGTAGCCGAGGACCTTGTCCGTGTAGGCCCGCCCGCCGGAGTAGCTGGTGGACGAGGTGGGCAGGCCCTTCTTCAGCGAGTCGTACGTCCACGAGGCCAGCTGGTTGGCCGGCGCGGGATCGACGCCGCCGGTGGTGTCGTACTGCGCGGTCTTCCGGCCGATCTCGTCGTACGTGAAGCTGATCTGCTTCTCGCGCGCGTCCGTGACGGTCAGCACGTTCCCGGACGCGTCGTACGTCGACTGCGTCGTACCTGTGTCCGGGTCGGTCTGGGAAGTCTTACGGCCGAGCAGATCGTACGTACTGGACCAGTCGTGGCCCTGCTTGTCGTTCTGGCCGGTCTGCCGGCCCGCCGAATCGTAGGTGTAGGTGACCTCGTTGAAGGTGCCCGTCGGCGTCGGACCGTGGTAGCGCTGCAGCTTGGTGGTCTCGCCCCGCGCGTCGACGTACGTGGTGGTCGGCGTGGAGCCGGCCGGCGGCGTGACGTCAGTGCGGTCCGAGCCCGGGTACGCGTACTTCGTGCGCCAGGTCTCCGTGGCGCGGGTGTACGAGATGGCGTCCGTGACGCGGCCCGCGCCGTCGTAGACGGTTCCGGTCTGGGTGGGGACCTGGTTGTCGGGGGCGGACTCGAGGATGCCGGACGGAAGACCGGTCGCGTAGTAGGGACCGGCGGTCTTCACCGGCCAGCCGTGCGTGTCGTAGACGGTCTCGGTGATCACCCGGCCGCCGTCGACCGTCTCGGTCTGCGTCTCGCGGGCGCGCAGGAGCGCGTCATAGAGGCTGATGGAGGTGCGGTAGCTCGTGTCGTCGTTGAGCGTCTGGGTGGTGACCGTGGACACGCCAGTGCGCGACAGGTTGTACGCGAACTTGGTGTTCGCGCCGTTGCTGGTGGGGAAGCCGGGCTTCCACACCGCGGTGAGGCGGCCGAGCGGGTCGTAGGCGGTCGTGGTGGAGTATCCGGCCGCGTCCGTCACCTTGGTGACCAGGCTCCGCACGTCGAGCGTCGAGGTGGTGGAGAACCCGGCCAGCTGTCCGGTCACCTTGGGCTGAGTGACCTTGATCGTGGCCGGGGCGGTCGCCGTTGCGGCCGTATAAGCGGTCGTGGTGTTGTAGCCCCGGGCGTCGGTCTCGGTGATCTGGCGGCCGTAGCTGTCGTAGGTCGCCTTGAAGGTCGCGACAGGGTGCGTCGTTCCCGCCGCGTCGACGGAGTCGGCCTTCTGCACCATGGTCACCTCGCCCAAGGTCGGCGGGGCCAGGTTGTCCGTCTTGCCGTCGTAGAAGGTCAGGTCGTTGCTGATCAGGTCCTGCGGGTACTTCGCGGTGGCATCGCAGTTGACCGACAGGGTCTGGATGCGCCGCGGCAGGGGGAGGCTGTTGCCGGCGGCGTCCTTGGCGTACCAGGTGGTGCTGCACCTGTCGTCGGCCGTCGTGGACAGGTCGCCCTTGTCGTCGACCGCGGTGGGCAGGCCGTCCGCGTCGTAGTGCGTGACGGATTCGGTGACTCGGTCGGTGCCGTCGGCCTTGGTGGTCGTGGTGCGGGTGGACTCGTTATCGAGGGCCTGGCGGGCGACGAGCGGGTCCAGGCCTACGGCGGTACGTGCATGAGTGGCGGTCACCTTGCCCAGCGCCGGCTTGGTGACGGTGCTCGCGAGCCGCGCCCCGCCCGCTCCGTTGTAGCTGAGCGTCTCGAAGACCTGGCCGGCGAACGCGTCCTCGTCGTCGGCGGCCACTCCGCCCGTGCTGCTGGTGAGCGTGGCGGGCCAGGTGCCGGAGCCGAGCTTCTCGCCCTTCATCCCTCGGAAGTACGCGGACCGCGACAGGGTGAGCCGGTCGGGTGCCGTGCCCATCGACACGTCGACCTGCCCGTAACCGCGCCACTGGTTCCAGGTGCGGTACTTGGGCTCGGAGAGCGAGTCGTCGTTGAAGTGCCAGGCCGCACCACCGTTGTACGTGTACGAGGTCTGGACGGGCAGACCGCCGCCGAACGGGTCCTGCTGGGTCACGGTGTTGACGACGAACTTGTTGAACCAGTCGAGCTGCGGAGAGGTCTGGCCCGGCGGCGTCCAGTACGACGGATAGCACCGCAGGGTGTTGTTGTCCGGTCCCGGCGGCATCACGACCGTTCCGGCGCGGTGGCATTGAGCCGTTAGGTAGTTGACGGTGGTCACGCCGCCCGACTCGCTGACGACCTTGGTCATGCGCTGGCGGGTGATGGGCTGGTAGCCGTCGAGGCCGTCGACCCGGTTGGCGAAGCCCTGCCCTTCGAAGGTCACCTCAGGCAGTGACAGGGAGCCCCCGACCTGGCCCGTACGAGTGATGGAGCTCAGCCACAGCGACGGGGTCGTCGTGTCGCCGGTGGGAGGGAAGGTGTGGGTCAGGGCCCAGGAATCCACGTTCTGGTAGGCGGCGCCGACCAGGACCTGGGCGCGGATCCCCGTGAGGCGCTTGGTGGTCCAGTACGACGGCCCGTGGTTGTTGCACGTGCCGGTGGACGCGCAGTTCTGGTCGGCGGGTACGTCCGGCCAGCGCGTCGGCGAGGTGGTGAGTTTGGCAGCGGCGCAGTCGAAGACGTTCGGCACCGGCAGGCACCGCTCGGCCGAGTCGAAGAACACCTGGCCGGCCGCGGGTGACGCCGCGTCGTAGACCTTGTTATCGAGCTGGCCGTACTGGATCTTCGCCAGCTGACCGCCACGGGTGTACGCGGTGGGGGTGGTGGCGTTGTTCTTGCCGTAGTAACCCGTCTCGGGTGTGTACCAGAAGCTCACCGCGTTGCCGTGGTCGTCGACGGCGTAGTCGAGGTTCCAGCGGTACGCCTGCGCGCAGGACGACGCGGCGAAGGTGGACTGGTGGCAGGGCTCGTTCGCGTCGTTGCCGAAGACTGGGGTGGTCCACACCGAGTTGGTGGTGGGATTCCCGGTGGCCCAGCCGGGCAGCCGGTTGCGGCCGAAGTAGTAGTCGGTGCCGTCCGCGGTGGTGACGACCCAGTACTCGTTGTCGTTGTCGCCGTTGACCGTGTCGGTCCTGACGGTGATCTTCTCGCGGCTGTCGCTCTGCTGGTGCCAGATCTTCGCGGCATCGTCGTACACGAGCGTGTTCGAGGCGCCGTTGAGGGAGAGCGTGAGCGTCTGCGCCGCGCCGTTCCAGCACTGGTCGGAGGTCTTCGGCGTGCCTCCCGCGGCGTCGTCGGCGCAGGAGCGGAAGGAGCGCTCGATGAACCCGGGCGCGTAGTCCCAGCCGTCACCGATCCAGGAGGCCTGGGCGTTGGTGGAGGACGTGCGACCGTCCACTCCCTGGGAGTTGTAGCTCAGGGCCACGGCGGGCTTGAAGCTGCCGGGTACGTCCGGCAGACCGATCGGGTACGTGTAGGAGAACGACCCCGTGGAGCCGCCGGCGGACCACTGGCCGGAAGGCGAGAGAGAGGTGGCCGCGTACGAACCGCCGCCGCCCGTGGCCTGGCCGAGCAGGGCGAAGACGGTGGCGGTGGACGAGCCCTTCGCGAGCGGCACGTCTCCGGCGACCGTTCCCGCCTTGGCGTCGTTGACCGACGACACGGGTGTCTGCGTGCGGCACTCCGCGAGCTGCGGCGTGGTGAGGGCGCACGACGGCAGCTGCACGAGGCGCAGCCGCGAGGCCCAGTCACCGCCGTATGCCTCGGCGAACGACCGGTAGCCGACGGTCAGGCGTACGCGCCCGCCGGTACCCCCGTCGGTGCGGGCGACGGAGGTGATGAGGCCGGCGATGCCCGCCTTGGCGGCGAGCCGGCGGTCGGCGGTGCGGACCTTGACGCGACTGACCGGATCCTTGGCCCCGGCTGTCGCGGGAGCCACCCAGACGGGCAGTGCGCCGGCGCGGACGGCAGCGGCTCGCCGGCCCGCACCGGCCGGGGCGAGGGATGCCTCGGCCGTGGCCTCGGCGGGCCAGGCCACGCGGGCCTTCCTCGGGTCCCACTGCGGTGACTTGGGGAGGGCGACCGGGCGTCCCTCGACCTGTGTCACGGGAACCGGCCGGGCCTTCTCGGGGGTCACCGCGTAGTTCTGCGGCTTGTCGGCGGCGAAGGCGGTGAACGAAGGATCCGCGAGCGTCGCCACCAGGGTGAACGCGGTCGCGAGAGCCACCGAGGCGGCAGTGGCCGTCGCCCTTCCACGTCTCAGGAAAACCGCCCAACCCGATATTCGCCGTACCATTCGCGACCCCCCACAGTTCGACCGAGACAGCGCGGGCGAAACTAGCAGGGCAAGTCCTTCCCATGGGCTCACACCTGACAAGCCGAAGGTAAAGAAATCGGAAAGCGCGCCCGCTCGGCAAGTAATTAGAGGTGTCAACCGAATTAAATCGGCCACCCAAAGGAAAATCCTTGCCGTACCCGCCTGCTTGTGGCAGCGTCCCGCGCGATCATCTTTGCAACCAGACATCAGGGGGGTTCGCATGCACGATCCCAGACGCGGGCGCAATCGGTTCAGACGCCGACTGGCCGCCGTGACCTGCATTTCGCTCATGGCCGCAGCGGTTCCGAGTATGGCAATGGCCGATCCATCCACAAGCTCCGGAACAGGAAATTCCGCCATATCCCCGGGCGCGGGAACACCCGCACCGATTCCGCATAAATCGCCACCTGGTCGACTCGGCACGATGCGGGAAGTAGCGGAATCTGGCCTGACGGCCTCTCAGGAAAAGGCTCTCGATGCCGCACAGCGCGAAGCGCTGAGGACCGGGCGGGCCGTCCAGGTGGACGCGCTCACGAGCGAGACCGACCTCGTCACCGCGCACACGGGCGGCACGGTCACCTGGACCAGCAGTGTCATGCCGCAGCGCGTCCGCAGGAACGGCGCCTGGATCCCGGTGGACAGCACGCTCCACCGTGCCGCCGACGGCACGTTCCGGGCGGCCGCGGTGGTGGCGCCCCTCTCCTTCTCCGGCGGCGGCGACAGCCCCCTGGTCACCATGCGAAACGGCAAGGCCACGCTGCAGCTGAAGTGGCCCAAGTCCCTCCCCGAACCGGCCGTCTCGGGCTCCACGATCACCTACCCCGACGTGCTGACCGATGTGGACCTGACGCTGACCGCCGACACCCGCGGCGGCTTCACTCAGGTCCTCGTCGTCAAGACACCCGAGGCCGCCGCCAACCCCGAGCTGGCGTCCCTGGCGATGACCACCCGTACCAGCGGGGTCCGCGTTGACGACGACGGCCAGGGCAACCTCCAGGCCACCAGCCCCGCCGGCCAGGTGCTCTTCAGCGCCCCCGCTCCCCGGATGTGGGACTCCTCGGCCACGGCCGGCCCCTCCGGCAAGGCCGTGCCCTCCGCGGGCGCGTCGGTGTCGAGCTCACCGGACGCCCCGTCGGACAGCCGTGGCCCCGGCCGCGGTGCGCGCAGCGCCCCCGTGCGCAGCGTCGTGAACGGCTCGGCGGTGACCCTCACCCCCGACGCACGGATGCTGAAGGACCCGGCCACCCGGTTCCCGGTGTTCATCGACCCCTCATGGAGTCCGCACTACCAGACCGGCGCCAAGCAGCACTTCGTCCATGTGCAGGAAGGCTGCGCGACGGCGAAGAACTACGACTCCACGGCATACGGTAACCCGGGCGTCGGCTACAACGGCTGGTCGGGCTGCGTCGGCCGCGAGCGCAGCTACTTCCAGCTGGGCATCCCGTCCGCAGTGTGGAGCACCCACATCGTCAGCGCCACGGTGAACACCACCGAGACGTACTCGGCGAGTTGCAGCCTTTCCTCGGACATCCACCTGTACTCCTCCAACGCCATCAGCGCGAGCACGAGTTGGAGCACCCGCCCCGGCCTGGTCGCCAAGCTGGCCACCCGCGCCTACGGCCCCGCGTGCACGAGCCAGCCCTCCGGCGGCTTCGACGTGACGTCCACCATCGCCAAGGTGGCGGCGGCCAGGTCGGCTAGCTGGACCTTCGCCCTGCTCAACTCGGACGAGGGCGACAAGAACAAGTTCAAGCGCTTCGCGCCGAACCCGTCGATGAGCATCACGTACAACCACGTCCCCGACGCGCCCAGCGCCCTGTCGGTGAACATCGGCACGTCGGCCTACGGCTGCGACACGACCGCCCCGTACCCGCTCATCGGCAAGACGGTCTCTACCACCCCGCCGATCCTCACCTCGGCACTGAGCGACGGCGACAGGGACACGCTCGCCGGCACCTACTCGTACTGGATCGACGACGGGACCCCGAACAAGCTTTCGCTGACCAGCGCCAACGTGTCCAGCGGCAGCAAGGCACCGGTCCAGGTGCCGTCCACGTTCATCAACGGCCTCGCCGACGGCACGACGGTCGCCTGGCAGGCCACGGCCACGGACGGCAAGGACAGCCGCGCCAACGCCTCCGTCTGCCACTTCACCGTCGACCGGCGCGCACCTGCCCGCCCGCTGGTCGCGTCCCTCAACGGCGTCTACCCCGAGCACCAGCCCGGCGCGGCTGCCGGTACGGCCGGGACCTTCACCTTCAAGGTCGACCCGGGAAGCACGAACAACAACGCCTCCAAGTTCGTCTGGGGCCTCGACCAGAGGCCTCCCACCAGCAATCCGCCCGCCGCTCAGGTCGTGACCGCCACGAACAACGCCGGGTCGAAGTCGATCACGCCGACCACCCCCGGCACGCACATCTTCTGGGTCTACGCGATGGACGCGGCCAACAACGCCTCGGAGATGTACGGATACGAGTTCACAGCGGTCGGACACGCTCCCACGACATACCCGAACCTCGCCTCGGCCTTCAACAACACCGCGGTCTCCGACGACACGGCGCCGGCCTCCGCGGACGCCGACGGCGCCGGGTACAGCATCTCCAAGCAGGACCTGGCGGACGCCGGCTGGAAGGGCGGCGGGAACGTCACGGTGAACGGCGCCACGTTCACCCTGCCCGCCTTCGGCTCGGGGCGGGACAACGTCCTGGCCGCCAACCAGACGATCCTCATGAACGGCGCGCAGGGACGCGCACTGGTCTTCCTGGTCACCGGCACCAAGGCCGACGTCGCCTACGGCCGCAACCCCGCCGACCACTCACTTCCCGCCATCCCCGACGGCGAGGGCACGACGGCGACCGACTGCGACTACAAGACCGGCACGCCGACGGACTGCTCACCGGCCAGTGGCACCGTCAACTACGCGGACGGCACCAGCTCCCCGTACTACCTGGCCTCGCCGGACTGGGGCTCCAGCGGCGACTACTGGCTGTCCGCCGTTTCCCTCCCGCACCGGAACGGTACGAGCGGCCAGGCGGACATCCCGTCGCGGCTCTACGCGTTCGCCGTCCCGCTGAAGCCGGGCAAGGAGATCACCTCGGTGACACTGCCCGACGTCGCCGACAAGGTGGGCGCCAACGTCCCCGCGCTGCACGTCTTCGGCATGACGGTGCGCGACACGGAGAAAGCGCCGCTCACGGCGTCATGGACCGCCGGCTGGAGCGCGCCGAGCCTGGGCGCGTTCAACTACCTCTCGGGCACGACGTACTCGAACCAGACCTTCCGCGTAGCTGTGGTTCCGCAGATCAGCGGTCCCACCCTCCGTATCCGTCTCTCCAACAGCTACGGCACCACGCCGCTCGACATCGGGCGCGCCACCGTGGCCACCAGATCCGGGGGCACGGCCATCGCGACCGGCCCGCCCCTGGAGTTCACCTTCGGCGGCGGCAAGAGCGTCACGATCCCGGCCGGTGGCGAGGTCTACAGCGATCCACTGGCCTTCCCCGTGACGGCCGGGCGCAACCTGCTGGTCAGCTACCACCTGGCGAACTCCACGCAGTACCTCGTGCAGCACAGCCACTCCCCGTGGGACTTCCAGTACATGGCCCCGGTCGGCTCCGGTGACCACACACTGGACTCCGCCGGCGACACCTTCAACGCCACGGGCAACTTCCGGTGCTACTGCACCAACGTGCTCTCCGGACTCGACGTGGCCAGTGACACCGCGCAGCCGGGCATCTCCGTGCTCGGCGACGACATCGTCGACCCGGGCTGGACGGGATCGACACCCGTGATGAACACACCCACGTTCATGCACCGGCTGGCCACCCGACTGCGGGCGAACCCCCAGTCGAAGCTGCCGGCCTGGGGCATGCACAGCGCGGCCATCCGCGGGAACCGGATCACCGTCAACGACGGCAGTCCAGCGCTCCTCACCCGGCTCGACCGCGATGTCCTGTCGACGGCGGGCGTGCGCACGGCGGTCGTCTCCATGGGCGTCCAGGACATCGTCTCGGGCACGGACGACACCACGGTGAACGCCTCCCTCGGACTGCTGCGCGACGAGCTCTACGCCTGGGGGATCAAGACGGTGTTCACCACGATGACGCCTTGTTACCGCTATAGCCGGTGCACGGACGCCAACGACCTGAACGGGGTCAACGTCAACGCCTGGATCTCCGAGCAGCGGGACGTCACGGCACCGTACGTCGACCACGTCGACACCGCGGCCGCGCTGGCCGTCCCGGATGCCACCAGCACCCGTGACCCACAGCCGTGGGTCATCAGCTCGGCCGCGGACGCGGCGTACGACTCGGGCGACCACGTCAACCTCTCGCCCGCTGGCCTTCAGGCCAGGGCCGACGCGTTCGACCTGGTGACGCTCGCGCCGAGTGCGGTGCCCGGTCTGGACTGATCGCGCAGGCACAGCGCGGAGGGCCCCGCTCGGTCACGAGTGGGGCCCTCCGTGGTGAAGAAGAAAAGGCGACTAGCTCGCCTGCTCCTGCTGCTTGCGCCAGCGGATGCCCGCCTCCAGGAAGCCGTCGATCTCGCCGTCCAGGACGGACTGCGGGTTGCCGACCTCGAACTCCGTGCGGAGGTCCTTGACCATCTGGTACGGGTGGAGGACGTAGGAGCGCATCTGGTTGCCCCAGGAGCTGCCGCTGTCCTTGAGGGCGTCCATCCTGGCGCGCTCCTCCTGGCGCTGGCGCTCCAGCAGCTTGGCCTGGAGGACGTTCATGGCGCTCGCCTTGTTCTGGATCTGGGAGCGCTCGTTCTGGCAGGAGACCACGATGCCGGTCGGGAGGTGGGTGATGCGCACCGCCGAGTCGGTCGTGTTGACGCCCTGGCCTCCGGGGCCGGAGGCGCGGTAGACGTCGACGCGGAGGTCCGAGTCGTCGATCTCGACGTGGTCGGAGGACTCGACGACCGGGAGGATCTCGACGCCCGCGAAGGAGGTCTGGCGGCGGCCCTGGTTGTCGAAGGGCGAGATGCGGACCAGGCGGTGGGTGCCCTGCTCGACGGAGAGGGTGCCGTAGGCGTAGGGGGCCTTGACCACGAAGGTGGTCGACTTGATGCCGGCCTCTTCCGCGTACGAGGTCTCGTAGATCTCCGTCGAGTAGCCGTGCCGCTCGGCCCAGCGCAGGTACATGCGCTGGAGGCGCTCGGCGAAGTCGGAGGCGTCGACGCCGCCGGCCTCGGCGCGGATGTTGACCAGCGCCTCGCGCTCGTCGTACTCGCCGGAGAGGAGGGTGCGGACCTCCATCTCGTCGAGCGCCTTGCGGACGGCCGTCAGCTCGGTCTCGGCCTCGGCCCGGGTGTCCGGGTCGTCCATCTCCTCGGCGAGCTCGAAGAGCACCCCGAGGTCGTCGATGCGGCCACGCAGCGTCTCGGCCTTGCGCACCTCGGCCTGGAGGTGCGACAGCTTGCTGGTGATCTTCTGCGCCGCCTCCGGGTCGTCCCAGAGGGACGGGGCCGCGGCCTGCTCTTCGAGCACGGCGATGTCTGCCCTCAACTTATCGAGGTCCAGAACGGCCTCGATCGACCCCATGGTCGAGGAGAGGGACTTCAGCTCTTCGGATACATCGACGACTGCCACGCGTCCAGCGTAACGGCTCCCGGCCCGGAGCCGGACCTGTGGCCGCCTACGGCTGCGAGGACTGCTTCGAGTCCTGCGGCGGGGCCTCGGCGTCCCCGGACGCCGCCAGGTAGCCGCCCGCCCCCAGCGCGGCCGCCAGGACGACCGCGGCGACGGTGAGCGTGATCCGGCGTTTGCGGACCGTCTCGGCCTTGTGCCGGGCCGATCCGGGCCGTCTGGCGCTCGCCGAGCGGGGGGCGCGGGCGGTGCCCAGCGGGCCGCCGGAGAGCTCGTCGGGGCCGGGGACCCGCATGGAGGTGTGGGTGTCCCGGTTGGAGTCGGTCGAGGCGCCGGGGACGAGGGGGACGGCGGCCCGGCGCGGGGCGGGCTCGCCCGTACCGGTCGGGAACGGGTCCTCCTCGTACGCGGGTTCCGCCGCCGGGTCCGCGTCGGGCTCGTCCACGTCGAGCGGCGGGATGCCCTTGAGCAGCGGCAGCACGTCCCGCAGCCGGGTGCCCAGCTCCGAGGCGCGCAGCCGGGAGGCGGGCGCCTTCGCGAGGCACTGGACGATCAGCTGCCACAGCTCCTCGGGGATGCCGGGCAGCGGGACGACGGTCTCGGTGACGTGGCGGCGCAGTACGGCGCCGGGGTGGCCGCCGCCGAAGGGCGTGAAGCCGGCGAGCAGCTCGTACAGGACGGTCGCGAGGGCGTAGATGTCGACGGCGGCGCGCGGCGGCAGGCCTTCGACGATCTCGGGGGCGAGGTAGTCGGGGGTGCCGATGATCCGGGTGGCCTTGGTGCGGCCGGGGGTGTCGATCAGCTTGGCGACGCCGAAGTCGGTGAGGAGGGCGGGGTGGGCGCCGCCGGGGCCGAGCGGGCCCTCCATGTCGAGCAGGATGTTCTCGGGCTTGACGTCCCGGTGGACGACCCCGGCCTTGTGGGCGGCGGCCAGGCCGTCGGCGACGTCGGCGATGATCGCGACGGCGGCCTCGGGGGCGAGCCGGCGTTCCCGGTCGAGGCGGGTGCGCAGGTCGGTGCCGCGGATGAGGTCCATGACCAGCGCCAGGTCGTTGCCGTCGACGACGAGGTCGCGGACGGAGACGACGTGCGGGTGGTCGAGTCCGAGCAGGGCGGTGCGCTCCTGGACGAAGCGGCCGACGAGCTCCTGGTCGGAGGCGAGGTCCTCGCGCAGCAGCTTGATGGCGACGGGCCCCTCGGGTCCCTCGCCGAGCCACACCGTGCCCGCGCTGCCCCGCCCGAGGATCTGGTGGGCCGTGTAGCGGCTGCCGATATTCCGTGCCAAGACTGCTCCCTCAGCGGCTGCGGTTCGCGTCAAAGTTACGCGGCCGAGGGCGCCCACCGGCACTTCCGAGGGGAAATCACCCCTCGGAAGTCGACAAAGAGACAGCATGGGTGCCCGAACGGGGTCGGCCGCCCCCGTGGTGCGGCCCGTGCCTACTGGCCCGTACCGCCGGTAGTACCGCTGCCGCCGGTGGATTCGCCGATCGACGAGACCCAGTCGGAGATCGAGCTGATGCCGTCGCCGATCGCCTGCCAGTAGCCCTTGCCCTGGGCGACCCAGTCCTGGAGCGGGGTCAGCTCCCAGACGAGCCAGCCCGCGACGACGAACAGCACGATCGTGAACAGGCAGCCCTTGAGGCAGCCGAGGCCGGGGATCCGCATCGGGTTGGCGCCACGCTGACGCGGCGGGCGCGGCTCGCGCGGCGCCGGGGCGGGCGGCGCGGACTGCGGGGGCGGCTGCGGCGGCGCGTACTGCTGCTGCGGCGGCTGCGGCGCGTACTGTCCCCCTGGGCCCTGCGGCCCGGGAGGTGCCCCCCGCCGCTGGGGCGGCTGGGGCGCGTACGGCTGGGGCTGCTGCTGGTACTGCTGCGGCTGCTGATGCTGTGGCGGGCGCTGCGGCTGCTGGTACTGCTGCGGCGGCTGGTTCTGCTGATGCTGCGGGGGCCGCTGCTGGTACTGCGGCGGCTGGCCCGGGTGCTGGCCCTGCTGCTGCCCCTGCGGGCCCTGCCCCGGGTACGGCGGCTGCCGGCGCTGCGGGCGGCGCCGCAGCGGGTCCTCGCTCGGGTCCAGGTACTGCATCTGCGTCTGCTCGTTGCGGTCGCGGACCGCCCGCAGCTGGCTCTCCCACGGGTGCGGGCCGTCGCTCTGCGGCGGGGTCTGCGGCGGCTGCGACGGTACGGGGGGCAGCACGGCGGTCGGGTCGGCCGCGCCGGTCGCCGGGAGGACCGCCGTCGGGTCCGCCGCGCCGGCCGGGCCGCCGGTCGGCATCACGCCGGTCGGCGCCGCCGGGTCGTACTGCGCGGCGCCGCTCGGCAGCACCTGGGTGGCGCCGGCCGGGTCCGTGCCCGGGGTCTCCGGGACGGGCGCCGGGGCCGGGTCGGGGGCGAGCAGGGCGCCCACGCCGTCCGCGGCCTCGATCTGGGCGGGGGTGGCGTGCACGCCGATGCCGGCGGCGACGGTGCGCAGGCCGCGGGCCAGGTTCTCGGCGCTGGGGCGCCCGTCCGGGTTCTTGCTCAGGCAGCGCTCGATCACGGTCCACAGCGGACCGGGCACGGTCGAGGGGCGGCGCGGCTCCTCGCTCAGGTGCCGGTGCAGGACCTCCAGGGCCGTGCCGCCGGCGAACGGCGGGCGCCCGGTGACCAGCTCGTACAGCAGGATGCCGGCGCCGTAGACGTCGACGGCGGAGGTCTGCGGGCGGCCCTCGGCGGACTCCGGGGCGACGTACGCGGGCGTGCCGACGAACTCGTGGGTGCGGGTCAGGCCCGGGGAGTCGGCGAGCCGCGCGATGCCGAAGTCGGTCAGCATCGGGAACATGGCGCCGTCCCGCTCGTCGAGCAGCACGTTCGCGGGCTTGAGGTCGCGGTGGACGACGCCGGCGGCGTGGCTCGCGGCGAGCGCGTCGGCGACCTGCGCGGTCAGCAGCGCGGCGGCGACCGGGGTGAGCGGGCCGTTCTCGCGGATGTAGCGGTGCAGGTCGGGGCCGTCGACGAGGTCCATGACCAGGGCGAGGAGGTCGCCCTCCACGACGAGGTCGCGGGTGCGCACGATGTTGGGGTGGGTCAGCCGGAGCAGCACGGACCGCTCGCGCAGGAAGCGCATCACGATGTCCGGGTCGTTGGAGAGCTCCTCCTTGAGGACCTTGATCGCCACGGCCTCGCCGGGCCGGCCCTGCACGGCGGCGTCGGCGCCGGCCGCCTCCGTCTGGCGGGCTCGCCAGACGGTGCCCGTGGCGCCGCGGCCGAGCGGCTCCTCGAGCAGGTACTTGCTGCCGATAGGCCGCACGTCACGCGCTCCCTGCTGATCGTGGTCCCGGGACGCCCCGGGTGGGTCTGAGGAGGATCCCCGGGGTTCCTGTGTGTTCTGTGACCCGTCCGGGTGTCCGACCCACTTTAGTGCCGCCGAACGGGTCATCGACCGTGCACGGGAGGGCGTATTCCGGTGGGTCCGAAGGGGCCGGCCGGGGGATGTCGCCGGGTCCGGCCCGTGAGGGAACCGGGTCCGGCCCTTCCGGAAGGGAGACGCCCGGTACGCGGCGGAGGTTGCCGGAAGCGACGCGAGACATACGCAACCAGGCGTTTTCGCGTCGCCGTGTGATCGAACAAGATCACTTCTGGACGACCCGTGGGCGGGTTGTCAGCGGCAGGTGCGAGGATGCGTACAGCACGTCGTGTCGAGGGTCGGGAGCCCTCGCACCGTGCCGACCTGAACCGGACGACGCGTCCGTGCCGGGTGGGGGGAGTCAGCGGGCGGTTCCCCCCTCCGGGCGCGCCGCGCAGAAGGGACCGCTGACGGCGATGCAGATCCGGCTGACCGTCCTCGCGCCGCACGCCGGCCACGGCGCGGGGCGCACCTGCGACGTGCTCGTCACCGCCCCCGCGGGGACGGAGCTGGCCGCCGTGGCCTCCTCCCTCGCCGCGGCCGTCTCGGGCCCCGACACCTCCTCCTCCGGCACGACCGTGCTCTACGCGGGCGGGGAGCGGCTGGACACCCGGCGCTGCGTGCTCGGCGAGCCGCCGCTGGTCGACGGGGCGGTGCTCTCCCTCCAGGTCCCCGGCCCCGACGAGGGGATAGCCGAGGGCGCCCCGGCCCGCCTGCACGTGGTGGCCGGACCGGACGCCGGCGGCGTGCATCTGCTGCACGGCGGAGCGATCAGAATCGGCCGTTCCGTCGACGCGGACGTGCCGCTCGACGACCCGGACGTCTCGCGGGCCCACTGCACGGTGACGGTCGGCCCCGACGGCCGCGTCACGGTCACGGACCAGGGCTCCACGAACGGGACGACCCTCGACGGCGCCCCGGTCGGCCCCCAGCCCGTCCGCTTCCCGCCGGGCGCCGTGCTGCGCGTCGGCGAGTCCGCGTTGCGCCTGACCGGCGGGGGCGGGGGGAGCGGTACGGGCCGGTCCGACGGTACGAACACGAGCGGGTCCGGCCGTACGAACCGGTCCGACGGTACGGGCGGCGCGGGCGGCTCCCGGAGCACCGACCGCTCCGGCACCCGAGCCTCCGCCCGGCCCTCCACCACCTCCGACTCACCCCCCGACGACACCCTCCCGACCGCCCCGGACGGCGAGGGCCACCTGCGCGTGCGCCGCGCCGGAGCCCCCGGCCCCGACGCCACGGACGCACCCGGCGACACGGGTCAGGGGACGCGCCCCAGCGCCTACGCGCCGCCCCACGGCCCGGGCACGGTCTCCGAAGGCGCCACCTACGGCGGCTCCCGGGGCATCGGCACCGGCCTCGGCGGCGATGCCTCAGGCGACGGCCACACGCGCGCGCAGGAGCCCACCGGCTCCGAGGGCGAGCCCGGCATCGAGGCGCACAGCCGGACCCGTCAGACCCCGGCCCGCAAGCGCGGGCTCGGGGCCTGGGCCCGGCGGCTCGCGGGCGGCAAGGACGACGCGCGGACCGGCGAGACCGGCGAGTACGGCGTGGTTCCGGTGCCGGCCTTCGCCGAGACCAGACCCGGCAGCCTGCCCGGTACCGCCGCCGCGGGCCCCGCCCCCTCGCCCGACAGCTGGCCCGACCCCGCCGCCGTCCTGCTCACCGCGCTCGGCCCCGGCCGGCGCCTGTGGGAGCGGGATCTCGACCACCCCGAGGCCTTGGTGGTCCGGCTCGGCACGACGGACCGCGCCGAGCTGTCCGGGGTGCCGGTCACCGTCGGCCTGCGGGAGGCCGGTTCGCTGGGGCTCGCCGGTCCCGGCGCGCGGCTCGCGGGTCTGGCCCGCTCGGTCGTCGCGCAGCTGGCCGCCCTGCACTCCCCCGGCGACCTGGAGATCGTGCTGATCAGCGCCGACCGGAACCGCTCCCTGGAGGAGCGGCGCCGGGCCTGGGGCTGGCTCGGCTGGCTCCCGCACGTACGGCCCGGGCACGGCCAGGACTGCCGGCTGCTCCTGGCGTACGACCGGGAGCAGGCGCAGGCGCGGCTGACGGAGCTCACCCGGCGCCTGGACGACGGCCCGCTCGGCGCGGGCTGGCCCAGCGCGGACCGGGCGACGGTCTCCGAGGCCGCCGCGCACCACGAGGGGCCGGCGACGGTCGTCATCGTGGACGGCGACCCCGGCTCCGCCGCGCTGCGCGAGACGGCGGCGCGGCTCGCCGCGGCGGGCGCGGCCTCCGGCATCCATCTGCTCTGCCTCGCCGAGGCGCCCTCCGCCTCGCCCGCCTCCCCGGTGGCGGCGACGTACGAGGAGGCGTGCGCCAGTTCCTTCGCCTTCCGCGAGTGCGGGGCGGCGGCGCTGCTCAGCGGCGACGTGGCCACGGCGCTGCGGCTGCTGCGGACGGCCGGCGGCCGGGTGGCGGGGCACGGCACGGTCGGCGTGGTGGACGCGGTGTCCGTGGCGTGGGCCGAGCGGTTCGGGCGGGCGCTGGCCCCTTTGCGTACGGAGACGGGCTCGGGCGCGGGCCAGGGGCGGTCCGCCGTCCTGCCGCCCTCGGCGCGGCTCCTGGACGAGCTGGGTCTGGCCCGGGCCACCCCGGCGTCGCTGATGGCGCGCTGGGCCTCGGCCGCGGACGGTACGGCGGTGCTGGGCGCGGGCCCGCGCGGGCCGGTGGCCGTGGACCTCACGGCGGAGGGCCCGCACCTGCTGATCGAGGGCCCGGCGGGCAGTGGCCGCACGGAGCTGCTGCGGGCCATCGCCGCCTCCCTGGCGGCGGGTGGGCGCCCCGACCGGCTGGGGCTGCTCCTGGTCGACGGCGCGGGCGGGGAGCGCGGCGAGGGACTCGCGGCCTGTACGGAGCTGCCGCACGTGACGGAGCATCTGGTCGCCTCCGACCCGGTGCGGATGCGGGAGTTCGCGCAGGCGCTGGGCGGCGAGCTGAAGCGCCGCGCGCAGCTGCTGGGCGACACCCACTTCGCGGACCGCCGTTCCGGCCGGCTGATCGGCCAGCGCGCCGCGAGCCCCGCCGAGTCCGTCTCCCCGACGGCCCGCGCCACCGCCCGCATCCCCGACGCCCGCGCGGGCGCGGCGGACCTGCCCGACCGCCCGAGCGGCCGCACCCTGCGCACGAGCGGCGGCGACCTGGGCGACACCCCGAGCACCCGCCTGCCCCGCCCGGGGACGGGCAACCCCGGCGACCGCACCGGCAGCAGGACGCCGTACCCGGGCAGCGGCCCACACACTCCGCCCCCCGGCTCGGACCTTCTGGGCGACCGCACCAGCAGCCGCACCCCGTACCCGAGCACCGGCCAGCACACCCCGCCCCCCGGCTCCGACCTCCCGGGCGACCGGACCAACAGCCGCACCCCGTACCCGGGCACCGGCCACCACACTCCACCCCCCGGTTCCGACCTCCTCGGCGACCGCCCGAGCAGCCGCACCCTCCGCGCCAACGGCGGCGACCTCGGCGACACCCCCAGCAGCCGCCTGCCCCGCCCCGGGACGGGCAACCCCGGCGACCGCACCAACAGCCGCACCCCGTACCCGGGCAACAGCCCACACACTCCGCCCCCCGGCTCGGACCTCCTCGGCGACCGCCCGAGCAGCCGCACCCTCCGCACGAGCGGCGGCGACCTCGGCGACACCCCCAGCGCCCGCCTGCCCCGTCCCGCTACCGGGACCGGCGACCTGGCCGACCGTTCCGGCAGCCGCACGTCCTACCCGGGCGGCCCCCACACCCCGCCCCCCGGCTCCGATCTGCTCGGCGACTCGCCGAGCGGGCGGCTGTCCCGGTCCGGGGCGGGGGACCTGGGGGAGCGTCCGAGTGCCCGCGCCCATCGGGCGGGCGCCGACGACCTCACGTATCTGCCCAGCGGGCGTACCCCGCGCGGTGACGGCGGCGGGGCGCCGGTGCAGGTGCCGCAGCCGGCCGCCGAGGGTGCGGGTTCGTTGCCGCGGCTCGTCGTGCTCGTGGACGACTTCGACGCGCTGGTCGCGCCCGCGCTGGGCGCGCCGGGGCGGCCGGCGGCCGGGTCGGTGGTGCGGGCCCTGGAGGCCGTCGCGCGCAACGGGGCGCGGCTCGGGGTGCACCTGATCGCCGCGTCGGCGCGGCCGGACCGGACGGTGGACACGGAGCTGGCGCACGGCGCGCGGCTGCGGATCGTGCTCGATCCGCCGCCGGTGACGGCCGGTCCCGACGAGCCGCAGCCGGGCCGGGGGCGCCTCGGGCACCCGGATGGGCGGGTGACTCCTTTCCAGACGGGCCGGGTCACGGGGCGCATCCCGCGCACGGCGACGCTGCGTCCGACGGTGGTCCCGCTGGAGTGGGAGCGGATGGGCGATCCGCCGACCCGCCGACCGGTCCGCGAGCTGGGCAACGGCCCGACGGATCTGGCCCTGCTCGCGAGCGCCCTGGACCGGGCCGCGCGGTCCGTCGAGGCCACTCCCGTACCGCCGCTGACGTCGCCCACGCACGCCTGACGGCACGTCACGAGCCCATCACGATCCCCCGCTCGACCCGGAAGGCGGTATTGCGGGCCCGGGGCGCCCGGCGTAGACCTGAGCCCACGGGACCAGGAAGCGCGGGAGAGGCGGGGCTCGGATGCGGGGCAGCAGAACTCTTCGGATCGTCGCGGTGGCGGCGGTGGCCGTCCTGACGGCCACCGCCTGTGGCGGGGGCGGCGACAAGGAGCCGGGCGCGCCCGCGCCCAGCGCGAGCGGCGGCGGGCTCTCGTTACCGTCCTTGAAGGGCGAGAAGATCGAGGTCGCGGCCGTCTGGACGGGCCCCGAGCAGGAGAACTTCGTCAAGGTCCTGAAGGAGTTCGAGAAGCGCACGGGCGCGACCGTCACCTTCGTGCCCGCGCAGGACCCGATCGTGAACTTCCTCGGCACGAAGATCGCCGGCGGTTCGCCGCCGGACGTGGCGATGCTGCCGCAGGTCGGCGCGATCCGGCAGGCCGCCACGCAGAAGTGGCTCAAGCCGCTCGGCCCGGAGGCCAGGGCCCAGCTGGCGAAGAACTACTCGAAGGGCTGGCAGGACCTGGGGGCGGTCGACGGCACCCCGTACGGGGTGTACTTCAAGGCCGCCAACAAGTCCCTGGTCTGGTACAACACCGCCGTGTTCGACAACGCGGGCGCGAGCGAGCCGAAGACGTGGAAGGAGCTGCTCGCCACCGCCGAGACGATCTCGGCCTCGGGTGTCACGCCGGTCTCCGTGGGCGGCGCGGACGGCTGGACGCTGACCGACTGGTTCGAGAACGTCTATCTCTCCCAGGCGGGTCCCGAGAAGTACGACCAGCTGGCGAAGCACACCCTCAAGTGGACGGATCCGTCGGTCGGCCGCGCGCTGACGACGCTCGCCGAGCTGTTCGGCAAGCCGGCGCTGCTCGCGGGCGGCACGAACGGGGCACTGCAGACGGAGTTCCCCGTCTCGGTGACGCAGACCTTCACCGGCGGCGACCGGGCGAAGGCCGCGATGGTCTTCGAGGGCGACTTCTCGGCGGTCAACATCGCGCAGACCGGCGCCAAGGTCGGGACGGACGCGAAGGTGTTCCCGTTCCCGGCCGTCGGCGACGGCGGCACGGCGCCGGTGGTGACCGGCGGCGACGCGGCGGTGGCGCTCAAGGACGGCAAGGGGGCGCAGGCCCTGCTGACCTTCCTCGCCTCGCCCGAAGCGGCCCGGATCTGGGCGGCCGAGGGCGGCTTCCTCTCCCCCAACAAGGGCCTCGACAAGGCCGCGTACCCCAACGACGTGCAGCGGGAGATCGCGGCGGCGCTGATCGGGGCGGGCGACGCCTTCCGCTTCGACATGTCGGACCAGATGCCGCAGTCGTTCGGCGGGACGCCCGGCAAGGGCGAGTGGAAGGCGCTCCAGGACTTCCTGAAGAACCCGAAGGACGTCGCCGGGACCCAGGCCCGACTGGAGGCCGAGGCCGCCAAGGCGTACCGGGGCTGACCGATGAGCAGCGGAGGAACGCAGACCCGTCCGAACGCCGCTGACCGCGCCCGGCCCCGTACCCGTACGGGCGCCCGGCGCGGGCCCCGCGCCGGCCTCACCGCCGCCGCCTTCCTGCTGCCCGCCCTCGTCCTGCTCGGCGCGCTGGTCGTCTACCCGATCGGCTACTCGGTCCAGCGCTCCTTCTTCGACAGGGCGGGCGACTCGTTCGCGGGCCTGGACAACTACGTCACCCTGTTCACGGACGAGTCGATCCGCACCGCCGTCCGCAACAACCTGATCTGGGTGGTGGTCGCGCCCACGGTGGCGACGGCGCTCGGCCTGGTCTTCGCGGTGCTCACCGAACGGGTGCGCTGGGGAACGGCGTTCAAGCTGGTCGTCTTCATGCCGATGGCCATCTCGATGCTCGCCGCCGGGATCATCTTCCGGCTGGTGTACGAGCAGGACCCGGACCGCGGGGTCGCCAACGCGGTCTGGGTGGGCGTGCACGACACCTTCGCCGAGGCCTCGGGCTTCCCGCGGGCCCGCCCGCTGCCGGTGCACCCGCTGAAGGACGCGGGCGGCGGGGCGTACGTCACCACGTCCCCGGTCCGTACCGGGGAGCTCGCCCGGCTGCCGCTGATCGGCGTCGCGCCGGCGCGGATGCCCGAGGGCGCCCGCCCGGCCCGTACCCCCGCACCGGCCGCCGAGGGGATCTCCGGCACCGCCTGGCTGGACTTCACCCGGGGCGGCGGCGGGAAGCCCAACGTCGTCGACCCGAAGGAGCTGGGGCTCAAGGGGCTGCGGATCGAGGCGGTGAAGGACGGGAGCGTCGTCGCGCGCGCCACGGCCGCCGCCGACGGCACGTTCACCCTGCCGCCGGCCGCCGACGGGGCCGTCCTGCGGCTCCCCGCGAGCAACTTCCGCGAGCAGTACGACGGGGTGGAGTGGCTCGGTCCGTCGCTGGTGACGCCCGCGATCATCGGCAGTTACGTGTGGATGTGGGCCGGCTTCGCGATGGTGCTGATCGCCGCCGGGCTCGCGGGGCTGCCGCGCGAACTCCTCGAAGCGGCCCGGGTCGACGGGGCGAACGAGTGGCAGGTGTTCCGGCGGATCACGGTCCCGCTGCTCGCGCCGGTCCTCGCGGTCGTCCTGGTGACCCTGATGATCAACGTGCTCAAGGTCTTCGACCTGGTCTTCATCATCGCGCCGGGTTCGGCGCAGGACGACGCCAACGTGCTCGCGCTCCAGCTGTACCGCTCGTCGTTCGGGACGGACGCCGACCTCGGGGTGGGTTCCGCCATCGCCGTCCTGCTGCTGCTCCTGGTGCTGCCGGTGATGGCGCTCAACATCCGCCGGATGCGCCGTACGCGAAGGGAGACCCGCCGATGAGCCGCCGCCCGGCCCGCCCCCTGGGGTCCCGGATCGCCGCCCGTGCCGCCGGTGGCACCGTGCGGGTCTTCCTCGTGCTTGTCGCGCTGTTCTGGCTGATGCCGACTGTGGGGCTGCTCTTCTCCTCGCTGCGCTCCCCGTCCGACATCGCCTCGGGCGGCTGGTGGCAGGTCTTCGCCACGCCCGCGCAGCTGACCACAGAGAACTACCGGCAGCTCCTCGCCAACGAGACGATCACCGACTCGCTCGTCTCCACGGTCCTGATCACCGTCCCGGCGACGCTCCTGGTCATCGTGATCGGCGCGCTCGCCGGGTACGCCTTCGCCTGGCTGGACTTCCCCGGCCGGGACTGGTGGTTCCTGGTGGTCGTGGGGCTGCTCGTGGTGCCCGTGCAGGTGGCCCTGGTGCCGGTGTCGAAGCTGTTCGGCACGGTCGGGATCTTCGAGACGACCCTGGGCGTGGTGCTGTTCCACACGGCCTTCGGGCTGCCGTTCGCGATCTTCCTGCTGCGGAACTTCTTCGCGGAGATCCCGCGCGAGCTCCTGGAGGCGGCCCGGCTCGACGGGGCCGGCGAGATCCGCCTGTTCACCCGGGTGGTGCTGCCGCTGGGCGGGCCCGCGGTCGCCTCGCTGGGCATCTTCCAGTTCCTGTGGGTGTGGAACGACATGCTGGTGGCGCTGATCTTCGCGGACGCGCAGTCGCCGCCGATCACGGTCGCGCTCCAGCAGCAGGTACGCCAGTTCGGCAACAACGTCGACGTGCTGGCGCCGGGCGCGTTCGTGTCGATGGTGATCCCGCTGCTGGTCTTCTTCGCCTTCCAGCGGCAGTTCGTGTCGGGGGTGATGGCGGGGGCGGTGAAGTAGGGCCCCCGGCCCGGCCCCGTGCCCGCCCGGCCCCCGTACGCGCTGTGGGCTACGCCCCCGTACGCGCCGTGCGCTACGCCCGCAGCGCCGCCACCGCCGCCCGGGCGAGGTCGTCGAGGTAGCCCTTCGGCGTCGCGGTGCGGACCACCACGAGCCGCCAGTACAGCGGGCCGACGACCAGGTCCAGGGCCCGGTCCGGGTCGGCGCCCTCGGGCAGTTCGCCGCGGGCGACGGCCTCGCGGACGACCTGGGCGACGACGCCCTGCTGGCTGTCGAGGAGGGCCGCCTTGATGGCCTCGGCGATCTCGGGGTTCCGCACCGACTCGACCAGCAGGTCCGGGATGACCTGCGAGGCCACGGGGTGGCGCAGGGCGTGCGAGGCGACCTCCAGGAGGGCCCGCACGTCCCCGTGGAGCGAGCCGGTGGAGGGTGCGGGCAGGCCTTGGACGGCGACGGCGCCGACGAGGTCGAGGACCAGGGAGAGCTTGGACTTCCAGCGGCGGTAGACGGCGGTCTTGCCGACCCCGGCGCGGCGGGCGATGCCCTCGATGGACATCCGGGCGAAGCCGACGGTGGCCAGCTCCTCGAAGACGGCGGCGCGGATGGCCTCGGTGACGTCCTCCCGGAGCACGGCGGCTCCCGCGGGGGTGCGGCGAGGGGTTCCGGAAGGTGTCGTCATGCCCAGGATTTTAGCCAGCGATTACCTGGACGTAAACGTCACGACGACACGGTTGCGTTCCGACGTCGAAGCGCCCTACCCTCCCCGTAGCGACGATACGGACCCGTTCCATCGAAGCCGAGAGCGAAGGCGATCCCCGTGACGACCCACACCCTCGACGAACCCCCGGCACCGCCGGCCCACCCGGCCGGCCCGGCCGAGGCGCCCCCCGCGCCTCCCGCGCCCCTCACCTCCGAGGAGCTCCGCGCCCTCGCCGCGCGCCACGGCCTGACCGTGAGCGGGGCCCGCCCCTCGCTCCCCGCGTACACCCGGCAGCTCTGGGCCCGGCGGCACTTCATCACCGCGTTCGCGACGGCCAAGCTGACCGCGCAGTACAGCCAGGCCCGGCTCGGCCAGGTCTGGCAGGTGATGAACCCGCTGCTCAACGCGGCCGTCTACTACGCGATCTTCGGCGTCCTCATGGACGTCCAGCGGGGCATCCCCGACTACGTCCCGTTCCTGATCACGGGCGTCTTCGCGTGGACCTTCACCTCGCAGACGATCATGACCGGCACCCGGGCCGTCAGCGGCAACCTCGGCCTGGTCCGCGCCCTGCACTTCCCGCGCGCCAGCCTGCCCATCGCGCTCGCGCTCCAGCAGCTCCAGCAGCTGGCCTTCTCGCTGGGCGCGCTGGTCGTGATCCTGCTCTGCTTCGGCGAGTTCCCCCGCGCCGCCTGGCTCCTGGCGGTCCCCGCCCTGCTGCTCCAGACGCTCTTCAGCACCGGGCTCGCCCTGGCGATGGCCCGGCTCGCCTCCCGCACCCCGGACATCGCGCAGCTGATGCCGTTCGTGCTGCGCACCTGGATGTACGCCTCCGGGGTCATGTGGTCGATCCAGCACCTGGCGGGCAACGGACGCTTCCCGCACCTGGTGGTGCTGGCCCTGCAGTGCAATCCGGCGGCCGTGTACATCGACCTGATGCGCTTCGCGCTGGTCGAGAGCTTCACGGGCGCCCAGCTCCCGCCGCACGTCTGGGCGGTGGCGACCGGCTGGGCGCTGCTCGCCTTCGCCGGCGGGTTCGTCTACTTCTGGAAGGCGGAGGAGACCTATGGCCGTGGCTGAACACACCGGAGCAGCCCGCGAACACATCGGAGCCGCCCCCGACCGCGCCGGAGCAGCCCACGAATGCGCCGGAGCCGCCCCCGACCGCGCGAGCGCCGGAGCGGCACCCGCCGACCGCGAGCCCACCGTCATCGCGGACGGCGTCCACGTCACGTACACCGAGCGCGGCGGCGCCGGGCGCACGCCGCACACCGTCCACGCCGTGAAGGGCGTCAGCTTCGCCGCGTACCGGGGCGAGGCGATCGGCCTGATCGGTTCGAACGGCTCGGGCAAGTCGACCCTCCTGAAGGCGGTCGCGGGCCTGCTGCCGACCAGCGAGGGCCGGATCTACACCCGTGGCCACCCCGCGCTCCTCGGGGTCAACGCGGCCCTGATGGGCGACCTGACGGGCGAGCGGAACGTGATCCTCGGCGGACTCGCGATGGGCATGAGCCGCAAGGAGATCGGCGAGCGCTACGCCGCCATCGTCGAGTTCTCCGGGATCAACGACCGGGGCGATTTCGTCTCGCTGCCGATGCGCACGTACTCCTCCGGCATGGGCGCCCGGCTCCGCTTCTCCATCGCCGCCGCGCGCAGCCACGACGTGCTGCTCATCGACGAGGCCCTCGCCACCGGCGACGCGCGCTTCCGCCGCCGCAGCCAACGCCGGATCGACGAACTGCGCGCCGAGGCCGGCACCGTCTTCCTGGTCAGCCACTCGAACTCCACCATCACCGAGACCTGCGACCGGGCCCTGTGGCTGGAGGCGGGAACGCTGCGGAGGGACGGGCCGGCGGACGAGGTCGTGGCGGCGTACGAGGAGTTCACCAGTACGGACGCCAAGACAGGGAAGAACTAGGACAAACCTGGCTAAAGTACGGAGGGATGACGACCGACCCGCCGCCCCAGCCCGGTGCGCCCGGCACGGCCCGCACGGAGTCCGCGCCGCCCGCCCTCACCCGCTCCCCCTTCGAGTCGGAGACCTTCACGTCCGCGACCTTCGTGACCGTCGGCCTCGGCCCCCGCCTCGCCCTCGCCGCGCTCTGGCTGCTCACCCGCGCCGGAATGCTCTACCTGCTGCACCGCGACAACCTCGGCATCGGCGGCGTCGCCAGCGAGGTGCACATCCTCTACCGGCACTGGTACGGCCTGCTCGCCCAGGGCACCTTCCCGCCCGGCGACGTCACCTGGCAGTACCCGCCGGGCGCGGGCCTGGTCATCATGTCGCCGGGGATCCTGCCCTGGCTGAGCTACTTCCAGGGCTTCGTCCTGCTCACCCTCCTCGCCGACGCCGCCGTCACCGTGGCCCTGGCCCGCGCCGACAGCGCCCGCCTCACCCACGGCGCCTGGTACTGGGTCCTCGGCCTCCCCCTGCTCCTGCACATCCCGCTCGCCCGCTACGACGTGCAGACCACCGCCCTCGCCGTGCTCGCCCTGCTCGCCCTCGCGGGCCGCTCCCCCGCCGCCCACCGGATCGGCGGGGCGCTCGCCGGGCTCGGCGCCCTGGTCAAGGTCTGGCCCGCGCTCACCCTGATCGGCACCCCGCGCGGCCGCACCACCCGCGAGGCCTGGACCGCCGCCGCCGTCACCGCCGCGACCCTCCTGATCACCCTGACGCTGCTCTTCTCCGACGCGCTGGGCTTCCTGCGCCAGCAGGGCGACCGGGGCGTCCAGATCGAGTCCCTGGGCGGCACCGGCCTCGCCCTGGCGCGGGCGACCGGGCTCTGGCCGGGCTCCGTCCAGTTCCGCTACGGCGCCTACGAGTACGTCGGGCCCTACGTCTCCACCGTCGGGCACGTGGCGCTGCTGCTGACCGTCGCCGCCTTCGGCTGGCTGCTGCTGTGGCGGATGCGCGCCCGCGCCTGGACCGCGGCCACCCCGCTCGACGCCGCCTTCGCCGCCGTGCTGCTCTTCACCGTCACCAGCCGGGTGATCAGCCCCCAGTACATGATCTGGCTGCTCGGCCTGGCCGCCGTCTGCCTGACCTCCCGGCGCACGGTGATGCGCCCGGTCGCCCTGCTGCTGCTCCCCGCCGCCGCGCTGAGCTCCCTCGCGTACCCCGTGCTGTACGCGGACGTCGCCGCCGGCACCTGGTCGGGGATCGCCGTGATGGTGCTCCGCAACGGCCTGCTGCTCGCGGCGGCGGCCCTGGCGGCCCGGCGCCTGTGGACCGGCTCGGTCACCGTCCCGGCCTGAGGGACGGGACACGAGGAAGGGGCGCCCCCACCGGTCCGTACCGGTGGGGGCGCCCCTTCCTCGTGCTGTTTCCCGCGGACTAGCTGTGCGTCCGCAGCAGCGTGCGCATCGTCCGCATCGCGACCGAGAGGTTCGCCAGGTCGAAGCCCTCCGAGCCCTGGATCTCCTCCAGGGTGGTGCGCGCCCGGCCCAGGATCGCCGCGTTGTCGTCCTCCCAGGCCTTGAACCGCTGCTCGGGCGTGGCGGCGCCGTTCCCGGCCGCCAGGACGTCCGCCGTGAGGCCGGCGTGCGCGGCGAACAGGTCCTCGCGGATGGAGGCGCGGGCCATCGACTGCCAGCGGTCGCTGCGCGGCAGCTCGATGATGCGGTCCATCAGGTCGGTGATCCGCAGCCGGTCGGCCAGGTCGTAGTAGACCTCGGCGACCGCCAGCGGGTCCTTGGCCGTGCGGTCCGCGATCGCGACGATGTCGAGCGTCGGGAAGGCGGAGGAGAACCCGGCCACGCGCAGCGCCAGCTCCTCCGGGACGCCGACCTCGGTCAGCTCGGCCAGGATCGACTGGTACCACTCCAGGTCCGCGCCGCGCAGCAGCTGGGGCAGCTTGTCCCAGACCTGCTCGACCCGGTCGGAGAAGAACTCGATGGTCTCGCCGATCTGGAGCGGCTGCGGCCGGTTGTTGAGCAGCCAGCGCGTGCCGCGCTCGACCAGGCGGCGCGAGTGCAGGCGCATCCGGGTCTGGAACTCGGCGGGCACCTTGTTGTCGAGCGCCTCGACGGCGTCCCAGACCTCGCTCAGGCGGAAGATCACGCGGGCCGCGGTCTGCGCCCGGACGATCTCCTCGATCGACGCGCCGGACTCCTCGCGGAGGCGGTGCAGGAAGGTCGAGCCGCCGGTGTTGACGGTGTCGTTGACCAGGACCGTCGTGATGATCTCGCGGCGCAGCGCGTGGTTGTCGACGGCCTCGGTGAACTTCTCACGCAGCAGCGTCGGGAAGTACGCGTGGAGCAGTCCGCGCAGGTACGGGTCGTCCGGCAGCCCCGTACCGATCAGCTCGTCGGCCACCGTGATCTTGGTGTACGCGAGGAGGACGGCGAGCTCCGGCTGGCTGAGCCCGCGGCCGCCGTTGAGCAGCTCGCGGATCTGCCGGTCGTTGGGCAGGAACTCCAGCGAGCGGTCGAGCGCCCCGTCCCGGCCCAGGCGGCGCATGAAGCGCTGGTGGGCGTGGAGCAGGGACGGCGACTGGGCGACCGCGTTGGCCAGGGCGGTGTTCTGCGCGTAGTTGTTGCGCAGGACGAGCGCGCCGACCTCGTCGGTCATCTCGGCGAGGATCTTGTTGCGCTGCTTGACGGTCATGTCGCCTTCGGTGACCAGACCGTTGAGCAGGATCTTGATGTTGACCTCGTGGTCGGAGGTGTCGACGCCGGCGCTGTTGTCGATGGCGTCGGTGTTCACCTTGCCGCCGGTGCCCTCGGGGCCGCCGGAGCGGGCGAACTCGATGCGGCCCAGCTGGGTCGCGCCGAGGTTGCCGCCCTCGCCGATGACCTGGGCGCGGACGTCCTGGCCGTCGACGCGGATGGGGTCGTTGGCCTTGTCGCCGACCTCGGCGTTGGTCTCGGCCGAGGACTTCACGTACGTGCCGATGCCGCCGTTCCACAGCAGGTCGACCGGCGCGTGCAGGACGGCCTTCATCAGCTCGGCCGGGGTCATCTTGGTGACCTTGTCCTCGATGCCGAGGGCGGCCCGGACGTGCCCGTTGACCGGGATCGACTTGGCGGTACGGGGGTGGATGCCGCCGCCGGTGGAGAGCAGCGAGGTGTCGTAGTCGGCCCAGGACGAGCGGGGCAGCTCGAAGAGGCGGCGGCGCTCGGCGTACGAGGTGGCCGCGTCCGGGTTCGGGTCGATGAAGATGTGCCGGTGGTCGAAGGCCGCGACGAGGCGGATGTGCTCGGAGAGCAGCATGCCGTTGCCGAAGACGTCGCCGGACATGTCGCCGACGCCGACGACGGTGAAGTCCTCGGTCTGGGTGTCGTGGCCCAGCTCGCGGAAGTGGCGCTTGACCGACTCCCAGGCACCGCGGGCGGTGATGCCCATGCCCTTGTGGTCGTAGCCGGCCGAACCGCCGGAGGCGAAGGCGTCGCCCAGCCAGAAGCCGTACGACTCGGCGACACCGTTGGCGATGTCGGAGAAGGTCGCGGTGCCCTTGTCGGCGGCGACGACCAGGTAGGTGTCGTCCTCGTCGTGGCGGACCACGTCGACCGGGGGCACGACCTCGCCGGCGACCAGGTTGTCGGTGATGTCGAGCAGCGCCGAGATGAAGGTCTTGTACGAGGCGATGCCCTCGGCCAGCCAGGCGTCCCGGTCCACGGACGGGTCCGGGAGCTGCTTGGCGACGAAGCCGCCCTTGGCGCCGACCGGCACGATGACGGTGTTCTTCACCATCTGCGCCTTGACCAGGCCGAGGATCTCGGTACGGAAGTCCTCACGCCGGTCGGACCAGCGCAGGCCGCCTCGGGCGACCTTGCCGAAGCGCAGGTGGACGCCCTCGACCCGCGGCGAGTACACCCAGATCTCGAAGGCCGGGCGGGGCGCCGGCAGGTCGGGGATGGCCTGCGGGTCGAACTTCATCGACACGTAGGAGTGCGGCCGGCCCTCGGCGTTCTTCTGGAAGAAGTTGGTCCGCAGGGTGGCCTTGATGACGGTGAGGAAGGAACGCAGGATGCGGTCCTCGTCGAGGGAGGCGACCTGGTCCAGGGCGCCGTCCAGCTCCTCCAGGAGGCCGTCGATCAGCTCGGTGCCGGCGCGCTGGCGCTCCGGGGCCATCCGGGCCTCGAAGAGGTTGACCAGCAGCCGGGTGGTGTGGACGTTGTTGCGGAGGGTGTCCTCCATGTAGTCCTGGCTGAAGGTCGAACCAGCCTGGCGCAGGTACTTCGCGTAGGCGCGCAGCACCATCGCCTCGCGCCAGTTGAGCCCGGCGGACAGGACGAGCGAGTTGAAGTTGTCGTTCTCGGCCTCGCCGGTCCAGGTGGCCGCGAAGGCCTCCTGGAAGCGCTCGCGGGCGTCCTCGCCGATGTAGTCGCCGCCGTTGCCGGTGGGCGTGGGCATCCGCAGACCGAAGTCGTAGATCCAGGCGTGCGAGCGGTCGTCGCAGCGCAGCTCGTACGGACGCTCGTCGGTCACCTCGACGCCGAGCCGGTTGAGGACCGGCAGGACGGCGGAGAGGGAGATCGGGTCGCCGGTCTTGTAGATCTTGAAGCGGCGCTCGCCGACGCCGGAGGCGACGGGCTCGTACAGGGAGAGCGCGAAGTCCTTGTCGCTGTCGGCCAGGGCCTCCAGGTGGACCAGGTCGGCCACGGCGGCGCGCGGCGAGTGGTCGGCCTTGTAGCCCTCGGGGAAGGCGTTGCCGTAGCGGCGGAGCAGCTCGGCGGCGCGCTCCTCGCCCAGCTCGGCGTTGAGCGCCTCGCCGAAGCCGTCGGCCCAGGAGCGGGCGGCCTCGGCGAGCCGGGCCTCGATGCGGTCGACGTCGGCCTCGGTGAGCTTGGCCAGCTCGGTGCCGGGCTCGACGCGGATGACGAAGTGCAGGCGGGACAGGATCGACTCGGTGTTCCAGGCCGTGAAGTCGACGCTGGCGCCCTGCAGCTCCTCCTTCAGGATGTCGATGATCCGCAGCCGGACGCGGGTGGTGTAGCGGTCCCGCGGCAGGTAGACGAGGGCCGAGTAGTAGCGGCCGTACTCGTCCTGGCGCAGGTAGAGCCGCAGCCGGCGCCGCTCCTGCAGGTACAGGACGCTGGTGACGATGGAGCGCAGCTCGTCGGCCGGGGTCTGGAAGAGCTCGTCGCGCGGGTAGGTCTCCAGGATCTGGAGGAGGTCGCGCCCGTCGTGGCTGCTCGGCGAGAAGCCGGCGCCCTCCAGGACCTCCTGGACCTTGCGCTTGACGACCGGCACGCGGCGCACGGACTCGGTGTACGCGGCCGAGGAGAAGAGGCCCAGGAAGCGCCGCTCGCCGACGACGTTGCCGTCGGCGTCGAACTTCTTCACGCCGACGTAGTCGAGGTACGAGGGGCGGTGCACGGTCGAGCGGCTGTTGGCCTTCGTCAGGACCAGCAGCTTGTGCTCGCGCGCCTTGGCGCGGGCGTCGGCGGGCAGCCGGCTGAACGACGGCGAGACGGGGTGGGCGTGCGGGTCGTCGTCGCTGTGGTGCGGGTCGGCGCGCAGGATGCCGAGGCCGGTGCCGGGCACGGCGGACAGGGCGTCACCGTTGACCAGCTCGTACTCGCGGTAGCCCAGGAAGGTGAAGTGGTCGTCCGAGAGCCAGCGCAGCAGCTCGCGGGCCTCTTCGACCTCGGTGGGCCGCAGGTCGGCGGGGGTGGGCTCGGCGGGCAGGGAGTCGGCGATGCGCAGCGCGGCCTCGCGCATCTTCTCCCAGTCCTCGACGGTCTCGCGGACGTCGGACAGGACGCGCAGCAGGTCGGCGGTGATCTGCTTGAGGTCGGCCTTGTCGGTCTCGCGGTCGATCTCGACGTGGATCCAGGACTCGACGAGCGCGTCGTGCGGCAGGGCGCCCTTCGGCTGCTCGGTGAGCACCTCGATCAGCTTGCCGGCCACGTCGCGGCGGACGAGGACCAGCGGGTGGACGACGACGTGGATGCCGCGCCCCTGGCGGGACAGCTCGTTGGTCACGGAGTCCACGAGGAACGGCATGTCGTCGGTGACCACCTCGACGACGGAGTGGCTGCAGGTCCAGCCGTTCTCCTCCACCGTCGGCGTGTGGACGCGGACGCTCGCGGTGCCCTGGGGGCGGTTCTCCGCGAGGCGGTAGTGCGAGAGTGCGGCACCGAAGACGTCGACGGGGTCGCGGTCCGTCAGGTCTTCCGGCGCCGTGTGCAGGTAGTAGCGCTGGAGGTAGTCGAGCAGGGTGTCACGGTCCGGACGCTCCCCGTTCTCCGGCCCTGTCGGAAGTCGCCCCCCGACCGGGCTGTTCTCAGCTACCCGGGCGGCCCGATCGAGCAGCTCGGCCTTGGCTTCGTCCAGCTTGGTCTGCATGTCCTCTGACTCCTGTCGCGCGCCATTGCGTGACGTCGGTGGAAGAAAGGACACAACGCCACGACGCGGTGGTACCGGTCGGAGTCGACGTTATGCCGCGATGAGAGATGTCCGGGCGCATATCGGCCACTGGGGCCTGCGCGCCGGGACGGAAGGGATCGGCGAACGCGCCATCGGCCCGGTCGCCGTGGCGAACCGGGCGGAAGCCGGGGGCTGCACTGCCCCCTCGGCGTATCGCGCTGATCACGGGAAAAGCCTATCGCTGTTGCCCCCCGCCCCGTCATGGTCCTTATGTGTACAAAACCAGGGGGGGAAGTTTGACACTGTGGACAGCGACGAATGGTTACCCGGGGCGTACCGACGAGAGCTCTTGGGGAGACACAGTGGCGAAGATCTTGATCGTGACCGGAGACGCGGCGGAGTCGCTGGAGGTCATGTACCCGTACCAGCGCCTGCTGGAGGAGGGGTACGAGGTCGACATCGCCGCCCCCGCCCGCAAGCAGCTCCGCTTCGTGGTCCACGACTTCGAGCCGGGCTACGACACGTACACCGAGAAGCCGGGCTACACCTGGCCCGCCGACCTGGCCTTCTCGGAGGTCGACCCGGGGGCGTACGTGGCCGTGGTGATCCCGGGCGGCCGGGCGCCGGAGTACCTGCGCAACGACCCGGAGCTGCGCAAGATCCTCAAGTCCTTCTTCGACGCGGACAAGCCGGTGGCCCAGATCTGCCATGGCCCCCTCCTGACCGCCGCGATCGGCAGCCTGGAGGGCCGCCAGGTGACCGCGTACCCGGCCCTCGAACTCGACATGCAGGCCGCGGGCGCCACCTTCCAGGACACGGCCGCCGTAGTGGACGGCACCCTCGTCTCCTCCCGAGCCTGGCCGGACCACCCGACCTGGATGCGGGAGTTCCTGAAGGTACTGCGGGAGGCGAAGGCGTAGCGCCGGAGCACCGCTGCCGGGGTTGTGGGCAATCGTTCCGCAGGGCGGAACGGGTGGGCACAACCCCCCACCGGCCGGCACCCGGCCCGCTCCCCGCACCGCCCACCACGCGGCGCCGCGACCCCGGCCATGATCCGCCGGACAGGCCCTAGACCAGCTCCTCCGCCACGGCAACCGCCTCCGCGAGCGAGTCGACCACCGGCACCCCCACCCGCTCCAGCGAAGCCCGACTGTGCGACCCGCCGGTGTAGAGCACGGCCCGTGCCCCCACATGCAACGCCGCCACGGCGTCGTCCGCCGCGTCCCCGATGACGACGACCCGCTCCGCCGGCACCCCCTCCAGCGCCGCGAGATGCCGCACCATGTGCCCGGACTTGCCGTCCTTGGAGGACGGGTCCGGCCGCCCGTCGACCCGCAGGAACCGCTCCGCGATCCCGTGCCGCCGCACCAGCGGTATCAGCTCCTCGTGCGGCGCGAGCGACAGCAGCGACTGGGTGAACCCGGACGCCTGCCGCTGCGCCAGCAGCTCCGCGGCCCCGGCGGTGAGCCCGCAGTTCTCGGCCCGCTGCCAGTAGTGCCGGTGGAAGGCGCCGTCCATGACGACCCACTCGTCATCGGTGGGCAGCCGCCCCATCAGCCGCTCGTAGAACTTCGGCACCGGCACCGTGTACAGCTCGCGGTACTGCTCCAGAGTGATCTGGTCGAGCCCCAGCTCGGCGAAGGCCGCGTTGGTCGCGCCGATCACCGCCCCGATGTCGTCGAGCAGCGTGCCGTTCCAGTCCCAGACCAGGTGTTTTCCGTGCTTCTCGTGCTTCCCCATGGGGGCACACGGTACCGGTCGCGGGCTCAGCCGAGCAGGCCGGGAATCTCCTGCACCCCGTACCAGAGCAGCTCGTGGTCCTCGGCGCCGTCCACGACGAACTGGGCGTCGTCGTCGCCCTGGTCCGCCGCCCCGAGCGCGTCCGCGGCGGCCGAGACGTCCGCCCGGGCGTCGTCGGCGTCGGCGTGCACGGCCGCGGCCTTGGCGAGCCGTACGGCTCCGGCGATCCGCACCTCGCCGAGCGCGCCCGCGTCGAGCCCCCGGTCGGGGTCGACGGCCGCGTCCTTGTCGGCGACGTCGACGGCGACGACGATCCGGCGCCGCGCGGCCCCGGGGTCACCGGCGAGCAGCCGCAGCGAGGCGGCGGCGGCGCGGTTGAGGGCCGCGTACTCCAGCTCCTCGATGTCGTCGGAGACGTACCACTCGCGGAGCGCGGGGGTGACGGCGTAGGCGGTGAGGGGCCCGGGGCCGAGCTCGCCCGTCTTGTGCGCCTGTGCGAGACCGGGAAGGGTCAGGGGGACGTAGACGCGCATGGCTGGCCGCTTTCGTAGTCGGAGACGCCCTCAGGATACGTGCGGAGTCCCCCTTCGGGGCCCCCGGCCCGACCCCTCACCCCGTCACCCCCGGGAGCCGCCTCCTGGGGCCCCGCAGGCCCCAGGGGCCCCCGCGTCACCCTGATAGGTGAACCTCCACGCACGCCCGCACACGGGTGTGCGCCCCTTGCCCGAGCGGGCGCCGTCCCCGTACAAGATCCCCAAGTAGTTACCGACTGGTAAGCACCGGTGACTCAGCGCGATGAACGGGGACCGAGATGACCACGCACACCTACGCCTACAGCCCCAGCCCCAGTCACACCCCCAGCCCCACCCGCCCGCCCCGCGGCGGCGCGGGCCCCTCCGGACCGTCCGGACCCGCCGGCACCGGCCCCCGCGGCCGTGCGGGCTCCGGCCCGCGCCGGATGCCGCCGCCGCACGTCCTCTTCGCCGAGAAGCTGCTCGCCGTGCTCAGTGGGGAGCGCCCGGTGCACTGGATGCTCGGTCACACCGTCGGCGAGGCGTACGAGCAGCTCGTCCGGCTCGCCCCGGAGACCCCGCTGCGCTCCTGCGGCCCGCGCCCCGTCCTGCGTCACTGCTCGGCCCGCCCGCCGGGTCCGGACGCCGTCGAGGCCTGCGCGACGATCGCGACCGGGGAGCGGGTCCGGGCCATGGCGTTCCGCCTGGAGCGCGGCCGGGACCGCCGCTGGCGCTGCGCCGCGGTGGAACTGGACGGCCTGCCGGCGTAGCCGTGGACGACGCGGAGGGGCCGGCCACCGCACCCGGTGACCGGCCCCTCCGTCCTGCTCTGCCGCTTACTTCTTGCGGCGACGCCCGCCCGTGTTCTTCTGCGCCTTGCGGCGCTCCGCGCGGGTCAGCCCGTCACCGGAGGCCTCGCTGTCCTCGGAGGCGAAGTCGCCCTCGACGACCGAGCCGTCACCGTCGACCTTCGGCGCGGAGAAGTGCAGCCGGTCCGGGCGCTGCGGGGCGTCCAGGCCCTTGGCGCGGATCTCCGGGCGGCCGGCACCGGCGGCGACGGCGTCCTTCTTCTCCAGGGACGGCGCGTCCTGCACCGGGAGCTCCTCGACCTGCTGCTCGACCTGGACCTCCAGGTTGAACAGGTAGCCGACGGACTCCTCCTTGATGCCCTCCATCATCGCGGAGAACATGTCGAAGCCCTCGCGCTGGTACTCGACCAGCGGGTCCTTCTGGGCCATCGCGCGCAGGCCGATGCCCTCCTGCAGGTAATCCATCTCGTAGAGGTGCTCGCGCCACTTGCGGTCGAGCACCGACAGGACCACGCGCCGCTCCAGCTCGCGCATGATTTCCGAGCCGAGCTGGGCCTCACGGGCGTTGTACTGCTCGTGGATGTCGTCCTTGACGGACTCGGCGATGAACTCGGCGGTGATGCCCGCCCGGTCCCCGGCCGCCTCCTCCAGCTCCTCGACCGTGACCTTGGCCGGGTAGAGCTGCTTGAACGCGTTCCACAGGCGGTCCAGGTCCCACTCCTCGGCGAAGCCGTCGGCGGTCTCCTGGCGGATGTAGTCGTCGATCGTGTCGTCCATGAAGTGGCCGACCTGCTCCTGCAGGTCCTCGCCCTCCAGGACGCGGCGGCGCTCGCCGTAGATGACCTCGCGCTGGCGGTTGAGCACCTCGTCGTACTTCAGGACGTTCTTGCGCGTCTCGAAGTTCTGGCTCTCGACCTGGCCCTGCGCGGAGGCGATGGCACGGGTGACCATCTTGTTCTCGATCGGCACGTCGTCCGGCACGTTCGCCATCGCCATGACGCGCTCGACCATGGCGGCCTTGAACAGGCGCATCAGGTCGTCGCCGAGCGACAGGTAGAAGCGGGACTCGCCCGGGTCGCCCTGACGGCCGGAACGGCCGCGGAGCTGGTTGTCGATACGGCGGGACTCGTGGCGCTCGGTGCCCAGGACGTACAGCCCGCCGAGCGCCTTGACCTCCTCGAACTCCGCCTTCACGGCCTTCTCGGCACGCTCCAGGGCGCCCGGCAGGGCCGCCGCCCACTCCTCGACGTGCTCGACCGGGTCCAGGCCGGACTGGCGCAGCTCGGCCTCGGCGAGGTCGTCCGGGTTGCCGCCCAGCTTGATGTCGGTACCACGGCCGGCCATGTTGGTGGCGACGGTGACGGCGCCCTTGCGGCCGGCCTGCGCGACGATCGCGGCCTCGCGCTCGTGGTGCTTGGCGTTCAGCACCTCGTGCTGGATGCCGCGCTTGCTGAGCTGCTGCGACAGGTACTCGGACTTCTCGACCGAGGTGGTGCCGACGAGGACCGGCTGGCCCTTCTCGTACTTGTCCGCGATGTCGTCGACGACGGCGGCGAACTTGGCGACCTCGGTCCGGTAGATCAGGTCCGGCTGGTCCTTGCGCTGCATGGGCTTGTTCGTCGGGATCGGCACGACGCCCAGCTTGTAGATCTGGTGGAACTCGGCCGCCTCGGTCATGGCCGTACCGGTCATGCCGGAGAGCTTGTCGTAGAGGCGGAAGAAGTTCTGGAGGGTGATCGTGGCGAGCGTCTGGTTCTCGTCCTTGATCTGCACCCCCTCCTTGGCCTCGATCGCCTGGTGCATGCCCTCGTTGTAGCGGCGGCCGGCGAGGATACGGCCGGTGTGCTCGTCGACGATCATGACTTCGCCGTCGATGACGACGTAGTCCTTGTCCTTCTTGAACAGTTCCTTCGCCTTGATGGCGTTGTTCAGGTAACCCACGAGCGGGGTGTTCACCGACTCGTAGAGGTTGTCGATGCCCAGCCAGTCCTCGACCTTGGCGACGCCGGACTCGTGGATGGCGACGGTGCGCTTCTTCTCGTCGACCTCGTAGTCGCCGGTCTCCTCGATGCCCTTCAGCGGGTTGCCGGGCTCGCCCTTGGCGAGGCGGGTGACCAGCTTGGCGAAGTCGCCGTACCACTTGGTGGCCTGGTCGGCCGGGCCGGAGATGATCAGCGGCGTACGGGCCTCGTCGACGAGGATCGAGTCGACCTCGTCGACGCAGGCGTAGTTGTGGCCGCGCTGGACGAGCTCGTCCTGGGACCACGCCATGTTGTCGCGCAGGTAGTCGAAACCGAACTCGTTGTTCGTGCCGTACGTGATGTCGGCGGCGTACTGCTCGCGGCGCTGGGCCGGGGTCATGTTGGCCAGGATGCAGCCGACCTCCAGGCCCAGGAAGCGGTGCACCCGGCCCATCATCTCGGAGTCGCGCTCGGCCAGGTAGTCGTTCACCGTGATCAGGTGGACGCCCTTGCCGGACAGCGCGTTCAGATACGCCGGCAGGGTACCGACGAGGGTCTTGCCCTCACCGGTCTTCATCTCGGCGACGTAGCCGAGGTGGAGGGCGGCGCCGCCCATGATCTGGACGTCGTAGTGGCGCTGGCCGAGGACGCGCTTGGCGGCCTCGCGGACGGTGGCGAAGGCCTCCGGAAGGAGGTCGTCGAGGCTCTCGCCGTCGGCGAAGCGCTGCTTGTACTCGTCCGTGAGCGCCCGCAACTCGGCGTCGGAGAGGTTCTGGAAGTCCTCTTCGATGGAGCTGACCTGGTCCGCGATGCGGTGCAGTTTGCGCAGGATCTTGCCTTCGCCTGCACGCATGAGCTTGTTGAAGACGGACACTGAGGCTGGTCTCCTTGCCGGTCGGGCCTGGCACTGGGTCTTGTCATGACTCGGGCGCGGGCACGGCAGGTGGTCCCCACCGCAACGGCCATCGTAAGCGAGACCGCCCTCGCGGAGGGAGGCCCGCTGTGCCGAAGCCCCGCTCGCGCCCGTGAGGCCTCCCGCGAAGAGAACGCACGAGGCCGCCGGAAGGTGCCGCCCCTTACCGAAAAGTGTTCGCATCGGGCCGGGCGGGTCACCACAATTCCGTCATGGAGCCCATCACCCTGACCACGGAACGACTGCGTCTGCGCATTCCCACCCCCGACGACGCCGAAGCGGTCCACGCCGCCTGCCAGAACCCCGCCATCCAGCGCTGGACCACGGTTCCCTCGCCGTACACCCGCCACGACGCCGAGTTCTTCGTCACCCGTCTGGTGCCGGAGGGCTGGAGCAACGACCGGGAGTACGCCTTCGCCGTAGAGCCGGTCCAGGGCGGGCCGCTGCTGGCCGCGGCCAGTCTGATGACCCGCGCGGAGGGCGTCATGGAGGTCGGCTTCTGGCTGGCCGAGGAGCACCGCGGCCACGGCTACATGACCGAGACCGTCCGCGCCCTCGCCCACTGGGCCTTCACCGCGCTCGGCTGTCACCGTCTGCTGTGGCGCGCCGAGGTCGGCAACACCCCCTCGCGCGCGGTGGCCGAACGGGCCGGCTTCACCGTGGAGGGCGTCGAGCGGGCGGGCCTGGTCAACAAGGGCACGGTCCGCGACGCCTGGCTCGGCTCGCTGCTCCCCTCCGACCTGGGGCTTCCGGCGCAGCTGCCGTACCTCCCGCACGGCGGCTGACGGCGGCCGGGTCCTGCCCGGGACCGAGGCTCCGGACCGCTGCCCCGGTTCTTGTCAGTGCCGCCCTCTAGGGTGCGGCTCATGACGACCGCCCCGCGCCCCACCGCCGAACTGTCCGCCGACGACGCCCGCCGGATCGCCCTGCGGGCCCAGGGGTTCCTCGGCTCCCCCGACCGCCGGGCCGGGGTGCGCGGCGTGCTGCGCCACCTGGGGCAGGTCCAGCTGGACACCATCTCCGTGCTGGCCCGCTCGCACGAGCTCATCCCGTACGCGCGGCTGGGCGCCGTCGGCCGCACCACGGTCGAGTCGGCGTACTGGACCGAGGGCCACGCCTTCGAGTACTGGTCGCACGCCGCCTGCATCCTGCCGATCGAGGAGTGGCCGCTCTTCGCCTTCCGCCGCCGCGCCTACCGCGACCGCCCGCACTGGGGCCACGAGCTGTCCCAGGGGGCGTACGAGGCCGTGATCCGGCAGCTGCGGGACGAGGGCCCGCGGACGGCTACCGAGCTCGGCGGGGCGAAGAACAAGGGCGAGTGGTGGGACTGGTCCGACGCGAAGATCGCCGTCGAGCGGGCGCTGATGTACGGCGAGGTGGTGGTCACCGAGCGGCGCGGCTGGAAGCGGGTCTACGACCTGGCCGAGCGCGCGGTCCCCGAGGCGCTGCTCCACGACGACCTGGACGACACGGAGTGCCTGCGGCGGCTGGTGCGGCAGGCGGGCGAGGCGCTGGGCGTCGGCACCCGCGCGGACATCGCCGACTACCACCGGATCAAGGGCGAGGCCTTCGACGCGGTGGTGGCGGACTCGGGGCTCGTCCCGGTGACGGTGGCGGGCTGGGGGAAGCCGGCCTGGGCGGATCCGGCGGCGCTGGCGAGCGAGCCGCGCGGCCGGCACCGGACGACGCTGCTGTCGCCGTTCGACTCGCTGATCTGGGAGCGGGCCCGCACCGAGCGCGTCTTCGGCTTCACGCACCGCCTGGAGGCGTATGTGCCGAAGCCGAAGCGGGTGTACGGCTACTTCGCGATGCCGGTGCTGTCCGGCGGCCGGCTGGTCGGCCGGGTGGACCCGGCGCGGGAGGGCCGGACGCTGGTCGCCCGGCAGGTGTCGCTGGAGGGCCCGAAGGCGGTGCCCGCGGTGGCGCGGGCGCTGCGCGAGGCGGCCGAGTGGGTGGGCTGCGACGCGGTGGCCGTGGAGCGCGTGGACGCTCCGGAACTCGCGGCAGAGCTCGTCAAGTCGCTCGGCTGAGGAGGGCCGCCGGGGGCAGGTCCGTCGGCGCCTGGTCCGTCGGCAGCGGGTCCGCCGGCGGCGTCGGGGGCCGGTGCGTCAGCGGATCTCGAGGATCTTCTCCCGCATCGCGTAGACCACGGCCTCCATCCGGGAGTGCAGCTGGAGCTTCTCCAGGATGTTCCGCACGTGGTTCTTCACGGTGTTCTCGGAGATGAACAACTGCTTGGCGATGTCCCGGTTGTTCATCCCGGTCGCGACCAGCTTGAGGACCTCCAGCTCGCGGTCGGTCAGCCGGGGCGCGGGCACCAGCCGGCGCTCGTCGGTGCGCTGGATCATCGACTTGAACTCGGTGAGCAGCTTCGATGCCATCGACGGGCTGATCTGCGACTGGCCGTCGGCGACGGCCCGGATCGCGGTGGCGACCTCGTCGGTGGAGATCTCCTTGAGGAGGTAGCCGGTCGCACCCGCCTTGATCGCGTCGTAGAGGTCGGCCTCCTCGTCGCTGATCGTCAGCATGATGATCTTCGCGCTGGGGGCGACCTCCTTGATGGAGGTGCAGGCCTCGATCCCGCCGCGCTTGGGCATCCGCACGTCCATCAGCACGATGTCGGGCAGCAGATCGGCCGCCTTGTCGACGGCCTCCGCCCCGTCACCGGCCTCGCCGACGACCTGGATGTCCTCCTCCTGCGCGAGGACGATCTCCAGACCACGACGGAAAAGGGCGTGATCGTCAACGACGAGAACCCGGATCGGCTCGTCGCGTGACGCGCCGATGGCCGAATCCGATCCCTCCGGGTTCACCGTGCCCGCCGACTCTCGCCCGCTGTGCACCGGCCCGAAGCTGTCCGCCATCGTTCCTCCCCCTGAAGGCCGTGGCCTGAAGTCGTGTACTGCATCGCATTCGGTCCTCCAACCACTGCTCGGGGAGCACCGGTTGGCGTGCGCACCATGCTTTCATGCCTCGGCGCCCTCGCGGTGAACGCGTGGTCGCACGCGGTCGCATTCCGTCACTTCCGGTCGCACAGGGGTGCCCCTGGGAGCGCGGGGGGCGCTCCAGGGGCACCGGGTCGGAACCGCGACCGCGGGGGCGGCCGACGAGCGGGCTCGGGCGGGCCGGATCAGCCGCCGAGCGCACCGCCCGCACCGCCGAGGTCCTCACCCGCGAGGGGGTCGCTCTCCAGGTGGATGACGCCGTAGTCGTAGGCGTGCCGCCGGTAGACGACACTGGGCTGCTTCGTGTCGGAGTCGACGAAGAGGTAGAAGTCGTGCCCGACCAGCTCCATCTCGTAGAGCGCCTGGTCGAGCGTCATGGGGGCGGCCTTGTGGGTCTTCTCGCGGACCACCAGCGGTCCTTCGCCCTGGACCTCGATCGAACCCATCATCGTGGTGGGGACGGTGCCGGTCTCCTCCGGCACCACCTGTCCGTTGCCGTTCAGCGACGCGACACCCGGCACCACGTCGGCGACCTCCGCCGCCGAAAGCCTGCCGTTGCCACGGCGGGTGAACCTCTTGTCGTGCTGCTTGCGCAGTCGGGCCTCCAGCTTGTCGCTGGCGAGGTCGAGCGCTGCGTACGGGTCGCCTGCCGCCGCCTCGGCCCGGATCACCGGGCCTCGGGAGTGGAGGGTGATCTCCACGCGGTCGGACCGGTCGGCCTGCCGCGGGTTGTGCTCCTTGGACACCTCGACGTCGAGGCTGATCACCTTGCCGTCGAGCTTCTGGATCTTCTCCAGCTTCAGCTTCTCGGCCACGTGCTTACGGAACCGCTCGGGCACCTCGGTCTTGCGGCCCTTGACGACGATGTCCACGCAGAACTCCGTTCCCGGATCGCTCACTACGGCTCCTTGGCCGTCGAGCATCCCTTTGCACCAGACTCCGGCGATTGCCGAGGTCTCGGACTTGGCGACTTCCCCTCTCCTCCCCAGTCGAAAAGCGCCCCACCCCATCGACAAGAGGTTAATTCGCCCTGAACTCCTGTCCTGTAGGCGCACCCGTGCATTAAGTGAGGCGTGACCTTCGCCATTCCTCACAACCGAACATAGCTCGTTCGGACGGGTGTCGTCACCCGCTGACGGGACTTACCTCCATTCGGGTGTTCTCACCTCTCACCACCTGCAACGATGCAAGTTCCCCGTGAGTTCCGGTTTATTTCGAACGAAGCCGGAGAGGATGCGACTACCGCTGCCGCCGGCTGTTCGAAAAGGTCTTCCGTCCCTCGCCTCTTCGGGCTGTCCGGTAATCCAGGAATGAACAGTGGGTGTACGAGGGTGAGGGCGGCACCCAGTGCCCTCGCCGCCTCCGCGAGCGACGCCCCCGTGGTCATCAGGTCGTCCACGAGAACCACCCTCCCGGCCTCCCGCGCGGCCGCGTCCAGGAGCCGTACACCGGCCGGGGCGACCTCCAACGCCCCCGCCAGGTTGGCGAACCGCCCGCGCGCCCCGAGCCCCGCCTGGTCGGCGACCGCCCTGCCTTGCCGCAGCACCGGCAGGACCCGCGCGGCCCGTCCCGAACGGCGCAGCCGGGCCGCCGCGGCCAGCGCGATCCGCCGGGTCGGATCGTGGCCACGCGCGCGCACGGAGCGCCGCGAGGACGGCACCGGCACCAGGAGCAGCGGTCCGCCCCCGGACGCCTCACAGGGCCCCGTGGCGGCCGTCACGGCACCCGCGAGCGCGGCGCCCAGGGCTCCGGCGAGCGGCAGCGCCCCGCGTTCCTTGTGGGCGAGGAGCAGCGCGCGCACGGCACCCTCGTACGGCGCGGCGGCGTGGACGACCGGCAGCCCCGGGGGCTCGGGCGACGGGCGCACCCTGCGGGGACCGGTGCCGGCCAGCCCGGCCTCGCAGCGCGGGCACAGTGCCGTACGGGGTCTCCCGCAGCCTCCGCAGGCGACCGGCAGCACCAGCCCGGCGATCTCGCGCCACCACCCCCGCATGGCTCCACTGTCCTCCCGTGGAGCCCGTGCGGCCACTCCTGTGGATAACCCTCCGTCAGCCCGGATAGACCGGGTGGCGCCCCTCCTTGACGAGGGGCTGCCAGTTCGCCCCGGGCACGAGCCGCACGATGCCGTCGTTGTTGGAGTCGGCGACCACCGGCGACTGTTCGCCGTGCGGCGCGGCGACCGCCGTGACCCCGTTCAGGCCCGGCAGGACCGAGGTCGTCGACGTCGACCCGTCCGTCTGCACGTACCGCACCTGCTGCACCCCGCCGGCCTCCGTGCCGACCACGACCAGGCGGCTCGGGCCGGCCCAGGACACGGCGGTGACGGACTCCAGGCGCGGCGCGGCGCGCTGCGGGGACTCGACGGAGACGCTCTCGCGCCCCTCGCTGCGGGTGCGCTCGACCCGGCCGATCTGGAGGGTCGTGCGGTCGTCCTTGGTCACGAGCAGCGCGATCCGCACCCCGTCGGCGGAGACCCGCAGCGACTCGATCCGCGCGCCGTCCTTCAGCCACGGCGTGCTGACCTCGACCGGCTCACCCCGGCCGCCGGGCACCATCCACAGGCGCGGCTTCGCCCGGTTGCGGTCGGCGACCCACAGGTCGCCGTGGCCGTCCCAGCTCGGCGCCGACAGCCGGTCCTCACGCCGCAGCCCGGCGCTGGTCACGATCGGCACCTCCGGCTCCTCGTCGTCGGAGGTGATCGACGCGACCCGCAGCGCGCGGCCCTCCTGCACGATCCCGGCCGCCCGGTTCTCCTCGCGGTCCACCGCCACGTACGTCAGCGGCAGCGTGCCCCGGCCGAACGGCCCGGGCACCTCGACCGGCTTGTCCAGCTGCTTCGAGGCGACCGACAGCATCATCAGCCGGCCGTGCTCGTCGACGAAGAACGGGTTCTCGCCCCGGCCGGGGTCGCGCACCGCCGAGTACTCCTCGATGGCCTGCCCCTTGCCGAGCACGCAGAGCCGGTTGCCGTCGCTGCCCTGGAGCTCCACCTGCTCCACCCGTGCCGACGTCAGGTCGCCGAGGGTGAACAGCAGTTGCGCCGCCATGCCCTTGCACACCAGGGCGCTGACGTGGTCGGCCTTGGCGTTGAGCGGGACCTTCAGCGTCGACTGGTCGTCGGTGGTGAGGGTCGTGACGCCCCTCTTCAGCTCCGTACCGGAGGGGAAGCGCGAGTCGACGGCCGGTCCGAGCCACCCCGTCGGGCCCTCCAGGAGCGCCTTCACCGTCTGCGTCACCGGGTCCATGCGGGTGACCGGGTCCTGCCGCTGGCGGATGTAGACCGGGTCGGCGACGACCCAGTTCTCCCCGGAGGCGAAGTAGTACTTGTTGACGGAGCGGTAGTTGCGCAGGAAGTCCGCCTCGCCGAGCACCAGGCCCGACGGCAGGCTGTCGATGCGCCACTCCTTGCCCTTGCCGTCCGCCGAGGGCTGCTGCACGACGTGGATCGACTCGTTGAACTCGGCCGGGACCTCCGGCCGGTACGCGTGCCGGGCGTCGACCTTCGCGATCCGCCGCCCGGAGATCGGGTACGACCGCCCCTGGTTCTCCGTGTCGGCCATCCGGTCGGCCTGGTCACGGTCGGGCGCGTTGGTGAGCACCGTGATGCTCGCCTCCGGCCGCCACGTCCGCGCGGCCTGCCGGGTCAGATACTTCCGCGCCGTCGAGAACCCGGGGTCGTCACTCGTCATGGCCTCCAGGAAGCCGTCGACGATCTCCTCCGGATCGGCGTTGTCCCGGGGCGCGACCGCGTACACCCGCACCTGCGAGTCGCCCGCGTTGGACGCCTTCACGGCCCGTACGTCCCCGCTGTCGGGCATGCTCGCGCAGCCGGCCACCAGCAGCGAGCCACAGGCCAGCAGCAGCACCCCGCGCACCGACCGTCCCCGCCCCAGGGCCTCCCGCGTCCCTCGAAGGTCAGCGCCCACGTGTCCCGCCCTCCCGCTCGGCGCGCGTCGACGCCACCGTCTCGCCCCCGGCACCCGCTTCCTCGTCTCCACCCACCGCGGGCCGCGGAACCACCCGCGCGCCACTGCCCGGCAGCGCCGTCGGATCCACCGTCGCCCGCGGCGCGGCCGGCATGCGCGGCGGTACGGACAGCGCCGGGTGCTCCCCGGCGGGCTGCGCCGGCACCGCCGTCAGGCGCGCCCCGGCCGCGGCGGCCGCCTGCTCGCGGTTGCGCCGCGAGTCCTCCGGCTCCAGCGGGATCGGCGAACCGCGCAGCGGCTCGTCCGCCGTGCGCGGCAGAGTCAGCCGGAACTGTGAGCCGCCGCCGGGCTCGCCCCAGGCCTGGAGCCAGCCGCCGTGCAGCCGCGCGTCCTCGACGGCGATCGACAGGCCGAGGCCCGTGCCGCCGGTGGTGCGCGCCCGGGACGGGTCGGCCCGCCAGAAGCGGTTGAAGACCCGGGTCGCCTCGCCGGGCTTGAGCCCGATGCCGTAGTCGCGGACGGCGATCGCGACGGCCCCGCCGGCGGCGGCCAGCCTCACGGTCACGTCCCGGCCCTCGCCGTGCTCTACGGCGTTCACGACCAGATTGCGCAGCACCCGCTCGACCCGGCGGGCGTCCGCCTCGGCCACCACGGGCTGCTCGTCGCCGACCACGACGATCCGGCTGCCCTTGCGCTCGGCCAGCGGCTCGGCGCCGCCGATGACCCGGCGTACGACCTGGCGCAGGTCTATCGGCTCGGCCTCCAGAGCCGCGGCGCCCGCGTCGAAACGGCTGATCTCCAGCAGGTCCGACAGCAGCGACTCGAACCGGTCGAGCTGGTCACCGAGGAGCTCGGCGGAGCGCGCGGTGATCGGGTCGAAGTCGACCCGGGCCTCGTGGATGACGTCGGCCGCCATCCGGACCGTCGTCAGCGGGGTGCGCAGCTCGTGCGAGACGTCCGAGACGAAACGCCGCTGCATCCGCGACAGGTCCTCCAGCTGCTGGATCTTCAGCTGGATGGTCTGCGCCATCTTGTTGAAGGCCTCGCCGAGGCGCGCGATGTCGTCCTCGCCGGTGACCTTCATGCGTTCCTGGAGCCCGCTGGCCGACAGCCGCTCGGCGACCGCCGCGGCCATCCGTACGGGGGTGACGACCTGGCGCACCACCAGCCAGGCGATCGCGCCGAGCAAGACCACGACGAACAGTCCGGCGGTCGCCAGGGTGGTCTTGACCAGGGAGAGGGAGTCCTCCTCCTGGGTCAGCGGGAAGAGGTAGTACAGCTCGTACGGGGTGCCGTCGGCGTCGTTGAGCCGCTTGCCGATCACCAGGCCGGGCTCGGACGCCTTGCCGCTGGTGTAGTGGATCCGCGCGGGCTGCTGGAAGGTGCTGGTGCCCTGCGCGACGTTGTGCCGCAGCTCGGCGGGGATGCTGGTGGTCGGGTCGACCTCACCGGAGGCGCGGGCGCCCCGGCTGGCCGTGTTCCCGGTCTCCAGGGACAGCGCGACCACGTTGAACGCGCTCTGACCGCCGCTCGCCAGCTGCTCGACCAGCGTCGAGCGCCAGTTCACCGACGCTCCGGCGCGGCCGCCGTCCTGCCCGCCCGGCGCGGACGGCGTGGTCGCCGCCTTGTCCTGGGCGGCCGAGAAACCCCCGGCGGCCTGGCTCTGGGCGGCCTTCTCCTTGGCGTCGAGCAGCCCGTTGCGCACCTGGCCGATGACGACCAGGCCGAGCAGCAGCACGACGCCGATCGACATGAGCAGGGTGCCCGCGACCACCCTCACCTGGAGGTTGCGCCGCCACAGCCGTACGGCGGGCAGCAGCGGCCGGCGCACCCAGCGCGCGACGAGCCGGAACACGGGCCCGCCCGGCGCACCGTCCTGGAGCAGACGGCCGAAACGCGAGCCCCCCCGCCCCGGTCCGGCAGCCCGCCCCGTACGGACTCCCGGATCCCCGGGCTTCGGAGCAGTACTGCCTGCGCTCATGTCAGCTCGGCCCTGCCTTGTAACCGACGCCACGAACGGTCACGACGATCTCCGGGCGCTCCGGGTCCTTCTCGACCTTCGAGCGCAGCCGCTGCACATGGACGTTCACCAGCCGGGTGTCGGCCGCGTGCCGGTAGCCCCAGACCTGCTCCAGCAGGACCTCACGGGTGAACACCTGCCACGGCTTACGGGCCAGCGCCACCAGCAGATCGAACTCGAGCGGCGTCAGCGCGATCGCCTGCCCGTCCCGCTTCACCGAATGCCCGGCCACGTCGATGACCAGGTCACCGATGGCCAGCTGCTCCGGCGCGGGCTCCTCCGACCTCCGCAGCCGCGCCCGGATCCGGGCGACGAGCTCCTTCGGCTTGAACGGCTTGACGATGTAGTCGTCGGCCCCGGACTCCAGACCCACCACGACATCGACCGTGTCGCTCTTGGCCGTGAGCATGACGATCGGCACACCGGACTCGGCCCGGATCAACCGGCAGACCTCGATACCGTCCCGACCGGGCAGCATCAGATCGAGCAGCACGAGATCCGGCTTGGCCTCCCGAAAAGCAGCGAGTGCCCTGTCACCGTCCGCAACGAACGACGGCTCGAAACCCTCACCACGCAGCACGATCCCGAGCATCTCGGCCAGTGCGGTGTCGTCATCGACGACAAGAACGCGTCCCTTCATATCGACATCATCCCATTTCCGTATCAGTCTCAAGGCGGCTGGTGAGATACCTCACCGACCTGCGGCGACGTCCGGGTTTGCCCGCCGTGAACCGCCGGTGTCTGTGGGTGTCGATGTCAGACATGGATGTCAGCCCCGTGACCCCCGTGGTCGCCCCGAACCGTACCTTGCGGGGCCTGCCACATCCCAGAGCCAAGGAACTCGAAGACCGCCGGCCCGACCGTCACGCCTCATGCCGGAGCTGACACCGGTCGCCGAGAGCACCTTGCTCGTCGGGCGCGTTCCAGCTCGTCACGCTGTCCGGGAACTCGTAGATCGCGATGTCCACGTGTGAGCCCCGCCCGCGGAGCACCCATCGCGCCTCGGGTGGTTCCAGCGAACACGCGGGCGGAGACGACGGTCATCGCGCTACCGACCGGCTGGCACCTCGTAAACGATCTCGCCCCTCGGCCGCCCGCCTTCCAGGGGTCAGGAGAAGGCACCAGGCGGGACAGCGCCCGTCCGTTGGCGGGTCCCGCGTGGCACGATGGCTCCCGGCCCGTCGCCTTGCCAGGCGGGAGGCCGCAGTGACCGAGCCGGTTCGCCGATCCGGCCCCGCGACCATTCCTCGAGGTGGACGACCGTGAACGACACTCCGGGCTGGACCTCGCCCGGATCTGCTCCCTCCGACGGCCAGGACGGTTCCGGTGTTCCCCGGCCCGCCTCGCCCGGCGACGCGAACGGCTCCGCCCCTCAGTGGTCCAAGGACCAGCCGCCCGCCGGCCAGTGGCAGCCGCCGACCGCCCCGGCCCCCGGCGCCCCCGCGCCGGCCCGGGCGCAGTCCAGCCCGGGCTGGGGCGGCCAGCAGCCCCCGTACAACCAGTGGGGCCGGCCGCCGGCCGCGAAGCCGGGAGTGATCCCGCTGCGCCCGCTCGCCATGGGCGAGATCCTCGACGGCGCCGTGACGACGATGCGCCGTTACTGGCAGACGGTGCTGACCATCTCGGTCACGGTCGCCGTGATCGGCCAGGTCGCCGACATCCTCGCGCAGCGCTATCTCGTGCCGGCCGCTCCGGCCGTGAACCCGGACGCGAGCCCGTCGGAGCAGCTTCAGCAGTCCGCCGACGCGATGCAGAGCAGCCTGATCGGCATGGGCCCGGCCTACCTGATCATGCTGGTCGCCACCCTGGTGTGCGCCGCCCTGCTCACCGTGGTGATCAGCCGTGCCGTCCTGGGCCGGCCCGTCACCCTCGGCACCGCCTGGCAGGAGGCGCGGCCACGGCTGCTGCCGCTGCTCGGGCTGACCCTGCTGGTGGCCCTGATGAGCGCCGGCCTCATGTTCGTCGGCCTGCTGCCGGGGATGCTCCTCGGCGGGGCGGGCGGCGTGGGTCTCTCCGTCCTCGGCGGAGTCGCCGCCTTCGTGACGGTCATCTGGCTGACGATCCGCTTCAGCCTCGCCTCCCCGGCGCTGATGCTGGAGCGTCAGGGCGTGTTCACGTCGCTGAAGCGCTCGGCCAAGCTGGTCCAGGGCTCCTGGTGGCGCATCTTCGGCATCACGATCCTCACCCAGCTGCTGATCTTCCTCGTCGCGATGATCATCACGATCCCCTTCGCGGCCATCGCCATAGGCGCCAGCGACGGCGGCTTCAGCGGGCTCCTCTCGGGCACCACGCCCGAGAACAGCTGGTCGTTCCTGATCATCACCGGCATCGGCGGAGTGATCGTCAACGCGATCACCTACCCGATCTCCGCGGGCGTGACCGCGCTCCTCTACGTCGACCAGCGCATCCGCCGGGAAGCCCTGGACCTGGAGCTCGCCCGGGCCGCCGGTCTGCCCGGCTACGGGGGCTGATGGCGTGACGGTCACGGGGGGCACGGCCGGCGACGTACCGGTGGACATCCCCCGCATCCCCGCCCAGGAGGCGGCGGAGCGGGAACTGTCCAAACCGATGTACCACGAGAACGATCCCAACCTGCTCCAGCGCGGCCTCGACCGCTTCTGGGACTGGGTCGGGCGCCTCTTCGACTCGGCCTCCGGGGTCACCCCCGGGGGCGTGGTCGGCGTCGTGGCCATCGTCGTCGTCGTGCTCGCCGTGATCGGCGCCCTGTGGTGGCGCCTCGGCACGCCCCACCGGTCGCCCGCCTCCACCGGCGGCGACTCCCTCTTCGACGACGGCCCCCGGACCGCCGCCGAACACCGCGCGGCCGCCACCCGGCACGCCGCCGCCGGCCAGTGGAACCAGGCCGTCCAGGAGCGGATGCGGGCGATCGTCCGCTCCCTCGAAGAGCGCGCCCTGCTCGACCCGCGCCCCGGCCGCACCGCCGACGAGGCCGCCGCGGAGGCCGGCCGGTCGCTGCCCGCGCACGCCGACGGTCTGCGCTCCGCCGCCCGCGCCTTCGACGACGTCACGTACGGTGGCCGCACCGCCGACGAGCCCGCGTACCGGCGCGTCGAGCAGCTGGACACCGCCGTGGAGCGGACCAAGCCGTCCCTCGAACCGGCCACCGGCGCCACCGCCTTCACAGAGGCCCCCCGATGAGCCGGCCGGCCACCAGCGCCACCTCGACCTCGCTCACCCCCCGCCAGATATGGGCCCGCGCACGCGGCGCCCTCCTCCTGGGCGCCCTGATCCTGATCGGCGGCATCGTCCTCGCCACGATGCACTCGTCCGAGCACCACGGCCGCCTCGACCCGCGCTCGGCCGACCCGTACGGCAGCCGGGCCCTCGCGGAACTCCTCAAGGCCCAGGGCGTCTCCGTCGAGGTGACCACCACCCTCGCCGGGGCCACCGCCGCCACCGGCGCGGACACCACGCTCCTCGTCACCGCACCGGACCTGCTCTCCGACGCCCAGCAGTCCACCCTGTACGGGGCGATGAAGGGCTCGGCGGCCCGCACCGTCCTGCTCGGCGCCGGCACCCCGTCCCTCGGCACCCTGGTCCCCGGCCTCACCACCAGCGACGACGCCCCGGTGGCGGCCCTGGAACCCGCCTGCACGCTGACCGCCGCGACCCGCGCCGGCAGCGTCGACCTCGGCGGCGAGCGCTACGTCACCGACCACACCACCGCCGACAGCTGCTACTACGCCGACGGCCTGCCGACCCTGGTCCGCGTCCCCGGCCAGGGCACCGCCGACACCGTGCTGCTCGGCTCCCCCGAACTCCTCTCCAACAAGCGCCTCGACCAACAGGGCAACGCGTCCCTCGCGATGCAACTCCTCGGCTCCCGGCCCCATCTCGTCTGGTACCTCCCCTCGCTGACCGATGTCCCGGCCGACGCCGAGTCCGAGGACACCGGCACCGGTTTTCTCGACCTGATCCCGTCCGGCTGGCTGTGGGGCACGCTGCAGCTCGCCGTCGCGGCCCTGCTCGCCGCCGTCTGGCGCGCCCGCCGCCTCGGCCCCCTCGTGGCCGAACGCCTCCCCGTCGCCGTCCGCGCCTCCGAAGCGACCGAGGGCCGCGCCCGCCTCTACCGCAAGGCCGACGCCCGCGACCGCGCCGCCACCGTGCTGCGCACCGCGACCCGCACCCGCCTCGCCCCGCTCCTCGGCGTCCCCGTCCAGGACGCCCACGCGGCCGAGCTCCTCCTTCCCGCACTCTCCGCCCGGGTCCCCGCGACCGCCGTGGACCGCCGGGATCTTCTCTTCGGCGCGGCTCCCGCCGACGACGCCGCCCTCATCCGCCTGGCGGACCAACTCGACGCCCTCGAAAGAGAGGTACGCACTTCATGAGCGCCCCGACCCCCGAGACCGTCACGACCCCCGAGACCGTCACGACCTCGGAGAGCGCACGCGACTCCCTGGAGGCCCTGCGCACCGAGATCGGTAAGGCCGTGGTCGGCCAGGACCCCGCCGTCACCGGTCTCGTCGTCGCCCTGCTCTGCCGGGGGCACGTCCTCCTCGAAGGCGTCCCCGGCGTCGCGAAGACCCTCCTCGTCCGGGCGCTCGCCTCCGCTCTCGAACTCGACACGAAGCGCGTCCAGTTCACCCCTGACCTGATGCCGGCCGACATCACCGGTTCCCTCGTCTACGACAGCAGGACCGCCGAGTTCTCCTTCCAGCCCGGCCCGGTCTTCACCCACCTGCTGATCGCAGACGAGATCAACCGCACCCCTCCGAAGACCCAGTCCTCCCTCCTGGAGGCCATGGAGGAGCGTCAGGTCACCGTGGACGGCCAACCCCGGCCGCTGCCCGAGCCGTTCCTGGTCGCCGCGACCCAGAACCCGGTCGAGTACGAGGGCACCTATCCCCTGCCCGAGGCCCAACTCGACCGGTTCCTGCTCAAGCTGACGGTCCCGCTGCCTTCACGCGAGGACGAGATCAGCGTCCTGACCCGTCACGCCGAGGGCTTCGACCCGCGCGACCTGAAGGCCGCCGGGGTCCGTCCGGTCGCCGGCCCCGCCGAACTCGAGGCCGCCCGCCAGGCCGTGGCCAAGGTGGCGGTCTCCCCCGAGATCGCCGGCTATGTCGTCGATATCTGCCGCGCCACGCGTGATTCCCCCTCGCTCACTCTCGGCGTCTCCCCCCGAGGAGCCACCGCCCTGCTCTCCACGGCCCGCGCCTGGGCCTGGCTCACCGGCCGGGACTACGTCACCCCGGACGATGTGAAGGCCCTGGCCCTGCCGACCCTCCGTCACCGCGTCCAACTGCGGCCCGAGGCCGAGATGGAGGGAGTCACCTCCGACTCCGTCATCAACTCGATCCTCGCCCACGTCCCCGTACCCCGCTGAGAACGGCGCCCCATGGCCCTCACCGGACAAACCGCGCTGCTCGCCGCCCTCGGATCGCTCCCCGTCGGCATCCTCGCCCCCAGTTGGGCAGGGATGCTCGCGGTGAACGCGCCCCTCTCGCTAGCAATTCTGTGCGACTACGCGCTGGCCGCGCCAGTGAGAACGCTCCAGTTCACTCGAAGTGGTGATACAAGCGTTCGACTAGGTGACGGCGCGGACGTCCAGCTCACGGTGACCAACCGGTCCCGCCGCCGCCTGCGCGCCCAACTCCGCGACGCCTGGCCCCCGAGCAGCACCCAGACCCCCGCACGGCAGCAGCTGACGGTCCCGGCCGGTGAACGCCGCCGCTTCGCCACGACCCTGCGCCCCAGCCGCCGCGGCGACCACCGCGCCGAGCGCGTCACCGTCCGCTCGTTCGGCCCGCTGGGCCTGGCCGCCCGCCAGGGCAACCACGAGGTGCCCTGGACGGTCCGGGTCCTGCCACCGTTCGCCAGCCGCAAGCACCTGCCGTCGCGCCTGGCCCGCCTGCGTGAACTGGACGGCCGCACCAGTGTTCTGACGCGCGGTGAGGGCACCGAGTTCGACAGCCTCCGCGAGTACGTCCCCGGGGACGACGTCCGTTCGATCGACTGGCGGGCCACCGCCCGCCGGACCACCGTCGCCGTCCGCACCTGGCGGCCCGAGCGGGACCGGCACATCCTCGTCGTCCTCGACACCGGCCGCACTGCGGCCGGCCGCGTCGGCGACATCCCCCGCCTCGACGCCTCGATGGACGCCGCGCTCCTTCTGACCGCCCTGGCCTCCCGCGCCGGCGACCGGGTGGATCTCCTGGCCTACGACCGCCGGCTCCGTGCCCAGGTCCAGGGCCGTTCGGCGAGCGACGTGCTGCCCGCCGTGGTCGACGCCCTGGCGCCGCTCGAAGCCGAGCTCGTCGAGACCGACGCCCGCGGCCTGGCGGCCACCGCTCTCGCGCGCGCTCCCCGCCGGTCGCTGATCGTCCTGCTCACGGGTCTGGAGGCGGCTCCGGTCGAGGAGGGCCTCCTCCCCGTCCTGCCGCAGCTCACCCAGCGCCACACGGTGCTGGTGGCCTCCGTCGCCGATCCGCACATCGCCCGCATGGCGGCCGCCCGTGGCACGCTCGACGGCGTCTACGAGGCCGCGGCCGCCACGCAGGCCCAGTCCCAGCGTCTCCGCACCGCGGAGCAGCTTCAGCGTCACGGAGTGACCGTCGTGGACGCGACGCCGGACAACCTGGCCCCCGCCCTCGCGGACGCCTATCTGGCCCTGAAGGCCGCCGGCCGCCTCTGATCCAGCTGTGGGGCTCTCGGCCGGGGAGCCCCACAGGGGTACGTGGACAGGGTCGCCGCCCCGCCCGGAACTGCCCGTAAACGCAGAAAAGCCCCGCACCATAAGGTGCGGGGCTTTCCCACAATGATTGTTCGGCGGCGTCCTACTCTCCCACAGGGTCCCCCCTGCAGTACCATCGGCGCTGAAAGGCTTAGCTTCCGGGTTCGGAATGTAACCGGGCGTTTCCCTAACGCTATGACCACCGAAACACTATGAAGTTGAACTCAAGCCGCACCCCCACAGGGGGGCGAGTTCGTTACTTCAGAACTAACACAGTGGACGCGAGCAACTGAGGACAAGCCCTCGGCCTATTAGTACCGGTCAGCTCCACCCATTACTGGGCTTCCACATCCG